>NZ_MPOI01000001.1:0-1567116 GCF_001896145.1 Archangium sp. Cb G35
GAGGAGGGCTCGGCCCTCAAGGCGCTGGAGGGTGACACCTCGGACATCGGCGAGCCGGCCATCCTCAAGCTGATGGAGGCGGTGGACAGCTACATCCCCACCCCGCAGCGCGCCACGGACAAGCCCTTCCTGATGCCGGTGGAGGACGTGTTCTCCATCGCCGGCCGCGGTACGGTGGCCACCGGCCGCGTGGAGCGCGGCATCATCAAGGTGGGCGAGGAAATCGAGATCGTGGGAATCCGCCCCACGCAGAAGACGGTCGTCACGGGCGTGGAGATGTTCCGCAAGCTGCTGGACGAGGGCCGCGCGGGCGACAACATCGGCGCGCTGCTGCGTGGTCTCAAGCGTGAGGACCTCGAGCGTGGCCAGGTGCTGGCCAAGCCGGGCTCCATCACCCCGCACACCAAGTTCAAGGCCCAGATCTACGTCCTGTCGAAGGAAGAGGGTGGCCGTCACACCCCGTTCTTCAAGGGATACCGCCCGCAGTTCTACTTCCGCACCACGGACGTGACCGGCACGGTGAAGCTGCCGGACAACGTCGAGATGGTGATGCCCGGTGACAACATCGCCATCGAGGTGGAGCTGATCACCCCTGTGGCCATGGAGAAGGAGCTGCGCTTCGCCGTTCGCGAGGGTGGCCGCACCGTGGGCGCCGGCGTCGTCGCCGAGATCATCGCCTAGTTGGCTGGCGGGCTTCCGGCCCGTCCCAACAGGTGGTTAACCCCGAGGGGGGAGCTGTGATAAACGGCTTTCCCCTCGTGCTTATCGAGTTCAAGCCATGCCCAAGGGTAACCGCAGCATCATCTCGCTCGAGTGCACGGTGTGCAAGGAGCGGAACTACTACACCACCAAGAACAAGCGGAAGAGCCAGGACAAGCTCGAGCTGAGCAAGTACTGCCCCCGCGACCGGAAGCATACCGTCCATAAGGAAGGTAAGGTCTAGTTCGGTTGTTGTGGTCGGGTGTTTAGGCCAGTAGCTCCAACGGTAGAGCAGCGGTCTCCAAATCCGCGTGTTGGGGGTTCGAATCCCTCCTGGCCTGCCAGTTGTTAGTTGCAGGGACCCTCGGTACCCAGGTACCGGGGGTCCCTGTGTTTCCGGGATCAGGCAGTTTTCAGTCAGCGAGGAATCATGGCAGCGGCATCCGAGGCCAGCCAGCAGGCGAACCGTTCAGGGATGGACCCGAAGCGGCTCGTGGTCATCTTCTTCCTCATCGCGGGTCTCATCTTCGCGCTCTTCCTGGAGCACGTCTGTGGTCTCATCTGGGCCCGGGCCAGCTGGAACGATCCCGTCATCCTCGACGGTCTCGACTGGCGGGTCTCCACCCTGGTGGGCTACCTGCTCGCCGCGGGGCTCGTGGTGGGCGCTTACGTGCACCCCAAGACGCACTCCCTCTCCATCGAAGTCGCCTCCGAGCTGATGAAGGTCACCTGGCCTTCCTGGGCGGAGACCAAGGCGTCGACCGTGGCGGTCATCGTCGCCTCTGTCGTGGCGGCCGTGCTGCTCTTCTGCATCGACACCCTCGCCTACAACCTTATGGTTGAGTGGATACCCGCCATCTGGGGGAAGTTGTAATGGCGATGAAATGGTACGTGGTCCACACCTACTCGAACTTCGAGAACCAGGCGAAGAAGAGCCTGGAAGAGCGCATTCGTCTCGAGGGGTTGCAGGACCTGTTCGGCGAAATCCTGATTCCGATGGAGCAGGTCGTCGAGATGGTGAAGGGCGAGAAGAAGACGTCCCGGCGCAAGTTCTTCCCGGGCTACATCTTCGTGCAGATGGAGCTCAATGATCGCTCCTGGCACCTCGTGAAGAACACGCCGAAGATCACCGGTTTCCCCGGTGCGGCGCAGAACGAGCAGCCCACGCCCATCTCCGACAAGGAAGTGGCCCGGCTCACCTCTCAAATCTCCGAGGGCACGCTCAAGCCCAAGCCGAAGGTGCAGTTCTCCGACGGCGACACCGTCCGCGTCATCGACGGCCCCTTCGCCAACTTCAATGGCACGGTGGAGGAGGTCAACGCCGAGAAGGGCCGCGTGAAGGTGCTCGTGAGCATCTTCGGCCGCGCCACTCCAGTGGAGCTGGATTTCATGCAGGTGGAGAAGACCACCGGCTAGCAGACTTCCCCGGCGTGAGAGCGCTCGGGGATACCCAGGGTGGGAGGGCCGCCCGTCAAGCGGCCCGCAGGAACCACCGTCTCGAAAGGCAGTTTTCAGCAAATGAAGAAGGTCACAGGGCAGGTCAAGCTGCAGATTCCCGCCGGTAAGGCGAACCCCGCTCCGCCGATCGGCCCCGCGCTCGGTCAGCAGGGCGTGAACATCATGGAGTTCTGCAAGCAGTTCAACGCCAAGACCCAGGCGGAGGCCAAGGAAGGCCTGATCATCCCGGTCATCATCACCGTGTATCAGGACCGTTCCTTCACCTTCATCCTGAAGACGCCTCCCGCGGCCGTCCTCATCAAGAAGGCGGCGGGCCTGCACACCGAGAAGAAGAAGGGCTCGGGCGCGAAGAAGCCGGGCAAGGAGAAGGTGGGGCAGATCACCCAGAAGCAGCTCGAGGAGATCGCCAAGAAGAAGATCGAGGACACGACCGCTGGTTCTCTGGAAGCCGCCAAGCGCACCATCGCTGGCACCGCGCGCTCCATGGGCATCGACGTCGTCTGACCCTCTCCCTCCACTCCTTCTGAAACAGGATATTTCCCATGCCTCAGACCGGTAAGAAGTTCCGCGCGTCCGCCGCCAAGGTGGACCGCAACAAGCGCTACACCATCGCCGAGGGTTTCGCTCTCCTGAAGGAGACCACGGCCCTTCGCGGCACCAAGTTCGATCAGACCGTCGAGGTGGCGCTCAACCTCGGCGTGGACCCGAAGCACGCGGACCAGATGGTCCGTGGCGCCGTGGTCCTCCCGCACGGTACGGGTGCCACGGTGCGCGTGGCCGTGTTCGCCAAGGGCGAGCGTGCCACCGAGGCCGAGGGTGCTGGCGCTGACGTGGTCGGCGGCGACGAGCTGGCCAAGCGCATCGAGGGCGGCTTCCTCGACTTCGACACCGTCATCGCCACCCCGGACATGATGGGTGTGGTCGGCCGCCTCGGTAAGGTGCTCGGTCCCCGTGGCCTCATGCCCAACCCGAAGGTGGGCACGGTGACCATGGACGTGGCCAAGGCCGTCCGCGACGCCAAGGGCGGTAAGGTGGAGTTCCGCGCCGAGAAGGCCGGCATCGTCCACGTCAAGGTCGGCAAGGCCTCCTTCACCCCGGAGAAGCTCACCGAGAACTTCAACACCCTGGTGGACCTGGTGATGAAGCTCAAGCCGGCCACCGCCAAGGGCGTCTACCTCAAGGGCGTGGCCATCTCGGCCACCATGAGCCCGGGTATCAAGATCGACACCAACGAGATCCTCGCCCGCCACCGGTAGTCAGGAGTAGGGCAGGGGGTTCGTCGGTTCAGACAGAGGGGGGCCTCTTCATCCGAGGCCCCCTTCGTCGTCTGATTGACGCCCACAGTCATAATTTGCTGGACGTTTCGCGAAGCCGCGGGTATAGCGCCCCGGCTTTTGCAATTGAGGCGCCACGTCGATGAGACGGGACGCTTCAACATCCCTGGTCCCAGACAGCAGGGACCCGGGGTGGGCCTCGTGCCCTCCGTTGGCAACCGGACAACCGGTCGGAGCCACGAAGAACACCCAGGGTTCAAACGACTCGAAGAGTCGCCCTGCCGAGACTGGAGGTGCGGTGTGGTGCCTTACGGGGCTCCTCTCGCTCTGCCACTTGCGTGGCCCAGGTAATCCAGCCCGCCTTCGGGTGGGTGTCGTGAGGAGGTGAAACCAAGTGATCAAGAGCGAGAAGGAAGAACTGATCAAGGAGCTCAACGAGAAGTTTTCGAGGGCTCAGACCGCGATTGTCGCCGAGTTCTCCAAGCTGAACGTGGAGACCGTGACCAAGCTGCGCAAGAAGTTCCGCGACGGCAAGGTGGACTACAAGGTCCTGAAGAACACGCTGGCCAAGCGCGCTGCGAAGGGTACCCCGGTGGAGGTCATCGCCGAGGACTTCGTGGGGCCCGTGGCCATCGCCATCAGCTACGACGACGTCGTGGCCCCGGCGAAGATCCTCGTGGACTTCATCAAGGATCTCGAGACCATCAAGGTCCGCAGCGCGTCCGTGCAGGGCCGCCGTGTCGACGTCGAGGGCGTGAAGTCCCTGGCGAAGATGCCCGGTCTGCCCGAGCTCCGCGCCCAGCTGCTCGGCATGCTCAACCAGCCTGCCGGCAAGCTCGTTCGCACCATCGCGGCCCCCGGCTCCCAGCTGGCCCGCGTGCTCCAGGCGAACGTGGACAAGCAGCCCCAGTAATAGCCCCCAGAAGCAGACCCACCGCAAACCTCTGGCCTTTTCCTCCCCATGGGGAGGAAGGCCGTTAGAACAAGAAGGACATTGACAATGGCCGCTGACCTGAATTCGATTGTTGACCAGCTCTCCACCCTCACGGTGATGGAGGCCGCCGAGCTCGTGAAGCAGCTCGAGAACAAGTGGGGCGTCTCCGCCGCCGCCGTTGCCGTGGCCGCTGGCCCCGCTGGCGCCGCCGCCGCCGCCCCGGTCGAGGAGAAGACGGAGTTCAACGTCATCCTCGCCGACGCCGGCGCGAACAAGATCAACGTCATCAAGGAGATCCGCGCGATCACCGGCCTGGGCCTGAAGGAGGCCAAGGACCTGGTCGAGGGCGCTCCCAAGACCGTCAAGGAGGGCGTCAACAAGGACGACGCCAAGAAGATCAAGGACCAGCTCACCGCGGCTGGCGCCAAGGTCGACATCAAGTAGTTTGTTGTGACTCAGGTTGGCGACGGGTTTCGGAAAATTCCCGCCGCCTCCTGACCGGATGAGCAGGCCGGCGTGCCCGGAAAGGGTGCGCCGGCTTTGCCCTTTCCGTATCTCTAAATTTTCCGCTGCCGCTGCGCGTTACCCAAGCTCGCCCCGCCTGAGCTTGCTCGCCCCGGAGTTCGAATGCCGACGCAGATCCAGAACAACTTCCGAGTGCGGAAGACCTTCGCGAAGATCGCGAAGACCATCGACATTCCCAACCTCATCAACATCCAGAAGCAGTCCTACGAGAAGTTCCTCCAGGCTGATATCCCGCCGGAGAAGCGTGAGGACATCGGGCTTCAGGGAGTTTTCAAGTCGGTCTTCCCCATCCGGGATTTCAACGAGACGTCCTCGCTCGAGTTCGTCAGCTACCACCTCGAGAAGCCCAAGTACGACGTGGATGAGTGCCACCAGCGTGGCATGACCTACTCGGCGCCAATCAAGGTCGTCGTGCGCCTGGTCGTCTGGGACAAGGACGAGGAGACGGGCGCCCAGTCCATCCGCGATGTGAAGGAGCAGGAGGTCTACTTCGGCGAAATCCCGCTGATGACCCAGAACGGCACCTTCATCATCAACGGGACCGAGCGCGTGGTGGTCAGCCAGCTGCACCGCAGCCCGGGTGCCTTCTTCGACCACGACAAGGGCAAGAGCCACTCGTCTGGCAAGCTGCTCTACAACGCCCGCATCATCCCGTACCGCGGCTCGTGGATCGACTTCGAGTTCGACCACAAGGACATCCTGTACGTCCGCATCGACCGGCGCCGCAAGCTGCCGGCCACGGTGCTCATCCGCGCCCTGGGCGCGGTGGCGGACACCGCCAAGAAGAACCCGTTGGAGTTCCGTGGCTCCACCGAGGAGATCCTCAACTACTACTACGCCACGGAGACCATCTACCTCCAGAGCAACACCGACTTCGAGAAGTCCGTGGAGCTGGAGCTGTTGCCCGGTCAGCGCGCTACCCGCGACATCAAGACCAAGACGGGCGACATCATCGTCAAGAAGAACCGCAAGTTCACCCGCGCCGCCATCAAGAAGCTCGAGGCGGCCAAGATGAAGACGCTCCCCATCGACGCGGACGAGCTCTTCACCAAGGTGTCCGCCTACGACGTGGTGGACGAGAACACCGGTGAGGTCATCCTCGAGTGCAACGAGGAGGTCTCGCAGGAGAAGATCGACGAGCTCCTCAAGCGCGACATCAAGGAGTTCAAGGTCCTCTTCATCGACAACCTCAACGTGGGTCCCTACCTGCGTGAGACGTTGATGCTGGACAAGATCGAGTCGCCCGAGCAGGCGATCATGGAGATCTACCGCCGCCTGCGCCCGGGTGATCCCCCGACGCCGGAGACGGCCACCAACCTGTTCAGCAACCTCTTCTTCAACCCCGAGCGCTACGACCTGTCCAAGGTCGGCCGCCTCAAGCTGAACTTCAAGTTCGGCCTCGAGGAGCCGCTCGACGGGCAGATCCTCACCAAGCGCGACATCCTCGAGGTCATCCGCTACCTGGTGGACCTCAAGAACGGCAAGGGTGTGATCGACGACATCGATCACCTCGGCAACCGCCGTGTGCGCGCGGTGGGCGAGCTGCTGGAGAACCAGTACCGCATCGGTCTGGTGCGCATGGAGCGGGCGATCAAGGAGCGCATGAGCCTCCAGGAGATCGAGACGCTCATGCCGCACGACCTGATCAACGCCAAGCCGGTGACGGCGGTCATCAAGGAGTTCTTCGGGTCCAGCCAGCTGTCGCAGTTCATGGACCAGACGAACCCCCTGTCCGAGGTCACGCACAAGCGCCGTCTGTCCGCCCTCGGGCCCGGCGGCCTCACCCGCGAGCGCGCGGGCTTCGAGGTGCGCGACGTGCACCCGACGCACTACGGCCGCATCTGCCCCATCGAGACCCCGGAAGGTCCGAACATCGGCCTCATCGCGTCGCTGTCCACCTTCGCTCGCGTCAACGAGTTCGGCTTCGTCGAGACGCCGTACAAGAAGGTGGAGGCCGGCTCGGTCACCGGTGACGTGGCCTTCTACTCGGCGCTCGAGGAGGAGAAGCACACGATCGCCCAGGCCAACGCCGAGACGGACAAGAAGGGCAAGTTCCTCAACCCCCTCGTGTCCTCCCGCCGCGGCGGCGAGTTCGTCCAGGCCAAGGCCGAGGAAGTGGACCTGATGGACGTGTCCCCGAACCAGCTGGTGTCGGTGGCCGCCTCCCTCATCCCGTTCCTCGAGAACGACGACGCCAACCGCGCCCTCATGGGCTCGAACATGCAGCGCCAGGCCGTTCCGCTGCTGCGCACCGCCGCTCCGCTCGTGGGCACCGGCATCGAGGCCATTGTGGCCCGCGACTCCGGCGTCACCTGCGTGGCCCGGCGCGATGGCATCGTGGAGAGCGTGGACGCCAGCCGCATCGTGGTGAAGGCGGATTCCGCCGCGGGCGCGTTCGACATCTCCAGCGAGGTCGACATCTACAACCTCCTGAAGTACCAGCGCTCCAACCAGAACACGTGCCTCAACCAGAAGCCCATCGTCCGCAAGGGCGACCGGGTGCGGAAGGGTGACGTGATCGCCGACGGTCCCGCCACCGAGACCGGCGAGCTCGCGCTGGGCCAGAACGTCGTCGTCGCGTTCATGCCGTGGCAGGGCTACAACTTCGAGGACTCCATCCTCATCTCCGAGCGCATCCTCAAGGAGGACGTCTTCACGTCCATCCACATCGAGGAGTTCGAGTGCATCGCGCGCGATACCAAGCTCGGCAAGGAGGAGATCACCCGCGACATCCCGAACGTGGGTGAGGAGGCTCTCAAGGATCTCGACGAGAGCGGCATCATCCGCATCGGCGCCGAGGTGAAGCCCGGCGACGTGCTCGTGGGCAAGATCACCCCGAAGGGCGAGACCCAGCTCTCCCCCGAGGAGAAGCTGCTGCGCGCCATCTTCGGTGAGAAGGCCGGCGACGTGCGCGACAGCTCGCTGCGCGTTCCCCCCGGCGTGGTGGGCACCGTCATCAACGCCAAGGTGTTCAGCCGCAAGGGCGTCGAGAAGGACGAGCGCGCCAAGCAGATCGAGTCCATGGAGGAAGCCAAGCTCCTCAAGGACCAGAACGACGAGATCAAGGTCCTGCGCGACAGCGCCTACGGCCGCCTGCGTGCCATGCTCCGCGGCAAGGAGATCCAGGGCAAGCTCGTGGACGACAAGGGCAAGATCCTCCTGAAGAAGGGGGACATCGTCTCCGACGAGCTGCTCGCCACCGTCCCGTACAAGTACTGGACGGAGATCTCCGTCGGCGATCCGCTCGACGGCAAGCTGCGCGACATCCTCCGCAACCTGGAGGAGACCACCGAGGCCGTGAAGCTGGCCTTCGGCGAGAAGATCGCCCGCATCAAGAAGGGCGATGAGCTCCCGCCGGGCGTCATCAAGATGGTCAAGGTGTACGTCGCCATCAAGCGCAAGCTGGCCGTGGGCGACAAGATGGCCGGCCGCCACGGTAACAAGGGCGTCGTCTCCCGCATCCTCCCCGAGGAGGATCTGCCGTACCTCGAGGACGGGCGTCCGGTGGACATCGTGCTCAACCCGCTGGGCGTGCCTTCGCGCATGAACATCGGGCAGATCCTCGAGACGCACCTGGGCTGGGCCGCCAAGGGCGTGGGCGAGCAGCTCCAGCGCTACATCGAGGAGAACTACAGCGGCGAGAACCTCAAGAAGCAGCTGAAGACCGTCTACGACGACAAGGCCTTCGGCGACTTCGTGGACGGGCTGTCCGACGACGAGGTCAAGAGCCTGTGCTACCGCCTGAAGAGGGGCATCCATGTCGCCACGCCGGTGTTCGACGGCGCGCGCGAGACGGAGATCCACTCGCTCTTCGACGAGGCCCGCCTGCCGCGTACCGGCCAGATGGTGCTCTTCGACGGCCGCACCGGTGAGCCGTTCGACCAGAACGTCACCGTCGGCGTCATGTACATCCTCAAGCTGCACCACCTGGTGGACGAGAAGATCCACGCCCGCTCCATCGGGCCCTACTCGCTCGTCACGCAGCAGCCCCTGGGCGGCAAGGCCCAGTTCGGCGGCCAGCGTCTGGGAGAGATGGAAGTGTGGGCGATGGAGGCCTACGGCGCGGCGTACACGCTCCAGGAGTTCCTCACCGTCAAGTCCGACGACGTGGTGGGCCGCACGCGCATGTACGAGGCGATCGTCAAGGGCGACAACGTCCTCGAGTCTGGCCTGCCCGAGTCGTTCAACGTGCTCCTCAAGGAGCTCCAGTCGCTCGCGCTCGACGTCGAGCTCCTGGAGAGCGCTCCCCCCGAGCGCCAGCGCTCCTTCTCCGGAGACTTCGGTGGTGGTGGCGACGGCGAGGACCGCGTGAAGACCGGTACCGAGGCCTAGTCCAGCGTGCCTGACCCCCGGCGCCCGCTCCCTTAGCGGGCGGGCGCTGGCGGCCCAGGCGAAACGAATTCGCGCTCACGCGCTCAGAAGAAATTCGGAGGCACCGTGAAGGACATTTTCAACTTCTTCGAGAAGCCGAAGGATCCGCTCTCGTTCAACGCCATCCGCATCGCGCTGGCGTCGCCGGACAAGATCCGGCAGTGGTCGCACGGCGAGGTCAAGAAGCCGGAGACGATCAACTACCGCACCTTCAAGCCGGAGCGGGACGGCCTGTTCTGCGCCCGCATCTTCGGCCCCGTGAAGGACTACGAGTGCAACTGCGGCAAGTACAAGCGCATGAAGCACCGCGGCGTCGTGTGCGAGAAGTGCGGCGTGGAGGTCATCCAGTCCAAGGTGCGCCGTGAGCGCCTGGGCCACATCACGCTCGCCACGCCCGTGGCGCACATCTGGTTCCTCAAGTCGCTGCCCTCGCGTATCGGCAACCTGCTCGACATCACGCTCAAGGAGCTCGAGAAGGTCCTCTACTGCGAGAGCTACATCATCATCGACCCCAAGGCGACGCCGCTGCAGAGGGGCGAGCTCGTCAGCGAGGAGAAGCTCCACCGGCTCTACGAGGAGCACGGTGAGGACTCCTTCTCCGCTGGCATGGGCGGCGAGGCCGTCCGCGAGCTGCTCAAGTCGATCGACGTGAACCGGCTGTCCGAGGATCTCCGCCGCGACATGCGCGAGACCAACTCGGAGGCCAAGAAGAAGAAGTACGCCAAGCGCCTCAAGGTCGCCGAGGCCTTCCGGATGTCCGGCAACAAGCCGGAGTGGATGATGCTCGACGTCATCCCCGTCATCCCGCCCGACCTGCGTCCGCTCGTCCCCCTGGACGGTGGCCGCTTCGCCACGTCGGACCTCAACGACCTGTACCGCCGCGTCATCAACCGCAACAACCGCCTCAAGCGGCTCCAGGAGCTCAACGCCCCGGACATCATCATCCGCAACGAGAAGCGGATGCTCCAGGAGGCCGTGGACGCGCTGTTCGACAACGGCCGCCGCGGCAAGACGATCACCGGCCCCAACAAGCGGCCGCTGAAGTCGCTGTCCGACATGCTCAAGGGCAAGCAGGGCCGGTTCCGTCAGAACCTGCTCGGCAAGCGCGTGGACTACTCCGGCCGTTCCGTGATCGTCGTCGGTCCCGAGCTGCGCCTGCACCAGTGCGGCCTGCCGAAGATCATGGCGCTCGAGCTCTTCAAGCCGTTCATCTACAACAAGCTCGAAGAGAAGGGCTACGTCACCACCATCAAGAGCGCCAAGAAGATGGTGGAGAAGGAGCGTCCCGAGGTCTGGGACATCCTCGAGGACGTCATCCGCGAGCACCCGGTCCTCCTCAACCGCGCGCCCACGCTGCACCGCCTCGGCATGCAGGCCTTCGAGCCCGTGCTGATCGAAGGCAAGGCCATCCAGCTGCACCCGCTGGTGTGCGCCGCCTTCAACGCGGACTTCGACGGTGACCAGATGGCCGTCCACGTGCCGCTCTCCATCGAGGCTCAGATGGAGGCCCGCGTGCTGATGATGTCCACCAACAACATCCTCAGCCCCGCCAACGGCAAGCCCATCATCGTCCCCACGCAGGACATGGTGCTCGGCATCTACTACATGACCCGCGCCCGCGAGTTCGCTCACGGCGAGGGCCGTGTGTTCGCCTCGCCCGACGAGGTCCGCGCCGCGTACGACCACGGCGAGGTGCACCTGCAGGCGAAGGTGGTCTGCCGCATCCTCGGCAAGCGCAAGGAGACCACCGTCGGCCGCGTCCTCCTCTGGGACATCGTGCCGCGCACGGTGGGCTTCGACGCCATCAACAAGGTGCTCGACAAGAAGTCGCTCGGCGGCCTCATCGACCTCTGCTACCGCCTCACCGGTGAGAAGGAGACGGTGCTGCTGGCCGACCGCATCCGGTCGCTCGGCTACACCAACGCCACCCGCGCTGGTATCTCCATCGCGCTCAAGGACATGATCATTCCTGCCAAGAAGCAGGAGTTCCTGGACTTCGCGCGCAAGGAAGTGGCCGAGATCGAGAACCAGTACCTCGAGGGTCTCATCACCGACGGCGAGCGCTACAACAAGGTCATCGATATCTGGGCGGAGATCACCGAGAAGGTGGCCGCCGAGATGATGCAGCAGATCTCCCAGGACGAGGCCGTGGGCGAGAAGGACGGCAAGCGCGAGGTGCGCAAGCAGCCGTCGTTCAACCCCATCTACATCATGGCCGACTCCGGTGCCCGCGGCTCGGCCCAGCAGATCCGCCAGCTGGCCGGTATGCGCGGCCTGATGGCCAAGCCGTCCGGTGAAATCATCGAGACCCCCATCACGGCCAACTTCCGTGAAGGCCTCTCGGTGCTCCAGTACTTCATCTCCACCCACGGCGCCCGCAAGGGTCTCGCGGACACGGCCCTCAAGACGGCCAACTCCGGTTACCTCACCCGCCGTCTCGTCGACGTGGCCCAGGACGCCATCATCAACGAGTACGACTGCGGCACCATGGACGGCCTGTTCATCGGCGCCCTCGTCGAGGGCGGTGAGATCATCGAGCCGCTCGGCGAGCGCATCCTGGGCCGCGTGGCCCTCGATGACATCCTCGACCCGGTCACCAACGACGTGCTCGTGCGCGCCAACGAGGAGATCGACGAGGACCGCGTCAAGAAGATCGAGAACAGCGGTCTCGACAAGGTGAAGATCCGCTCGGTGCTCACCTGCCAGGCCAAGCGCGGCATCTGCGTGGAGTGCTACGGCCGTGATCTGGCCCGTGGCCGCAAGGTGTCCGTGGGCGAGGCCGTCGGCGTCATCGCGGCGCAGTCCATCGGCGAGCCGGGTACCCAGCTCACGATGCGCACCTTCCACATCGGTGGTGCGGCCACGCGGCGCGCCGAGCAGTCCAGCCTCGAGAACCGCAACGCCGGTACGGTGAAGTTCTCCGGCCTCGCCACCGTCCAGAGGAAGGACGGCAGCCTGGTCGCCATGAACCGCAACGGCGAGCTCGTCATCGTCGACGACACCGGCCGCGAGCGCGAGCGCTACCAGGTCATCTACGGCGCCCGCATCCTCGTGAAGGAGGGCCAGAAGCTCGAGGCCGGCACCCTGCTGGCCGAGTGGGATCCGTTCGCGATTCCCCTCCTCACCGAGGTGGGCGGCATCGTGCGCTTCGAGGACATCATCGAAGGCGTCACGATGAACGAGTCGCTGGACGAGGTGACCGGCCTCAGCCGTAAGACGGTCGTCGAGTCCAAGGACCCGGAGGCCCGTCCGCGCATCACCCTGCGCGACGAGGAGGGCAACACCAAGAACCTCATCTCCTCCAAGGCCCCGGCCAGCTACTTCCTGCCCCAGGGCTCCATCATCACCGTCAACGACGGCGATGAGATCCACGCCGGTGAGGTCATCGCCAAGGTGCCTCGCGAGACCACGAAGACCAAGGACATCACGGGCGGTCTGCCCCGCGTGGCCGAGCTCTTCGAGGCCCGTAAGCCCAAGGACGCCGCCGCCATCGCGGAGATCGACGGCGTGGTCTCCTTCGGCAAGGACACCAAGGGCAAGCGCAAGCTCATCCTCACCCCCGAGGTGGGCGGCGAGCTGCGCACCGACCTGGCCAAGGAGTACCTGATCTCCAAGGGCAAGAACATCAACGTGCACGCCGGTGACCGCGTGAAGGCCGGCGAGGCGCTGATGGAGGGCTCGGCCAACCCGCACGACATCCTCAAGGTGCTCGGCGAGAAGGCGCTCGCGGGCTACCTCGTGGATGAGGTGCAGGAGGTCTACCGGCTCCAGGGCGTGAAGATCAACGACAAGCACATCGAGGTGATCGTCCGGCAGATGCTCCGCCGCGTGCGCGTCACCGACGTGGGCGACACCAGCTTCCTCGTCGACGAGCAGGTCGAGAAGTACGTGTTCGAGGAGGAGAACGAGAAGGTCATGGCCAAGGACATGCGTCCCGCCGTCGGCGAGCCGCTGCTGCTCGGCATCACCAAGGCCTCGCTCTCCACCGAGTCGTTCATCTCGGCGTCCTCCTTCCAGGAGACGACCAAGGTGCTCACCGAGGCCGCCATCAACGGCAAGGTGGACTACCTGCGCGGCCTCAAGGAGAACGTCATCATGGGCCGGCTCATCCCCGCCGGTACGGGTCTCCCCAACTACAAGTACCTCGACATCGAGGTGGAGAGCCCCGCCGACGAGATCTCCGAGATGGAGGCCGCCCTGGCCATCGCTCACGAGGACGACGTGGCTCCCAGCCTGCCCCCCACCGGCGGCCGGCCCGAGGGCTCCCAGACCAGCGGTGCCGCCTAGTCCGCACCCGCTGTCTTGATGTTTCCGCCGCCACTCCGGTTGCTCCGGGGTGGCGGTTTTCTTTTCGGCTCTTTACGGTTTCACGGCTTGACGGTTGACGCGCCGGTGCACTAAGCCGGAGGGAACCACGGAGGTCGACCCGGGCCCCCCGGGCGAGCATCCAGCAGTGGACGCCTGGAGCAGGCGGGCGAGCATGGGTGGCGTTTTCTTCAATCGGGGCGTGTGCTTTCCTCGGTTGTCCTTACCCCGCTTTCCGGGACTCGAGCCCGGGAAGCCGTGCTGGAGAGCGTTGCATGGACAAGGTGGAGACCCCGCAGAAGCGCCCGCTGGCGGAGACGTTCGAGCGGGTGTGGAGCCAGGCCTTGCTGGCCGTGTCCACCGCTGAGGACGAGGCCGCCCGCACCGTGCAGCGCGTGGCCGATCTGGCGGGTTGGAGCCAGGAGGAGATGATCCGCCAGGGCCGGCTGCTGACGGAGCGGTTGGCGGGTCACCGCAAGGACCTGGAGCACAACGTGGAGGAGGGTGTGAAGCGCGCCCTGCTCACCATCAAGGTTCCCCGCAGGGAGGAAATCCAGGACATCGAGGCACGGCTGATCCGATTGGCCGAGCGCATCGACGCTCTGGGGCAGCGCAAGTGATGGGGACTCCCTCCGCTCCAGGTGGGCGGCGTGGGGAGGGGCTGTTCCGCTGGCTTCATGCACTCGGCTCGGGGTGTGGAAAGCTGCCCCTGGTGGCCGGAGTGGCCCTGGTGCTCTCCGCCCGGGCCGTGCCCCTGTTCACCCCTCCCGAGGTGCCGCTGGTGGCCGAGCCCTCGCGCTTCGAGGTGACGCCCCCCGACGCGGCGCTCATCGACGCGGTGCTCGCCAAGCGGGCCCCGGACCTCGGTCTCACCCTGCGCCGGCAGATCGTCCATGCCATCGCCGAGGAGTCCGGCCGGTCGGCGTATGACCCGCTGCTGATCCTCGCCATCATCGACGTGGAGTCGGACTTCACCGAGGAGGCCGTCTCCGAGAAGGGCGCGCGGGGGCTGATGCAGATCAAGCCCAGCACGCTGCACTTCCTCGCGGAGAAGCAGGGCCTGCGCCTGTCTCGCGAGGAGGTGGCCTCGGATCCGGCCCTGGGTGTGCGCCTGGGTATCCGCTACCTGCGCGAGCTGAACGACCGTTTCGGCGACCTGGACCTGGCCCTCATGGCCTACAACGCCGGCCCCACCCGCATCTGGCAGGCCAAGAAGGCGGGGGAGCTGGACATCTTCCGCCGCTATCCCCGGCTCGTCCGCCGTGATTTCAAGCGGTTCCGGGAAGGGGAGGGGCTCGGCGGTGACTGGGCGCTCGCCCAGCGGGAGTCCCTGGAGAAGAGCCCCGAAGAGAAGGCTCCCTGAGCAGGCAGCCGTCTGAATTTCCGGGCGGCTGCCCCGGTCTCCGGTGACACGCGCTTGTCCACCCCGGGCGGGTGCGCTATCGCTTTTACCCCGGAGGAGTCTTCATCATGCCGCGCCGCTCCATCCCCGCCCTCGTCCTCTCGGCCCTGCTGTTGCCCGTCTCGGCTCTCGCTGGCTCGGTGTTCCTCAACGGCGTCCGTATCGACGGCGTGACGAACCAGAAGTTCGAGAAGGTCGCCTCGGTCCGCATCGACGACAAGGGCAACGTCCACATCGACGCTCCCGCCTACGCCGTGAAGCTGGTGAACGCCCCTGCGGCCCCAGCTCCCGTCGCCGCGGCTCCGGCCCCGGCTCCCGCTCCGGTGGCTCCCGCGACCCCGCCTCCCGCTCCGGCCACCGCGGCCCCGGCGCCTGCTCCAGCCGTCGCGGCCCCAGCTCCGGCGCCCGCCCCGGTGGACACCGCCCCGGCGCGCATCACCCGGCGTTACTGGCTCGTGACGGAGCAGCCCGTGGTGGGTATGGCGGAGTACGACGTCGACCTCTACGTCAACTCCCGCTGGGTGCGGAAGCTGCGCAGCGCCGAGGACCAGGTCATCGCGGAGATCACCCGCGAGCTCCAGCCGGGGAAGAACACCCTGCTGATGATCGCCCGTAAAGTGGCGGCCGGCTCGCGGCGGAGCGAATCTCCCCAGCACGTGTTCAAGGTCATCATCGGCGAGGGCAACGAGGGCGGCGGCAACGTGATGATCGACAACCCGCTCATCCGCTACCAGCGCACCGCGGCGGAGACGGAAGATCTGTCCGAGGAGTTCACCCTCATCACGCGGTAGCGCGGGGGTTGCGCCGAACGTGTTCTCCATCGACGAGCGGTTCCGAGGCCTTCCCGCCAGCCGCGAGCAGGTCCTCGCGCTGTACCAGTCCATCAACTCGCCGCACCTGGCCATCCCCGGCAAGCCGGCGGGGCCAGCACAGGCCTTCGTGTTGGGTCTGCGCGGCGCCAATGGCTTCGCCGTTTTCATCTACCTGTACCTCTCCGAGGCCCAGGACTGCGCCGTGTACGTCCCCGGCCGGCGCGCCGCGAGCCAGGATGACTACCAGCAGGACGAGGCCGCGGCGCTCGCCTTCGTGGAGTCCATGGGCTTCATGATGGACGACGCGCACTTCCGCTCCCTGCCGCCCCCGGGCCAGGATGAGCTGCTCAAGACGCTGCCCGTCTTCTACAAGGACCCGAAGCTAGTGCCGGGCGCCGCCAAGAGCCGCGCCGACGAGAAGCGCACCGCCTCGATGAACCTGGGCCGCCTGCTGGCCTCCTTCTGAAGCACCCCTTACCCGTCGTGAAGAGAAGAGCTGAACCCATGCACCGCCGCCTTTCCTCCGCCTGGCTCCTCGCGCTCGCCCTCGTGGGCTGTAGGCACGTCCCCACCGAGCAGGAGCGCCGCGGCGCCGAGCTCCGCTACGAGCTCGGCCTCCAGGCCCAGGCAGCGGGCAGCGTGCAGGATGCCTACAAGGAGATGGAGAAGTCCCTGGCGTTGGATCCGGAGTACCCGGAGGCCCACAACGCCATGGCCATCCTCCTGCACCTGGCCTTCAACCGCCCCGAGGAGGCCATCCAGCACTACAAGAAGGCGCTGGAGTACCGTCCGGGCTTCTCCGAGGCCAAGACGAACCTGGCCAACGTGTACCTCTCCCAGGCGCGCTACGACGAGGCCATCAAGCTGTACGAGCAGTCCCTCAACGACATGCTGTACCCCACGCCCTTCATCGCCCAGGGCAACCTCGGCTGGGCCCTCTACAAGAAGGGCGACACGGAGCGCGCGCTGCAGAACATCAAGGCCTCGGTGACGACCAACCCCGGTTTCTGCATGGGCTACAAGAATCTGGGGGTCATCTACGAGGAGACGGGTAATGTTTCCGACGCATGCCGCTACTTCGGACGTTATCGTGAGGCCTGCCCGGACGTAGCCGATGCCTACCTGCGCGAGGGAGCCTGTCAGCTGAAGCAGGGGAAGATGGAGGAGGCGCGGCAGAGCTTCGCCGCCTGCGAGGCCAAGGCGAAGAGCCAGGTCCTCAAGGACGACTGCCACCGGCTCCTCGAGGCCTTGTAACCAGAAAGTCCCACCGCCGTGGACCACGTCGAATTCGGCAAATACCTCTCCCAGCAGCGCGAGCTGCGCGGTCTGTCCCGCGACGAGGTGTCGCAGGTGACGAAGATCTCCCCGAGCCTCATCGCCGCCCTCGAGGAAGGGCAGATGGAGCGGCTGCCCTCGCGCGTCTTCGTCGTCAACTACATCCGCGCCTACGCGACCGTCATCGGCCTGGCGCCGGAAGAGGCCATCCTCCGTTACGAGGAGGTGGACAAGGCGACGCCGGAGCCGAGCCCCGTGGTGCTGGAGCGCGAGCGGCGGCGGCGGGCCTGGGTGGCGCTCGCGGTGCTCCTGGTGGTGGTGCTCGGCGTGGGGGCGTACGTGGCCCTGGTGATGACCGGGAAGGCACCCAACCCCCTCGCGCGTTGAAGGGGATTCATGGAGCGTTTCGTCGACGACGCGCTGGTCCTCTCCACGGTGGATTACGGGGAGTCCGACCGGCTGGTCACCCTCCTCACGCGCGAGCACGGCAAGCTGACGGCCTTCGCGGCCGGCGCCCGCAAGAGCAAGCGGCGCTTCGCCGGCGCGCTGGAGCCCTACATGCGGCTGCGCGTGCAACTGGTGGAGACGCGCGGCTCCACCGTGCGCCTGGACTCGGCCGACATCGTGGCCGGCTACTACGGGGCCCGCGAGGACCTGTCCCTCATCGCCCGTGCCCTCTACGCCGTGGAGCTGTGCCGCGAGCTGACCCGCGACCACGAGCCCCACCTGGAGCTCTTCGAGTTGTTGGAGGCGTACCTGGGCAAGCTGGACGCGAAGGAGGCCGGGCCCACCTCGCTGCTGGCCTTCGAGCTGTCCGCCCTGGCCCAGGCCGGGTTGATGCCCCGCTTCGACTCGTGCTCGCTGTGTGGTGGCCCGCCAGGTGAGCGGCCCCGTTTCGATCAGGCCCATGGCGGCGCCGTGTGCGAGCCCTGCGGCTTCCGGGCACGCGACGCGGTGGCCGTCCCCGCCGAGCTGCTGTCCGGGCTCCGCGCGCTGCAGGAGGGCCAGCGCACCCCGTTGCCGGCCGAGCTCCGGGCCCGGGCGCGCGGGGTGCTCAACGTCTTCATCTCCCACCACCTGGGCCGCCGCCTCAAGAGCGTGGACTTCATGGCCCAGGTGGGGTTGGACTGACGGGCGGCTTCCAGGAGGCGGCTCATGGACGTGGTGTGTGTCGGGGAGAGTCTGGTGGATTTCCTCCCCGCGGAGTCCGCTCAGCGCGTGCGCGACGTGACGGCGTGGAAGCCGAGCATCGGCGGCTCGCTGGCCAACGTCTCCGTGGGCGTGGCGCGGTTGGGCGGCCGCTCGGCCTACGTGGGCGTGGTGGGCCAGGACGAGTTCGGCCACTTCCTGCGCGAGCGCCTCGCCGCCGAGGGCGTGGACGTCAGCCACGTGCGCCAGACCGCCGAGGCCAGGACGGGGCTCGTCTTCATCTCCATCGACGCGCGCGGCGAGCGCAGCTTCACGTACTTCCGTACGAACTCGGCCGAGTTCCTCTTGAGCGAGCGGGACGTGGACCCGGCCTTCCTCGGGCGCGCGCGCGTGGTGCACTTCGGGACCAACTCGCTGAAGCTGCCCGAGGCCCGGGCGGCCATGCTGCGCACCGTGGAGGCCGCGCGCTCCGCGGGGCGCATCGTGAGCTGTGATCCCAACCTCCGGCTCCACGCGTGGGAGGAGCCGGAGGTGCTGCGCGAGCAGCTCCGGATTCTTCTGCCCCGGTGCTCGGTGGTGAAGCTCTCCGAAGAGGAGATCACCTTCGCCACCGGCCGCAAGGAGCCGGAAGATGCACTGCGTCACCTCTCGGGGCTGGGCGTGACGCTGCCCGTGGTGACGCGGGGCGAGGCCGGCGCCGTCTTCCTCTGGCGCGGTGAGGTGGTGCGCGTTCCGGCGCCCCGGGTTCGCGTGGTGGATACCACCGGGGCGGGGGATGGCTTCACGGCGGCCTTCCTCCATGGGCTCTCGCGGCGCTACGCGGATGACGCGGCGCTCGCGGAGGCCTCGCGCGAGGAGCTGGAGGCTCTGACCACCTTCGGCTGTGCCGTGGGCTCCCGGGTGGTGGAGCATCTCGGGGCGGTGGCGGGACTGCCCGGCAGGGAGGCGATGGCTGGCGCGTTGCCTCCCTGGCTACGGGACACCGCCTGAGTCACGTTGTCGACCCGGTGCGACCCAACCGCTAGAATGCCCCCGCAATGGCCAACTCAGGGGACCCAGGAATCGCGGGTCTCGACCCCGATCGCGGACGCCGCATCGGCAAGTACGAGATCGTCACCCGCCTGACCGTCGGCGGGATGGCCGAACTGTTCCTCGCCTTCACCGCCGGGCCCGGTGGGTTCCGCAAGTTCGTCGCGCTGAAGCAGATCCTCCCGGACGTCCAGAAGGACGAGCACTTCGTCCGCATGTTCCTGGACGAGGCCCGCATCACCGCCGCCCTCGCGCACGCCAACATCGGCCAGGTCTTCGATCTCGGCCAGGAGGACGAGGAGCTGTACCTGGCCATGGAGTTCCTCGCCGGGCAGAACCTCGAGCAGATCCTCCAGGCCTCCCTCAAGCAGCAGCGCCCGCTGCCCCTGGGCTTCGCGGCCCGCGCCGTGAGGGACGCGTGTCTCGGGCTCCACTACGCGCACCACTTCACCGACTCCTCGGGCAAGCCCCGGCCGGTGGTGCACCGGGACGTGTCGCCCAAGAACGTGATGGTCACCTTCGAAGGCCAGGTGAAGGTGATCGACTTCGGCATCGCCAAGGCGAAGGGCCGGCTCGGCCGCACGCAGGTGGGCATGGTGAAGGGCACCACCGGCTACATGTCCCCCGAGCAGGTGAAGGGCTCCGAGCAGCTCGACGGCCGCAGCGACCTCTTCTGCGCCGGCATCATCCTGCACGAGCTGCTGTGCGGACGCCGGTTGTTCTCCGGCGCCCATGAGGGGGCGGTGATGCTGAAGATCGCCGCGGCGGAGGTGCCCCCGCCCTCGGGCCTCAACCCCCGCGTGCCCGAGGCACTGTCCCAGGTGGTGATGCGCGCCTTGGCCCGGGAGCCGGAACGGCGCTTCGCCACGGGCCGGGAGCTGGCCCGCGCCATCGAGGCCGCATGTGGGCCGGAGTTCTTCCACGAGGAGCAGATGGCCGCGGTGATGCGCCAGCTCTTCGAGGACAAGCTCCAGAAGACGCGCGCGCTGCTGGAGAGCGCCAACGAAATCGATCGGGACACGGGGACCGCGAAGCCCGCGGTGCCGCTCGGTGTGCCCGACAAGGAAGATCCCACCGAGCGGGTCCGCCGGGTTTCTCCTCCGGTTCCGGCTGAAACGACGCGTGTCGTGAAGTCCCCCTCGGGGCAGGTGGCCCCCCTGGTGGCCCCTCCGGCGAAGACGCCCGCTCCCATTCCGCGCCGGGCCTCGTCCGTGGCCACCCCCGTGCGGTCTCCGGCCCGGGGGGCGTTCTCCCGCCCCATGGCCGCCGAGCCCGAGCCCGAGGAGGACGAGGAGGATCCGCTCGCCAAGACGCAGCCCGTCCGCCGGGCCCCCGGAGGGTTCCGGCCCGTGGCCATCCCGGAGGAGACCGAGGCCGAGGCCGCCGGAACCGAGGAGCGCGAGGTGCTCCCGCCGTCCCCGCGCGCCAGGTTGTCCCCGGAGGCCCAGGCGGAGCTGGCGAAGCAGCGAAGGGGCTGGGGCGGGTTGCTCTTCCTGTTGCTGCTGCTCGTGGCCGTGGGCGTCGCCTTCTACCACCCGCCGACGCGGGCCCGGCTGACCCCGCTGTTCGCCACCGCGCTCGAGCGTCTGAAGGGGGAGGAGCTGCCTCTCGGGCCACCCCCGGCGGAGCCGTTGCCCGTGCCTCAGACCCCCACGGAGCAGGCGGCGGGGGAGGGGAGCCAGGCCCCACAGCCCACGCCGCAGCCCGCGGCGGAGCAGGAGCCGGTGGAGGCCCAGGAGCCCGTGGTGGCCCAGGCTTCGGAACCCGCGCCGGAGCCCACCCGTACCGTTTCCAAGCGGACGCGCAAGCCGGTCACCCCGGCTGCCCCGGTCCCGGCCTCGGCCGAGACCGCGCCGGAGCCCAAGCCGAAAGCCGCCGCCCCGGCGAAACCGGCCACCGCCGAGGCCGAGCCGCCGGTCGATGGCGAGCCCGAGATCATCGACACGCGCACCGCCAAGGGCGCGGCGAAGGCGGAGCTCGGCTGGCTCACGCTCCGCACCATCCCCCGCGCCGCGGTGTTCGATGGTGAGAATCAGCTCGGCACCACGCCGCTGCGCAAGATGCCGCTGCCCGTGGACACCTACCGGCTGCTGGTGGTGGACCCGGATGGCGTCAACAAGATGCTCTCCGTCCCCATCAAGCCAGGTCAGGTGACGGACATGACGGTGCGTGTCTCCGATCTTCCCGACTGGCAGGTGCAGTGAGCGTCACGGCTGTCCTTGACGCTCCCGGACCCCGTCACTAGGGTCCGCGCCGCCATGTACTTCCAGGATCTCATCCTCACGCTCCAGAATCACTGGGCGAAGCAAGGGTGCATCATCACCCAGCCCTATGATCTCGAAGTGGGTGCGGGCACCATGCACCCGGCCACCTTCCTCCGCGCCCTGGGGCCCGAGCCCTGGAACGTGGCCTACGTGCAGCCCTCGCGGCGTCCCGCCGACGGCCGGTTCGGCGAGAACCCCAACCGCCTGTTCCAGCACCACCAGTTCCAGGTCATCCTCAAGCCCGCGCCCAAGAACGTCCAGCAGCTCTACCTGGACTCCATCCGCGCGTTTGGCATCGACCCCCTCGAGCACGACATCCGTTTCGTCGAGGACGACTGGGAGTCGCCCACCCTGGGCGCCTGGGGCCTGGGCTGGGAGGTGTGGTGTGACGGGATGGAGATCACCCAGTTCACCTACTTCCAGCAGTGCGGGGGTTTCGAGTGCCGGCCCGTGGCGGCGGAGCTGACGTACGGCCTCGAGCGCATCGCCATGTACCTGCAGAACGTGGAGAACATCTACGACATCGAGTGGGTCAAGGGCGTCAAGTACCGCGAGATCTTCCACGCCAACGAAGTGGAGATGAGCCGGTACGCCTTGCAGGAGTCGGACCCGCAGATGCTGTTCAGCCTGTTCGACGCCTACGAGAAGGAGTGCAAGCGCCTCATCGAGCGCGAGGTGCCGCTGCCCGCGTATGACTACGCGCTCAAGTGCTCGCACGCCTTCAACCTGCTGGATGCGCGCGGAGCCATCTCGGTGACGGAGCGCGCCAACTTCATCAAGCGCGTGCGCGACAACGCGCGGCTGTGCGCCGAGGGCTACCTCAAGATGCGCGAGAAGCTCGGCTTCCCGCTGCTCAAGACGCCGTGGACGGTGGGCGAGCAGCCGCCGGTGCTCGAGGGCAAGGCCGCCAGCGAGTACTGGAAGACGGTGACGTTCAACAAGCCCGCCGAGGCGGAGGTGGCCCGTGGCAAGTGATCTGCTGTTGGAGATCGGCGCCGAGGAGATCCCCGCGTCGTTCATCGTTCCGGCGCTCGAGGACCTCAAGCGCATCATCACGGAGCGCGCGGCCGAGGCGCGGCTGAAGCACGGCGAGGTGCGCACCTACGGCACGCCGCGGCGGCTGGCGGTGTGGGTGAAGGACATCGCGGAGCGGGGAGAGGACATCACCCGCGAGGTGCTCGGCCCGAGCGCGAAGGCGGCCTTCGACAAGGACGGCAAGCCCACCAAGGCGGCGGAGAAGTTCGCCGAGAGCCAGAAGCTCTCCGTGGACGCGCTGCTGAGAGTGCAGACGCCCAAGGGCGAGTACCTGGGCGCCAAGGTGGAGGAGAAGGGCCGTCCGGCGGCGGACATCCTCAAGGACGTGCTCCACGCGGCGGTGCACGGCATCAACTTCCGCAAGACGATGCGCTGGGGCGACGTGGACCAGGCCTTCGCGCGGCCCGTGCAGTGGCTGGTGACGCTGCTGGGCGGCGAGGTGCTGCCGGTGGTGCTCGGTGACGTGAAGAGCGGCCGCACCACGTACGGCCACCGCTTCCTGTCGCCCGCGGCCATCGAGATCTCCAAGCCCTCGGACTACGAGGCGGCCCTGGAGAAGGCGAACGTGGTGGCGGACATCTCCAAGCGGCGCGCTCAGCTCCTGGAGAAGGTGCGCGCGGCCGCCCAGCAGGCGGGCGGCAAGCTCATGGAGGACGAGTCCCTGGTGGATCAGGTGACCAACCTCGTGGAGCTGCCCAACCCGGTGGTGGGCTCCTTCGAGGAGCGGCACCTGGAGCTGCCTCCCGAGGTGCTGGTGCAGGAGATGAAGAGCCACCAGCGCTACTTCTCCGTGGTGGACGGCAACGGCAAGCTGCTGCCGCGCTTCATCGCCGTGTCCAACACGCCGGTGCGTGACGTGAACCTCTCCCTGCGAGGCTACCAGCGCGTGCTGCGCGCCCGCCTCGCCGACGGACGCTTCTTCTTCGACGAGGACCGCAAGACGCCGCTCGAGGCCCGCACGGAGAAGCTGGCGCGCGTGGTGTGGCAGGGCCAGCTCGGCAGCTACGCCGAGAAGGTGGAGCGCTTCCGCTCCCTGTCCGTGAAGCTGGCCGGGTGGACGGGCCACGGTGGCCTCCAGTCCACCCTCGAGCGCGCCGCCACCCTGGCCAAGGCGGACCTCGTCACCGGCATGGTGGGCGAGTTCCCCGAGCTCCAGGGCGTCATGGGCCGCGAGTACGCCCGCGCCGGCGGCGAGCCGGAGGCGGTGGCCCTGGCCATCTTCGAGCACTACCTGCCTCGCACCGCCGAGGACTCGCTGCCCACGCAGGACCCCGGGGCCCTCATCGGCCTGGCGGACCGGCTGGACACGCTGTGCGGCATCTTCGCCATCGGCAAGGGCCCCAGCGGCGCGGCGGACCCGTTCGCCCTGCGGCGCGCCTGCCTGTCCGTCATCCGCATCGTCCTGGGCCGCGGCTACCGCTTCTCCCTCTCCCAGGCGGTGGACGCGGCGCTGGAGCAGCTCGGGCCGAAGATCGCCAACGTCAAGCGCAAGGCCGGGGATCCCGCGCCTCGCGAGCAGGTGCTCGAGTTCTTCCGCGGCCGCCTCAAGGCGCTGTGGACGGAGCAGTACCGCACCGACGTGGTGGAGGCCGTGCTGTCCGCCGGCTACGACGACCTCGTGGCCGCCCACAAGCGGCTGCAGGCGCTCGCCAGCATCGTGGGCCAGGCGGACTTCGCTCCCCTGGCGGCCGCCTTCAAGCGCGTGGTCAACATCGTCGAGAAGCAGGGCAAGGACGTGTCCCGCGGCGGCGTGGACTCCAACCGCCTCACCGACGAGGCCGAGCGTCAGCTCCACTCGGCCTACGTCCAGGCGCGCTCCCGCGTCACCGACCAGGTGAAGGCCGACGACTTCTCCGGCGCCCTCAAGGAGATCACCGGCCTCAAGCCCACCGTGGACACCTTCTTCGACAAGGTCATGGTGATGGCCGAGGACAAGGACCTGCGCGAGAACCGCATCCGGCTCCTCGTGGAGATTGGCACCCTGTTCAATCAGGTGGCCGACTTCTCGAAGATCCAGTCCGAGGCCTGATCTCGGCTGGAGGGTAGACGGCCCTCCGCCGGGGGCATATGGCAGGTAGGGAATAGCCGGGGACCTTTGTAGTTGCCCGGCGGTGGGGCGGTTTCTACACTCCGCCCCCCTTCCATGCGCCCCCTTTTCCTCAGTCTCGCGCTCCTTTCCGCCGCCGCGTGCTCACGAACCGACGAGCGGCTCCCGCCCACGGATCGCTTCGTCTATCCGAGCGGTCTCGTGCACCGCTCGGTGCCCGGCTCCACCAACGGCGTCCTCTATGTGGCGAGCGCCAACTTCGACCGGTGCTTCGACCAGGGCACGGTGATGGCGGTGGACCTGGATCGGGTATCCGGTGCTGACAACGCGCCCCTGCTGCCCCTTGGCTCCTACCCGGGAACCGCCGAGACGGCGGAGCTCGGGCAGCTCAACATCGCCCCGGAGTCTTTCCGCTACATCGAGAACTTCGCGGGAGAGATGGCGCTCTGGGAGCGCACGGACGCCGCTCCCCGGCTCTTCATCCCCACCCGTGGGGATGGAAACTACCTCCACTACGTCGACATCACGGCGCCCACGCAACTGTCCTGCGTGAACAGTCCGGAGAGCAACGACTGCACCGCTGGTGCCCTGTCGCTCGCCTCGGGAGTGCCGGGGTCCGTGGCGGGGCAGCCGCGCGCGGACGCTCCCTTCGGCGCCTTCGTGGATACCTCCGGCATCATCGAGCCCCAGCCCGGGAAGGAGGGGGTGCGTGTGTGGATAACGCACCTGAACCCCGTGGACTCGCCCGCGCGGTCGGGGACGAGCTACGCGTCGTACCTGGTGGACGTGCCCGCGCAGACCCCCGGCGTGTCCAGCGTGGACTTCCACTCCATGAACGTGTCCGGCTTCCCCGTGGGTGGCACCAGTTCGGTGGTCGCCGACGAGCGGTACGTCTTCGTCACGGGCCGGCTCAACAACTTCATCTCGGACACCTCGCTGGCCCGGCGGTTCCTGCTGCGCGTGCTGGACAAGGAGAACCTGGAGGAGAACCAGCTCCTCGATCCTGGCGTGGATCTGGGCTTCGCCGGCTCGGAGGCTCGGGGACTCGCGCTGACCCCGCGCTCCACGCTGACGCCCTCGGCACCCCGGCGGCTGTACGTGGCGGTGCGCGACCCGGACACGTTGCTCATCGTCAACGTGGAGGGCATCGAGCGGGAGTCCGCCACGCCCCGGTTCACCGTGGTGGGCGCGGTGCCCCTGCCCAACGGTCCCACCGAGGTGGAGCTGGTGTCCCGTGGCGAGACGCGCAGCGAGCTGGTGTTGGTGTCCTGCAGCGACGCGGGCGTGGTGTCCATCTATGACCCGGAGGTGGGCCAGGTCGTGGCGCAGGTGTCGGTGGGCGAGGTCAGCGGCACGCAGTCGCCCCAGCCCTTCGGGCTCGCCGTGCAGCAGCAGGGGAGTGGGGCGCGCATCTTCGCCAGCAACTTCGGGGATGGGCGCATCTCGGTGATCGATATCGCGGATCTCGGCAGCCCGCAGCTGGCCCGGCTGGTGGCTCATCTGGGAGTCCGTCAGGATGCGGGCCAGTCGGCGCAGTGCCAGGAGGAGCAGCTGTGAAGCGCTTGATCGTGTCGTTGATGGTGGTGGCCGGGGCGCTGTCGTCCGCCTGCACCGAGGAGTCGCAGTTCGAGCAGCGGGTGGGCCTCGCGGGCACGTACGACGTGGCCCTGGTGACCTATCCGCCCCAGCAGGGCGAGGAAGAGCCGACGCGGCTCCTGTTCGTCACCTCGACGGACAACAACGAGCTGCGCGTCATCTCGCTCACGGAGGAGGTGGAAGAGCGGGAATTCCTGCGTGCGCCCAACCCGCTGCAGCCGCTCTCCATCCCGGTCCTGCCCCGGCCCCAGGCGCTCACGCAGGACATGCGCTACGACGCGAACGGCGCGGAGCAGTCCGGCCGTCTCGTGTTCGCGCGCAGCAGCGGCACGACGCTGATCTCCGTCGTGGACGCGGACCGCGAGGTCCTCAGGGAGGTGCGGCGGCTGGACACCCGGGAGATCACCCGGGTGGAGGGTTCCCCGGTAGCCCCCGCCGCGGGCCCGGTGACGGCCTTCGCGGCCAGGGCCCCCGAGCAGGAGGGCGGCGGTACCACGCTCTACTTCGCGACCCAGGAGATCACCGGTGCCCGGCTGTGGTCGGCGCAGCTGCCGGCCCGGAATGAGCTGGGCTCCAGCGCGGCCATCACGGCGGCGCCTCTGCCAGGGGTGGATCTGCCCGCCAACGTGGCCGTCAACTCCCTCGTCGTGCTGCCCAATCCGGTGGGCGTGTCCCATCGCGGAGTGATCGCCGTGGCCACGCGTGGCGCGGCCGGTACCGTGTACAGGATGGACCTGGGGGCGGAGGGCGCCTCCACGGTGATTCAAGAGCTGGACTTCGGCGGTTCGCAGGTGCTCCAGCTCGCCACCCATGGGCGCGTGGAGTACCGCGAGGTCCGGCAGCTCGCCGACGGCACGCGGACCACGGAGCCGCCCCTGGTCGTGGAAGCGGGCTCGCGCATCTTCGGCGTCCTCGACCCGTCCAACTGTGGCGTGCTGCTCCAGTGCACGGGCGTGCTGGCCGTGGACGTGGCCTCGGGCCGGGTGGCCAAGGAATTCTCGAGCTGGGACGAGCTGGGCAACCCCGTGCGCCTGTATGACATGCTGCCCATCAGCGCGGGGACCGGGTTGCCCACGGGCCTGTCCGTGGCCACGGACAGGAACCTGCAGGTCGCCGCGGGGGAGCCCCTGGACCGTCTGAACCCGGACCCCACCGTGACCGCCCCGAGGCAACGCGGCCTCACGCTGCCCGTGCTGGGCATCGTGCCGCTCTCCAACGGCACCATCCTGTTCTTCGACGCGGTGAGGCTGACGCACCTCAACACCGACGCCATCTGGACCGAGACGCAGAAGCAGAACATCGCCACCGCGTCCATCGCGTTCATCAACGCCCTGGGGGCCTCCTCGGATGGCTCGTTGGACATCCGGATCGAACAGCACGCTCAGAGGGATGATCCGGCGCCCCAGGAGGATCTGACGTTCGGTGTCACCCGGGACCAGACGTACCTGCTGACGTACCAGGGAATCCTGCCCGAGATGTCGGCCGTGGCCATCAGGGCCAATGACTCCTTCCAGGTCCCCTTCGTGCCGCGAGCGGGCAAGGGGCAGGTGGTGTTCCCCGGGGACCTCATCATCCTGTTGACGGCGCGCACGGGCGGGCAGGCGTGTGCCACGGCCGTGCCGGTGCTTTCGGTACAGGCGCCAACCGGTGGAGGCACCCTGGCCACCCTGACTCCCTCGGCGCTCCCGGCCGACTGCCCCACGAGCCAGTACCCGTTCTTCCAGGTCCGCGCCGCGGGCCCCAAGCCGCTCGTGTTGTCCAGCGCCAGCGAGGACTACATCGTCCGGGTGGGCTCGGGTGACACCTATGAGATCCGCGGGCCGTACTTCTTCCATCCCCCGGGCTACCAGGGACAGACCGAGGGGGTGGCGCTGCGCTTCCGCGTCACCCGGTCCAACCTGGACGACCCGAACGGAGGCCTCCTTCGGGGGGAGCGCTACGTCATCACGACCGATTCCCACTTCTTCCCGTACCTGGTCTCGGTGTCGCAGGTGGAGGACCTGACCAACTTCCGGCTGCCGGGACCGGTGGTGCAGACGACGGTGGGCAACAAGGACTACGCCTACCTCGCCTATCCCTCGGCCAACGGCGTCCTCGAGGTCGACCTGACGGCCATCACCGCGGGTGTGGCCAACAGCAATGGCCTGGTCACGTACCTGTGAGATTTCGCGTCCCTGGGCGGCTCTGCTAGAGTCCCAGGGTCCAGGATTCGAGAGTCAAGACAGATGATCGATCAGAACACCCGCCCCGCCCGTAAGGTCGGCATCGCCGACCATTTGTGGGAGACCTACGAAGACATGGCCCGGCAGATGGGCTCGGATCGTGACGCGCTCATCAACCAGGCGCTGTTCATGTTCGCCCGTCTCAACGGCTTCATCGAGGTGGCCCGGTCCTCCTCCGAGGCCCCCGCTCCACGCGTCGCCGCCGCGGCCCCGGTCCCCGGCAAGTCCGCTCCGCCCGTGCTGCAGCCCGTCTCCGGGGGCGCGTCCGCCAAGGCGGCGCCTCCTCCCCGCGATGACACTCCGCTGCCCGCTCCGCCTCCCCAGCGGCCCTCCCGCACCGCCGCCGTCGAGGAGCGTCCTCCCGCCAACGCCCTGGACAACGACCCCGCCCGCCGCGAGGTCGCCGAGCGCGTCCTGGAGACCGCCGCCGAGCTCGAGCGCCTCATCAAGGGCAAGAGCAACGAGCCCCGTGAGGAGATCGACGAGGAGCCGCTGCCCGACGACCAGGACGACTCCGGCATGGACATGGCCGCCGGGGACGAGCCCCTGGACGAGGACGAGCCCATGGACCAGGACCAGGACCAGCCCATGGACGACGAGCCCATGGACGAGCCGGGTGGTGCCGCGCTCATCCTCGCCATGGACAACGCCGAGCCCCAGACCATCACCAAGGAGCGCTTCGTCATCGGCCGCGGCAAGCACTGCGACCTGATGATCAACTCCGGCAAGGTCTCGCGCGAGCACGCCGTCATCGTCCGCGAGGGCGACGACTTCTTCATCGAGGACCTGGGCTCCTCCAACGGCACCTGGTTCAACAAGCAGCGCATCAAGCGCCGCAAGGTCGAGGACGGCGACGAGTACTTCATCTGCAGCGAGCGGGTGCGGCTCTCCTACGCCTGAGTGCCTGCCCGTACGCCGGGGACCGGGCTGTTGGCCAATTGACGGAGAGCGGCCCTCCCTGATTTAGTTCCCAAATCCGCCTCTTTCCGGATTGAGGGGCGGATTGGACATGACTTCCTCTCACATCGCGCTCTGGACCGTCCTGGGAGTGGCGCTGGTGATCTCGGTGGGCACGGACGTGCTGAGCCGCCGGATCCTGGACGCCGTCACCTATCCCTTGATGGCGGTGGCCCTGGGCGTGCGTTGGTGGAGCGAGGGCGTGGGTGACCTGGAGACGGGGCTGGTGAGTGGAGTGGTATCCGGGCTGGGGCTGGCGCTGCTGCTGGTGCCGGCGGCGACGGGCGGGAAGATGGGGTGGGGGGACGTGAAGTTGATGGCGGGGGTCGGGGCGGTGCTGGGCTTTCCCACGGTGATGGCGGCGGCGGCCTTCATCTCCCTGGCGGGTGCGCTGCAGGCGGTGGTGACACTGCTGTGGCATGGCGCCGTCTGGGAGACACTGGGCCACATGGTGCGGCGGTGGGCGGTCCGGGTCCGGCTGATGGACGAGCGCGCGAGCAGCGCACCGGGGCGCCACATCCCCTACGGCGTGGCGATTGCCCTGGGAACTTTCTGGGCCATGTACTGGCAGCACGACAAACTGGGGTAGTTCGGATGCGACGCGAAGGGACTCTCACGATGCTTGGACGCTTCACGCAGGTGGCCGCGCTCGGCACCCTGCTGGCCCTGTTCGCCGCGGGCTCCGCCTGGGCCCAGGATAGCAGCACCATCAACCTCGGCGTGGGCACCCAGAAGGTGATCACCGTGCCCGGTACCACCCGCATCGCACTGGGTGATCCGAGCGTGGCCGAGGTGAAGGTCATCGGTAACAACCAGATCCTCCTGCAGGGTCAGGCCGAGGGAAAGACGACGCTGCTCGTCTGGAAGAGCTCCGGCCAGCGCGTGAGCTACCTGGTCACCGTGCGCAAGCAGGACCCCAACGAGGTCATCTCCGAGCTCAAGAAGCTGCTCGGGGAGATCGAGGGCGTGTCCGTGCGCATGGTGGGTGACCGCATCTACCTGGAAGGGCAGGCGTACACCGCGGGCGATGCCGAGCGCATCGATCAGGTGGTGTCGCTCTACCCGAACGTGAAGAGCTTCGTGAAGGTGGCGCCCAACGCCAAGAAGCTGGTGGCGCAGAACCTCACCGCGGCCTTCCAGAAGGCGGGCCTGCGCAACGTGCAGGTGAACGTGGTGGGCTCCACCATCTTCCTGGAGGGCTCGGTGGAGAGCCAGCAGGACCTGCAGAAGTCCGAGCTCATCGTCAAGGCGGTGGGCGAGAAGGTGGAGAACCTGCTCGTCGTCGGCATCAAGCGGATGATCCTCTCCGAGGTGCAGTTCGTGGAGATCCGCCGCAACTCGCGCGATCGTTACGGCATCAAGTATCCCACCGACATCACCGGCAGCGTGTCCGCCACGGCCTCTTTCACCCAGAGCCTCTATCCCGGCACCTTCGGCACGGGCAGCGGCCTGATGGGCGTGGTGGGCAACTCGGACTTCTCCATCGGCTTCCAGGGCAACGACGGCTACGGCCGGCTCCTGGCGCAGCCCAAGCTGGTGTGCGCCAGCGGCGAGAAGGCCGAGTTCCTCGCCGGCGGTGAGGTGCCCATCCCCCTCATCACCCAGAACCAGTTCTCGGTGGAGTACAAGCCCTACGGCGTCATCCTCAACCTGCGCCCCACCGCGGACCGCAACGGCAACATCCAGACGGAAATCGAGGCCGAGGCCAGCGAGATCGACACCTCGGTGGCCGTGTCCTTCGGCAGCTCCGCCGCCATCCCCGGCTTCCGCTCCCGCAAGGTGAAGACGAACGTCACCGTGCGCCACGGCGAGACGATCGTCCTGTCGGGCGTGTTCAGCCACGACGAGCAGAAGGCCGTCTCCAAGCTGCCGGGCCTGGGTCACATCCCCATCATCGGCGAGCTCTTCAAGAGCCGCGCCTTCGACTCCACCAAGCGCGAGCTGGTCATCTTCGTCACGCCCCGCATCGTCAACCCGGACTCGGACAAGATCCGGACGATCATCGAGGACGTGAAGAGCCGCTACAAGCAGGCCCGCTCCGAGGTCAACTTCAACATCTTCGACTGAGCGCCCGCACGGCTGCTCGGCTGCTCGAGGCCGGCCTCGTCCCCCAGGGGATGGGCGCCGGCCTCGTCGCTTTCATGGCCCGATGCGTTGCCTCCTCTTTGAGGGGACGTGCGCGCTTGGTAGCATCCGCGCCATGTTTCTCGTCACGCTCGAGGAGAAGGGCGGAGGTACCGAGCAGATCGAGTTCGAAAAGAACGAGATCACCATCGGCCGCCTCGCTGGAAATGACATCGTCCTCGCCAAGGGCAACGTCTCCAAGTACCACTCGAAGATCGTCGAGAAGGACGGCAAGCTCATCGTCGTGGACATGAAGTCCACGAACGGCACCTTCGTGAACGGCAAGAAGATCGCCGGGCCGCAGGTGGTGAAGCCGGCCGATCAGATCTTCATCGGCGATTACATCATCAACGTGGAGCCCCTGGAGGAGCAGGGCTCCATGACGCGCACCGCGCCTCCCGAGGAGGAGTACTACGAGGAGGAGCAGGGCTACGATGATGGCGGGCAGGGCGCCTACGAGGAGGAGCCGTACGAGGAGCCTCCGCCCCAGGCCCCGGCCGCCAACGCGCGCATGCCAGCCTCGCTGGCCTCGGCGCTGGCGAAGAACAAGAAGCGCGTGGACCCCCGGTTGGAGGCCTATACCCGGCTCCAGAAGGAGATCCACGACCGCTTGATCGAGTACCTCGATCTGCGCCGCATGGACATGGACCGGCTCGGCGACGACGAGCTGTGGCGGCGCACCGAGAAGGCCATCCGCGACATCATCGACCAGATGGAAGCGGACGGAGAGCTCCCTCCCGAGGTGGACCGGGAAGAGCTGCTCACCGACGTCATCAACGAGGCGCTGGGCCTGGGGCCCCTCGAGGCGTTCCTCGCGTCGGATGAGATCAGCGAGATCATGGTGAACCACGCCAACCAGATCTACATCGAGCGCAAGGGCAAGCTCGTCCTGTCCGAGAAGACGTTCAGCTCGAACCAGGCGGTGCTCGGTGTGATCGAACGGATCGTCGCGCCCATCGGCCGGCGCATCGACGAGTCCAGCCCGCTGGTGGACGCGCGCCTCAAGGACGGCAGCCGCGTGAACGCCATCATCCCGCCGCTGGCGCTCAAGGGACCCTGCATCACCATCCGCAAGTTCAAGAAGGACTCGCTGAAGATCCAGGATCTCATCAAGTACAAGACCGTCACGGCGCAGATGGCCGAGTTCCTGGAGATGTGCGTCAAGGCGCGCAAGAACATCGTCATCTCGGGCGGAACGGGCTCGGGCAAGACGACGACGCTCAACATCATCAGCTCCTTCATCCCCGAGGACGAGCGCATCGTCACGGTGGAGGACGCCGCCGAGCTTCAGCTGCCGCAGGATCACTGGGTGCAGCTGGAGAGCCGCCCGCCCAACCTGGAAGGCAAGGGCGCCATCACCATCCGCGACCTGGTGAAGAACTGCCTGCGCATGCGGCCGGACCGCATCGTCGTGGGAGAGTGCCGCGCGGGCGAGACGCTGGACATGCTCCAGGCGATGAACACGGGCCACGACGGCTCGCTCACCACGCTGCATGCCAATACGCCTCGTGACGCCATCGCCCGGCTGGAGACGATGGTGCTGATGAGCGGCATGGAGCTGCCGGTGAAGGCCATCCGCGAACAGATCGCCAGCGCCGTGCACATCATCGTGCAGCAGACGCGCTTCTCGGATGGCACCCGGAAGATCTGCTACATCACCGAGATCGCCGGCATGGAGGTGGACATCGTCACCCTCCAGGACATCTTCTATTTCAAGCAGGAAGGCTTCACGGAAGACGGGAAGGTGCGCGGGCGCTACGTGGCCAGCGGCTTCGTGCCGAAGTTCTACGATGACCTGCAGCGCAAGGGCATCCCCGTCAACATGAGCATCTTCCGCGAGGACTGACGCCCCCATGCCTACCCTGGTCGTCCGTCACCCCGACGGCAGCGAGAGTGAGCACGAGCTTTCCGGTGAGCTGAAGATCGGCCGCCAGGAAGGCCAGAATGATCTGGTCCTTGCCGAGGGCGGTGTGTCGCGCCGCCACTCCCGCTTCGTGGTGGAGGGCGGCAAGGTGATGGTGGAGGACGTGGGCAGCGCCAACGGCACCTTCGTGGATGGCCAGCGCATCACCGGCATGACGGTGCTCACGTCCAAGTCCCAGGTGCTGCTGGGCGACTACGAGCTGCGGCTCAAGGCGCCCGCGGGTCCGCGCTCCACCGGTGTCCGCAAGCAGGCGAAGCCCTCGGACGAGGGGGCGGCGCCCGCGGAGGGCGGAGGCGTGCCCATGCCTCGCTCGGCCACCCGGGCCATGCCCGCCATCAAGCGGCCCGCGCCGGGCGCCGGAGGCCCCTCGGCCCTGGCGAAGCGTCCCCGGCCCGGGCGCCCCGGCGCGGCGGCGGGCGCGGGTGCGGAGCCGGAGGGTCTGGTGCTCAAGGGCCTCACCGGTCCCTGGGCCAACAAGCGCTACCCCGTGAAGGGCAAGCTGGTGGTGGGCCGTCAGGCGCCCGCCTCGGTGGTGCTGGAAGACGACTCGGTGAGCCGCAAGCACGCCGAGGTGGAGCAGACGCCCGACGGCGCGGTGCTGCGCGACCTGGGCAGCGCCAACGGCACGTTGATCAACGGCGAGCCCACGGGCACGGAGCCGGTGGTGCTGCAGCCCGGTGACATCATCACCTTCGGCATGGTGGAGGTGGAGGTCGAGGGGTCCGTCGGGTCCTCCAACCTTCCCGCGCGGCGTGGGCGGGACGTGCCCTCGCGGCGTGGCTCGGGCGCGGAAGGCGCGCCGCCGGCCGAGGTGGCCCCGGCCGAGGGGGCTCCGGCGTCGCGCAAGCGGCTGCTGGTGGTGGTGGCCAGCGTGGTGGGCCTGCTGCTGGTGGCGGGAATCGTCAAGAGCACCCAGGGCAGCGGCACGGCCGGGGGCAATTCGTCCGGCAAGCTGGCCCCTCCGCCTCCGAGCCCCACCGAGCTGGTGCAGGAGTCGCTCAGCCAGTGCCGCTCCTATGCCTCCATGGAGGGTGGCGAGCCGGACTGGGTGAAGGCGGAGGCCGCCTGCTCCAAGGCGCTGGACATCGATCCGATCAACGCCGAAGCCAACACGCTGATGCGCCGCATCAAGCTGGAGAAGGAGTCCGCGGACCTCTACGTGCAGGGCCAGAAGGCCCTCGGGCGCCTCAAGGAGGAGGAGGCGCTGGACCTCTTCAAGAAGATTCCCAAGGAGAGCGCCTACTTCCGCCGCGCCAAGCCCAAGGTGCAGGAGGCGGTGGCCCAGGTGGTGAAGCGCGCCGAGGACGACTGCAAGCGCTACCTGCGCGACTCGCAGTGGTCTCCCGCGGTGCAGACGTGCGGCCGCTACATGGGCTTCGCCTGCCAGAAGATGTCCCGCGAGGAGCTGGAGCCGCCCATCGGCTACACCCTGGTGCTGGAGAAGAACAGGCGGCTGAGGCGCACCGAGTGGCGGCCCAAGCATAAGATCTACCTGGACTTCCTCATCGCCCGGAAGCGGGTGGAGCCCAACGCCCCGCCGTGGCACTGCCCGGTGTCCGACATCTTCTTCGAGGACGAGGCCGCGCCGGATCCCAAGAAGCTGGTGGAGGAGACCTTCAAGCAGCGTCTGCCCAACAAGTTCCTCGTCGCGGCGATGATGGACTACTGGGGCGGACGCGGGAACGAGTCGTTCGCCACCCTGCAGAAGCTGCGCTCCAACTACGAGCTGGCCCAGTACCACGGCACGGCGGACGAGCTGCTCACGGCCGTGAGCAACGTGGATCAGCTCTTCAAGATCGGCCAGGGCCACCTGCAGAACGAGGACGTGGAGAAGGCCGCCGACCCGCTGATGGAGGCGCTGGAGGTGGACAAGCGGCTGATGGGCGATCTGGCCGACACCCGGCCGTCCTTCTACAAGCGCAACATCCAGCAGGACATGGCGGCCAAGGCCATCACCCGGGGCACGTACTGGGATGATCGTGGCGATCCGCGCCGCGCCTGCCGCATCTGGAAGCTGGGCTTCCGTTTCTACGCGGGCAACACGGACCTGAACTTCCAGGTGGGCCGCTGCTCCACGCGTGGCCTCAAGGCCTTCAAGGTGGCCGGGAGCTGCGCGGAGCTGGATGCCGTGCTGGATCTCGCCGTGCCGGGTGACGGGCTCGAGGAGAAGGTGGCGGCCCTGAAGAAGGAGAACAACTGCTGAGCCCCGGGGCGCCCCGGGAGCGTTGACGGGTGCTCCCGGAGGGCGTCCCCACCATGGACAGGGGGCAGGGGGCTCGATTATGGCCGGGGACCTATGGTTCCCAGCCCTCCGAGCGGCTCGCCCCGCCTCGTCCTGATCGACGCCTCCAGCTTCATCTTCCGCGCCTATCACGCGATCCCTCCCCTGACGAACCGCAAGGGGGTGCCCACCAATGCCACGCTGGGCTTCACCCGGCAGGTGCTCAAGGCGCTCAAGGAGCTGAACCCCACCCACGTGGCGCTCGCCTTCGACAAGGAGAGCCGCGCCGAGCGCCAGAAGATCGACCCCAACTACAAGGCCAACCGGAAGGAGACGCCGGAGGACCTGGCGCAGCAGTTCCCCTTCATCCGCCAGGTGGTGGAGGCCATGAACCTGCCCGTGCTGGAAGTGGCCGGTTGGGAAGCGGACGACGTGATTGGCACCCTGGCCCGGCGCGCCACGGCCGAGGGCTTCTGCGTCCTGGTGGTCACCGGCGACAAGGACTTCGTGCAGATCGTCGACAAGGACGTGCACCTGTACGATCCGCAGAACGAGCGCTACACGGATCCCGCCGGGGTGAAGGAGCGGCTGGGCATCGAGCCCACGCAGATGCGCGACTACCTGGCGCTCATCGGCGACGCCGTGGACAACGTCCCCAAGGTGCCGGGCATCGGTCCGAAGTCGGCGGTGGAGCTGCTGACGCAGTTCGGCTCCGTGGATGCGATGCTCGAGCGGCTCTCGGAGGTGAAGAAGCCGAAGATGCGCGAGGCCATCGCGGCGCACCGCGAGAGCCTGCTGCGCGCGCGCGACCTGGTGACGTTCCGCACGGACCTGCAGCTGGACGTGTCCATCGAGGGACTGAAGCGCCAGCCGCCGCATGACGAGCAGATGCGCCAGCTCTTCACCGAGCTGGAGTTCTCCGCGCTGCTGCGCGAGCTGCCGCCGAAGGCGGCCACGGGTGGCGAGGCCGCGGGGGAGGGGACGGGCACGGGCGTGGGCGTGACCCCGAGGACGGCCGCGACGCTGCCGGCGAAGACGGAGATCATCACCACGAAGGAGGCGCTCGAGGCGTTGGCCACGGCGATCCGCGAGGCGGGCGCGGTGACGCTGGTGCCCGCGTACGAGGGCCTGCCTTTCGCCTCGTCACTGGTGGGCCTGGGGGTGGCGCTGAAGGACGGCACCACGCGCTATGTGCCGCTGGCCCATGAGGGGCTCGTGCAGCAGGCCCGGCCCGCGGACTTCAAGGCGGCGCTCCAGGGCGTGCTGGAGGACGAGGCGGTGAAGAAGGGCGGGCATGATCTCAAGGCCCTCTGGCTGCTGCTCAACCGCGAGGGAATCCAGCTGAGGGGAGGGGAGGACGACGTCGAGCTGCTCAGCTACCTGCTGGATGCGTCGCGGAGGGATCACAGCGTGGAGTTCCTCTCCCGCGAGCGGCTCCAGGTGGATCTGCCCGGGCTGCCCACCACGAGTGGCCGCAAGGCCCGTGCGCTGAAGGAGCACTCGCCCGAGGAGGTGGCGCTGGCGTATGCGGTCCGCGCGGAAGCGGCGCGGCAACTGGCCCCCGGGCTGTGGGAGGAGCTGGAGCCGCTGGGGTTGGCGAAGCTCGCGCGGGAGCTGGAGCTGCCGCTGGTGCCGCTGCTCGCGCGGATGGAGTCGCGCGGCGTGAAGGTGGACGTGAAGGTGCTGCGGCAGATCTCCGACAAGGTGGGGGCGGACTGCGAGGCGAAGGTGAAGGAGATCCACCAGCTCGCGGGCACCGAGTTCAACGTGGGCTCCAACCCGCAGCTGGCGGAGGTGCTTTACAAGAAGCTGGAGTTGCCGGTCCTGAAGCGAGGGAAGACAGGCCCCTCCACGGACCAGGAGGTGCTGGAGAAGCTGGCCGAGGTGCACCCGTTGCCGCGCGCCATCATCGAGTACCGCTCGCTGTCCAAGCTCAAGAGCACCTACCTGGACACGCTGCCGGAGCTGGCGAGGAACGGGCGCATCCACACCACCTTCCACCAGGCGGCCACCGCCACGGGGCGGTTGTCCTCGTCGGATCCCAACCTGCAGAACATCCCCATCCGCACCGAGCTGGGAATGGAGATCCGCCGCGCCTTCATCGCGGAGGAGGGGAACCAGCTCGTCTCGGCGGACTACAGCCAGATCGAGCTGCGGCTGCTGGCGCACATCGCCGAGGACCCGGTGCTCATCGACGCCTTCGCGCGGGACGAGGACATCCACAGCCGCACGGCGGCGGAGATCTTCGGCGTGGCGCAGGACCAGGTGACGAGGGATCAGCGCCGGGTGGCGAAGACGGTGAACTTCGGCATCGCCTACGGCCTGAGCTCCTACGGCTTGTCCACGCGCCTGAACATCCCGGACGAGGAGGCGCGCGACATCATCGAGCGCTACTTCAAACGCTACGCGGGCATCAAACGCTACCTGGAGGAGACGGTGCGGGTGGCGCGGGAGCGGGGCTACGTAGAGACGCTCTTCGGGCGGCGCCGGCCGATGGCGGATCTGCGCGCGAAGAACCGGCAGGTGGTGCAGGCGGCCGAGCGCGCCGCCATCAACATGCCGATTCAGGGCACCGCGGCGGACCTCATCAAGAAGGCGATGCTGGCGGTGGACGCGGAGCTGCAGAAGCAGGGGCTGCGCACGCAGATGCTGCTGCAGGTGCACGACGAATTGCTCTTCGAGGCGCCGGAGTCCGAGGTGGAGCAGGTGAAGGAGCTGGCGCGCCAGTGCATGAACGCGGTGATGCAGCTCAAGGTGCCCCTCAAGGTGGAAGTGGGGGCGGGAAGGACGTGGGCGGACGCGCACTGATGCTTCCGCGCGCGGTCCTCGCCCTGGGCCTGCTGCTGCTGGTGCCGCAATGGGCCCGAGCTGAATCCGAATCACGCCTTCCCGTGCTGGAGGGCGTGGCGGTCAGTGAGCACCACAGCGCCACATACGGCCACGGTCTCGAGCTCACCTTCAAGCAACTCGGGCCGGACCCGGCCCTGGCACGACTCAGCGTGGACGATGCACGGGCATTCGTGGCGGCCCTGGAGACGGCATTCCAGGCGCCCAGGCCGCGAGCTGGAAGGCCCCTGCTGTCGGGACTCCCGCGGTCGGCGGTGACGGTGGGCCTTCTCTCGGGACCATCGCCAGGCGCACGTTTGTCTGATCTGGAGAGGCGTGTGCGTGAGTCATACGCACAGCTGTACGGACCTCCGACCATTCCGCTGCTGTCCTCTCTCGAGAGCAGCCGGTGGTTCCTGGCGCTCAAGCTCTCACCTCGTTACATGGACGACGGCGTGCGCGATGCGGCCATGGAACTGCTCAGCTCGCGGACCGTCGCGTATTCCATGGCGTTGTCGATGATGCTGTACATGGCGGCATGGGCCGTGCCGGAGCCTGTGTTCTCCAAGGCATTGGCCGCGGCGGTGACCCTCGGGTTGTTGATGACCTACAGCGCGGCGGAGCTCTACACCGTGGGGCAGGCGTGCCTGAATCTCTATCGGGATGCAGAGGCGGCGAGGACGCAGGAACAACTCGAAGCAGCCGCCGAGCGATTTGGTAGGGCAATCGGAGGCGTGGGGTTGCGCGTGCTCGTGACAGTGGCCGGGGCGAAGCTGGCCAAAGGTCTGCCGGAGGTTCCCAAGGGCGGGATGTGGACGCGCTTTTCACCTCCACGCTTCGCTTTTGCAGGAGCGGGAGCTCGGGGTGGCTTCTCCGTTGTGGCGGGATCACGCGCTCACGTGAATGTGGCGCATGGAACGGTAGTGCTCATGGGAGTGTCCGCGAATACGGCGGCCTCTGCGGTAGCCTCGGCGGTCGCTTCCGCCCGGACAACCGGGGCCTGCCGAGATGTCTCGGACAAAGGAGAGGCCAAGGCACACCACCTCGCGACCAACAAAAACGATACATCTGATGTCTCCGGTGGCCCTTGGACCCCGCGATTCAAGTCCCTTTTCGATCGAGCGGGGATGAGCCTCGATGATCCATCGAATATCGTCTATCTCATCGGCCATGTAGGCCCACACCCCAGAGAGTACCATGAGGCGGTATTCCGCCGGCTCCAGGATGCCCTTGGAGAGTGTCAGACACCGGCTTCCTGTCGGAGCAGGCTCATCAATGCTATCGACGGTATCGCTCGTGATGTGTGCACGCCCGGCTCGAAGCTCAATAAGCTTGCCACCAGAACGCCATGAGCATTCATCCGCGTTATTTTGAGTTGTGGGACGACATGGATGTGCGGGGTCGATGGGTATTGCATCAGAAGGATATCGATGACCAGGAGCGAAGGGTGGACCCCTGGCAATTCAAGCGAGGGACACTGCTTCATCTAGAGGGACGGCCAGTCCTTGGCGTTGCCCATCCCGGCATTCCGCTGGATTTCAGTCTGACAGAGATTGCCACTCCCGTGGTGACCGGGCGCTTCGTCTCGCTCTTCGAGCAACTGGAGCTTGGAAGGGAGGTCCAATTCATTCCAGCTCTAGTGGAGGGACACACGGAGCCCTATTTCATCCTGAATGTCTTACACGTCATCCGCTGCATCGACGACGCTCGGTGCGAGGAAGTGTCGTACTGGAAGCCGGAGGATGGGGAGCCAGAGTTGGTTGGAAAGTATCAGAATGTCAGTGGATTGAAGGTGGACCCGGCCAGGATGGGAGACCTCAGCATCTGCCGTCCCTGGGGATGGACGGGAGCCATCATCCTCACCGAGCGCATCAAACTGGCCATGGAATGCGCGGGGATGACTGGCCTCCTGCTCAGGGAAGCCTGACGTGCGCGAAGTCTGAAAAGAACCAGGGCGGACGCATACCGACGTACGCGTCCGCCCGGAGAACAACGCCGACCCGTCCGGCCGTCGAGGCGCGTGAACCCCCATTCACGCGGCCTTCGGCGGCCACTCCTTGCGCGCTCACCGCACCCCCGCGCGGGAACACGCCCCCTTTTCGCGCCTCGGGCCCCCCATTTGGCCCGTCAGCGCGCCCCCTTCAACCGCCGGCCCTCGGACTGCTCCCAGCATTGGAGCAGTCAAGCCGGACGGGTCGGCACCCCCCTCAACTCAATGCATCGCCAGCCGCTCGTGCTCCTCGTTCATCGCCGGCCGCTCGTGAATCGCCACCGGCTGCTTCTCGAAGAGCTGCACCACCAGTCCCGCGAAATGCACCCGCGGCCTCGGCGCCAGCGGATTGCCCAGGCGCTCCATCAGCGCCACCGACGAGTCCACCGCCTCGTCCAGCGCCTGGTTCACCACCGCCCGCTCCGCGTCGCCCCCACCCAGGGCCTCCACCGCGTCCACCAGGCAGCGGCGCAGCGCCGCGAATTCCTCGTGCAGCGCGCGCGCCCCACGCCCCGGTGCCAGCCTCAGCACCGCACGCGTCCGGCTCCACGGGCTGCCTTCCTTGCCCTCCAGCTTCCTTCCCACCTCGCGGATGAACGGCTCCACCACGCTGTCCAATTGGTTGCGCGGCGGTCCCCCGTCCTTACGCGCCTCGGCGAAGCGCACCCGGCGCCATGCCGCGGCCAGCCGCTCCGGCTGCCCCGCGAACACCCTCGCCACCCCTGCTCCCCGCCGCGCCCGCTCCACCATTCCGCCGCCCTCCGCTCTCGTGGCGCCGTCTAAAGCAAGCCGGTTGCCAACGTCCGCGCGTCGCGGGTGGACAGTGAAATCAGCCGTTTGCCTCGGTGCCTGGGCGCCGAGAGTCCCAACAAGCTGTAGTTTTTTCGCCGCGCCCGGGGAAAGGGTGGGGCCGTGGGTCGCGCGGTCTCCTCCGTGGGCAGGTTTTTTCCCACCGGAGGGACACGGCGTGACTCCCGTTTCAGTGCACTGTCGGCTTGGGCGGACGCGGCACGCCTTCCTCGTCGTCCTCGAATTCCTGGCCGTTCGTCACGAGCGGCTCTCCGGGCTCGTTCCACTCGGAGGCCAGCGCATCCGCCTGCTTCGGCGTGTCCGCTCCATTGCCCCCGTCCACCGGCTGCGGCGGGGGCGGGTACAGGGCGCGCTGCTGGGCCAGCTCCGCCTCGAGGGCCGCGCGCAGCTCCGCCTCCTCGGCCACGTCCCGCTCTTCCATCTCGGCCAGGTGCTCTTCCTTCTGCTTGCGCCGCCGCACGTACGCCGCCACCACCAGTCCCGTCATCCCCAGCCACAGCAGCGAGGAGCTCGTCGTCAGCGGCAGCCAGCCGTAGCGCGCCGCCAGCCCCTCGCGCCACGCCATCTCCTCCACCCACAGCGACGACTTGAAGGCCTTGCCGAAGGCCTGCTCGAAGGGTTGGCCCGTGGCCACTTCGTCCACCAGCCGGCCCATGCCCTCCGGGCCGTACTTCGCCGACAGCCACGCCACGAAGGCCGCGCTCTGCGCGTACGCGATTTCCACGTCCGACGGCAGGTCCGGCCACGCGCTGTGCAGGTGCTCGAAGCGGAACACCTTCTCCTGCTTCACCGCCCGGAAGAGCGCCGCGTAGTGCGTCATGGACCAATTCTCGCCCGTCAGGTTCTGCGCCAGGCCTTCCTGGAACCACCGCGGCCAGCCGCGCGCCAGTTGCCCCAGCGCCACGTGCGCCAGCTCGTGCCGCAGCGTCACCATGCCCTCGGGCCCCGCCATGGTCAGCGCATTGAGCAGGACGATGCGATGCGACGGGTACGCCAGCGCCACCGCCCAGCCCGGAGGTGCTCCCCCGGGCAGCGCCAGCGCCTCGAATTCCTCGCGGCCCACACCCACGCGGATCTCCGTCACCCCCGGCCAGTCCCGCCCCAGCACGCTCACGAAGGCGTCCCGGATGGGCTCGATGCTCCCGGCCAGCTGGCGCGCGGAACCCTCGGACCTCGCCGTGTAGAGCAGGCGGAAGCGGGGTGTGGCCACTTCTCCCACCACCAGCGCGGGGCGGGGCATGGGCACCATCGCCGGCTCCACGCCTCCATTGGCGTGGCCAGCCTCCGGGGTGGGGAGGGTGAGCTCCTGCGCCCGCGTGAGCGGGGCCAGCAACAACATCAGGAGCAGGAGCAGGTGGCGCATGGGAGCCTCACGTGGCTCCAGACATAACAGCCTCGGCGTGTGCCGCGCCAAGCCCCTCGACTCGCACCCGTTTACGACGCGAGGTGTCACCCGATACCAGGCTCACCTGCCGTTTGGGCACCCCCAGCTGCTTCGCCAGGAACTCCAGCAGGGCCGCGTTGGCCTCGCCATCCACCGGGGGGGCGGCGAGCTGGATTTTCAGCAGGCCGTCGTGCTCGCCCACCACGCGCGTGCGCGAGGCCCTGGGCTGCACCACCACGGCCAGCTCCACCGCGCCGGGGACTTCCTTCACCCAGGGTGCCGCCATGGGCTACTCGGCGTTCTGCGCCTTCTTCTGCGTGAGGTACGCCACGTTGTCCTCCACGCGGGCGTAGTCCTTGTCGGCGAAGGTGCGGCCGCTGAACGTCTCCAGCAGCTTCTGGTGCGCCTCCACCACCGACTTCACCTGGGACTCGAACTGGGCGCGCTGGCGCTTCAGCTCGTTGATGTCCTCCACCACCTGCACCAGCCGCTGGTGCGCGCCGTGGACGATCTTCTCCGCCTGGTGCTCGGCGTCCGCGAGGATGATCTCCGCTTCCTTCTTGGCCGCGGCCTTCATGTCCTCGCTGATGCGCTGCGCGGTGACCATCGTCTCCTGCAGGGTGCGCTCGCGCTCCACATGCTGCTCCAGCTTGAGCTGGGTGCGCTTGAGCTCCTCCTTCAGGCCGATGTTCTCCTTCACCACCTCCTCGAACTCTCCGGCGATGAGCTCCAGGAACGCTTCCACCTCCCGCTTCGAGAAGCCGCGCAGGGCCGTCTCGAAGCGCTTCTGCCGGATGTCGAGCGGGGTGATCTTCATGCCCCCCAGTATAAGCCAGCCCTAGGACTTCTCCAGGAACTGCTCCCCCAGTTCCCTGGCCCGCCGGGTGGCGGCCTCCACCGCGTTGATGAGGGTGGTCCGCAGCCCGCCTGCCTCCAGGGTATGCAAGCCGGCGATCGCCGTGCCCCCGGGGCTCGTCACCTGGTCCTTGAGCTGTCCGGGGTGGGCCCCCGTCTCGATGAGCAGCTGGGCGCTGCCCAGCACCGTCTGCGAGGCCAGCTTGAGCGCGGTGTAGCGGGGCAGTCCCACCTTCACGCCCGCGTCCGACAGGGCCTCGATGATGAGGAAGATGTAGGCGGGGCCGCTGCCGGACAGGCCGGTGACGGCGTCCAGGAGGTTCTCGTCCACCACGGTGGTGGTGCCCACGGACTGGAAGATGCGGGTGGCCACCGCCAGGTCCTCCTCGCTGGCATGCTCGCCCGGGGACAGCGCGCAGGCGCCCATGCCCACCAGGGACGGGGTGTTGGGCATGGTGCGGATGATGCGCGCCCCGGCCCCCAGCCGCCGCTCCATGGCCGCGATGGGCACGCCGGCCGCCACGGAGATGATGAGCTTGTGCGGATCCACCGCCGTGGCCACCTGGACGAGCACCTTGTCCAGCGCCTGCGGCTTCACGGACAGCACCACCACGTCCGCTTCGCGCACCGCGGCCAGGTTGTCCTGCGTCGTCCGCACCCCGTAGGTACGCTCGAGCGTCTCCAGCCGATCCTTCCGGCGCCCGGTGGCGATGATGGACCCGGGCTTCGCGTTGCCGGCGCGCAGCAGGCCCTTGATGAGCGCCTCGGCCATGTTGCCGGCGCCGAGGAAGGCGATCGTCTGTTCGAGCATCCGCCCGCTTCTACCAGCGCGACCGTCTGGTTGCAGATTTCTTGACGGGAGATCGGATCGTGGGACCTTGACACCCACAACAGGCCTGTAGCGCCTGCACGGGAGAGGTCGAGAGCACCATGAGCGCGGCGGCTGCGACGAACTGGAACTGGCGGACCCTGGAGAACGTGGAGGTCGAGTGCACCCACTGCGGTGTGCGCATGAGCGGCCACTCGGGGCCACGGGTCAAGTACTTCCGCTGCGGCTCGTGCCACCGCTGGGTCTCCAGCGTCTACACGGAGGTCTTCCGCTCGGACGCGAAGATGCGCACCCACCCGGTGAAGGAGAAGACGGAGGGGGACGCCCAGTTCCTCGCCGTGAAGGACCGGCTGGAGGCGTGGCTGGCCGCCATCGACGACCAGGATCCCTACCGGGTGCTGGGGGTGTCGCCCTCGGACTCCCCCGAGGTGGTGCGGGCCCGCTTCCGTGAGCTGGCGCTGGAGCGCCACCCGGATCGCGGTGGCTCCGAGGCCAAGATGCGCGAGCTGAACCTGGCCTACGAGAAGATCCTCCGCCACCGTCAGCGCAAGCGGATCGAAGCGCTGGAGGCGGGTTCGACGGCGGTGCGCGGGGCCTCGGCGCTGCCCGCCGCTCGCGGCCGCCAGGCGCGCGGGGAGGGAGATCAGTTGTAGATGTTCTGGTCGCCGCTGGAGCCGCCGCCGCGCTGACCCGCCCGGTACTCGTTGCCGGGCGTGTGGATGAGGACGATCTCCACGACCTTGTTCTTGCGCGTCTCGTTCGTCTCGGCGAGCACCGGGCCGCGCCAGTGGTTCGGGTCTTCCTCGGCCTTCCTCTCCAGGTTCTCCACCAGTTTCGGCGTCGCGATGGCGAGCCGGGGAATCAGACACTCCGCCCGGATCACCACCTGGAGATCATTGTCCCGGGTGGGGTTGGGATCGTTCGGCGGGAACTCGTCGATGTTGTCGGAGATGGTGACCCGGAAGTCGGGCGGACGGCCAGGCATGACGACCGGCTGCCCGTCGATGCGGCCGTAGGAGCCCGCGCCCCACTCATCCACGAGGTTCTCCAGCTTGGACTCCGGGTTGTTGTAGCGGGCCCCGGACGACGCCGACAGCATCAGGTTCCACTCGTGGTACTTCTCTCCGTAGAACTTGCGGCCCCACTGCGCGGCGGACTCGGAGCACGTCTGCGCGTCGATGTCGCGCACGGAGCGGCCGCTGCGCTCCTGCTCCGCCCCCGTGTACGCGAGGGCGCCGAGGATGATCAGGGCGATCAGCAACGTCACGCCCAGGGCCGTCAACAGGGTAGACCCACGACGAGGGACTCGGGACTTCATGGCACGCTCTCCCACCATCAGATACGGGTTGCGGCGACGTTCTTGAGCAGGACCACGGTGCTGAGCACCCGGCGGCGGTGTCCGCTGGCCTCGGGCCGGGGGGCTCCTCCGAGGTCGATTCCCCGCTCGAACGGGGTGTCTTCCTGCACGACGTACTCCCCCTCGTCGCTGACCAGGGTGCTGCTCGTGCGCGCCGAGATGGAGATCCGGGCGAAGGTGAGCCCCGGGTCCAGCAGGGTCTCCGTGGGCCCCTGGTCGCTGAAGCCGTCATCCGCCACGCCATCGTCGTTGCGGTCGTAGCCCCACTGCACCTGGAAGTCCTCGATGTCCTTGGCCAGCACCGTCCGCTCCGGCGGCACGAGCGGCGCGAGCGTCCGCGGATTCAACGTCTCCATCACCAGGTCGGTCCGGGCCGGGGTCTTGCCCACCGCCTCCACGTACATCACGTGGAAGCGGACGACCCGGACCGGGAACACGGTGGCTCCGGGCTCGATGGGGATCAGCGGATCCTGCAGCTGCAGGGGATTGACGGTGCCGGGCATGTCCAACTGGACGACGTTCCTCGCCACGGCTCCATCCATGGTGATGTTCTTCGCCTGGATGGGCACCAGCATGGCGCGCTGGAAGTTGGTGATCAGCGCGCCCTCCCCGTCCTGGAAGATCTCGGCCTGGACGCCGGGCGTCGTCGTCAGCCGCCCATCCGGTGCCACGTTCACCCGGTCCGCGGCGAGCGGGGTGACCAGCACGGTGCGCCGATCCGCGCCGTAACGCACGAGCGTCAGCGTGTCGGGCCTCTGCGGCATGTCCCCGTCGTGCAGGGCCGCGACGCCGTTGGTGAAGAGCATGGCGGGGCGCTGCTGCGGCGTGCCATCCGCGCCCGTGACGCTGTAGACGGGACCGCCGGCTCCCGCGGCGGCAATGGCCCGGGACACCAGGCGCAGGGCCGTGCGGGCCTCCTCGTTGGCATCCGAGAGCAGCTGCTGGTTGCGCCTCATGCGTCCGGCCGCCAGCAACACCGCCACGGCGGCGCCCAGCATCACGATGCCGAGCGCCGCGCTGAGCAACAGCTCCACCAGGGTGAGTCCCCGCGCGGAGCGCCGCCTCCGGGCGAGCCTCAGCGGGTCAGGAGTGCGCTGGTGACGACGCATTGGGTATCGCCCTCTCTGAAGTTCTCGCACTCGCCGTCCGAGGCGTGACTGACCGCGACGAAGACGCGCCAGAGGTCTCCCTGGGCGGTCCCGTCGACGACCCGCTCGAAGCGCACGTGGCGGCGGTACTGGCAGGTGGGGTGGAAGCCTTCCTCCGGCATTCCGGTCTTCCTGCACGGACGGCCGTAGATGTCCACCCAGCCCACCAACTCCGGTTTGCTCCCGTTGCACAGCTCCGCGATGGTGGCGGGGAGCAGGGTGCCGAACGCCTCCTGGCAATCCAGGAGCGTTCCATCGTGGACGAAGGCGGCGCTGTTGGCCTCAGGGCGCAGCTTCGGCTTGAGGTCACCGAGCACCAACGCGTCCACCCGTTGCTGTGCCAGACGCATGGCCATGTGGTGGCGGTAGGAGCGGCTGGAGGCGCGGGCGGCGAGGGTGTTGGCCGATACGAGCGCCAACATCGCCACCGCCACCAGCGCCATGCCGACCATCACCTCGACCAGCGTCATTCCTCGAGGGTGTCTCTGCCCACGCATGCTTCACCTACTCCGCGAGTGCACGGCCCAGGTCCAGCCAGGATCCGATCCGCGCCGGCGTCCGCTTCCCGGGGAGGCCCGAGCCCGGCACGCTGCCGGCGGGCTTCTGGTCCCCGGTGCTCTCCAGGCCCACCATGCTCTGGGTGATGATGGTGCCATCGGGCAGCACCAGACTGCCGGCCGCCGCCTTGCCGCTGGCGCTCTTGTATCCCTCCGCCGATTTCGACTGGCTCAGGTCTCGCACGCGGGTGTGGCCCGCCATGTCCGACTTGAAGGGGTTGTTCTCGGTGGTGCCGAAGGCCGTGGTGAGCACGATCTGGCTGCCGACGATCTTCGGCGAGCCCACGGCGCGCTCCTTCTCGTCCAACTCGAAGTAGAAGGCCGCTCCCTGCTTCGCGTTGCCCCACCGGTTCATGTCGGACGCCGTCGTGGGAGAGACGGAGCTCACCTTGTCATAGGTGAGCTGGTTGCGGATCTTCACGTCCTCCGGGCTGGAGGCCACCACGTACACGCGGCCCTTGATGTTGGGGTTCGTCGTGAGCACCCAGTCCGGGCCCGCCGTGCCGAACACGAGCGCGAGCTTGCCCGCGGCCGCCTGGCCCACGCCCATCTTCGAGAAGAGACTGTCGGCGGCCATCTCATAGGGCAGCCGCATGATGGCGGGCACCGTGCTGATGGGGTGCTGGGCATTGTCCGTGGAGAACAGGGGGTAGCTGCCGCCGCTGCCCGTGGTGAAGGCATTGAGGTTGGCGCCGGTGCGGATGTCCAGCTCCCAGAGCCGGCCCTCCATGTCTCCCACGTACACGCGATCCATGGAGCCGTCGTTGTCCATGTCCAGCGTGGAGGTGCCACCCGGCACGGAGTTGGACGTGCTGGCACCGTAGGGCCGCTCCCACTGCCAGAGCTTGCGGCCCGTGCCGGAGTCCAGGGCGAACACGTGCATCTGCTGCGCCCCCGTCGTCGCGCCGTTGGTGGCGACGACGACCTGGAAGGTGGGCACATTGCCCCGGCGCACCGGCACCAGGTTGATCGCCAGCGAGTCTCCGAAGTCCCTGAAGTTGTAGGGACCCGAGATCCGCGCGCCGTCCAGCTCGGTGTAGTTGGGAACGGGTCCCCCCTGGCGGTCCGACCACCGGAAGGCCGTGTTCTTGTCGGCCTCCGGGTCATCGAAGTTGTCCTGGTCCGCCGTCACATCCCACAGCACGGTGGGGAAGCGGGGATCCGTCACGTCCAGCGCGAACATCTCTCCACCCAGGCGGCCCGAGCCGGAGACGAGCACCGTGCGCCAGCGGAAGATGCCCGTGTTGCGCTCGTCCGGATCCAGCACGCCGTTGCGGTTGACGTCCTCGTAGTCCACGTACACGTCGGAGACCACCGGCGAGATGTCCACCCGCGCGTCGTTGGTCCTCAGGCGCGACAGCTGGCCCTTGGGGATGAAGGACCACAGCTCGGTGCCCGCGGCGGGCGCCGTCCGGCCAGGGATGGGGCCGCGCAGGTAGATGGCGTGCAGCTGGCCATCCAACCCGCCGATGTAGGCCATGTCCGGGCGCTGGATCTCGATGTAGTCGCTGCGGCCCACCACCGCCGCGCTCGCGTGGTCCAGACCGCCGAGCGTCGAGCGGACCTCGCCGAACTGGCGGTTGTCGCACTTCGCCTCGTTGGGCTCCATGTCGTCGTACGGGGTGCTGTCCGTCCGATCATGCGCCACGCAGAAGCCCCGCACCCGCTGCAGGAAGTGCTGGCTGGTGTGGTTGTGCTCGTTGAGCAGCGCCGCCAGCGCCGTTTCCACGATGCCATTCCCGTCCGGATCCAACACGCTCGCGCCCGCGGCGTTGCGGTCCAGCCCGAAGGCCTCCTGGAGATCGCACACGTTGCGCAGCTTCCCGGTCTTGTCATCATCCTGGCAGCCCGCCCGGAGCTCGCTCAGCTTGAAGTCCACCTTCTTGAGCCCTTCCTGGTTCGTTCCCAGGACGGTGAAGATCTCGCGCTCGCCCGGCTTGGGCATGCGCGCGGCGGCCTCCCACTCGGCGTCGGCGGCGAAGTTCTGCTTGCCCTCGATGTCGGTGGACAGGATGGAGCGGAAGCGGCCCTCGACATAGGGGAAGATCCAGTCCGCGCCCTTGGCGCCCATCTGGAAGTTGATGCGCTCGGGGAAGTGGGCCGGGGGAGGGGTATCCAGGAAGGTGCCCGACAGCACGCGCACCTTATCCACCGTGCCATCCCCCTTGTAGGTGATGTCCGCCACGGGCTCGGCGCGGCTGGTCTCCAGCGAGCTGGGCTTGTAGGCGAGGTTGAGCAGCGTGTTGAGCACCACGCGGTTGCCGGCCGTCGAGTTCGCGAAGCTGTGGCCCGCCAGGTAGAGGATGTTGCCCTTCTGGCGGTTGTTGTCCTTCGGGCGCGAGACGTACAGGTCCCACCCGTTCTTGGCGGCGTTCGAGGTGGACTTCGTGGTGATCATCCGCAGGGTTCCGTCGCCGTACTCCTTGCCCGGGCGCACCCGGAAGCCCTCGACGACACCCGAGGTGATGACGAACGGGTAGTCACCCTTCTGGCTGAAGAGGTCCCCGTAGTTGCGGAAGATGTAGCAGTCCCCGCTGGCACCCGGATCCGAGCAGTCCTGCCCGTTGGTCGCGAAGCCACCGTTGCCGGTGAGCTCACCGGTGTACATGGTCTGCAGGCCATCGCCCACCGCCTGCTCCGGGGTGCGCTTGGACATGAACTGCGTGGGCTCGTTGTCGCTGTAGTGGGTGCGCCGGGTGTCGTTGGGGCGGTAGCTGTCCTCGTACGTCTCGATGGACGCGCACTCGTTGAAGATGCTGTTCCCGAGGTCGGCGAAGTGGGCGATGTTGTCCAGGCCCTGCTTGAGCTTCTCCTGCTCCCGGGTGTTTGCCTGCCAGTGCGGGGCCCACATGACCTTGTAGTAGGTCTTGTTGGGCATGGTCGGATCCGGCGCGTAGTTGAGCTTGCCCCGGGGGTGCGTGCCGTCGTCGATGAGATCCCGCTCCTGGTGGAGCACGTCGAAGATCTTCCCGTGGTGCTCGAAGGTGCCCTCGGCGCCCTCGAAGTTCAGGCCGGCGTTGAAGAGGTACTGGCGCAGGATGCCCACCGAGCCGCCGCTGCCCTCGACGAGCGCGATGGGCGGGGGGACCTCGTTCATGATGCGGGCGATGGGCGCCACGAAGGCGTTGTTGACCTTGTGCACCCGGACGTAGAAGCCCGTGCCCGGGCCGCAGTTGGGGTCGGGGGTTCCTTCCGGGCCCTTGAACTTCGCGAAGTCCGGATCGTCCTTCAGCAGATTGACGGCCTTGGCCGCCTCGGACGCCTCGATGATGAAGGGCCCGCCCATGTAGCGCATCCGCTTCACGGTGCCCTTCACCCGGAACGTGTTCTCGCCCATGCCGTTCGGGGCGCCGCGGGTGTCGAACGTGTCGAACTCATTGATGAACTCGCCGGTCGTGTTGTTCAGCAGCGACACGGGCCAGCCACTCTCCTTGGCCACCTCCATGTCGCAACCGTCGATGTGGACCGCCGTGTCCACCGAGTTCTTGCACCGGTGGTGGCTCGTCTTCGTGGGCTGCACCGCCCAGTAGACCGTCACTCCCTTCTGCAGGAACCGGTAGATGAGCCCGTACGCGGCCACCGAGCCGCATTGGGTCTGATACGCCCGCTGCATGGGAATGATGAGCGAGCCCTGTTCGAAGCGGACATCCGTTGCGCTAGCAACGAATGGCAACGTCATGAGGCACAGGACGACCAGGGGGCGAATGCGCAAAGCTTTCATCCGTGTCTGTCCTCCAGAAGGGGGCCGGCGAGGGGACGCCGGTCGACGTTCAGGGGTAGGCGCAGATCCCACGGGGGTGGCTCTGCGCTTATCTGCGGCAGGGTAGCATACTGGAAGAAAAGCTGACAAAAGACTACAAGTAAGAGATGCGGGAGACTCGCCCCCCTACGGGATTTCCTGTATTTTTCTTGAGTCCCAAGAAATGATGATGAGTCAGGACATCCAGGCGCTTTTCTGGTCCTACGGATATGTCGGGGTTTGTGTCGCGGCGGGGGAGCTGGCCCTGCGGCTGGGCCTGTCGCGTGAGCTCGCGCGGAAGATCATCCACGTGGGCGTGGGCTTCTGGATTTTCGGGACGCTGGGGCTCTTCGAGAGCCGGGAGTTCGCGGTGGTGCCGTCGGCGACGGCGGCGATGGCGAACTGGTACATCCACCGCAAGCGGCTGCTGAAGTCGGTGGAGGCCGAGCCCGACAACCTGGGCACGGTGTGGTTTCCGGTGGCCTACTCGATGCTGGTGTGGCTGGCGTGGGACAGGCCGGCGGTGGCGGCGGGAGGTGTCATGGCCATGGCGGTGGGAGATGCCGTGGCCTCGCTGGTGGGCCGGCGTTTCGGGCGCCACCGGTACGAGACCTTTCACGGGGAGCACAAGAGCCTGGAGGGCTCGCTGGCCCTGTGCGCCAGCACCTTCGTGGCCGTGCTGGCCGTGTTGACGTGGATGCCGGGAGTGGCGCCGGACATGCCGCGGGTGCCGCTGGCGCTGCTGTGCGCCGTGGTGGCCACCTGTGCCGAGGCGCTCGGCACGAAGGGACGGGACAACCTCTGGGTGCCGCTGTCCGCGGGGGCCGTCCTCTACCTGGTGCCGTCCACGCATGCCTGGGGACTGGGAGTGGGAGCCGTCATCGCCCTGGCCATCGGCGTGCTGTCGTGGGCCCGGGGCTCGCTGAGCCCGAGTGGTGTGCTGGGGGCGATCCTCGTCGGCACGCCCGTCTTCGGGCTGGCGGGGGCGGTGGGCTCCGCGGCGCTGCTCGGCTTCTTCATCTCCTCGAGCGTGCTCTCCAAGACGTTCCGGGCCCGGAAGGCCGGTGTGGAGGAGGAGTACGCCAAGACGGGGACGAGGGATCTGGGCCAGGCGCTGGCCAACGGAGGCGTGGCCGCGGTGGCGGCGGTGCTGCTGGGCGTCACCGGAGACGCGCGCTACTCGCTGGCCATGCTGGGAGCCCTGGTCGCGGCCAACGCGGACACGTGGGCCACGGAACTGGGAGTGCTCTCGCGCTCGCCGCCGAGGCTCGTCACCACGTTGCGGCAGGTTCCGCCCGGTACGTCCGGCGCCGTGTCGGGAGCCGGGCTGCTGGCATCCACCGCGGGCGCTGCGTTCGTGGGAGGCCTGGCCGTGCTCGCGGGAGTACCGGTGGCGCTCATTCCGTGGCTCGTGCTGGCGGGAGTGGCGGGCTCGCTGGTGGACAGCCTGCTGGGCGCCACGGTGCAGGACGTGCGCTGGTGCGATGCCTGTGGGCGGGAGACCGAGCGCAGGGTGCACCGGTGCGGACGCTCCGCGCGGCCCCTGCGTGGCTTCTCCTGGCTGGGCAATGACACCGTCAACGTGGTGGCCACGGCCGCGGGCGCCCTGGTGGCGTTCTGGGCGTAGCGCGCCGCGCGTGAGAGGAATTGGACCGGCCGGGAGTCGAACCCGGCACATCAGGCGTGCAAAGCCCGATTCCGCCCCGGCGGCCAGCCCGTGAGTGTGGGGAAGGAGAGTGGAGTCACCGGGAGTTGCACCCGGATCTCCGCCTTGCGATGGCGGCATCTTCCTGTTGGACGATGACCCCAGATTACGCGAGCAGGGAGTCGCACCCTGATCTCCGGCGTGTCGGACCGGTGCTCTGCTGTTGAGCTACACGCGTGTCTGTCTATGGAACCAGTAGGGACGAGCAGACTCGAACTGCTGTCTCCCGCTTATCAGGCAGGTGCTCTACCTTTGAGCTACATCCCCTCGTGTCTGGTTGAAGCGGTGGCATCCCGTGAGGGAGTCGAACCCTCATCGCTGGAATGAAAAGCCAGCATCCTGAGCCGTTAGACGAACGGGACGGCTGCTTCAACCGTCATGCGAAATCAGACGCGAAATGCCACGGGTTCCTGACAGGGGCGTGGTTCAGGCCACTGCTCGCGTGGAACGGGGTAGTATCCGGTTCCATGACTCCAGACGAAGCACTCGCCGAAGTGACCGCCCTGGTGCGGGAGGGCCGCACCATCGATGCCATCAAGCGCTACCGCGAGCTGACGGGCGAAGGGTTGAAGGAGTCCAAGGATGCCATCGAGCAGCTCGCCGAGGGGCGCCCTCCGCGCTTCTCGTCCGAGGCGCTCCAGCGGATGACGGGCGCACCGCCGGGTGAGTCCTTCTCCGCCGGGCAGCGGGCCGAGCTCGAGCGGCTGATCGTCGAGGGAAAGAAGATCGAGGCCATCAAGCTCCATCGCCAGATCGCGCGCACGGGTCTGAAGGAGGCCAAGGACGAGGTCGAGGCCCTCGAAGCGGAGCTGCGGCGGAAGAGCCCTCTGCCGTTTCCGGGAGACGCCGCGAGGCGGGACACGGGGCGGCCAACCTGGGTCTGGCTCCTCCTCGCGCTCGGGGCCGGTGCGCTCCTCGCCGTGTTCATCCAACAGGCGTAGGCCCGGTTCCGTCCCTGCCGGCGCGCAGCAGGTAGAGCCAGAAGAAGCCCCCCAGCGCGAGTCCCAGCGCGGCCTTCACCCACGAGGAGAAGAAGTCGCCGGGGGACACGAAGCCCTCCACCACGGCGATGAGGGCGAGGAAGGGCGCGCAGCCGAGCACCAGCTTCACGGCCTCGCGCCCCCGCAGCGCGAGCGCCTGCCCACGGGGCAGCTCGCCCGGGTCGACGAGGGCCTGGCCCACCATGAGCCCCGCGCCTCCGGCGATGACGATGATGGAGAGCTCCACCGGCCCGTGGGCGGCGATGAAGTCGAACAGCTTCGCGCCCATGCCTTCGTGCACGCACAGGGCGGCCACCGAGCCCAGGTGCACGCCGTTGTTGATGAGCACGAACACCGTCCCCAGCCCCAGCAGGATGCCGGAGGCGAAGGTGACGATGGTCACCGTGAGGTTGTTGGTGGCGATGCCCGAGGCCACCGCGTTGGGCGGCGACACCGTGAGGATGCCATCCGTCCACATCTCCTTGCGCGCGATGAAGCCGCGCAGGTGCTCGGGGACGAGCAGTTCCGCGCCACGCGGCTCCAGCAGCACCACCACCGCGCCCAGGAGGATTCCCAACAGGAAGAGGCCCGCGCTGGCGGCCACGAAGGCACCGTTGGCGCGCAGGGTGCGCGGGAAGTCCTGGCGGAAGAAGGCCAGGGTGGAGGCCAGCCGCTCGCGCGGCGGCTGGTAGATGGTGGCGTAGGCCTGGCCGCACAGCTGGTTGAGGAAGCGGTGCACGTCCGTGCCCGCGTAGAAGGTCTGGGCATGCGCCAGGTCCGCCGCCGCCCGGCGGTAGAGGACATCGAGCGTTCGCAGCTCGCCCAATTGCAGGGTGCCCGCGCGCTGCCGGTCGAGCAGTTCCTTCAGGGCGTCCCAGTCGGGGCGGCGGCGGGTGACGAAGGCGGGCAGGGGAGCGGCCACGTCAGCGCTCCGCCTGGACGCGGGCCCTCAGGAAGGCCTCGGTGCTCTGGGCCGAGGCCAGCACGGTGGCGCGTCCGGCCTTGTCGAGCCCTCCGTAGCGCTCCACCAGCTTCGTCCCCAGGCGCGCCCGGGCCTGGGGCTCCAGCTCCGGCGCCCGGGTCAGGAAGGAAAGGATGAGCTCCACGTCCTCCGCGGTGAGCCGCTCGGAGTGGGTGGCGGTGGGCAGTGCCGTCGCTCCCACGGTGGGCGCCGTGTACTTGTCCAGGTCGATGCGCTCCTCGCGCACCAGCAACGTGCCGGCGAGCAGATCTCCCAGCCTCCGGTGCTGGCGCGTCAGCAGCACGCTGAGGACGCCCACGGCGTAGACGAGCGGCAGCGAGTCCACCACGCGCACCAGGTTGCGCACCGCGCTCTCCAGCACGCCCACGGGCGAGCCATCCACGCGCACCACCCGGATGCCCACGAGGCGCTTGCCCGGCGTCTGCCCGCCCATGAGCACCTCGGCCGCCGTCCAGTACACCCACTGCGTGGCGAACACCCCCACCACCATCAGCGTCTGCGCCAGGCCGGACAGCCCCTGGAAGAAGCCCACCACGTCACTCACCAGCAGCGTGAAGGTGAAGTAGGCGACCACCCAGAAGACGAAGAGGATGAAGAGATCGACCAGGTAGGCGAGGCATCGGTAGCCGATGCCGGCCACGGGCAGCGAGAGCGATACCCGCTCGGGCGTGGCGACGTCGAGGCTCGGGGAGGGGGCGGAGTCCATTCGTCCGGGAGATTACCCGGAACACGCCTGGAGGTCCGCCAGGGCAGGCACCAGGGCGGGCACCCCATTGCCCCGGCCTCGCTGCACGCCATGCCCGGGCGTGGTCAAGGTCAGAAGGAACCCTTCAATGCCACGGGGAGGCGGACATGGCGGACACGGATCCCACGGGAACCAACATCAATCAGCCGTCGCAGCGCACGGAGGACCAGGGCCAGTCGCGGCGGCTCTCGGGGGTGGACCTGCAGACCCGGCGCGAGCAGCGCAGCGAAACCCGGCGCAACCAGACCTACAAGGCCTTCTTGCGCAACCTCATGGTCATCGGCTCGATGAACGAGGAGGAGGCGGAACGCGCCGCGGTGTCGGTGCTCTGCGTGCTGGAGCAGCGGCTCTTCGGCGAGGAGGCCGCGCACCTGGAGGCCCAGCTGCCCGGCAAGCTCCAGGATCTGCTCATCCGCTGCGAGCGGCACGTTGGCAAGCCGGCCAGCAAGTTCGGCAGGGATGGCTTCGTCCAGATGGTGTCGGAGGACCTGGATGTGGACTCGCTCGAGGCCGAGCGGAAGATCCGCGCCGTCTTCACCGCGGTGAGGGATCAGGTCTCCGAGGGGGAGATCGAGGACGTCATCGGCCAGATGCCCCACGACCTGCGCGATCTGTGGCAGCGCACCATCTGACGGGCCCGGGGCCTGGAATGAAGAAGGGGCTGGAGGACTCCAGCCCCTTTCCCGTTGTTTCACGCCCGGCTCAGGCCTTCATCTTGCCCTGCTTGCCGGCGTCCGTGGTGCTCACCTGGATGCGCTTGGGCTGCATCTCCGGCTGCTTGGGCAACCGCAGGTGGAGCACGCCATCCTTCAGCTCCGCGTTGACGTTGTTGGCATCCACGCCCTCGGGCAGCGTGAACGAGCGGGTGAACGAGCCGTAGCTGCGCTCGTAGGTGTAGAAGCGATCCGATTCCTCCTGCTGCTCCGTCTCCCGCTTGCCGCTGATGGTGAGCCTGTCCCCCGTCAGCGTGATGTCCAGGTCTCCCTCCTTCACCCCGGGCACGTCCGCCTTGAAGATGTAGGCGTCCTTCGTCTCCTTCACCTCGAAGGCCGGGATGAAGCCCAACGGCGTGTCACCGCCGCCCACCATGCGGCCCACCTGCTCGAACGGATCGAACCCCATCAATTCCTTCATCCGCTCGAAGGGATCCAACCCCCGGGTCCACCGGCCAACCGGCGAGCCACTGCCTCGACGCACTGGAAGATCCGCCATGACAAGTCCCTCCTTGTGCTCGGGTCGTACCCACGCTGGGGTACGGCCCCTACAGTCAGGGTAGAGCGGGGATGTCGACGCACAAGGCACACCCGGAGGCCGCCCCCTGTCCTCCAGAGCATCCGCCCGCGGACCCTGGAATAGCCCACCACCCGACACCTCCAGGGGCTATGGGTGTAGCCGTGCACACTCAGCGGCAAATTGGCGTGGATCGCGACTGGACGGATGCCATACCGATGGGCATTCGTGGGTAACGCCAGTCACACGGTGGGTGAACTGGAGGGAGTGGTGGGTCGAATCTTTCCAGTAGACGTCGGAGGTGCGACTCAGGAGAGAGACAAGCGTCAACAGGTTGTGGATGGTGCTGACCGGTGGGACGAAGGCCTCGCGGAAAATCGACGCAGACCACATCAGGAGCCGCGAGTGCTTCCAACACCGGGTGCAGTGAGTCTCAAAGGTAGTTGTACGCCATGACGGCTGGGGGGCCCTCGCATGGCAACGAATCAAGCGGAAGTGCGGGTTGGATTGTTGGAAGGACCGTGGGCGGTCTATCAGGGACTGGCCGATGGGCTGAGGGGAGAAGGGCTTCAGGTCCTGTGGGTGACCCGGGATGTGAGGACGCTCCTCGATGGCATCGGCACGGATCCGCCGCAGGTGGCCATCCTGGACGTGGAGCCGGAAGGCGACGCGCACCTGGGCTGCCCGGCCACGGAAGGGCTGAACCTCCTGCGTGAGGCGCGCAAGCGCCGGCTGGAGGTTCGGATGCTCGTGCTGTCCTCGGCGCATGCACAGGACTTCATCTCCCAGTGCTTCGACGAGGGGGCCTCGGGCTACCTCTTCCGGCAAACCCTGACGACGAACGCCGTGTGCACGGCCGTCAACGCCCTGGTGCGCGGGGAGAAACTCTTCCCGGTGCAACTGTTGCGCAACGACTTCGAGCATCCTCCGGTGGCCACATCCACCGCGAGCGTGCTGCTCACCCTCACGCAACGTGAGCGCGAGGTGCTCCAGTACGTGGCCGGCGGCGCGGACAACTTGAAGATCGCCGCGCACCTGCAGATCGCCGAGCGTACAGTGAAGTCGCATGTGACACAGCTGTACCGGAAGCTGGGGGCGGAGAACCGGACCCAGCTGGCGTTGCGCGCCTGTCACCTGGGTGTCCGGCCTCCGCCGGATCTCTAGCGCTCCAAGAATCCGGGGACGGATGTAACACCGTCGTCAGTCCCCGGTCATTCATTCGTCAGACCCCCCTGGCAGATCGTGGTGCGTGACACCACTGTCCCAGCCCATCGAGGGCGCCAGGAGGAGGAGGGTGATGAACGGGGTTGTCGGGCTGGAGACGCCAGGGAGTCTCGCGCTTCCAGCACCGAGGAGAGTTGAGCGGGAGGCCGGATGGGCCTTTCCGCGCATGCGCATCGGTCAGGTTCCGCTGGACATGGGGAGCCTCGACGAGGTGCTCGTGTGCATCGAGCGGCTCGTGGCCACCGGCCGGGGTGGCCGGGTCCTCACGCCAGGGGTGGAGCAGATCGTCCGCGCCGAGCGGGAGGCACCGTTGCGCGAGGCGCTCGCCACGGCGGAGCTGTCGCTCGCGAGCGGCACGGCGCTGGTGCGTGCGGCGCGGGTGATTGGCTCGCCGCTGCCGGAGCTGGGTGCCCGGTGGTTGCCGGCGCTGGCCGGGCTGGCCCGTGCGCGGGCGTGGCGGGTGCTCGTGGTGGCGGATCAGCCCGGGCTGGCCGAGTGGACCGCGTGCGCGCTGCGGGACCGGTACGAGTTGCTCGCCGTGGGCGTTGCCGCCACGGGTGTGCCCGAGGACGGGCAGGGGCCCGGGGTGGAGCGGCTGATCGATCGTGTGGCCCTGACGCGTCCGGACCTGGTGCTGGTGTCCATGGCGACGCCGAAGCAGGAGCTGTTCTGCCAGTACGCCGCGGAGTTGTTGCAGACGGCGGTGGTGGTGGGGACGGGCCGGGCGCTGGAGTCGTTGTTGGACAGGCCCTGGGTTCCCCGCCGCCGGCGGCCGTTGCTGGCCTCGGTGATGGCCCCGGTGCGGTGGCTGCGCCGGAGCCTGGCCTTCCTGCGCGTGATTGCCGCTTCGCGGCGCTGACTCAGGGCATGGCCAGGGTGAGCACCGGGGGCACCTGCTCCGGTGCCGCCAGCCGCAACAGGCCGTAGCCGATACCGGCCAGTCCCATCAATAGCCCCGGGGTCTCGGTACCCCGGGGCAGTCCGCACCGCCAGCCGCGCGTCCGGGCCTGGTGGAGGATGTGGGCCGCGCGCTCCCTCGCGGCGTGGCTCCATCGCTGCTCCCCGAGCACCTCGCCCGCCAGGAGCAGCGACTCCACGTTGCCCAGGTCCCCATGGCAGAGACAGTGGCCGCCGCCGAAGCCCTCGCTCAGGGTGGTGGTGAGCGCCGTCTCGAGCTCCGCGCGGACTTCCGGGCCATCCAGGTACCGCAGTGAGCACAGCCTCCCGAGCGCGATGCCCGGCGCGCCATGGCACCACGTCACCATGAAGCCGGGGCTGGCTTCTCCCGTGGACGCCTCGGGCTCGCGGAGATCCTTCCAGTTGCCGCGCTCCGGCACGAAGAGCGCGCGCTCGTAGATGAGCGCCTGGTGGGCGAGCTCCCGGTAGCGCGTGTCGCCCGTGGCGGCGGCCAGTGCCAGCAATGCGTACGCGATGCCCGCCGCGCCGTGGGAGAAGCCCGACAAGGGCCGCTGGGCCGCCGGCCCCTTCCAGCCCAGGCCCCCCTCCGGACACGGTTGGGCGGTGACGAGGAGCCGCTCCCCGCACCGTCTCGCCGCGTCCAGCAGCCGCGGGTCCCCGGTGCGGGCATGGAGTCCGAGCAGCACGAGCGCGCAGCCCGCGGAGCCACTGAGGAGATCCAAGCGGGTGTCGGCGTCGATGAGTGGTTCCAGGGTGGGGAGGCCGGCGATCACATCGTCCAGCAGCGCTGGCTGGTTCCAGAGCGCGGACAGGTGGGCGAGCACGTACGCGGAGGAAGTCCGGCCGACATAGGCGCCCACGCCCGCGTCGCTCGGATCGGGGTTGCGCCAGGCATCGCGGACGGTCTCCAGGCCCGCGCGGGCGAGCTGCTCGAAGTCCGCGCGTCCCGTCTCCCGGGCGAGGTACGCGAGGAAGAGGGAGACGCCGCCGACGCCCTCGTACAGATCCGTCCCCAGGGGCGAGAGGCTCCAGCGCCATTGGCCGAGGTCCTCCAGGCTCATGCCGATCCACGACACATCCGTCTTGCCCCGGATGGCCCTGGCCGCGAGCTGCTCTCCGATGGAGACGGCGGCGGCGAGGCAGTCCTCGCGCGAGGCGGGCGGAAGGGAAGGGGGCGGGGTGGTGCTCGCGGCGGGACGCGCGGTACCCCGGCCCTTGTCGAGCGACACCATGGACTTGCGGATGAGGGAGACCTGCCAGGCACAGTCCTTCTCGTCCATCCGCGCGAGCCGCTCGCGTACCTCGGACAGGCTGTCGCGCGCGAAGTAGTCGCGGATGCACTCGCCGGTGCTGTTCCACAGGTGGCGCTGGCCGGGACGCGTGGTGAAGAGGGGAATGTCCCCGAGCCGCAGGTCCGCGTGCTCCGAGGGCACGAGCCGCCGCAGCGCGGGCACCAGGGAGGCCTCGGCCCAGAGGTTGTCGAGCACCTTGTCGCGCTCCAGGCCCTCGCGCAGGAAGTCGGGGTGGACGCTCTCCTGCAACAGCAGGGCGTAGCGCTGGGTGGCGCGCACGATGTGGCGGACTTCCACATCGGCGAAGGACTGGAGGCGGGCGCCGAGCTCCTCGCGGTGCTGGCGCAGGAGCCGGTGTGTCTCCTCGAAGCCCTGGACGATGTCCTCGGTGAAGCCGGCGGCGTCCACGGGCTGACCCTGGAGCAGGGGACGGTTGCTGGAGCCCGAGGTGCGGCCCTGGCGGCGCACCATGCGCATGGTGTCGCTGTGGGCGTCCTCCACCATGGGCACGGCCTGGGGCGAGAGTTGTCCGGCCTCGCCGCCCAGGCCGCTCATGTCCACCCCGGCGCGTCCCGCCCGGCCGAAGATGAGCATGGGCAGCATGCCCACGGAGATGATGGAGCGATCCAGCTCGCCCCAGGCGCGCTGCATGGCCGAGTCCCCGGTCTCCAGGGCGAGCCGCTGATGGAAGAGCGCCTCCAGGTCCACGAGCACGGGGTACTCGCCCGCGGCGATGAGGTTCTCCAGGTGGAAGTCCACGGCCGCCAACAGGTGGAGCAGGGCCAGGGAGCTGCCCTGCCGCCAGTAGAAGCGCTGGAGCGCCTCGCGCGAGTCACAGCCCGTGGCCTCCACGTGCTCGACCCAGCCATGGGTGCCCCGGTCCAGCACGGTGAGCACGCGGTGCGGGTAGCGCGCGCCCCACGCGTTCAGCGTCTGGAGGAGCTGCTGGAAGCGGACGTCCACCGCGAGCGACTTCGGCTTGTAGACGAGCCGCAGACCGGAGCTGAAGCGCAGCAGGACCACGCTGCGGCCCTCGCGGTGCAGGTCCGAGACGCCCGACTGGAGGCCCACCAGGGTGCCGATGTCCTGGCCGTCGAGAAAGGTCTGGCCGAGCTGTTCCCGCTCACTGGCGAGGCGCTCGAGGAGCTCCAGGCTCACGGTGAGCCACCGCTCGGTGCTGGTGGCGAGCAGGCGGGCGAGCACCGGGTACTCCTCCAGCAGGGCGGCGAGCACCCTCGGCTCCTGGAGACGCACGGTGGAGAAGTGGTGGAAGCGCTCCTGGGGCGTATCGCCGGGGAGCTCCTCCATGACCCGCGCCACGTTCAGCTCGAGGATGAGGGTGCGGGTGGAAAGGGTCTGGAGCCGGCGCGCCAGGCCCTCGAGCAGCGAGGCCTCGGCCTCGGGAGACAGCAGCGGAAGCCCCAGTCCGAAACGGGCCTGCAACGCGGCGGTGACGGTGCGCAGCCTCGCGGCGGCGAGCCGGAGGAACGGTTGGACGAAGCCGGAGAACGCCAGTCCTGGCTGCCCTGGACCGGAGGGAGGCTGGAGCGAGGGAGGCAGCGGCTCTCCGGCGTGCCGCTGCTCGATGACCTCCTCGATGAGGGAGACCCAGGGGCCATTGTCCTCGGGGGCGTCCTCCTGGTTCCCGGACCGGACGAGGATCCGCAGGAAGGCCTCCCGATCGAGCCCGACGCTCTTCAACCGCTCGTCGAGCGTCGCATCGTCTCCCGCCATGAGCTGACGCCAGGCGCTCGCCCGGCGCTCGGCTTCCTGGAGTACCGGCTCACTTTCCGAAGGGGGATCCTCGTGCTTCGCGGTAGCCCGCTCGTGAAGGAACGCGGCTTTCTTCCAGGGAAAGACAGGAGCAATGAATTGCATGGAGGGTCACCTGGGGTCCGGGGAAACGGTCAGGCCACCTCGAGGTCGCGGCACATGACGATGCCGCACGTCGGCACCCCATCGGTACACCCCGTGGAGGGCTCCAGGGCGGCCCTACCGCCGGTGACTCCGAGCAACTCGCTCTCGTCGAGCTCGGTCAACGCCCGGCCCGAGGGAGACTCGGGGAGGGAGGCACGCTCCTCGGCGGAGAGGCTGGCGCGGAACGCGGGGTCCTTCCAGGCACGGACAATCGATTCCTTCTTCATTTCGTTCACTCCAGGGCTGGGACCGGGCGTCACACCCGGCACCCGGTTGGAGTGAGAGGGCCCCGGATGTGACACGGGACCTGCACGAGCGCTGGGCCTTTCGCGCATCTGGATGCACACGCCTCGCGTGAAGTGGCTCGGGACCGCTCGCTGGTACGGCCCGTGCTAGGGGCCCGGACATGACAAGAACCGTGTTTCTGCTCGTGACGTGCGTGGCGGGCCTGGGAGCGCTGCCGGGCTGCGTGTCGACGGGGATGGCCCGTACCGTGGATCCGGGGAAGCTCCAGGTGTCGCTCTCCGGTGGCCTTCAGGGGAACGTCAGCTACATCCCCCAGGGCGAGCTGGCCGTCCGCTATGGCGTGACCGAGCGGGTCGACGTGGGTGCTCGCCTGTTCCTGCCGGGCGCCGAGGTGGATGCCCGGTTCGCGCTGCTGCGCGCGCCCTCGCTGAAGAGCGGGGTCGACGTCACGCTGGCCCCCAGCCTCGCCTACGTCTTGCCCATGAGCTCGACCACTCCGGGACTCGTCTTCCCCTCGCTGCCGCTGCTGGTGGGCTTCAACCTGGGCGGGAGCCAGCTCGTGCTCGGACCCCGGGTGGGCTACGTCATCAAGACCGGGCAGTCCCTCACGTCCCAGAGCTTCGACGGCAATATCATCGTGGGCTCCTCACTGGGTCTGGCCATTCCCATCGGCCAGGTGTTCCGCATCGTTCCCGAGGTCTCCCTGCTGCATCGGGCGGGCAGGTCCCTCGGCTCCGGGGAAACGGCGCTCCATGGTGGCATTGGCCTGGTCTTCGGCGGCTACGCGGCGGAGTGAGACGAAGGTTCGCGCTCCGTCCTCCTCGCCGCGAAGAGCCACGTCACTCCGCCGAGCTGGACCTTCCCGCCCGTCCGGTAGTGCTCGCACTCGCGGATGACCTCCCCCTCCCAGGCTCGCTGCTCCTCCGGAGACAACTCCTGCGCGAGCTTCGCCACGGGCCCCCCGAAGCTGCGAATCCAGTGCACGACTCCCGCACCATCCGCTGCCTCCATCACGGGGATGTGCATGGACTCGACATGCTCCACCGCGAACCCGCTGCGCGTCAACACCTCGCGGAAGCGCTCGGGGTCGGCGTAGCGGAACACGCTCGGAGCATCGGGCTCGACGGAAGGCAGGGGACGGAATCGGGCCATGGTCCTGCGCGGCAGTGATGCGTACTCGACCTGCTCGGGTCCTCCCCAGGTCGCACACACAAGGAGCCCGGAGGGCCGGAGCGCTCGCCAGATCCGCTCCAGCGCACGTTCGGGCCGGGGCATGTACATCAATGCCCAGCGCACGGTCGACACATCGAAGGATTGCTCCGGCACCTCAAGCGTCTCCGCATCCGCGGCACGGAACTCGATGTTGGACAGAGCCAGGGCATGTGCCTGCTCCCGCGCGACCTCGAGCATGCCGTCGACCAGGTCCGTTCCCAGTACGAAGCCGGAGGGGCCCACACGCTGCGCGGCACGGAGCGAGGGCTCGCCCATGCCCGAGGCCACATCGAGCACCCGCATGCCCGGTCCAAGCCGGGCGAGGTCGAGCATCCGCTCACTGACGGGTGCCGTGAGACGTGACTCCATCTCGTGGTGCCTGCGGACGATGGCGATGCGCTCGGCCCAGGAGATCTGCTGCTGGGGTGGGGGAGTGGTCATGGGTTTCACCGGTTCAGGGCAAGGTACACCCTCATCCTCAACACGCTCCTCGCATTGACTGAAACATGAGGCTGCCGTCTGAGTTCATGTCGCCTGGGCAGCACTTCTGACCCGAGCCGCATATTGGCGGTCGACAGCAGAGCGGATAGCAGCAGTCCTCGGCGGTCTACGAATAGGCGGTGCTTGCCCTTTTCAGGGCCCCAGGTTCCATGGAACCCGGGGCCCTTCGCGCCCCTTCATTACCGGGCAATGACACCCGAATCACAGCACTCGCTGGAACTCGGCGCGGGAACACCGGACTTGAGATAGCACCGGGCCTTGGCGGCCTGAACGCCAGGCTTGACGTAGGTGAAAGCCCTGCAGGCCGTACTGTTCTGGCAGGCCTCACGGCAGGCCTCGGGTCGCGCCTCGTCCAGGTCGAACTGGTGGAAATCCTGGCCGCCCCGGTTGATATTGGTCTCGATCAGCCCGCTGTACACACCGGCGGACGGCTTCGCCATCTTGGTGCCTGAATCCGTATTGGCGTTGGCGACTGGCGCCGGGACACCGTTCTTGAGATAGCAGCGGCCCCTGGGGGCAAGCGAGCCGGGCCTGATATAGGTGAACGCCTTGCACTCCGCCTGGCTGAAGCAGGCTTCGAGACACTTCTTGGGCGTCGCTTCGGCCGGCTCGAATTCGAAGTAATCCTGACCTGGACGATCGACGTTGAACTCGATGCTCGTTCCCGTGGTGGGGACGGGAGCATCCGGCAAGGCACTGGTGATGACACCGGAATCACAGCACGCATTGGGGACAGGCGCGGGGATGCTGCGCTTGAGATAGCACCGGGCCTTGGGACCCTGCACACCCGGCTTGTTGTAGGAGAAGGACTGGCAGTAGGGGTACTCGTTGCGGCATGCCTCACGGCACTGCTCGGGCACCGGTTCCTCCATGTCGAAGTTGCGGTAGTCATCACCGCCGTAGCGATCGACACCGGTCTCCAGCAACCCGCTTGAGAGTCCGACGTCGGCGTTCTTCGGGGCGAGGCCGGAGACGGCGTTGGGAGTGGCGACAGGCGGGGGGGGAGTGCCTTGCTTGAGGAAGCACCGGGCCTGCCGGGTAAACACGCCCGGCTGGATGTAATTGAAAGCCGTGCACCGGGGAGCATCCGCCAGGCAGGCATTACGGCACAACTCGGGGCGCGCTTCCACAAGCGAGAAGGCCGTGTAGTCCCCGCCGATGCGGTCCACCCCGAAATCGAGGCTCGTGCCCGGGCTGACCGTGGCACCTCGGACGGGCCTGGGAATGAGCCCTTGGGGGTTGAGGGCGATGACGGCCTGGATCAAATCCTCGCTCGGGAAGTCCATCATGAGCACCCCGGTGCGCCGAGCGCGGCCCTCGGTCAGATAGCCGAGCGCGCGCGGATTGATATTACTGGCCATGACATCAGGAGAGCTAAAGGGGATGATGTAGCCGCTCAGGAAGTTGACATACAGGTTTCCCAGATCACCCCCGCTGGCCCTGTCGATGAGCGCGCGCGCATCATCCCATTTCTGGTCCTTGCTGTCCGGGTTGTAATTATCCTGGAGTTGGATGCTACCCCAACTGATCCCGTAGGCACCGCCGCTGAAATCATCGAGGATGACGATCTTGCCGCGCACCTCTCGCAGAGCGGGAATGAAGTTCCCGCCCCAGATGAAGTCCTTGTAGGCGGCCTGGTCACGATACCATCTGAAGGTCTCGATGAATGAACGGGTCGTGGCCTCTGGCAGGTGCTCCTGCTTGACGCGCATCAGAATGGTTTCAGTGGGATGCTCCTTCAGGAACTGCACCACGGTTTGCAGGACATCGTCAAAATTGGAATTGAGATAGGCGTCTGCGTGATGCATGGTGAAGCGATCGCCGTAGTGGCGGGCGCGGATGTCCAGGGCACGGACACCGGCGTCAAGTTGGGAGCGAAGCCCCCGGTCCTGGGTCATGATCCATGGGTACGAGAAGTGATCTTCGATATCGTCTATGAGGAATCCACTGGTCATGGTGTCATGCGTGCCAGGGATGGAGAGCGCGGCAACGCTGGTATCATTGGGGATCCAGCGCATCCAGTCTGTGTTGCTGGTGAGGATGTTGGCATTCCCCGCCTGGGCGGCAGCGAAATGCACAGGGATGAGCAGGGCGAGCAAGAGCAGCACGAGCGAGACGGCACGGTGAGCGCCAGGGAAGCGACATGACAACATGGTGGAACCTCGACTGAGAGGGTGGACAGCGAACTGGGTCGAGAGGGAAGCCCGTGGGCTACAGCCTTCGGGGCCATGGCAGAGAAGTGCGTACTTCACCTTGAGCGATGCGTTCACCGAGAACCCCTATGGTTCTCTGGCAAAGCATCTTGAATCAGGCCCATTGCGAACGTCGTAAAGCACCTCACACGAAAAACGTGAGGTTCGTCACAGGTGAAAGGCGGCCTGCCCTTTTCGGGGAACATCCAATGCTTTGCTCCTGCAAAAGCTTTCCAGGCCCCCTCCTGGAGTCGCTCCCCTGGCCGCAGGGGAATCAGTGCCAGAGCGCATCATTCTTTGAGCACCGAAAAAGAGAGCACTGAAGAAGGGGGGGCACCAGCCCTTCAAGCAGTGGGGCGGTCCCATGTCGCACGCAACCCGGCCACGCTCACCACGGATGGTCCGCGCTCCGGGCAATGCGTCTTCGGCTCGCCAACGACAGGCGGACTACCGGACGAACCAGAGCATGGAGTGCAGCGACCCCTCCTCCGAGTGATGACTTGGACTCCTGCCTCGTGACCATCGACTTCAACCACTTGGGGTAGTACACGAGCGGGCGCACGCCGACCTGACCGTTCTATGCCTCGCCATTTACAGGGCTCCAGGTTCTCTCGAACCTGGGGCCTCATATTTTTCGGGGGAGCATCGAGCCCGGCGGACGTTCGAGTGCTTTCTTGTCTCCAACGACTGAACCGAGTCCCGGCTACAGCTTCGCGAGGGCCGCGTCGTAGTTCGGCTCCTGGCCGATCTCGGGCACCTGCTCGGTGTGGAGGATCTTGCCGTTCTCGTCGAGCACGACGACCGCGCGCGAGTAGAGGCCCGCGAGGCCGCCGTCCTTGATGGTCACGCCGTACTGCTTGCCGAAGTCACCGCGGAAGCCCGAGAAGGTCAGCGCCTTCTCGATGCCCTCGGCGCCACAGAAGCGCTTGAGCGCGAAGGGCAGGTCCATGGAGACGTTGATGACGGTGACGTTGGGCTTCTCGGTGGCGCGCTTGTTGAAGGTGCGCACGGACGTGGCGCAGACCCCGGTGTCGATGCTGGGGAAGATGTTGAGCACGCGCTTGCCCGGGATGGACGAGAGCTTCTTGTCGGAGAGGTCGATGCCGGTGAGCGTGGCGTCCGGTGCCTGGGCGCCGACGGCGGGCAGGTTGCTCTCGGTCTGGATGGGGTTTCCCTTCAGGGTGATCTTGGCCATGGGGTGCGTCTCCTTCGAAGTGAGGGGCGCCCGTCGTAGTGGCACAAGGGGGAAAGCGCCAGTGGAACATGGTCCCACTGGCGCGGTCATTCCTGAACTTGTCCAACTGTTGGACAAGTTCGCGCGATACGCGCCCGGGAGGCTCTCCCTCACTGCCTCACCGCTACACGCAGGCGACGATTCCGCACGAGTTGACGGTGTCCTGGCAGTTGAAGAATGTGGGGGCGGGGCAGCGGAAGGTGTCGACGGAGTAGTCGGGGCCCCTCTTCCCGCCGGAGATGCCGAGCAACTCATCGTCCTCGAGCTCGGTCATCGCCCTCCCGGAGGGAGACTCGGGGAGGGACGAGCGCTCCTCGTCGGTGAGGCTCGCGCGGTACGCAGGATCCTTCCAGGCCCTGACAATCATTTCCTTTTTCAATCCATCCTCCTTGGATGATGCCGGCCCCGGAAAATCGGAGCAGGCACCTGGAAGGAGTTCGTGAAAGACATTGGTGACGCGGGACGTGAGCCTCACTCCACCCGGCCGCCGCTGCGCATCTGGGCGCGCACGAGCTCCGCGTAGATGCCCCCGTGCAGCAGCAGCTCCTGGTGCTTTCCCGCTTCCACCAGATGGCCCTCGTCCATCACCAGGATGAGGTCCGCGTCCACCACCGTGCTCAGCCGGTGCGCGATGATGACGCGCGTGCACTGGAGCGATGCCAGCGATTGTTGCACCCGCGCCTCGGTGATGGCGTCCAGGGAACTGGTGGCCTCGTCCAGCAGCAGCACCGCCGGCTTCTGCATCAGCGCCCGCGCCAGCGCCAGCCGCTGCCGCTGCCCTCCAGACAACGACGCGCCACGGTCCACCAGTGGCGTGTCATAGCCCATGGGCATGTTCATCACGTCGCCATGCAACTGCGCCAGCTGGGCCGCCTCGATGACGGGCTCCAGTGGGGCCACCGGGTCCGTGATGGCGATGTTGCCCCGCAGCGTCGAGCTGAAGAACGTCGGCTCCTGGGGCACCACCCCCACCTGGCCGCGCACCGAGTGCAGATCCAGCTCCGTCAGATCCTCCCCGTCGAAGAGCACACGCCCGGAGGTGGGCAGGTACAGGCCGAGCAGCAGGTTGGCCAGCGTCGTCTTCCCCGCGCCCGAGCGGCCGACGATCGCCACGGACTGGCCGGGCTCGATGCGCACCGACACGTCCTGCACCACCAGCGGCGACGTGGCCGCGTAGCGGAACGACACCCGGTCCAGCTCGATGCCCCCTCGCAGCTTCATCTGCCGGCCCGGCTTGGATGCGTCCCGCTCGGGCGGAGTGTCCAGCACGTCGTCGATGCGCTCGATGTAGCTGCGCAGCAACTGGAGCTGGCTGCCCGTGGTCACCAGGTTGCCCAGCGGCACCAGCAGCGCCCCGGCCAGCGCGTTGAGCCCCATCATCGTTCCCAGCGACATGCTCCCCTCGAGCACCAGCAGGGCGCCGCAGGTGAGCAGCACCAGTGGCGCCACCAGCCGCAGCGTCCCCGTGAGCGCGTCCACCCACGCCGACAGCCGGCCCCTCTTCAGCGACACGTTGAGCACGTTGACGAAGCTCTCCGAGAAGCGCTGCACCGCCTGGTGCTCCACCCCGAACGCCTTCAGCGTCTGGATGCCCGTGAGCATCTCGATCTGGTAGCTCTGGTTCTTCGCCTCCACCTCCAGGTTCTCCGACATCAGTGCGCGCTGGCGTCTCGTGGAGAGCAGGAGGATGAGGATCTGCAGGCTGCCCAGCCCCAGGACGATGAGCGCCATGGCCGGGCTGATCAGGAACAGGAGCCCGAGGTAGATGACCACCAGGGCGCCATCGAGCAGCGCGGACAGCGTGCTGGAGGAGAGGATCTCCCGCACGGTGGCGTTGCTGTTGAGCCGCTGCATCAGGTCTCCCGCCGCGCGCACCTGGAAGAAGGCGTAGGACAGGCTCACCATGTGCTCCAGGAAGCCCAGCGTCATGTTCGAGTCCATGCGCGTGCGCAGCTCGAGCAGCAGGTGGCTCCGGATGAGCGAGGTGAGCAGTTGGAAGCCGGCCAGCGAGATGAAGCCCAGGCCCACCACCAGCAGCAGTTCCTTGTCCCCGCGAGGCACCACCCGGTCGATGATGAGCCCCGTCAGTGCCGGCACCGCCAGCGCGAAGAGCTGCAGGATGAGCGACACGACGATGATGCGCTGCAGGACGTGCGACTGCTGGAGCACCTGCACCGCGTACCTCGCGGCCGAGCGGGGCCGGGGCTTCTTGCCCGTCTCGAAGGTCTCGCCCGGCTCCAGCAGCAGGGCCACGCCGGTGAAGGACTGGCGGAAGCGCTCCAGTGACACCTTGCGCCGGCCGTGCCCCGGGTCCAGCAGGTGCACGCCGTCCCGTCCCAGCTTCTCGAAGACGACGAAGTGCGTGAACTGCCAGTGGAGGATGGTGCCAGTGGGCAGGTAGTGCAGCGCCTCGTCATCCACGGAGACACCCCGCCCGCGCAGTCCGAAGGTGCGCGCCGTGCGCAGGATGTCGAGCGCCGACACCCCATCCCGCGCCGCCCCCATCGCCTGACGGACTTCCTCCAGGCGCAGCGGCTTGCCGTAATAGCCCAGCACCATGGCCAGGCACGCGGCGCCGCATTCCATCTCCGACAGCTGGCGCACCAGCGGGATGCGGCGCTCGCGGCCCTTCACCTTGAGGTTGCGGAACGCGGGGAACCGCTCGGTGAGCCCCGGATGCCGGACGGCGTCAGTCCTCATGTCCCAGTGCTCCCTTCAGGCCTGGAATCAGCGTCACGAGGATCCGCTCCTTGCGCACCCGCGCGTCCGCCTGGGCCAGCATTCCGTCGAAGTAGTTGAACGTCTTGCCCTTGATGGTGAACGTGGGCGAGTCGATGCGCGCCCGCACCAGCACCATCGGACCCGAGAGGTTGATCGCATCCCCCGTGTCCGCGCCGAGGTAGCGCCGCACCTCGCTCGGGCCGATGATCTGATCTCCCACCGACTCGATGGTGAACGTCTGGTACTCGTGGTTGAAGCCGTTGAGCTCCACGCGCAGCGGCTTGCCCGGCTCGAGCCTCGGCCGATAGCCACCGGGCAGCAGCGCCACCAATGTCACGTGCACGTCGTCCCCCACCACGGACACCACGTTCTCTCCCGGGTTGACGTACTGGCCCTCGCGCACGCGCAGGATGCCCACCACTCCGGCGTGCGGGGCCCTCAGCGTCCGCGCCTGCTGCCGGGCCTCGGCCAGCTCGCGCTCGGCGCGCAGCGACGTGAGGGCCTGGCGCGCGGCCTCGTCCGATGGGTCCTGCAACACGCGCACGAGTTGCAGCTCGAACTCCCGCTGGATGCGCTCCAGTGACGCCGTCTCATCCTGGGAGAGGAAGCTCACCATGGGCTGTCCCGCTTCCACCCGCTGCCCCGGCTTCACCTCCACCGAGGCGACGATTCCCGGCAACTGGGTGGTGAGATCGCTCCGGCCCTCGACCTTCACCATGGCCGGGCCCGAGGCGTACTCAGGGATGGTACCGAGCACCGAGTAGAGGGCGGCGCAGACGACCAGGGCGATCAGCACCCAGTACGTCCACCGGGTCCATCGGGGGGAGATGCGGAGGAGGTCTCCGTCTTCCTGGGAGCCCTCGTGGTGGCGCAGGGCCTCCTCGCGGAAGATGCGGGTGCGTTGCGTGGCTTCCATTTACGGAGCGGCTCCCGTTGGCGCGGAGCCACTGGTGCCTCGCCCTCCGAGTTGCTGTGAGGGCCCCGGACGGACGTGGACGACCATGCCCGTGGAGACCTCGGGCGGCGGTGGCTGGTTGAAGGTGGCGGTGGCGAAGACGAGCCGGGCCGCGGAGTCCACCTCGGGCGCCACGCTCTCCACCGTGCCGTCGAGCGCGAGGTCACGCCGCACCGTCTTCACCTCCACGGGGCCGCCTGTTTGGAGCCGCCGCGCCGCGTCCTCGGGCACGGCGAAGCGCACCTTCCAACCGCCGGTGCCGAGCAGCTTGAGCACGGGCTGTCCCGCCGCCAGCCGTGCGCCGGGGCTGGAGAGCTTCGCCGCCACCACGCCGTCGAAGGGGGCCACGAGCGTGGCGTCGTCGAGGTTCTGCCGCAGCTCGGTGGCCTCGGCGCTCCGCTGGAGCGTCTGTGACCGGGCGGCCTGCAGGCGGGCGTTGGCGGTGCTCTCCTCGTAGCGCACCTTGTCCAGCTCCTCCTGGGAATAGACGCCCAGCTCCAGGGAGCGCGGGGTGAAGTAGCGGGCCTTCTTCGCGCGGGCCTCGGAGAGGGCCAGGCGGGCGGCCCGTTCCTCGGCGCGAGAGCCCTGGAGGCTGGCGTCGGCGGCGGCGAGGTCCTGCCGCAGCGAGCGGGTGTCCAGCCGTGCGAGCACCTGGCCCGCGTGGACGCGCTGGCCGACCTCGACCTCGAGCTTCTCCAGCCGCGAGTCGAAGCGGGTGCTCACGTTCACGGTTTCGTGGGGAATGATGACGCCGAGGAAGGGATCCTCCAGTGCCGTACGGGAAGCGGCGCCACCGTCCACCACCAGGGCGGGCGGCGCGCCGTTCCCGTTCGGGCCAGGGTTCGCGAGGGCGGGCGCCACGAGCCCCACGCTTTCCAAGCAAGTCAGTCCCCACCCCACTGCCATCATCCGCACCCAACGACGCATCCCGTGTCTCTCCCGGTGGCAGGTCCCACCTGGGAGGAGGCGGCGCGGGGTGTTTGTGACAGGCCAGGGCGATCGGAGGGGAGCCGGGCCTGGCCGTCTACTCAGCCGGGGAGGCAGTAATACCCGGGGTCCGTGGGACTGCGCTGACCACAAAGCTGACCGGGACCGCATGTGGAAGGCCCGTGGGGGTCACACACCTCGCGGCATTCGAAGCGGTAGCAGACGAGCCCCTGTGGGCAGGGCTTGTCGGAGTCGCAGCTCCGCCTGCATTCCGTCCGCAGCTCCCAGGGGCGCTGTGGGGGCGACAGAAGCTTGCAGGTGTGGCCCTCGGGACAGGAATTCTTCGTGCAATCAGGGCCCTCCAACTGCCTGCAAACAGAGGCCCCACCCGATGCACGAAGGCATCGCTGGCCTTCAGGGCACGAGCGGCCCTTGCAGGAAGGAAGACAGGAGGGAGGGCCCTCGCGCCCTTCGGAACAGAAGAATCCGGTGGGGCAGCTCGATGGCTCGTCCAACCGGCATGGCCGGCCACACCAACCCTCCTGGCAGAGCAGTCCTCGTTCACATCCCAGGTGATGGGTGAGCGCGAGCAGCTCGCAGTTCTCTCCTTCCTTCCGATGCCCGGTGAGAGCGCACCTGCGGACCAGTGCCTTTCCGTTCTGCGTCTTGACTGAAACGCAGGAGAACTCCTCCGGACAGTCTTCGTCCTTCATGCACATGCTGTCCGTACATTCGGCACGCAGCTCGCTTTCGATGAACAAGCAATCGAGTGGTGGGTCGCAGTCCGCTACCGTGTTGCAACTCCGTGCATGGGTCGGCAATGCTCTTCGTGCATCGGGAGGGAGCATCGGGATGAGGCTCGTTTCGGCCTGCGGCGTTTGCGTCCGCGGCGGATGCGAGGCCATCAAGACCAGTCCCACCAATGGAATCGGGAGGATGATGCAGAGCAGGGCGAGCAGGAGCGCGCGCCATTTCCGGGGAGGCGTCAATCCTCCTCCTCCAAGAACGTCTCTGGTTCAGACGGGGGACATCCTTGAGGGCAGATGTCGAACTGACCGTAGTGCTCCCGGGTGCAACGCTTCTTCCACTCCTCCTCCTTGAGCGTGCACCCGGGTCCCTTTGGTTCGAGTCCCCACACACTCCGGTGCAGGGGCACTTCGACGGCGCTCGACCGGCCCCAGGTCGAGCCGCACCCCAACTGCAAGGGAAGAATCGCCAGCAACGTCAGGAGCTGCCTCGTCATGGGGCCTCCAGCGCCGAGAAGCGCAGGATAGCAGCCAGCGTAGACCCGTGCGATGACTGTCTCCGCCAGGGTGGACTCCGGAGGTAATCCATCCTGACACGACCTCTCCCGTGGCGGTCTCTCGCGCTTCTTCTGGTGGGAACGATGGCAACTCCGCGGCCGCTGTCCCCTCAGGACAGGTAGCGTTTGCCGCGGATGGCGGGAGCCTGGAAGCCGATATCCGGGTTCTCCCTCAGGATCGTGTCGATGCCTCCGAATGCGGCGAGCGGGTAGTGCTCGGGAGGGAAGGGATTGCCCGGCCAGTCGGCGAGGCTGAAGTCCACGAGCATGGGCGGCGAGTCCGCGTCGCGTATCAGGATGTTATTCGGCCCGAGGGAGCCATGGTTGACGCCCTCGCGGCGCATGGCGTCCACGGCCCTGGTCAGATGCATCATCATCTGAGCGACCTGCAGCGCCGTGAAACCGCGGCGCCTCATGTCCATCAGTTCCGAGCCCTCGACGTCATCCATCAGCAGGTAGCGGAACCCTTGCACCGGGTCCGGCCAGCGTCCGTCCTCGTGCAGCCGGGGAATGCTGACGTGCCGCACGCGCCTCAGTGCTCCCACCTCGCGCTCCAGGAACCGTTCCATCTCCGGGCCCTCGCGTGAGCCGGGTGGCCGCAGGGCCATGCGCAGCAGGCGGCGTTCGCCGTCCCGTTCCACGGCCCAGGTGACGCTGAAGGTGTCCCGGCGCCAGAGGTGGTGCACACGCCAGCCCGCGACTTCATCCGCGGGCCGAAGGGAGAGAGGGTCGAAGTCAGAGGAGGGCATGACCTGCGCAGTAGCAGGCCGGAGGTGACTTGTATAGTCTCGTCCCCCGGCCCTCTCGGTTCCCGAGACCGGAGCCCTCATCGGTCTCGGCACCTGAGAAGGGCCCGCCTCCGGCTGGGGTCCTGTGGGTCTGTCGTGGGCGTCCCAGACCCTGTGGCGGAATGCCACATGTGGCGTTCTTCCCTGCCACACGGGCTGGTCAGACCTGTCAGGGATGTTTAGTCATTCCGGGTGTCGCCGTGCCATGGCGCGGCGCATCGGGAGGCGGCACGGTTCCTGCTCTGCAGCGGCCGGTCGCGAGCAAGGGGAAGGGTCGTCATGCAAGCCAGTACGGTGAACCAGCAGGGGGCGTCGTCGAGGGCGGGCCGGTCCATGTTCCGGGGCGAGTCCCGGAAGCGTCCGGTGGCGTTTCACGGTCAGGTGTTGCTGATCGAGAACCTGAAGGAGCGCCGCCACCTCATGTGCGACATGCTCACCCACGAGCGCTTCGAGGTCGGGGTGGTCGAGGACGCGCGGGAGGCCATTCAGCTGCTCGCCGGGGAGCTCCTCTCCGGGCAGCGGCAGGTGCCGGAGTTGATCCTGTGCAATGCGCGGATGCTGGGTGATGCCGGTCTCGCGGCGCTCGCGCGGCTGTGCGCCAGCAACCCGGACGTGCCCGTCATCCTCTATAGCCCCTTCACCAACCCCCGGCTGCGCGAGCAGATCGCGCGCATCCCCGGTGCCTGGTTCATGGACCACTCCGCGGGCCTGGAGGATCTGCGCTCCACCGTCGTGTCGCTGGCCTCCTCGCGCCAGACGCGCGTCTAGCGCCGGGGGGTGAGCGTGTAGGTTCCCCGCAGGCCGTCATCGCAGAGGGCCGGCAGGCGGAGGGCCCAGGTGGCCTCGCGTACGCACGCGGCCTGGGGCTCGGAGGCCGCGCCCGTCACCCGCACGTCGACGAGCTCGTCTCCCGTGGTCTCCAGCCGGACCTGGAGGGAGGGGTTGCCTCCTTCTCCCAGGCAGGTGGTGAAGACCGGCTGGAGGAGCCGCTCCAGTGCTTCCATGAGCTCGGGAGACGCCGGCCGCTGGAAGGGGGCCGCCATGGGGCAGTTGGTGGTGCCTCCGACCACGCCTCCGATGACGCCGCCGGCCACCCCGTCCGGCAGCGCATGCGTCCGCGCCGTCGAGGGCCCCGCGCCCGGGGGCACCACCAGGAGCGAGTGGGTCCCGGAGACCCAGTCCCCCTTTCGCGCGAGCAGCTCGACCGCTTCCTCGGGGGGGAGCTCCTCCTTGTTCCGGTTCCACGGCTCGAAGCGCTGGTTGGCCCAGGCGTTGCGGACGAGGTCGGCGGAGAGCGCGTCATCGCGGGCCACCGGCTGGGAGGCGGCACAGCCCCAGCGCCGTCCATGCAGCACCAGCTCGCCCAGGGGCGTCTGGGGGCTTGGCAGCCAGAGCTGGAGCCCTTCGCCCTCCTGGAGCGTGGGCAGATCCTTCAGCCGGGCGCCCTGGCCGTCCTGGAGGTGGACCTCCTCCCACCGCAGGGGACGCACGAGCGGCTCCAGGCTGCTGCTGCCGCCGTAGGCGTGCAACTGCGTGCCGCAGGAGCCGCGAACGAGGGGCTCGGAGAGCTTCTCATGCGGGGCGGCGTAGCCGGTGCGGCGGGGCAGCCACCGCAGGTGCACGGCGGCATCCGGGGCCGAGGTGGAGGGGGCGGGGGGCACAGGCTCGAAGGCCTCGCGGAGCAGCCCGTCCGTGAGGGCGAGGACGCGCGCGGGCCCGCTGCCGTCCTCGAGCACCCGCTGGGCGAGCTTCAGCCCCTCGTCCAGGTGCGAGCCATTGCCGGGAGCGAGCCGCTCGGGGGGAAGGGTGGCCAGCGCCGTCTTCCACTCCGAGGCGGGGAGGAGGCGTCCGAAGAGGCGCTGGGCGGAGCGGCGGAACACCACCACCTCGGCCGTCGCATCGGGCAGCCACTGGAGGTACTCGCCGGCGAGCTCCAACTGGCGGGAGATGCCCTGGGGGCCCACGCTGTGGGAGGCATCCACCACGAAGACGACCCGGGCCCGGGCGGGCACCTCGGAGAGGCGTTCCGCCCGGACCTGGAGGAAGCCCAGGGAGCCAGTGCCCCAGGGGACGAGGCCGGCGCGCGCGTCGAGCCCCCGGGCGGTCCCCGCTTCCCAGGAGGCCTCCAGCTCGGGCCTCCAGGAATTCGTGTTCCGCGTCTCGAGGCGGAGGTCCTCGCCGGGAGAGGCGGGCACCAGGGTGAGCGCGGGCCGGGGGCTGTGCTCGCATTCGGGCAGGGGATAGGTGAAGGATTTCCGCCCGTGGGCATAGGCGAGCCGCGCGCGGACCTCGTAGCGCACCGTCACCGAGGCCCGGGGCGGCAGGTTCCAGAGCTTCAGGCGGACCGTGGCTCCGCCCTCCGAGGACAGCAGCGCGAGCGCCCGGGGGGCGGCGGGGCCCTTGCGCCGGAGGGACTCGTAGCGGCGCTCCGCCTGGGCGGCCTCGAGCAGGAGCCCCTCCGTCCACTGTCCCTGGGACTCGAGGGCGAGGCCATGCACCGTGCCCTCTCGGGGCAGGGTGAAGTGGGCTTCCAGCTCGGTGTGGCGCGGGCGGGGGTTGTGGAAGGTGCGGTGCACGGTGAAGCGCACCAGGTCTTCCTCGGGCCGGGCCTCCACCCGGTGCTCCACCTCGTGGCCGCGCTCCGCTCCGGTGAGCCTGTCCTCCTCGCAGGGCGAGGGCTCCTCCGCCACGGCCGTCCCCGGCCCCCAGGCCAGGAGGAGGAGAACCCAGAGCGGGAGGGGACGCGAGAGGTTCCGCATGGGGGCATTCTACCCGTCAGCGGCTTGTTGCTGCTTGTTCGTTGAAACGCCAGGGGCTGTTGGTTAGCAAGGCGGCCATGAGCATCAAGACCGGCGACCAGGCCCCCGATTTCTCATTGCCCAAGCAGGATGGCACCTCCGTACAGCTGAAGGACTTGCTCCAGAAGGCGACGGTGGTCCTCTATTTCTACCCCAAGGACGATACGCCGGGCTGCACGAAGGAGGCGTGCTCGTTCCGCGACTCGTACGAGGCATTCAAGGATGCCGGAGCCGAGGTGGTGGGCATCAGCTCGCAGTCGGCGGCCTCGCACGAGGCCTTCGCGGCGAAGTACCGGCTGCCCTTCACGCTGCTGGCCGACGAGGGCGGCAAGGTGCGGCGCGAGTACGGCGTGCCGAGCACCCTGGGCCTGCTGCCGGGGCGGGTGACGTACGTCATCGACCGCAAGGGCGTCGTCCGTCACGTCTTCAACTCGCAGCTCAACGCCACGCGCCACGTCTCCGAGGCGCTGGGCATCGTCAAGCAGCTCCAGGGAGCGTAACCGGAGGGAAGACCCTCACCCTGACCCTCTCCCAGGGGGGAGAGGGAACTCCGCTCACGGGCGAGGCACCAGCCGCACCGCGGGTGCCTTGAAGGTGGCGGTGAGCGCCCGCCCCTCGGCGAGCCCCAGTTCCTCCGTGGAGAAGCGCGTCACCCGCGCCACCAGGGGGAAGCCCGCGTCCAGCCCCACACGGACCAGGGCTCCCTCGTGTGTGAGCGATACCACCCTGCAGGGCAACCGGTTGCGCGCGCTGGTGGGCGCGGCCTCTGGCAGGCCCAGGGTGACGTCCTCTGCCCGGAGACACACGAAGACGGAGCTCCCCTCGTGCGCGGGCTCCAGGGCCACCAGGTGATGCGGACCCACCTCCACCGTGGCCAGCCCCTCCTCGCGTTTCAGCACCGTGCCCGGTAGCACCGTCTCGATGCCCGTCATCCGCGCCACCGCCAGCTCCGCCGGGTGGTTGAACACGTCCGCCACCGGCCCCACCTGGCACACCCGGCCGCCCTCCATGGCCACCAGGTCATCCCCCAGCGCCAGCGCCTCCAGCCGGTCGTGCGTCACCACCACCGTGGGAACCCCCAGCTCCCGCAGCAGCCGCCGCAACTCACCCCGGAGGTGCTCGCGCGAGGGGGCGTCCAACGCGGACAGGGGCTCGTCCAGCAGCAGCAGGCGTGGGCGGATGGCCAATGCCCGGGCCAGCGCCACCCGCTGTTGCTGCCCGCCGGACAGCTCGCGCGGCCGGCGCCCCTCCAGCCCCTCGAGGTGCAACAGCGCGAAGAGGGAGCGCGAGCGCTCGCGCCGCTCGTCCGCGGGCAGCTCTCCCAGGCCGTACTGGACGTTCTGCTCCGCGGTGAGGTGGGGGAAGAGGGCGTAGTCCTGGAAGAGCAGGCCCACGCGCCGCCGCTGGGGCGGCAGGAAGAGGCGGGCCGAGGTGTCACACCAGGGCTCGCCGTGGAAGAGGATGCGCCCGTGCTCGGGCTGGTCGAGCCCCGCGAGGCACCGCAACACCGTCGTCTTTCCCGCGCCCGAGGGGCCGAACAGCACCGCCACCCGGCCGGGCGTGGCGGGCAGCTCCAGGGTGGCCCGGACGGTGGGCCCGCCGTGGAAGCGTTTCTCCAGGTCGACTACGAGCGTGCCGGCCATGATGCCCACACCCTGCGCTGGAGCCCGTAGGTGAGGGCCAGCACGATGAACGAGAAGACGAGCAGCACCAGCGCCGTGCGGCCCGCCGAGGCGTAGTCCAGCGCCTGCACCGCGTCGTAGATGGAAATGGAGGCCGTGCGCGTGCGGCCCTCCAGGTTGCCGCCCACCATGAGCACCACGCCGAACTCCCCCAGCGTGTGCGCGAACGTCAGCACCATGCCGGAGAGGATGCCGGTGGCGGACAGGGGCAGCACGACGCGCAGGAACGTCTGGAAGCGCGAGACGCCCAGGCACCACGACGCCTCCAGCAGACGGCGATCCACGCCCGCCAGGGCGGCGGTGAAGGGCTGGACGCTAAAGGGCAGGCTGTAGAGCACCGAGGCCACCAGCAGGCCAGTGAAGCTGAAGGGCAGGGTGCTGCCGAAGAGCGACTCGAAGGCCCCGCCCAGCGGTCCCCGAGGGCCGAGCGCGAGCAGCAGGTAGAAGCCCAGCACCGTGGGGGGCAGCACCAGTGGCAGGGACACCACGGCCTCCACGAGGAACTTCCACCGCCAGCGCGACGTGGCCAGCCACCAGGAGAGGGGAAGTCCCAGCACCAGCAGGAGGAGCGTCGTCCACGCGGCGAGGCGCAGGCTCAAGAGGATGGCGGCCTGGTCCAACACTTCACTCCTCGGGCAGGGAGAAGCCGTAGCGCTCGAGCACCGCCGTGCCCTCGGGGCCGAGCAGGTGGCCGCGGAACTCCCGGGCGAGCGCCGGATCCTTCGCGCGTTTCAGGATGGCGCCCCCCTGCTCCATGCGCGGGTAGGCGTCGAGCGGCACCACCCAGGCGTTGCCCTGCTCCTTCATGGCCGGGGCGAGCGCGAGTGCCAGGGCGATGATGCCCGCGTCCGCGGCTCCGCTCTGCACGAACTGCGCGGTCTGCGCGATGTTCTCCCCGAGCACCAGCTTGTCCTTCACGGTGTCGTACACGCCCTGGCTCTTCAGGGCGGCCTCGGCGGCCCGGCCGTAGGGGGCATGCTGGGGGTTGGCGATGGCGATGCGCCGGGCGGCCGGTTCGCGCAGGGCCTCCATTCCGCGCTGCTCCACGGGCAGCGGCGAGTCCCTGGGCACCCACACCACGATGCGGCCCACGGCGTAGAGGAAGACCTCGCCCGCCACCAGTCCCTGCCCGGCCAGTTCGCGCGGATAGGCCACGTCCGCGGAGAGGAAGACGTCGAAGGGGGCGCCGTTGCCAATCTGCGCGAGGAAGTTGCCCGACGAGCCGTAGGTGACCTGGATGTCCGCGCCGGGGTGCTTCGCGCGGAATCGCACCAGCACCTCGTCCAGCGCGAACTTCAGGTCCGAGGCCGCGGCGATGGTCAACGTCCGCTTCTGCTCGGTGCCCCCGGACGGGGTGGGGCTGGCAACGGCTCCATTCTCGCGCAGGCCCACCCGCAGGCCCGCCGCGATGATGATCAGGGCGCCCGCGGCGAGCGCTCCCTTCACGATGACGTTCATCCGGTCCCTTCCCAGGAGGGTGCTCCCCGCCCTGGGCCCCCGGTGTACGCGGGGGCGATCATGACGTCCGCAGCTTAACGGGGCCCGCGTGGGGGGCGGTGACAAGAAGTCCCGGGTGCGGCGCGCGGGGTGACAGCCGGGTGACACGCAGCGTGGAGTTTTTTCCCCGATGTCCTCGGGCGAGGCTGAAAGAACTTCCGTCTTTCCGCCACCGCCCGCCGTGAGCCGATCTCCAGGAAAGATGGCACAAGCCAGGAGAAATCGGCCAACCCGCTGTTTTCCCGAAAGAAAGGGAGGGAGGGTGCGAGCCACCCCCGGGAACGGGTGGACTGTCCGGGGTCCGGCACGGTTCTGGCTACAGATGACCGGTGATGGCACCGAGCAAGAATCAGAAGCGGATCTACAACCACTCCATCTGGGAAACCTGGATGCCCTCGGCGGGCGTCGTCGCCCTGGTGGGTGCCCACATCCTGGCCGCCTCGCTGGGCCTGTACTCGTCGGCACCGGACGTGAAGGTGCTCCAGCCCGCCACGGGCGCGTCCATCAGTGGACACCTGGAGATCTCGGTCCAGGCGGACGACGGTCCCACGGGTTCGGGGGTGCGGAGCGTGGAGTACCAGCTGGGCTCCACCTCGGGCGTCTGGAAGCCGCTGACGCTGGACCCGGAGTCCATGACCTACAAGGCGAGCACCAAGGCGGGAGCCGTGCCGGCCGGGGGCCATGAGCTCTACATCCGCGCGGTGGACTTCACGGGCAACCTGCGCACCGTGTTCGTCACGGTGAAGGTGGACCCGTCCTCCGCCGAGCCTCGTGAGGAGCTCGCGCCCCGGCCCGTGGTGGACGGCACGCAGGATCTCTCCTCGAAGCGCGAGGACGAGCGGCGGGGGTGGGGCGGGAACCTTCTCTCGGTCCTGCTCCGGTCGCACTGAAGGCCGCCGTCCACCGGGGCGCTCCGTGTGCCCCGCGCAGTCCGGGTTGATGCAGTCCCCGCGGTCTCTTCACCGATGTTGGCCTGGCGCTCCACGAGCCCGCCTCCGGTGAAGCCTCTCGCGGATTCCAACCACCCCCCCGCGGGACACTGAATTCCTTTCAGGAACGCGGGGCGGCCGTGCGCCCGCTGACGGACAGCACGCTTCCGTCTCACTGCAGCCGCTGCAATGGCACTGCAAGAACCGGTAGGTTTTGCCGGATACCGCACGGAACGGCTGAAAGAACTCCCGGATGGCGGCGCTGCCTGGAGAGCGTCCGGGCGGGTGCGCAAGTCCATGGGCCCTTCGTGCGTTCGAAGGTGAACCGATAACCCCGCGTTTTCCCGAAAGAAAAGAATCTGGAGGTTCGCCCGGCCCTCCGGGGTGAGCCGAGTGTTCAGCGAACGGCACGAATCTGGCTTTTGTCGCGGCCCGACAGCGTTCCCGCCCGGGGCGCGGTGCCGTCGAGCCCGGGTGATGGCGTGCCCTGTGTCGATGTCTGTGTTTGTAGCGTGCCGGTGACAGGCTTTGCGCCCGTCTCCGCCAGGGCCGCGTCATGTCCTCGGCAGTCCTTCCCCCACATCAAGGTTGGAGTTGAACATGCATTGGAGATATGGAGCGGCGCTCCTGGCGTCCCTGGCGAGCACCCCCGCGCTGGCGTTGCTCGGGCTGGACTCGACGCCCCCCACGGTGACGATCGTGAAGCCCGCGAGTGGCGCGGCCGTCAGTGGCCAGGCCGCCCTCGAGGTCCGCGCGGATGACGGGCTGTTGGGCTCGGGCATCAGCCGGGTGGAGTACCAGGTCGACACCGCGGACGGTGTCTGGACGGCGCTGTCCGGGAGCCTGCTGTCGACGACGTACCGGGGCACGTGGAACACCACGGCGGTGGCGGATGGCAGCCACAGCGTGTACGTCCGGGCCACGGACGGGGATGGGAACCAGCGGCTGGTGTACACCGTGGCGGTGGTGGGCAATCCCCCCGCGGCACCCACGGGGGTGAAGGTGGCCGCGCAGGTGGCCGCGAGCAACGGCGGGTACCTGGACCTCTCCTGGAGCTCCAATACGGAGATGGACCTGGTGGGCTACGCGGTCTACCGGAGCACCACGCCCGGAGGCCCGTACACGAAGGTGGCGGCCACCTCGGTGAGCTTCCACCGGGACCAGGGGCTGAGCAACGGCACCTCCTACTACTACGTGGTGGCGGCGGTGGACGTGGCGGGCAACGAGTCCCCGCGCTCCGGTGAGGTGTCCGGGATGCCCATCGACAACCGCGCTCCATTCGCGAGCGGGATGGTGGCGGCGGCGGGGCCCACCTTCGCCGATATCTCCTGGACCACGGACGAGCCGGCGAGCTCGCAGGTGGAGTACGGCACCACCAGCGCGCTGGGTTCCGCGACGGGCGTGGAGCTGGCGCGCACCACGAGCCATGGGGTGAGCCTCACGAGCCTGCAGCCGAACACGACGTACTTCTACCGGGTCCGCTCGGTGGACGCGTCGGGCAACGCGGGTGCCTCGCAGGTGCTCGCGTTCTCCACGGGCGTGGATCTGGCGCCCACGGTGGGCATCGTGAACCTGGCCGAGGGGGCGGTGCTCCAAGGAGCCATCACCTTGCAGGCCCAGGCCTCGGATGACTTCGGTGTCGCCAAGGTCGAGTACACGGTGGGAGGGATTGTCTGGAACGCCATGGGCTTCAACAGCCTGACGGGGAACTACGAGGTCCGGCTGGACACGAACAACCTGGAGGAGGGGGCACAGGTGCTGGGCGTCCGGGCGACGGACGGCGCGAGGCAGGTAGCGCAGACCTCCATCAACGTGACGGTGGACCGGGGTGCGCCGGCGGTGGACATGATCTCTCCGGTGGTGGACGCGCACCTGGCGGGAGGAATCGAGCACCTGGTGCAGGTCTCCGCGACGGATTCGGGCTCGGGCATCACGGCGGTGGACTGGCAGTTGTACGCGGTGCCGCTGGGGGTGGAGATCGAGGAGGCTCCGCAGCCGGACCCGGCGCTCTGGCAGCCGCTGACGCTCAACGCGCAGACGGGCGGGTACGAGACGAACTGGCTGGCGCCGGTGGTGGTGGTGGAGCAGGTCATCTACCTGTACGCACGGGCGACGGACGGACTGGGCAAGAGCACCACGTTCGTGAGGGAGGTGACGGTGCTGGCGACGGGGCGTGACTTTGAGTTCACGGGCTCTGGAGGCCAGTCGCTGTCGGGCACGGTGGCCATCGCGCCGGACACGGTGAATGGTGGCAACCGCATTGGCTTGCAACTGATTGGCCGGTTCCTGACGCCTGGGGGCCAATACCGGCTGACGGTGAGCGGAGAAGGCGCCAGTCACACGGTGGAGTTCACGGCGGATGCACGCGGCAGGGGAGTGGCCGAGGCGGAGTCGGCCACGGCAATGACAGACGTAGCCAGCGCGACGCTCACGCCCACGGGCCCCGGTTTCTAACCTGACCACTCCTCCCTCGCCCCCCGGGAGAGGGTCGGGGTGAGGGTATCCGTCTCCGTGCTCCACCCCCGTGAGCACGGAGCGCATCACTGGCTCAGGGGCCCTCTCCCCAGGCCCCTGACCCATCGCCGTGACACCCAAGCCAGCAATGCCCATCCAGTCATGAGAACTCCCGTCATCCCATCACGACGTCGCAACACCCTCCGAGCCGTGCTGCTATGGACCAGCGTGCTGTCCGCGGGCTGTGATCCACGGCCACCCTCCTCCGCGGACGAACCGAGCCCATCCGCCGTGCCAATGGACGAGCACCGCGCGGGGCTGGCGTCCTGTTCGCGGACACTGACGGCGGACGTGGTCGCGCTCGACCAGGTCATCACCTACAACCGCTTCGGGTCGTTCAACCCGGTGGGGATGATCTACGCCCTGAAGCGGGACGTGGTGGCGGTGGATCCCTCGTTCCCGCCGGGCCCGGGCAACGTGCGCCTGAAGGACGGCAAGCGCCCGCGTCCCCTCACGCTGCGGGCGAACGTGGGGGACTGCCTGCAGGTGCGTTTCACCAACTGGCTGGCGCCCACGCGGGAGCAGATTCCGCTGCACGGGGTGCCGGACTGGGCGTACGACCGGACGCCCGAGCCACCGGAGCCGGGGGAGGAGCCGGACAACGGGGACATGCGGAGTGACTCACCGGCGACGCGGCTCGCCTCGTTCCACGTCAACGGCTTGCAGCCGCTGGACATCATGTCGGACGGCTCGAACGTGGGCTTCAACTGGAGCTCGCTGGCGAGGCCGGGCGAGACGCGCGTCTACAACTGGCACGCGGACCGGGAGGGGGCCTTCTTCGTCGAGAGCCTGGGTGCGCCGGTGGGCGGCGAGGGCATGGGAGGCTCGACGACGCACGGCCTGTTCGGCGCGGTGAACGTGGAGCCGGCGGGTTCCATCTGGTACCGCTCGCAGGTGACGGCGGAGCAGCTGGCGGCGGCGACGCGGAAGGACCCCGCCACGGGGCAGCCGCTGCGCAACCCGGATGGCACGCCGCTCCTCGACTACAACGCGGTGGACGCGGCGGGCATCCCCCTCCTGCGGATGACCACGGCGGGCGGGGAGATCGTCCATGGCGATCTCAACGCCATCATCAGCGGCTACTCCGGCTCGGCGATGAACAGCAGCGTGTCGCTGAACGAGGGCCGGTTCCGCGAATTCACCGTGCTCTTCCATGACGAGATGAAGGCGGTGCAGGCGTTCCAGGAGCTGGAGGCGCGCCCGATGCTGCACGGCGTGCGGGACGGCTTCGGCATCAACTATGGCGCCTCGGGCCTGGGCTCGGAGCTGTTGGCCAACCGCAAGAAGATTGGCCCCACGAAGGATTGCGCCGAGTGCAAGTTCGAGGAGTTCTTCCTCGAGTCCTGGGCGAACGGAGATCCAGCGCTGAACGTGGAGCGGGACGCGGAGGGCAGGGCGGTGGCGGCGCTCTACCCGGATGACCCGTCCAACGTGCACCACAGCTATCTGGGAGATCCGGTGCGCATCCGCAACATCCACGCGGGGCCCAAGGAGACGCACGTCTTCCACCTGCACGGCCACCAGTGGCTGCACGCATGGGCGGACGACAACTCCACCTACCTGGACTCGCAGACGATCGGCCCGGGCGGTGCCTTCACGTACGACATCACCTACGGCGGCGCGGGCAACCGCAACCTCACGGTGGGCGATGCCATCATGCACTGCCACCTCTACCCGCACTTCGCGCAGGGCATGTGGTCGCTGTGGCGGGCGCATGACGTCTTCGAGGCGGGGACGGCGGATCGCCGGCTTCCGGACGGGGAGATCGGCGGGGGCACGCCCAACCCGGCGGTGGTGCCCGTGCCCGGCCGCGCCATGCCGCCCATGCCCACCTATGCGCCCACGCAGGTGGCGCTGGCCAGCGGTGGCACCTCGCAGCGCCCGGCCGTGCCCGGTTACCCCTTCTTCGTCGCGGGAGTGCCGGGCCACCGGCCCCCGCAGCCGCCGCTCGACCTCGAGCACAACGGCGGCCTGCCGCGGCACATCATGACGGGGGTGCCCGCCACGCCGCACGCGGTGGAGTACGGCCGGCGCGGCGAGTTCGACGTGGAGGTGCACGAGGCCCACATCAAGCTGCTGCCCGAGGACGGCACGCCGGGCGAGCAGGTGGCGATGCAGTACCACGCGGGACAACTCCCGGGCGCGGCCCGCATCAACACGCGTTACGGCTGGCCCGCGGCGGGCTACCCGGCCTACACGCCCGAGGGCCAGCAGGGCTGGTTCCTCGTCAACGGCCAGCCGCCCAAGCCGGGCGCTCCGTTCGCCGAGCCCTGCAAGCCGGGCGCTCCCGAGCGCAACTACCGCGCGGCCTACGTGCAGACGGACCTGACGGTGAACAAGGCGGGCTGGCATGACCCGCAGGGCCGCATCATGGTGCTCGAGCGTGACGTGCAGGCCACGCTGGACAAGACGCGCTCGCCCGAGCCCTTCTTCTTCCGGGCCAACTCCGGCGACTGCATCAACTTCACCGCCACCAACCTCATCCCGGACGCGCTGCAGGCGGATGACTTCCAGATCTTCACGCCCACGGACACCATCGGCCAGCACATCCACCTGGTGAAGTTCGACGTGACGGCCTCGGACGGCGCTGGCAACGGCTGGAACTACGAGGATGGCACCTTCTCGGCGGACGACGTGCGCCACCGCATCAACGCGGCCAACGCGGCCGGGGGCGCCTTCGCGGCGGACGGCGCGCTGACGGCGACGGGCTCGCGCGTGTTCCTCTCGGCCACCTCGCACCCGCGCATTCCCGGGGCGCCGCTGGGCGCGCAGAGCACCCGCCAGCGCTGGTGGGCGGATCCGCTCGTCAACAGCGGCGGGAAGGACCGCACCATGCGCACCGTCTTCACGCATGACCACTTCACGCCCTCGTCCGCCCAGCACCACGGCTTCTACGGCGCGCTGGTGGTGGAGCCGGCCGGCAGCACCTGGAGGGATCCGGTGACGGGCACCGTCTTCGGCACGCGTGACGATGGCGGCCCCACCAGCTTCAAGGCGGACATCCTCACCGCGGACCCCAAGGAGAGCTTCCGCGAGTTCAACCTGGCCTTCGCCGACTACGCCATCGTCTACGACGCCAGCGGCAAGCCGGTGAATCCGCCCACCATTCACGAGGTGGCGCTGCCCAGGGCCGTGGAGCACCCGGCGGGCGTCGTGGCCCCCGAGGTCCTCTCCACCGCGGATCCGGGCTCCATGCTCGTCAACTACCGCCACGAGCCCATTCCGCTGCGCATCGCCTCGCGCGGACCGGACGGCCAGTGGTCACCCCGGCCCGGAGCGCTGGGCGACATGGCCAATGTGTTCCGCTCGGACCTGCACGGCGACCCGCACACGCCGCTGCTGCCGGTGTACGAGGGAGACCGGGTGCAGATCCGCATGATTCAAGGCGCCCAGGAGGACCAGCACGTCTTCACCCTCAACGGACTGAGGTGGTTGCACGAGCCGGATCGCAAGGACAGCGGCTTCGTCAACGGCCAGGCCATCGGCATCTCCGAGCACATGGAGTTCATGCTGGAGATTCCAGGCAACAAGAACCTGCTCGGCGCGGCGGACTACCTGTACCAGGGCGCCTCCACGGACGACCTGTGGAACGGGATGTGGGGCATCCTCCGCTCGTATGGCCAGGCGCGCCCGGATCTCAAGCCGCTGCCCAACAACACCGCACGCATCGATCTGACCAAGGTGGTGCCCGCGTGCCCCGCCACGGCGCCGAAGCGGCAGTACACCGTCCATGCCATCACCGCCCGGGGCAACGTGCCGGGGGGCAGGCTCGTCTACAGCCAGAAGCACGGGCTGTATGACCCGGACGCCATCCTCTTCGTGAAGGCCGAGCACCTGGCCGCCGTGCGCTCGGGTGCGCGCCGTCCCGAGCCCCTCATCCTCCGGGCCTCCGCGGGCGATTGCATCGAGGTGAAGCTCGTCAACGAGTTGCCCACGCAGTTCTCCCGGTCTCCGCACTGGAACTACCTCACGCCCATCACCGATGGCTTCAACGTCAACCAGGTGCCCATGTCCAGCCAGGTGTCGCTGCACCCGCAGCTGCTCCAGTACGACGTGAACCGTGGGGACGGTGCCAACGTGGGCTACAACAGCGTGCAGACGGTGGCCCCCGGCCAGTCGCGCACCTACCAGTGGTACGCCGGGCGCTACGAGGTGACGAAGCTCTCCTCGGGCATCAACCTGCTCGACTGGACCATCCAGGCGCTGCTCGCGTCCGCGGACTTCAATCTCACGGACCAGGGCGGCAACACGCTCCTGTTCGAGGGCAAGCCGGTGGAACTGGGCGCCGTCAACCTGCGTGACATGGCGGACGTGGTGACCCACGGCATGCACGGCGCGGTGGGCACGCTCATCGTCGAGCCGCAGGGCGCCACCTGGAGCACGGACCCGGGCACCGAGGCCCAGGCCACGGTGACGTACAAGACCCGGAGCGGCACCACCACGTCCTTCCGCGAGTTCGTGCTCGTCTACCAGGACGAGCTCGCGCTCCACAGCGATCGGCCGGAGTTCCAGTCGAACGATCCGGACCTCAACGGAGGCACCGCACTGCGCAACATGAGCGGCGCGGACGACGCCGAGGACGTGGGGCACAAGGGCTTCAACTACCGCACCGAGCCCCTCTGGGCCCGGCTCGGCCTGCCGCCTCACGCCAGCGAGGGCACGGTGAACGACCAGCAGCTCGGCGATGTCTTCAGCTCGCGGGTGCATGGGGATCCGGAGACGCCGGTGTTCACCGCGAAGGCCGGCGCGGCGGTCCGCTTCCGAGTGGTGCAGCCCTCGGGGCACGCGCGCCAGCACGCCTTCACCCTGCACGGCGCCGAGTGGATCCACGACGCCTGGGCGGATGGCTCCGGTTCCGACTTCCTGGGCACCAACACGAAGTCCTGCGCGATGACCACGCAGGACGGCATGTCGGTGATGAAGGCCTGGAACTTCACGCCGCTGTATGGCGCGGGCGGCGCGAACGCCATCCCCGGTGACTACATGTACCGGGATCAGCCCGCCTCCATGCTCGCCGATGGCCTGTGGGGCATCGTCCGCGTGCAGCCGTAGGCCGCGAGAGCCCCATCGGCTCCCGGGTGGCGCGGCTCTCCGTGCCGCCTGGGAGCCTCCTCCTCTCCCTCTTCCTCCCTCGATATGACCCCCATGAAGAAACTCATCGCCCTGTGCACGCTGGGGCCGTTGTCCGTCTATGTGTATGTCCAGGCGTTGCTCGGCGAGCGGCCCGCCGTGGCCGCACCCACGTCCGCGGTGGAGGCTCCCGCGCGGACGCCCACCGCTCCTGGCCCGGTGGTTCCGGAAGGCCCGCGCCTCGAGCGTGATGGTCTCTCCATCCAGTTCGACCTGCGGCCGGCCGTGGGCGCCGGTCCGGTGGAGGCGCAGTCCGAGGCCATCGCCACCTTCACCCTCACCGATGCTCGCTCCGGCCAGCCGGTGCGGGGAGCCCGCCCGCTCGGTTGGATGTCCCTGCGCGAGGGCACCGAGGCCCTCACGGATGCGCAGTGCGCCGCGAAGGTGAAGACGTACCTGGGTGGACTGTTGTCGGTCCAGGCGGACGCGGACCTGAACTCGTACTTCGTGCTCGCGCTGAACCACGACAACTCCATCTCCGTCATCAATCCGCAGCTGGCCTTCAACCGCACGAAGCTGCGCAGCCTCGTCACGCTCTCCGCGCCAGCGGAGGACTGGGCGCTTCACCCGGATCGGAGCGCGCTGTACGTGAGCCTGCCCACGGCCCACCGCGTGTCGCGGGTGGACACGCGCACCTTCCTGGCCAGTGCCCACGTGGAGGTGGGCCGCGCGCCGACGCGCCTGGCGCTCTCTCCGGACGGGCGGACGCTCTGGGTGGGCAATGATGGGGACGGCACCGTCACCGTCATCGACCACCGCACGCAGAAGGCGCTCGCGACGGTGGAGGTGGGGGAGGGGCACCATGAGTTCGCCTTCGCGGACGACGGGCGCACGGCCTGGGTGACGAGCGAGGCCTCGGACGAGGTGGCGGTGATCGACACGGTCACCTTCGAACTCCTGGAGCGGGTGAAGGTGGGGCGTGGAGCGGTGGCCATCGCCGCGAGCGACACGGCCCGCGCGGTGTACGTGGCCAACGGCCGGACGGGCGAGGTGGTGGTGGTCCATGGCCGGACGCTCTCGGTGACGGGCCGCGTGGCGCTCTCGCCCGGCTTGAAGTCGGTGCGGTTCGATCCCTCGGGCCGCTGGGCCTTCGTGGTGAATGGTGCGCGCAACGAGGTGCCGGTGCTGGATGCCTCGTCGGGCCAGGTCCGGCACGTGCTCGCCGGCTTCGACGCGCCCGACGCGGTGTCCTTCACGGACGGCTATGCCTACGTGCGCAACACCGGGGACGCGCGCATTTCGCTGGTGAAGCTGGCCTCGCTGGACCAGCCGGAGGCCCCGGGCGTGGTGGACGTGCAGGTCGGCCAGAAGGCTCCCGAGGAGGCGCGGGGGCTCGGGCTCGCCGGTCCGTTCGCGCCCGTGCCCGAGGGCGATGGCGTCATCGTGTCCAGCCCGGCGGACAAGGCGCTCTACTTCTACCGCGAGGGCATGATGGCCCCGATGGGCACGCTGCTGAACTATGGCCGCGAGCCCAAGGCCGTGCTCGTCCTGGATCGTTCGCTCCGGGAGGTACGGCCCGGCGTGTACAGCACGCAGGTGCGAGTGAAGGATCCCGGCACCCATGACGTGGCGTTCCTCCTGGACAGCCCGCGCGTCGTGGCCTGTCTGGAGCAGCGGGTGGGTGCCTCACCGGAGGTGACGGCGCGGCAGGCGCACCGGGTGCAACTGGAGCCGCGGTTCGATGCCTCCATGCGCTGGAAGGCCGGCGAGGAGCACGCGCTGCGCTTCCGGCTCACGGACTCCGGTTCTGGCGAGCCGGTGAGTGCCGGGGAGGTCACCGTGCTGCTCTTCCGCTCGCCTGGTGCGTGGCAGTGGCGCGGCAGCCCGCGAGCGGTGGGAGATGGCGAGTTCGAGGTCACCTTCCGCCCGCCAGGTCCGGGTCAGTTCAAGTTCCTGGCCGGAGTGGAGTCCCGAGGCGCGCCGCTCGGCTCGTTCTGGCCCGTCACCCTGGGCGTGGTGGAGGGGTTGGACGCCAAGGCTGCCCCGCGCCTCGCGGGAGGAGTGAATCCATGAAGACGCGTTTGAATGGTGTGGTGCTGGCGCTGCTGCTGGCCGGCTCGGTGGCGATGGCCGGGGAGCAGGAGCCGGCTGTGGCTCCGGCCAGGAGCGAGCCAGCTCGCAAGTTGGAGATTCCCGATGAGCAGCTCGTGGATCAGGACGGCAGGCCGGTGCGCCTGTACTCGGATCTGATGAAGGGGCGGGTGGTAGCGGTGAACTTCGTCTTCACCACGTGCAGCACCATCTGCTCGCCCATGACGGCCGTCTTCAGCCGGCTGCAGAAGGAGCTGGGCGAGCGGCTGGGCAGGGACGTGTACCTCATCTCCATTTCGTTGGATCCGGCGGCGGACACCCCCGAGCGCCTCGCGCGTTACGCCGGGAAGTTCGACCGCCGCGAGGGCTGGACGTTCGTCACCGGCCCGGCGGATCGGGTCAAGCGCGCGCTCACGGCGCTGGGCGGCTCGGTGGCCACGAAGGAGTCCCACACCCCCGTGGTGCTGCTGGGCAACGAGGCCACCGGAGAGTGGACGCGCGCCTACGGCCTCTCCGCCCCCAAGCAGCTCGCCGGGCAACTCGAAGCCCTCCTCGAGGACCCCGAGCCCAAGGCTCCCGCGCGCACCGAGCGCCTGCCCATCACCGGCGGGCCCGAGGCGGATGCCGCGGCGGCCCGGTACTTCACCGACACCGAGCTCGTGGACCAGGACGGCAAGCCGCGCCGCTTCTACTCGGACCTCATCCGGGGGAAGACGGTGTTGATCAACTTCGCGTTCGCCTCGTGCAAGACGGCGTGCTCGCCCATCACCGCGAACCTCGCGCGCGTGCAGCGGCTGCTGGGGCCCCGGCTGGGCAAGGACATCCACATGATCACCATCACCGTGGACCCCGTGAACGACACGCCCGCGAAGCTCAAGGCGTTCTCCCAGCGCTTCCAGGCGAGCCCCGGCTGGTACTTCCTCTCGGGCTCCCGCGCCAACGTGAAGGCCGTGCTCGAGAAGGTCGGTGGCTACACGGAGGATCCGGAGAAACACCTGACGTCGGTGATCATCGGCGACTCCGTCACGGGCACCTGGCTGAGGGCCCTGGCCATGGCCCCGCCCGAGAACCTCGCCTACGCGGTGGAGCACCTCAACGATGAGAATCACTAGACGCCGCAATCGCCGGGTCTCCCCGGTCCCGCCTTCCGTGCGCCCGAGGGGGTGGCTCTTCGCCGTCCCCATCCTGGTGCTCGGTGCCTGGGCGGCGTGGATGCTGTTCGCGTCGAAGCCGGTTCCGGCCGAGGAGCGGAGCTCGGCCCTCTCCGCGTCCGAGCTGCGCGGCAAGGCCTTGTTCCTGCGCGGAGTGATGTCCTCGGGCGAGCCCGTGGTGGGGCGGCTGGGCCCCGAGGGTGTGGAGCTGACGGGCTCGGTGGCGGCCTGCGCCCGCTGCCATGGTCCGAGGGGAAGGGGCACCGGAGAGGGAGGGGTGGTGGCTCCGAACATCCAGGCCTCCCGGTTGTTCGCCCCGGTGTCCACGGCGGCCGCGGGTTCGGGCCAGTGGGAGCGCCCCGCGTATGACGGCGCATCGCTCACCGGGGCGCTCCGCCGGGGTGTGTCGTCCAGCGGGCGCGTGCTGGGACCGGTGATGCCCCGCTTCGAGCTGCCGGAGCGGGAGCTCGCGGACCTCCTCGCCTACCTGCACCGGCTCGGGGACGACCGGGATCCGGGTGTGTCCGACGCGCGGCTGGTGCTCGGGGCGGCGCTGCCGCTCACCGGGAAGCTGGCCCAGGTGGGGGCGGACGTGCGCGCGGTGCTGAACGCTGTCTTCGCGGAGGTGAACCAGCGGGGCGGGGTGTTTGGCCGCCAACTGGAACTGCGCGTGGAGGACGATGCGCTGGCGGTGGCGGGCATGGACGGGACCGGCCGGCTGCTGAACACGGAGGTGTTCGCGCTGGTGGGCAGTGTCCGCACGGGGCCGCGCGAGTCGGATGCCCGGCTGGAGGCGGAGGAGGTTCCTCTCGTCGCGCCGGTGGGGCTGTCGGACGTGCATGCCGAGAACGGCGGCCGGATGATCTTCTACGTGTACCCGGGCCCGGAGTTGCAGGCGCGGGTGGCCGTGCAGCACCTTCACTCCACGTGGGAGCGCAGGAAGCCCGAGCCCGTGCTCGCGGTGGTGCACGCACGCAACGGCTCGGGAGAGGCCTGGGCCCGGGGCGTGCGCACCGAGGCCGAGCGGCGGGACTGGCCTCGGCCCCGGGTCTTCTCCTACGCACCGGGCCAGCTCGACGCGGAGGAGGCCATCCGGTGGTGGGAAGGCCTGCGCGCCGGAGCGGTATTGTTCTCCGGTACAGGTGCCGAGCTGTCCGCGCTCCTGGCGCGGCCGGGGGCCGCGAGCGGGAACATTCCCCTCTACGCATCGGGCATGTTGCCGGGACTGACGGGGCCCGTGCCCACGGCCGCCGGGTCGCGGGTACGATTCATCCATCCCGCGTCACCTTCGGAGGGCCACGCGCCCGGACGGCAGGAGTTCGAGTCCTTCCTGAAGCGGCATGGACTGGCCCCGAGGAACCTCGCCTGGCAGTTGAATGCCTACGCCTCGGCGAGGCTGCTGGTGGAGGCGTTGAGGAGGAGTGGGGCGGATGTCAGCCGGGCCGGGCTCGTGTCGGCGCTGGAGTCCTTCCAGGACGTGGACACGGGCGTCACGTGGCCCATCACCTACGGCTCCCAGGGACGGGTGGGAATCCGGGGTGGCTTCATCGTACGGCCGGGCGAGGCCTCCCAGGAGGTGGCCCCGCTGTCCGACTGGATTGCCCTGTCTCCGTGAGGGGAGGACTCAGCGACGGGTGAGATCCCAGAGCGTCAGTTGGCGGGTACGGGGATCGATCGAATAGCTGCCCTCGTACCCGGCGAGTTGGAGGCGGATGGGGTGTTGCTCCTCGGACTCGTGGACCCATTGCCGCATCGCGGCGAGCCGTGCGGCCTCCTGGAGCTTGCGCTCGAGGGCCGCACGGCTGCGGCGAGGCGCATTCTCCAGCACGGCGCGGACATGCGGTGGAATCTGGACCTCGTACGGCTGAGGAGGCGAGGACGAAGTGGGAGCGTTCTGGTTTTCGAAGAGATTCTCGGAACGACGCATTGCCGCATGAAGACTCGATGACACGCTCATCGGTCACGCGTGAAAGGGGCCGTCTGATATCCCTTTCCCGGTGCGCTCTTGAAGACACGGAGCGTGTGGAGACGCCGTGGCGGACATGCGTCAGGGCAGCTCGAGCCTGACGTGGAAGGTGTAGGAAACACTTACGGGCTGGCCCTGGAAGGACACGGGGCGATAGTGGCGGCTCGTCAGCGCGTCGAGCACCGCCGCGTCCATATGGGGCAGGCCGCGGATGACGCGGCAGTTCTCGACCTCTCCTTCGCGGGTGATGGTGCACCGGGCGATGACGGTGCCGCTGACACGCGCCTCCAGGGCTTCCCGCGTGTATTGGAGCTGCGCTCCGGCGAGCAGTTGCGGTGGGGCCATGCCGGCGCCGAACGGGAGCACCTCCTCGCGGGCTCCGCTGTTCTCCCTCCACGCCTCGGGGTCGAGGTGGCCGGAGAGTGCTTCGTTCGGCCCGAGTGCGAGGGACCCGATGGTGTTGGGGGCGCAGTCAACGCAATCGGCTGGCGGCTCCTCCGAGGGGGACGCCTCGTTTCCCGGCGCCTCGTCCAGGGGAGCGGGCAGAGGACTCTTCACGAGCTGGACCAGCTCCCGGCGGGGTTTCCTCTCAGCCCGGGAACGTGGTGACTGTGTGGGCGCCGGGGTGGGCTGGGGATTCGACTCCCTGGGAGCGGGCTGCACGACGCGGCGAATGGGGCTGATCTCGCACCCCTCGAATGGGGGCTCCTGGGTGGCCCCGCCTGACAAGCCGAGCACACTGGCGAACACGCCCGCGTGCACCATCAAGGACACCCACATGCCCGCTCCGAAACGGCCCGCGCCCACGGCTGGCTGATTGATGATCGATTGGAACATCCGGACACCCTCCTGGCTGACACCGCTCAACGTACGGAGTCGGAGGAGGCCGGTGGCCTTGGCCATGCCATTTCTGCGTCATGGCCGCGTCATGCGGGCACTTCAGGCAGACTATTTGGTGTCGAGCGAGAACACGCCGTCCCAGTCCTCGGTGGGAGGTTGGAGGCTCAAGGCCTCGCAGCGGGCGGCGAAGACGCGCGAGGGCGGATCCTCGGGCGAGGAGAGGAAGCGCTCGCGGGCCTCGCTGAAGCGGCGGGAGCGGTAGAGCGCGAGTCCCTCGGCGAACCGGGCGAGGTGCGCGGGGGGAGGGGCTCCGGCCACGTCCACCAGTTCGTAGACGCGCACGGGGAGTTGCCGCCCCTTCACGCGCAGCAGATCCAGCTCCCGGGCGAGCACGGTGCCGCGAGAGGCCAGCACGGTCTCCTCGGAGACGAGGATGCGGGTGCCATACACCTTGGCGGCGCCCTCCAGGCGGGAGGCGAGGTTCACCGTGTCGCCGATGACGGTGTAGTCCTGAGCCGCGCGCGAACCGATGTTGCCCACCACGCCGGGGCCGGTGTTGAGGCCGATGCGGCAGTCCAACCGGGACACGCCTCGGGCCTCCAGCTCGGGAGCCAGCTTGTCCACCACGGCCACGAGCCGCAGCGCGGTGAGGCATGCGCGAGCCGCATGGTCCTCCTGGGGCAGTGGGGCGTTCCAGAAGCACATGATGGCGTCGCCGATGAACTTGTCGAGCGTGGCGCCGTGCTCGCCGAGCACCGCGGTGGCGCGCTCGAAGTAGCCGTTGAGCACGTCGACGAGCGCCTCGGGGCTCATCTCCTCGCTCATCGAGGTGAAGCCCACGAGATCGCTGAAGAGCACGGTGAGCTCGCGGCGCTCGCCGCCGGGGGCGGCCTTCTCGGGGTGGCGGATGAGCTCGTCCACGACCTGGGGCGCCAGGTAGCGCTTGAAGAGGCCATGGATCTGGTCTCGCTGGCGGAGGCCGGCGACCATCTCGTTGAAGGCACCGGTGAGCCGGCCCACCTCATCCGAGCCCCGGACGGGGACCTCGACGTCCAACGAGCCCAGGCGCACCTGCCGGGCGGCGGCCTCCAATTGCACCAGGGGCGCGGAGAGACGGCGCGCCAGCAACACGGCGAGGACGAAGGCCAGCAGCACCACGCCCACCGCGGTGGGCAGCATCCATTCGCGGACTTCCGTGAGGATGGGTTCGATCTCCGCGTCGAGGTTCCTCATGACGAACACCCGGCCGATTTCCGTCCCCTGCACGTCCTCGAAGACGGCCTCGCGGACGAGATAGAGGCCATCGTCAGTGAGTACTTCGAAGGCCCGGCCGGTGTTCTTTTCGTGCTCGTCCTGGGAGTCATCCTCGCGGGGCCTGTGAGCGCCATCGTCAATGGGTGCTTCGCGGGAGGTGATGGCGGTGGAGCCGGACTCGACGAGCCTCTTGCGTACCTGTTCGGGTACATCGCTGAAGGTGGCCAGCGTGCCGTCCTTGGCGAGCAGGGCGAAGCGTGCCCTGTCTCCCTGGCGGGTGGCTCCAGAGGACGCCTGCTCCTGGGCGTTCTCCCACAGCAGTTTCTTCACCCAACGGCCCGTCAGCACCACGCCAATAGGCCGGCGAACCGGCTGTTCCAGCGAGTTCTCTCCACCGGATGTGGTGACCAGGTGCGCGTGTACGAGCAACAGATCGTCTTCGCGCATGCACGGCGTCTCGTCCTTGCTCCCATCGGTGCATTCCCCGGACACGAAGGTGAAGGGCAGGCTGCGCAGGTAGGCGGGAGACCAGAGCTCGGAGACAAACCCCCCACCTTCAGAGGCGGAGTCCTGGTGCAGCGCCCGGTCCAGTAGGGGCACGCCGTTCCCGGTGTTCCCCACCTGTTCATCATCGCCGTGGGTGAAGACCAGCCGCTTGCGCACGTTGAAGAGGGCCCAGATGCTCGCTTTCTTTTCGATCCATCCGAAGACCTCGGTATCCGCGGAGATGATGATGTCACGCGCACTCTGGATGCCTTCGAGTTCGGCATCTCCGTCGTCGAGTCCGGCGATGCTGTCGTCGGAATTGACGGTGAGGGCAGCCTCCTTGAACGTGCGGTCGCGCGCATGTGCGTCGGCGACAGCGCGGGTGCGGTCCTGGGTGGCCAGGGAGAGCCGCTGGAAGGCTTCCAGCGTACGGCTCAGGTCTTCGCGGATCCTGCCCTCGGCGGCGGTCTTCACTGCTCGCCAGGTGACCACCAGCGCCACGGCGAGCGCCAGCACCGACAGCAGCATGAAGGCCGCCACGAGCCGCGCGGAGAGCGAATTCAACCCCAGTCCTCCGGCACGGGTACCAGCTTCCCGCGACGCCGGGGGCTCAGTAGGCATCGGAGCGGGGGGTGTACTGGCGGCCATGCTTGTCCAGGTGCTTGTCGTCGGCGCGCGTCTCGGTCATCTCCAGCGTCACCACCGCCTCCTCGCCGGGCTTCACGGTGACCTCGGCGCGGGACACGTCGCTGCGCTCATCCCGCCGGTGCACGGCGAAGATGGGATGCGTACCAGGAGGCACCCCCTTGAGCACGAAGCGCCCATCCGGCCCGGTGACGGCGAAGGCCCGGTTGGGCACCACCACCAGCGTGGCCACCATCTGCTCGTGGATGTCGCAGTAGACGTCGATGATGCCCGTCTTCTTGAAGGTCTCCGTGTAGTCCTCGCCCGGGCGGTTCTTGCCGGCGTCGAACTTCGCGGCGCGCGAGCGGGAGAAGACGTTGTGCACCACCACGTCGTTGTTGGAGAAGCGCACCTTCTGCCCGGCCACCACGCCCACCACCGAGGGCTGGAAGGCCTTGTTTCGCTGGGCCATGTTCACCTCGCCCGCGGGAGGGGGCTCGGTGTAGCCGGTGAGGTAGACCACCACGCCGGAGCGATCCGCCTTGGGAACGGGGCGCCCATCCGGGCCCTGGACGGTGATGCGGACCTCGCCGCGGACGGTGCCCTGCTGCGCGGCGGCGAGTGGAGCGGCGAGGGACAGCAGGAGGATCAGAGCACCACGGCCCATATCAGCCTCGGCATGAACTGGGGTGTCTCCGGGAAGAGGGGAGTGAGACCCACCAGGACTCCGAGCGTGACCCACGTCCGGCCGAACGTCCAGGCCACGTCAGCGCCCACGAAGTGGTGCTGCCCGCCCGGAATGCCCTGGAGCGGAATCTCCCCGAAGGCCTCGAGCGAGGCGCGCCACTCGTCCTCGACGATGGGATAGGACACGCCCGCCGCATAGGTCCCGAGCAGCCGTACCGGACCCTCCTGCCCTCGCAGCGCCGGCAGGCCCACCTGCGCGCCCAGATCGAGCACCAGGCGCAGGCCACCCTCCGTCTCGAAGGACTGCACCAGGTTGGCGTCCAGGCGGGAGGGCTGCGTCGTGTGGATGGTGTGGTGGTAGGCCACGCGCAGCAGACCCTGCCAGGGCGAGTCATCCCCCCGGGGGTTGAAGCGCAGGCGCAGGTCCGCGTCGAAGGATTCGAGCTGTGTACGGTCGCGGGTGGCCAGCACCTGGAAGGGGACGGCCAGCTCCAGCCGCTGGGTGAGGCCGAAGACGGGGCCCCACCAGACCCAGTAGTTGGAGGTCCGTTCCGGCACACCGGGCGCCCGGGACTTCGCCCACAACCACTGCTCGAGCTCCACATCCCCCTTGGGGACGATCTCCGTGTCCCACACCCAGATGAAGGGCCGCCGTCCAGCCTCGGCCGGCGTGGGAAGCACGGCCAGGGCGAGGGCCCCCAGCAACACGAAACGACGCACGGCGCTCATCTACCCTCCCGGGGACGGGCCCCGAGCCTTCCGCACCAGCGGGAGCCAGGGGAGCCGTCCAGGAGGCAGGCATATCCGACGAGCCGGTGCCTGTGCGAGCACAGCGGGTATTTCCCTTCAGGCCCGGCCCCCCGACCGGGCGTTTCCCGCTACAGCGGCATCTTGAGGGTCACGGTGAAGGTGTAGCTCACGTTGACCGGCCTGCCCTGGAAGGTGACCGGGCGGTACTGGCGGCTCGACACGGACTGGAGCACGGCCTCATCCATGAAGGGCAGGCCCTTGATGATGCGGCACTTCTCGACATCGCCTTCGCGGGTGATGGTGCACTTGGCGATGATGACGCCACTGACGCGGGCGCGGAGCGCATCGTAGGTGTACTGCAGGGGCACGCCGGTGGTGATGAGCTGCGGCGGCGTCATGCCAGCGCCGAAGGGGAGCACCTCTTCACCCGTGGACTGGCCGATGTTGGTCAGCGCGCTCGCGGCGATGGCCTGCGCACCGGGGATGCCGCCCGTCTCGACACCATCGGGAGAGCTGCCGGGGATGTAGGGCAGGTCATTGTTCTCGGGCTCGGTGTCCTCCGGGGGAGGAGCCGCCTCGACGGTCTTCGTCTCTTCCGGAGGCGGGGGAGGGATCTTCTTGGGCTGGACCAGCTCGGTCTTCGGCTTGGGCTTCGGCTTGGGCGCGGTGGGTGTCACCGCCGCCTTGGGCGGATTCGGGTTGCCCTTGGGCGGCTGGGGGACGTTGAAGGTGAGCACGGGATCGTCCTTGATGGTTTTCGCCGCCTGGCCGGACACGCCGATCAGGCCGGCGAACACACCCGCGTGCAACATCAACGACACCCACATCCCCGTCCCGAACCGACCCGCGCTCAATCCCGGCTGATTGATGACCGACTGGAACATGTGAAATCCCTCCTGGCTGACATCCGTAAAGCTACGGATCCCAGGAGGGCGGGTGGCCTTGGGTTGGCCATCTCTTCGTCATGGTTTCGTCATGGACCCCGGCGCCAGGGGGCCGGGTGACGATTCACCGATACTACGGCCTCCCGTCCGGGCGATTGCCTGGGGAGGTGACGGCATGCCGCGTCACGGCCCCCCGAGCTCCATGCGGTATCCCACCCCGCGGATGGTGTGGATGGAGAAGGAGGATGCGCTCGTCCAGCCGAGCTTCTTCTTCAGGTTGGAGACGAAGTTGTCCACGGTGCGCGGGTCCACGATGACGTCCCGGCCCCACACCGCGTCGAGGATCTCCCCCCGGGGCAGGGCGCGGTCGCGGTGCTTGAGGAGGTAGACGAGCAGATCGAACTCGGTGCGGGTGAGGTCGATGACGCTCCCATCGGCGCGCGCGAGGATGCGCTTGCCCAGGTCCAGGGAGAAGCCCGCGAAGGACATGACGGTGGGCGGCGCGCCACCGGCCCGGCGCACCAGGGCTCCCACCCGGGCGAGCAGCTCACGCAGCCGGTAGGGCTTGGTGAGGTAGTCCTGCGCTCCGGCGTCGAAGCCGCGGACGATGTCGTCCTCGAGCGAGCGCGCGGTGAGCATCAGCACCATGGACTGGACGCCACTGGCGCGCAGCCGCCGGCAGAACGAATAGCCGTCCTCGCCCGGGAGCATCACGTCGAGGATGAGCAGATCATACGTCCGCGCGCGCAGCAGCGGCTCGGCCTCCTGGGTGTGGGAGGCCACGGTCACGTCGTACCCCTCGTCCTGGAGGTTGTCGCGCAGGCCGATCCGCAGGTTCGCGTCGTCCTCGACGACGAGGATGGAGGGGCGGGGGTTAGGAGGGCTGCTCGGGGCGTTCATGGCGGGGTTCGGGGAAGAGCAGGGAGAAGGTGGTGCCCTGGGGGCCGGAGTTGTCGATGGAGATGCGGCCCCCGTGCAGGGCCATGATCTTCCGGCACAGCGCGAGCCCCAGGCCACTGCCGTGGACCTCGGGGCCCTGCGAGCCCAGCCGGTAGAAGTCGCGGAAGACGTTCTCCCACTCGGACTCGGGGATGCCGATGCCGTTGTCGCAGAAGAGCACCACGCAGCCATGGCCCTCGTGGGGGTAGGCGCGGATGGAGAGCTCCACGGGATTGCGGCGGTTGTAGGCGCACGCGTTGCGCGCGAGGTTGATGAGCAGCAGGCGCAGCAGGGACGGGTCCACCTCGAGCTCCACGTCGCCCACGTCGGCGGTGAGCTGGACGGGGACGGAGGTGTTGCCCACCAGGTCCGAGCGCAACATGCCCACCAGCTCGTCCAGCTTCACGCGGGCGGGCTTGAGCTGCCAGCGGCCCTTGTCGATGCGGTTGAAGGACAGGATGTTCTCGACGAGGAAGTGCAGCCCGTCGGCGGCCTGGATGATGCGCTCGGGGTAGTCGCGCATCTCGGGGACCTTGGAGAGCTTGCGCTCCATCGTCTCGGCCAGCAGGCGGATGGAGGCCAGGGGGGTGCGCAGCTCGTGGGAGACGGTGGCCACGAAGTCGCTCTTGAGCTCCACGTAGCGGTAGCGGCCGTGCTGGGCCACCACCGCCATCACCACGATGGCCACCGCGAGCGCCCCACAGGTGGCCACCAGCAGCGTCTTCAGCCCGTAGCGCTGCTCGATGGCGTTCTCCGCGGCGGTCCACGCGGGGACGGACACCTCCAGCCACAGGGACTCCAGGGGCTGCATGGCCTCGGAGTCCCGCAGCCGCACCAGACCGTCCGCGCCGAAGTGGTTGCGCCGGCGCAGCTCCTGGGCCAGGTCGCGCAGGAGCGCGTCGAGGTCCACGGCGATGCCGCGCACCACCTCCTCCTGCTGCTCCACGTACCAGCGCTGGCCGATGAGGGTGGGCCCGGGGAGGTTCTCGGGGATGACGAGCATGCCGGCGCCGGCCTCGCGGGCACGGGCCTGGAAGTCGTCGGAGGGCTCGCCGAGCGCCGTGCTGACCTGGACCACATGGGCGAGCAGGAACTCGAAGTCGGGCTGGGTGAAGCGCCAGCGCTCGCGCAGGAGATCGCGCTGCAGGCCGGCGGAGCGCTCGATGCCGCCGAAGTCCTCGGGGAGCCCCTCGCGCAGCAGCGCGCGGACGAGCGGTGGAGTGACCTCGCCGCGCTGGAGCCGCTCCAGCATGAGGAGGACGAAGGGGAGCTCCTGGACGGGCGGGAGGGGGTGCTCCGCGTGGTAGCGCAGCAGCTCCTCGGCGAGCGCATGGGCGCGGGAGGCACGGCCCTGGTCGAGCGCCGCCTCCACCGCGCGAAGGCGGCCGAGCCGCTCGCCCCAGGGCTCGGCCGTGGAGCCCTCGGAGAAGGCCTTGACGAGCTCGCGGTAGTGACGTGCCGCGGTGGCGCGCGAGCCGCGAGCGGAGCGGGTGAGGCGGGGCAGGAACTGGTGGCCGCGGAAATTGAGGAGGAAGCCCTCGCCCGGGGCGAGCGGATCTCCCATGGCCGCGTGGAGGGCGGGGAGGTTGCCCTTGAGTTGCTGGCCGAGCGTCTGGCGCAGGGCCAGGGTGGCGAACTCCTCGATGGCGTGGCGGCGGGAGGCGAGCTGGGCGCGAGCGTCCTCGCGCTCCTGGGCGAAGATGCGCTGGAGGCTCACCAGCCCCCAGGTGAGGGCGAGGAGTCCGCATCCGAGCGCGATGAGGGTAGGGAGGAGCCGGCGCAGCATGGGGGCCCGAGGGGCCTGTCCATTATACGTGCGGGGGGGGGGCTGGCCATCGCGCGGACTCCCGGACGCTCGCTGGCCCGGCCGCCGCTCGGAGGGGACGTGTGGGGTCGTCAGGAGGGAAGGGGATGAGAAGGTTGGAGGGGTGACTTCAGAAGTGGGGTGCTGCCATGCCATCTCTCCCGTTGTTTCCCGAGGCCCCGGCCGGCCTGAGCGCGAAGGCACTGCGGGTGCACGAGCGCCTGTGCGCCGAGTACGGCTGTCCCATCCCCTGGTTCCGCTCGCAGGATCCGCTCAGTGAGCTCGTCTCCGCGCTGCTGAGCCACCGCACGCGCAATGCCTCCAGCGGCGCGGCCTTCCGCCAGCTGCGCGCGCGCCTTCCCACCTGGGAGGAAGTGCGTGATGCACCCTGCGTGGAGGTGCAGGAGGCGATCTCCGCGGTGACCTGGCCGGAGCAGAAGGCGCCCCGCGTCCAGCAGGTGCTGCGGTGCATCACCGACCGGAGGGGAGGGGAGCTGTCACTGGACTTCCTGGCGGAGCTGCCGGTGCGCGAGGCGCGGGACTGGCTCGAGCACCTGCCCGGGGTGGGGCCCAAGTCGAGCGCCGCGACGCTGCTGTTCAGCCGGCTGAGGAAGCCCGCGCTACCGGTGGACAGCCACCACCACCGGGTCGCGGTACGGCTGGGGCTCATCCCCGAGACGACGGCGGTGGGGCCGGCGCACCGGTTGCTGGAGGCTCAGCTCCCGCCGGACTGGGATGCGCAGCGCGTCTATGACAACCACGAGGCGCTGATGCTGCATGGACAGCGGTGCTGCTTCTATCGGGAGCCCGCGTGTCAGCGGTGCCCGGTGCTCGACCTGTGCCCCACGGGTCAAGCCCGGCTCGCGTCCCAGCGGGGCTCGAGGCCCATCGGAGACACCGGGGAGGAGAAACTCCCGGCAACGTGACTCTTCCGGTGGGTCGAGACGGTTCCCTGTAGTGTTGGGGCATGATGTGGCTTCTTCCCAAGGAGCACACATGCACGGACTCGAAGGAAAGGTCGCCGTCGTCACGGGAGCCTCGCGCGGTATTGGAGCGAGCATCGCGCGGAAGCTGGCGTCGCAGGGCGCGAAGGTCGTCATCAACTACACGCGCAACGAGGATGCCGCCCACCAGGTGGCCGCCGACATCCAGCGTGCTGGAGGCGAGGTGCTCGTCGAGCGCGCGGACGTGGCCGATGAGGCCCAGGTGAAACAGCTCTTCGAGCGGACGGACGCGCGCTTCGGGCGCCTGGACATCCTGGTCAACAACGCGGGCATCCTCGAGTTCCGTCCCCTCGACGTCATTGATCGGACGCACTTCCAGCGAGTGATGGATACCAACCTGTGGGGCGTCGTGTGCGCCAGTCAGCAGGCCGCGCGGCGTCTGGGCCAGGGCGGCCGGATCATCAACATCTCCTCGGCTTCCTCCCGTACGCCCTTCACTGCGCTCGGCATCTATGCGGCGAGCAAGGCCGCCGTGGAGGCCTTCACGCGCACCCTCGCGGTCGAGCTCGGACCGAGGGGCATCACCGCCAATGTCATCTTCGCCGGCATGGTGGAGACGGACATGACGGCGGGGCACACCTCGGGAGAATCGTCCCAGGCGAGGATCCAGGCGATGATCCAGGCCACCCCCCTGCGGCGCGTGGCGAAGCCCGAGGACATCTCGGACATCGTTGCCCTCCTCGCCTCGGAGAGCAGCCAATGGGTGACGGGTCAGTCCATTGGCGCCACGGGCGGTCTCGTCATGTCGTGAGCCCGTGAGGGCTCCCGGGTGCTGGCCGCGGAGCGCGTCCTTCGCTCACGGCTTCGCGCCCGGGGCCTTGCCGGAGGCGGGCTCCACCACGGGCGCTGGGACGAGCCGCGCGATACGATCGGGCCCGTTGAAGGCCACATAGAGGTAGCCATCCGGGCCGCTCACCACGTCGCGCACGCGGCCCACGTCCTTGAACAGCACTTCCTGGTGCACCACCTTGCCGCCCTCGAGCCTCAGGCGCCGCACCTCCTGCTGCGCGAGCGCACCCACGAACAGATCGTTCTTCCACTGGGGGAAGCGGCTGCCCGTGTAGAAGTCCGCCGAGCACACGGCGATGGACGGCGTCCAGTGCAGCACCGGCTGCTGCATGCCCTCCTGCGCGGTGCGATCCGTCATCGGCGTGCCGTCGTAGTTCATGCCGTAGGTGATGACCGGCCAGCCGTAGTTGCGGCCCGGCTCGATGCGGTTCAGCTCGTCGCCGCCCCGGGGGCCGTGCTCCGTCTCCCAGAGCTCTCCCGTCACCGGGTGCCGCGCGAGCCCCTGCGGGTTGCGGTTGCCGTAGCTCCAGATGCTCGCGATGGCTCCCTCTCGGCCCGCGAACGGGTTGTCCTGGGGAATCCGTCCATCATCGTGGATGCGGTGCACCTTGCCGTTGGGCCGTGACAGATCCTGCGCGTCCTCCTTCCGGCCCCGCTCGCCGATGGAGAAGAACAGGTGCCCCTTGCCGTCGAAGACGAACCGCGAGCCGAAGTGCACGTTCCCGGTGCGGTACTGCTCGGGCGGCGCGCGGAAGAGCGTCTGCTGCTCCACGAACCGGCCCTCGCGCAGCTTGCCCCGGACGATCGCCGTCATGGCGGAGCCATTCGGGCCCGGGTCGCTGTAGGAGAGGTAGATCCACCCGTTCTTCGCGTAGTCGGGATGCACGGCGACATCGAGCAGCCCCCCCTGGCCCCTGGACCAGACGCCCGGCGTGCCGGCGATGGGCTCGGGCAGGAGGCGGCCCTTCTCCACCACGCGCAGCCGTCCCGCCTTCTCCGTCACGAGCATGCGCCCGTCTGGCAGGAAGGCCACGGACCATGGCGTGTCGAGCCCCTCGGTGACCGTCTCGAGCTTGAAGGCATGCAGCTCGCTGCGCACGGCCTTGTCGGCCACCGGCTTCGCGATCGATGCGGCCGCGTTCCGCCGCTGCGCGCCCTCCTCGCGGATGTAGATGACGAGCGCGCGGATGTCCTGGGACGACAGAGCGCTCGAGAACGCCGGCATGCCCGAGGCGGGTTGTCCCTCGCGGATGGACCGCGCGATGCCCTCGTCGTCGGCGCCGGACTTCCAGATGTCGTCGATCAGGCTCGGCCCCAGCGCGCCCTCCATCTTGGCGCCATGGCAGTTGGCGCAGAGCGAGGCGTAGATGCCGGCGACGTCGCGCCGGGAGGCCTGGGAAGGCTGGGCTTGTACGAGAGTGGACAGTCCAAGCAGGCCGCACGTCAGGGTGGATCGAAAGGCGTTGAACATGAGGCGTACACTGTATGCCCGCCTGCCCGTCCCTCCCTGGGGTACGAGGCATTTGTCGCATTGCGTCAAAAAGGGTTGACGCCGTTGACGCAATGCGTTACCTGTAGGCCCGTCAGTCCGAGTCCAGGAGACGAGCACACATGGCGAAGAACAAGACGGCGAAGACCGAGGGGGCCGCCAAGGAGTCCGTGGCCCAGACGACGGAGCAGGTGAACACCGAGGGAGTGGCCCAGGAGGCCGCGCCGGTGGCCCAGCAGCAGACCGAGACGGTGGCCCAGGAGGCCGCGCCGGTGGCCCAGCAGCAGACCGAGACGGTGAATGCGGAGACGGTCGTGGCCGAGGCAGTGAAGGCCGAGGCGGTGAAGGCCGAGACGCCGGTGGTGGAGAAGGTGGCCGAGGCGGTGAAGGCCGAGGCGGCGAAGGTGGAGACGGTGGTGACCGAGGCCGCGGGCCAGGTGACGTCCTTCGTGAAGGGCCGGCTGGAGCAGGCGCAGAAGCAGTTCGGCCAGCTCGAGACGGAGGCGCAGAAGGCGCTGCAGACGCTGGTGTCGCGCGGCCGCGAGTCCAGCCGCGAGGTGCTGCAGCGGCTGCACGTGAACGAGCTGCGCGAGAAGCCGGCGGTGAAGGAGCTGGAGAAGAAGGCGACGTGGGTGGGTGGCGAGGTGCGCCAGCGCCTCAACGGGCTGCAGGACCGCATGGTGAAGGTGGTGGGCGGCGTGGCGAGCCAGTCGCAGGTGGAGGCCATCAACCGCGAGCTGGATCGGCTGACGCGGAAGATCGACTCGCTGGTCTCCCCCAAGAAGCCGGAGCAGCAGTCCCAGCAGGAGGCTCCGAAGGCGTAGTGGTACCCCGCCGGAGCATCCGCTGAAGTGAAGACGCCCGGGAGCCCCATCGGCTTCCGGGCGTTCTCTTTGGATGCCCCTGGGCGCTATCGCCGGCCCTGATGTTGCCGCAGGGCCGCCTGGAGCACGGACTCCTTGAGCAGGTATCCGAAGCCCGCGTTGCTCAGCCGCAGCATCAGATCGTCCCGGGTGGTCTTCAGGTTCACTGCCGCGCGCTCCAGGTTCCAGTCCGCCTGCGAGAGCTGCTTGAGCAGGTAGGCCCGCCGTGTCTGCGCCGCCGACAGGCGGTACGTCTTGAGGTACTCCAGCGTCCCATCCCCGCGCACGATGACCTCGCCGACGTGGTTCTCCTCCGAGGGCGACAGGCTCGTGACGAAGCGTTGGAGGTGGAAGGGCCCCGCCTCGTAGACGGTACTCGCCGAGACCTCCACGCCGAACACGCCTCCGGCCATGAAGCCCTGGAACACGCCCCAGTCCTCGCGCATCCGCGCGACGGCGGCCCGCAGGTCCCCGAGCGAGGAGACACGCCGGTCATCGATGGACAGCGACAGGGGCGGCACGTCCCCGAGGAATCCGTACTGGAGCAGCAGGTCTCCGTAGAAGTCCTCCAGCAGCGCCCGGTGCAGCGCCCGGTAGTCCTCGGGGTGCGAGACGATGAAGGCGGACAGCAGCAGGTCCGCGTGGAAGATGAGCACGCCCACCTGCTGCTCGTGGATCTCGAAGATGCGCAGGGCCTCGTCGAAGGCCGTGCTCGACCAGCCCGGCACGGACCACTCGCTCCGGGGATTCAACCCCCGGGACAGGGCTTCCTGCGAGTACTCGGTCCAAGCCACCTCCGGCCCACCGAAGTGCAGGGCGAGGAATCCCTCCATCGCCAGGTGCAGGGGCAACAGCCGCAGCCGGTTCTTGTCCTCGCGGTGCGCCATACGGTGCAGCACGCGGACGGTGAAGGGGCCCGCCTTCAGCGCCTTGCCCTCCGGCTGGTGGAGCTGTGTCCCGAAGACCGCGCCCGCGCTCCGGCTCTTGTCGTCCCACCCCATGACCAGCCCGTGCGGCACGTAGGAGACGTACTTGAGCCCGGGCTCCATCAGCCCGCCCTTGAGCGAGACGATGGTGAGATCGTCGTTGTACGTCCGCCGGGCGAAGCGCAGGTCTCCCCGCACCTCGTCCCGCAGCACCGGGACCAGACGGATGCTCCCCCACACCTGCGAGGGCGCCAGCCGCAGGCCGTTGGGCAGGATGCGCTTCGTCTCCGTGTGGGCCATCACTCCTCCTCCCCGGCCATCGTGACTTCTCCGGTGGTATCCAGGGGCTTCGCCGTCCCCTGGCTCCGTTGCCCGCGCTCCAGCAGCATCCGCACGCGTGCCGCGAGGTAGTCCTCGAGCTCCGACAGCGGGGCCGCGCCCTCGGCGAAGCGCGCGAAGCCGAGCACCGTGGGCAGATCCTCCGCGTCCCGCACGCCCACCGTGGGCACGTGGAAGCCGATGCTCCGGGGCGCGTACAGCTCCGAGGCGAACACGGGGTTCGTGTGGACGATGGACGTGCGGCGCGCCGGGTCCAGCTTCGTGCGGAAGACGCGGGTCACCTCGGCCACGGCGTTGGGCGGATCATTGTCGTAGCCGTCGGACACCACGACGACCAGGTGCGGCATCCAGTCCAGGGCATCGAGCAGCGGGGTGGCCAGGTCGGTCTGTCCCCGTGCGCCCATGAAGAGCGGCTCCTCGACGGGGTTCGTCCAGAAGGCGCGGTACTCGCGGGCCGAGGCGGACAGCAGGTAGTGCGCGGCGAGCGCCACGGCGAGCGGACGGCGGCGCTTCTCGGTGGAGCCCGAGGCGGAGTAGCTGTTGTCCAGCACGGCGGCCACCCGGCCCAGGGGCACCGAGGCCCGGCGCAGTGTGCGGGCGGCGGCCTGCTCCATCGCGGCATGCAGCTCGGATCGGCGCTCCCGCCGCACCTCGGGCTTCAGGGACAGCACATAGAGCGCCAGCTTCGTGAGCGGCGCGCGTCCCAGGTCCATCGTGAGCGTCACGCCGTCCTCGCGGGCCGCCGCGCCCTGGAGACGCAGCCGCTCGGCGGCGGTGAGGCGCGGCTCGATGCGCTTCAGGAACACATCGCGGGGAATGCTGTGCTTGACGGCCAGCCCCTCGGCGACGGTGAAGGGCAGTTCGAAGATCGCCGACTGGTCGTAGTGGGCCTGGCGGAACTTCTCCAACAGCGGCGTCTTGAATGAGCGCTTGCGCCAGCCGTGGAACAGGAAGGAGTTCAGCTCGCCCCCGAGCTTCAGGTGCCCGTGCGACACCGCGGCCCGCAGCTTGGAGCGGTACTTGATGGCGTCGAAGCTCGGATCCGGCCGTCCCTCCAGGTACTCCTGGATGATGGCGCGGGCCCGGCGGTTGTTGATGCGGCGCTCGCGCAGCACCTCCAGCATCCGGAAGGCCCGCTGCGGAGGCAATGCCCGGAGCGCCGCCGCGATGAGGGCTCCCTCCTCCTGCTTGTCCTCGGCCCGCGTCTCCTTCCCGGTGGCCAGCAGGTTGAGGATGATCTGCGCCTGGTTGAAGTGGTTGATGCCCGCGGCCAGCGTCCGCGCGTAGAGGCGGCGGTAGTTGCCCAGGATGTACGCGTGCAGGAACTCGATGGAGACGGCCTGCCCGCGTGCGTCGTTGTAGAACTCGCGCTGCCCCGTGCAGGAGAAGCACGCGTTCACGAACATCACCAGATCCTCGCGAGCGACCTGCTCGGCGCGCGCCAACGCCGCGTCCATCACACGTCCACCTCCGCCTGGAGGAAAGAAGGAGCCGCTCGGGGAAGGCGGACACGACCAGCTAGTCAAGCTCCAGAGGCTCGTTTCGGAAGTCGCATCACAGTCCCGCGAGCGGCTCCTTCACCCTAGCACGACGGCTGGCGCGCCCGCTTCCTGACGCGCACCAGGGGCGGGTCACGCCGGCTGGGCCCGGCTGCCGTGGCTCCGGGCGTAGACCTGGGTGAACTCCGCGCCCAGGAAGAGGATCTGCGCGGAGTAGTAGACCCAGATGAGCACCACCGCCAGCGAGCCCGCGGCGCCGTAGCTCGAGGAGACGGTGCTCTGGCCCAGGTACAGGCCAATGCCGAGCTTGCCCAGGCTGAAGAGCAGCGACGTCACCGCGGCCCCGAGCCACACGTCCCTCCAGGCCACATGCGTGTCGGGGAGGATTTTGTACATCATCGCGAACAGCACGGTGATGACGGCGAAGGAGATGATCAGGTTGAGCCCCTGCCACAGCAGCGTCCAGCCGGGAAACACGTGCTCGAAATAGGCGCCGATGCCCGCCAGCGCGGCGCTCACCACCAGCGACACGAGCAGCAGGAAGCCGATCACCAGCACCATCGCGAACGACAGGAAGCGGTTGCGCAGGAAGTTCAGCACGCCGTTTCGTGGCTTCGGTTGGACGTGCCAGATGTGGTTGAGCGCTTCCTGCAACTGCACGAAGACGCCCGTGGCGCCGAAGATGAGGGCAATCACGCCCAGTGCCGTCGCGAGGATGCCGGAGCTCGGCTTGCGGGCGCTGATCATCATCTGCCCGATGATCTCGGCCCCGCTCGTGCCCACGAGCCCCTCCAGCTGCGTCTGGATCTGTCCTCTCGCCGCTTCCTCGCCGAAGACCATGCCGGCCACGCTCACGGCGATGACGAGCATCGGGGCGATGGAGAACATCGTGTAATAGGAGAGCGAGGCGGCGAATGTCGGGGCCTTGTCCTCGTTCCACTCCGAGAAGGCCTTCTTGAAGAGCTGGAGGGTGTTTCGAGCACGCAGCGCAACGGTCATGGCGCATGGGCACAGCACGCGCCGTGCCAGCGCTCCGGCTCCACGTGCTGGCCTCGAATCCGAGGGAAACGAGCGCCCGGAGACAGGCGGGTCTTCGTGAGGGCGCGTAATTCTTTCAGCCCCCTCTGGAAGCGGGCACTCGACTGCCCCGGCGTCGCCGATTTCACGCCCCGGCGCCGGGGTTACCCATGAGGAGGGTTGCTACCCGGGCCCGGGGGACGCGCGATGCACGAGGCGGAGAACCAGGAGGGGGAGCAAGCGAACGAGCCCCCATCCGGTGACTTCCCTCCGGAGGAGGAGGACTTCAAGGACTCCTTCCTGTCCGAGGTGGCCCGGGCGGAGACTCCGCTCCGTGTTCCGCTGCCCGGCACCCGGATGGGCGGGTGGGATGGGAAGCGGTTCGAGATCCTCCAAGAGTTGGGCGGCGGCGCGATGGGACAGGTCTTCCGCGCCCGGGATTGCGAGCTGCGGCGCGAGGTGGCCCTCAAGTTCCTGCTGCCCCGGAACGCGCTGGGCGGACCACTGCCGGGTTCTCCGCTGTGGGAGGAGGCTCGGGCCATTGCACGGCTCGATCACGAGAACATCGTCCGTCTCTTCGACGTCTCCGAGTGGAGTGGTGCTCCCTGGGAGCCTCGCGTGCCCTTCCTGGTGATGGAACTGCTCGAGGGCGAGTCCCTGGCCTCGCTGCTGCGGCGCGAGCGGCCTGGGCTGCGGCGGACGCTGGAGATCCTGGGCGCCGTGGCCGCGGGTCTGGCGCACGCCCATGCGAACCACCTCATCCACCGCGACCTCAAGCCGAGCAACGTGCTCGTCACCCGCGAGGGCAGGGTGAAGCTGCTCGACTTCGGCCTGGCGCACCTCATGTCAGGCGAGTCCCCGCTCGTTCCCCATCTGCCCACGGCCGGAACGCCCGCGTACATGGCTCCGGAGCAGTGGCGGGGCGAAGAGCAGGACGCGCGGACCGATCTCTGGGCGGCGGGGGTCATGCTGTACGAGTTGCTCAGCGGCGAGCTGCCCTATCCGTTCACATCGCTCCAGGAGTTGCGCGAGCGGGTGACGTCTCCCGAGCTGGTGCCTTCCGTGCGCGAGCGCGTCCCGGAGCTGCCCGGGGAGGTGGACCAGCTCGTGTCCGCGCTGCTGGCCAAGGAGCCCGGGCGTCGTCTGGGCAGTGCGTCCGAGCTGCGTGCACGGCTGCTCCGGGTGGAGGAATCACTCGGGCCCTGGCGTGAGCTCCCGGCGCTCGTGGCCCCTCAGCGCCGGCAGGTCACCCTGGTGTCCTGCGGGCTCGTCATTCCCTCCGGAGACCGGGAGCGGCTCGATCCCGAGGACACCGGCGAGCTCCAGGCGGCCTTTCAACGGTGGTGTGCGGAGGTCTTCCACCGGTACGACGGAGTCCTCGCCTTGTCCGTGGGGGATGAGGTGCTGGCCTGCTTCGGCTATCCCACGGCCCGGGAGGATGACTCGGAGCGGGCGGTGCGCGCGGGGCTCCAGCTGGCACGGGAGCGCCCCACACAAGGGCCGTGGGCGTCGCACCCCGGGCTCACGGTGGAGGTGGGCATCCATACGGAGGCCGTGGTGTTCGATGCGCTCGCCTCGGAGGGGCTGGGACCGTTGCCCACCATGCAGGGGGGAGCTCCACGAGTGGCGGCCGGATTGGCGCGGAGGGCCGGGCCCGGTGGGGTGCTGCTCAGCGCGACCACGTGGACGCTCGTGCGGGGCGCCTTCGAGACCGAGCCACCCGGTCCCCATCCGGAGGAGGCGTACCGGGTGGTGCGCGAGAGGAGGGCGGTCTCCCGCTTCGAGCGGGCGCTCTCGGCTGGAGGGCTCACTCCACTGGTGGGGCGCGAACACGAGCTGGAGTGTCTGTGGGGCCTCTGGGAGCGGGCGCGGGGGTCCACGGTCCTGCTCAGCGGCGAGGCGGGTATGGGCAAGTCCCGCCTCGTCCAGGAACTGCGTGAGCGGGTGTCTCCGGAGTCGAGCCACCTCCTGGTCGGCCAGTGCTGGGCGCCCTTGCACCAGAGCGCCTTCCATCCCGTCGTCGAGCTGCTGCGGCGCTTCTTCCAGCTCGGACCGGAGGGGCTCTCGCAGCCCGGGATGCGCGCGGTGGAGGCGCGGTTGGAAGGGCTCGGTGTGCCTCGGGAGCACGGACAGCAGATCTTCCCGCTGCTCGCCTCGCCCGAGGCCATGGGGCCTTCCGCCCTGCTGAAGGCGCTGCAGCACCAGAAGGAGCGCAAGCGCAAGGTGCTCGAGGCCCTGAAGCTCCTGTTCCTGCGGGTGGCTGGGGAGCGGCCGGTGCTGTGCGTCATCGAGGATCTGCATTGGGCCGATCCCTCCACGTTGGAGCTGCTCGGCCTCCTGAAAGAGGACGTCGCGGCGGCGGGGTTCCTCCTCGTCCTCACGGCCCGCCCCGGGTTCCAGCCGTCCTGGCCGTCAGGCCCGGGCTTCCATCGGCTCGTGCTCGACCGGCTGCCAGCGGAGTCCGCGGCGGCCCTGGTGCGGGAGGCCGCTCATGGCACGCACCTGCCGGAGGAGACGGTCCAGCAGCTCGTGGCGAAGACGGACGGCATCCCGCTCTTCGTGGAGGAGATGACGCGCATGGTGCTCGAGCGGTCCTTCACGGGCACGCTGTCCACCATCCCCGTCACCCTGCACGAGCTGCTGTTGGCCCGCCTGGACGCGCTCCCTCCCCGTCGCAAGACGCTGGCACAGCTCTGCGCCGTGGCCGGGCGCGAGTTCATCCGTCCCCTGCTCGTGCGTCTTCTGGCCCGTGACGAGGCCACGCTGCGGGAGGATCTCCAGGGGCTCGTCTCGGCGGGGCTGCTGCAACGCAAGGGGGAGGAGTCTGGCGTGGAGGCGTACCAGTTCCGCCATGCCCTCATCCAGGAGGCGGCCTATCAGTCCCTCCCGCGAGGACTGCGGAGGCAGCACCACCAGCGTGTGGCCCAGGCCCTGGTGGAGGGCTTCCAGGACATGGTGGACACGCGGCCCGAGGTTCTCGCGCATCACTACACGGAAGCGGGGGAGTCCGCGCTGGCCATCCACCAGTGGGAGCTCGCCGCGAAGCTCGCCCTCCATCGTTCCGCCAGCCTGGAGGCGGGCTCCCATTTGACGCAGGCGCTGACGCTGGTGCGGAGCCTCCCGGCTGGGGCGAAGCGGGCCGAGGTCGAGATGCGTTTGCTCAGCAACCTCGGTACCTTGTTGATGCGCACCCAGGGGTACGGCTCACCCGAGGTGGCGCGGGCCTATACGCGCGCGGTGGAGCTGCTCCAGGAGGACGGGGATGCGCTTCCGGCGCTCGTGCTGTCCATGGGGGTGAGTGCCTACTTCATCGAGAGCGCGCGGTTCGAGAACGCATACGCATTGACCCACCGGCTGTTGGAGCTGGGCCAGCGGCAGCGGGAGCCGAGGCTGATGGCTCAAGGCTACCGCTTGTTGTCGATCCTCTGTTTCTACGAAGGAGCGCTCGACAAGGCGCTGGAGCACCGGGAACAGGCGGTGCGGCTCATGGAGCCCCGCCCGGCCGCGCCACGAGCCCTGAAGGATTCCATCTCGGTCGATGAGTGGATGGATGATCTGTCGATCCCCTGTTTCGTCCACCTGTTGCAGGCGCGGCCCGAGCTCTCCCAGCGCTTCAGTCAGGAGATGCTCGAGCTGATTCGCGGTCCAGGCCCCTCGGCCCGGGGAGCGGCGCTGGTCTTTCTGTCCGCGGCCTGCCAGCTCCGCGGCGAGGTGGCGTGCGCCCTGCGGTGGGCCGAGGAGGGCATGGCTGTTGCCACTGGAATGGTGTTCCAACCCCTGCTGGCCTTCACCGGTGCGCTGCGCGGATGGGCGCTCTGCAAGCTCGGGCAGACACGGGAAGGAGCCGAGGCCCTGCTCCATGGCATGGAGCTGATGCGGGAGCTGGGCGCCAGGGTCTTGCTGCCCTACTACCTCTACCTGCTCGCGGACGTGTGCGTCCTGTTGGGGCGGGTGGAGCAAGGGCTGGCCGCGGCGGGTGAGGCGTTGGCGCTCATCGAGGAGACAGGGGTGCGTGTGTTCGAGGCCGAGCTGCACCGGCTCCAGGGAGCGCTGCTCCGAATGGCCGGAAGGGAAGGGGACGCCATGCGCAGCCTGCTCCGGGCCGCGGTCGTCGCCCACCGTCAGCGGGCCTGGCTCTTCGAGCTGCGAGCACGAGTGGCCCTGGCACGCCAGCTCCGGGACACGGGACACCCGGAGGCGGCACGGCGCGGGCTGGAGCGAATGTGCGGCCGGGTCGCTCCGGACCTGGAGCTGGCGGAGCTCCAGGAGGCCCGGGCCCTGCTCGGCTCGCTCCGGCCTACTCCAGGATCTCCACCGCATCCCCCACGCGAATCTCCCCCGGGCGACGCACGATGACGTTCTGGCCGAACATCACGCCCTTGCTGGGGCCGCTGCGCCTGTACGTGGCGAGCGTGCGCAGGGGCTCCTGCTGGGGATCGGCGCGGGCCGTCTCCGGATCCACCGTGGTGAAGACGCAGCGGGCGCAGGGCTTGACCCCGGCCAGCTCCACGGTGCCGATGCGCAGCCGCTTCCACCCGTCCTCGGCGAAGGCCTCGCAGCCGTCCACCACGAGGTTGGGACGGAAGCGGCTCATCGGCACGGGCTGGGCCAGCCGCTGATTGAGGTCCGCCAGCGAGGCCTGGGAGATGAGCAGCAAGGGGAAGCCATCGGCGAAGCCGACACGGTCCTCCGGGGCGGCGTACTTCGGATCCACCGGGCGCTGCATGCGCTCGTCCACGTACACGAGCCGCGTGGGCTCACCGAGGTACTCGGAGAGCCACCGGTCCGCGTTCTCATGGGCGCGGGCGGCCGAGCAGGTGTCATCCCAGACGGTGACGTCGAGGCGGGGCGCACCGGCGGGAGGCAGGGGCACCTCGAGCTCCGGCATGCCCGGGGCGGACAGGTGCAGCCCCGAGGGCCCCGGCACGGCGCGCACGAGCACCAGGGCGGGCAGCTCGCGTCCGGTCATGAAGGAGCCATCCGGGCGGACCGCCATCCACCGGCGATCATATTGGAGCCCGAGCGGCTCCACGGTGGCGCGGGTCAACGGCAGACCCGCGCACGACTTGAGGGGATACAGGGTGATGGAGGTCAGGGTCGGCACGAGGCCTGTTCTGCCCTATCCCTGCTTGGACTGCATCCTTGCTCCACCGGGTCAACCCGGCACGGAAGCGTCCGGGGAGGCGGGCCCGGGTGGCATCCGCAATATTGGCACACTGTCCACCTTGACGGATGGAAGTCATCGGCGTTACTAGTGTCCACACGATGAAGCTCCACCCCCTGCGCGCCAGGGAGGTGCCGGGCGAATTGCTTCTCCACCCCCCCGTTGGTGTGGCCCGCCCTCATGAGAGGTGACGGGCCGTTTTCGTTGCAGGGAATCTCCATGTCCCAGTCCTCAGCCCTATCCCTTGCTCTGTCCCAGGATGAGCTGCGCGCCACGGCGGAGCAGTTGCTCGAGGCGCCCGCCGAGGCGGTGCTCGCGTGGGTGGAGCAGCGCTTCGGCTCGCGCGCGGCCATCGCCTCCAGCTTCGGCGTGGAGGACATGGTGCTCATCGACCTGGCCCGCACGCACGCTCCGAGCGTGCGCCTGTTCACGCTGGATACGGGCCGGTTGCCGCCGGAGACGTACGAGGTGATGGACGTGGTGCGCCGCCGCTACGGTGTGGAGATCGAGACGTACTTCCCGGAGCGGGCGCGGGTGGAGGCGCTGGAGTCCGCCAAGGGGTACTTCTCGTTCAAGCAGAGCATCGAGGAGCGCAAGGAGTGCTGCGGCATCCGCAAGGTGGAGCCGCTGCGGCGCGCGCTGGCGGGGCGGGAGGCGTGGGTGACGGGGCTGCGCCGCGAGCAGTCCGTTACCCGCACCGAGGTCCAGGCGGTCTCGGCGGATGCGGATCATGGCCTCATCAAGGTGAACCCGCTGGTGCGGTGGAGCAGCAAGGACGTGTGGGCGTACGTGAAGGCCAACGGCGTGCCCTACAACGTGCTGCACGACCGGGGCTACCCGTCCATCGGGTGCGCGCCGTGCACGCGCGCGGTGAAGCCCTACGAGGACGAGCGCGCCGGCCGCTGGTGGTGGGAGTCCCCCGAGAACCGCGAGTGCGGACTGCACGTCCGCCGCTAACCCCAGGCTCGAGGAGAGGCCATGCCTTCCTTTACTCCAGCGGAGCTCGCCCTGTTCCTGACCGCCCTGGTGGCGGCCGTGGTCAATGGCGCCCTGGGCTACGGGTTCTCGTCCATCACCGTGCCGGTGGCGCTGGGGTTCGTGGCCAACCGGGTGCTCAACCCCGCGCTGGTGCTGCTGGAGGTCGTGCTCAACCTCGTCTCGCTGTTCCTCAACCGGCGGGCGCTCCCGGCGGTCTGGCGGCGCATGCTGCCGCTGATCGGCGGCCTGGTGCCGGGCGTCATCCTCGGCGGGGTGTTCCTCACGGTGGTCGCGGCCGTGGCGCTCAAGGCGGCCACCTACGCTGTCCTGCTGCCGCTCATCCTGCTTCAGGCCGCGGGCGTGCGCTGGCCCATCCGTGACGAGCGCAAGGTGGGTGTCCCGTTCGGTCTGGGGCTCGGGGTGCTGTACTCGACCACCACCATCTCCGGTCCGCCGCTCGCCCTCCTGCTCAACAACCAGGGACTGGCGCAGGACGAGTTCCGCGCGGCCATCGCTCTCATCCGCGTGGCAGAATCGAGCCTCACCCTGGTGACGTACCTCTTCCTCGGATTCTATGGCGCGCCGAGCCTGGGCCTCTTCTGGCTCCTCCTGCCCGCGGTCGCGCTCGGGCTGCCCCTGGGGCGTTTGCTGCTGCGGCGTGTCAGCAAGGAGGCCTTCCGGCGGTTGTGCATGGGCGTGGACGCGGCGCTCGTCAGCGTGGGTCTGGGCGTCGCGCTCCAGCAGCTGGGCTGGGTGGATCGCGCGGTGAGCTACGCGGTGTCGGCGGCGATCGGCGGCTTCATCGTGGGCTCCGCGTGGCAGCGGTTCCTCCTGCTGCGCAAGAGTCAGGTGGCGTCGTCGTGAGCGCGCACGTGGACTTCCCCGTCTGCCTCCGGCTGCGCGGCAAGCGGGTGCTGCTGGTGGGAGCTGGCAACATCGCCGAGGAGCGGAGCCAGCAGCTCGTCGACGCGGGCGCTGTGCTGCGCGTGGTGGCGCCCGCCGCCGGCCCGGCGATCCGCCGTCTCGCGGAAGAGGGCCGGCTGGAGCTGGCCGAGCGCCCCTACGCGGCCGGAGACGTGCGCGGGTACCACGTCGTGTTCGTGGCCACGGATGACAGGCGGGTGAGCGAGGCGGTGGCGGACGAGGCGCGTGCCCTGGGCATCTGGGTGAACGCGGCGGACATCCCGGAGCTGTGTGACTTCACGCTGCCCTCGGTGGGCCGGCGTGGCCCCATCGTGGTGGCGGTCTCCACCTCCGGACATGCGCCCGCGCTGGCCCGGCGGCTGCGTCAGCAGTTCGTGGAGCAGGTGGCGCCCGGGCACGTGCAGCTCGCGCGGTTGACGGGCTGGCTTCGCAAGCGGCTGCCCGCGGGCGCCGAGCGGATGCGGTTGCTGAAGCAGCTGGTGGAGGGCGAGGCCGGGGAGCTGCTGACGCGGGGTGAGCGCAAGGCCGCCTGGGTGCGGGTGCGCGCCGCGCTGGAGACGTTTGGAGAGAAGCAATGAGCAAGCAGGTCAACGGCAAGGTCTACCTGGTGGGCGCGGGGCCCGGAGATCCCGGTCTGCTGACGCTGCGAGCGGCCCAGCTGCTCGCGGGCGCGGACGCGGTGGTCTACGACCGGCTGATCCACCCGGACGTGTTGAAGCACGCCCGGCCTCGGGCGCGGCTGCTGTTCGTCGGCAAGGAGGGTGGGGGCGAGTCGGTGCGGCAGGAGGAGATCAACGCGCTGCTCGTCGCCCAGGCGCGGCTCGGCCGCTCGGTGGTGCGGCTGAAGGGGGGAGATCCCTTCGTCTTCGGCCGGGGCGGGGAGGAGGCCCTCGCGCTGGAGGAGGCGGGCATCGCCTACGAGGTGGTGCCGGGTGTCTCCAGCGGCGTGGCGGCTCCGGCGGCGGCGGGAATTCCCATCACCCACCGGGGCCTGTCGGGCTCGGTGACGTTCGCCACCGCGCACCGGGCCGGGAAGGCGCCGGACTGGGCGCACCTGGCCGGGTCGGAGACGCTCGTGCTGTTCATGACGGGCAGCCGGCTGGAGGAGGCGACGCTGGGGCTCATCGCCGCGGGACGTTCTCCCCATACCCCCACGGCCATCGTCGAGGCGGGGACGTGGGAGCACCAGCGGGTGCTCGAGGCTCCGCTCTCCTCCATCGCCGCGAAGGCCCGTGAGGCGTCTGTTGGCTCTCCCGCCATGTTGGTGGTGGGCGAAGTCGTTTCCCTGCGCTCCCAGCTCCGCTCGCTGGTCGAGTCGCGGCCCCTGGTATCCGAGCGCGAGCAGTTCCTGAAGGTGGAGGCTGGTCATGAGTGAAACCCTGTCCGCGCGGCTCTCGCATCTGGCGGTGCTCGAGGCGGAGAGCATCCACATCATCCGTGAGACGGCGGCCGAGTTCGCCAATCCGGTGATGCTCTACAGCATTGGCAAGGACTCGCAGGTGCTGCTGCATCTGGCGCGCAAGGCCTTCCATCCGGCGCCCCTGCCGTTCCCCCTGCTGCACGTGGACACCACGTGGAAGTTCCGGGAGATGTACCAGTTCCGTGACAGCTTCACGGCGAAGCACGGGCTGAAGCTGCTGGTGCACCAGAACAAGAAGGCGCTCGCCGAGGGCATCAACCCCTTCGACCATGGCAGCCAGAAGTACACGCACGCCATGAAGACGCAGTCGCTGCTGGAGGCGCTCTCGCTGCACGGCTTCGACGCGGCCTTCGGCGGTGCCCGGCGCGACGAGGAGAAGTCCCGCGCGAAGGAGCGCGTCTACTCGTTCCGCGACCGCCACGGCCAGTGGGAGCCGCGCAAGCAGCGGCCCGAGCTGTGGAACCTCTACAACGGCCGCATCGACGCGGGCGAGAGCATGCGCGTCTTCCCGCTCTCCAACTGGACCGAGCTGGATGTGTGGCACTACATCCTCAAGGAGCGCATCCCCGTGGTGCCGCTGTACTTCGCCGCCGAGCGCCCGGTGGTGGACCGCAAGGGCCAGTGGATCATGGTGGACGACGAGCGGATGCGGCTGCGTCCGGGCGAGAAGACCACGATGAAGCGCGTGCGCTTCCGCACGCTGGGCTGCTACCCGCTGAGCGGTGCGATCGAGTCCTCGGCCTCCAACGTCGAGGAGATCATCACCGAGATGATGGAGGCCCGCGTGTCCGAGCGGCAGGGCCGCCTCATCGACCACGACGAAGAAGGCTCGATGGAGCTCAAGAAGCGCGAGGGGTACTTCTAATGACCGCCGCATTGCAGCTGAACGACAAGGGTGACCTCCAGCGCTTCCTCGCCGAGCACTACGAGAAGGAGCTGCTGCGCCTGGTGGTGGTGGGCTCGGTGGATGACGGCAAGTCCACGCTGATCGGCCGGCTCCTGTACGAGTGCAACGGGCTGTTCGAGGATCAGGTGGCGGCGGTGAAGCGCGCCAGCGCGGGCGAGGAGATCGACTTCTCGCTCTTCACGGACGGACTGCGCGCCGAGCGCGAGCAGGGCATCACCATCGACGTGGCGTACCGCTATTTCTCCACGCGGCGGCGCAAGGTGATCGTCGCGGACACGCCGGGACACCTCCAGTACACGCGCAACATGGCCACCGGGGCGTCCACGGCGGACGCGGCCGTCATCCTGGTGGACGCGCGCCTGGGCATCCTCCCGCAGACGCGGCGCCACGCGTACATCGCCTCGCTGCTGGGCATTCCGTACCTCGCGGTGTCCGTCAACAAGATGGACCTGATGGACTTCGACCCGGCTGTCTACGAGCGGCTGTCGAAGGAGTTCGACGCGTTCGCCTCCACGCTCGGCTTCGAGCAGGTGCGCTACTTCCCGATCAGCGCGCGCGGCGGTGACAACATCACCCAGCCGAGTGCTCGCACGCCCTGGCATGACGGGGAGACGCTGCTCGGGTGGCTGGAGTCGCTGCCGCACCAGCGCCGGCTGGACGGAGCGCCCTTCCGCTTCCCCGTGCAGTACGTGCTGCGGCCCAACCTGGACTACCGCGGGTTCGCCGGGCAGATCGCCTCCGGCACGGTGCGCGTGGGCGACGAGGTCGTCGTCTTCCCCTCGAAGCGGCGCACGCACATCGCGGCCATCGACACCTTCGATGGGAGCCTCGGGGAGGCCAGCGCACCGTCCTCGGTGACGCTGCGGCTGGCGGACGAGGTGGATGTCAGCCGGGGAGACCTCATCGCCCATGCCGAGAAGGCACCGGTGGCGCTCCAGTACCTGGAGGCCGTGCTGGTGTGGTTCGGCGAGGAGCGCCTGGACACCTCGCGCCGCTACCTCGTGAAGCACACCTCCAAGTACGTGCCGGCCCACGTCGAGCAGGTGCTCTGGCGCAAGGACCTGGAGGCCCTCTCCGAGGTGCCCGCCGAGTCCCTGTCACTCAACGACATCGGCAAGGTCCGGCTCGTCTGCAAGCGGCCGCTCATCTGCGATCCGTACACGGAGAACCGCAAGACGGGCGCTTTCATCGTCGTGGATCCGCTCACCAACGACACGGTCGCGGCGGGCATGATCCTCGGCGCGGCGGGACAGGAGGGCGATCAGGAAGCGCAATCGCTCATCTCCGCCGAGGAGCGGCGCGCGCGTCTGGGGCAATCGGGCGCGGTCATCCTCCTGGCGGGCACCCCCGAGGTGCGGACGCTGGCGCCCCGGCTGGAGCGGGCGCTGTTCGACCAGGGCCGGCACGTGGTCACCGTCCAGGGCGACGCGGAGAACGCGCTCGCACTGGCCGAGGCCGGGCTGCTCGCCATCCTCTACACCCCCGTTCCGCAGGCGCGGCAGGGGCTGCGGGATCAGCTCCGCGGCGCCGGTGTCCCCTGGCTGGAGCTGGAGCCCACCCACGAGCTGGAGCGCCAGGTGAAGCAGATCCTGGACGCCCAGGAGAACCGGCCGTGACCTCTTCCGTGAACGCCTCCATTCCCGCCCTGGCGACACCGCTCGGCGCGGAGAAGAGCGCGCTGTTGCAGCGCCTCGTCGAGGGGCTCGATTCGCCGTCGCTCACGTGGCTGAGCGGCTATTTCGCCGGGCTCGCGGCCCGGCAACTCCCGGGTGCGCTCCCGGTCACCCAGCCCGCGGCGGCGGTGCAGGCCGCGCCCCAGGGGACGCTGACCATCGTCTATGGCACCCAGACGGGGAACAGCCGTCAACTGGCCGAGCGCCTGAAGCAGCGGGCCGAGGCCACCGGGCTCGCCGTGCGAAGCTTCCGCGCCAGCGACTACCCCGTGCGCGAGCTGAAGAACGAGCGGCTCCTGTACGTGGTGATCAGCACCCAGGGTGATGGAGATCCGCCGGACGACGCGCGCGGCTTCTTCGACTTCATCCGGGGCAAGCGCGCTCCGGCGCTCGGGCAGCTGCGGTTCGCGGTGCTGGGGCTGGGCGATTCGAGCTACCCCAAGTTCTGCGAGATCGGCCGCATCCTGGACGAGCGTTTCGCGGAGCTCGGGGGCACGCGGCTGTTCGCGCGCGCCGAGTGCGACGTGGACTTCGAGCCCGTGGCCGAGCCCTGGCTGGGCCAGGCCCTGGAGCACGCGAAGAAGGAGCTCGCGCCCGAGGCGGCATTGGCGACGGTCACGCCGCTGCGCACCGTGCAGGTGCCGCCCACCTTCAGCAAGGAGAACCCCTATCCGTCCCAGGTGCTGGCCAACCAGCGCATCACCGGGCGTGGGGCCCTCAAGGACGTCCGCCACCTGGAGCTGTCGCTGGAGGGCTCGGGCCTGACGTACGAGCCGGGCGATGCGCTCGGCGTGATTCCCCGGAATCCGCCGGAGCTGGTCGAGGCGATGCTCTCCGAGCTGCGGCTCGATGGCGCCGCCGAGGTGAAGCGCGAGGGGCGCGCTCTGCCACTGAAGCGCTGGCTCACGGAGGAGCTGGAGATCACCCGCCTGAGCCGTCCGTTCCTGGCGAGCCACGCCGAGCGCTCCAACCACGCGGAGCTGCGGCGCCTGCTCACGCCGGAGGGCGGTGAGGCCCTGCGTGCGCTGCTCAACAGCCATCAGGTGATCGATCTGCTCCGCCAATACCCCGGCAAGTGGAGCGCGGAGGAGCTGGTGGGTGGGTTGCGCCGCCTGACGCCGCGGCTCTACTCGATCGCCTCCAGCCAGAAGCGGGTAGGGGAGGAGGTCCACCTCACGCTGGGCCTGGTGGACTACGAGGCCTTCGGCACGCGCCACGTGGGAGCCGCCTCGAACTATCTGGCGACGCGAGAGGCGGGCCAGGACACGGTGGATGTCTTCATCGAGGCCAACGAGCGGTTCCGGCTCCCGAAGGATCCGAGCCGCGACATCATCATGGTGGGCCCTGGCACGGGCGTGGCGCCATTCCGAGCCTTCGTGCAGGAGCGCGCGGAGACGGGCGCGAGCGGCCGCAACTGGCTCTTCTTCGGCGAGCAGCACTTCCGCACCCAGTTCCTCTACCAGGTGGAGTGGCAGGAGGCGGTGAAGCAGGGGACGCTGCACCGGATCGACCTGGCGTTCTCGCGGGACCAGGGCCAGAAGGTCTACGTCCAGAACCGCCTGCGCGAGAAGGGGAGCGACGTCTACGCGTGGTTGGAGGGCGGTGCGTCCTTCTACGTCTGCGGCGATGCGAAGCGCATGGCGCCGGACGTGGAGGAAGCTCTCCTCGACATCATCGCGACCCACGGGGGCAAGAGCCGTGAGGACGCGAAGGCCTATCTCGATTCGCTGCGCGAGCAGCAGCGCTACCTGCGCGACGTCTACTGAGCGAGAGACACCATGAGCAGCAAGAATCCGACGACTCCGGCCCTTACCGAGGTGGAGCACATCAAGGCGCGCAGCCGGAACCTGCGAGGCACTCTGGCCGAGAGCCTCGCGGACCCGCTCACCGGCGCCATCGCTCCGGCCGACACCCAGCTCATCAAGTTCCACGGCAGCTACCAGCAGGACGATCGGGACATCCGCGAGGAGCGCCGGCAGCAGAAGCTGGAGCCGGCCTACAGCTTCATGATCCGCACCCGCCTGCCCGGCGGGGTGTGCACCCCGAAGCAATGGCTCGCCCTGGACGAGCTGGCGCGCACGTACGCCAACGGTACGCTGCGCATCACCACGCGCCAGGCCTTCCAGCTGCATGGAGTGCTCAAGGGGGACATGAAGAGCACCATGAAGGGGATGGAGGCGGTGCTGCTCGACAGCATCGCCGCGTGCGGAGACGTCAACCGCAACGTGATGTGCAACCCCAACCCGGTGGACTCTCGCGCGCACGAGGTGGTGCACCAGTGGACCATCCGCCTCTCCGAGCACCTGCTGCCGAAGACGCGGGCGTACTACGAGATCTGGCTGGACAAGGAGAAGGTGGCCGGCGGCGAGGAGGAGCCCATCTACGGCCCCACCTACCTGCCGCGGAAGTTCAAGGCGGGCATCACGGTGCCGCCGCTGAACGACGTGGACATCTTCTCGCAGGACCTGGGCTTCATCGCCATCATCGAGGGCGGGGAGCTGGTGGGCTTCAACGTGCTGGTGGGCGGAGGCATGGGCGCCACGCACGGTGAGGCGGCGACGTTCCCGCGGCTCGCGGACGTCATCGGCTTCATCCGCCCGGAGCAGATGCTGCACGTGGCGGAGAACGTGGTGATGGTGCAGCGAGACTACGGCGACCGCACCAGCCGCAAGCACGCGCGCCTGAAGTACACCATCGAGGATCGTGGCATCGCCTGGTTCGTCGCCGAGCTACAGAAGCGGCTGGGTTATCCGCTGGAGCCCGCGCGGCCGTTCGCGTTCGATCACAACGGGGACCGTTTCGGGTGGATCCAGGGCCACGATGGCCGGTGGAACCTGACGCTGCACATCGACAGCGGCCGGGTGGCGGATGCGGAGGGCCAGCGCTTCCTGACGGGCCTGCGGGAGATCGCCCGGCTGCACAAGGGAGACTTCAGGCTCACGCCCAACCAGAACCTGATCATCGCGGGCATTCCGCCGGAGGAGCGGCAGACCATCGAGAAGCTGGTCGAGACGTACGGCATCACGAGCTTCCGGAGCGCGAGCCCGCTGCGGCGTAACGCGCTGGCCTGCGTGGCGCTGCCGACGTGCGCCCTGGCCATGGCGGAGGCCGAGCGCTACATGCCGCGCGTGGCGGGCCTGCTGGAGGAGCGGCTGGCGGCGCACGGACTGGAGCAGGAGAACATCCTGCTGCGCATCACCGGGTGCCCGAATGGCTGCGCGCGGCCGTATCTGGCGGAGATCGCCCTGGTGGGGAAGGGGCCCGGCCGTTACAACCTCTTCCTCGGGGGCGATCAGCGGGGGCAACGGCTCAACCGCCTGTACCGCGAGAACGTGGACGAGGCCGGCATCCTGTCGGCGCTCGAGCCCCTGTTCGCCGCGTTCGCACGCGACCGTCAGCCCGGGGAAGGATTCGGTGACTTCACCGTGCGCACGGGCGTGGTGACCGCGCCTCCGGTCACCACGCGTCCAGTGCCCGCCGCCGCGGGCTGAGCATCCCGTGTCAGCGCCAGCACCTCAATGTGCTGGCGCAGTGCGAACAACCTGGCTGGCTAGGAGCACGGCGTGTTGCAGTAGTCGCAGCTGGGATAGTTGTTGATCATGCAGCTCTGGACGCACGCCAACGAGCCCTGGTTGGCCGGCCGGCAGGTCGGGGCGCACGGCGTGTTGCAGTAGTCGCAGCTGGGATAGTTGTTGATCATGCAGCTCTGGACGCACGCCAACGAGCCCTGGTCGGCCGGGCGGCAGGTCGGGAGACACTGCGTGTCGCAGTAGCCGCAGTTGGGATAGTAGCCGTTGACCATGCAATGCTGGGTGCATGCCAACCGGCCCATCTCGGGCGGCCGGCAGGTCGGGGGGCACGGCGTGGAGCAATAATCACAGCTGGGATAGTTGTTGAGCATGCAGTGCTGGGCGCAGGACAACGAGCCCTGGTCGGCCGGCCGGCAGGTCGGGGGCGGTTCCGAAGAAACGACGGATGAAGTGCTGACGTCGGACGTTGCCTCCTGGGCCTGCGCAAGGGGGAGGGCAACGGTGAAGACGGCAGCCAAGACAAACATTCCAAGACCACGAGGCAGACGCATCGGCAGCTCCAAATCCCCAGGGGGCATCCCTGGTGGGGGGGCGGGGAGCCTATCAATTCATGGGGTGGAGGGGGCGCCTCGCGGGGGGGAGCGGAGGCGTATCCGCCTTGACGTTGCGCATCAAAGGGGCGAGAGAGTGTCAACGGAAGCCTGGGTGATGGGACAAACGGAGGCCACTCCAGCGGCGGGTCAGCGGACGGAAGGTGCGGCTGCGGGAGGGCGCGTGCTGGCGGGACGGATCGTCGCCATCGACGCCTTGCGCGGTCTCGTCATGCTGCTGATGCTCGTCGATCACGCGCGTGAGTTCTTCTATCTGCACGCGCAGGTCGGCGATCCGGTGAACGTGGCGGCCACGCCGCCTGGCCTCTTCTTCACACGGCTCACCGCGCACCTCTGCGCGCCGGTGTTCGTCGCGCTGACCGGGCTTTCGGCATGGCTCTACGGTCAGCGCCGGGGTGGCAGGCGCGCCGCCTCCGAGTTCCTGCTGAAGCGCGGGTTGTTCCTCGTCCTGCTGGAGCTCACGCTCGTCAACTTCGCCTGGACGTTCTCGTTGACCCCACGGACCTATTACCTCCAGGTCATCTGGGCCATCGGGCTGTCGATGATCGCGCTGTCCGGTCTCCTGTGGCTGCCGAGGCCGGTGTTGATAGGCGTGGGCCTGGCCATCGTCTTCGGACACAACCTGCTCGATCCCATCGCGCTCGAAGCGGGGACGCCGGGAGCCACCCTGTGGGCGATCCTCCATGATCGCGCCTTCATCGAGTTGCCTTGGGGAGCCCGCGCACGCACGTCCTATCCGATCCTCCCGTGGATCGGAGTGATCGCGCTGGGCCATGGAGTGGGCCCCTGGTTCGCTGCTCAGCTCGGGCCGGCGGTCCGCCGGTTCAGGTTGTACGCCCTGGGTCTGGCGGCGTTGACGCTCTTCATCCTGCTGCGGATGGTCAATGTGTATGGCGAGCCCGTTCCCTGGGAGTCAGGCGCGACGCCGCTCCTCACCCTGATCTCCTTCCTGAACCTGACCAAATACCCTCCCTCGTTGGACTTCCTGCTGTTGACGCTGGGAGTGGGAGCGCTGCTTCTCGCGATGCTGGAGCGTCTGCCATTGGGACTCCAGACGCTTCTCTCCACCTTCGGCGCGGCCCCGCTGTTCTTCTATCTGGTTCACCTCTACCTGCTGCACGGCCTCAACAACGTGGCGCTTGCCCTTTTCGGTCCCAACCAGGGAGCGCTCTTCAGCGTCCCGAATGTGTTCTCGCTCTGGGTCCTGGCCGCGCTCGTATCGTTTCCGCTGTGGTTCGCCTGCCGCTGGTTCGTCGGACTCAAGTCGCGGACCCAGAGTGCCTGGATGAGCTACCTGTGAGCTGAGCCTGGGTGCTCTTCGCAGCCCGGCTGTTGTTTCTTGCTTTATCAAGACCTGGTGCTCGGATGATGAGCGGGCCTTCATCCGGCAGACCTACTGAGTTGCTTCAGTATGTCTATTCTTGAAATGGTTTATGGATTGCGACTCCAGGTGATTCCCGTCATCCTCGCAGTCAAAGACATTCACGTCTTTGGAGGAAATCACCATGCGCAAAACCGCTCTTCGTGCTGTTCTTGCCGTGACCGCCGTCGTCACCATCGCGGGCCTCGCCGTCTCATCGGGTGCCGCGTCCGCCACCCCCTCGGTCAACTGGGAGGCGGGCCTGACGTTCTACGGCGACAACTTCAGGACCCCCGTGGCGAACTTCCCCAACCCCGACGGCGGGTGCCATCCCTTCCCGGCCACCGCTGATGCCCTCGTGGGATGGAGCAACTTCGAGAACGTGATTGCCTACCGGAGCGAGGACTGCAGCGGATATCAGATCCGGCTGGGCACGCTGAGGACGTTCCGGCCGGGCGAGTTCGCGAGCTTCAGCGCCTATTGAGAAACCACGACAGATGGGCGTCACTGGTGGGGCGCCCATCCGCCGCGGCACATGCGCGTGCCGTATGGAGGGGGGTGGCGAGTCTTCGCGCTCCTCATTCGGGTTTGCGGCCCGAGACGATGGGGACGTGCCACACAGCGTACTGCGGCGGAGTCTCGATCGCGGAGATCAGGCTATTGAAGCCAGTGGTGACCTCGGCGATGGAGCGTCCACTCGCCTCGGCCAGAGGCTTCACATAACCATCCCGCCAGGCCTTGAGGATACCGGCGAAGGTGGCGCGTGGCACGCGCAGCGTGTCCACGGTGATGTAGTCCATCGCGATGTCGCGATATCCAAACCGCTCCAGCAATGGCGGAGAGTGGCGGCCAATGCGGACATCACAGGCGGTCTTGCGCGCGAACGCGCCCATGATTTCGTTCCAGAATCGATCTGGATCGAAAGAGCCATCCGGAGGCACGGGCATGTGCAACATGCCGTAGTCCTCGGACAACAGGTGCAACCACCCCCCGGGCTCGAGCACCCGGGTGATCTCGGCCAGCACCTGTGGAAAGTCGGGCACGGCTTGCGACATGTGGCGGCACACCACGAGCCCGAAGCTGGCATCGCCCTGCTCGAGCGCGAAGGCATCACCCCGTGCGTAGCGGATCCGCCCTCCGAACACATCTCCCTGCCGCGCGATGGCGAGGTTCGACTCGAGAATGTCGATGCCCAGCACTTGCGCTTGCGGATAGCGGGAGGCCAGCCACCGGGTGATCTGGCCGGTGCCACAGCCGAGATCGAGAATGTTCAGCGGACCTGACAAGCCATAACGTTCGAAGAGGTGCCGTTCCTGCGGCCAGATGGCCTCGGCCTGATGCGCGAGCGTCCGCGCCATCGACTCGTCGGCCATCTGCTCCGCCTGCGGGTTGCGAGCCTGGTCCATTCCGCGTTTCTACACCGATTTCCCACGGCGCCTGGAGCGAGGGCGGGCGTGGTGCGCCGTCATCGTCAACTCTGTTGCAGAAGGAACTGGAGACGGCCCGCGATGACATCCAGGGCCTGGGTGTTGCCTCCTCCTTCGGGAACGATCAGGTGGGCATGCTGCCGGGAGGGCTCCACGTGGAGCCGATGCATGGGACGGACCGTCTCGAAGTACTGCCGCTCCACGGACGCCAGGTCGCGATTCCGCTCCTGGATGTCTCGTTTGATGCGCCGCATGAGCCGTATGTCGTCGTCGGTGTCCACGAAGATACGAAGGTCGAACTCGTCTCGCAGCCGGGGCTCACAGAAGAGCAGGATGCCCTCGGCGATGACGATGGGTCTCGGCTCCAGCTTGAACACCCCCCGGGTGCTCGTATGTTTCTTGAAGTCATAGTCCGGGCACTCCACGGCCCGGCCATGCTTGAGTTGCCGGAGGTGGCCTACCAGCAGCTCATTGTCCAGTGCGGCGGGTTCGTCGAAATTGACGCGTGCAATCTCCTCGCGCGTCTGATGCGAGCGATCGAAGTAGTACCAATCGTGACGGATCAACACCGCCTCTCGATTGAGCGCTCCAATGAGCTTGTCGGCCAGGGTGGTCTTGCCACTCCCCGTGCCGCCTGCGATTCCAACCATGAAGGGCACAGCCATGTCGGGCCTCCCGGGGGTTCAACGAGCGCCAGGGTTGGGGCACGGCGACAGGCCTTCGACATCGAGCCAGCGCATGGCGCCTCCTCCCGCAGCATGCCCCAGATTCCGCGGAGGGGTGAACAAGAGGGGAGGTGGCGATTCGTTCAGAACTGAAATAAAGTTCCGGGGGGGGCCGCCCATGCGCTGAGCCGCGCGCTCAGACGCGCTGCGCGTAGAACTCCACGATGAACGCCACGTTGAGCGTGACGGGAATCTCGTCGCGCTCGGGCTCGCGCACGGAGCGCACGCCCGCGCCGCCGTCGAGCACCTCGAGGTAGCCCGGCACCTGACGGCCCTTCATCCGCTCGAAGCACTCCTTCACGATGGGCAGCTCCCGGTGCGAGGGAGAGAAGCGCACCTCGGAGCCCACCTTCACCCGGAAGCTGCCGATGTTGGTGCGCCGCCCATTCACCAGCAGGTAGCCATGGCGCACGAACTGGCGCGCCTGGCGGATGCTCGTGGCCAGCCCCGCGCGCAGCACCACCACGTCCAGCCGCTGCTCGAGCAGCTGCAGCAGCACCGTGCCCGTGTTGCCCGGCGAGCGGCGCGCCTCGAGGAAGGCCTTGCGGCACTGCGCCTCCAGGAGCCCGTAGTACAGCTTGAGCTTCTGCTTCTCGCGCAGCCGCTGCCCGTAGTCGCTCACCGAGGGGCGCGCCGTCGCGCCGTGCTGCCCGGGCGGGTACGGCCGGCGCAACACGGGATCCTTGTCCGGGTCCTTCGCCGTGATGTTCGACAGCGCCACCCCCAACCGCCGGCACACCCTGCCCCGAGCTCCCGTATTCCGCGCCACGTCTCGTTCCTCCTACCCGGCGGTCGTCGCCAAGTTGAAATTGATAATGAGTATCAATATCAACTACACGAGACTTCCGGTCGCGTCAAGGGAGGGAGGGGCGGAAAAAAGAAGGGGCGGGGAGCACCACTGCGGAGCCTTCGACGCGTCCGGACGGCGATCGGACCACCGGCGGCGGGTTCGATTCCCGCCGCTTCCAGTAGAGGTTGCCCGCCGCCTTGAGTCCGCCGTTTACGGCAACGCTGAGATCGTGGGCCGCTTCCTCGACTCCATGAGGTAGGCCAAAACGACTGAGCGTTACGTGGGGTACCCCCTGTGTCAGGGTAGTTGATGCCTGGAGTCACCTCCAGGAAACCACTTCCACCAGGGTCGGGACCTGAGAAACCCAGGAGGATGGGCCACTGAGTCCCGATTTCTCCGCCCTCTCCGGGAGCGGGACGGGGTGAGGGGCCGGAAGGACGCCCGCCGCTCACGTCGGAGGTTTGGTTCCTCCAGTGAAGCCATTCTAGAGTCGCTACTAGGTAGTGCCGGGCCAGGAGCCAACACATGGGGATTCCATCCACTCCATCGATCCATCGCGAAGGACGGGGCGGATGGTTTTCTGCTCGTCAGTCTCGAAGGATATCCTTACTGGGCAGATGCCATTGGCCAGATTCCCTTCGCGGTGGATACATACAAATCCAAGCTTGAAGAGATGGGAGATAAGGACAAGGCCATCATTCAAACAATCAAGACGGGCATCAAGCATGGCGACGGCTCGATCTTCTTCACCACTAAAGATCCTACGAACAACTACGACAACTTCATGGTGCTGAGAGGGGCGCTCTGGGCCGCCAACAATCACCGCTTCACCAAAACGGAAACAGAGGTTTCCGCCGGATACGGAGAGAGGGTCACGCTCACGAAGATCAGTGTCCACTACCAGTTCCGGGACATGAATGATTTGAAGAAGCCCATCACCCACCTCCCACTGAGCAAGTATGGCGTGTGGAGAAAGAAATGAAGAGAAGGCTTCTGCATCTTTTCATCCATGCGAGTGCCACGGCGGTATTCCTCGTGCTCGGCTTCATCGCCTTCTCCTTCCATGAAGAAGTCCGTGGACGGCCGCCGGCCAGAGGGGTCTCCCTTGGGATCACCATGGAACTGATCGTGATGGCCCACCTGGTACTCAATCTCATGATGGCGCTCGTGCCTCGGATCTTGCTCAAGGTGGCGGGAGTCGTCGTGTTCGTCGCCACGACATTCTACTATCTGCTTCCCGAGCATCCAGTCAGGGCCCTTTTCCTGGCAGTGGCTGGCGCGAGCTGCTGCCTCTTGGCCATTCTGCTCTGTAGCCGTGTCCCCCTTCGAGCCCGGATTGGGTGAACGAAGTGGCTCCGGGGCAGGTTTCAGGGGATTCGAGGCGGCAGTAGCATGAAGCGTCAGTGCCAGTAGACAACTCTTCTGTCGAGCTTGCGCAGTTGAGCCGGCGTCATGCTCCGTCAACAGGGAGCTGTCGCGCCCGATTCATCTGGCCAATTAATGTTAGGATATTGAGCAAGGCGGTCATCTACCCTGACACAGGGGGGGCCGCGCCCCACCTCGCTGGCATCCGCCAGCAGCGTGGCGAGGTTGTCCCTCACCGCCTCGTACAGCACTGTCCTCTCCGGCTGCCTCCGCCGGTAAGCCCACCCGAGCTCCTCCTCCTGCCCCTCCCCAGCAATACCTCGCCAGGGCACACGCTAACATCAGCCTCCCACTGGTCTCCGTGGAGCCCCTGGCTGCTTGTGGGTTCGAGGCCTACGAAAGCAGGATGCGGAGGAGGGTCGCAGCCCGCGCCGGATTGCCCCCTTCCTGGGCATCCTGGGCCGCCGCGACGTGCTTTGCTGCATTGCTACAGCAGACCCGCGCTGGAGCGCTCTCAACGCAGCTCGGCGCGGGGTAGGGCACGGCGTAAGCGGCTGGAACTCCTACGAAAGCCGCTCTCGACCGTTCTGGAGCGCTCTGGCCGGAGGCCTCCGGCCGCGGGTTCGATTCCCGCCGCCTCCCAGGCTCAGTTCACGTTCACCGCGGACCAGGCGGCGGCCACGGCGCTGACCTGGGCGCTGTTCGCGCCATGGAGGTCCGACGCGGCGGCGAGGGTGGCCTCGCGCGCCCCCGCGTAGTCGGTGGACGAGGTCATGTACACCGTGAGGGCGCGGTACCAGATCTTCCCGGCCTCGAGCCGGCCGATGCCCGCGTGCGACGAGCCATCACAGGTGGGGCTGGCCGGGCCAGTGGCGGGGTTGGAGCCCTCGGCCAGCAGGTAGAAGAAGTGGTTGGCCACGCCGCTGGAGTAGTGCACGTCGAGCGACGCGAGGCTGGGGGACCAGCAGTCCGGCGACTTGCCGTCCAGGGAGGGCTTGTGCATGTAGCGCAGCGCGTCCCCCGGCGTCCCCGGGGTGTAGATGGTCTCTCCGATGAGGTAGTTGCCCGGGTTCTGCGAGGTGTTGGCGTAGTACTCCACCAAGGAGCCGAAGATGTCGCTGGTGGCCTCGTTGAGCCCGCCGGACTCGCCCGAGTACGTGAGGCCCGCGGTCTGGCTGGTGATGCCGTGGGTCATCTCATGGCCCGCGACGTCCAGCGAGGTGAGCGGGGAGAGGATGCTGCCGTCCCCATCGCCATACGTCATGCAGAAGCAGAGGTCGTACCAGAAGGCGTTGTTGTACTTGTCGCCGTAGTGCACGCGGCTGTAGCCCATGCGGCCCGCGCCGTCGATGCCGTCACGGCCATGGACGTCGTGGAAATAGTCATACGTCGTCTGCTGGCCGAAGTGCGCATCCACCGCGGCGGATTGGCGGTTGCCCGGCGTGCCATCACCCCAGACGTTGTCTGAGTCCGTGAAGACGGTGCCGGGCAGCAGGAGCGGGGGCAGCGGAAGCGCGTCGCCCACGATCGGAATCGAACCGAGGTTGTTCATGTCCGTCGTGTAGAAGCCTCCGCCCCGCGTCGTGTCGCGCAGCGTGTAGCCCCCGAGCAGCGCCGGGCTCGTCTGGAGGGACACCTGCCCCGAGTAGAGCGACTTGCCCGTGCCCGCGGTCGTGTGGACGGCGTCCCATTTGCCCCGGATGGCGCCCGTGGTGGCGTCCACCAGCACGTGCAGCTCGGAGGGAGTCTGGTCCGGCTGGTAGCCGTCGAGCACCACCTCGTAGGCGAGCGCGGGCTCGTGGCCCTTGCGTGCGTCCACCACCAGCTTCGCGGTGCGCGGCCCACTCAGCGTCCCAACGAAGGCCGGCCGGGCGCGCAGGGCGGCCCCGGACGCATCCAGCGTGGGACGGCTCGCCACGGACGCGAGCGAGGGCTGGCCCGCCAGACCGGAGCCTCGTGCGTCCGCGCCTCCGCGCTGGTGGACGACCATGTCACCACCAATGACCCGCAGGCCCTGCCAGGTCCGCTCGAGCCGGACATGCTCCGTCCCGTCGTCATCCACCAGCACCGTGCGCGCGGACAGCGCCTCGGGAGCCGCTACCCCCAGCTTCGCCCCCTCGCGCATCACCCGCGAGACCGCGCGCTGGACGGCCGCCGTGCGCTCCGAGCCCTCGGCCAGCTCACGAGTGGAGGTGACACGCGTGCTGCCCGAATCGCCGCAGCCCCACAGGGTCAACGTGACGAATGCCGCGGGAAGGATGAGCTTCATCGGATTCACTCCTGGAAGAGGGGTAGGGCGCCCTCGGACATGGAAAAGACGGGACACCCTGAATTGCGACGAGGAAGCCCTCCTGGATCTCCCGTGGGTATTTTTCGCGAACTCAGGGCGCCTGGATGTACCAGCGCTGGCAGTCCGCACCCCAGTAGGGCCATTGGATGACGTCCGCGCCATCCGCCGTGGAGCACCCCGCCACATCCAACGCCTTGCCGCTGTGCCGGGCCAGGAGCCGGAAGCTCGCGCCGTCGTCCGTGCGCTCCAGCAGCCACTGCTGGCAGTTGGCACCCGAGTAGGGCCACTGGATGACGTCCGCGCCATCCGCCGCGGAGCACCCGCCGACGTCCAGCGCCTTGCCGCTGTGGGCCGCCAGCAGCATGTAGTAGCCGGCCCCCACGTGCTGCAGACGCCACTTCTGGCAGTCCCCGCCGTTGTAGGGCCACTGGATGACATTCGCTCCGTCCGCCGCGGAGCACCCGCCGACGTCCAGTGCCTTGCCGCTGCTCTTGGAGATCAGCCGGTAGGTGCCATCGGCGATCGCGCCTCCCGCGAGGGTATTCACGGGGAACACGTCGATGCTGTCGAACTCGGCATAGTGTTCCTTCTTGGTGAAGCGCAGCCTGTTGGTGCCCGCGAGCAGCTGCACCCGGGCCGTGGCGTTGCCCCACTGGTTCCACCCCGAGTACGCGATGAAGAAGTCCGTACCCGGGCCGCCGTTGACCGAGAGCGTGTGCACCGCCCACGGCCCTCCCGTGGTGCCATTGCCCGTGCGCGCGGCGACGATGTACTCGCCCGCGCGGGGAACGGAGACGGTGAACTCCACGTAGCTCGACGTGGAGTCGATGTAACCGAGCTTGGACCCTTCGGAGGCGGTGGTCTCGGCCACCGCCCGGGGGCCATTGGCGAAGGCGGCCCGCTCGGCCTCGTAGTGGCTCCGGCTCGGCTCGCCGGAGGGCAGCGGGATGGGCTGGTTGGGATTCGCCGGCGCACCGAGGTTCGGGGTGTTGTCCGCGTTCCAGGTGAAGCGTTGGGCGCGGATGTTCCGGGTCCACCCGGCGCCCTGCCAGCGTGCGGTGTGGTAGACGATCCAGTCCTCCGTCCCATCCATCGACTTCGTGAAGGAGTGGTGCCCCGGGCCGTACAGGCCGTTGCCACTGCGGAAGATGGGGGTGGAGCGCTTCGTCCAGGAGGCGGGGTTGAGCAGATCCGTGCCCACCCGCGCCGTGATGAGCCCCAGGCAATAGTTGTCCGTCCAGCTGCCACTGGCCGAGTACACGAGGCTGATGACGCCATTGCGGATGATGACCTGCGGCCCCTCGTTCACCTGCGGCGAGGTGTTGGTCTCCCACGCGTAGGTGGGGGTGGAGATGCGCACCCGGGCCGAGCTGAGGGTCCACGGGCTGCTCATGCGCGCGATGTAGAGGTTCTGCCGGTCGTTGACCGTGCCCTCCCAGCCGGACCACAGGAAGTACTTCTCGGAGCCCACCATGAGGACGGTGCCATCGATGGCCCAGCGGTTGGTCGGGTCGGTGATCTGCCCCTTGTTCGTCCAGGTGCCCTGGAAGGGGTCGGCGCTCGCGTTCTCGAGCACGTACATGCGGTGGTTGGCGTTGTCACCGTCGTCCGCCGCGTAATAGACGTACCACTTGCCATCGAGGTAGTGGATCTCCGGTGCCCAGAGGCCCTTGCTGCCAGGGCCCGACGCTGGCGGGAACCAGATGGTCTTCCGCTCGCCCGTATCGACACCGGTGAGCGTGCGCGAGCGCCACAGGGTCACGTCCCCGCCCGTCGTCTTGGTGAAGTAGTAGTAGCCGTCCGAGTGCCGGTATGCCCAGGGATCGGCACCGTCCTGCATGAGCACGTTGTAGAAGCCGCCCGCGGTCAGCGGGCGTTCCAGACCGGCCGCGGCGGTGCCCGAGTCAGCGGGGCTCTCGTCCGTTCGTGGCTCCTGCGGCCCACAGCCCCACGAGGTCAGTGCGAGCAGGGTGAGCACCACCGTGCGCGCGTGCGTGTGTGTTCCCATTCGAATCTCCATTCTTTTATTTCAACTGGAATATCTGGGATTCCAGTATCATTGTGAATATTAAAAGTCCCGCTCGAATCCTCCACGAGGTGTGCTGGGAGGTACTGATGCCGCACTCCGTGTGCGCTAGGGTTTCGCGTCATGCGTGCCCCCCTCCTGTTCCCCCTATTCGTGTTGTTGTTGTCCTCACCCGCCTGGGCCACGGTGCCCACCGGCTTCTCGGAGACGAGTTACACCTCCTCCTCGCTGAATTCCGCCACGGGCATTGCCTGGGCACCGGACGGCTCGGGCCGCCTGTTCATCACCATCAAGAACGGTCCGGTCCGGGTGGTGACGATGAAGGACGGCGTCCCGGAGACGCAGCCGGGAACCAACACGCTGGTGACGCGCCTGTTCGCGACGGAACCCCAGGTCCACACCAACAGCGAGTGTGGCGTCATCGGCATCGCGTTCGACCCGAACTACGTGGTCAACCGCTACGTCTACCTCTTCGTCACCGTCTCCGCCTCCGAGCAGCGCATCGTCCGCTACACCGACGCCAACGGGACGGGCACCGCGCGCACGGAAGTCATCACCAGACTACCCACCGTGGGCGCCAACCATGACGGTGGAGGACTCGGCTTCGGGCCGGATGGACTGCTCTACTGGGCCATTGGCGACCTGGGCAACGGCACCGGCGTGAACGCGGATCTGACGTCACTCGCAGCTAAGGTGAGCCGCGCCAACCTGGATGGCACTCCGGCCAACGACAACCCGTTCAACGACGGCGTGGGTCCCAACGACGAGTACATCTGGGCCCGAGGTTTCCGCAACCCGTTCACCATGACATTCCAGCCGGCCACCGGGCAGCTGTGGGTCAACAGCGTGGGGACCGGCTACGAGCAGGTCTTCGTCGTGAACAGGCGTGGCCATGCTGGCTACTCCGACTACGAGAACAACCAGCCTCTCATCAACGAATACATCACGCCCGTCATCAAGTACCGCACCAACAACATCGACACGCGCGGCCTCGCCACGGTGGACGGGAGCGGAGTCGAGATCGGGGCGGTGCGCAGCGGCGGTGTCACCACCTTCACCACCTCCGAGCGGCATGGTTTCCGCAAGGGTGAGAAGATCCTCATCGAAGGGGTGCCGGATGCAAGCTTCAACGGCGAGCGCTACATCACCAGCGCTCCCAACGACCCCAACGCCACCACCTTCACCGTGGCCCAGCCGGGGCTGCCCGATGCGCGCAGCGGCGGGGGCACCGCGAAGACGAGGCCCCTGGGTGGCTCCATCACCGGCGGTACCTTCTACGACGCCACGCTCTTCCCGCCCGAGTTCCGCGGCAACTACTTCTTCGGTGACTACAACTCCGGTCAGGTGACGCGTGCCACGTTGGCTACGGACAACTCGGTGGAGACGGTGGCCGAGTGGGGCACTGGCTTCTCCTCGCAGGTGGACATGGCCGTGGGGCCTGATGGCGCGCTGTACACGCTGGGGAACACCGGCGGCACCCTGCGCCGCATCACCTCGTCGGCGTCCGGGCAGAAGCTGGTGGTGTCCGGGCTCCACCTGCGCGTGGTGGAGGGTGGACGCGCGGTTTTCACCGTGCGGCTGGCCGAGGCGCCCACCGCGCCTGTCACGGTGCGGGTGACGCGGTCGGACGGCTCCGAGGACCTGAGCATCGCCGGCGATGCCACGCTCACGTTCTCCCCGGCGGACTGGAGTGTGCCCCGGGTGGTGACGCTCGCGGCGGCGGAGGATGCGGATGCCCTCGCGGACACCGCTACCTTCATGGTGACGTCGGAGGGACTGGGGGACGAGCCGGTGGTGGTCACCACCATCGACAACAACTCTTCCCGGTTGGTGCTGTCCTCCGCTCGGGTGGACATTCCGGAGAACAACACCGCGACCTTCGACGTGTCGCTGTCCAAGCGGCCCACCGGGAATGTCACCGTCACCGTGGCGCGCACGCAGGGCGACGAGGACATCACCGTGCAGGACGGAGCGACGCTCGTGTTCACTGTCGCCAACTGGAACGTCCCGCGGACCGTCACGCTGCGGGCGGACTCGGATGCGGACAACCTGGACGGTGCCGCCACCATCACCGTGGCCGCGCCCGGCCTGGATGCGCGCTCACTGGAGGTGTTCGAGCAGGATGACGAACCGTTGGCTCCAGTCATCTCCTCCACGCCCATCACCACCGCCGTGGTGGGCAATCCCTACCGCTACGACGTGCAGGCGCGGGGGCGGCCGGAGCCGGAGTACTCGCTGGTAGGCTCGGTGCCGGCGGGGATGGCCATCGGGACCACCGGCCTCATTTCCTGGACGCCCACGGCGGCGGGCCCGGTGGAGGTCACGGTGCGGGTGAGCAACGGCGTGGCTCCGGACGCGGAGCAGTCCTTCACCGTCACCGTGAAGGTGGATGAAGGGCCGCGCGCCATCCTCACGCGGCCCGTGGAGGGAGAGCGCGTGTCCGGCAGCATGGCGGAGTTCTTCGGCGACTGTGAGGACGACGTGGGCTGCACGCACGCCGAGTTCTACGTGGACGGCGAGCTGCAATACACGGACACGCGCACGGACAACCACTTCCACTTCGGCGGCGAGCACAACCGTTGGGACACCACGGGGCTGGCGCCGGGTGGGCACCTGGTGCGCTTCGTCGTGGTGGACACCACGGGGATGCAGGGCCACGCAGAGGTGAAGGTGTGCGTGGGGGAGGGGAGCTGCGAGCTGCAGCAGCCGGACGCGGGCACGGATGGGCCGGATGCCGGGACAGGCCAGCCTTCCCCCGTGGTCGGCGACGGGGGCTGCGGCTGTGGTGCGGCTCCGGTGGCGCCCCTCGCATGGCTGGTGCTGGGAGCGCTGGCGCTCCGGCGGAGGCGGGTGCGCGAGGACTGATTCCGGGCGCGAGCGAGATCCTCGCCTCGTGGGCCGGAACGCCGCCCTTGAAATGGAAGAGCCTGGCAACCCTTCTTCGGATTGCCAGGCTCTTCGTTGAGTTCGAGGCGGAGGGTCAGCGAGCCGTGCTGTTCTTGATCAGCTGGTCAAAGACCTCGATGACCCGTTCACCTGCATTCCATGTGGCGGCGGTGAAGCTGGCCTCCTTGCCTAGCTCGGCAAGGGATGAGTCGTTGGTGTTGTGACCCAGGAGCTTGGCGAACAGGGCAATGCCGAGCTGTTTCTGGTCCTGCTCGATATCGATGTTTCCTGGGTGGAAGCCGAGAAGGGCACCTCTGGAGAAGAGATAATAGCCAGCGGGTGGTCTTCCCTGGATGTCAGGATTCAGGCCCGCAACCTTCAACTGGAGTCCGACATAGAGTCGTATGCCGGGCGTCCAATCGACCACCGACAGATCCATGACCCCGAGACGCACAGGCGGGCTGTGGAAGAGCCCGTAGCGGGCACTGATGATCGGCGGCATCTTCTTGACTTTGTCGCCGGCGCGGATGAGCGCGTATGGGGCCGATATGAACTTGGGGAAATCTTCCTGGGTGATGGTCTGGACGAGTTGCGCCGGTTCCTGTACCGGCGGCTGCTTCGCGAGTGCGGACTGCATGGGGTTCCTCCGGGGTTTCGTGTGTGGCCCGGAGTTCCGAGCGGTTATCCCTGGTCGATCCGACAGGGCGTCCCTGTAAAGTCATACATAAAACGAGGCCGTCAAGGTTCGCTGGTTCCTTCCTCGCGCGTCAGCCCAAAAGTCCAATGAAGTCAGGTGTTTGTGAGCGGATGGACTCAGGGCGCTCCCCATTCCCGACGCTCTCGGGTGAGGCAGGGGATTGGTGGGGCGCCCTCGCCACATATGTGCGATGAGGAGGTGTTGTGTGTGGTGGCGTGGGTACAGGAGGACTAGGTTCCAGCGGCGTGTTGTCCAGCGTGAGGTCCGAGGAGCCAAACTGCGGCTCCAACCGACCCATGGTGAGCGGCCGGTGATAGTCACTTCTTCCGGCCGCTGCTCGCGGCTGGTACGCGTCTCCGCCGGGTGGGCCGCCCCTCCTCGTCTTCCAGTCCCTCGTCGGTGGACGAGGGCGCATGTTGCTCCAGCGCGCCGAGCGCACGCTCCATGAGCTCCAGCGCGTGGCCCAGTTCCTTCAGCTCCGCCGCGGAGGCGCTCGCGAACTGGGCGGCCAGCTCACCGGTCAGCGCCTTCCGGACGTGCTCGCTCACCGCCAGTCCGGCCTCCGTCAGCACCATGCGGAGCCGCCGCCGGTCGTCGGGCTCGGGCTCGCGCCGCACATAGCCCTGCCGCTCCAGGCGATCGAGCATTCCGGTGATGACGGCCGGCGTGACCATCAGCCGCCGCGCCAGGAGTCCGGGCGAGGAGATTCCCCGCTGGATGGCATAGAGCATGGTGAGCTGGCGCAGACTCAACTCCCCGCTCAGCTGGTTCGCCTGCACGCTCGCGGCGGCCCAGCGCTGGAGGCGGGACATCAGCAGCAGTGCGCGCTCCGCGTGCTCGATGGGGGGATTGCTCCGGGCCATCGCTGCCTACCCGTTCGCGGGGGCGCACAGCCGCGCGCGCAGCGTGGCCACGGGGGTCTCCCAGTGCTCCTCGAACCAGAAGTCGAGGAACTGCGGGGACGCACGGCCACGGCGATACGCGGCCCATGCCCGCCGCAGGTACTCGGACCGCCCGACGCCGGACTGCGGCTCCTTGAGGAGTCCGAGCGTGCCGTTCAGCAGGACGAACATCGTCGTCCGGAGCCCCAGGTTGCCCAGGCAGTACGCCTGCAGCTCCATCTCGCCCACCACGTCCGTGCCGTAGCCCGTCAGGACGTGCAGCAGATCATGCGTCTCGCGGTAGCGCTTGGAGAGGTATTCGATGTCGCTCTTGAGCTCGAGCGTCGTCTCGAAGGGGAAGATCTTGTTGTCGCGGAAGTAGCGCGCGAACTGATGGCCGAGCGATTCCTCGGGCAGGCGCTCCAACGCGGCCAGGTCCAGCTCCTTGCCCTGCAGGGAAGGGCGTTTGGACAGCAGGCGGCGCCCCTCCTCGCCGCGCTGGAGCCGCTGGGCGATCGAGGCGTAGACGTTGACGTTCAGGCTCAGGTTGAACGTCTGGCCGGCGGTGGGATTCCCCGCGTCGTGCTTGAGCACCTTCAAGCACTGGCTCGCCACGCGCAGGCGGGTGAACAGGGGGGCGTTGTCAGGGAGGGACAGGGTCTGGGCAGCGCTCATGGAGGTCCTTTCCATCGTAAATAGTATATGGAGTAAACCATCTGGGCAACGTGTACCCGGGGGCAGCGTGGTGACAGGAGTCACCACCGGAGAGGGGAGTCACCAGGGGTCCCAGCCCTCCAGGAGCTCCGGTTCCCGGTGTCTTCCGAGGGAAACCGGGCACTTCCGAGTCCAACCCGGGGCCTGCGTGCCGCTGGCACGTCTCCTGCTTTGGGTCGTGGCAGGTTCACTTCTTCAAAAGGAAATCACCATGGGTAAGCTCCGCGGCATCTCCGGTCCTGGGTTCACGCCTCCTGCGCGCTCGCTGGACCAGAAGCCCGTCACCGTCTACCGGGTGGAAGGGCCGGACAATCAGCGCGTCTCCATCAACCCCCAGGGCAACGCTCACGTCTCGAAGTCCTTCGACAGCGCGACGAACGAGAGCAAGCCGGGCCTCTACAAGAAGCCCATGGAGTACCAGGATCGCGCCTTCCTCAACTTCGGGGACCGCGTCCGCGCCGAGGAGTTCCTCGCCGTCCGTCACGATCAGGGTCATCGCCAGACGGTGATGAAGGCCTTCGACGTTCCGCACGACACCTTCGAGCAGGTCCGCAAGTCCTCCGTCCCCGAGAGCGCCGCGCGCGTCCCTGGCAACGAGCACCGCCCCATCCGGGTGGATGTGAACAAGGGGGACAACCAGTTCGGCCTCAACTGGAAGTCGCTCCAGCTCGTCAACTCCACCGCCATCCCGGGCAGCGGCCGGGTGGTGCAGCAGAAGCCCGACATGCTCATGCACCCGGACGTCTCCGCTGCCTTCCAGGATCTCTTCAAGCCGTAGTGCGCGCGGCGTGCGTGGGCCGGCGCCGCGGGGCGGCGAAGACGTCCTGTGACTCGTCAGCCGTGTCCCCAAGGGGACCACACGTCGTGCCCGTACCGCGGCCGTGAGGTCCCCTGGGGTTCATGTCCAGGGATGCCTGGACGGTCCAACTAGCCCTTGCCGCCGCAACCCGCGACGGTGTTGCAGCCCTGGTTGGTGGTGGTGTCGCAGTCGATGTTGAGGCCAATGGTGCTGTCCGCCACGCCACCGGCGACGGTGTCGAGCGTGGCGTCCTCCAGCTCGGCCACTTCGATGGACTTCGGGGACTCGGTCTTCTCCAGCTTGTTCGTCATGTGTGTGCTCCTTGGGGGGTGAAACACTTGTGAGGTGGACTAGCCCTTGCCGCCGCAACCCGCCACGGTGTTACAGCCGACGTTGGTGGTGGTGTCGCAGTCGATGTTGAGGGTGCCGCCGATCTCCACGGCCACGCCGCCCGCGACGGTGTCGAGCATGGTGTCCTCCAGCTCAACCACCTCGATGGCCTTCGGGGACTCGATCTTCTCCAGCTTGTCAGACATGTTCTGCTCCTTGGGTGGTGAAACGACTCGAGAGGTGGACTAGCCCTTGCCGCCGCAACCCGCGACGGTGTTGCAGCCCTCGTTGACGGTCTTGTCGCAGTCGATGTTGAGGCTGCCGCTGATGTCCGCGGCCACGCCACCGGCGACGGTGTCGAGCATGGTGTCTTCCAGCTCGACCACCTCGACGGCCTTCGGGGACTCGATCTTCTCCAGCTTGTCAGACATGCGTGCGCTCCTCTGGGGTTGAAACACCTGGGTTGGTGGTGGGGATGGAAGGGCAGTTGTCCTTGAACAGGTCCGAATCCAGCCCACCCACGGCGAGGTCGAGCAGGGCATCGTCCAGCTCGATCACCTCGGAGCGCTTGGGCGGCTCCGGCTTCTCCAGCTTCTTCGGCATGCGTTTTCTCGAGGGCCCGGGGGGTTCAGCGCGTCATCGCCGGGACTTCGCGGACCTTGCAGTTGTCGTGGTACTCCAAGGTCTCCAGCATCTGCCGCTTGGCGTAGCGCCGGGTGGGGATGCACGGCGACTCATTGGTCTGCATGCGGACGAGCGGGCAGGAGATGCCCTGGCACTGCGGCAGCATGATGCACTTCTGGCATTGGCTGTCCGACTCGAAGGCGGGCTCGGTCCACAGGCCCATCCTCTCCGCGTTCAGATTCAGCTCACCGGACGGCTGGAGCTGGCCCACGATGTTGCGCTCGTCCGTGTCGAGAACGACGGTGCACTTCATCACCTTTCCCGTCGCTCCGATGATGAGGCTGTAGGGACGGGACGCGTAACACACCTGCGAGCCCGGCAGGTTCTTGCCTCGGAGCGTCTCGACGTTGAAGCCACGCTCCTGCGCGGCGGCCTTCAACATGGCGGCGGTGTCGAAGCCGCTGCTTCCACACACCTCGAGGTTCTCGTCGTTGGCTCCTCCCCACTTGCCCACCGGATGGAAGTGGAAGCGGAAGCGGGAATCGGCGCCGACCTCCGCCTTGAGCGCATCCATCAACCGGGGCACGTGGGGATGGTTCGTCGGGTCGAAGTTGACGCGCAGCAGGATGCCGAAGTCCTCCTCGCGGCGCGCCATCGCCGTGATGTTGTTGAAGATGGTCTGGAAGGTCTCGCTGCCATCACGGGCGGGCCGGCTCTGGTTGTGGTTCTCCGGCGGACCATCGAGGGTGATCTGGAAGTGGTTCACCTTCCAAGACAGCAGCTTGTCGGCGGCCTCCGGGGTGAGCAGATAGCCGTTGGTCGTCATGGCGCTGCTGTAGCGCACGCCGTGCCGCGCAGCGGTCTCCGCCACCCAGGGGGCGATGTCCTCGATGGCGGAGAAGCCATAGAGCGGCTCGCCTCCGAACCAGTCGATGTGCAGGTTACGCAGTTGCGCCATCTTCTTCTCGAGCATCTTCTTGATGCCCGTGCGCACCAGCGGGTGCATGGTGCCGTGCTCGAACTTCTCGTAGCAGTAGCGGCAGCGGAAGTTGCAGTCCTCGGACGACAGGAGGATGAGCTGCAACGTGTCCGAGCGGTACTGCTGATGGCCAAAGAGCATCCGGAACTGACGCAGCTCGTTGGTGCCCTTCTCGATGAGGATGCCCCGGTCCACCAGGTACTTCACCAGGTCCCGCTGAGGCGCCTGGAAGCCCTTCTGGCTGAGCATGCCGACGATCTCCGCCGACTGCTCCGGCTTGAAGACACTCATGGAGCCCCGCAGCGTGTTCCAGATGATGAGCCGCCCATCCGACGCCGAGGTCCGGATGTTGTACCGGGAGGGGACCCAGTGCTTCACGCCCGCCTCATTCTGCTGCGAGGCCGGAGCCAGGGCGCGTCCATCCAAGGGAGACTGCTTCAGGAGATTTGCCTTGCTGGTCAAATCCATGTGTCGGAGCTCTTCCTTCCGGGAATGAAGACAGACGCCCTGATGGCGCGTCAGTGAAAGAGCTTCTACCAGCGCCCGTCAGAAGAATGAAAGTGATTGGGCGGGGAACGGGCTCCTCGTAAGGCCCCGCACCGAGCGGTCATGCACGCAATGCTGGTCTTGCTTTTCCGCCGCTGGCGACTGGGAAAAGACTGTTCACCGAGTGACGTGCCGTGGAGTGACTTGTCACTGCTGACCTGTCTGGAAATCGAGCATTTGCAATGTAATGAATAGCGGCCGCTCGTCCAGCAGGCGTGGGGACGAGCCCTTCCTGGAAGGTCCGTGGAGAGTTCAATCACAGACACGGCGCATGCCGATGGATGAAAATCCGGGTAGCCTGAGCGCGGCTCGCTGATGTGTCTTTCCGTCGGCGTTCCCTTCTCGTCATTGTCTCGTCATTGACTGTCTGGAACCTCGCGATGTCCTCTCGCTACTTGATCGGCGGGCTCTGTGGATTGGTGGCCATGGGCCTGGGGGCCATGGCCTTGCGAAAAGTGGAACCCACGCGTGTGGCGTCCGCCGCGCCACGGCCGGAGTTCCCGGACCGGGCCTCGTCGCTCCGGGAGTCCGAGGGAGCCAAGGATGGCTTCGTGGGCATCATCCTTCCCGAGGCGACGGTGGACATCGCCTCGCGCATCGAGGGGCGTCTGGCTTCGGTGCGCCGCCAGGTGGGGGATACGGTGGAGCGCAGCGAGGTGCTGGCCACCCTCGATGGGGAAGCGCTGCGCAAGGACATCCTGGTCGCGGAAGCTCAACTCCAGGCCGCCCAGGTGGAGACGGAGATCGCCAGGATATCCCTCGCGGAGGCGGAGGAGCGCCACAAGCGGTTGGAGGAGACGGCGTCGCTCGGCCTGGGAGCCGTTTCGAAGGAGGAGGTGGCCACGGTGCGCTACGCCCACCAGGTGGCGGCCGCCCGGCAGGACGCGGCCCATGCCAAGGCCCGTGAGAGTCTGGCCCGCCTCGAGCGGCTCCGGCAGGATCTGAAGGAAGCGGAGCTGCGCGCGCCCTTCGCGGGAGTGGTCGCGAACCGCTTCGTGGACCCAGGCGCGCTGGTGAAGCCGGGGCAGGTCCTCTTCCACCTCTTGCGGATCGGCGAGCAACGCGTGCGCTTCGCCGTACCGGAAGCCCAGGCACGCCAACTGGCCGTGGGCCATGAGGTCCGCATCGTGCTGCAAGCCCAGGGACTGGAGCTCTCCGGACGCGTGTCCCATCTCTCTCCCGAAGTGGATGCCGCGGCCCGGGTGGTGCTCTGTCTCGCGTCACTGGACCAGGTTCCGGATTCGCTCCAGGTGTCCTCGGGAGCCGTGGTCCGGGTCTTTCCCGTCTCCGGGATGACCGCGCGCCGGAGCGTTCCATGAGCCAGCCAGAGCGTTCCAGTCAGCCCTCCTTCTTCCGGCAGAAGGCCTTGGAGTACCACCAGAAGGGAGGGGCGCAGGAAGGCGACGTGCTCCACCTCTCGCCGGTATGGATGAAGCGGGCCTATTGGCTCATCATCGCCATGAGCGTGGCGGGGCTCTTCTTCTGCATCGTGGGCTCCTTGTGTGAGTTCGCGTCGGGTTCCGCGGTGGTCCGCATGGTGGGCCGGACGGATCTCACCATGTCCCAGGCGGGGGTCGTGCTCTCGGTGGAGGTCCAGCCGGGGCAACCGGTCGAGGCCGGCCAGACGCTCGTGACGTTCATGGCCGAGGAGGAGCGCAACGCGGTCGCCCGGCTCCGCCAGGAGATCGACGCGCAGTTGGTGCGCTTCATGAGGGATCCCCTGGATCAGTCGGCGCGCCAGTCCCTCACGGCCTTGAACGCGGAACTGGAGCATGCGCGGGCCCGGCTGGAGGCACGCACGCTCAAGGCCCCCTTCGCGGGAGTCCTGGGAGATGTGCGGGTCCAGCCCGGGCACTATCTCGCCCCGGGAGCGCGTGTGCTGTCCATTCACCGCGCGGATGCGCCCACCTTCCTGATGGCCTTCCTTCCCGGCCATTACCGGCCCCTGCTCAAACCGGGCATGCCCTTGCGCGTCGAGCTGGAGGGCTTCCGCTACGAGTACCAGGATTTGATCATCGATTCGGTCGCGAGCCAGATCATCGGCCCGGACGAGCTGCGGCGCTTCCTGGGGCCGGACCTGGGAGACGCGGTGAAGCTGGAAGGGCCCATCGTGCTGGTGAAGGCCCGGATTCCCGAGTCTCACTTCGTCAGCGAGGGACAGTCCTTCAACTACTTCGATGGCATGCCCGCGAACGTGAGGGTCCCCGTGCGCATGGAACCGATCTGGACCCTCATGGTGCCCGGCTGGAGGGGGTTGTTCTCCCATGGAAGTTGAATCCAATCAAAAGCTGGTCGAGCGCTTCCCGGCGTTGAGGCACCTGCGGCCCCGGCGGGGCAGGCGGCGCATTCCGGAGCTTCGTCAGATGACGGCCACGGACTGCGGGGCCGCGTGCCTGGCGATGGTGTTGGCCTATCACGGGCGGGAGATGCGCCTGGACGACGTGCGCGAGGCCATCGGCACATCCAGGAACGGAACGACGGCGAGGAACCTGCTGGAAGGAGCGCGAGCCCTGGGCCTGCGCGCCCGGGGCGTCTCCCTGGACATGGATCGGCTGGACTATCTCCAGCCGGGTTCCATCCTTCACTGGCGCTTCGCCCACTTCGTGGTCTTCGAGAAGCTGGGCGAGGATTACGTCCAGTTGGTGGATCCCGCCCTGGGCCGGCGCAGGGTCTCGATGGAGCAGTTCAGCCAATGCTTCACCGGGCTGGCGCTCCTGCTGGAGCCGGCCGAGAACTTCCAGATCGGCAACTCCAAGCGGCGCTCCTCCCACCGCTATCTCCAGCTGTTGTCGCGGCAATCGGACACGCTGGGACGCATCCTGGTGTTGTCCCTGCTGCTGCAACTCCTGTTGCTGGCCACCCCGATGATGATGGGGATGGTGGTGGACCGGGTGGTGCCGCGAAAGGACTACCACCTGTTGCTGACGCTGGGCCTGTCGCTGGGCAGCCTCGGCCTCTTCCAGTTCATGGCCATGGTCATCCGTGGGCACGTGCTGTTGGAGTTGAAGACCCGGCTGGACTCCTGGATGACCCTGGGCTTCCTGGGCCATCTGGTCGAGCTGCCCTGTTCGTTCTTCCAGCTGCGCCCCGCGGGCGATCTCGCCATGCGCATGAATCTCCAGTCGAAGGTCCGGGAGATCCTCTCGTCCTCGGTGCTCTCGGCGGCGCTGGATGGGGCGCTGGTCCTGGTCTACATCCTCGTGCTGTTCAGCGCGGACGTGATGATGGGGTCGCTGGTGCTGGTGATGGGTGTCCTGCAGGCGCTGTTCTTCCTCGTTCCCCGGCGCTGGCAGCGCAGCCTGCTGGCCCAGAACCTGGAGCTGGAGGGGAAGAACCAGAGCTATCAGATGACGGTGCTCACGGGCATGCAGACCCTGAAGGCCTTTGGCGCGGAGCAGCGCATGCTCCAGGGTTACTCCAACCTCTTCGTCGATCTGACGAACGTCAGCCTGGCCCAGGGCCGGCTGTCCATCTGGGTGGAGTCCCTCACGGGCATCCTCCGGCTGATGGCGCCGCTCGTCTTGTTGGGAGTGGGCTCGTACCGGGTCCTCGAGGGGGCGCTCACCCTGGGGGAGATGCTGAGCCTGAACGCGTTGGCGGCGGCCCTGCTGGTCCCACTGTCCAATCTGGTGGGAACCGGTGGTCAATTCCAGTACCTGGGCAGCTACCTCGAGCGCATCGATGACGTGCTGGATACCCCGCCGGAACGTCTGCCCGAGCAGACGGGGTGTCAGGCGGTGCTCAAGGGGGGAATCTCCCTCGACAAGGTCTGCTTCCGCTACTCCGCGTCGGAGCAGCGGGTCATCCATGAGGTGTCGCTGGACGTCCAGCCCGGACAGCTCGTGGCGATCGTCGGACCCTCGGGCGCGGGCAAGTCCACGCTGGCCAACCTCCTGCTGGGCCTGCACCTGCCGTCTTCCGGGCGCATTCTCTATGACGGGAATGATCTGCTCGAGCTCGACCTGCGTTCGGTGCGTGCCCAGGTCGGCGTGGTGCCGCAAGAGTCGTTCTTCTTGAGCTCGTCCATCCGGGAGAACATCACGCTCGGGGATCCGGCCTTGAGCATGGAGGACGTCATCGCCGCGGCGCGGCTCGCCCAGATTCACGACGAGATCGCACGGATGCCCATGGCGTACGATACCGTGCTGGCGGATAGGGGCCTGTCCTTGTCTGGCGGTCAGCGGCAGCGTCTGGCCCTGGCGCGAGCCCTGGTGCGCAAGCCGGTGCTGCTGCTGCTGGACGAGGCCACGAGCGCGCTGGACTCGATTTCCGAGAGCCGGGTAAACGGGGCCCTGGCCGGTCTTCATTGCACGCGGGTGGTCATCGCCCATCGTTTGAGCACCATCCGTCGGGCCGACCTCATCCTGGTCATGGAGGGAGGACAGGTCGTGGAAAAGGGCACCCACGAGGAACTGCTCTCGCGGGGGGGCGCGTACTCGCGCCTGGTGATGGCGCAATTGGAGGGTCCGGCACGGGACTCTTTCGCCGCGTAAGCGGGGCAGGGCGGAAGATAGAGTGGGGGACGAAAGGACCGTCCATGACCCCTCTTGATGACCTCTTCCCCACGGAAGACCAGATCCCCGCGAGCGTGCGGCTCCCGGGGTATATCGAGCAACGCGAGTACCTCGTGGGAGGCGAGCTGCGCATCTGGCCAGGTGACCTCAACGTGGTGCGCAGCCCCGTCTTCGTGAACACGCCCCGGGGGCCGGAGCAGCAGAAGCTCGGGGCCACGCCGTTGCTCACCTCGAAGGAGTCGCTCGACGCCCTGCACGCCGCGGTGAAGGCCTATGACAACGGCCGGGGTGCCTGGCCCTCCATGCGCGTCGCCGATCGCATCGAGCACGTGGAGCGCTTCCTCGTGGCCATGCGCGCGCGGCGCACCGAGGTGGTCAACCTGCTGATGTGGGAGATTGGCAAGACGCAGCCGGACTCCGAGAAGGAGTTCGACCGCACCATCGATCTCATCGTCGAGACGATCCGCGCGCTCAAGGAGCTGGATCGCTCCGCGTCCCGCTTCGTGCAGGAGCAGGGCATCATGGCGCAGATCCGCCGGGCGCCCTTCGGCGTGGCGCTGTGCATGGGTCCGTACAACTACCCGCTCAACGAGACGTTCAGCACGCTCTTTCCCGCGCTGCTGATGGGCAACACCGTGGTCTTCAAGCCGGCGAAGTTCGGCGTGCTGCTCATCCGCCCCCTGCTCGAGGCCTTCCGCGACAGCTTCCCGCCGGGTGTCATCAACGTCATCTACGGCCGGGGCCGCGAGACGGTGGGTGCACTGATGGAGAGCGGGCTGGTGGACGTCTTCGCCTTCATCGGCACCAACCGGGGCGCCAGCGAGCTCAAGCGGCTGCACCCGCGTCCGCACCGGCTGCGCGCCGTGCTCGGCCTGGACGCGAAAAACCCGGGCATCCTCCTGCCGGACGCGGACCTGGATAACGCGGTGAAGGAGTGCATCACCGGCACGCTGTCCTTCAACGGCCAGCGCTGCACGGCGCTCAAGTTGCTGCTCGTGCACCGCAGCATCGTCGAGCCCTTCCTCGAGCGCTTCTGCGCCGCGGTGGAGCGCTTGAAGCCCGGCATGCCCTGGACGCCGGGCGTCTCGCTTACGCCCCTGCCCGAGCCGGAGAAGACCTCGTACCTGCGGGGCCTGGTGGACGACGCGGTGGCCAAGGGCGCCCGGGTGGTCAACCCCAGCGGGGGACGCACGAACCAGTCGTACTTCTCACCCGCGGTGGTGTACCCGGTGACGGCGGACATGCGGCTGGCGTCCGAGGAGCAGTTCGGCCCCGTGATACCGGTGATGGTGTTCGACGAGGACGAGGAGGTGGTGCGCTTCGTCGTCAACTCCCAGTTCGGTCAGCAGCTGAGCATCTTCGGCCGGGATTCGGCGCGCATCGGCCGTCTCATCGACGCCTTCTCCAACCAGGTGGGCCGCATCAACCTCAACTGCCAGTGCCAGCGCGGCCCGGACACGTTCCCCTTCAACGGCCGCAAGGACTCGGCCGAGGGCACGCTGTCGGTGGCGGATGCCCTGCGGGTGTTCTCCATCCGCACGCTCGTCGCGGCGAAGACGACGGCCGAGAACACCACGCTCGTGAAGTCCATCCTCACGCGCCACGAGTCGGACTTCCTCTCCACCGACTTCCTCTTCTAGCCGCCTTCGTGCACGAGGCCCTCTCCGGCGGCGGGAGGGGGCCTCTGTCGTAAACCGGTGGTTTACTCTGAATCAAAGCCGCTCCAGCTTCTTGGTCCTCCGCCAGTGGCTATCCTGATTTCGTTGAAGCGACACGTGCTTCAAGAAGCCAGGAGAAACCCCATGAAAGCCCTCGCCTATACCAAGGCCCACCCACTGACCGATTTCCAGATCAAGGACCTGGAGGTTCCGCGTCCGGCGCTGAGACCTCATGATGTCCTGATGGAGGTGAAGGCCTTCTCGATCAATCCGGTGGACTACAAGGTTCGCGGAAGCCGGACCCTGCCGGACGGCGAGCCGGTGATCCTCGGGTGGGACGCGGCTGGAGTCGTCGTCGAAGCCGGACCCGAGGCCAAGGGCTTCAAGGTGGGCGACGAGGTCTACGGCGCCGGTGACCTCACCCGGGCGGGCTCATATGGTGAGCTGTATGCGATCGACTCCCGGATCATCGCCCGGAAGCCCCGGTCGCTTTCGTTTACCCAGGCGGCGGCCTTGCCCCTCACCGCGTTGACCGCATGGGAGGCGCTGATCGCGAGGCCCGAGCTCGAGCTCGGCCGTGGTTCGTCCGTCCTGGTCATCGGGGGAGCCGGCGGCGTGGGGTCGATCGCGATCCAACTCCTGAAGCAGAAGACCCAGGCGAAGGTGATCGCGACCGCCTCCCGCTCCGAGACCATCGAGTGGTGCTCACGAATGGGCGCGGACGCGACGATTGATCACCGGAAGGATCTGGAGAAGGAGCTGGAGCGGATCGGCATCAAGGAAGTGGATGCGATCTTCAGCACCACCCATAGCGACACCTATGCGGGGGTGTTCCCCAAGATCCTGCGGCCCTTCGGAAATCTCAGCCTCATCGATGATCCGAAGACCTTCGACATCGTGCCCTTCAAGAGGAAGTCCATCTCGGTTCACTGGGAGCTGATGTTCACGAAGACCCTCCTCAGCTACCGGTTGGAATCGCAGGGCGAAATCCTGAAGGAGCTCGCGCAGCTCGTGGACGAGGGGAAGATCAAGACGACCGCGAACACGATTCTCAAGGGCGCGACCGCCGAGCATCTCCGGTTCGCCCACGAGATGGCCGAGCAGAGCAAGGGCGTTGGAAAGATCGTCATCGAGCGCTAGAGGAACCTTCTCGACTCCTCGATGAACATCTCGAAGACGGCGCGAATGCGGGCCGACTGCATTCGCCCGGCCGAGCTGACCAACCAGATGTCGCCCGCGTTTGTCAGGGGAAACTTCGGCAGCACCTCGGCCAGCGAGCCGTCCTCGAGATACCGCTTCACCGCCCATTTCGAGCGGACGATCAATCCATGGCCCCCAAGGCCCAGTTTCGTGACCAGCTCGCCCTCATTGGTCGCGAGACGCGGCTGTCCCATCACGTCCGCCAATGAAGTTCCGGTTTTCGCGAACTTCAGCCCCAGGTGATAGTTCATGCAGAAAACCGGATGATTCTTGATGTCGCTCAGCGCCTTGAGCGGGGCGGCCGACTTCAAATACGCGGGCGAAGCACACAGGACGATGTCGTTCGTTCCAAGTTTCCTGCCGACCATGGATTGGGCCGTCAGGTTTCCGATCCGGAACGCGAGGTCGATGTTGTGCTCGATCAAATCCAGAACGCTATCCGTCGAAATGAGCTCGATTCTCAGGCCCGGATGCTTCCTCTGGAACGTGACGAGCAGCTCTCCAACGAAGGTCATCGCCATGCTGTAGGAGCACGTCACCCGGACGACGCCCTCCATTGGAGAGGCATTCGAGAGCTGTGCCTCGAATTCCCGCACATGCTGGAGAAGTTGGAGCGCGTGACCGTAAAGCTGTTCGGCTTCAGGTGTCGGCGCCAGGCGCCGCGTGCTCCGTCTGAAGAGACGGTAGTTGAGCCTTGCCTCGAAAAGTCCGAGGCGCTTCGCTACCGCGACCTTCGAGACCTCGAGCCTTTTCGCCGCCGCCGTGAAAGAACCGGCCTGATAGACGGCGACGAAATTCCGAAGGTCATTCAGGTCTGTTTCCTGCATCGAATGATCGTTAGCCGCCGGTTGACGCCCGGTCAATCCGGCGGCCGTCATCCGAGGATCAGGGAACGAACTTCCAGCTCTGGGTCACCGCGGGCTGGAAGCAGTGGACGTGGACGGTGGTGGTGCTGGGCACCTCCTGGATGACTCCCGCCCCGTAACCGCGCGCCTGACACCACCTGCTGACCTCCAGCCGCGATTCCGCGGAGGCGAGGCTGCCCGTGTTGGTGGCGGTACCGATCTGCGACCGGGCCACATCCTGGATGAGCCCCGAGTTGAAGCAGCCCACCCATGGCCGGGAGGTCATCTCGAAGATCATTCCGGACGTCCACCCCAGGCCCCGGCACCACCGGTGGGCGGCGGCGGTGCAGTCGTTGTTCATGGAGACCCGCTCGTCGGTGCAGCCCGCGTGACGGCGCGCCAACTCCTCGAAGGTCACCCCCAGGCTCTGGTGCTGGATGGGCGCACACGCCACGCCGACCTCCGTGCTGGTGGCGGAAGCGGGAACTCCCAGCAGCGAGATGGGCGGGCGGTTGCCGATGACCTGCTGGAGGGTCTCGAAGAAGTTGGTGGCGCTGCTCAGCGCGTCATCTGCCCCGCGCTGCGCGCAGACGCGGTGCATGGACACGGCGCACGTCTGAGTACCCAGCGCCGGCAGGCTGTTGCAGGACGGGTGCTGCTGATTCATGACGAACTGGCCCCCGGTGGGCTCTTCCTGGATGGCGGCCTCCTTGCAGTCCGCTCCATGGGTCGTCAGGCAGATGCTGCGGTTGGAGCGGGCATTCGTGAAGAGGCGCACCTCGTCGATGTAGCCCTTGAACGAGCCCTCCCCGTTGGCCGGGCAGCTCTGGGTGTCGAGGTTCGTGCCCGCGCCAATGGAGAGCGTCCCCGTGCCCAACTTGAGGGTGCCGGGGGCGTTGGGCAACGTGCGTCCCGTGGCCTTGCCGTTGAAGTACTCGCCGAACTGTCCCGTGACTCCATCCCAGGTGTAGGCCACGTGCGTCCAGACGCCCTTGGGCAGCGGCTGGCTGAACCCCAGGCGGACCCGCTGTCCATTGATCACGAACGACATGTGCAACGCGCCGTTCGCCTCGTAGATGAGATCCAGGCCCCCGGGCTTCGCCAGGAGGTAGCGGTAGGGATTGCCCGTGCAGCCCTGGTTGATGGCCGGGTCCGGGCGGATGGCGAGCTGCACCGTGAAGCCCCGGACGGTGGCCCCAACGCCAGGAAGGGTGTTGGTGGGGTCGGTCAGGCTCACGGTGGCGGCACCGCCGCCGGGGAGGACGAGCGCCTTGCCCTTGCCGTGCGGCTCCCACAAGGAGCCCGAGGGCGGCTGCGTCACGTCGTTCTTCTCGGAGATCTGCGCCGTGCCCACGAGCGTGCCCGTGTAGAAGCGGCCCGCGCTATCGGGCGTGCGCGTCAGATCATACGTTCCCGCCCGGGTGACCATCTCGTTCATGGGCAGGAAGAGCAGCTCGAAGGGATTGAGCAACTCTCCCAGGTCCACCTCGTTGTAGTCCGCCGTGTTGCTGCCGAAGAGCGAGAGCACGTCGTGCGTCTTGGTGACGGGGAGGTAGCGGGTCTCGTTGCTCGAGCCCGGCGGGAAGTTCTGCGAGGGAGCGCGCTCCTGCTCGAAGTTCCACATGGGGCCCGAGTAGAAGAGGTGGGCGATGTCCTGCCGGTCGGTGTTGAGGCTCCCATCGATGTGATGGGCGATCCACCCCGTGTCCGCGCCAATCAGGCTCATCGCCTCGCGCCGCCCGCCCGCGGCCCCGGTGAACCCGACGGCGGCATAGAGGACGTTGCGGCCCTCGTGGTCCACCCAGGGATAGGCGGCACGAATCAGATTGCCGCCAGCGACGGTGTCACCGAAGGCCTCGCCGGTGGCCGCCTTCATCCGCTGCCAGGCCATCGGGTAGCGCTTGATGCCCGGGGTGGTGTCGTTGAACATCATGGACAGGGGCCGGGGCTCACTCCAACCCGTGGCGGCGCAGGGGGTGGGGTTGTAGCTGTACATCAGGTAGTCGATGGCGCCGTTGTTGAGGGGGCCGCCCTGGAAGAGGAGCAGCCGCCCGTCGGAGGTCATCGTCGGCTCAATGCCCATGATGGGGGCGCCCGAGAGGGTCTTCAGCTCTTCCAACGGGCCCGTGGAGAAGGAGGCGATCTCCGCCTGCACCGTGAAGGGCTGGCTGACCCGGACATCCGCGGTACGGCGGCGGAAGCGATTCGGGCCGTTGAACATCATCGAGTCGAAGATGTAGGGCTGGTAGACGGCGACACCGCTGCTGAGCGTGTAGGGCTGCGCCGGGTTGAGGAAGCAGAAGGCCAGCGCGTTCTCCCCGTTCTTCACCTGGATCGTCTTCCCGGGCGAGAAGGCGCTCGAGAAGCCCGGTTTCCCCTCGGCGTCGTACGTCACCGCCTCGGGCCGGAACACACGCGCCCTCCAGGTCGTGGTCGTCGTTGCGTGATCCTCTCCCACGTTGCCGATGAAGAGCCGGCCATCGAGGCTCGAGGTGTGGCCGTTGGAGCCAAAGGGCGTCGAGATGCGCGTATTCACCAGCGAGGGCCGCGTCGCCGCGGCCGCTTCCGTCGCGCACAGGGTGAGTCCAAGCAGGGGAACGAGGAGGCGTGACCGCGAACGTGGACACGGCCGGGAACGAAGGGGAGGGACCATGCGGGGGGCTCCTGGGTTTGGAAACCCGCCATAACAGATTTTCAGGACTTCATGGAAGAACCTCGAATCCCCTGACCTGACATCGGTGTCCCCTGGGAGGGAGCGCCCGCGTGCCAGTCCTGGCACGTTCCTCTCGCGTTGTCCCATGACTCCGGGAGCGTTCTCGCGCCCAACTCCTTGAGAAGACTGGGCCCACCGCTGCTTCCCGAACCCTGGTCTCCCGCTTGCTCAAGGAGAGGTCCGACCGCGCCGGCAGGTGCCGACGCGCGAGCCACCCCCGGAGCCAGCACATGCATCGCGTTCATCATCGGAAGCAGTCCCTTCGTTCTCTTGTCCTTCCTCCCCTCATGCTGGGGCTCGCCACGGCCTGTGGTGCCGGCGGCGAGCCGGGGGAGGGGACTCCGCGCCCGCTCGTGACGCGGCCCTCACCCCTCTCCAGCGCGCCCATTCCCAACCGCGTGGTCATCGAGCCCGAGGCGGATACCTATGTCTGGGCAAGCCTCCCAGGAACGAACTACGGCACGAGCACGGCCATGTCCGTGGAAACGACCAGCTCGTTCAGCTACCTGCGCTTCAACCTCCACGGCATTCCCGCCGGTGCCCGCATCGCCTCGGTCATGCTGCAGGCCGTGTCCTTCGATGGCTGGGCGCACGGCGGTAACGGCAACGTCTACACCTACCTGGTCCCCAATGACACGTGGAGCGAGACGGGCATGCACTGGTACAACCAGCCCGCCGTCTCGGGGACCGACCTCGGTTCCTGGTGGCTGTGGTATGCCAATGACAAACCCGTGCAGGTGGGCGTCAACTTCAGCCCGAAGCTGAGGGCGCCGGTCCAGCAGGCCCTGGACTCGGATGGGTTGATCTCCTTCCGGCTGAGCTCTCCCGGGTACAAGACGCGGTATTACTCCCGCGAGCACTCGGTCGCGGACCAGCGCCCCAAGCTCATCGTTACCTGGTTCGACGCTTCCTCGCAGGCGGTGCTCGAGCCCGAGGCGGATGCGCATGTGGACGCCGCCCAGCCGGATGTGAATTTCGGCACGGGTGAGACGCTGACGGCCGACTCGGACAACCACGCCGCCTACCTGCGTTTCAACCTCGGGAGCATCCCCGCCGGAGCCCACGTGTCCTGGAGCACCCTGCGGGCCACGGGCTACAGCGGTCCGGACAGCACCGGTGACTGGAGCGTCCACACCTACCTGGTCCCCGATGACAGCTGGAGCGAGACCGTCCTCACCTGGAACACCCGGCCGAGCGACCTGGATTCCGAGGGCAACCCGGCTCCCGCGCTCGGCTCCTGGTGGCTGGAGTTCTCCGGCAATCCTCCCCTGGAGCAGTCCGTCTCCAACTCGAGCCAGATGCTGATCGCCCCCGTGCAGAACGCCCTGGACTCGGATGGGTTGATCTCCTTCCGGTTGAGCGCCGTCAGTTCCGTGACGAACTACCGCTCGCGCGAGTACCCGGACGCGAGCGCGCGGCCGGCGCTCTCCGTCCGCTACGCCTATCCTCCGGTGTGGTCGAGCCTCCAGGCGGCGGCCATCTTCCCCACGGCGGATGCGCACGTCGTGTCGAGCAGCCCCACCACGAACTTCGGCACGCAGCAGAGCATGCTCGTGAATCAGGGGGGCTCGGAGACCTTCCTGCGCTTCAGCCTCGCCAACCTCCCCCCCAACGCCCGGATCGCCGCGGTCTCCCTGGTGGCCACTGCCCACAGCGGCTACGCCTACGGGGGTGACGGCAACGTCTACACGCACCTGGTCCCCAACGATACCTGGAGCGAGACCGGCATCACCTGGAACAACAAGCCGGCCATCTCGGGCGGAGAGCTCGGCTCCTGGCTCGTGCGGTACGACGCCGACAAGTACGCCATCCAGCTGGGCATCAACTCGAGCCCGAAGCTGGTGGCCCCGGTGCAGCAGGCGCTGGAAACGGATGGATTGATCTCCTTCCGGCTGAGCTCTCCCGGGTTCCTGACGCGCTACTGGTCGCGCGAGTACACGAACACCGAGGCCCATTGGCCGACGCTGCTCGTCTACTACTACCTCCCCGTTTGAGCGTCGGGCGTGAGGACGAGCCCGTCCAGCACGCCATAGGCGTAGAGCGCCGCGAAGGCATACGCCCCCACCAGGTAGGAGACGTTGAGCACCCGGGCCGTGGCCGCGTCCCCGGCGGTGTATTTGCCGTCGGGGCCGCGCAGGGCCAGCGCCGCGCCGAGCGAAGCGGCGGACACGGCGAAGGTGCTCCCCTGCGTCACCGCCAGCACCGCGCCCTTCGTCTCCCGCTGGTGCATGAAATGGCCCACGCCAAAGGGCACCAGGTACCAGCCCCGCGAGGGCACGGCGCGCGGAGGGAGCGCCAGTTCCACCTGCGCAGGGGGCGCGGGTTCCGGGGGGAGGAGCACGGGGCGGCGGCGCTGCCCGGCCCGCTCGGAGATGAGCGCCGCGCGCTGGGTGCGCACCCGCTCCACGAAGGCGATGAAGTCCGGTGGATAGAGCAGGGGATCCCGCTTCACCTCGGGGCTCGCCGCCAGCGCCTCCACGGCCTCGCGCTCCGCCCGGCCCGGGTCCTCCTGGGCGTGGTACGTGGCGGCCAGCAGCAGGTGGGCCTCGGCCTCCTCTCCGGCGTCGTTCAGCCGCAACGGGTAGAGGAGCGCTTCCAGCTCGGCATGGGCCTTCGCCAGTTCCCCGGCCTGGTACGCCTCGCGGGCGGGCTCCAGCGCTGGGGATGCTGACAGCACCAGGGTCATCACGAGCCCCATCATGGCGAGGACCTCAACATCACCTCGGTCCGCGCTCCCGCCACCACGTCCACCTCGCGTCGCACGACACTTCCTCCCGGGAGCCTGGCCGAGAACACATGTCCTCCGTGCTCCACGAACACCGGCCCCGGCAGGGGCGCCACGCCCAGCTCCGTCCCATCCACGAGGAGCCGCGAGCCCTCGGGCGCGACGATGCGCACTTCCGCCTTGTGCACCCGCAGGGAGAGCTCGCGCGACACCGTCTGGCCCGGAGACACCTGGATGACTTCCTCGATGGGCTCACACAAGGGGTTGTCGAAGCGCAGCCGGTGGGTGCCCGGCGACAGGCGCAGCTCGCGCACGCGGGGGGTGTAGCCCCGGCTCTGCCCGTCCACGAACACCTCCGCCCATGGGCGCGTCACCACGTGCAATGTCGCGGGCACCTGTGGCTCCCGCGAGGCCATTTCGGCGGCCGGGGGCGGCTCCTCCCGAGGTGGACTCACTGGATTCACGGAGCGGGTGGCCGGGGGCTCCTTCCGCTTCGACGGGACCGGGCGAGGCGGCTGGGTCCGCGAGACTCGAGGAGCGGGTTCCGCGGCAACGGGCGCGGCCTCCTTGTCGATGGGTGCCGGGACAGGCTCGGGAGCGGGTTCAACGGTCTCCACGGGCTTCGAGACAGTCTCCGGTGGCGGGGCCGATGGGGGCGCGTTCGCTGGAAGGGCAGTCCAGACGATGCCCAGGGTCACGAGAAGGCCCACCAACAGGGCGCCGCCCACCAGGGCCCGCGAGCGGCGTGCCGGCGGACGCGCGCGCAGCAACTCGCGCACCTCGGAGGAGTCAGGGCGGAGCGACAGGGCCGCGTTGAGCAGCTTCGCGGCCCGGGCTCCCTCGCCCCGGGCGAGCAAGGCTCCGCCCTCCTTCAGCAACCGTTGGAAGTGGAGCTCGCGCCACCTCGCGGCTTCGGCCTCGGGCGCCTGGAAGAAGCCACGGGAGACCTCGGCGGGTGATCCAGCGATGCGGGTCACCACGTCTTCCAGGAGCGCGGCCAGCTCCGTGCCGTTCTGGGGCCGGGCTCGCGCGTCCCGGGCGAGGCAGCGGTCCACCAGCGCGCCCAGGGGCTCGGGCATGCCGGGCACGATGTCAGCGAGCCGGGGCGCGTCCCGCGTCATCACCGAGGCCACCAGGTGCGCGCCCCCCTTGCCCGCATGCGGCGTCGTCCCCGCGCACAGCTCGAAGAGGAGGACGCCCACCGCGTAGACGTCCGAGGCCGGGGAGAAGGCGCCCGTATCCAGGCGCTCGGGAGCCATGTACGCGAGCGAGCCCGTGACGGCGCCGGTGCTCGTCAGCCGCTCGTCGTCCGCCAGCGCGGCGAGCCCGAAGTCCGCCAGCTTCAGCGTCCCGCTCCGGGACACGAGCACGTTCTCCGGCTTCACGTCCCGGTGCACCACACCCCGCGCGTGCGCCTCACCCAGCGCCCGCGCCAGCGTCCAGCCCAGCACTGCGGCCACCTCGGGCGGCACGGGCGCGAGCCGTTGGGCCAGTGCGCGCAGATCCTCGCCCTGCACCCACTCGCACACGAGGAAGGGCCCCCGGCGGGCGTCCTCGCCGAAGTCGTGAATCTCCAGCACGTGGGGGTGCTTGATGGAAGCCGCCAGCTCGGCTTCCCGGCGGAAGCGCTCCGCGCGGCGCCCATCCTCGCCCGGGTGCATCACCTTGACCGCCACATGGCGCGCCAGACGGGTGTCCCGAGCCAGGAAGACCGTGGCCATGCCTCCTCGCCCCAGCTCCTGCTCCAACTGGTAGCGGCCGGCCAGCAATTCGTCCGTCATGCCACGCCCATCCTAGAAAGCCCCTTCCACCCGGGCAATCACCCCGGACGGCAGACGCGCACCGTCTTCCCCGGCACCAACACACACGCTCCCGGTGCGCCTCCAGGACACTGCGTGTCAGCGGTGCAGGGCACATGGCATCGCTTTGCTTCGCCCCCCAGGGACACGCAGAAGCCACAACGGCCGCAATCGGTGGAGGTGTCGCAGAATTCGCCGGCCTTCGTGGGCGGCCCCTCGGCGCACGCCTCGACGCACTTGTAATCCGGGGCGCATTGGTAGCCCGGCCGGCAGTCGGCCCCCAGGCAACCGTGCACGCAGACGCCCTTCTCGCAGAAGACCGTGTAGGAGCACGTGCCGAACCCCGGACAGGGTTGGGTGACCCGGGGACCGTCCTCACAGACGTTGTCCCGGCTGGCGTCGTTGCAGCGCTGGCCGTCCGGACACTCCTGGTCCTTCACACACGCCCGCGGTCCGGCGTCGCCGGGGTCCTCCTCCCGGACCTGGATGTCGAGAGGGCAGCCCAGCATGGTCACCAGGGCGAGGGGCGCGAGGAGTCGGACGAGTCGGTGCATGGCCACGCGGGAATACCCTCAGGGCTCCTCGCCCAGGTAGCGGAAGATGGAGCGCAGCCCGATGCCGAGCGCCTGCGCCGCGTCCTTCTTGCTGCCGCCGCTCCGGGCGATGGCCTCGCGCACGTAGCGCTGCACGAAGGCCTCGCGCGCCTCCTCCAGCGGCACCAGCGGCGCCGTGTCCGCCCCCAGCTCCAGATCCTCGGGGCCGATGAGCTCTCCAGCCGCGAGGATCGCCGCGCGCCGCACCCGCGACACCAGCTCGCGCACGTTGCCCGGGAAGGGATGGCCGCGCAGGGCCTCGGTGGCCTTCTGGGTGAAGCCCCGCGCGCGCCCGGCCTCGCGGCGCAGCACCTGGTGGGCGATGAGCAGCACGTCATCACCCCGCTCGCGCAGGGGCGGCACCTCCACCCGGACCTCGTCCAGACGGAAGAGCAGATCGCCCCGGAAGCGGCCTTCCTCCACCAGGGTCTTGAGGGGACGGTGCGTGGCGGACACCACGCGCATGTCCACCTTGCGCGGATGGTTCTCCCCCAGCCGCGTCACCTCGCGCTCCTGCACCACGCGCAACAGGCGGGACTGGAGCGGCAGGGGCATGTCTCCCATCTCATCCAGGAAGAGCGTGCCGCCGTCCGCGGCCTCCACCAGCCCGGGCCGGTCCGTCCCAGCCCCCGAGAAGGCTCCCTTCACGTGGCCGAACAGCTCCCGCTCGATGAGCGACTCGGGCAGGGCCGCGCAGTTGATGGCCACCAGCCGCCCGCGCCGTCCACTGCGCCGGTGCAGCGCCCGCGCCACCTCCTCCTTGCCCGTGCCCGTCTCGCCCTGGATGAGCACGTGGAGCGAGGTGGGCCCCACGCGCTCCACCTGCCGGTACATCGCGCGCATGGCGTGCGACTCGCCGATGAGCCCCTCGAAGGTGGCCGCTTCGATGCGCTGGGTGAGGTTGTCCACCCGTGCGCGCAGCTCCATCAACTCGCGCGAGGAGGCCAGCAACAGCGCCGCCAGCGAGGACAGGGCCATGGCCTCCTCCAGCTCCCGGGGGGTGAAGGGGGGGCGGCCTCCGCGCCGTCCGAGGTACACGGCGGACAGCGCCGCCGTTCCTCCGCGCAAGGGCAGCACCAGGGCGGAGGTGAGGTGCAGGGCCACGATACTGGGTGCCCCGGCCAGCGCCGCGTCCGTGGCCACGTCCGCCACGAGGACGGGGGCGCCCGAGGCCACCACCTGGTCCACCAGGCTGTCCACCACCGCCGCCTCGGGCACCGGCCCGGTGGCGCACAGCACCTGGCGCCGGGTTCCCTCCACCGACACGAGGAAGCCCACGTCCGCGTCCGCGACCTCCGCGAGCCCGCGCATGGCCACGTCCAGGAGCTCCACGGTGGGCCGCTGGACCATCAGCCGCGAGGCGAAGCCCGTCAACACCGCCAGCAGCCGTCCCCCCGGGGCCACCTCCGGCGCGGAGCCCGTGGCCGGCCGGACCGCTTCGGTGGAGAGCAGGGTGAGGGTGACACGCCCCACGGAGAAGGAATCTCCAGGGGCAAGCGGTGCCAACTCCACGCGCTTGTTGCGCACCCGCACCTCACAGCCCCTGGCCGCGGCGGACACCGTCCAGCCTCGCGCCTCCTGGAAGAGCAGGGCGTGGCTGGGTTTCACCCCGGCTTCCCGGAGGACGACGTCACAGGCGGAGTCGGAGCCCACCGACACCACCGGTTTCTCCAAGGGAACGTGGCTGCCATCGGGCAGGACGAGCACGTGCGGCATGGAGCAACGATATCCGGTGGAGCCGGGGCCGGGGGTTCAGCCCTCATCAGGGACCGATATCGGGCTGCTCGACCGAGTACTCCTTGCAGTAGAAGTAGTTGTTGATCTCCGTGGAGCCCATCCCCGTGCTGTCCTCCACCCTGAATTGGATCTGGACCTGGGCGTCCTCCATGGAGGCGTACATGGGGGCCTCGCAGTAGAAGACATGGCTCCAGTAGCCCTCGTACCAGGGCATGCTCACGTACGGCTCGGGGATGTGGTTGAACCGGTTCACCTGCTGCCAGACAGGGGTGTGGGAGCCGGTTCCTCCCGAGGAATAGCCCGTGCAGGTGACCTGCTGATTGTTATTGCGGTAGCACTGCATGGAGGCGGAAGGGCAGGCCTGGGAGAAGGTGCTCGAGACGACGCGCGCGCCTTGCGCCATACACGTGGTCCGATTGCCATTGCTGTCGATGACCATGGGCCAGGCGCGCACCTCGAGGGTATGCGTGCCGCAGGCGATGTTGGAGCTGCTGTGATTCCAGGTGCCCGTGGGGGAGGCCATCTCGGACCAGGCCTGCCGCTGGCCGTCCACGTAGTACTCCAGGCGGACGCCATTGGCGAAGGTGGACACCGCCCAGTTGCCCGCGGCGCCCAGCTCGCCTCCGTAGGAACTGGCTCCCGCGAGGGTGAGCGAGGTGACGCTCAGGCCCGCGCACATCGCGGACTCCACCTGGCCCGGCGTCTCGTCAGGGGACGTGGACTCCAGGGGGGCACCGCACGCGCTGAGCAGCAACGTGGACAGCAGGAGGGGACGGATTCGGAAGGAGGCGAGGGGCATGGGGCGGTGATGAGGCTTCAAGGGGGGGGCCTTGAACAATACCGCCAACCTGGAAAACCTGCAATCCCGGAAGAGACTGGGAGTGCAATCCAACGAGACGAAGGGTCCTGGGCCGTGCCCGCACGCCCTCAGCGCTCGGCGATGTCGGTGCTCCGCAGGTACTCGGACGCCTCGACGATCGCTTCCGCGGTCCAACCCCTGTTGGCGCCGCCGCCCTTTTCGTCGCAATCGCCGTCGGTGTGGATTCCCAGCAGGTACCCTTGACGGGTGAGGATGCCAGCGCCGGAGCTCCCGACCAGGGTGTCCAGATCCACGTAGTAGACCTGCCGATCACACGCGTCCAGGTACCTGCCTTCGGCGATGGACTTGGGCTTGCCCCGGGGATGCTGGATGATCGCCAGCTGCTCGGTGGGCTGGGCTGTCAGTGGGACCGGCGTCACCGCGGGAAGCACGTCCAGCTGGATGAGCGCATAGTCGGGATCGAGCGACTGCTCGATGACCGTGCCTTCGGTCACCCGCTCCTCTCCGTCTGGATTGTCCTCGAAGTTGAAGACCAGCAGCGGCCGGTCTCCGAGGCCGGCACAGTGACCCGCGGTGATCACCACCGGTCCCGCGCTTGCTTCAATCAGGGTTCCGGTGCAACGCCCGTCGATCAGGGCGACCGCCTCTTCCCTGTCCAGCACATCGGCGAACTCGCCCTGATAGCTGTTGACGGGGGTGAAGTCGGCGGTCGGGCCGCACTGAGACAGACTGCTGACATCGAGACTGCTTACATCGAGACTGCGTACAGCGGGACTGCTCACCTCGGGCTGCTTCGCGTTTCCGCAGACCTGAGGAACCGCGGGCACCGGCGTTCCACAGGCCGTGAGGCCCAGGAGGACGGTGCCCGCGAGGCGCAGGCCCCACAGATTCATGAATGGATCAGGGGGCCGCCGCGCCATTTTCTCAGTACAGGTAGTTCAGCGCCGTGACGTCGGAGCTGGTCCAGGTGCCGGTCGAGCTCGAGCTGAAGCAGGAGTTCATGACCGAGCCGCCCGACACCGCGGTGCTCGGGGTGCCGGGGATGAGGATGGCGCCCACGCCGGCGGTGCCCTCGTTGGAGGCGGAGCCGCCGCAGCTGATGGCGCGGTTGTAGTAGTCAGAGTGACGGAATCCGATGCAGTGACCGAGCTCGTGCGAGATGACGTGCTTGTTCACGCCCGCGCTGTAGCTCTGCAGGCCGGTGCCGATGTTGATGGTGCCGTAGGGCTTGCCACCCGAGGGGAAGCCCGCCGAGCCGCCGGCGCCGGACATGGTGGTCGCGGTGATGTTCGCGCTGCAGCCGGTCGCCGGGCCGCGAACCATGGTGAAGGACAGACCCAGGTTGTTGTAGTTGGCGATGGCCGCATCCAGGCCCGCGCTCAGACGGCTGTAGCTGTTGAAGCCGGAGGTGGGGTTGATGCAGATCTTGGTGATGCCGCTCATCAGGTTGGTCGTCCGATACTGCTCGGCGCCCTTGTCGGCCTGCAGCATCTCCTGGGAGGCCTCGAGCGTCACGTGAGCGTCGTTGCCCACGTACACCAGGCCGTCGACAACCTGGATGTCATCGGCCGGGAAGCCGGCCTGGACCAGGTTCTGCACGATCTCCTTGTTCTCGGTCTCCGTGTCGAGACCGCAGCCAACGAGAGCAACACCGGCCAGCAACGCCATAGAAAGCTTACGCATGGGGGCTTCCTTTTCGAGGGACTACAGGGGTTGGACGCTGCCGCCTGGTACTTCCAGCCGCGGCCGCGCGCTCCTTCCCTTGAGCAACCCTTGGGCCAACGCCCCCGCACACCAGAAAACAAGAACTTAGCGAGCAATACCCGGATAGCTCTGGAACACGGATGTGCCAGCCGTCCTGGGAGTTCTTGTAAAGGAGCCTGACGTTTCCCAGTGAATCGTTTGTTGGCTCAATGGGTTGCGCGCAAGACACCGGGATCGTCCGAGTCTCGGACGATGTGTTTGGCAATAGGACAGCAGGCCACCTCCCGGGTTGCGGGGGAGCCCATCACCGTCCTGGCGCGTTGCGCCATGGCCAATCCCAATCATCCGGGGTGCCGGGGAAGCAGTTGCATCATCAACTTATTTCCTGATGACGCTGTGCATCCCCGGTCCCCGTGTCACATCAGTACAGGTAGTTCAGCGCGGTGCGGTCGGAGCTGGTCCAGGTGCCGGTGGAGCTCGAGCTGAAGCAGGAGTTCATGACCGAGCCGCCCGAGGTGGCCGTGCTGGGCGTGCCGGGGATGAGGATGGCGCCCACGCCGGCGGTGCCCTCGTTGGTGGCGGAGCCGCCGCAGCTGATGGAGCGGTTGTAGTAGTCAGAGTGACGGAAGCCGATGCAGTGGCCGAGCTCGTGCGTGATGACGTGCTTGTTCACGCCGGAGCTGTAGCTCTGCAGGCCGGTGCCGATGTTGATGGTGCCGTAGGGCCGGCCACCCGAGGGGAAGCCCGCGGAGCCGCCGGCGCCGGACATGGTGGTCGCGGTGATGTTCGCGCTGCAGCCGGTCGCCGGGCCGCGAACCATGGTGAAGGACAGACCCAGGGCGTTGTAGTTGGCGATGGCCGCATCCAGGCCCGCGCTCAGACGGCTGTAGCTGTTGAAGCCGGAGGTGGGGTTGATGCAGATCTTGGTGATGCCGCTCATCAGGTTGGTCGTCCGATACTGCTCGGCGCCCTTGTCGGCCTGCAGCATCTCCTGGGAGGCCTCGAGCGTCACGTGAGCGTCGCGGCCCACGTACACCTGGCCATCGACGATCTGGATGTCGTCGGCCGGGAAGCCGGCCTGCACCAGGTTCTGCACGATCTCCTTGTTCTCGGTCTCCGTGTCGAGACCGCAGCCAACGAGAGCGACACCAGCCAGCAACGCCATGGAAAGCTTGCGCATGGGGGGTTCCTTTTGGGGACGACGGGGGTTTGACGCTGCCGCCTGGGGTTTCAGCCGCGGCCGCGCCCCCATCCCATGAGCAACCCTCGGGCCAACAGCTCCGCACACCTGAAAACAAGAACTTAGCGAGCAATACCTGGATAGCCCTGGACCACAGATGTGCCAGCTGCCCTAAGACGGCGTGTAAAAAACCCTGACGTTTGATGGCAAAACATTTGAGACATCAAGAGTTTGAATGCATAGCATCTGGAATGTCCGAATCTCGGACAGCATGTTCATCCATCGGACAGGGGCCGGCCTGCCGGGTTCGGAGGGGGCCCACCAACGATCTGGCGCGTTGCGCCACGGTCATCTCCATCGGCGGGGCGCCGGGGAAGCACCCGCGTCATCGGTTCATGCGCTGATGACGCCGTGCATCCCCGGTCCCCGTGTCACCTCAGAAGAGGTAGTTCAGCGCGGTGCGGTCGGAGCTGGTCCAGGTGCCGGTGGAGCTCGAGCTGAAGCAGGAGTTCATGACCGAGCCGCCCGAGGTGGCCGTGCTGGGCGTGCCGGGGATGAGGATGGCGCCCACGCCGGCGGTGCCCTCGTTGGTGGCGGAGCCGCCGCAGCTGATGGAGCGGTTGTAGTAGTCGGAGTGACGGAAGCCGATGCAGTGGCCGATCTCGTGCGAGATGACGTGCTTGTTCACGCCGGAGCTGTAGCTCTGCAGGCCGGTGCCGATGTTGATGGTGCCGTAGGGCTTGCCACCCGAGGGGAAGCCCGCCGAGCCGCCGGTGCCGGACATGGTCCTCGCGGTGATGTTCGCGGTGCAGCCGGTGGTCGGGCCACGCGCGAAGGTGATGCGCAGGCCCAGGGAGTTGTAGTTGGCGATGGCCGCATCCAGGCCAGCGCTCAGGCGGCTGTAGCTGTTGAACTGAGAGGTGGGGTTGATGCAGATCTTCGTCACGCTGGTGCCGACGGTGTTGGTCGTCCGGTACTGCTCCGCGCTGTCGGTGCCGGCCTGGAGCATCTCGAGGGAGGCCTCGAGGGTCACGTGAGCGTCGTTGCCCACGTACACCTGGTTGTCGACGACCTTGATGTCGTCGGCCGGAAAGCCGGCCTTGACCAGGTTGGACACGATCTCCTGGTTCTCGGCCTGCGGGTCGAGACCGCAGCCAACGAGGGCAACACCAGCCAGCAACGCCATGGAAAGCTTGCGCATGGGGGCTTCCTTTTCGGGGGACGACGGGGGTTGGACGCTGCCGCCTGGGGATTCCAGCCGCGGCCGCGCCCCCATCCCATGAGCAACCCTCGGGCCAACACCGGGAGACACCGGAAATCAGGGACTTAGTTGATGAGGCAAGATTGGCCCTGGAGCAGGGATGTACCCATCGTCCTGGGACTTCTTGTAAAGCGCCCTGACGTTTTGCGGTGAAACTATTGCACCATCAATGGTTTGAGCGCATACGATATGGGCTGTCCGAATCTCGGACAGCATGTTCATCCATCGGACAGAGGCGTGAATACACTCCTGGTGTATCCAGTCACACCTTCATATGCGCCACTCCACACTCCCCCTCGCCGCGCTGCTGGGCGCGGCCCTGTCCTTCCTCCCGGGCTGCGAGAGCACGAAGTCGAGCAGCCCTTCTCCTTCCGATCCCCAGGCTCAGGAGTCCGCCTCCATGAAAGCCGCTGACGCCTGGAAGCGAGCCCGTGTGGGTGATCGGGTCACCTACTCCTTCACCGCGAACCAGGGCCCCGGGCGCGGTGGTGGCGGTGCCGCGCGCACCCTGGGCGGTCAACTGACGCTGGAAGTGGTGGCCGTGCAGCAGCCCTGGGTCTGGGTGCGTGTGGCCTACACCGATGAGGCCGGCAAGCCCCTGGCGCACCCGAGGCTGGCGCAGGAGCTCCTCGTGCCCGTGCGCGCGGACACGACGCGCCCGCTCGAGGTGCCCCACGCGGGAGAGACGACCGCCGAGAAGCCCACCAGCGCGGGCCGCACCTGGGAGGCCATGCGTTACGTGAGTGACCAGCGCCCCGTGGACGGCCCCCTGCGCACGCGCGTGTACGCCAACGAGCCGGGCCCGCTCTACCTCACGGGCGGCCTGCTCGAGGCGAGCACCGAGTCGGCCGGCTTCCACGTTCCGGGCGGCATCAAGCTGACACTGCGCGAGTTCCGCGAGGGCTCGGCCGGTGCCAACGCCGCCGTGCCCGCGCTGGAGCGGCCCCTGGGCCCGGGCACGTACTACGAGCGGCGCGTGGACGTGGGTCCCGCTCCCGGCGTGCAGCGCGTGTGCTTCGCCGCCGAGCGTGGCTACTTCCTGCGCGCCGAGGGCCCCGTGGACGCCAACGCCGCCCCGTGCTCGGACTTCTCCCAGGCCGAGCCGGAGGCCCTCGAGGAGGTGCTGATGGGCCTGCCCTGGGACGTGCTGGCCTCGGGGGACTGGCCTCCCTCCGTCGCCGCGGCCGGCACCCGCGGCACCTTCACCGTGGAGGGCCGTAGCGTGCCCGCCCTCATCGATCAGCGCACCGAGGACGTCGAGGGCACCCAGCGCGTCTTCACGGACACCTACGCGGCCGAGCCGTGGGCTCCGGCGCTGGCGGGCCTTCCCTATGAGGCCCGTTTCATGCCGCTCGCCAGTGGCACCGAGCGCCTAGCCGCCGGTGGCAAGCGCGAGCCCGAGGGCGGTGCGCGGCTCGAGCGGTGGGGCTCGTGGCTCGGGGGCCAGAAGTAACTCCTGACGCCTGACAGTGGGGGCCCCGGACCTCGGGCCGGGCCTGATAGAAGGGGCCCCATGTCCACTCCGTCCACTGCCGTCCTGCTCGAGGTGGAGGGTGCCGTCGCCACCCTCACGTTGAATGATGCCGCCCGCCGCAACGCGATGACCCCCGAGCTCGGGGAGGCGCTGCGGGACCGGGTGGCCGAGCTCAAGCTACGCCCCGACGTGAGGGCTGTTGTTCTCGCGGGGGCTGGCGGGGCGTTCTCCGCGGGGGGCGACCTCCAGATGCTCGAGCGGCTGCGCCGGGTGTCCTCGGAGGAGGCGCGCACCTTCATGCTCGACTTCTATGCGCGCTACCTCAGTGTGTTGGACCTGCCGGTGCCCACGGTGGCGGCGGTGGAGGGCGCGGCGATTGGCGCCGGGCTGTGCGTGGCACTCGCGTGCGACCTGTGCGTGGTGGCCGAGGACGCGAAGCTCGCGCTCAACTTCGTCCAGCTGGGCCTGCACCCGGGCATGGGGGCCACGTACTTCGTGCCGTGGAGGGCGGGCGCGCAGCGGGGCGCGGAGCTGCTGCTGACGGGCCGCCGCTTCGATGGGCGTGAGGCGGTGCGGCTCGGACTGGCGCTGGAGGCGGCGCCGGGGCCCGAGGTGCTCTCGCGCGCCCGGACGCTCGCGGCCCAGGTGGCGGCGAATGCTCCGCTGGCGATTCGAGCGCTCAAGCGCAGGCTGGCCCCGGACCGGGCCGCCCTCCTGCGGGCCCTGGAGGACGAGGCGCGTTTCCAGGCGGAGAGCTACGGGAGCGAGGACCTGGGCGAGGGGCTCGCGGCCGCGGCGGCGCGCAGGGCTCCCGTCTTCCAGGGGCGCTGAGATGCGATCTCGGTGACGGGCACGCACCGGGTGGGAAAGTCGACGCTCATTGAAGCGCTCGAGGAACGACTCGCGGAGTATCGGGTTGTCGGCGAGCCCTACCACCTGCTCGAAGAGAATAGCGAAGAGCTGATGACATGCACCCTCTCATCTCGGCCGGCGTTTTCTACTACCTGGAGAAGCAAGCCGTCGAGGACACCCTGCGCAAGATCGCCAGCACCGCCAGGGGCAGTGTCGTCGCGTTCGACTACTTCACGACCGAGTCGCTCGAATCGCGGGCGCTCTACTGGCGCATGGCGAGAGCGGGGACCAGGGCCAGCGGAGAGCCGCTGAAATTCGGCATCGATAGCCGTCCGCCGGTGAGCGAGCGCCTTGCCGGGTTGCTCCTGTCCTGCGGACTTTCACCCGGAGAGCACCGGGTTCTCGGGCAGGAGACGGAAGGGAAGCGCGCATGGGGCGGCTTCGCCATCGCGGTGGTGGAGTAGGGGAGGTCAGCACGGGGAGCGCGTGCGATTGACGCTCACCCGGGTTCCCGATGTGTCTGAATCCCGTATCATGGGGATTCTGAACTTTTCGCGACGGGCCATCATGCCCGGAAAGGACTTCTCCATGCTTCGCTCTGGAATCGAGACGCGTCGGCGCCCCTGGGTGCTCGGGCTCACCGTGGCCGTGATGCTGCTGGGGACGCGCGGCTCCGCGCATGAGGCGGCGAAGGCGGAGGCGTCGAAGGCGGAGGCGTCGAAGGCGGAGGCCCCGAAGACGCAGCCGCCGAAGGGAGATCCGGCGAAGGCGGAAGCCTCGAAGAAGGAGACCACGAAGAAGGAGGTGTCGAAGCAGGCGGCGCCCGTCAGCAAGGAGGAACTGGCCCGCGTCGCGAAGGTCAACGAGAAGAACTGCACGAAGGGCGACCTGGATGGTTGCTACAAGCTGGGTGTGGCCTACGCGCAGGGCCTGGGTGTGGCCAAGGACGCGGAACGTTCGGCCTCCTTTTTCAAGAAGGCGTGTGACAAGGGTCATCTGGACGCGTGCAACGGCCTCGGCATCGCCTACATGCAAGGTGCGGGGGTGAAGCAGGATCCGAAGCAGGCCATCGCCCTCTTCGAGAAGACCTGCAACGCGAAGAGCGCGAAGGGTTGCTTCAACGTCGGCATTACCTACGCGATGGGCAATGGGGTGACGAAGGATCTGGCGCGCGCCGCCACCTTCTACGAGAAGGCCTGCACCGGGGGCGCGGCCGCCGGCTGCTTCAGCCTCGGCCTCGCCTACGCGGACGGTAACGGGGTGGAGAAGAATCAGGAGCGTGCCGCGAAGCTTCTCACGCAGGCGTGTGACGCGGGAGACATGAACGGCTGCAACATCCTCGGCCACTCCTACATGTCCGGGAACGGTGTGAAGGAGGACATGAAGCGAGGCGCCAGCCTCTTCGAGAAGGCCTGTGATGCGGGGCTGGCGGGAGGCTGCCTCAACCTTGGCCTCGCCTACCAGCATGGTGATGGAGTGGAGGCGAGTCAGGAGCGCGCCAATGCCCTCTTCAAGAAGGGGTGCGACCTCGGGTTCGGCCCCGCCTGCAACGCCCTCCGGGAGGCCACGGAGGATGCGCACTGAGCCGCTTCGTCTTCCAGGGGTACTGAGATGCGCATCGCGGTGACTGGATCGCACCGGGTGGGGAAGTCGACGCTCATTGAAGAGCTCGAGGAACGACTCGCGGAATATCGGGTCGTCGACGAGCCGTACCACCTCCTCGAAGAGGAGGGATACGAGTTCGCTTCTCCACCGTGCCTCGAAGACTTCCTCGAACAGCTTCGCCGCTCGATGGAGTTGCTCGAGGACGAGGAGGGCACGCGAAACGTTCTGTTCGATCGCTGCCCCCTCGATTTCCTGGGATACCTCCTGACCCACGAGGACTCCGATTCGTTCGAGCTGGAGGAGTGGCTTGCCCGGGTTCGTTCCACTATCCAGACCCTGGACCTCATCGTCTTCGTGCCCATCGAGGAGCGCGATCGCATCCAGCTCCCCGCACACGAAGATGCCGGGCTGAGGCGGGAGGTGGACGAGAAGCTCGCCTGGATACTGTTCGACGACCCGTTTGAGTTGGGAATGGAAGTGCTACCCGTCCACGGGTCCACGAGCGCGCGGGTCTCCCAGGTTCTCGAGCACCTTGGGCGAAGATAGTATCCTCCGGCACGTGTTCGGCCGCAGCCAGAGCGGGCACATCCCATCATCATGAACGTACTCAAAGCATCGAAGCTGTCGCGCTCGTTTCGGGCAGGGGACGAAGAAGTCTGGGCCTTGCGTGACGTGGATCTCGAAGTCCACGCGGGTGAATTCGTGGCGGTGATGGGGCCCTCGGGGAGCGGGAAATCCACGCTGATCTCGCTCCTGGCCGGGCTCGAGTCGCCCACGTCGGGCGAGGTGTGGCTCGGGGGAGAGCCGCTGCACCAGCAGTCGGACGAGGCCATCAGCCGGCTGCGGCGCACCCGGGTGGGGTTCGTCTTCCAGAGCTACAATCTGGTCCCTGTCCTGACCCTCGAGGAGAACGTCGCGCTGCCCTTCCTGCTCGAGGGCACGCCACCCGCGAGCTATGCGGCGAAGGTGGCGGCGGCGCTCGCGTCCGTCGAGCTCACGCATCGGGCTAGGCACCTGCCTGATCGGGTCAGCGGTGGGGAGAGGCAGCGTGCGGCGATTGCGCGGGCTCTCGTCGCGGATCCCATCCTGATCTTCGCGGACGAGCCCACGGGAGCGTTGGATCGTGAGAAGGGGCAGGGCGTGCTGACGCTGTTGCGCCGCGCCTGCACCGAGCAGGGCCGTACCGTGGTGATGGTCACCCACGACGAGGAGGCCGCACGCAGGGCCGACCGGATCATCCGCCTCCGTGATGGGCGCTTGGAGGCTCCATGAGCCGGGCGCTCGGGCTGGGGTTCGCGCTGGCGGTCCGCCATGCCTTGCAACGGCCCATGCGGACCCTGGTGACGCTGCTGGGGATCGCGGCCGGGGTCGCGGGGCTTCGTGCCGTGCAACTGGGAACGCAGGGCGCGCTGGACTCCGTCAAGGCGGCCTTCGAGCAGGCGGCCGGGACCACCGCGGTGGCGGTCATTCCACCGGGCGAGTCCCATGTGCCCCTGCCCGCGGGCACGCTCGAGGCGATCGAAGGTGTGCCGGGGGTGGAGGCCGCATTGCCCTCGGTCCAGCTCTCCACGGTGCGTGTCGAGGAACTCGCGGAGTGGCAGGCCCCTCTCTACCCGGGTCAGATCAGCGGCTTGTGGGTCCAAGGGGTTGACCTGGCGCGCGAGCCGGGGCGCGGCCGTGTCGTCCCCCTGGAGGGCCAGCCGCTCACGCCGGGGGTGTGGCTGGGCGAGAGCTATGCGCGCGAGCGGGGGCTGCGTCCGGGCTCGACGATCCGGTTGGTGGCGCCCGGCGGTGAGGCCACCTTCGAGGTGCGGGGGTTGCTCGCCAGGGAAGGACTGGGTGCCCGCAACGGAGGGAACGTCCTGATCGCGCCCATCGAGCCGGTGCGGCGCGCTTTTGGCCTCGCTCCGGAGGCGATCTCCGAAGTGGCGCTCGTGGTGCCGGATCATCGCATCGACGAGGTGGTGGGGCAGCTGCGGGAGACGCTGGGGGAAGGGGCCTCGGTGGTGCGCCCCGGCGAGCGTGGCAAGGACGTCGCCTTGCGGATGAACAACATGCGGGCGGGGACGGATCTGACCTCCACGCTGGCGCTCTTCCTGTCCGCCTTCTTGATTTATGGGCTGTATGCCTCGGCCGCCGCCGAGCGCCGCCGTGAGACGGGCATGCTCCGGTGTGTGGGGGCCACGAAGGTCCAGGCGGCACTGCCGCTGCTGTGGGAAGCCCTGCTCTGTTCCGTGCCCGGTGCGTTGCTGGGGGCGGTGCTCGGTGCGCCGCTGGCGGCGGGGGTCGCCGAGATCTTCGCCCGGGTGGCTGCCACCGAGGCTCGCCCGCCTCCCTCCGATCCGTGGGGCGCGGTGCTCGTGGCCGGCGCGGGCATCGTGGTGGCTGTGCTCAGTGCGCTCATCCCGGCGATTCAAGGGGCGCGTCAACCTCCGTTCGACGCCGTTCGCGCGCGGGCAGGCGCCGCCGAGAGCCCTGGCAAGACGGCCACGCTGGCCTGGATGGCGCTCGCGGTGACGGCGCTCGCGGGGCTCTGGCTCTTTCCTCCGCGCTCCTCGGGGCCGATCCTGACCTACTCGCTGGGGCTCCTGTTCATCGCCGGCTGTACCGGCGCCCTCCCAGCCCTCATCGGGCCCATGGCCTCGGGGATGAGCCGTATCGCGGCGCGGTGGTTCGGCGGCGGTTGGGCGCTGGGCGCCGCGGGCCCACGCTGGAGACCGGTGCGCAGCGGACTGGCCGCCGGGGCGGTGCTCTGCGCGGTGGCGATGGTGGGGGGCATGTCCTCGGTGGCGCTGGGCGTTCGCGGGCAGATGGAGGAATGGTCGGATCGGGCGCTCGGGTGGGATCTCTTCGTGCGCAAGCCCTCGGGTCTGGATGAGGCGCTCGTACGCCAGCTGCAGGCGCTCGAGGGCGTCCGGCGCGCTTCCCCCGTGACCGTCCGGGCCGCGCAAGTGCAGGCCGAGGATGGCAGGACGCTGGGACTGTCGGTGGTGGGCATCTCGGCCCGGGCCTACGCCGAGGAGGGCGCCTACACGGTCGTGGGTGCTTCGGAACCCGATGAGTCGAGAAACCTCGTCCGTTCCATCGAGCAGACCGATCGCGCGTTGGTGACCTCGGTCCTGGCCGAGCAGCTCGGCGTGCGCGCGGGACAACGCCTCACGCTGAAGACCCCCACCGGCCCGCGGACGCTCACCGTGTCGGCGGAGATCGTGGACTACACGCAGAATGGCTTCGCGGTGATCGTCTCGCAGGTGCTGCTCGAAGAGGCCTTTGGGGTCGAGGGGACGGACCTGATGGCCTTGCGCCTCGAGGGCCCCCAGCACCTCGCGGCCGTCGAGCGCGCCCTCTCCGCGATGCCGGGTGTGCGAAGCGAGCGTCAGGCGAGTCTCAAGCAGCGCGTGCTCGACATGGTGGATCAGGCCCTGTCGGCGATGGACGGGCTCCTGTTGCTCGCGGGCGTCGTGGGGTTGTTGGCGGTGGGATCGGCCGTCGCGCTCTCTGCCTTCGAGCGCCGGGGGGACATCGCGGCGCTGCGCAGCCTGGGGATGGCCCGGAAGCAGGTGGGCGCCATGCTCGTCGCGGAGGCGGTCGTCACCTCGGCGGTGGGCTCCCTGGGGGGAATGGTGGTGGGGATGTTGCTGGCGTGGATCTTCTCGGAGGCCACGCACCGGATGGGCTTCCCGGTGGCCTTCGTTCCGCCCTGGCGAGCGTTGCTGCTGGCGTCGGTAGCGGCCCTCCTGGCGGCCTTGCCCGCGGCCTTCCTCCCGGCGCGCCGGGCGATGCGGATCTCCCCGGCCGAGGCCCTGCGCGAAGGGTGAGGGCTCAGGCCGACGGCTTCGAGGCGCGCTGAAGGACCTTGTCCCCCTCATGGACTGGAAGCGCGGTGCCCAGCGCCCGATCCATGAACGGCAAGAGGAAGCCGAGGTTCCACGCCACCTTCGCATGGTGGAGGGCGTGGCGTCGGCTCGCGGCCAATGGATGCCAGGTGCCCTGGTCCGGCACCAGGTCGTAGTTCATGTGCCCCAGGTTGTTGAGCGTCAGGCTCACCACCGGGAAGAGCACGAGCGCAGGGGCGCTGAAATCGAAGAGCGGCAGAACCGGCAGCATGACGCTTCCCAGGAGCACGGCCTCGCCCCAATGGAAGCTGAAGGTCGACCAGGGAGTCGGGGCGACCGAACGGTGATGGTCGTGGTGGACCTTGCGGTACAGCCAGGGAAGGTGGAGCAAGCGGTGGCACCCATAGAAGTGCACCTCGTTCCACAGCGTCAGAAGCAACAACTCGGCGGGCAATCGGACCAGGTCGAGGTTCCAGATGATGTGCGTCCATCCCACCCGGTCCATGCCGACGGCGGCCACGCCGTAGACTCCGAAGATGGCGATCGAGCGCAACGAGCCGCGTATCTCCTCGCCGATCTGACCGGGGCGCACCGGGCGGAGCTCCAGCTTGCGGCCGACACCGAGGGCAGGGAAGACGTGCCCGGTGAGCCACGCGGTCAGCGCACCCAGCCCGAAGTAGATCGTGGCGAAGCCCACGACGGTGAAGACGTAGATCGCCCACAGGGGCGCCTCTCGCGCCTGGGCCAACAGCGCGTTCATGGCTCACCCTGTGATGGGGCCTTCCACAGGGAGACGAGTCCATGTCCCGAGGCCGTGACTCCCCGCGCGTCCAGCTCCTTCTGCCGCCGCTTGTGGTGCACGAGGAGCGCGTGCAGGGCCTCGGACGCCAGGCCATGGAGCACCAGCCGCTTGGCGGACCGGAATGCCGAGTCAGGCACCAGGGGGTGGCGGTTGTTCACCAGTGCGAGGTGGGTGGTGTCCCCCAGCAACCGTGCCACGTAGATGGCGACTGTCTCATCGAGCTGGAGCGAGTGGTAGGCCCGGCGGAAGTCCCGCTCCGTCAGGAAGAGCTGGTACAGCGGGGTGTAGACCTCGATCGCCGACGACAGGTCGATGAAGTTGGTCCATCTCCGGGGAAGCGGCGCGATGTCGAACGGACCATCGGTGATCATGTCGAAGTTGAGCCGCTTCGGAGGATGGAGGTGAGTGCCCTCATTCTGCAGCGCGGTGTTGAGACGGATGATGAAGTTGTAGAGGTTGAGATCGTGGTTGAGGAAGATCTCCTGCTCCACGTCCTTCAGGAACTTCGGCCGGATGGGGTTGGTGGGGACCTGTACCGGCGCGTTGGCGGCGATGAACGCGAGGATCTCCGAGCCCACGTGGAAGTGGCGGAGGATGAGGAAGTTCGAAGGCGGCGCGACGAAGTACTCGAGTCCCCAGTGGATGAATTTGTGCAGCAGGGGGGAGCTGGTGAAGGCCCGGGGAATGAAGATCTTCAGGATGCCGATGACGACGATGGCGAAGATCCCCAGGGGCCTGAAGATCCGGTGGAGGACCCTCCGGGAGAACAGCTCCAGATCCTGCAGCAGCGCGGCCCGCACCTGGGGTTGCAGCGGCAGGCTGGTGTCCAGGTAGGCGGCCAGGGAGGGATCCGGATCCCTGGGATCGTGCGTGCGCTCCAGGAAGGGCGCCTGGAAGTCGTGCACCTCCGATGAGGGCGCGGTGTCCGTCGGCCTCCGTGGAGCGGTCTCAGCGGGCAGGGACATGAGCGGGAGAATCCTTCACGGAATCCTTCAATCGGGCACGGACGTCGGCGGCGGAGGGAGCCCGCTGGAGCTCGCTCGCGATGCCGAGCAGCGCCAGGAGCCGGATCTCCCACCAGATGACGTCCACCTGGCCGCGAAATATATCGGTGCGGGGACTGCGTGGAAAGCTGTGGTGGTTGGCGTGCCAGCCTTCACCGAAGGTCAAAAAAGCCATCCATCGGTGATTCGTGGCCAGGTGGGTGACGGCGAAGGGGCGGTCTCCGATGAGGTGGGCCGCGCTGTCGATGGCGTCCCCCAGGTTGTAGACGAGGATCTGCGTGGCCAGGAGCATGACCACCCCCGCGGTGCCTCCGAGCGCCCACGCCGCACCATAGAATCCAGCCACGTGCGCCACGGCGAACGCGAGGTACGGACCGGGACGGCTCACGAACCTGTAGTACGGATCCGCGGCCACATCGGGTGCCAGGTGAACGGACTCCTGGTTGCTGCGCGGCCGATGCCATCCATCGAAGAGCGTGCGCAGCGGACCCGCGAGCGCGTACGCCAGGCACGGAAGCCAGTGCGTCTGGCCGATGTACCACCCGTTGTGGGCGTGCCAGAACCCGTGCCGCGGGGAGTGCGGATCCCCCTCCTGGTCCGTGTGCGCGTGATGGCGGCGATGGTTTCCCGCCCACTGCACCGGAGTACCGGCGGGCAGGCCCAGGGTGACAAGGGTCCGTTCGAACCAGGGAGCCAGCCGCAGCGCCCGGTGACTGAGAGTGCGGTGGTACACGAGGCCCACCGCCAGGCCGGCGAGCACCATGTACACCATGCAGAGAATGAGGGCGTTGAGCAGCTGCATCACACGTTTCCCAGCTCCTCGAGCTGCAGGAGGTACAGGCGCGCGGTCACCTTGGCGGTCTTGACCACGCGCTCGACGAGCGCCTCGGTCAACAGTCCTGACTGGACCGCGGTCTCCAGCTTGTCGAGGTGCGATTCATCGTTGGAGCCATGGTACAGCAGGAAGGACACCTGCGAGTCCGCGAGTCCCAACTGATCGCGGATGCGCTCCCCCCAACCGCGGGCGAGGCGGCTGCCCAGTCCCTCGATGATGAACATCGCCCCCATGAGATCAAAGGGATTGGGCTGGCTCGCGCGCTGGAACATCCACGCGCTGAGGGCTTCACTGCCGACATTCTTCTGCCCGTTCTGGATGTCCTCGAGCTTCCCGCCCACCGAGACGTAATCGCGCTCCAGCATCTGGAAGTCCCGGTGTTCCTCGCGGGCATGGGTGATGAAGAGCGAGCGGAGCGGAAACGCCGAGAGATCGATGTGGGAGGCCGCGCGTGCGATCCAGCGTGCCCCCTCGGCAACCTGTTGGCGCAGGTTCAGGAGGAGCAGCCGGTAGTCCTCCACCGTGAGCTGTCCATGCTCGAGCCGCGACACGATGGGCACCTGGTGGAGGCGGGCCTCGAAGTCGATCCACACCCGGGTGAGCTGGCGGACGAGGGAGGCCTGCAACGGATCGGTGGTATTGACTTGAAGGGCGGGCGGTCCCGCCGGGGTCACCGGGGGGAGGGCGGGGCGCGCGGGAGCCTCCTGGCCCACCACGGTGAGCAGCATGTAGGAGGCGATGAAGCGGCCGCTCTCCGGCACCATGCAGAGGATGCGTTGACCCGGACGGAGTTTGCCGGAGTGGAACAGCTCCTCGAGCAGCACGTAGATGGACGCGCAGCCCACGTTGCCCTTGGTGTACAGGTTGGTGAACCACTTCTCCTCGGGGATGGAGGCGCCGGCCTGATCCAGGAGCCTGCGGATCTGCTCGCGGAAGAAGTGCGAGGAGTAGTGACACACGAAGTAGTCGAAGTCGGGAGTGAGCCGTCCCTTCTCGAGGAGATCGAAGTAGCCGTCGACCCCGATCTTCACCATGTTGTCCAGGAGCCGGATGTCCTGCTTGAGGTTGATGGCGCCCTCAGCTGAGGCAGCCTCGAAGCTGGGGTAGTCCAGCCACGAGGGCCCGAGCTCCCCTTGGGCGGTATTGGCGCCGGCATACATGCAGACGCCGTACTGGTGTGCGTGAGAGCGCAGTTCGATCCACTCGATCTTGAGCGAGAGCCCTTCCGAGCGCGGTGCGGGTTCGAGCACGGCGGCACCGGAGCCATCGGACAGCATCCAGCGGAGGAATTCCGTGTCGAAGGGAAGCTCTCCGTCCTCACCGAGCTGGGCGGTGAAGCGCGAGGCCTTGAAGAGGCGGCTGGGAAACTCGCTGGCGCAGGCGATGGCGAGCTGCCGTTCCTCTGCCTTGACCTGAAGCATGGCGCTTCGCAGGGCCATGACGCCGCTGGCGCAGACGCCGTGCAGGGACGCGATCTCGCACGTGGGGTTCTGGAGCTCGCCATGCACCATGCTGCCGAAGCCTGGGACACAGAGATCGCCCTGGGTGGTGGCGGCGGCGAGGAAATCCACCTGTTCGAGCGGGCGCTGCCGCCGGGTCAACGCGTCTCGCACCGCCAGTGCGGCCATCTCGCTATTGCGGAAGAGGCTGCGTTGCTGCGTGTCGATGGCGTAGTGGCGGGTCTGGATTCCGTTCTGTTTGAGAACGCGGGCGCGGGCGCGCGAGGGCTTTCCCTGGATACGCCCGAGATACGCTTCCATCTCGTCGTTGCCGATGGGTTTGCCGGGGAGAAACGTGCCCAGCGAGGTGATGTAGACGTCGCGAAGAATGACTGCCTCCAGGGCGGAAGTGCGAGGGTTGCGCGCCGGATTTTGCAAGGCCGATGCCGTTCAACCAAGGTCGATGAGGACGATGGGATGTGCAGCCTGTGCAAGAAGGGAGGCAGGACCGCGCAGACTCCTGCACGCCGGCTGTACGCTGCGGTCCATGCGGACGTCCCTCTTCCCCCTCCTGGCACTCCCCGACTTCCCGCTGTCGGAGCATGAGCCCCTGGCCCAGGGCTTCCTGGCGCTCGGGTTGCGCGGGTTCGTGGATGCGGCGCGGCATGTCTGGGAGTTGCCCTACGGACGCAACTCGGACCGGGCGGACTTCCGGCTCGTCCTGCCGGAAGGGCGAGGCACCAGCAGCACCAAGCATGCCCTCCTGGCCGCCCTGGCGCGTGCGCACGGACAGCCCGTCCAGCTGACGCTCGGCATCTACGAGATGCACGAGCGCAACACGCCGGGGGTAGGAGCCATCCTCGCGCGCGAGGGCTTGCCGGGCATCCCCGAGGCCCACTGCTACCTGGTCGTGCACCAGCGCCGCGCGGACCTCACGCGCAAGGATCCAGCCGCCAGTTCCATCGCCGCCCTGGCCTGCTTCTTCACCGAGGAACAGATACAGCCGGAGGACATCGGTGCCCCCAAGGAGGAGAAGCACCGGGCCTTCATCCGGTCCTGGGCCGTTAGCTTGGGGGTTTGCTGAACTGGACCCTCACAGGAAGGCATCGAGCCAGGTGAGCTGCGCGTCGATGGTCTCGGAGATGACGCGCGGCTGATCCGACGAGCTGGGCTCGGTGTAGGGATTGCCGATCTCCTTGTGCTGCCAGCGCACCCAGGTCTGCTTGTACCAGCCCCAGTCGAGGTTGCTGCCCGTCGACGGGGGCGAGCCCGAGTACGCCGAGAAGGCGCGGATCCCCGAGGCCGGAGCGACCTCCTCCCCACCCGCGATGTGGTACATGCGCAGCCGCCCCTTCCGGGGGAACTGCGCGGAGAGATCCGTGGCCCAGCCGCCGTAGAACGTGCCCCAGGGGCGGACGGGGTTGTTGATCTTCTCCCCGAAGGTCCCCAGCTCGCCCTGGGTGTACTTGCACACCCCGTCGAACGACGACACGTAGAGATCGATGCCGTCGTACGCCGGGTTGGCGCGCAGCGCCTGGGCCATGAGCATCACCAGGCAGCCTCCGCGCGAGCTCCCCGCCAGGTAGATGGACCGGGTCTCGGGGCGGATCTGCGCCTGGAGCCAGCGGGTGAATCCGTTCAGCAGCTGCTGCTTCTTGCCGCTGTCGAACAAGTGGTCGAAGTTGTTGTCATTGACCACGGCCAGGTAGGTGGAGCCCGTGGGAAACCAGCCCAGGGAGCGCAGCTTCATCGCCAGCGAGCGGCCGTCCAGCGTCACGTTCGGGCAGGAGACGGCATCACAGGCCGCGTCCCAGCTCGCCCCTTGCCCCGTCACCCCGCTGTTGTGCCCGCTGCTGGACATCTTCTGGCCGGACGACATCAGGACGATCGCCTCGCGCGTGAGGGGCGCATCCACCTCGGCGATCCGGATGTTGTGGAGGTCTCCGTCCGGTGCTCCGGCCGCGCGGAACTGCTCGAAGCCCGGCGCGGCCTGGTAGTTGCCCGAGCCATCCTTGTAGACCACCCGCTTCGACACCACGGTCCGGCTGCTCCCGTTGGGGTAGCTCAGGGCGGAGGTACTCGTGCCCTGCTCCTCCCCGGGGGTTTCCGGAGACTCGTGCTCCGGTTGGCCACAGCCCGCCTGGGTTCCCCCCAGGACCAGCGTCACCGTCGCGAGCAACCCCACCGATAGCCGTTCGATGCGCACGTCTTCCTCCTTCGTTCCTCCCAGTCAATCACAGTATTTCGAGGAAGTCTGGAGAAACAGGAGCCGCGGTGTTCCTGCCTCCAAGCGGCGTCAGAACACCATGACGCGCAGGCCGAGCTCGAGCTCGCCGCCCAGGCTCTTGCCGGTGATGACGTTGCCACGCACACCGAGCTCCAGCGGGAGGCCCGCCCGGAAGCGCAAGGCAACACCCGCACCGGCCGAGAACGGGCTGCGCTCCGCCAGGAAGCCCAACTGCTCCGGCGAGGCGGTGAAGAAGGAGACCCGCCCGGCCACGAGCCCGAACAACGCTCCGCCCTCGAAACGAACCAGCCGGTACCGTGCCCCGAGGTCGAAGTAGTACTGCCCGGACCACGTGTAGTACGGCCAGGTCTCATCGCGGGTGCCCAGCACGTTGAGCGATGTGCCACCCACCGCCAGGCTCAGCTCGAAGGGATTCGCGATCCGGAACGCGACGCTGGCCTCGTACCGCAGCGACGCCATCGAATTGGGTGCGCCCGGGCCGAACGCGGCCGAGCCGCCGATGAGCACGCTCCAGCGCTTCTGGTTGCCGCGCTGCGAGGAGGACGGACGCTCCGCCTCGGCCTCCACCGGCCTGGCGGGCTCGCTCGTCACGGGCTCCGCGGCGGAAGTCTGGGCGATCGTGTCGCTCGAGGACTCCGTGCTGGTGTCGCTCGGGGTGGTGGCCGCGGTGAGATCCAGCCCCAGACCACCGGTCATCGTCTCTTCCGGTTGCGCCTGGGCCACCGGCTGCGATTCCGGTTGGGACTCCGGGGGCGGCTCGGTGCCCACGGTCAGCCTGCGCGGGTCGGAAGCGATCCCCTTCACCGACACCCGCCAGTGGTACGAGCCCTCCTCGAGCGGGAGAATCGCGAAGCGTCCTTTCACCGGCCGGTCGATGACCGTGTCGGTGAACTCCTCGTCGCGCGCCACCTGGAGACGCACGAGTTTCGCGGCCACCTTCCATTTGAAGGTGACCTTCCTGCCCGGCTGGAGCTCCGCGTCCTCCGCGGGCGTGAGCAGCTTCGGCTGTGGTCCCTTCCGGGCCTTCGCCTTGCCGGCCTTCTTGGCCGATCTGGCGCTCCGCGTGCCCCTGGCCGCCCAGGCCTCCGGCCCCGGCATGCCGAGCCCGAGCACCAGGGCGAGAGACAACACGGTACCCCAACGTGAAGGTCGAAGGTTCATCACGCCGGGGATTGTAGATCCACGGAGGAAGAAAAGAAGGGCCCCGGCCCCGGCCGTGCCCCGGTGCTCGCCTCAGCCAATCTGGAGGCCGGCGATCTTGTGTTTCTTTCCGGTGATCGCGTCGATGAGCCGGGTGATACCCCAGGTGAAAAATCCCACCACCGCGCCAACTCGCCCGCGCGCGACATCAGCCGGGGCCTGCTCAGATCTGCGCCAGGCCGCCGTCGACGAAGAGCTCGGTGCCGTTGACGAAGCTGCTGTCGTCCGAGGCGAGGAACACCGCCGCTTTGGCCACCTCGTCCGGCTCGCCCAGGCGGCCCATGGGGACGCTGGCCGCCAGGCTGTCGAGGATCGCCCGCGACTCGTCCTCCGTCTTGCCCAGGCCATGCAGGCCGGGCGTCCGGATGGGGCCCGGGCTCAACGTGTTGATGCGGATGTGCCGGTCCTTGAGATCCAGCATCCAGTTGCGGGCGAAGCTGCGCAGGGCCGCCTTGGTCGCGCTGTAGATGCTGAACGCCGGGCTGCCCGTGGTGGCCGCCGTCGAGCCCGTGAGGATGATCGACGCGCCGTCGCGCAGCAGCGGCAGGGCCTTCTGCACCGTGAACACCGTGCCCTTGACGTTGATGTCGAAGGTCTTGTCGACGTGCTCCTCGGAGAGGGTGCCCAGGGCCGCGAACTCCCCGCCTCCCGCGTTGGCGAAGAGGATGTCGATGTGGTCGTGCTCGCGCCGCACCCGCTCGTAGAGGCGATCCAGGTCGGCCAGCTGGGACACATCGCCCTGCACTCCCGTGACGCGAGGGCCCAGCTCCTTCACCGCCGCGTCCAGCTCCGCCTGGCGGCGGCCCGTGATGAAGACGTGCGCCCCCTCGGCCGCGAACCGCTTCGCCGCCGCCAGCCCGATCCCCGTGGTCCCACCCGTGATGACCGCCACCTTGTCCTGAAGTCTGTTGCTCATGGCTCGTTCCCTGTCGCGAGGCGAAGGAGTTCGTCGCTCGCCCGGAAAGAGATAGCCGTGGAACGATGAGGCCGAAAGCGGGCGCTTGTGGCACCCTGCGTTCACGAAATGGAACGATGGAGCCCTCATGCAGGATCTCAATGACCTGTTCTTCTTCACCGAGGTCGTCGAGTGGGGAGGGTTCTCGCAGGCGGGCCGTGCGCTCCGGCAACCCAAGTCGAAACTCAGCCGCCGGGTGGCCCAGCTCGAGGAGCGGCTCGGCGTCAGGCTCATAGAACGGTCGTCCCGCCGGTTCCGCATCACCGAGGTGGGGCAGGCCTTCTACGAGCATTGCCGCAACGTCATGGCGGAGGTGCAGCGGGCCGAGGAGGCGGTGGCCGCGACCCAGGGTGAGCCCCATGGGCTCGTCCGGTTCAGCTGCCCCCTGGGCATGATGGAGGTGGTGTCGCCCCTGCTGGCCGACTTCCTGTCGCGCCATCCCCGGGTGAACCTGCACGTGGTGGCCACCAACCGGCGGGTGGACCTCATCCACGAGCGGATCGACGTCGCGCTCCGTGTGCGCACCACGCTGGACACCGATGCGGCGCTCATCCTGCGGACGCTCGCGCGCAGCCGCCGCATCCTCGTCGCGAGTCCCTCCCTGGTCTCGCGTCTCGGGGAGCTCCGGGACGTGGCGCGGCTCGCCTCGTGGCCGACCCTGAGCGCGAGCGAGGAAGCGGGCCAGGAGGTCTGGGAGCTGGTGGGGCCCGGGGAGCAGACCCTCTCCGTGCGCCACGAGCCGCGGCTGGCGTGTGGAGACTTCGGCGCGTTGCGTGAGGCGGCGTCGGCGGGACTCGGCCTCGCGATGCTGCCCGAGCACACCTGCGCCTCCGCGTTGCGCTCCGGCCAGCTCGTCCAGGTGCTTCCGGACTGGCATGCCCCGGACGGGACCGTCCATCTCGTCTACACCTCCCGCCGGGGCCTGCCGCCGCCCGTGGGGGCGTTGATCGACCACCTCGCCGAGCGTTTCCGCGCGCTCTCACCCCTGTGACTGAACCCTGAGTCATTCCGGGGTTGTGTCCTTTTTCTGGGTTTGCTAGAGCTGGGGACGGTGGTTGGTTGATTGACCCACCAGTCAATCAAGAGTTGGGGATGGTCATGAGTCCTCGTCCGACGGCGCGGGTGGAGCAGCTTCGAGAAGAGCGGCGGAGGGACGTGCTGGGCGCGGCCCGGCGGGTGTTCGCGCGCAAGGGCTTCGCCGCGGCGAAGATCTCCGACATCGCGTCCGCCGCGGGCATCAGTCATGGGCTGGTGCACCACTACTTCCCCACCAAGGAAGCGCTCTTCGTCGCCGTCATCGAGGAGTCCATCCACGGCTGGGAGGCGCTGATCGCCCGGGCCCGGGCGATGCCCGTCTCCGCATGGGAGCGGCTCGTGTACGTGTGTTCCATCATGGGGGAGAGCTCGGTGGAGGCTTCCGAGCACCTGCGGATCATCGTGCATGCCTCCATGGGAGGGGACGCGCCCCAGCCAGTGCGCGAGGCGCTGGACCGGCTGGAGCGGCACGTGCACGAGCCCCTGTCCTCGCTCATCGAGGAGGCGCAGCGCACGGGAGCCGCCGCCGCCGGCCCGCCCGGAGAACTCGCGCGTGCGTGGATGGCGGTGACGCAGGGGCTCGCCATCAACCAGGCCGTGCATCCCGGCATGGCGCGGCCGCCCATCGAACTGGTGCTCCGGCTGCTCAAGGCCTGACGCCCTCCCTTCCGTTTCGAAGTCCCACCTCAGAGTCCCACCTCAAGGAGATGCACATGAAGATCGTGGTCGATTGGGATCGCTGCGAGGCCAACGGCGTCTGCGTGCGCGCGGCGCCCGAGTCCTTCCAACTCGATGACAAGGATCAGCTGCACGTCCTCACCGAGACGGTTTCCCCCGAGCTGCGCGCCAAGGTGGACAAGGCCATCCTCGGATGTCCGAAGCAGGCGCTGTCGCTCTCGGAAGACTGAGTTCCCACCCTTGTTCGTTGTTCCCCCCCGAAGGAGATGACCCATGTCGCCTCAGACGCCTTCCCATCCCCCCTCCGTGGCCTTCGCGCCGGACGCACCCGGCTACGTCCTCGATCCCTATCCCGCGCTCGAGGAGCTGCGCACCAAGGCGCCCTTGTACTACTGGCCGGAAGGCCGGTCCTGGCTGCTGAGCCGGTACGAGGACGCCACCGCCGTGCTCCGGGACTCGAAGCGCTTCTCGCCCAACCGGGACGAGTGGGAGTTCGCCGCGGTGGCCGGATCCGCGGCGCTGATCCCCGAGCTGGCGGAGCTCAACAAGGGAGGCCTCTTCGCGCTGTCGGGCTCGGACCATGCCCGGGTGCGCAAGCTCGTGAGCCCTGCGCTCACGCCGCGCGCCATCGAGCGGCTGCGGCCGGAGCTCCAGGCCATCGTCGATGACATCCTGAATGACCTGAAGGGACGGAACACCATCAACGTGGTCACGGACATCTCGGACCGGATTCCGCCGCGGGTGATCGGCTCCATGCTGAAGATCCCCAAGGGGCGCGAGACGCTGTTCCAGCGCTTCACGGAGGCGGCGATCAAGAGCTTCCTGCCCGGACTGCTCCGCCCGGAGGAGGTGCCCTCCCTGCGCGCCGACGTCCAGGAGGGCATCGCCCTGGTGCGCGAGACGATCGAGGAGCGGCGCCGCAACCCCCTGCCGGATGACATCCTCACCACGCTCATCCAGACGGAGGAGCAGGGGGATCGGCTCAACACCTCGGAGCTGTTGTCGCTGGTGGCCGCGCTCATCGTGGGCGGCTTCGAGACCACCGTGCACCTCATCGGTTTCACGGTCTACAACGTGCTCAAGCGGCCCGAGCTGCTCGCGCAGGTCAAGTCCGAGCCCGAGCTGCTCAAGGGCGTCATCGAAGAGGTGCTGCGCTTCGACAACTTCGGCAAGCTGGGCATCGCCCGCTACGCGCTCGAGGACGTGGAGATGGGCGGGGTGACCATCAAGAAGGGCCAGATGGTGCTCGTCCTGCTCAACAGCGCGCTGCGTGACGAGAACGTGTTCCCGAAGGCGGATGTCTTCGACGTGCGCCGCAACACGAACTCGAGCATCGCCTTCGGCCACGGCATGCACTTCTGCCTGGGCGCGAGCCTGGCTCGGCTGGAGGTGCAGATCGCCGTGGAGACGTTCATCAAGCGCTACCCGGCGCTGCGGCTGGCGAAGGAGCCCTCGTTCGGGCCCCATCCGGTCATCCGCAAGATGGAGTCGCTCGAGGTCCAGCTGAACCAGCAGTAACCCGAGGCAGCTTCCGGGCTGGCGTGGGGGTGATGATCCCACGCCAGTCCAGGCCGCTTTTTGTAGAGTGCCGCGAGGGGCTGGCTCAGAGGGCTCCTGGAGGCACGGCGATGCAGCAGATCATCGACTTCATCCTGGAGCTGGACAAGCTCAAGGGCGTGACGCGCAAGACCCGTCCGCTGGGGCTCGAGCGCTATGAGAACTCCGCGGAGCACAGCTGGCAGATCGCCATGCTGGCCGCCTCGCTGGCGCCCTACGCGGGCTCCACCATCGACATCAACCGGGTCATCCGCATGCTGCTGGTGCATGACATCGGGGAGATCGATACCGGGGACACCCTGGTGTACGCCGAGGGAGATTGGAAGGAGCGCAAGGCGGCCGAGCTGGCGGCGGTGAAACGGATCTTCGGGTTGTTGCCGGAGCAGCAGGGCGCGGCCTTCCTGGCGCTGTGGCAGGAGTTCGAGACGGGCGAGACGCCGGAAGCCCGTTTCGCGCATGCCGTGGACCGGGCCATGCCGGTGCTGCTGAACCTGGCCAACTCGGGGCAGAGCTGGCGAGAGAACGGCGTCAGCCATGAGCGTGTGGTGCGCCGCATCGCTCCGCCCATCAAGGATGGCTGTCCGGCCCTGTGGGCCTATCTGGAAGGCCGTCTCGAGGAGGCGCTCCAGAAGGGGTGGTTCGGCGCCTGATGGGCTCTACCGCGGGTCCGCGAGCTCGAAGCCGCGCTCCCGCAGGTGCGTGAGGAGGGTCCGGCGGATGTCCGGGTCCGCGGGAAGTGACGTCTCCGCGCACGGCGCCGTGTGCCCGGACACCTTGCCCTTCTGGAGCTCCCCCGTCTTGAGCTGGAGCGTCCACCACTGGTCGCACACCACCGCGGAGAGGGTGCTCAGGCCGTAGAGCGGTGGCCCCGGATCCCTCAGGCGTGAGATGCGCTCCCAGTTCGCCTCGGTGCGCATCGAGTCGACTTCCCCCGTGCTGAGAATGGGCTCGGTGGGACCGCGCGGTGCGGAGAGCAGGGAGCGGCCCTCCATCCAGCCCGGGACGGACAGCCCCACGGCCTCGAGCACCGTGGGTGCCACGTCGAGCAGTTGGGCGTTCTCCTTCACCACTCCGTGCCGCTGCCCGCCGGGGAAGTGGATCATCAGCGGCACCCGGTCGAGCGTCATCCAGCCCTGGTTGTGATCGGAGCTGATGACCACCAGCGTGTTCTCCAGCAGCCCGCGCTCCTCGAGCCCGGTGAGGAGGCGCTCGATGAGGCGGTCCGCGTCGAGGATGGCGTCGTCCAGCATGTTCTCCCGCTGCTCCTCGGGCGTGGCTGCGGGGGTGCGCGCGAAGACCGGCTCGGGACTCTTCCTGTAGGCGCAGCAGTGCGTCCCCATCAGGTGGATGTGCGTGAAGAAGGGCCGCTGGGCCTTCTCCGCCACGGCGAGGGCCCCCTTGATGCGATCCTCGTCCGTGTCCCAGCCGTAGATGCGCGTGGGCAGCTGCACGAGCTTGAAGTAGTTCACCATCGGCCGGAGCCCGAGCACATACAGCACACGCTCGGAGAGCCGTTCGGCCATGCGCTCGGCCACGTAGCGCTCCTCCATGAGGTTCCGCCAGGGCCCCGAGGGCACGTCCGTGGACAACTCCCGTCCGCCGGCCCGCTCGAAGCCCCCTTGCAGGTTCAGGTCGGCCCCGTCCGCGTAGTAGCGGACGGTGAACTGGTGCGTCTCGTAGCCAGCGCGCCGCAGCAGCCCCGGCAGGTGCTGGAACGCCGCCTCGCCGGAGAGGATGTGCGGCGGGAAGATGACCCGGGTGCTCGTGGGCAGGCGCGAGGTGAGCATCGAGGTGAGCGAGCCCGTGGTGCGCCCGGCGTTGGAGAAGGCGTTCTCGAAGAAGAGGGTGCGCTCCTTGAAGCGCGCCAGGAAGGGCGTGTTCGGGCGCTCGTAGCCGTAGGCGGACATCCGCCGCGCCTCCAGTCCGTCCGAGGCGATGAAGAGCACGTTGGGCCGCCGGGCCGTGGCCGAGGCCAGGGGCGCCTCCTGCTCCGGTGCTTCTCTCCCCCCCGCGAGCCGGAGGGCCAGCACCCCGAGCGAGAGGGTCACGAGCCCTCCCGCCACCGCGAGCCGACAGCGCCACCCGTCCGAGGCCAGCACTTCCTGACGTGCACGGGCCAGCTTCCGCACCAGCGTGCCGAAGAGCACGAGCAGCAGCAGCACGTACAGGAACAGCAGGGACTTCGAGACCGTCACCACCCCGAAGCCGAAGAGGGTGTAGGTGAAGTTGTCGATGAGCAGGAAGGACAGGCCCGTCAGCACCAGCGCCGGGACGGCGGAGGCGACGGGCAGCGTCCGCGCCCTGGAGCCCTCGGGGAGGCGCGCGAGCAGCGCCTCGACACCGAGCAGCGGCGGGAGCACGGCGAGCGACGGGAGCAGCAGCACCAGCGGGAGGCACGCCAGGGTGCTGGCCCACACCGTGCGCGGGAACGACACCATGAAGCCCTGCTGGGTGACGAGGAAGAGCCACTCCAGCAGCACGAACGCGTAGCAGGCCCAGACGGCCTGCCACACCGCGACGGCTCCACCACGCACGACGTTCACCCGCTCACCCGCCACGGTCCACCTCTCAGCGGCGGCGCACGTGGCACAGCCGGCGGCGGCCCTCGTGCGTCTCCTGGACGGACACCAGCGTGCCGTGGCGCTCCAGCAGCGCCCGGAAGTTCTCCCAGGTGTAGTCGGGGTAGACGTCCGGCCTCAGGCTCAGCATCCGCCGCACCATCGAGTCCTGCTTGTCCACCCACTCCACCACGCCCTCGGGCGCCAGGGCGAAGAGCTGCTCCACCACCTGCTCCAGCGGTACGCCCGCCGTAATCCGCAGGTGGTGCACCAGCGCCAGTGCCAGCACGAAGTCCGAGCCGAGGCGATCCAGCAGCGAGCGGCGCTCCTTCAGCGCCCATCCCATGGCCGGTGTGGGGTTGGCCAGGTTGGCCACCATCGGCCACACGGACGCCCCGGCCGGCAGGCCACGGTAGAGCAGGTCGATGGCCTGCGCGTCCACGTCCACCGCCACCACCTGTGCGCCCCGGGCCCTCGCCAGCTCCGTGTACTGCCCGGTGTTGCACCCCAGGTCGAGCACCCGCGCGGGCTTCGCCTCCTCCAAGGCCCGCTCCACGAAGACGCGCTTCTGCCGCTGGTCCTCGTCCGTGTAGTTGTGGAACGCGGTGTAGCCGGACCACTCCGAGGGCGTGTTGGGCGTGCGCAAACGCTCGATGATGCGCCGCAGCCGGCGCACGTTGGCCACCAGCAGCTCCTTCGGCAGCCGGTAGTTGCTCACCGAGCCGGCCAGCGTCTCCTGCCGGCGGGCGAAGTCCCGCTCCAGGCGCGCTTGCAGCACCACGTCGCGCAGCACGCCCGGCTTGAACCAGTCGCGCAGCCGGAAGAGCCGGGCCACCTCCCGCACCGGCAGCTCGCCCATCGTGCCACGCAGCAGCGGCTGGAACTCCAGGCCCAGGTGCGCCCCGAGCAGCAGCGGGAAGAGGAAGCTGCGGCAGAACTGGCCGTAGCCCGCCCACAGCATGCCCTCCTGGTAGGGCTCGATGGAGGGAACGTCCACCAGGCGCGGCTTGCCGGCCAGGAACAGCAGGTTGAAGGAGTTGGCGTCCTTGAGCAGGAAGCCCGCGGCCAGGCAGCGCTCGAGAATCTCCAGCGTCACCAGGGCGGCGTCGCGGAGCATCTCGAAGCTCCACTCGTACGCGTAGCTGACCACGGGCACGCGCGGCTGGCGCAGCAACTGAGCCGTGCCCTCCAGGCCCGGTACCTCCACCTCCGCGGCGCGCACCCGCTCCGTCTCGAGCACCAACCCGGCCCGCGTGAGCTCCGGCATCAGGCCGCTCTCCCACGCGCGGCCCAGCGCCTCGCCCGCCTCGGGGGTCAGCGTGCGGTACACCTCATCGCGCAGATAGAAGACGCGGCCGGAGGGGTCCTTGAAGGAGCCGGGTTCGTAGGCGATCACCGGTCGCTCTTCACGTCACGCGAGTCGGAGGGAGCCGGGGCGGCGGCCGGAGGGGGCAGGGGCTTGCGGCCGAACAGCTCGGTGACGCGGCGCCAGAAGAGCTTGCCGAAGAGGGCCAGGCCCGCGAAGCCGCCGAGCAGGATTTGCAGCAGCACGCTGCCGGTGCCGGGGTCCACGTAGGCATGGGCATCCAACGACAGCAGCAGGGAGACGAGGAGCAGGGGGGCCAGGAGTCTCATCGCGCGCGAGCCTAGCAAGTCGCGCGGCCTCGTCGCTCCACGAAACGCTCCAGCCCGTCCGGGCGGCCGGCCAGCCCCCGCTGGCCAGCCTCATGGGCGGGCAGGCGTGCGACTCACCCGTGCGTCTTCGAGGCTCCAGCCTTGTCGCCCCGCTTCAGCAGGCGCTGCACCCCGAGCACCAGGAGGAGCGCCGCCGTACCGGCCACGAGGCCCACCAGGGCGTTGGCCAATGACGACGTGAGCCCCCCGAGCAGACCGCCGATGATGGACACCTGGCCCGCGTGATGGGCCAGGCCCTCGATGCCGTGGTGCAGCGTGGAGATGCCGTGCGAGATGATGCCGCCGCCGACCAGGAACATGGCCGCGGTGCCGGCGATCGACAGGCCCTTCATGAGGTACGGCGCTCCCTTCAGGAGGCCCACGCCCAGGGTGCGCTGGAAGCCGGTCCGCCGGCTGAGGAAGAGCCCCGCGTCGTCGAGCTTGACGATGCCCGCCACCAGTCCGTACACGCCCACCGTCATCAGGAGGGCCACGCCCACCAGCGCCAGCACCTGCGTCTTGAAGGGCGCGGACGCCATGACACCCAGCGAGATGACGATGATCTCCGCCGAGAGGATGAAGTCGGTGCGCACCGCGCCCTTGATCTTCTCCTTCTCGAGCGCCACCAGATCGACCTTCGGGTCCGCCAGGGCCTGGGTGAGCTCGGCGTGGTGGGCCTCGTCCTCGGCCTCGCTGTGCAGGAACTTGTGCGCCAGCTTCTCGACGCCCTCGTAACAGAGGTACAGACCGCCCAGCATCAGCAGCGGCGTGATCGCCCAGGGGATGTAAGCGCTGATGAGCAGCGCCGCGGGCACCAGGATGGCCTTGTTCACCATCGAGCCCTTGGCCACGGCCCACACCACCGGCAGCTCGCGGTCGGCGTTGACGCCCGCGACCTGCTCGGCATTGAGCGCCAGGTCATCGCCCAGCACGCCAGCCGTCTTCTTCGCGGCCACCTTGGTCATCACCGACACGTCGTCGAGGATGGTGGCGATGTCGTCGAGCAGTGCGAGAAGGCTGGATCCGGCCAAGATAGGGCTCCTTGGTTGAGGCGGTGGAACATAGAGAAGAACGGGGGCTCTGTGGGGAGAGAACGAGCACCCTCGTGGAGGAGGGCGGTGCCGGTGTGAAGAGCGCTCTCGCGGGTTGTGCGGCTCCCACATTTCCTGCAATCATGCGCTTTCTGGTTTTTCAAGGCGTCCCTGCCATGCCAGTGGAGTGAAGGGCCGTGGGACGCGCCTGCCTTCCCCGCAGTTCCCCCCATGGAGGGACGTATGAGCACCCGGAGCATGAGCGGTCATTCCTTGAAGTGGTTGGCGGTCCTGGCAGTGGTGGCGGCGGGCTGCGGCGGCGGCCAGTCGTCCGTGGAGAGCTTCGAACTGAAGGGCGTGGACGAGAGCGTGGGCAGCAGCGCCGACGCGATCACCACCTGTGTCACCGCGGGCTCCAGCCTCCAGACGACCACGGGCCTGAACCTGCGCAGCGGGCCCGGGACGTCCTACGGCATCCTCCTGACGATGCCGGGCGGTGCCATCGCCAAGGAGGCGGGCGGAGGTTGTCCCACCAGCGGTTGGTACAAGCTCACCTACAGCGGCGTGACGGGCTGGGCCTCGGGCAGCTACCTCACCCTGGTGACCACCTCCACCTCGACGCGTGACACCGCCATCGCCAAGGCGAAGAGTGGAATGGGCTTTTCGTACTGGTGGGGCCACGGCGCCTGGAACCCGGGCTCCGCCGTGGGCTCGTGCTCGGGGAATTGCCCGACCTGCACGCACAGCGGCTCGTACGGCGCGGACTGCTCCGGCTTCCTCGCCAAGGTGTGGGTGGTGCCCAGCACCAACAGCAACACGGCCGTCGACTCGCATCCCTACAGCACCGTCAGCTTCAACTCCGACACCAGCCAGTGGACGACCATCTCCCGGGACGCCCTGCTGAAGGCCGACGCGCTCGTCTACAACCAGAACGGCGCCGGCCACATCTTCCTCTACGAGTCGGGTGATGGCTGGGGCAGCATGTGGGCCTACGAGTGCAAGGGCTGCGCGGCCGGTTGCGTGTACAACCTCCGCACCGCCACCACCACGTACCACGCCATCCGTCACTTCTAGTCCCTCCGCCGTGGGGAGGGGGCGGCCGGGTGCGTGTGGCCCGGCCGCCGTTCGTTGGGGAGTGGCTGTCTTCCGAGGATGTGATGCGCGTTCGACCGGGCCTGCTCGCCCTGCTGGTGTTGCTGCTGAGTCCCCTGGTGGCGGGAGCCGCGCCCGGGAAGGCGGTGCTCCTGTTCACCGGAGACAACCGGGGAGAGATTTCCCACTGCGGCTGCGGGCAGCTGCCGGCGGGAGGGCTGGCCCGGCGCAAGACGATCCTCTCGCGCGAGCGCGCGAAGGGCGAGCCGGTGCTGGTGCTGGACGCGGGCAATGCGCTCTTCAAGACGCCCGAGCCGGAGGGTGAGCCGGGTGCACGCGAGCGCGCGGAGTTGTTGCTCGAGCAGATGGACGCGCTGGGTACCTCGGCCATGGCCGTGGGGGCGCGGGACCTGGTGCTCGGCACGGACTTCCTGAAGCAGGCCACCCGGAAGTCGAAGATGAAGGTGCTGTCGGCCAACCTCGTGGACGCGAAGGGCAAGCCGCTCTTCACGGCCTCCACGGTGGTGAAGGTGGGCCAGCTGGCGTTCGGTGTGGTGGGGCTCTCGCCCGAGGGCGAGGTGCGGCCAGGTGTGACGGGCCGGCCTCCCGCCCCCGTGGCCCTCGCCGAGGCTCGCCGGCTTCGCGAGAAGGAGCGGGTGGACGTGGTGGTGGTGCTGGCCGCGCTGCCCCTGGAGTCCGCCCAGGCGCTCGCGCGGGAGGTGGGGGATGCGGTGGACTTCGTCGTGCAGTCCCACGAGGGCCGTCTACCGGGAACGGCGCAGCGCCCCGGTCACGCCACCCTGGTGCCCTCGGGCGAGCGCGGCAGGCAATTGGGCCGCCTGGAGCTCACCGTCGCGGGGACGGGGCCGTTCGTCGATCTCGCCGAGGTGGCGAGGGCCCGGCAGGGGCTGAAGCTCCTGGACGAGAACATCCAGCGGGCTCGCGAGCGGCTGGCCGCGGCGAAGGACGAGGCGGCCCGGAAGCCGCTCGAGGAGACACTGGCCGGTTTCCTGTCCCGGCGGCAACGCCTGGAGGAGCAGGCCCGGGAGCGCCCGGTCACGGAGGGCCGTACCCAGTTGCTCTCGTTCATCCAGCTCGGGCCGGACGTGCCGGATGATCCGGAGCTGAAGGCGCGGGTGGATCGGCTCGTGGCGCAGGGTTCCCCGTCGCATTGAGCCGTGTTCATTGAAGCCGAAGCTGAAAAGGAAGAAGTCATGAAGTCGCGCAAGCGCGCTGTCGTCATCTTCGTGGGTCTTACGGTGCTCGCGCTCGGCATCGCGTTCGTGATGGCTCGTTCGGGCAGGGAGGACGGCCCGGGCTCCGCCTCGTCCACTCGAGAGCCGGCGGCCCCGGCGTCGGCCCAGGGCGGCACCGCACCCCGGTCTCCCTCTGGCGCCAGTCAGGGCAAGGCGGGGGAGGGTGCATCTCCTTCGGCGCCTTCCAACAGGGCCCCGGGAGTGATCGCCGAGCTGGGCTGGGGCAGTGGTTCCTCGCAGCTCGGGCGCGACCGTCCCCAGGAAGCCAACCCCGAGGCGCCCATGTCGCTGGCGGTGACGCCGCTCGGGGACGTCGTGGTGCTGGATCAGCTCAATGGACGGCTCGTCCGCATCGGCCAGGACGGCAAGGTGCTCGGGACCACGCCCATCACCCAGCAGACGCCCCAGGACGTCACCGTGGCCAGGGACGGCACGATGCTGGTGATGGATCGGCTGCGGGACAAATCCGTGGCCATCATCGACCCCGAGACGGGCACGCTCCGTGGAGAATTGCCGCTGCAAGGCCAGGGCATCCCGGAGGTGGGTGGCATCACCGGCACCTTCGTGGATGGGGACTCGGTGTACGTCGAGCGCGAGCACGGCGCGCTGGTGCGCATCGGCGATCTCTCGGGCACGGCCGACACCACGCGCCCGGAGGTTCCGGGCCGTCCCACCCGGGATGGCCGCTCGTACATCCTCGCGGCCATCATCGAAAGGCCGAGTGGGCGCCTGCTGGTCAACGCCGTCGATCGCCAGACGAACCAGCAGCGCTACACCCGCGAGTACCGGGTGCAGTTCCCGCTGATGTACATCACGCTGCTCGACTCCGACCGCTCGGGTGTCATCTACCTGGGAGTGGCCGGTGAGCTGCCCACGGGCAAGGCGAGCCCCGCTTCCGAGCCCGGCGTGCGGCTCTTCTGTCTGGATCCACTCGACGGGAAGGTGCTGGGCCAGGCGGACCTGCCGCTCAACACCATGCCCGAGGAGACGTTCCGGGACTTCGCCGTCCTGGACGAGGGAGGCGTCGTCTACCAGTACCGCACCGAGGCCGGTGTCTCGCTGCGGCGCGCGGACTGCCGGTAGCCGGCGAGCACCCGCCACGCGAGGCGGCGGGTGCTTCCTCCCGAGGCGTGCATAGGTGGTCTCGTGTCGCAGAACGCACACGGATTTGGACCGTGGACCTGGGAGTGGACAATGAGGGCCGACTCGCTCCGGGCCGTGTGGGCGGGCCTGCTGCTCGCCTTGTCGCTGCTGTCCACTGGCTGTGCCTCGCTGACGCCACCACCCGGCCAGGGGACGAGCTTGCGTTACGCACCTCGCGAGGCCACGGTACCTGCCTCGACTCAGGGGCTGGGTGTCGAGTCTCCGCGCCTCCTCGTCTCAACGTCTGAGGCCGAGGCACCGGAGCGGCTACACCGGCGCCGGGCCTCCCGTGTGGTGACGGCGGTGAGCCCGAACAGCGCGGAAAGGGAGGCGCGGCAACGCGCCCTCGCGGCCCAGTTGGCGTTTCGCGGTGCCGTTCTCGACGTGTCGGGCTCCACCCGTCGCATTTCCGGCGAGCTCGCCCGGCTCAAGGTCAGTGGCCGGGGCCTCGCCAGCGCAGACGGTGTCTTCCTCCGCTATGCCGATTACGGCACCGAGCAACTGCGGTGGATTGACGCCCAGCTCGTCGCCGCCACCCGGCTGGCCAACGCCGCTGCGGAGGTGGAGGAGCCGGACCTGCAACTCGCCCTGCTGCGCGTGGCCGGCCCACGGCTGGAAGCCGCCATGGTGGGCTCGCTCTTGCTCTCCGTCTGGCTCGATTTCCTCAACCTCGCGGACGTCGCGCTCAGACAACACTTCTACTCGGTGGAGACGCTCTTCGCGGACATGTGGCGCTGGCAGGAGACGCTTGAGCCCGCAATGAGGGCACTCTCCTCTCGGGAGCACGAGCAGATGGAGGCGGCGGCGCAAGACGTACCTCCGCTGGTAGGCCACCTCACGGAGGAATTCGCGGCCACCGTGGAAAGAATGCGAGTGGGGGCGGAAAACCTCCAGAAGGTGCTGGTGCTCAAGGAAGCCATCGAGACTGTCACGATGCTCTCGACGATGAGGTTTTCGCTGCCCTCGGTGCCTCCGTCCGCTCCCGCCCTGGCCGGAATTGGCCTGGCGGTGGGCGGCGACGGCGTGATGATGGGCGCGCGGATGGTCGTGTCCGCCGAGTGGGTGGAGATGGTGCGCCAGTTGGTGCGCGCGGGCGTCCTCTCCCTGCCCGTCGTCAGCGCCGCCGTGCGGATTCAGGCGGGCCAGGTGATGCTGGCGCAGGCGCACGGCGAGCTGCCGCGGGGCGTGCGCGAGGCGCTGGGCGATGGGCCCGAGGTGGGGGCCATGCACGAGACGGGCAAAGCGGGGGCTGGCATGGCCGAGCCACCGCGGCACCACGTCATGCCGAAAGAGTTCCGCGAGTGGTTCGAGAAGCGCGGCTTCACTGGCGAGATGGACATTGACGAGTTCTGCGTCAAGTTGGAGCAGGCGCACCACGAGGCCATTCACGGCGGTGGAAACTGGAAGCTGGGCCGCACCTGGCCGCGTGAATGGAACCGGATGATCATGAAGGCGTTGCACGAAGCCGAGGCCGACGTTGGCCGGATGTTGACGCGGAATGAGATCCTGAAGATCGTCGCGAAGGCCATGGAGGACTACTACATCCCGATGAATTTCATCCCCTGGAGAGGGCCATGAGCGACGGACATCCTTGGCAGGGCAACTGGGTGACACGCCTGTACGAGCGGGTCCGCGAGCGGGGTTACGACTCGCTCACTGCCTTCGCTGATGCGCACCCCACCATGCCGCTGCACATGCTTGCCAAGGAACTGGGCAAGGACGACATCGCTGGGGTGCAAGTCTTGGAGGGGCTGCTCGCCGAGGCGGAGCGGCGCAAGCAGGTCACTCGTTTTGTGCGCGATCTATTCGTGCGCCTGTGGGCCCAGAGCGTCCCCGAGGGATGGCCGGCAGTGATGGACGACGCCAACCGTTTCAAGGTTGCCGAGGCATTTGGCCGCTGGTCCTCGTACACTCCTGAAACGCATGAGGAGCGTGTTGGGAATGCCAGGGCCGCACTCCGCGCCGCGCCACCACCGCCCGGCTGGCGTCCCCTCGGGCCCGACGACGAGTTGTTGCGCACGCTCCTGCCCGACGAGGAGGTCTGAACCTCTCCCGCTCAACACCATGCCCGAGGAGACGTTCCGGGACTTCGCCGTCCTGGACGAGGGAGGCGTCGTCTACCAGTACCGCACCGAGGCCGGTGTCTCGCTGCGGCGCGCGGACTGCCGTTAGGGTTTACGGCGTGCCACGGCTTTTCCGTGGCACGCCGGTACATCGTCCTGGCTAGGAGCTTGTCGGCGAATCGGCCAGAGGTACGGTAACGCGTAGCGGGCGCCATATGGCGCCCCAGGTGCAGAGGCCGTGGAGCCGCGACCGCCGTGCGGCGACCTGCTCCGCTACGCCGCCTGCGCGGCCAGGCTGGGCAGTTCCCACCCCAGCTTCCACAACTTCTTCAGGTTGTGGACGGCACACGCCAGCGAGAATTCCCCTTGCACCTTGGTGAGGCCCCGCAGAGAGAAGCGCGGCAGGATTCCGTTCTTCACCTGCCCAATCACCGGCTCGGCTGTCACCTTGCGCCGCGCGTATGCCTTGCGCCCCCGCTTCGTCAAAACCTTGCGCTTCATGCGCTCCTTGAAGCTCAGGCCAGCCGGCGGGCGCCCTCGCGGGGCAGGCGGTGCCTGCTCCCCATGCTTGCTGCGCCCGGTGGCGATGAAGCACTCCACACCCTTGTCCTCTACCTTCTCAATGTCCTCCTTGCACAGGTAGCCCGTATCCGCGCTCAGCTCCTCGGGCACCAATCCCGTGTTGGCCTCCACCTGCTCCACCATGGGCGTCAGCTGGCGTGCATCGCTGGCGCTCTGCCCCACCTGCTGCGCCACTATCAATTGCGTGTCCGCGTCCGCCGCTACCTGTGCGTTGTAGGACTGCTGGAAGGCACCTGCCCGAGGCATGATTCTCGAGTCCGGGTCGGTGAAATGTAAATGCTCGCCGAGCCCCGTGGTCGAGGAGCTTGACGACGAGCGCGGGGCATGAGGGAGCGCTCACCGCGGTGCGACAGCCAGCGCGGCGCCCGGTCAGCTCAAGACAGGTGGGAATGAGTGCCGTGGCGAGTCAGCCCGCAGCGGACTGCGCGAGCTGGTTGGGCAGGGGAATCGCTTCCCCGCGCAGGGCCGCCAGCGCGGCCTCTCGCAGGTAGCGCTTGGGGTCCACCCCGCCCAGCTTCGCCGTCTCCATCAGGCTGTAGTAGAGGGCCGCCACCTCGGTGCCACGCCGGCTCCGGCTGCCGTAGTGGTTCTTGCGCCCCAGCGCCAGCCCGCGCATGGCGCGCTCGGTGGCCCCATTGTCCAGCGGCACCCGCGGGTCCGTCAGAAACCGCGTCAGCCCCGTCCACCGGTTGCTCATGTATTTGATTGCCTGGCCCAGCGCCGACTGGGGCAATGCGCGCTGCTCGCACGCCCACTGGTGCAGCCGCTCGATGATGGTACGACTCTTGTGCTGTCGCAGCTCCAGCAGGCGCTCCAGGCTCTCGGGTCCCTCCTTGTACTCGCGCTCCACTGCGTACAGCCCGGCAATCATCTCCAGAGCCTCTTCGGCCTGGGGGAAGGCCTCCACGCACTCCACGTACTTGCGCCGCGCGTGCATCCAGCAGTTCACCAGGGTCAGCTTCCCCCCGGAGCCCGCGGCGGCGCTCTCGTAGGTGCTCAGCCCATCCACCATGAGGATTCCGCCATAATCCTGGAGCATGTTGCGCGCGGCCTCGGTGTCCCGGCCCTCCTGTATCCGGTACACCACTGCGTCGGGGGCGCACAGCGCCCAGGCGTGCCAGCGCGTCTGGCTCTTGCTGCCCAGCAGCGGCCAGCGCGTCTCGTCTCCCCCCAGAATCTCGCGCGTCAGCAGCGCCGCGTGCAGCGCCTCGTGCGCGGGCGACAGCAACCGCGCCAGCGCGTCAATCTGGTCCCAGAGTGTCTGGCTGTCCACCACCAGCCCCTCGCGCTCCATGCTTCCCACCTGCCGCTCCAGGGGCATGTGGTCGAGGTACTTGGCCACGGCCACCTCCACGGCGAAGTCCACGGAGTAGCGCCCACCGGCCTGGAGCTTGGGCGGGCCCAGGGCCGTCTCCACGCACCCGCCGCAGCCGCAGCGATACTTCTGGCGCTTGTGGCGGCGCAGCACGAAGCGCCGCTCCACCACGTCCACCTCCTCGGCCTCCTCGTAGCAGCCCTTCATCTGCGCCAGCGCCCCGCCGCACTTGGGACACTGCTTGTCGGGCTCCTCCAGCGTGTGTTCCACCTCCAGCGTCGGCAGCGTGGGCTGGGCGCGCGGGCCGTGGCCGTGCGTGGGCGGCTCGGGTTTGTTCCCCTCGTCCTGCTCGCGCTGGGGGCGCTTCTCGCTGGAGCGGCCAAACAGCTCGCCGGTGCGCTGCGCGAGCTGCCGCTCCAACTCCTGCAAACGCAGCTGCAACTCCTCGGCGTCCTTGCCCTGGGCGCTCATCAGCTTGCGCGTGAGCTCCACCACGCGCGCCACCAGGCGTCTGTTTTCCGCCTCCAACAGGAGGGCCGCCTGGCGCAGCCTCTCCACGTCCTTCTCCGTCGTAAGCTGGAAGCTCATGCGCGGGTAGTGCCATGCCAGCACCCGCCCGCGCAAGTAGTGCGCGCGGCATGACTCACGAAGTCACCGCCCCAGCGTCCTCCGGCTGGAAGAGCGGCGCCAGCGTGTACGGCGCGGGCGACAGCGGCGCTCGTCCCACCAGCTCGCTGCCCTCCAGAAACAGGGCCAACTCCGACACCGTCAGCACCAGCGGCGGCTTGTCGCTCTCTGGCTGCCACAGCGGCGCGAAGCGTCCTTTCTCCAGCCGCTTGGCGTACAGGCACAGCCCGGTGCCGTCCCAGAAGAGCGCCTTGGCCCTCTTCCTGTCCCGTCCCACGAAGAGGAAGACGTCGCCCGAGAGGAAGTCGCGGCCCAGTGCCTGCGTCACCAGCCCGCTCAGCGCGTCGTAGCTCTTGCGCATGTCGCACGGCTGCCCGTAGGCGTACACCGCGAGCCTGCGCGTGGAGCCAATCACAGCAGCCCTCGCAGCAACCTCACCGCGTCCTCAACGCACAGGCCCTCTACCCGTACTCCTCCGGGCCCGTGCGCCACCAGCCCTCCTCTTCTGGCCTCGGGGCGCGCGTCCTTCACCTCCACGGGGACCAGCGCTGCCCTCGCGGGCTCCTCATGAGTGGCACGGCGAGCTGCGCTGCCCCAGCGGCTGAGCGTCCAACTGCTCACGCCCAACTCCTTCGCCGCTTCCTCCCTGCTCGCCCCCTGTTGCTGGCGCGCTCGCATGTACGCCACCGCTTCCTGTCTCTGCTCCTGCGTGTAGCGCGTACGCGGGCCCACTTCGCCCCGCTCGAGTACCTGCCGCCGGAACTTCTCCGCCTGCTCCTTCATTTCCATCGCTTCCTCCTCCTTCACGGGGGCGACGGACATGCTCACGCCTCTGCTCTCGCGTCACGACGGGCTCGGGCGAGGATTTACGGCGATACCGGCGGAGATGGTCCCCAGACCACCCGCACCAGCTGCCGCCATGAGTTGGAAGGCGTTCACGATACCCATCGTGGTGCCCAGCAGACCCACGAACGGGGCCGTGGAGCCCACCGTGGCCAGCACGCCCAGGCCGCGCTTGAGGCTCTGCACCTCACGCTGCGCCTGGCGCTCCAGGGCGCGCGCCACCGACTCCACCGCCACTTCCTTGTCGGAAGGGCTGATGCGGTACGCGGTCAGGCCGGAGCCGATCACGCGGCCCAGGTGGCCGATCTCCTTGCCCATGTTGGTGTTGGCGGCCTGCTGCAGATCGCCCTCGGCCAGGATGGCGCCCATCTTGGCCGCGAAGTTGCGCGAGTCCTTGCGCGTCTTACGGAAGACGATGATGCGCTCGGCCATCACCACCAACGACGCGACGGACATGAGCGCCAGGGCGAAGATGATGCCCCGGGCGAAAGGACCCGTGGATTGCCAGATGCCAGCAAGCGTGAAATGAGCGGAATGATCCATGGCGTGGATGCGCTCCTCCTCGAGCGGGGTAGGGGACTGACACCGCTCAACCTACGGAGTCGGGGAGGGCCGGTGGTCTTGGGCGCTCCATTTCTGTGTCATGGCCGCGTCATGGGGCCTGTCCGGTGACTCGAACTGTGCGGCGAGGAAGCCACCATCGACGGGCAGAGGGTCCCCGCCTCCTCGTGCCCTTCGCTGGGTGCGTCCTCCTCGGGGATGTGATGTTCGCCCGGAAGCTGCTCATTCCCTACGTGCGCCGGGTGCTCGTCCTGCTCCGCTTTGGACGGATGCGCCTGTGTCTGCCTGGGATTCCCCTGGCGCTCGGCGCCCGCGGCGAGGTGTCGCTGGTGGCGGCGCAGCCTCGCATTCGTACTCGCTGGTGCGGAGCCTCCTCCTCTACCGATCCGCCCGGAACCGCTGCGCGAGCTTCTCCTGCTTGAAGTGGGCCGCGAGCAGCTCGATGAACACGCGAACCCGCGCGGGCAGCAGGCGCTGGCTCGAGAAGTAGACGAGCAAGGGGCCGCCGTCGGCGTACCACTCCGGGAGCACGCGGATGGCCGTGCCGCGCTCCACATCCGCCAGCACCTGCGAGGTCGGCAGCAGCGCCACGCCCATGCCGCCGCGGACCGCCGCGGCCATCGCGTCCACCTCGCTCAGCAAGATGGCCGGCTTCGGGTCGACGAGGGCCTCGGTGCCGTCGCGGTTCCGCATCGTCCAGACCCGTGGCTTGCCCGTGCGCGGCGAACGGAACGCGATCACCTGGTGATGGGCCAGCTCCTCCGGCGTCTTCGGCGTGCCGTGCTTCTTGAGGTACTCCTTGGACGACACCGCGATGATGTGGATGCGCGCCAGCTCCCGCGCGACGAGCCCCGCGCTCAGCTCCAACCCGGCGCCCACCGCGACGTCATAACCCTCGGCGATGAGATCCACCTGCCGGTTCTCGAAGTGCCACTCGGGAAGTACGCGAGGGCAGGCCTCCCGGTAGGGCTTCAAGACGGGCAGCACGTACTCGCGCCCGAACGCTGGAGCGAGGCTCAGCTTGAGCGTCCCCGTCGGTTCGAGTCTCTCGCTCGAGACGCGTGTGAGTGCCTCCTGCAGCGTGTGCAGACTCCCCGCCACGTCAGCGAACAGGTGCTCACCCGCCTCGGTCAGCTTGAGCTTGCGTGTGGTGCGCTGGAACAGGCGCACCCCCAGCGAGTCCTCGAGCCTGGCGACGCTCTTGCTCACCGCCGCGGGCGTCAGGACGAGCTTTCGCGCAGCCGCGGAGAAGCTGCCCAGCTCGGCGCTGCGTACGAAGGCTTCGATGGCTGAAAGGGGTTCCACGCACTTGCTCCCTATCTTCAACTTCGGGTTGAAGGTGATTGTCGCAACCTGTTCCTACCGGAGGAAATGGCGAATGCACATACTCCTCTCATCAACGCGACACGAACTTCGCGGCACCGGAGAGAGAGAGAAAGCCATGGAGACCACCGGCAAGAACAATTCCCCCGACACCATCGTCCTCATTCACGGCCTTTGGGTGACGCCCCGTAGCTGGGAGAACTGGGTGAAGTTCTACGAAGCCCGTGGGTACAAGGTGCTGGCGCCCACCTACCCGGGGATGGAGGGTGAAGTGGACGGCCTGCGCAAGGACTCCTCGCCGATTGCCGAGCTGAGCGTGCAGAAGGTGGTGGACCACTACGCGAGCATCATCGAGGCGCTCCCCTCCAAGCCCATCCTCATCGGCCACTCGTTCGGCGGCACGGTGGTGCAGCTCCTGCTCGACCGGGGATTGGGTGCAGCGGGGGTGGTGATTGATTCGGCGCCGGTGAAGGGGGTGCTGCGGGTGCCGCTGACTCAAGTGCGTTCGACGTTCCCCGTGCTCAAGAATCCGGCGAACGTGAAGCGCGCGGTGCCGTTCACCCACGAAGAGTTCCACTACGCCTTCACCAACACGCTGAGCGAGGAGGAGAGCCGGGAGGCGTATGAGCGCTACGCCGTCGCCGCGCCGGGCCGAATCCTCTTCGAAGGCGCGACCATCAACTTGAACCCGAACACCGCCGCGAAGGTGGACTTCCACAAGGAAGACCGAGCGCCCCTCTTCTTCATCGCCGGAGAGCACGACCACATCATGCCCGCGGCACTCAACCGCGATAACGCCAGGAAGTACCGGAGCGGCATCGTCGCCTTCCGCGAGTTCGCTGGCCGCGACCACTTCATCGTCGGGGAGAAGGGCTGGGAAGAGGTCGCCACCGCTGCGCTCGAGTGGGCGCGGAATCCGCAGCCGGTCCCGATGCAGTAGCACGTGCCCCAGCGAATCCTCGGAGTCCAGGCGGGCCGTCCACCTTGGGAGTGGGCGGCCCGCAGCGTTTCCCGAGGCCGTCTGGCCGCTAGACGCGCGCCGCGAACTGCTGCGGGTTGATGCGGATGTCCTGCTCCCAGAAGGGGCAGAACAGCGAGGGGCATGCGTCCACCGCACTGAGCCGGATGATGCGGATGTTCCCGATGACCACGGGGTCCAGGCCACCCCCTCCGACCGCCTGTCCCAACGTGCCCTCGTCCAACTCCGTCACGCCGGCCGGGTGCTCCGGCAACTCCGCCCGCTGCTCGGGCGACAGACTCGCCCGGTACGCCGGGTCCTTCCAGGCCCGGATGATGCTCTCCTTGTTCATGTCGTCCGTCCTCCTGCGGGGCCGCGCTCACACGGCCATCCAGATGGAGTTCCCGGGCGCTGTCCGTGACACGAGGGCCAGCACGCTCCCTGGGTTCTCTGGCCTCGTCTGCCAATAGCGGTGCAGGGGCCGGCCCGGGGGCTCAGCTCTCGGGGTGGTAGAGCGCCCAGAGCATGGCCGCCGCCGCCGCGTCGTCCACCTGTCCCGTCTGGCCGCCGAAGAGGTCGACGTTCAGCTCGCGGGCGCGCTCCAGGAGCTGCTGGGGACTGTCCGACGTGGCCACGGCATCCGCCATGCTGGGGTTGGCGATCGCGCCGGCCACGAATGAGAAGGTCCCCTTGGCGACCTCCTCCGAGAGGTTGGCCTGGAACTCCTCGCCCAGCCGTCCCCCTTGCGTGAACAGCCGCCAGGTCTCGCCCATGTCGCCGCCAGGAGGCACGACGGCGTCCCAGGGAACGACGCCCGCCGCCACGCCGACGACGAAGGCCTTGAGCACCTCGGACTGCACGCTCGGGTCCGCCGCGAAGAACTGCTCGCGTCTGGCGGGGTCACCGAGCAGGCCCGCCATCTGCGAGAGCCCCGAGTCGGCCATGGCGCCCGCCACCGTGGCGCCTCCCGTGATGAGGGCCTGCGCCGCCGGGCTCAGGTTCTGGAGGCGCTGGGTCAGGTGCGTGCCGAGCGCTGGAATCATGGCGGAGGCCAGGCTGGCGCCCGCGTTGGCGGCGCTCACCAGGGCCAGCTCGCCCATGTTGAAGTTGCTGAAGCCTCCGTTGCGCACCACCTGATCGCGGCCATTCAAGAAGCCACCCACCATGCCGTTGGCGACCGCCGCGCCCGCCGGACCTCCCAGCGCCATGCCCAGGCTGTTCGCGCTCGCCGACAACACCAGCTCCGCGGTGCCCTTCACGAAGTCGATCTGGCCCTGGATGTTCTGGCCCTGGCCCTGGATGTGGTGGGCGAAGCCCTGCACGTTGTCGAAGTACGCACGGTGCTGCAGCGTCCCCAGCACCAGGCTGTTGGCGATGAGCTGTGGATCCGTCTCGGTGCGCACCTGTGCCGCCAACTCCCTGAGCTGGTCACCGCTCATCTGCGCGAACTCCGGCAGGCGTGCGTTCTCGATGGGGTTGCCCCACAGCGTGGTGATGATGCCCGACAGGACTGGGTCGGCGCCGTACTGGCCCAGGTCCGGGTTGCCCGTGGACTCCACGGTCGTGGCCAGATCCTCCAGGCGGGTGGCCACCGCTTCGGCGCTCAGGGGGTTGGGCACCAGCGCCGCCACGGAGGCCGCGGTCACGGGCTGAGGCAGGTGTGCCAGCTCCGGAAACTCGGCCATCAGCTCGGCGGGCACCTGGGCATTCGGAGCCACCTGCGAGGGGTCCACCCCGCCAATGAGCTGCTGGGCGGAGGTGGCCGCGTAACGGGCGAAGTCTCCGTCGTAGTGGTTGGCCATCCCGGTATCCAGCGTGGGCTGGGTCATCAGGAAGCGCACCACGTCCATCGTGGTCCCGGACGCCGCGGCATCGCCGAGCATCCGCTGCCCGCCCGGAGAGGCCAGGAAGGTGTCCCACTGGGCGGCGTCCGCGGCGGGGTCCGCGGGGTTGCGCACCGTGGCCATGTAGTCGGAGAGCGCGCCGCGCAGGGCGTCGTCCTGGAGCAGCGAGCTCACCTGGGGGTAGTTCAGGATGTTGGCCACCATGGCGTCGGTCGCGGGCGTGCGCGCGCTGGACACCGTGTTCAGCAGGGTGGTCACCACCTCGCGGTTGCCGACCGGGTCGCCCACCGGCGTGTCGCCGTTGATGAGCGGGTGGATGAAGGCCCGCATGTTCTCCGGGCCCACCCGGGTCAGGAGCGCCTGCGCGGCGGCGGGGCTGCTGGCGGCCGTGTACGCGGCCGCGTTCATCATCAGGGTGCTGGTGGGACTGGTGGGGTCGAGCGACGCGGCGTTGGCCTGCAGGGTGAGCGCCGCGTGGGTCCTCAGCTCGTCGGAGGGCACCTGTCCCAGCAGCTTCCCCAACGAGGTGGGATCCCTCCAGGCGCCCCCGCCCGGATAGGCCATGCCCCGCGCGGGATCCAACAGCGCGTCCAGGTGCGTGTTGTCGATCAGTCCCGACTCATAGGCGGAGGCCAGGCTGTCCGTGACCAGGTTCATCTCCTCCGGGGGGAGGCTCTCCCCCAGATCGCCCATCTCGCCCAGGATCTCGGTGACCTCTCCCGGATCGCGCTCCATCAGGCAGCGCATGAAGTAGTCGCGCTCGGGGCCCTCGGGCATCGTCGCCAGGGCGTCCACGACGTCCCAGCAGTCGGAGGCGTCGTTGGCCTGCGATGAGATCTCCTCCGCACGGGCCTCGCTCACGCCCGCGGGAACCATCTCGTCGGCCACCTGGCGCGAGGCCAGGCGCTGCAGGCCCATGTCCTGGATGAGCGCGTCACGCTGGGCTCCAGGAGGCACGGAGAAGAGGCGCTGGAGGTTCTGCTGCGAGACGGCCTGCGGATTCGTGTACTCCGGGTGCGCGGCGTTCCAGGCCTTCAAGCTCGGGTATGTGCGCGTGGGCTCATTGGGGTCCACCACCGAGCCATTCGGATGCTGCACCACCGCGTGGCCCACGGGATCCGTCGAGTCGGCCAGCAGCACCACCTGATCGCCCGGGCGGGCCAGCTCATAGGCCTCCTCCAGGCAGTTGCTCCGCCCATCGTCGAGCACCTCGTTGCGCAGCGTGGAGGCACCCGAGCTCGTGCTCGGACGCGCCTGCTGGGCCTGCTGCGCCTGCCGTGCCTGCGCCTGTGTCTGCTGCCCCGTCCGCTGCGCCTGGGTCTGCTGCGCCTGGACCTGCTGGGGGAGGCGCGGCGGCGGTGGCGGCGCCTCGAGCGCGACGGGGGCGCGGGGCGGTGCACTGAAGGAATCGACGGGGGCCCGGTTCACGTGGGGGGCGGGCTGGGGAGCGGGCTGCGAAGCCGGGCGTGCGTTGTTCGTGCTCGAGGTCTTCTGCGGTACGGAGGGCGGTCGAGAGAAGATGCGCATCGCTGGATCTCCATGGAAAGCAGGATTTTCATTTTCGCTCAAAATGCTGCCGGATTGCACCTCCCTCTTCTGAAATGCAGGCTCCGCGGCTGACGCCGAGGGTGCTGACGGGACGCGGCGCGTCATGATGGGCGGATGGCGGATGTCCGCTCCTCGGCAACGACAACGAGAGCGCCCTCGTGACGCTGACTGGAAGGGGAGTGTGCTCGTGAGACGGTGGAGTGTCTTTTTCGTGGTGCTGGGAATCGTGTCGCTCGCGCGTTGTGGCGGCGTCCCTTCCGACGGTCCTGCTCCAGACGCTGGGGACGGCACTACCCATGTGGATGGCGGGACACCCGACGCGGGCGGGGGGACGCCCGACGCGAGCTTGCCGGACGCCGGGAACGCGCCAGACGCGGGCTCACCGGATGCCGGCCCCGTGGATTCGGGTTCTCCAGACGTCGAACCCGTGGACGCGGGCGTACCAGATGCTGGTGAAATGCCGGATGCGGGCGCTCCGATGGACGGAGGTCAGGCCTTCGATGCGGGGAGTCCTGGCGGCGGCTCGGGGCTCGAGTGCACCTTCAACAGCGATTGTCCCCTGGATGAGCGCTGCGAGTGCGATGAGGAGACGGGTTGTCAGTGCCTCACCGGAGCGCGCGGAACCGGACGCGCGGGCGTCGATCCCTGCGTCAGTGGCAATGATTGCGAGAGCGCGCTCTGTGTCGAGGGTTGGAACAGCTATTACTGCTCGGGGCCGTGTCGGGTGGACACGGATTGCGGACCGCGGTTGCCCGTCTGCTCCTACATCTTCTTCCTCGGAGATGCCTGCGTGCGCGACCCCACGGGTCCCTGAGCCGCTGGCGCGCGGGGGGGATGGCTCCCGCGCGCCGGTGGAGATAGGGCAGCGCTCCTCCCGGCCGATATGCCTTTTCGGGCCGTGCGTTTCCTGGAGTGTCACGGCCAAGCGATTCGGAGGCTGCCATGTCGCGTCTGCTGCTGCTGTCGGGTTTCATGCTCCTGGGTGCCGGGTGTGCGGGTTCCCACTCCAACTTCCGCACCGGAGGGCCGGCGTATCCCCTGGGCCAACCGGCGGGAGAGCCCATGCTGGTGCAGGGCTCGTACGTCACCGGCCCCGCGTCCTCGCTCGTCATCGACAACGACGCCATCCGCGGCCGCTTCCGGGACAGGCCCGTGTCCCTCGCGTGGACCTGGCAGGAGGTCACCGGCTCGGTGGACGCGCGCGGCACCTACCTGGAGCTCGCCGAGGGCGATGACACCCGCGTCTGGGGCAGCTTCGGCGGCATGCCGGTGGACCTCACCCTGGACAAGGAGTGGCTCTACGGCAACGTGGGCGGCTGCGGCTACGTGCTGCGGCGCGCCGAGGATGGCTTCGTGGGCCGGCGCAGCTGCGGCGGGTCGCTGGAAGGTGACCTCCGGGTGGATTTCCCGGAGCCCCTCATGGAGCGTCCGCTCGGGGAGAGGGCATCCCTGATGACGCTGATGCTGGTCAACTTCACGAGCACCTACTCGCCCGTCATGTCGCTCGCCCGCTTCGCCCGGCCGCGCAATGCCAGCGTGGACGGCTCGGTTACCCAGGTCAGCCCCTGAGCGGGGCCGCTCCCCTGTCCGCCAGTCCACGTCTGTCCGCCCGCGTCATGCGAAACAGCGGCGGGTGGGGACGCCGGGCGCTGGTACGATGTGTGGCGCCGGGGCATGTGCCCCGTCTCACTCATCGGCATCGGACTGGGAGAACATGGTCGATTTCCGCAACTTCATCGGACGTGGCACCGCGGCGGGCGGGAAGCTGAACATCTTCGCGAAGGTGGTCTTCGCCTTCGTGAACGTGGGCAACGGCGAGTTCATCGACCTCGGCCCCGCCCAGGCGGCCTTCAAGGGGAAGATCGACACGGTCTTCTACAAGGGAGACCTCTCGCTCACGCTGAAGCTGAACGAGGGCGGCAAGGCCGAGGTCACCCTCAACGGCAACCGCGCCTCCGAGGCCACGTACACCACCAGCGGCAGCAAGCTGACCATCGAGGCGAAGCTGGGCTCGAACATGCAGACCATCACCTTCGAGCCGGGCGGCAAGGGCAACGTGGAGACGTTCCTGGGCGTGAAGGGCTCGCAGAGCATCGACGTGCACCTGGCGCCCGCCGAGAAGCCCGCGGTGGCCTGAGCCCGCGCGAGGAGGGGCCTACGGCGTCACACCCAGCCGGGAGGTGATGCGCTCGAGCATGGCCTTCTCCCCCTCGGCGAGCTTGCCATCGGAGACGCACAGGGCCCGGGCGGCCTCCAACACCTCGTCCGGGCGGGTGCGCAGCACTTCCAGGTCCGGCTCGGGCATGGTGCCGCCAATGTCCAGCCGGTCCATCATCGCGTGCAGCTCGGCCTCTGGCACGCTCCAACTGCGGCCCAGGCCCAGGACGACCATGCGCTCGGTCTTGGTGATCTCCCGGTCCACCCATGCGACCTGGAGCAGCAGCTTGATGACCTCGATGTTGAAGCGGTCCTCGGCGGTGAGCGTCATCCGGCATCCTCGGCGGTAGGGAGGACGGACTCTACACCGGAGCGCGGAGTGCCAAGGGAGAGGGGCGGGCCCGGGCGTCCAGGGGTGGACGCCCGTTCCGGTGTTGCGTGCCTGTCAATCCAGCATGAACGTGTACGAGTACTTCATCTCCGTGGAGACGGGCTCGCCGTTCTTGATGGCGGGCTTGAAGCGGAAGCGCAGCAGGGCGGTGCGCGCGGCCTCGTCCAGCCCGTAGCCGAGTCCCTTGACGACGGTGGCCTTCACCACGCGGCCCTCGTTGTCGATGGTGATGGACAGCGTCACCGTGCCCTCGATGCCCGCGCGCCGGGCCTCGTCGGGGTAGGGAATCTTCACCTCGGAGGCCACGCTGGGCTCGGTGTCCACCTGGTACACGGGCACGTACTTGGGTGCCGCGTAGGCCTTCACCTCCTTGGGGTCCGTGGCCGTGTTCCCCGTCTTGCCATAGGCGGTGTTGCCCACCGGCGCGGCGAAGCCACCGGTGCTCGTGGTGGAGGACATGGAGATGCCCACCACCAGCGGCACCGGCTTGGAGGGCGGCTCGGGCGGAGGCGCGTCGTTGGGCGGCGGAGGCGCCGCGTCGGGCGGAGGCGGCGGGGGTGGCTTCTCGGCCTGGGCCACCTTCACCGGCGGAGGCTTGGGCACCACCTTCGGCTTGGGCGGGGGCGGCTTGGGCTCCTCCTGTGGCGGGGGCGGCGGAGGAGGCGGTTTCGCCACCTCCACCATCACGAGATCCACCGGGCGTTGCACCGGAGGAGGCGTGCGCTCCTGCATCCGCGACAGCAGGAAGAAGCCCCCGCCGTGCACCCCGAGGGACACCAGCAGGAAGAGCAGCACCGCCCGCGACGAGTCGCGGCGGATGGACACGGGTGGGTTGATCGCGGCCTCGCTCATGACCCTGGGAGACCCCTCAGGGCGCCGCGGGTGTAGCCGCGGGCGCCACGTCCTTCTCGATGTTGAGGGCGAACTTCGCGATGCCCTCGCCCTTCACCACGTCGATGAGCCTCATCACCCGGCCGTACGGCAGGCTCTGGTCCGCGCTGATGATGGCGCGCGTCTCCTTGTCCTTGGCCAGTGACTCCACCACCTTGCGCCGCAGCTCGTCCTCGCTCACCTCCGCGCCGTCGAAGAAGAGCTTGCCCTGCTTGTCCAGCACCACGTTGACGAGCCCCTGCACCGTTTCCCCGCCGTTGGCGGCCCGGGGCAGGTCCACCTCCACCGTCTCGCGGACGATGAAGTTGGCCGTCACCATGAAGATGATGAGCAGCACCAGCACCACGTCCACCAGCGGCGTGACGTTGATGCCCGTGATCTCCTCGTCGTTGTCCTGAGCGCCGCCGGCCATGACCTAGCGCGCCTCCCCGGACGCCACGGCGCGAGTGGCGCCCTGGCCCCGCTCGGCGCGCAGGCTGCCCACCAGGGCGTGGCCCAGGGCGTTGGTGCGCGAGGTGATCGTCTTGAGCTGACGGTTGAAGACGTTGAAGGCCACCACCGCGGGGATGGCCACCGCCAGACCCACCGCCGTGGCCACCAGCGCCTCGGAGATGCCGGACATCACCGTCTGCTGCATGGAGGCGCCCTTGGCGTTCATCTGGCCCAGGTCGTTGAAGGCCTTGATGATGCCGAGCACCGTGCCGAACAGACCGATGAAGGGCGCGTTGTTGCCCAGCGTGCCCAGGAAGGACAGGTAGCGCTCGTACTGGGGGCGCTCGCGCGCCACCGTGGAGGCAATGACCTGCTCCACCGTGTCCGCGCCCTGATCCACCGAAGCCAGGGCCTCGCGCAGCACGGCGGCCTCCATGCCCTTGTGTTTGGCCACCGCGGTGCGCACGGCCTCCAACTCACCGCGGGCCAGCCGCACGGCCAGCTCCTCGGAGTTGGGCAGCCGGTGCGTGGCGAAATACACGGCCCGCTCCAGCATCAGCGCGATGGAGAGCACCGAGAGGATGACCAGCACCCACAGCACCCACTCGGCGCTGGTGAGCGTCACGCCGAGCAGCTTGCGGCTGAGCCAACCCAGCTGCTCGTTGTGGCCCATCTGGGCCAGGAGAACGAAGGACGTCATGGAGACCTGTGATGACTAGGGGTGAAGCGACGCTTCCAATTCTTCCTCATCGCATCGAAAGTCAAATGAATCAGCCACCTTGGCTCTTGCCTCCCCGGTTGCTACCAATCCGTTGCACACCCCCGTGGAGCCGCTCGGGAATGGAGGCACCGGCCGGATGTTGCGCGGGCGGCGGGGGGGTCCACCTCCCTTTGGGGCCGGGGTCGATCGGGACCTCATCGCTCTCCCGGTGTCCGAATCCAGGACAGCCCGTCAATTTGTTGGATCATCAATCAATACGCGCACTTACACCCACCTTTGTCAAGAAGGGTTACACGGAGGGGGCGGGAGCATGGGACATTCATGCTCCAGTGCGTCTTCCCGGAAAATGAATTTGAGAGGGAAAGGGCGGGAGTTCGGGGTTCGGTATGACTCCTGCTGAAGGAGAGCCCGGCTGCGATGGCATCTCCGCCATCGGCCAGCAGGAGGTCCCCCTTTGGTACGTAATCGGATTCTGGCTGCACTCCTCTCTCTGCCCCTGGCTGCGTGCGCGGTGGAGGACTCGAGCGAGACGCTGACGGAGAAGAGCACCGACAGCGTTGGTTCCCTCTCCTCCGCTGACGTGAAGGCGGCGCTGAGCGCCATCCCCGGCGCGCAGGTGCTCGGCAAGCACGAGGACGGTGTGGTGCCCTACTTCGTGCGCGGTGACTTCGGTTCCGCGGGCCAGTCGCTGCGGGGCCTCGCCGCCCGTGACGCGAGCGCCCGCGTGGGTGACGCGCTCCACCGCATCGCCCCCATCTTCCGCCTCCAGGCCGCGGATCTCGTGGTGCAGCGCATCTCCGTGGATGAGCAGGGCCACAGCCACATCCGCTATGCCCAGACGCAGAACGGGCTGCCGGTGGTGGGTGGCGAGCTCGTGGTGCACGTGGACCAGGACGGCCGCATCTACGCGGCCAACGGCTCGGCGCGCGGTGGCGAGCTCGCCCCCACGCAGGCGCGCATCTCCGGTGAGGCCGCCCGCGCCGCCGCCCTGGACAACACCGTGGGCCGCCGTCTCGCCACCGAGGGCGAGGCCCGCCTGGTGTACATCCGCTCCGAGAAGGACAGCCGCCTGAAGCTGGTGCACGAGGTGGTGGTGACGGGCGAGGGCCGCGACCTGCCCATCCGTGACCGCGTCTACGTGAACGCGCTGACCGGCGCGGTGGAGGTGGTGTCCACGGACATCCACGCAGCGCAGAACCGCGCGGTGTACTCGGCCAACAACGGCACCTCGCTGCCCGGTACCCTCCGCCGCTCCGAGGGTGGCGCGGCCACCGGTGACACCCACGTGGACGACAACTACGGCCACCTGGGCACCACCTACCAGTGCTACTACCAGAACTTCGGCCGCGACTCGTACAACAACGCGGGCGCGCAGCTGCGCAGCACGGTGCACTACAGCAGCAACTACACCAACGCCTTCTGGAACGGCAGCCAGATGGTGTACGGCGACAGCAACGGCACGCAGTCCGCGCCGCTGGGCAAGTCGCTGGACGTGACGGTGCACGAGCTGACCCACGCGGTGACCAGCTCCGAGTCCAACCTCACCTACGCCAACGAGTCCGGCGCGCTCAACGAGGGTATGAGCGACATCTTCGGCGCCTACTGCGAGGCGTGGACGAAGGGCTGGGTGACGGACGCGGCGGTGTGGATGGTGGGCGATGACGTGTGGACGCCCAACACCCCGGGTGACGCGCTCCGCTACATGGCCAACCCCACGCAGGACGGCTCGTCCTACGACTACTACCCCGAGCGCTACACGGGCAGCTCCGACAACGGCGGCGTGCACTGGAACTCGGGCATCGCCAACCTGGCCTTCTACCTGCTGAGCGATGGTGGCACGCACCCGCGCGGCAAGACGACCACGGTGGTGACGGGCATCGGCATCCAGAAGGCCGGCGCCATCTTCTACAAGGCCAACGTGGACTACATGACGGCCTCCACCACCTTCGCCCAGGCGAAGACGTACACCGAGCAGGCCGCGACGGCGCTCGGCTACTCCACGGCGGAGGTCGCGTCCGTGACGGCCGCCTGGACGGCCGTGGGCGTGGGCGGTGGCACCACCCCGCCGCCGACCTGCACCACGCCCGTCGCGCTCTCCAACGGCGTGAGCGTCACGGGTATCTCCGTGTCCGGTAGCGCGTGGAGCTGCACCTACACGCTGGCGGTGCCCGCGGGCTCCACCAACCTCGCGTTCAACCTGAGCGGTGGCACGGGTGACGGCGACATGTACGTGAAGTTCGGCTCCGAGCCGACCAGCTCCTCGTACGACTGCCGTCCCTACGCGGGTGGCAACACGGAGGCCTGCAACTTCGCCGCTCCGAGCGCCGGCACGTACTACGTGAAGATCTACGGCTACTCGTCCGCCTCGGGCATGAGCCTCAAGGGCTCGTACACCGCTGGCTCCGGCGGTGGCGGCCCGGTGAGCGAGACGGCCGGTGGCTCGGTGGCCTCGGGCCAGAACGCCTTCCACGGCGGCTTCAGCGTGGTGCCGGGGACGCAGTTCAAGGTGGTGATGACGGGCTCGGGTGACCCGGACCTCTACGTCCGCTTCGGTGCCCAGCCGACCACCTCCAGCTACAACTGCCGTCCGTACCTCTCGGGCGCCTCCGAGACGTGCGACGTGACGGTGCCCGCGGGCCAGACCAGCGCGTACATCATGGTGCGCGGCTACACCGCGGCTACCTACAACCTGGCCATCAACTACACCCGGCCGTAGCCGAGGTGAGCAGCATGGGTTGTTGAGCGGGCGGCTCCCCACCAGGGGGGCCGCCCGTTGTCTTGCGGGGGGCCTGGAATGGGCATTGGCCTGGAGGCGGAAAGACCCTCACCCTGACCCTCTCCCAGGGGGAGAGGGGACATCCACGGGCTCCCGGACCAGGTCCAGGGACTTCGTGGATGCTCCACTCGGCGGGGGGCGGAAACGAGACCGCCGGCCACGTCCTGGCGCGCTCGCGTGACGAGCGCCAGGCCGCGCCGGCGGCTTCACTGCCGGAATGCCGCGACTACGGCGTTCCGCAGACTCCTTCGGGCAGACACTCCAGACTGGGGTCGCAGTCCGTGTCGTTCTTGCACCGCGTGCCGGAGGGGCAGTCGTAGCCGCTGCCACCGGCCATGCCGTTGACCTTGAAGTCCAGGGTGCCGTTGACGGACTCGGTCATGGCCCGGTTGCCGAACGAGCCCTCCTTCAGGTGCGTGACGGTCACCGTGCTGCCGCTGGCCACCGCCGTGATTTCGAAGGGAACGGTCACCTTCGTGTTGATGGCCGTGGTGATGAAGTTGGCGATCTGGCTCGCCGTCGCCGAATCGGTGTAGGCGATCTGCACGTTGCCCGCGGAGACCCCGCCTCCGAACTCGTCGAACTCGAAGGTCACCGTGGTGCCGTTGATGCCGTCGGTGATGGTGAACTTGTCCTTGTCCCTGAGCTTCGAGCCCGCGGCGGCGGTGATGGTGCCGGAGGCCTTGGTGAACTGGGTCCGGTTGCACGTGGTGCTGCAGGTGCCGCAGGCATCGGCGTTGCCGTCGTCGCAGACCTCGGTGTTGGTGACGCGCCCATCTCCGCAGTACGGGCCCGAGAGCGGCAGCTCCTCCGCACAGGTCGCGTTGCACCGGATGCAGCTCGTGGTGCCATAGGGGCACTCGGTCTCCGTGATGGTGTTGCCGTCGTCGCAGACCTCGCTCGCGTCGTTCTTCAGGCCGTCACCGCAGAAGCGGCCCGTGCGGGGGATGACGGCGGAGCAGGTCGAGTTGCAGGTGTTGCAGCTCGCCTGGCCATAGGGGCACTCGGTCTCGTTGAGCGTGTTGCCATCGTCACAGACCTCGCTGGGGTCGTTCTTCGCGCCATCGCCGCAGAAGCGGCCCGTGAGGGGGAGGAACGCCGTGCAGTCCGCGTTGCACATGTTGCAGCTCGCCTGGCCATAGGGGCACTCGGCGTTGTCGATCTTGTCCCCGTCGTCGCAGACCTCGCTGGGGTGGTTCTTGAGGCCGTCACCACAGAAGGCGCCGGTGAGGTTGAGGGCGGCGGTGCAGTTGGCGTTGCAGGTGGTGCAGTTCGCCTGGCCATAGGGGCAGGTGCCCTCGTTGACGTTGTTGCCGTCGTCGCACGCCTCGCTCACGTCGTTGCGGGCACCGTCACCGCAGAAGCGGCCCGTGCGCTCGATGGGGGCCGAGCAGTCCGCGTTGCACAGCGTGCAGGTCTTCTCGCCGTACCTGCACTCGGAATCGGTGATGGTGTTTCCGTCGTCACAGACCTCGCTCGCGTCGTTCTTCGCACCGTCACCGCAGAAGCGGCCCGTCAGGCTGAGGGTCGCCGAGCAGGCCGCGTCACAGGCCGAGCAGTTCTTGGTGCCGTAGGCGCACTCGGTCTCGGTGGTGTTGTTGCCGTCGTCGCACTTCTCGCTGGCGTCGTTCGTCGCGCCGTCACCGCAGTAGCGGCCCGTCAGGTTGAGGACGGAGGAGCAGGTGGCGTTGCAGTAGGTGCAGGTGCGGGTGTTGTACGAGCACTCGATCTCGGTGCTGGTGTTGCCGTCGTCGCAGGCCTCGGTGCGGACGGGGCCGTTGACGTTGACGCGGCCATCGCCGCAGATGTTGGGCTGGCAGGTGCCGAGGCAATCGTCGTCGTTGGAGGTGTTGCCGTCGTCGCACTTCTCACCCGCGGCGGTGTTGAGGGTGCTGTCGCCACACAGGGGCGGCGTGCAGTCATTGTCGCAGTAGGGCGAGTTGGGGCCGTCGTCGCACTGCTCGCCCGCGGCCGTGTTGAGGTACTTGTCGCCGCAGGCGGCCGGCTTGCAGTTGGCGTTGCACGTCAGGGTGTCGCCGCCGGTGTCGCAGACCTCCCCCAGGGCGCCGTTGACGTGGCGGTCACCGCAGTAGGGGATGGTGCAGTCGTTGTCGCAGGTGACGGAGTTGGCGGGGGTGCCGTTGTCGCACTGCTCGCCGGCGGTGGAGTTGACGATGCCATCGCCGCACCGCCGCGCCGTGCAGTTGGCGTTGCACTCGGCGGACTCGCCCCGGGTGTCGCACTGCTCACCGGCGGTGCGGTTGACGATGCCGTCGCCGCAGATGCGCAGGGTGCAGTTGGCGTTGCAGTTGGAGGACTCGCCCGCGTCGTCGCACTGCTCCTCCGGGTCGCGCACGCCGTTGCCGCAGCCCTCGCCGGACAGACAGTCGGAGCTGCAGCCGTCACCGCTCACGAGGTTGCCGTCGTCGCAGAACTCGCCGACGGAGACGTCCTTGACGCCGTTGCCACACGTCTCGTTGGACTTGCAGTCGGAGCTGCAGCCGTCGGCGTTGATGTTGTTGCCGTCGTCGCAGACCTCGCCCTTGGCGGTGTCCTTGTAGCCGTTGCCGCAGCTCTCCTGGGACTTGCAGTCGGAGCTGCAGCCGTCGCCGCTCTCGTTGTTGCCGTCGTCGCACTTCTCGCCCTTGGCGGCGTCCGTGTAGCCGTTGCCGCACACCTCCACGGACAGACAGTCCGCGCTGCAGCCGTCACCCGAGCGGTTGTTGAAGTCGTCGCAGACCTCGCCCACGGCCCGGTCCACGATGCCGTTGCCGCACAGCTCGCTGGACTTGCAGTTGGCGCTGCAGCCGTCCCGGTCCCGGGTGTTGCCGTCGTCGCAGACCTCCTCCTTGGACACGTCGACGACCTGGTTGCCGCAGATTTCAATGGACGTACAGGTGCGGTTACAGCCGTCGCCGTCGACGATGTTGCCGTCGTCACAGGCCTCGCCCTGCTGGACCATGCCGTCACCACAGTCCGTCTTGATGCACACGTCCTGCCGGGCGGCGCACTTCTGGCCGGTGGGGCAGAACAGGCCGGAGGGGCACTGGACGCTGGTGGGCTCGAAGCAGGAGGACAGGAAGGGGGTGAGGGCCAGGAGCGTCAGGGCGAGCGCGGCGATGCGGCCGTTCATCTGGAGAGGCGGCTGTCGTCTCATGGGGGGCTCTCGGAAGGGGGGATTTCAGAAACGGAAGGTGGTGAGGATGCCGCCCGTGCCGCCGCCAACGAGGGGCGCGACACTCACGGTCTCCACCTTCTTCTGGTTGGGGTCGATCTGGAATGGCTGGGGCTGGTTGATGAAGACGAGCACCACGCCGGTGATGAGCGCGGCCCCGCCGACGGCGTACCCGCCCATGGCGAGCGCCTGGTAGGTGTTGCCCCGGTTGAGGGTGGCATCGAGGGTGGGCGTCAGGAAGCATCCCCCGCACTGGGTGACGCCGGCATCGAGGGCGCGCAGGTTGTCGCGGGCCTGGAGGTGGAGCCAGCCACTGCCCGCGCCCACGGCCACACCCGCGCCCATCACCGCCCAGGGCATCCACGCGGCCCACTTGCGCCGGTACTCGATGAGGTCCTCGGAGGTGAACATCTTCAGCTGGAGGGTCGCCGTCTCACCGGGCAGCAGCGTGCGGCTCTGGTCGGTGGGGAGGAAGCCCTCCTTGGAGGCGACGATGCTGTGCGCGCCGGGACGCACCAGCCCCGAGTACTTGCCGGGGGCCACGAACAACGTCTGGCCATCCATCGTCACGGTGGTGCCGGGCGTGTCACAGGAGATGTCCACCCGGGCGAGCTGCCGCTCCATGAGCGTCTTGTAGTTGCGGGCGTACTCGTACTTCTCGGTCTCCAGGGGCGCGGGGCCGAAGCGCAGCGCGGCCACCAGTTGCTCGTGCACCTCGACGGGCTGGTCCAGGTTCATCAGCGCCAGGGCCAGGTTGTAGTGGATGGCCGGGTGGGGCCACGCATCGAGCGCCTGGCGGTACTTCTCCACGGCCTGGACGAAGACGGACTCCTTGAGCAGCGCATTGGCCGACTGGAAGAGCGCCATCGCGGCCTTCTGCTGCTCCGGAGACACGCCCTTGGCCCAGGGCCGCTCTCCGGCCGGCTCGGGGGCGGTGGCCGCCTGTGGCTGCGGGGCGGGAGCCGGAGGCGTGAGGTCGGGCGACGCGGGCGCGGATTCCACGGGCGCGTCGGACGCGGTGGGGAGCCCGGAGAGGGCCGCATCCTCAGCGGGTTTCTCCACGGCTCCGGGCCGCTTCTTGCCGCCCCGTTGCTTGGAGCCGGGCAGCTTCGCTCCGGGCTTCTTCGCACCGGACAGCTTCGTGCCGGCCTTGCGCACCGCCGGGGCCTTCTGCTTGCCGCGGGGCGTCTGGGCCTCCGTGGGCACGGTCCACAGCGCGAGGAGCGCCGCGGACAGGGTGAGCGCGAACCTGGACCTGTTCATCACCGTTCTCACTTCAGGACCTCGATGACCGGACTGCCGAGCTGGGACTGCAGGCGCTGGGCGCGCTCCTGCTCGCGGCGCAGCAGGTTGGCGAGGCTCTCCGCCGCCTTGATGGCCTCTTCCTTGGCCAGGCGCGCCTCCCGCGCACTGGACTCGGCGCGCCTCTTGGCGCCCTTGGCGCGCGTCTGGGCCTCTTGCGCCCGCTTGAGCGCCAGCAGCAGCTCGTCGTTCTTGCTGAGCAGCTCCTCGTTGGCGAGCGCCACCTGCTTGTTGGCGGCCTCCGCCGCCTGCTGCGCCTTCTGACGCTCCAACTCCTTGGCCTGCACCTCGGCCAGACGCTGCTTGGCCTCCACCTCGGCACTGCGCGCCGTCTGCTCGGCGGTGCGCGCCACGGCTTCCGCCTTGATGGCCACCTCCGCCTGACGCTGGGCCTCGCGCTGCGCGTTGCTGATGACCACCAGTGCCACCACCGCCGCGATGACCAGCAGGCCCAGGAAGGCCGTGCCGCCGAAGAGCAGGGCCTTCCTCAAGCGCTTGCCCTTCTTCGCCTGCGCGAAGACGGACGCCAGGTAGTCCTGCTGCAACTGCGGCAGCTCCCCGCGGAAGCGCCGCTGGAAGCGCAGCGCCTCCTCCACCATCTCGCCGCGCCACAGCAGGTTGTTGTCGAAGCTCTTCGCCTGCCATTGCCGGGCCGCGTTGCGCAGCTGCTCGAGGAAGCCCGCGTCCTCCTGGCCCTCGTCCAGCCAGCGCTTGAGCGTGGGCCAGCTGTGCAGCAGCGACTCGTGGACGATCTCCACCGTCGCGCCCGTGGCCCCGCCTCCCGTCTGCACCACCAGCAGACGCGCCTGCACCAGGTGATCGATGAGCCGCGACATCTCCCCCGAGTCCTTCGTCAGCTCGCGCAGCTCGTCCACCGACACGATGGCGCGCGTGCGCTCGGGGGTGACGAGCCGCAGGAAGACGGCGCGCACCAGGGTGCGCTCCGCGTTGGACATGCTCGCGAGCACGCTGTCCGCGTGGGTGGCGAGCGCGCCGGCGATACCGCCGATGGACTGGTAGGCGCTCTCGGTGAGCAGCTTGTTCTTGGTGTCGCGCGACTCCCACAGCTGGGTGGCCGCGAACTGGAGCAGCGGCAGCGCGCCCTGGCTGGCGTCCAGGTGCTCCAGCATGTTGTCCACCATGGCCGGATTCTCGAACTGGTAGCCGGCCATCTCCGCCGGCTGCACCAGGGCGTCCCGCAGGCCATCGCGGTTGGGCGCGGTGAGGAAGTAGAGCCCCTGGCTCAGCTCGCCCATGAAGCGCTCGTCCTCGGGCACCCGGTCCAGGAAGTCCGAGCGGATGGAGAGGATGACGCGGATGGGCGAGGTGGCGTCATCCGCGATGCCCGACAGGCACGCCGTGAAGGCCAGGCGCTCCTTCGCATCCGGCACCAGCGTGTAGAGCTCCTCGAACTGGTCGATGAAGAGCAGAATCTTGCGGCGCTCGCGGCGGGCGCGGCTGCGCAGCAGGCTGCCCACGTAACCGGGCTCCGCTTGCAGGCGCTCGACGAGCCGCTGCTGCTCGGCGATGTCCTCCTCCACGGTGGTGGAGGAGCTCACCAGCGGCGCCACGATGTTGGCCAGGGCCCCCAGCGGGTTGCGGCCGGGACGGATGACGAGCGACTCCCAGGCCGTGCCGGAGCGCTTGAGCACGGGCACCAGGCCCGCGCGCACGAAGGAGGACTTGCCCGTGCCCGAGGGGCCCACGATGGCCAGCAGCGGCCGGTCGCTGATGCGGTTGACCAGGGCGGCGATTTCGCGCGTGCGGCCGAAGAAGCGGTCCGCGTCCGCCTCCTGGAAGGAGCTGAGGCCCGCGTAGGGGCTCTCGTCGATGCGCAGCTCGCGGCTGTAGCGCCCGGGGAGGAAGGGCTCCAGCGCCTTGAGCAGCGTGTTGGCGTCCGGGAAGCGCTCGTCCTTGGGCTTGAGCAGACACCGGTCGATGACGGCGGCCAGGTCCGGCGGCACGTCCGGCACCACGCTCTGCAGGCGCGGCATCGCCTCGTCCATCATCGCCGTGACCATGAGCTGCGGGCCGCGCAGCGGGTCCAACGGGTGCTTTCCGGCGATCATCCGGAACAGCATGATGCCCACGGCCCAGATGTCCGCCCGGTGGTCGATGGGCACGCCGATGCCCCACTGCTCCGGGGCCATGTACGCCATGGTGCCCATGATGGCGCCACGGCGGGTGAGGTTGGAGACGTCCTCGCCCAGCTCGTGCGCGGAGGGCAGGTGGGGCTTGCCGTTGCCCTGGGCCATCAGGCCCTCGTTGGGCTCGTCCCCCTGGAGCACCTTGGCGATGCCGAAGTCGAGCACCTTGATGGCGCCCGCGTTCGTCACGACGATGTTCTCCGGCTTCAAATCGCGGTGGACGATGCCCTGCTCGTGGGCGCACGCCAGGGCACGCACCACCGGCACCATCAGCTCCACCGCGCGCGAGGGGGGCAGGCGCTGCTTGCCCATCACCTTCATCAGCGGCTGGCCCTCGAGGAACTCGAGCACCATGAACGGGCCGGCCTGCGACTCGCCGACCTCGTAGATGATGACGATGTTCTCGTGGCTGCAGCGCGCCGTGGTGCGCGCCTCGAGGATGAAGCGCTTGGTGACGTCCGCGTCCTGCGTGTGCAGGAACTTGATGGCCACGCGCCGGCCCAGCCGCGTGTCACGCGCCAGGAAGACGGTACCCATGCCGCCGCTGCCCAGCTCGCGGATCAACTCGTAGTGCTGGATGCGCGTGCCGGGCCTGAGTCCGTGGCCATCCAGCTCCCCGGGGCCCGTGAGGCCCGAGCCCGAGGGGCTGGACCCGGAGAAGCCCGAGCCCGAGAGCCCCGAGTTCGAGAGCCCAGAACTGGAATGGCCCGAGCTGGAATGCCCCGAACTGGAGTGGCCCGAGCTGGAGGGCCCATCCCAGGTATGGGGCTGCGCCTGCGGCACGGGCGTGAAGAGCGACTCCACGTCCGCGGCAATGGTCCGCTCGTCCATGTCCGTGTCCACCACCACGGAGGGGTCGGCGGACCAGCTCACGGCAGCTGCTTCGTTCTTCTTCATCAGGCGACGTCCCCTACGAAGCATTCACGCTCGGGGAGTGCTTCAAGGCGACTTCGCCAGTTGCTCCGGATCAGGGAGCTTCCAACGTCATCCCCTTTTCTCCCCGTGATTGTACGTAATCATACATGGGGGATGGAATTCGGATAGTCGGCGACCCCGAGGAACCATCATTTCCTCGGAAAGTAGAGGTGGGCCGACGGGCAGGCCGCCGGGCAGACGGGCAGACGGGCGAGGTAGGATTCAACGGCTGGTGAAGACGAGGACGCGGTTGTTGCTGGCGTCCGGCACCACCACATGGGGCCACGCCAGGAGGATGCCGGCCGGCTGGCTGAAGCCGCTGGCGTTCGGAGGCGAGGCCTCGGTGTCGGAGGTGAAGTCCGGCTGCCCGAGGACGAGATCCGCCGCCACGCCGTTGGCGGTGGGGAACTGGTTCCACACCAGCACCCGGTTGTTCTGGTTGTCGGCGACGAAGAGCTGCAGCCCGGTGGAGGCGATGTAGGAGGGAATCCGCAGGCTGGAAGCGGTGGTGCCGGTGACACGCGAAGTGAAGTCGGCCTGTCCGAGCACGACGTCCGCGGCCTGCCCATTCACGGTGGGGAAGCTGTTCCAGAGGAGCACGCGGCTGTTGGCGGTATCCACCACCGCGAGGCGGGTGCCATCCGTCCACACCCCCGTGGGGCTGAAGAGCGTGGAGGCGGAAGGCGTGGCGTCTTCCGTGCCGTCGCCCGTGGCGTCATTGGGGACGCAGGACTCGAATGACTGCTGGCCGAGGACGAGCTCCGCCGGGGCCGCGTTCGCGCTGGGGAACGTGTTCCACACGAGGACGCGGTTGTTGCCGCTGTCCGCCACGAGCACCTTGCCGTGGCCGATGAACACGTCCTTCGGGAGGCGGAGGTCATCCCGGCCGCAGCCCTCGGCCTGGGTGTCCAGGGCGGGCTGGCCGAGCACGAGCGTGGGCGTGGCCCCGGTGCTCGCGGGAAGCGCCGGGTAGAGCAGGACGCGGTTGTTGCGATAGTCCGTCACCGCCAGCCGGGTCCCATCGCTGGCAAGGCCCGCGGGTCCGTCCAGGTTTCCCTGCCCGCTGCCCGCTTCGATGGAGGTGAAGTCCGGTTGTCCGAGGACGAAGGCCGCGGAGGCATCGTTGGCCGAGGGCACGCCGTTGAAGCCGAGGACGCGGCTGGAGTTCTGGTCCGAGAGGTAGAGCCGCCCGCCCGCGAGCACCGGGTTGCCCAGGGGACCATCCAGGGTGTTGGCCCCGGCGGTGTCCGCCTGGTGCGGGAAGCCGCTGGTGAAGTCCTTCTGGCCGATGACGACGCTGGCGGCCTGGTGGGTGTCCAGCGTGTACCAGTCGATGCAGCGGACCGAGAGGTTCGTCACGTCGCCGGCCACCGTCCCGGTTCCATTCGAGAGGGTGCAGCGCTGGCCCGCGGGAAGCGTCTTCACCTCCACCGAGTACGTGCCGCCACGGGGCAGCTTCGTCGTGAAGGTGAAGCCGCCATTCGCGGTGACCTGGAGCCGCTCGCTTCCGAGGCCCAGCTCGAGTGTCCCGCGCAGGCCCTCCACCGTGCCGCCGATCGAGTACGTCCTCGTCGCGCAGCGCACCTGGACGGAGCTCACGTCCGCACCGGCCACCTTGCCGGTTCCGCCTTCCACGGAGCACTCCTGCTCCGCGGGCGCGCTGGCCACCGTCACCGCGTAGCCGCTCCCGTCCTCCAGTGGCGTCTCGAACGAGAACGGCCCGTCCGCGCTCCGGGTGAGGCTCTGCTGCCCGTTGAGCTGGAGGGTGAGGGCGCCGCCGGAGAGCCCGGCGAGCGTTCCGCCCACGCTGTACTTCGCGGGAGGGGCGGGGGGCTTCTCTTCGCAAGCAGCCACCAGCGTGGCCAGAACCAGGACTCCAAGGCGACCCATGCGCATGCAAGGGTTTATGTCACGGGCTCCGACGGAGCGACAAGCCGCGCTCCCCGAGGCCCGGGCCGTGGCTCAGGGCATGTCCTGGCCGCGCGTCTTCCACCAGTTCTCCCCGTAGCTGATGCACAGCTGCTCGCCGGCCTCGATGTCGCGCAGGGCGTAGAACGTGAAGACGTCCTTGGGCGAGTGGCCCTTCTGGTACCCCCGGTAGTACGACACGTTGGGGTCCTGCGAGTGGTTGTAGATCATCCCCGAGCCCATCACGATCGCCACCCACTCGCCGCCACGGTCCTCCTCGTGCGGGCCCCACTCGATGTTGAAGACGTAGTCGGACAGAGCGGAGCTGCGCACGGTGCGGAAGGGCACCTTGAGGTAGTGGCACTCCTCCAGGATGGTCCCCTCGGGAATGGCCACCTCCGTGAAGACGCCATAACCCCACTCGCACGGTTTGATCTTCAATCCCGGGTGGACGAAGAGTGCCTCTCCTGGCTGCATCCTTGGAAACCCTTCCTGGCGGAGGCCGCGTGCTACCACAACGGAGGACCGCCAGGGCCTGGGATTGATTGAGCCCGCAAGCATTGCCGCGCGGCGGCATCTCCTCCCAGGTTCTTCCCGAGCCGGTTTTCCACACGACACTCCAAGTTATTTCCGGCTACGCCCTGGGTACAATAAGTTCGCGTATTGGCGGATAAGTCTGCCTTTCCTTTGAACCGGACAGGTTCGGTTCGCGGAACCCCCCCCCCGAAGGAAGCACCAGCGCCAGGAGAAGCGTATGGCAATCAGGAAGTTTGGAACGGTCGTGGCGATGCTCGCGTGTGCCGCCCCCGCGTTCGCGGAAGCAGCCCCCAAGGAGAAGGAAGTGTGGATCACCATCGGGGCGGACGCGCTGGAGCCGGCGCGCGCCTCGTTCCAGCAGAAGGGCCTGACGCTGCCGGCGCCGGCGCTCGAGAAGGGCGGAGTGGCGGTGCTGCGCGTGCGCGAGTCGCAGCTGGAGACGCTGGCCGCGGCGATGCACGACAAGCTCAACCGGTGCGCGGGCTTCATCGCCCATGACACCGAGGCGCAGGCACTGGCGGCCGTGGAGGGCTCCACCGCGCCGCAGCCGCTGGCGTCGCTGGTGAGCTACAACCTCAACAACGGCCCGTCGGTGAACGCGATGCTGAGCGGCGTGCAGGAGCTCAACATCCGCAACACCATCAACTACCTGTCCACCACCTGGACCACGCGCCGCTACAACGTGCAGTCGGGCATCGACGCGGCCAATTGGCTGAGGAGCCAGTGGACCACCATCGCCAACGGGCGCAGCGACATCTCGGTGGCGCTCTTCACGCACGCGAGCACCACCTCGCCGCAGCCGTCCGTCATCGCCACCATCACGGGCACCACGCACCCCAACGAGGTGGTGGTGATCGGCGGGCACCTGGACTCCATCAACCAGAGCGGCTCCACCGCCGCGGCGCCGGGCGCGGATGACGACGCCTCGGGCGTGGCCTCGCTCACCGAGGCCTTCCGGGTGGCCGTGGCCAATGGCTACAAGCCGGCCCGCACGGTGAAGTTCATGGCCTATGCCGCCGAGGAGATTGGCCTGCGGGGCTCGGCGGACATCGCCAACTGGCACAGGAACAACGGGGTGAACGTGGTGGGCGTGCTCCAACTGGACATGACCAACTACAAGGGCTCCAGCTACGACTTCGGCATGGTGACGGACAACACCAACGCCGCGCAGAACTCCTTCACCACCAGCCTCATCTCCACGTACCAGCCGGGGCTGACCTGGACGAACATCACGTGCGGTTACGGCTGCTCGGACCACGCCTCGTGGAATAGCGCGGGCTTCCCGGCCTCGATGCCCTTCGAGGCGACGATGAGCACGGACAACCCGCAGATCCACACCTCGGGCGACACGCTGTCGGTCACGGGCGGCACGGCGGCCAACTCGGTGAAGTTCTCCAAGCTGGCGGTGTCCTTCATGGGTGAGCTGGCCAAGGGCGCGACGACGGGCAACACGCCTCCGCCGGTGGACAGCGGCGGTGGTGGCACCGTCAACACGGCCACCTACGACGCGACGCTCAAGGCGCCTCGGTGCACGGCGGCGGGCGCGGGCTGCGACTCGGGCACGCTGCTCAACGGCCGCGGCGGCCTGGGCCCCGAGGTGAACAAGCCCAACACCATCAACGCCTCCTGCACGGACGGCGCCTCGGGCACCTACCACTCGGACGAGTCCAATGACCGGCTGAAGGTGGCCACGGTGGACGGGACGAACCTGAAGGCGGGCAAGCAGGTGACGGTGACGGCCACGGTGTGGGCCTACTCCGCCACGTCGGACACGCTGGACCTGTACTACGCGGCCAACGCCAGCAGCCCGTCGTGGGTGCTCATCGGCTCGTACAAGCCGGCGGGCTCCGGGGCGCGCACCATCACCGCCAACTACACGCTGCCGACCGGTGCCAACCAGGCCATCCGCGCGAACTTCCGCTACCAGGGCTCCGCGGGCGTCTGCACCACGGGCTCGTACGACGACCGCGACGACCTGATCTTCACGGTGCAGTGAGGTGTCACTCCCCCCTCTCCCCCGGGAGAGGGTCGGGGTGAGGGTGTTTCTCACCCCGGCTTGAATCCCGCCCCGGAGCCGTGGCTCAAGAAGCCGCGGCCCGGGGCGCTCTCATTTGAGGGCTCGCGTCGACGATGGGGGCGGGGACGGGCTTGCCGTCGGCGCCAACGAGAGAGGCCCGCAGCACGAAGTCCTGGCCCATGTGCAGCTCGAGCCGGGGCGAGCCGCCGCGGCGCCACTCGGGGCCCACCTGGAGGGTGCCGAGCACCTCGCGGTCCACGCTGGTGGTGTCCAGGGACTCGAAGACGAGCACGGGCAGCGGGGTGGGGCCGGGCGGAAGGGCTTCCAGGGACACGGACTTGCGGCAGGGCACGGGGGTGTTGGAGGGGATGACCTCGTGGGTGGCGCCGCCGGGGAGCATGACGCTGATGGGCATGGGCACCACGTCCATGAGGCCGGTGCCGCCGGGCCGGGACAGGTTGCGGCCGAGGATGGCGGCGCCCACCGCCACGCCCAGCTCCGGGTGCACGTCCTTCTCCGAGGAGAAGCGGCGGAAGTGCGACAGGCGCTCGCGGATGGCGGGCATGCGCGTCTGGCCGCCCACCAGCACCAGCTCGTCCACCTGGGCCGGCTTCAGGCCCGCGCGCTCCAGCACCTCGTCACACGCGGACACGGTGCGCTCGATGAGCCGGGACGTCATCTCCTCCAGCCGCTTGCGCGTGAGGCGGAACTGGAAGTCCAGGAAGCCGCCGTCCGGCCCCTGGGTGATGCAGGGCACGCGCAGCTCCGCCACCTCCGCCCGCGAGAGTTGAATCTTCACGGACTCGGCGGCGAAGACGAGCCGCTGCATGACGATCTTGTTGCCGCGCAGATCCACACCGTGCTGTTGGCGGAACTCCTCGGCCAGGTGCTCGACGATGCACTCGTCGAAGTTGGCGCCGCCGAGGAAGGCGTCACCACCGGTGGCCAGCACCTTCACCACCCGGTTCTGCACGGACATGAGCGTGGCGTCGAAGGTGCCGCCGCCCAGGTCGAACACCATCACCGTCTGCTCCGGGCTGCGCAGGTTGGCGTAGTAGAGCGCCGCGGCGGTGGGCTCGTTGATGATGGCGCGCACCTTGAGGCCCGTGCGCTCGGCCGCGTAGCGCACCGCCTCGCGCTGGCGGATGCTCGCGTGGGCCGGCACGGTGAGCACGCACTCGGAGAAGGGCTCTCCGGCGGCGTGGTTGGCCAGCGTGAGGATGTGCTTGAGGATGAAGTACGCCACCTCGTTGAGCGGCGTCACCCGGTTGTACACCTTCACGGCGCAGTAGCCGTCCGTGCCCTCCATCAGGTTGAAGGCGAAGCGCTCGCGGTGCCTCTGCACGTACTCGGACTGGTAGCGCCGCCCGAGGAAGCGCTTGCTGCCGAAGATGGTGTGACGCGGGTCGTCGATGATCTGCCGGCGCGCGGCCGGGCCGACGATGGCCTTGTCCGCGGCGTGGTACCAGGCCACGGACGGGAGGATGAAGTTCTTGTCCGACACGGACACCAGCTTCAGCTTCCCCTGACGGTCGAAGAACGCCGCCGCCGTGTTGGTCGTGCCGAAGTCGATGCCGAGGATGGGTCCACTCTGGGGGGCACTCATAAGGGGGGGACCCACTCTAAACGAAGCGGGCGGACATCGCATGGATGCCCGCCCGCTCATTCCCTCAGTGAATGAGGACTAGCGTCCGACCATCTCCGTCGTGGGGATGGGGAAGCGCGGGTGGACGTTGAAGGACATGCCCGGGGGATCCTCCCGCTTCAGCTCCTCCAGCCTCCCGTAGCGGCGCATGTCGATCCACCGGTGCCCGCCCTCGAAGAGCAGCGAGAAGCGGCGCTGATAGAGCAGCTCGTTGATGGCGAGCTCGCCCTCCAGCACCTCGGGGATCTCCGCCTGGCCACCGGACGAGGTCCGGATGAGGTTGATGTCGTTCATGGCCGCCTCGTACCGCTCCAGCCGGATGTTGGCCTCGGCGCGCAGGAGGATGAGCTCCTCGTTGCGGATGATGGGGATGGAGGCGTTGTCCGCCTCGTAGTGCGAGAAGGACTTGGTGAACTTCTCGATGACCCCCGGCAGCTCGCCGGAGTTCTTCGCGTCCTTCACCTTGTCCATCACGCGGGCATCCAGCGTCGTCCCATCCGGCTGCTTCGCGTCCTCCAGGAGGATGGGGTTGGCGAAGATGTTGGGGCCGTTGAGCGTGTTCTTCACGTCACCGGAGCCGGTGCTGTAGGCGTGGTAGACGCCCAGGTCGAGCGAGCCGGGAGCGGTGGTGATGAACGACTCCTCCAGGTCCACCAGCGCCTCTTCCCAGAGCTCGCGGTACACGTCCACCCGGGCCTTGATGGCGCGGTTGACCTTGATGAAGTTGAGCACGGTGATGTCGATCACCTTGCCGTCCGTCCTCGGGGTGAGGTCCTTGAACCCGCTGCTCATGGGGAAGGGGAACGCCGTGCCACCCTCCTCCAGGTCCGCCTTGGCCTCGTCGAGCAGCAGGGCGATGTGGGCCAGCACCTTCTCCTTGCTCTCGATGGGGGCCAGCTCGGCGCCGAACGGACGGTTCACGTCGATGGGCGCGCCGTTGGTGTCGCGGGTGTTGATGATGGCCAGGAAGTCCAGCGCCTGGATCGTCTTGGCGAAGCCGCGGATGGCCTTCTTCTCGGCATCCGTGACGCCGTCCACCTTCTCCAGGGCGTTGAGCAGGGTGTTGGCGTTGCGGATGTTGGCGTAGGGGTTGTCCCAGAGATTGCCGCCGAAGGCTGGGCTGCCGCCGTTGAGCGCGGGGCCCGCCAGCATCTCGGCGATGTAGCGGGGATCCGCCGAGTCCAGCACGATGCCCTCGCGGCCCAGCACGCCCAGCAGGGCCACGTAGCCGTTCTGGTTCGTCACGCCCGCGCGGGTGCCGATGAGCAGACCCGTGGACGCGTTGAGCACGGCGGTGCGCGTCGGGGTCTCCTGGAACGACTCGAGGCTCGGGTTGTTGAGGTCCGGGACCGACAGGTCACCGCACCCGCCAAGCCCCACCGTGGCGCACAGCGCCAGGACCACCTTCTTCATGTTCTTCATGTTGTTGCGAGTCCTCATGGTCCTAGAACCCCACGTCGAGCGACGTCCAGAAGCTGCGGCTGGGCGGGAAGGGGGCCACGTCAACGTTACGGGCGATGGGATGGTTGCCGAAGTTGCTCACCTCGGGGTCCAGGCCGGAGTAGTTGGTGAAGGTGAGCAGGTTGCGGCCGCTGATGTTGATGCGGGCCGACTTCACCATGGGGGCCTTGGAGAGCAGCGACGCGGGCAGGTTGTAGCTCAACGTCACCTCGCGCAGCTTGAGGAACGTGGCGTCCTCCACGTACGCGGCGGCGTCGGTCAGCGACATCGTCTGGCGCTCGATGCCACGCGTCGTGTAGTCCACCGAGTTCTTGTTGGCGTCGTACAGGAAGCGGGTGAGGTTGATGATGTCGCTGCCCTGCTGCCAGTCGAGCAGGAAGGACAGGCTGAAGTCGCGGTACTTCACCGTGTTGTTGAAGCCCATGCGGAAGTCCGGCTCCGCGTCGCCAATCTTCCGGAGCAGCGTCGTCCCATCCTCCTGCACCAGGTCGCCGACGATCTGCGTGGCGCTGGCGCCCTGCTGGAGGCGGAACTCGCCGAGGCTGGTGCCGAAGACGGGGATGCGCACGTCACCCTCGGGCAGCGAGGTGACCTGGCTGCGGTTGAGGGTGAAGGTGGTGTTGGACGTCCACTCCCAGTCATCGTTGCGCACCGGGGTGACCTGGAGCATGGCCTCCACGCCGCGGTTGAACATCTCGCCACCGTTGGCGAACTCGGTGGTGAAGCCGGTGGAGCCGGGGATGGTGCGCGGCAGCAGCAGGTCGGAGATGTTGCGCTGGTAGGCGGTGAGCTCCACCACGGCGTTGCCGTTGAAGAGCATCGTGTCCACACCGACCTCGAACTCCCGCTGGCGCTCGGGACGGAGGTCCTTGGCGCCGGCCACGCCGGAGCCGATGATGGCCGGCAGGCCCTCGATGTTGTTGGTGGAGGACAGCGGGCGGTACTTCTGCGCGTAGGTGGGCCGGTTGCCCGTCTCACCGTACGCCAGACGCACCTTGAACTCGTTCACCGCCGGGTGGAAGGGCTTGAAGCGGTAGGCGGTGGCCACCTTGGGGAAGAAGAAGAGCTGGTTGGGGTCGCCGTTGGCGCTGCTCTGCTCGCCGCGCACCGCGCCCACCAGGGTGAGGTGCTCGTCCATCAGCAGCATCTCCTCCTGGAGGTAGAAGCCGCGATCGCGCACGAGCGCGCGGTTCTGGCGCACGCGCAGCTGCGTGCCGGAGCTCACGTTGGGCTGATCCGCGATCTGCCCGGCGCTCATGACGTAGAGCGAGTCCACGCCGCTCTGCTCGTACTGGAAGCCGGCCGAGGTGGTGGCGTTCACGCCGCCGCCGGCGGGCTTGTAGTTGTGCACCAGGTTGACGCCGGTGTTGAGGTTGAGGACCTCGTGGCTGCCCTGGAGCGAGGTGCCCGGCAGGTTGTCCAGCGGGAGCTCGAAGGCGAGCGTGCTGGGCGAGAACACCTTGTTCTGCTGCTGGAAGCGGTCCACGCCGAGGTTGCCGAGCACCTTGAAGCTCTGCGTCTCGCTCTTGTAGACGTTCCACACCGCGTCGGCGGAGCCCAGCAGGCGCCACACGTCCTCATCGTTCGTCATGAGGGCGGCCGTCTGCAGCGGGTTGGCCCGGCTGGAGACGAAGGGGTTGGACGGGTAGATGCCGGCGCCGTTGGCACGCAGGTCCACGAAGCTGGGCGTGGAGGCCAGCCCCATGTAGTAGGTGATGTTGGTGTTGTCGTTGTTGGTGAGGCCGCGGTTGCCCAGGGTGTGGACGAGGTTGGCGCTGGCGTTCACCTCGACATCGCTGCCCAGCTTCTGCCCGAGGTTGAGGCGGAAGGACTGCTTCTGGTAGCCGGTGTTCTGGATGATGCCCTTGTCATCCTTCACCATGGCCGAGGCGAAGTAGCGGGTGTCACCCGAGGTGCCGCTCACACTGGCGAGCGTCTCGTAGGAGATGTCCCGGCGGCCGGCCAGCAGGGCCTCCTGGTTGAAATTCCTGCCGGTCCAGTACTGCGCCGCTACCTCTTCGCCGTAGCGCTCCACCACCTGGTCGCGCGAGGTGAAGGGGCGCGAGCCGAGCGTGTTGGAGAGCGAGTACATGCCCACGCGCTGGGTGACGTCCACCCGGGGCGCGCCGGCCTTGCCCTTCTTCGTGGTGATGATGACCACGCCGTTGCTGGCCTTGGAGCCGTAGATGGCCGCCGCGGACGCGCCCTTGAGGACCTCGATGCTCTCGATGTCGTTGGGGTTGAGGTCCGCGATGCGGTTGACCTGGTTGTCCTGCGTGGCCGAGGGGTTGGAGCCACGCACCGACTCGGTGAGCTGGTAGACGCCCGAGGCGATGGCCACGTCGCTGATGAGGACGCCGTCCACCACGTAGAGCACCGCGCTGGAGCCGTTGACGGTGGACACGCCGCGCAGCTTCAGCTGCATGCCGCCGCCCGGAGCACCCGAGTTGCTCTGGATGTTGGCGCCGGCCACCTTGCCCTGGAGGGCCTGGTCCACCGTGGCGGCGGGAGCGCGGTTGAGGTCCTCGTTGTTCACCGAGGCCACCGAGTTGGCCAGGTGCTTGCGGGCCAGCTCGCTGGCGCGGCCCACCACCACCATCTCCTCGACGAAGGTGGCGTCCAGCGACACCGTCACGGTGTCACGGCTGGCGCCGACGACGACCTCGCGGTCCTTGTGGTCCTGGCTGGAGAAGAGCAGCGTGACCGGGCCCTGGGGGATGTCCAGGGAGAAGGAGCCGTCCAGCTCCGTCTCCACGCCCTTGGTGGTGCCCTTGATGATGACGCGCGTGAGCGGCAGCCCATCGTTCGTCAGCGCATCGAGCACCTTGCCGGTGATCTTGCGCATGTTGGAAGGAGCCGGGGCCGGGGCCGCGGGGGCGGCCGGCTGCGGAGCCTCGGTGGGCGCGCCCTGCTCCTGCGCCTTGGCTTCGACGGAAAGGAGTGCAAGTGCGCACCCCGAAATCAACGCTTGTTTCAGCGTCATTCGCTCTTCACCTCAAACGTTCTGCGGATGGAGCGGCCCCCCTGTAAGGGCTGCCGTTGAAAACGAATCGTGTGTGGGAAGAGGAACTACCGTCAACGTCGCTTATAAAACGTAAAACCGTGTATGCTAGGGCTCACTTTCCGGTGACGCGGGAATTTTCGCGCCCCAGCCGCAAGGGTTCACGCCCGGTGCGTTCGGCCCGGCATCCACGTTGGGAGGGCAGGCGGCCAGGGCAGCCCTCCGCGAGGGCACTCCGGGTTGGCGTCACGCGGGGGGTCTCCATCTTTGCCTTGTCTCGTCACTGACAGGAGGGGTCCATGTTCAAGGGCTCGGGATGGTTGGCCGCCGGTGTGGCCGCGTTGCTCGTCACGGCCGGTTGCAAGCAGCAGGGGCAACAACAGCAGCAGCAGGATGTGCAGAACGACGCGCGCGCCCAGGTGGAGGCGGCCCAGGAGCGCTCGCGGCAGGCGATGGAGCAGGCCCAGGATGTCCAGGAGCGGGCCACGGATGAGCAGAAGCAGGTGGCCGACGCGCGCCAGGACGTGGAGAAGGCGCGGAAGGAATTGCAGGAGGCCGAGGCCAAGGCGCAGCAGGAGTTCCAGGAGGCCCAGCGGGCCCAGCAGCAGGCCTCCAATCAGGCGACGCAGGCGCAGGCGGAGGTCCAGCAGTCCCAGCAGCAGGCCCTGGAGGCCCAGCGTCAGCAGCAGCAGGAGCTGGCCCAGTCGCAGCAGCAGGCCGCGCAGCAGCAGGAGCAGGTGGCGCGCACCCAGCAGCAGAACGCCCAGCTGCAGGGAAACCAGCAGCTCCAGCAACTGGTGACGGGCCAGGTGGTGAGCGCGAGCCCGGACGAGCTGTTGCTGAGCAGCTCGGGCGGAGCGGGGCAGCCGCAGATCCGCCTGCAGCTCAACGCGCAGACGCAGGTGCTGGTGGATGGGCGCCAGGCCTCCAGCGCGGACATCCCCGAGGGCAGCCAGGTGCGCGCCTCGTACCAGGATGTGGGCGGTGAGCCGACGGCACTGCGCGTGGACGTGACGAGCCGTGGCTCGCAGCAGGGCACGGGCGGCAGTGAGGACCCGGCCAGCCAGGACGAGCAGCCGCCGCCGCAACAGTAGCCACGCGGGACGTGGCGGTTTCGCGGGGTGGGGAAGAGGTGGAGGCCCGTCCGGGAGTTGAACCCGGCAACAACGGTTTTGCAGACCGCCGCCGCCCCGGGCGGAACGGGCCTCATCGGGGTGCTCGAGGTGTCCCTCGAATCACCCTGGGAAGAGAGACGGCGCGCACTCGAAGTCCTGACACGCTGCTCTGGTTCATTGTGGATTCGTTGAAGAACCCATTGGTCCACTCCAAGTGGGACAACCGAGGTGTCTCGTCTTACCAGCGGTGCCGGGTGAAGAGGCAGTCAATGAGTTGCGCCTTGCCGAGCCCGAAGTTGGCCGTTCGGGGCACAAGGTCCGGCACGGGGGTGAAGAGGATGTCGTTGGACAGGTGGGTGTAGCCGAAGGTGGACTCGATGAGTGTGGCGAGCCTGGCCTCGTGGGCCTGGAACCTGGGGGGCAACGGTGGAAAGCGCAGCCAGTGGCCCGTCTCGCCAGGATCGTTCTTGTCTGTATGGGAGGCATAGAGCGCGTACACCGGGGCGAGCTTGCTCACCAGGCAGACGACGCAATCGTACAGGGAGTCCCCCACCTGAAAGCCTGGCAGGGAAACGCGACAGTCATAACAGGGGTCGTGTGAAGGTACCGTCGCGTCCCAGAGCCAACAGTCGGGGAGTTCCTGGTGGAGCCGCAGTTTGAAGGCCTGCCAACCCGGTGAAGGAGTCATGTGGGCTTGGAGCAGCGCTTCGAGGCGCTGGCCTTCTTCTGACTCCCTGTATCGCGGATCCTCATTGTCGAGACCAGCCGGGTAGTAGCGGTGGAGGAGTTGGACGAGCGCCTCTGCTGTCGGTTCTGGATTCATGAAGGGGGCTTCCCGCTGGGGGCTCCATTCTTGGAGAAGGCACTCGATCCTTCTACCGTGCTTGAGACGTGCGGGGCTTGTGCTTCACGGAAACGTCCTCCGAGGCACGCCTACTTCCTTGAAGCCGTTGACCTTGGCACCAGGAATGGAACCGATGGCCTTGTCCGCCAGGATGCGCTCCATATGTTCCCTGAATTGTTTACAGGCCAGAGCAGTCGGCAGGCGCTCCCGTAAGACGATACGTGCGGCCTCGTCCGCTGCCCTGGCGGCCGCTGTTTGGGCGAATTCATCCAGCACCCATCCCTTCCAGTTCTTCTCCGGAACGCCCACCTCGATGTCGCAACTGGCGGCCTCGGGAAAATGGGGAGAAAGCCTGCCCAGCAGGATGGTCACCTGGGCCACCTTCCATCCTCCACCTTGTGGAGGGCTATAGGGCACGACATTCTGGAACTGGAACATGGATGGCGGAACGTGGCCGCCGACACATGTGCCCGGGCCCGCTCCGACAAGCGCCAGCGACAGCAGAACCCACTGTGCGGTGACCCGGAGCCATGGATGCATGCTGACCTCCCTTCGCACGTACAGTGTGCGGGAGGTCTCTGACCCGTCCGTCCAGCTCCTCGCCTTTCTCCCTGGAGCAGGTGGCTTGTGGAAGGGCCTCCGAGTGTCCGAGACTCGGAGTCCTCATGCCCGCCAGCGATGAACGCCGCCTGCAGGCCCTCGTCCTCGCTCCTGTCCGGCGCGTACGGCGGCGTCTCAACGCCGTCCTCTGGACGGAGGCGGCGGTGGCTCCCGTGTGGTCCGCCGCCACGGGCTGTGTGCTGGCCCGGATGTTGTTGCGCGACGCCGCAGCCTGGGTGCTCCCGGTGCCGCTGCTCGCCGCGGGCGCGTGGTGGCTCGTCCGGGCCCGGGCCCGGAGCGTGTCCCTGGCGCATGCGGCGGTGCTGGCGGATCGCTCGGCCGGCGCGGGCGGGCTGTTGCTCACCCGGCTGGAGCGCCCCGTGGGCGAGTGGGAGCTCTCCGTCAACCAGTACGCCCGCGCGGTGACGCCGCCACCCGTGGCCTGGAAACGCCCGGTGGGCGCGTTGCTCGCGGCGCTCGCCTTCCTCGTCATCGGATTCCTCCTGCCGTTGCCCGCGCGCCGGGCGCCCCCCGCCAACGCGGCCGCCGCGGCGAAGGTGGCCGCCGTGCAGGCCAAGGCCGAGGCGCTCGCCCGTGAGGAGCCGCTGGGCACCCCGCTGGAGGAGGAGCTGCGCCGGCTGTCCGAGGAGGTCTCCGAGGGCCGCTTCGACAGCGCCGACTGGGAGGCCGCCGACAGCCTGGAGAAGTCGCTGGAGGCCCGCGCCGCGAAGGCCGCCGCCGAGCTGGCCGCCGCGTCCGAGGCCGCTCGTGAGCTGGAGGAGTCACTGGACGCCGCCTCCGGAGCCGAGGCCGCCGCCCGGGAGCGCGAGGCCCTGGAGAACGCGCTGATGGCGCTGGGCGCGGACAATGCCGCGCGGCCCCAGCAGCAACAGGGCCAGGAGGATGGAAACCCCGCCTCCGGCAATAGTGGTGGTGCTCCGGGCGCGGGCGATGGCGGCACCAGCGGCCAGCAGGCCCAGGCGAAGCAGGGCGGCGGCGGAGGTGCGCGCTCGCGCGATGAGGTGGCCAGCCTGCGCGAGACGCTCGAGCGCCGCCAACGTGAGCTGGAGCAGCGCTTCGGCCAGGGCAACGGGCGCGGCGGGAACGGGCGCAACGGCTCGCGGCCAGGAGACGGAGAGGGCGAGGGGCAGGGACAGGGACGCCAGGGCGGCCACGCGAGCCGCCAGACGCGGCAGGGCAAGGGCGGTGTGGGCCGGGGCGGGGAGAGCCAGCCGCTCGTCTTCGGCGACGAGGCGCAGATGGATCCGGAGCGGCTCGCCTTCAAGCCGCTGCCGAAGGGGCAGGGGGGCGAGGCCCAGGGGCTGTGGGGCCTGCGCTCCGCGGAACCGCAGCGGAGCGAGGGCAGTGGAGGTGGAGGTGGCGGTGCGCAGGGGACGGGCGCCCAGGGCGACGCGGAGGCGGGACATTCGGCGGGGCCGCTGCTGCCCCGCAACCGGGACCTGGTGAAGCGGTATTTCGGGGGGGAACCCTAGGAGAGGAGTCGGCCGTGTCGGAACTGTTGAGCCCCGCCGAGGTGCAGGGCGCGGCGGAGAGGGTGGCGCAGCTTCAGAAGGGGCTGAATCAGGTGCTGCTCGACCAGACGCAGGTGGTGGAGCAGGTGACGGCGGCGGTGCTCGCGCGCGGTCACGTGTTGCTGGAGGGCCTGCCGGGCCTGGGCAAGACGGAGCTGTGCAAGGCGCTCGCGCGGCTGCTCGGGCTGCCCTTCCGCCGCATCCAGTTCACCCCGGACCTGCTGCCCGGCGACATCACCGGTACCTACATCCTCGAGGGCGAGGGCCGCCGCGACTTCACCTTCCGCGAGGGGCCCCTCTTCGCCAACGTGGTGCTCGCGGACGAAATCAACCGCTCCAGCCCCAAGACGCAGTCCGCGCTGCTGGAGGCCATGCAGGAGCGCAGCGTGACGGTGCTCGGCCAGACGCGCCCGCTGCCCGAGCCCTTCTTCGTGCTCGCCACCCAGAACCCCATCGAGCTGGAGGGCACCTACCCGCTGCCCGAGGCGCAACTGGACCGCTTCCTCTTCCGCGTCCAGGTGCCGCCCGTGGGCGCGAAGACACTCACCACCCTGCTCACCACGCGCGTGCGCGGCACGCCGCCCGTGTTGCCGCAGGTGACGGACGCCGAGGGACTCGCCTCCCTCTTCGCCGCGGTGGACCGGGTTCACCTGCCCGTGCCGGTGGCGGACTTCATCGGCCGGCTGGTGGAGGCGAGCGACCCGCGCGCCCCGGGTGCGCCGGAGCCCGTGCGCCGCTTCGTCCGCTATGGGGCCAGCCCTCGCGCCGCGCTGGCGTTGGCCTCGGCCGGGCGGGCGCTCGCGTTGATGCGGGGCAAGCCCAACATGGGCTTCGACGAGGTGGTGGCCGCCGCCCCCGCCGTCCTCAACCATCGCCTGGTGCTTGCCTACGAGGCCTCGCTGGAGAAGGTGGGCGCCCAGGACGTGGTGCGCGCCCTGCTCCAGGCCGTCCCCGAGGTGCCCCGTGCGTGAGCGTCTTCCCGCCGCGCTCCTCGCCTTGCTGCTGGCGGTGTGCCCCTCGCTCGCGGTGGCCACCGAGCCCACGGCGGTGGTGGCCCCGGCCACCGAGGAGGAGCCCGCCGTCGAGGAGGCCTCCGAGGAGGAGGGCCTCAGGATGCGCGAGGACCAGGTTGGCGGCTACCAGGAGGTGCTGGGCCAGCCCGGGGAGATCTCCGAGGGGGACCTGAAGGTCACGGTGGTCAACAGCGTGCTGCGCCCCGCGGGCGGCTACATCCCGCTGGAGGTGGTGCTCTTCAACCCGGGCGCCACCCCGCGTGCCGTGAGCATCCGCGTCGAGTCGCAGCGGGTGGGCCGCTCCCAGGTGTCCTCGCGGCAGGTGGAGGTGGGCCCCCGCCAGCGGCTCTCCGCCTGGGTGCCCGTTCCCAGCACCTCGGAGGGCGGAATGGTGAGGGTGAGCAGCCCGGGCAGCACCTTCCGGCCCTTCAACTTCTACTCGGTGGACCCGATAGGCCAGCCGGTGCTCGTGCTGGGCTCGGAGCAGGCCTTCGTGTCGGGCACGAAGGTGTCCCGCGTGAAGGAGAGTCCGAAGCTGTCGGTCCGCTTCATCGAGCCACGGGACGCGCCGCGCGAGCTCGCCCTCTACGTGGGTCATCGGATGGTGGTGGTGGCCGGAGACGTCACCGCGCTTCCGGCGGATGCGTGGAGCGCGCTCGAGGCCTACGCCGCCACCGGCGGCTACCTGGTCCTCCTCCGCCCACCGCGCGACGTGGTGGCGCGCCTGCCGCTGCTCACCCAGATGCCCACGGGCGTGGTTCCCTACGGTTTCGGCCGGCTGCGGGTGTGCGCGCAGGCGAAGGAGTGCGGCGAGGGGATGATCGCCGACGTGGACCGCATGGAGGATCCGGAGCGGGGCCAGGTGAGCGTCGTCGCTCCCGCGGGGCCTCCGCCGAGCTGGCAACGCGGGCCCTTCAACAACCACCTGCTGAACAACGGCGAGGTGCCGCTGCTGCCCGGAGTCCAGGCGCCGGTGGGCCGCTTCCTGCTCCTCATCACCCTCTTCGTGCTGGCGGTGGGGCCCGGGGGCCTCATGCTCGCCCGGCGCAAGGGGCCGGTGGCGCTGCTCATCGCCGTGCCCTCGGTGGCACTCGTCACGTGCCTGGCCATCGTCGCCTGGTCCGTGCTCGTGGAGGGCTTCGCCCTCCATGCTTCCCGCTACAGCCTCATCTGGCTGGACCGGGATAGGGACCGGGCGTTGATGGTGGGCATCGGTGGCTACTACGCCAACCTGGAGCCGGAGGGCCTGCACCTCCCGGCGATGGCCGCGCTGATCGGTCCGGACGAGGAGTGGGAGTCGCAGGCCACGGAAGCGGACTGGACGAATGGCATGGCGGTGACGGGGAGCTTCCTGCCCTCGCGCACCTACCGCGAGTGGGGCGAGGTGGCGATGCTGCCCTCTCGTGCCCGGCTCGGCGTGCGCCGCGAGGGCGAGGAGCTGCGCGTGCAGAACGCGCTCGGTGCGCCGCTGGCGTCGGGCTACGTGCGGCTCGGCGGCAAGCTGTGGGAACTGCCGGCGCTCGCCGACGGCGCCGAGGGCGAGGCCACGCTGGCGCCCCCCTCCGAGGACAAGGTGTCCTTCCTCAATATGGTGGACTTCTCCGTACCCGTGAATCGCCGCTTCACCCGCGTGGACTGGAAGACGCTGGATGGGCCGCTGCCAGAGGGCGGTTTCGTCGCCAAGCTGAAGGGACCGGGACTGCTGCCCTCGGCGGCGCTCCCGGCGGAGCTGCACGAGGGCGCGCACTTCGTGCAGGGAAGGGTGGACGGACCATGAGCCTGTTGGAGGTGAAGGGACTGCGGCGCGACTACGGCGCCCTGCGCGCGGTGGACGACGTGTCCTTCGAGCTGGAGGCGGGCACCATCCTGGGCTTCATCGGGCCCAACGGGGCCGGCAAGAGCACCACCATGCGGATCCTGGCCACCCTGGACACGCCCAACGCGGGCCAGGTGACGCTGGACGGGCACTCGCTGGTGGACACCCCGGACAAGGTGCGGCCACTCATCGGCTACATGCCGGACCGCTACGGCACCTATGACGATGTCACCGTCCTCGAGTTCCTCGACTTCTTCGCTCGCGCCTACGGCCTCCAAGGAAAGGAGAGGGCCCGGCGCGTGGCCTCGGTGATGGAGTTCACCGGGCTGGTGCCCCTCCAGGAGAAGCTCACCAGCGCGCTCTCCAAGGGGATGAAGCAGCGCGTGGCGCTCGGGCGCACGCTGCTGCACGACCCGAAGCTGCTCATCCTCGACGAGCCGGCGGACGGCTTGGATCCGCGTGCCCGGATTGAATTGCGCGAGCTGCTGCGCGCGCTCGCGGACCAGGGCAAGGCGGTGCTCATCTCCAGCCACATCCTCACCGAGCTGGCGGAAATCTGTGACACCTGCGCCATCATCGAGCAGGGCCGGCTGCTGGCCACGGGCCGGGTGGCGGACATCCTCGCGCAGGCCACGGGGACGGCGGTGGCGGAGTTGATGGTGCGCCTCTTCCCGGGCGAGGAGGGCGAGGCGGTGTGGGCGCGCGCCGAGCGGCTGCTGCTGGAGCAGCCCCGGGTGAAGCAGGTGGCGCGCGAGGGCGACGCGCTGCGGGTCCGGTTGGAGCACGAGGGCGGCGCCACGGGCCAGTGGGTGGACGAGTCGGCGGCGCGGGTGCTGGCGGCGCTGGTGGGGGCGGGCGTGCCGGTGTGCGCCTTCAGCCACCGCGAGCGCAACCTGGAGGATGCGTTCATGCACGTGACGAAGGGGAGGGTGGCGTGAGCGCGCTCGCCACGGACACCGCGGGCACCGCCCCGCGCGAGGAGGCCCGGCCCGGACTGTTGGAGCGGCTGGGTGACAGGCTCAACCCGCTGGTGGTGAAGGAGGTGCGCCAGGGCCTGCGCTCGCGCGTCTTCTGGGTGAGCTTCGGGCTGATGCTGCTGTCCTGCTTCATCCTCTCCATGGTGGCCTATGTCGCCACGCGGGAAGGCACGCTCTCCACCAAGGGCCAGGGCTTCTTCTTCGGCTTCTACGTCTGCCTGGCGGTGGTGCACTTCTTCATCATCCCCTACAGCGCCTACCGCTCGCTGGCGCGCGAGCGCGAGGACGAGACGTGGGTGCTGCTCATCCTCACTGGCCTGGGGCCCCGGAGGATTCTCCGCGGCAAGGTGGCCTCCTTCCTGGTGCAGGCCGCGCTGTACGCCTCCGCCGTGGGGCCCTTCCTCCTCTTCAGCTACTACCTCAACGGCATCGATCTGCCGACCATCCTCCTGGTGCTCGTGCTGGGCGCCAGCTGGCTCTTCTTCCTCACCGTGGTGGCGGTGTGCGCCGCCACGCTCGCGGATGGACGCATCGGGCGCGCCCTGGTGCACCTCGTCCTGCTGGGCTCCCTGGGCATGGCGCTGCTGTACGGGTTGATCGCCGCCTTCTTCTTGAGCGAGCAGGGCTACCGCTCCGTCGCGCGCGGGGATGACTTCCTCATCGCCGTCGGCGCCTGCCTCTGGGTGATGCTCACCAACGGGTGGTTGCTCTTCGAGACGGCCGCCGCACGCCTGTCGCTGGCCACGGAGAACTACACGTGGGGCCCCCGGCTGGCGCTCACCCTGCAGATGGGGCTCACCGGCGTGTTGCTGCTGGGACTGTCGTTGTGGGATTCCCCATCGGGGAGCGCGGCCTCGGGGGCGAGCGTCCTGGGGTGTGTGCACCTGGCCGTCGTTGGCATCTTCGTGGCCACGGACGTGGATGGCCAGGCCCGGGCCCTGCGCGCCCACACCCGTCCCTGGAGCCTCCTGCGTCCGGGCGCGGTGCGGGGCTTCCGGCTCGTCGTGCTGCTGATGCTCGGCTGGACGGCGTTGTGCCTGGGGCTCTTCTTCATCTCCGGGAGCGGCAGCGGCTCCGGCGAGGCCCATCTGCTCGGGGTACTCGCCGCACCGGCCTACACGCTCTTCTATCTGTCGCTGCCGCTGGTGGTGGGGCGGCTGCCGCAATCGGACCGGCTCGCCTCCCCGGCCGTGGTGCGCGTCCTCTTCTTCTCGTTGTCGGGCCTGGCTGGCGCGCTGCTGCCACTGCTGGCCGTCCTCTTCGACCAGCGCGTGGATGACCCGCTCTTCAACCTGCTCAATCCCTTCGTCGGGATGGACAACTTCAATGACTACAACTATTCGCTGGACGAGCCGAAGATGAACCTGGGGCTGCTCGCCTGCGTGTGGTTGGTGGCCGTGCTCACCGCCTTCGCCGCGGACCGGGCCCTCGTCGAGCGCGAGCGCCGGGCCCACGCCGCCTCATGAGCACCGCCCTGGACTTCGACGAGGCGGAGGTGGCCCGGCTGGCCCCGGGCCTCGCGCTGGCCCTGCCGCGGACGCCTCAACGCGGCCGGGTGGGCGAGGTGCGCGCGGCCTCGGCCGGCTCCTCGCTGGAGTTGCATGACTTCCGCGCGTACCAGCCGGGAGACGACCTGCGGCAGATGGACTGGAACGCGGTGGCGCGCACCGGCGAGCTGATTCTGCGCGTGCGTCAGGACGAGGTGTCCCCTCGCCTGGAGGTGCTGCTGGACGGCTCGCGCAGCATGGCGCTGTCGCCGCGCAAGGCCGGGTGCGCGCGCGAGCTGGCATTGCTGGCCACGGAGGTGGGGGCCCACCAGGGACTCAGCCCCACGTTGCTGGTGGGCGGCGCGCGCCCCGAGCGCGTCCAGGGCCAGGTGTGCCGCTCCGCCCTGCGCTCCGCCACCTTCGATGCGAAGGACGATCTGCACGCCGCGCTCGGACGTCTGCCACCGCTGCGCCCGTGCGGGCTGCGCGTGGTGGTGAGCGATTTCCTCTTCGAGGCGCCGCTGCCGGCCCTGGTGTCGCGGCTGGCGCAGGGGGCCGCGGTCCTCTTCCTGGTGCAGGTGCTGGACGCGGAGGACCTGGAGCCCACGGGCGGCGAGGGCGCGCGGCTGGTGGACGCGGAGAGCGGCGCGGCGCTGGAGGAGCTCCTCACGGAAGAAGTGCTGGCGGCCTACGCCCGGCGCTTCGCCGAGCACCAGAAGGCACTCGGGGCCGCGGCGGCGAGGGCCCGGGCGGTGCACCTGGTGGCTCCCGCGCCCCAGGCCCTGCGCACGCTGGTGGCCGGAGCGCTGCGGCCCCTGTTCCTCCCGGCGGGGGTGGCATGAGCTTCGGCTTTCCCTGGGGACTGCTGGCGCTGGGGGCGCTCGCACCGCTGGTGGCGGCCTACTTCCTGCGGCGCAAGCAGAAGCCGGTGGTGGTGAGTGCCCTCTTCCTCTGGCGCACGCCTCGCCACCGCGCCGAGGCCGGCCCGCGCTTCGAGCGCTTCACCCGCGAGGCCTCGCTGCTGCTGGAGGCGCTGGCGGTGGTGGCCGCGGCCCTCTTCCTCGCGGACGTGCGCCTGGGCGAGGAGGCCCGGACGCGGCACGTGGTGCTGGTGGTGGACGGCGGCCTCTCGATGTCGGCGCGCGGCGCGGACGGACGCCCCGTGTTGGAGAAGGTGCGCGCGGAGGCGGCCCGGCGCGTGGAGGAGGAGAAGGCCACGAGCGTGACGGTGCTGGCCAGTGGCACGGTGCCGCGCGTGCTGGCGGGGCCGGAGGCGGAGCCCTCGCGCGCACTGGCCGCGCTGGAGTCCTTCCGGGCCCTGGGCGCGGACCATGACGTGGCACCCACGCTGCTGTGGGCCCAGGAACTGGCGGGCCCGGGACGGCACGTGCACTTCCTCACCGATGCTCCGCCCACGGAGGGCATGGCCGTGCCCGAGGCGGTGCGGTGGACGGCGTTGGGCGCCCCTCGGGACAACGTGGCGCTGGTGTCCGCGTGGCGCAGGGACGAGGGCTCCACGGCCACGGTGACGCTGCGGGTGGCGCGTTTCGGCACGGGGCCCGAGGAGACGGAGGTGCGCGCGGTGGCCCGGCCCGGCCCGGGGGCGAAGGAAGGCACCGAGCGGCGCGAGCGGGTGCGGCTGCCCGAGGAGGGCGCGGCCACGCTGCGCTTCACCTTCGAGAACGCGGGAGACGTGGAGGTGTCCCTGCCGCCGGACGCGCTGCCCGAGGACGGCGAGGCCCGCCTCCCTCCTGCCCCGGAGCGGCGGGTGCGCGTGGCATTGGCCGAGGGATTGGACGCGCCGGCACGCTCGGCGCTGGAGCGCTTCCTCGCGGTGTCGCCGGGTGTGGAGCAGGGGCCTGGAGAGGGGGCGCTCGTGGTGGGTCCCCGGGGCTCGGACGCGCGGTTGACGGTGGGCGTGGGCGGCGCCGTGCGCACCTTCGTGGGCCCCTTCTTCGCGGAGAAGGGACACCCGCTGCTGGATGACGTGCAACTGGGCGGCGTGCGCTGGGCGGCCGGTGCCGAGCCTCCTCCGGGCCGGCCCCTGATGACGGCGGGCTCGGTGGTGCTGCTCTCCGAGGCGGAGGGGCGGGTGCACCTCAACGTGGACCTCTCGCGCTCCAACGTGCAGCGCACGCCCTCGTGGCCGGTGCTGCTGGGCAACCTGTTGCGCGAGGTGCGGCGCTCGCAGGAAGGCTTCCCCCGGCGGCAGCTCTCGCTCGGTGAAACCCTGGCGGTGGTGACGCGGCCGGGCGCGCGCTACGCACTGGAGGGACCGGAGGGAACGCGGCCCCTCTTCGGCGCGGGGGCGTTGAGCCTGCCGCCTCCCGCGGTGCCCGGCCGCTACTCGCTGGAGCGGGACGGCGAGCCGGTGGACGTGGTGGAGGTGCTGCCGCTGGATGCCCGCGAGTCGGACCTGCGCGGGCGAGGCGAGGGCGACAGGCCCGCGCAGGCGGAGGGGGATGACGAGGCGGGCGGCACCGCTCCCGGACGGGCGCGCTGGCCGCTGCTGGTGCTGCTGGCGGCGCTGATAGCGGATTTCCACATCACGCGGCGCACCGAGGTGAAGTGAGCCTCATTCCTGGTGCGTTTATGAGAGGGCGAGAAAACCGCTCGAGCGCACGCGATATCCCTTGAAGATGTATCTGTCTGATATGTCGGGGATGCTTCACGGATGAGGTATCCACTCTCGCATCCGGGAACGAGCTGACGTCATCCCTGCGCGATATCGGCTCGCCCCCAGGAGTTTCCCACCATGTCTCGTCTTGGTCTGGCCATCGCCGTGCTCGTCGCGTGCGGGCCCGCGCTCGCGTCCACTTCCACGCGCGTAGAAGCGGAACAGCTCGCCTCCGTCAGCGCACCGTTCGCGGTGACGCGCGAGCACGTCTCCGGCGACATCTATCACTATCAATTCGACCTCCGCGTCGGCGCCACGCCGAACGCACGCGTGCGCGTTCACCGGGTCGTCCGCGAGCTCTCGCCGTGGCGGCCGCGTCCGACCACGCGCGCGGTGATGCTGATGCACGGAGACTTCGCCAATTTCGTCACGAACTTCGTGCCGTCGCTCGGCAATCCCGCGTCGCCGGCCCCGGGGCTCGCCCCGTATCTGGTGTCCCGCGGCATCGACGCATGGGGCGTCGATCGGCGCTGGACGCTGCCTTCCGAAGACGGTGACATCTCCGATATGGGCGGGATGGGCGTCGGCCAGGCGATTGGTGACACCGCTGTCGCGCTCGCCTTCGCGCGGGCGACGCGGACCGTCACCGACCGCGATCCGGGCCGGATCGTCCTCGGTGGATTCTCGCATGGCGCCCAGCTCACCTACGCGTACGCCGCCGCCGATGGCCGTCACCTCTCGGCGATCGCCGCGCTCGACATCTACTACGACCTCTCGCCCGAGGACGCTGATCTGCGGACCCTGGCGTGCGCCAATGCCGCGGCGGGACGAGACGCGCTGGCGCAGGGGGTGACCGACTCCAGCAACAGCTTGTTCATCACGGCGGGCCAGTTGGCTCGGAGCCTGCCCGATGAGCCCTCGCCCTTGTTCCCGTCCTACACGAATCGCGGAGTCGTGCTCACGCTGGCGGGCCTGACCTGGTGGCTCGCGCCGTACACGCCGCTGTACCACTTGAGCGCGCCGAGCTTCGACGCCGATGGCAATGTCACGGGGTTGAGCGAGTCGTCCGAGGAGCGCGTGAGCGCGTGGTTCGCCAGCGCGCCGCCGCACCAGTCGATGCGCGAGACCGCGGAGTTCGATGAGATCTGGTGCGGCACCACGCCCAGGCCCGAGCTGGCGAAGATCCGCGTCCCGCTCTTCTATCTCGGCGCCGCGGGCGGGTTTGGCGACCACGGTCTGTACTCGACGACGCGGGTCTCGTCGTCTGATGTCACCACGCTCGTCGTCCGCCGGTTCGGGCCGGAGCGGGTCGCCGAGGACTTCGGCCATGGCGATCTCCTGTACGCGGAGGACGCGCCAGCGCTGGCCTGGGGACCGTTCGCGGCGTGGTTGCTGCGCCACTGACCGGGCCCTGAGCTTCCCGAGCGCTGGCCTGGACGGACGAGGGCGGAGACGGTTTCCACTTTCGTGGATGGTGCCCGGGCTCCGGTTTCCCTCTCCGGTGGCGTTGGCCCGGCGTGTGCTCCGGGCCAGTGTCCATGTCCGGACCTCATGACCGCTTCAATTGGCCCTGGTGTTGCTTCGTCTGACCAGTACCCGGGAGTTGAACAGGCGCCTGATGCACCAGGTAGACCTGTTCAAGAAAGTCTACGGCTCACCGCAGGGAAGGAGGGAGTTGGAGGCGGTCATCCACTACCTCCGGGAACGGGGGACGAAGGCTACTGGAAAAGTCACCCGGCGGGTGTTAGGTTGCGTGCTGCGAGAACAGCGAGTGGAGGCACTCATGTGGACGGAGGGACAGCGACTCCGGGCGGAGGGACGCCGGCAAGGGCGGGAGGAGGGAAGAATCGAGGGATTGGCCAAGGGGCGGGCCGAAGGAAGGGTCGAGGGACTGGCCGAGGGCGTGCTTCGGGTCCTCGCTGCTCGCGCCCTCTACGTGGATGGTGAGTCCCGTGAGCGCATCCTGGGTTGTACCGATCTGGCCTTGCTCGATCGCTGGCTCAAACGGGCGCTGCGCGCCAACCACCTTTCGGATGTGCTGGCTCGGAGGTCCGTCACCGGAAAGCGTGCGACCAGGTCCCGTCCCCTCAAGGCAAAGAGTGGAGGAAAGGCCGTAGCCGGTGGTTCCCCCAAGCGGGGACGGAGGCAGTGAGCATCTGACGAAGAGGACGCCAACCCTTGGTATACGCTGCGCCTCTTCCCGCTGCCCCGGTGAGGCCTCCATGAAGAAGATTGTCGCGCTGTTCTGGGTCCTGGTCGCGTCCGGTTGTGTCACCACCCCTCCCGCCACCCCCACCCGTCCGGCCCCCGAGCCACTCATCGCGCGGTGCGATGCCACGCAGGCCCAGATCTCCCGGGAGGCGGATGAGCGCGCCAGCCCCTACACCATCGAGAAGCACATCGCCGAGAAGTTCCCCGGCCGTCAGGTGTCGTGGCTGATGAAGGACAGCGCCTACCAGACGTTCGTCGTCCAGACGAACGCGAAGAACTTTGGCCGCTGCAACGACACCGGTTGCTACCTGTTCGCGGCGCCAGCGAGCGTCATCCAGAAGGCCGTCCAGGACTCGATGAAGGGCGGCACACATGACCCGGAGGTTCTCGGCAAGGCGCTCGGTCTGCCGGCCAAGAACTTCGAGGGGACGCTGCGGATGATGACGCTCGACCTCGATGCCAGCGGGGTCTGCGTGCGTCTGCCCGTCGATAGCGATCCGGGCGTGTGGAAGTGCACCAGCGCCGAGGACACGGATTGCTTCAAGTTCGGCGGTTTCACGTCGGGAGGGGTGCCGGAGGTAATGGTGATCAACGCTCCGGTTGCGCAGGCCCGGGTCGAGGAGATCCCTTGAGCGACGAGGAGGTCCTGCTCCAAAGCCCGCTCCTCTACAGGCTGCTGCGCGACCGGAGCGGTGCGCTGATCATCGAGGTGGTGGTTGGCGGCATCGCGATGTCGGCGGTGCGGGTGCGGCTGGACGCGCGGGAGACGGACGCCTACGCCCGGGAGGGCCAGGCCTTCGCCGATCGCCTCGCCCAGGCCATCCAGGCGGATCCTCCGTTCGGAGGGCGCGCGGTGGACGTTCCCTAGCGCGAGGGTCCCCTTTCCCCAGCCAGGGCGGGGTGGGTAGCATGGAGAAACCTCCTCCGTGAGCGAGGCCGGTTCCCTCCCGAATGAGCTTCTCCCTGCCGCAGGCGCTGGTGCTCCTCGTCCCGCTGGGCCTCTTCCTGTGGAAGCGCGGCCAGCGGCCCGGTCCTCCCATGGCCCTGCGGTGGGCGCTGTTGCTGCTCGTGGTGGGCGCGCTGGCCGGCCCCGAGTGGGTGCTGCGCCACGCGGGCAGTGACGTGGTGGTGGTGGTGGACCGCTCGCGCTCCATGCCAACCGACGCGGGGCGCGTGGCCTCGGAGCTGGTGGGCCTGCTGGAGACACAGCGGCGCACCGGCGACAGGGTGGGCGTCATCTCCTTCGGCCGTGAGGCCCGGGTGGAGCAGGCTCTGTCGGAGGCGGGACGCTTCGGCGGCTTCACCCGGCCGGTGGACACGGAGGCCTCGGACCTGTCGGCGGCGCTGGACGCGGCGGGGGCCCTCATTCCTCCGGGCCGCACGGGCCGGGTGCTGGTGGTGTCCGACGGACGAGCCACTGGCGCGGACGCCCGGGGCGCGGCGCGGCGGCTGGCGGCGCGGGGCATCGCCGTGGACTTCCGCCAGGTGGCGCGCGAGGACTCCCCGCTCGACCTCGCCGTGCTCTCGCTGGACGTGCCGGCCGCGGTGAGGGCGCACGAGCCCTTCCAGATGACCGGGGTGGTGGTGGCCTCGGCGCCTGTCTCCGGAACGGTGAGCCTGGAGCGCAATGGCCGCGTGCTGGTGAAGGGGCCTTTCGACTTCCAGGCCGGGCCCAACCTGCTGCCCTTCCGCGACCTCGTGGAGGAGCCGGGCCTCGTGGCCTACCGGCTGACGGTGGTGGCGCCTGGCGACGGGGTGGTGGAGAACGACGTGGGGCAGGCGGTGCTGCGGGTGGAGGGGCCTCCCCGGGTGCTGCTGCTCACCGCGCAGCCGGAGGGCACGCTGGCCCGGGCGCTGCGCTCGGCGGGGTTGCTGCTGGAGGTGCGCGCGCCCTTCCCCGTGACGCTCGATGCCCTGGACGGCGTGGGCACGGTGGTGCTGGAGAACGTGGACGCGAACCAGCTCGGCGAGCCGGCGCTGAACGTGCTGGCCTCGTACGTGGAGCAGGCCGGGGGCGGGCTGGTGATGACGGGCGGCCGCTCCAGCTTCGGCGAGGGCGGTTACCGCCGCTCGCCGGTGGAGCCGTTGCTGCCCGTGTCGCTGGAGATGCGCGAGGAGCAGCGCCGCACGGCCCTGGCCATGAGTGTGCTGATGGATTGCAGCTGCTCCATGGGCGCCACCGTGCCGGACGGACGCACGAAGATGGAGCTGGCCGCCGAGGGCGTGGTGGGCGCGCTCACCCTGCTCAACGAGAAGGACGAGGTGTCCGTGCACATGGTGGACACCCAGGTGCACGAAATCTTCCCGATGAGCCCCGTGGAGAACGGGCTGCCGCTGAACGAGGTGTCGCGCGGTTTCAGCGGCGGAGGCGGCATCTACGTGGGCGAGGCGCTGCGGGCGGGCCGCAAACAGATTCTGCGCAGCGACAAGCTCACGCGGCATGTGCTGCTCTTCTCGGACGCGGCGGACTCGGAGGAGCCGGACGATTTCATGAGGACGCTCTCGGAGCTGCAGGGCCAGAAGGTGACGGTGTCCGTCATCGGCCTGGGCTCGGAGAAGGATTCGGACGCGGAGCTGCTCAAGGAGATCGCCACGAGGGGCGGAGGCCGCATCTACTTCGCCGAGGACGCGATGAGCCTGCCGCGCATCTTCAGCCAGGAGACCATCGCCGTGGCGCGGGCCACCTTCGTGGACGAGCCCGCCTCACTGGAGGCGGCGCCGGACCTGCCGTTGCTCGGCAGGCTGCCGTCGCTGGGGCTGCCCCAGGTGGGTGGCTACAACCTCACGTACCTGCGGCCGCGCGCGAGCGTGGCGATGCGGACGCTGGATGACAACGCGGCGCCGGTGCTGGCGTTGTGGCCGCGCGGCTCGGGGCGGGTGGTGGCCTTCATGGCGGAGGTGGATGGCGAATTCACCGGTGAGCTGCGCACCTGGAGCGGCCTGCGCGCGGCGCTGGAGGGCATGGTGCGCTGGAGCATGGGTGGCGCGGGCGAGGAGGGCGAGGCGGTGGCGCGCTCGGAGCGGCGGGGCAACCTGCTGCGGGTGACGCTGGACTTCGCGCCGGGAGAGGCCCTGCCGGGTGCGCTGCCCTCGCTGGTGCTGCTGCCGGGAGACGGGAGGGGCGCGCCGGTGGAGCTGCCCATGCGCTGGGAGGACGAGGACCGGGTGACGGCCGAGTACACGCTGCCGGGCAGCGGCACGTGGCACCCGGTGGTGAAGCTGGGCACTCGGGTGCTGCGGGCACCTCCGGTGACGCTGCCCTACGCGCCCGAGTTCGAGCCCGGCAATGCCCAGGAGGGCCTGGAGGTGTTGCGCGGGGTGGCGGCCGTGGGCGGAGGCCTGGAGCGGCTCTCCATGACGGGCCTCTTCGCGGAGGCGCCCGAGTCCGAAGGCCGCGTGGCGTTGGCGCCCTGGATGGTGGCCCTGGCGGTGGCGGTGCTGCTGGCGGAGGTGGTGGTGCGCCGCTTCCTGTCGGGCCCGAGGCTCCGGCGCGCGGTGGCGGCTTCCACCCCGGCGGCCGTGGCGGTGCCGGGCATGCCGGCTCCCTCCGCCTCGCCTCGTCCCTCGAGCAAGCCCGCGGCCGGAACGGGACCGGCTCCGGAAGCCCCGGCCTCGCCCGAGACGAAGCCGCGCGAGGAGCGGAGCGTGGACTCGGCGCTCGAGGCCGCTCGCGAGCGCGCCCGCCGCCGCCTGGGAAAGTAAGCGCTTCCCCTGATGAATGTTGGATTCTTCCAACATTCAGAAGAAACGGGAAATACGGTCTTCTCTGATGTTAAGACGCGTCCTCCCCCCCGCCGTGGAGCCGGGATTCCCCCCTCCGGTTCCACGGCCATGAACGAGGCACGCGATGAAGCTGCGCTACACGTTGTTGTTGTTGCCCGCCCTGTTGGCCGTGGGCTGCGGTCCGTCCGAGGACGAGGTGGTGGTGGACGAGCTCACGGGCCAGGTGCTCGAGCCGGCCACGACCGAGTACGACATGCACCGGCTGCTCGAGGACACGGACATCACCGGCGGCCAGTGGATTACCGTCGCGCAGGTGCAGGCCTTCCTGCAGCAGAAGGGCTCGTACCTGGCCACCTACAAGGATCCGGCCTGGAGCAACAAGACGGCGGCGACGCTCATCGTGGAGCAGTCCAAGCTGCAGACCATCAGCCCGCTGTACATGCTGGCGCGCATCCAGACGGAGTCGAGCCTCATCACCAGCGGCACCTCGACCAACCTGGCCAAGGCCACCGGCTGTGGCTGCCCGGACAGCGGCGGGTGCAGCAGCTCCTACGCGGGCTTCGGCAAGCAGATCGAGTGCTCGGCCAAGAAGCTGCGCGGCTACCTCACCGACCTGGACGCGGGCCGGGCCACCATCTCCGGGTGGAAGCCGGGCGTGACGAAGAGCACGTCGGATCCGTGCTCGGTGAGGCCGGCCAACAAGGCCACCGCGGCGCTCTACACGTACACCCCGTGGGTGGGCGCGTACGCCATCCAGTGCGGCCGGAACGACATTGGCGGCTCGTCGCTGGTGGCGGTGAAGTACAACCAGTTCAAGGGCGAGTACAACTGGGGCACCGGCGGCAGCACCGTCACGTGCTACTCGGGCACGGTGGATGCGAACGTGGCCGTGGGCGTGTGCGTGCAGAGCTCCTCGGACGCCATCTGGCGGCAGTGCCAGGCCGACGGCACCTTCACGGCGGGCACCACCACCAAGCCCACCAACTGCACGGCGTCCTGGCCGTATTGCTCGTCCGCCACGCTGGGCCGCTCGGTGCCGTCGCGCACGTGCGTGCAGTCCAGCGGGGATTCCCAGTGGCACCAGTGCGGCGCCGAGGGCGCGTGGCTCTCGGCTCCGAGCGCTCCCATCACGGGTGCTGGCCCGGTGGGCAGCTGCTACGCCTCCTACGCCCTCTGAGCGGGGGGCGGCTCAGTTGAAGCCACCGCGCAGAAAGCTGAGCAGGTAGAAGACGGTGACGCCGACGAGGCAGCAGGAGAGCAGGGGCACGGCCAGGCATCCCGCCAGCGCCACGCCCCAGCTCGTCTGGTGCAGCCCGCGGTAGGCATGGACGCGGGCCACCAGCATCCAGATGAGTGCGACGTAGGGGCCGATGCACGGCACCGCGCCGATCACCAGGGGCGCCCCGGAGAAGGCGTGGGCCCGGAGCGTCACCGAATAGCCCCGGGTGACGCCTCCCATCTTCAGCACGAGGTGGTCGAGCCCCGCCTGGATGATGGCGTAGGCCACGGAGAACAGCGGGCCCACGACCATGATGGCCACGAACATGAGGGGGCCCATCCACGTGGGGAAGTTCCCCGTGGACCGGGCCTCCTCGGGGAGCAGAAGGGGCATGGAGGCGATGCCACCCATATAGGAGAGGCCTCCCACGATGCAGCTGGGCATGGCGCACAGCACCGTGAACAGCAGGGACTCGCCGGCGTTGCCGTCGGGACGGGCGGTGGAGAAGGTGCTCGGGTGGAACATCACGCTCACCAGCGTCTTCCACCAGGCGGTGAACGTGCCCAGCTCCTCGCGCTGATCCCACGGCAGGGGCGAGTCGTTCTCGAGCGCATGGCAGCGCTGGCACACCACCTCCTGGCGCGAATTGAGCCGCAGGCACTCGGCGCAGGCGAAGGTGCCGCAGCGGTCGCAGATGGCCAGGCTCACCCGGTGGGGGTGGTAGGCGCACGTGGGCTCGGCGCTGCCCGGGGTCGACTCTCGCAGCAGTGAGGCGCCACAACCCGGACACGTCGTGACTCCGGGGGTGATGGGCCGTTGGCAGTGGGGACAGGGGATGTTCATGCGCTACCCATCCTCGCATGAACCTCCCCTGGGGGCGCCCGGAAGGCGCGCGCTCAGAAGGCCACGGGCAGGTGCTGCAGTCCGTTGACGAGGATGCCGTCGCGCCAGCGCAGCCGGGCTGGGTCTTCCGCGAAGCGCAGCCGGGGCATCCGCTCCAGCAGCAGGTTGATGGCGATGGTGCCCTCGAGCCGGGCCAGGGGCGCGCCCAGGCAGAAGTGGATGCCGAAGCCGAAGGCGATGTGCCGGTTGGGCTCGCGGGTGATGTCGAAGCGCTCCGGCTCGGGGAAGTGCTCGGGGTCATGGTCGGCCGCCAGCAGCGAGGCCACCACGCTCTCGCCGGCGGGAATCACCTGGCCGCGGAACTCGAGCTCCTCCGTGGCCCAGCGCTGGGTGCTGGTCTCCACCGGGCCGCGGAAGCGCAGCATCTCCTCCACCGCGGACTCGATGAGGGCGGGGTTGGCGCGCAGCCGTTCCAGCTGCTCCGGGTGGTTGAGCAGCGCCCAGACGCCATTGCCGATGAGGTTCACCGTCGTCTCGTGGCCCGCCACCAGCAGCAGGAAGAGCATGCTGATGAGCTCGGCGGGCGTGAGCCGGTCTCCCTGCTCCTCCACCGCCAGCAGGGCGCTGAGCAGATCATCCCGAGGCTCGGTCCGGCGCCGGGCCATCATGCCCTGGAAGTACTGGGCGAACTGGAAGCCCGCCTTCTGGATGGCCTCCATGTTCCCATCCAGGGGCGGGTTGACGACGATGTTCGTCCACTCGCGGAACTGGTCCTGGTCCTCCTGGGGCACGCCGAGCATCTCGGCGATGACCGTCACCGGCAGGGGGAAGGCGTAGGCGTCGAGCAGGTCCATGGAGCCGTTGGCCTGCACGGCGTCCAGCAGCCGGTGGGAGATGGCGGTGATGCGCGGGCGCAATTCCTCGACGCGGCGCGGGGTGAAGGCCTTGGACACCAGCGTGCGCAGGCGCGTGTGGTCCGGCGGATCCGCCGAGAGCATGTGCTGGTTGAAGACGCCGTTCTCGCCGGAACGCTTCTGTTTGGTCGGCGAGCTGTCGGGCAGCTTGCGCACGTCCTTGGTGAAGCGCGGGTCGCGCATCAGCTCCACCGCGTCCTTGTAGCGGGTCGCCACCCAGACGGGGTTCTTGTAGTAGGGGTCGAACAGCCGGACGAAGGGGGCTTCCTGCCGCATGCGGGCGTAGACGGGCAGGGGGTTGGCGCGCGCTTCCGGCGCCCACAGGTCGTGACGGTTGGTGCTCGAGCTCAAGCGTGACTCTCCAGGGGTGAAGCGGATGGGGGCCGGCCTGCTCCCATCCGGGGAACTCCCTGGATATCGCCTGTCGGGGTGCCGTGCTCGGGTCATGAGGGCGGCGCTGGAGGAGATGATGGGTGCCCGACGCGGGGCGGCCCGGGGCAGAGTGCCCCCGTGGGGCAGAATGTCCCGGCCCGGCTCCCGGACGGATGGCTCTCGTGAGAGGGGGGAGCCCTTTGGCATGGACCCTGCTTGAGGAGGGAGTTCCCTCTCCGCCTGGGTGGTGTGCCGTGATGTCTTCCCCTCCCTCGGAACCCCACCCGCCGCGCATCCTGCTGGCCGAGGACGATACCGAGTTGCGCTCGCTCCTGACGCTGACCCTGGCGCGGGCGGGTTACGCGGTGGTCGCGCTGGAGGATGGCTTCGAGCTGTCCGACTACGTATCGCTGACGCGGGTGTGCGGCGGTCCGCTGCTGCCGCCGGATCTCATCCTGTCGGATGTGCGGATGCCGGGGCTCACCGGGCTGGACGTGCTCACCCGGGCGCAGGCGGCCGGGCTGTTCTGCCCGGTGGTCCTCCTGTCGGCCTTCGCGGATGACGCGACGCGTGAGGCCGCGCGGCGGTTGGGAGTGAGTGCCTTCCTGGACAAGCCGGTGGACCTCCAGGTCCTGACGGCCACCGTGCGCCGGGAGATTTCCACGTCCCAGGGCCCGGGGGGTACGGCCCCTCGGCGGGAAATGCACGGTTGAGAGAGGTCTATGTCCCGCTCCCGTACGCTCGTCCTCGCGGTTGCCGTCCTCCTCGTGTTGGCGGGTGGGGCTGTCCTCTGGCGCCCGGCCACGCCGGACGCTCCGCCCGCCGCGCCATCCCCCGCCTCCGCTCCGAAGGACACGGCCGTGCGTGCCGCTCCGGCCGCGGCACCCATGGCCCCTCCGCCCGGGCAGAAGGTGACGGCGGAGCTGCTGCCTCCGCCTCCTGGCTACGTGGGCTCGGAGAAGTGCGGCGAGTGCCATGACGGCGAGCACGCCGCGTGGCGCGAGGACTGGCATGCCCGTGCGCTCTCGGAGGCCACTCCGGAGTACGTGGTCGGCGACTTCGACAACGCCCACTACAAGGGAGACTCCAGCGAGGCGTGGATGATTTCCCAGGACGCGCACTACGCCATGCGCACGAAGGGGCCGGGTGGCGCGCTCGGGGCGTATCCGGTGCACTGGGTGGTGGGCGGCAAGCGGATGCAGGACCCCGTCACGATGATGCCGGACGGGCGCTGGCAGGTGCTGCCCATCTACTACCACGTCACCGGCAAGGGCGAGTGGGTGGACTATTCCGAGTCCAAGCAGGGCGTGCTGACGCCGGACCATCCCTTCTTCTGGGCCAACTGGCAGCGCAACAGCCAGCACTCGTGCCTGGACTGCCACGTCACCGGCCTCAACACGCGCTACGACCGGGGCAGCCACAAGTGGAGCACCGGCTTCGCGGACGCGGGAGTGGCCTGCGAGAGCTGCCACGGTCCCGGCGCGCGCCACGTGGAGACGCAGCTCACGAAGGACATCATCCAGCCGTCGAAGCTTCCGCCCCAGCAGGCGCTGGCCGTGTGCGCGCAGTGCCACGGGCCGCACCGCACGCTCTTCCCGCTGCTGGACGCGGCGCACCGGTATCAGCCGGGCAAGCGCTACGAGGACTACTACCTGCCCATGGTGGTGCTGCTGGGCAATCAGCGCTCCGGCGACTTCTTCGAGGACGGGCGCCCGAAGACGTCCAGCTTCGAGTACCAGGCCCTCACCCAGTCGCGCTGCTACCTGCAGGGCGGCGCCACGTGCCTCACCTGCCACACCGCGCCTCACGCGGAGCACGCGGACAATGAAATCAAACAGCCCAAGCACCTCGCGAAGGGCATGACAGTGGGCTCGGCGAGCTGTCAGGGCTGCCATGCGAAGGAGGCCGCCGAGGGCTCCCGGCACACGCACCACACCTCGGCCGAGGCGCGGGACTGCGTGGCCTGCCACATGCCGCCGACGGTGTCGGGCGTGCTGGACCACTTCGCGGACCACGCCATCGACGTGCCGGTGCCGCGCAACACGGTGAAGCACGGCATCCCCAACGCGTGCAACGCGTGCCACACGCACGAGAAGGCCTCACCCGAGGCGATGGCGGAGTCGCTGGAGAAGTGGTGGCCCAACGCGAAGCAGCGGCAGGCGCGGCGCATGCGGCTGGCGGATGCCATCGCGGTGAAGACGGCGGCGGACAGCCGCGGGCCGCTGGAGCAGGTGCTGGCGGACAGGAAGGAGGCACCGGCCCTGCGCGGCGTGGCGGCCCAGTTGCTGGCCCAGCGCTTCCGCAAGGAGGCGGTGCCCGCGTTGAAGGCGGCGCTCGCCACTGCCACGGATCCGGGCCTGCGCTCGGACCTCGCCGAGGCACTGTCCCTGACGGGCACGCGCGACGTGGTGGACGTGCTCGCCCCGCTGCTGAAGGACAAGTCGCTCTGGGTGCGGCAGGCCGCCGCCATTCCGCTCGCGGGCGTAGGAGACCCGCGAGGCGTGTCGGCGCTGGAGACGCTGGCGCACCAGCCCGAGTCGGAGGGGCTGACGATGCCCCACGTGATGCTCGGCCAGCTGGCGCTGCGCCGGGGAGACCTGGCCACCGGTATCCAGGAACTGGAGCGCTCCCTGGACATGCAGCCGTACAACGCCGAGGTGCTGGTGGTGCTGGCCGACGTCTACGCGCGCCAGGGGGACCTGCCGCGGGCGAAGGAGCGGCTGGAGGAGGCGTTGCGGTTCGACTCGCAGCACCGGGGAGCCCGGCAGCGGCTGGAGTTCCTGAGGCGGGGGAGGGGCCCGGGCCGCTGAGCCCGCACGCCGGGCGAGCGGACGAACCGGCGGAGAGTCGGGAGTCGGGGTAGAGTCGTACCTCCCGTGAATCGCATCTCCGCCAGGGTATTCGCCGCCGTGGGTCTGCTCTTCGTCGCCTCGGGCATGAGCGGGCTCGTCTTCGAGGTCATCTGGGTCCGCTACCTGACGCTGGTGGTGGGCCACACCACGTTCGCGGCGAGCCTGGTGGTGTCCGCCTTCCTGGCGGGGCTCGTGCTGGGCAGCCTGGGGTGGGGACGGGTCGCGGACAGGCTGAAGCATCCGCTGCTGGCGTACGGGTTGTTGGAGGTGGCCACGGGCGTGCTCGCGCTGGGCATCACCCGGGTGCTGGCCTCGCTGCCCGAGGGGCTCTCCGCGCTGGGTCTGCCGGGTGGAGGGCCGTTGCCGGTGCGCGGGGTGCTGGCCTTCCTGCTGGTGTTGCCGCCCACCTTCTTCATGGGAGGCACGCTGCCCGTGCTCATGCGCTTCGTGGCGCGTGAGCTGGAGGGCCTGGGGCGCTCCTTCGGGGTGTTGTACTCGCTCAACACGCTGGGCGCGGCGCTCGGCTGCGGGGTGGCGGGCTTCTACCTCATCGGCGCGGTGGGGCTGTGGCGCACGGCGGCGATCGCCGCGGGGCTCAACGTGCTCGTGGGGCTCGGGGTGGTGCTCCTGCACCTGTGGTTGCGCCCCGAGCCGCTCTCCACCCCCACGCCCGCGGCGCCCGAGGCTTCGGGTGAAGCCTCGGCCTTCCAGGGCTCGCGCCGCACGCTGCTCGTCACGGCCTTCGCGCTGTGCGGCTTCGCGTCCATCTCCTACGAGGTGCTCTGGTTCCGCTTGCTGTCCACCTCGTTGGACTCCACCACGTATGCCTTCACCATCCTCCTGGTGACGTTCCTGCTGGGGCTCGTGGTGGGAGGGTTCGTGTACTCGCTGAAGCTGGCCGGGCGGGTGAGGGACCTGGAGCTCTTCGTCACCGTGGAGTCGTTGCTCGCCTTCGCGGGCCTGCTGTCCATGGCGCTGCTGGGCATGTCTCGCCCGGTGAGCCAGTTGCTGGCCGGCCTGGTGGGCGGCTGGGGCCCCAACGCCGTATACGTGGGCATGCTGCTGCACGCGGCGCTCGTCATCCTCGTGCCCGCCTCGCTCATCGGCGTCATCTTCCCGCTGGTGGTGCAGCTCACCACGCGGCACGTGGCGAACGCGGCCAGCAACGTGGGCCTGCTGTACTCGGTGAATACGCTGGGCGGCATCGTGGGCTCGCTGGCGGTGGGCTTCGTGCTGGTGCCGGCGATGGGCACGCAGTGGACGTTCGTCCTGGTGTGCGCGCTCAACATGGCGCTGGCGCTCGGGGTGCAGGCGCTGGACACGGAGGCGCAACCGCGTGCCCGGCGGAGCATGTGGGCGGGGGCGGCGCTGCTCGGGGTGGCGGTGGTGATGGTGCCGGGGGATTTGCTGGTGCGCGCCTTCGCCGACCACGTGGACTCCCGGGTGCGCTTCGTGCGCGAGGGCGTGGACGGAGCGCTGGCGGTGCTCGAGTACGACAGCGAGTCGGTGTGTGACTCGGGGCTGTACGCGTGTGGCCCGGGATGCCGGGAGAAGGGCTTCCGCCACCAGCAGTTGCTGTTCGGCTCGGTGTCGTACGCGAACACGGCGCTGCCGAGGAAGCGCTACATGGCCACGCTGGCGCACCTGCCCATGTTGCTGCACCCGGAGCCGAAGGAGGTGCTGCAGGTGTGCTTCGGCACGGGCAGCACCGCGGGCTCGTTCGCGAGCCACCCGGGCCTGCGCTCGCTCACCATCGTGGACACGAATCCGGACGTGCTGGCCGCGGCGCCACACTTCGCCGAGCACAACCATGGCGCGGCGGAGGATCCGCGCACGCACGTGGTGTTCGACGATGGGCGGCACTTCCTGCTGGCCTCCCAGGGCCGCTACGACGTCATCTCCTTCGAGCCGCCGCCGCCGCGCTCGGCGGGCGTGGTGGGGCTCTACACCACGGAGTTCTACCGGGAGGTGAAGCAGCGGCTGACGCCGGGAGGTGTGCTGGCGCAGTGGATTCCCTTGCAACAGCAGCCGGACAACCTGACGCGGGGCATGGTGGTCTCGCTGCTGGAGGCCTTCTCCGAGGTGACGCTGTGGATTCCCTCGGACTACGAGGCGGTGCTGGTGGCGGCGGACCGGCCGCTGGGGGTGGACGTGGCGGGCTGGGAGACGCGGTGGGCGCAGGCGTCGGTGGCACGCTCGCTGGCGGACGTGGGCTTCACCTCGCCGTATGGCCTCATGGGCACGTACGTGGCGGGCACGGAGGCGCTGCGGCGCTGGTCGCGGGGTTATGCGCCGGTGACGGATGACCACCCGGCGGTGGAGTACTTCCTCTTCAACGCGGACAAGCCGTTCGACCCGGAGGCACTGCTCGCGATGGCGGAGCGGCCCTCGCTGGTGCGTGGAGAGGGATTGGACGGGGAGCGGCTCGCGCGCGAGTTGGAGGCCAACCGGCGGGTGTTGGAGTCCACGCGGCTGAAGCGGGGAGGGGAGTGGGACGCGGCGCGGGCACGGGTGGAAGAGGCTCGCGCGCAGGTGGGCGACAACGCCTACCTGTCCTTCCTGCTGGACCTGGAGCTGGACTGCCTGCGGCCCGCGGGGCGGTGAGCCGTCAGTAGACGACGTAGTCGAGCTTCTCGAGGACGGATTTGAGTTCTTCGGGGGTGGTGCCGTACCGCTTCGCGACCGTTGGGGCGTGATAGGTCACAGCCACGGTGGAGGGCGGGTCGGTGTGCAGGCTGACCACGATGATGTGAGACCGGCCTGGCCACTTGAGGCTGTTCAATTCCTGGCTCCTGCCGATGGGGTCCAGGATGGTGAAACAGGGCCAGAGGGGCAGGCGCAGGGTACGCATGTCACAGCCATGGAAGCGGCAAGCCTGAAGTCGAGCCTCGGTGAAGTCGCAGTCTTCGATACCGCCATTCTCCCGGCCTGGTGGCCAGTCGTCAGGGAGGCGGTGTCCGAAGTCACAGCCCGTCAGGCGGCCGGTGAACTGGCATCCTTTCAGGAACGCGCTCGACCAATCATGGTTCTTCAACTCCTGCTTCACCTGGATGGTGCAGTCGATGAAGCGCGTGGGCCGGATGTGCAGCCAGCCCGCACTCACACGGGTCACCACGGTGCAGCGCCGCAGCGTCAGGTGAGGACCGAGATAGTAGTTGCCCTCTTTATTATCGATCAGTTCCAGCCGCTCGCCTTCTATCTCCTGGTTCTCGTAGATGACGTTCATGCGCTCCGCTGCCTCCTATCAGAAGAAGATCATCCGGAAGAAGACGTCATACATTCGGCGACCGTGGCGCCCGAAATTGTCCGCTGACCCGGCGAGTACCTCATAGTGGTACTCCTGCCCTGCGGGGCCCGTGACATCGACTCCGCGGTGGTTCCACTTCAGATGCTCAAACATCTTCTTCAGCTGTTTCTCTACCCAGCGTCCACGGGCCTGTCCCTCCAGCCGGGATGCTTGAAAGTGATTGCCCGCCGCGAGCGCCTCATCGATGGCCGCTTTCTCATCGCGCGTGAGATCGCTTGGCCTCCATTGCTTCGCCAGTTGATTGGCCGCGGCCTGGAGCTCGTCCCCCAGTGGATCCTCCGCCGGGATGTCCTTGAGTGACCTGCCGCGCGGCAGGTGCCAGCGCTGGCCATTGCCGAGCACCACCTGCTGATTGCCACCCCGGTGCCGCAGGACGGTGGTGACGAAGTTCCCCCCAGGAGCCGGACCAGCCGCGCTCGCCGAACCGTTGTGGCTGAGCATTGCCATCGCGAGGGCTCCTTCTGGAGCGGCCGCCACTATCTCCACTGCCTCCACCGCGACGGCGAGCGCGTCCTCTCTGGCCCCCGCCATTCCGCGTACCTGCAAGCTGCCCAGGACCGCGGCTCCGCCCTGCGCCTCCCACTGTGCCCCCGCCGCGCTGTACCCCGGCATGGAGCGCACCCGCGCCGCAATCTCCCCCAGCGTGCGCCCCGTTAATGCCCCGACCGCCAGGAGCATCGTCCGAGCCGCGTCCTTTCCCAGGACCTTGGCGAACTGTTCACCGGCCTCGCGCAGCTCGTCGAAGGTGGTGGCCTGATGGGCCTGGGTGGCCAGACGCGCCCAGCCGTCCATCAACCCCCACACCGTGTCCACGCCCAGCCACGCCACGAGAATCACGGACAGGCCCGCGGCGAGTGCTTTCGTGGTCGGTTCGGGCACGAGCCACAACGCCAGATACAAACTCACGGTCCACAAACACGTGGCCACCAGCACGCGCGGATTCAGCTCCCGTCCCAGGGCCTCAAGCGTTTCATCCAGCACCGAGCCGAAGGAAAGCGCGAGCGCCAGCGTGCGCCGGTCATCCGTGCGCAGGTAGGGCCCGTCGTCGAACAGGTGCAGACAGTCACCTCCACCCCGTCTCGCGCACCACTGCACGTACCTGCTCCGCAGGGCCTCGTCCGCTTCGGGAATGAGGCGGCTGTTCTCATCCTGGGGCACCAGGGTGAGGACGCGGTCCTTGTGTACCTCGGCCAGCCACACGCCCTCCAGTTGTTGCCACTCCACCTGCTGCTCCACCTGTCCCTTCAGCAGTTCGCGTGCGGCCTCTTGGGGCGTCTTCTTCCCCACCTGCACTTCGCGGACGAGCCGTTGGAAGGAACGCTGGAACTCGGTCCTGCCGATGGACACGGGCCGTGTCGTCACATGGCCCGGCTCGAGTACCACCACCTCGTACACGGTGGTGCCCGCTGTGCCGGAGTTCCGGGCAGGTGTGGAAGCCGGAGGGGGCGCATGCCCCGTGGCGCACGCGGTGAAGAGGAAGAGGAGAAGCAGTACCTGACCGGCCAACCGGGGGCGCAGCCGCACCCCCGAGGATGGTCCAGTGAAACGAGTGGACATGCCGCCTTCCCGGGCGAGCCGCGTGGACGGAAGAACGCGGTCGCGGAACTACACGGGAGCGCGAGCACACCCGTCAAGCCGCCGGGCCGTCAGTAGTCCTTGCTCCAGATGACGTCCGCGGCGCCCTGCTGGGCGTCTCCGTACTCGCCCTCGACGCTCCACTGCGGGCTGAACTGGTACTCCAGCCGCACGGAGTTGTTGTTCTCGCGCCGGGTGGTGGACTGGGTCTGCGTGGCTCCCAGGCGTCCGCTGTAGCCCAGGTACAGGTCATCCGTGAGGTACGTGCCCACCTCCAGCCGGGTCCCCGAGAAGCCCTCCTCGCCGGCCTCGATGGTGAGCACGTCCAGTGGCAGCTTCGCGGCCAGTGCCTTGCGCGCCTGCGAGGCCAGCGCCGAGCCCAGCACCGAGGCCACCTGTTCCTGGTTCATCGACGCGCCCGAGCCCGCCTTCAGCGTGCGCCGGCCCGTGGCGAGCAGCGTGTAGATCTCCGTCTCCGGCAGCGGCGGCTCGCTGGTGGGCTTGATGGTGAACTCCTTGCCCTGCCCGCGCACGGTGACGAAGACCTTCACGCCCGCGCGCTCGTTGGCGTACTCGGCCGTGGCGTTGATGTAGGGCGTGGCCGCCGGGCCCGTGAAGCGCACCTGGCTGGAGTCCTGGATGGTGAGGCGCCGGCCCATCACCTCCACCTCGCCGCGCAGCACGCGCACCTCTCCATAGATGGAGGTGGCGTCCGAGTACTCGACGCGGAAGTTCTCCGACAGGCCGAGCTCCGCGTTGACGTCCGAGCCTCGCACCCAGAGGTTCTTCGGCGCGTTCACATTGACGATGAACTGGCGCTGCGGCTTCTCGTCCGCATGGACCGGGCCCGCGCCTCCCGTGGCCGTTCCCGGGCTCGCCGCGCCGGCCGTGGGAGCCGCTTGCTTCTGCTTGGGTGCCTTCATCGGTGCCCCGTTGCACACCAGGACGATGCCCTCGGGCCGGGCCAGTGCCTGGAGATCCTTGCGCTTGGCCTCGGGCAGGGTGATGTGGGCCTCGGGAATGACGAGGTTGCGCAGGTTGACGAGACTGCTGGACACCTCCCCCTCGAACTGGGTGCGCAGCCGCAGGAGGGCCAGGAGCTGGTCATCGTAGACGAGCGGGAAGTTGTCGAGGTTGCCCTCGCCGGTGAGGGCGTACGCCTCCGCCGAGGTGCGGTTCGCCTTGGCCTGGAACTTCAGCGTGCCGCCGCCGCTGCTCGCGGAGAGGTCCGAGAGATTCAGGTGCTTGTCGGTGACGTCGAGCGCCACGTGGATGTTCTGGTAGTCGCCCATGCCTTCCAGGGCGAGCCGGCCCTTCACCCACTCGAGCGTGCCCCGGTAGGTGGGCGCTCCGAGCGTGCCGCCCACGTGCACCTTCTCCATGCGCAGCACGCCGCCGATGCTGCGCACCATGGGCAGCTGCGAGCCGGAGAGGAAGGACAGGTCGAACTGGTGCGCGTCCGCCTCCACCTCCAGCGGCACCCGGGCGAAGTTCACGCCCCTGCGCAGCGTGGGCAGGGACAGGTCCTGCGTCACCTGGCCCTTGGCCATCAGCGTGCCGCCCCCGGGCGCGGAGAGGAGCGCGTTGAACACGGAGCGCGCGTCTCCATAGGTGTAGTGGAGGCGGGCCTGGCCGAGGCCAATCTGGCTCACGCCGATGTTCTGCACTCCGGCCGTGAGGTCCACCTGTGGGTCCGCCAGCGTGCCGCGCGCCCGCAGGTTCAGCGAGAGGACGTTCTGGAGGTCGGTGCTCCGCGAGTCCTGCTCCTCGGTCCGGCAGACCGAGGCCGGCCGCCCTCCGGTGCTAGAGGACGCCAGGCCCATCAGCTCGCGCTGGGAGATGGGGCCGGCCCGGACCGCCAGCGTGAAGGGGATGTAGCCCACCACCTCCTGGTCCTGCAGCGCGGCGATGGGCGCCTCGACGTGGGCATCCACCTGCGCGAGCAGCGTGCTCTCCCGCCGCGCGACGAGCTGCAGCTTCACGGAGTCCTTGTCCGTGTTCAGCGCGAGGTTGCCGTCCAGCGGCTGGATGCCATTCACCGTGGCCCGTTTCGCCTCCAGCTTCAGCTCGCCCACGGGCGCCAGCAGGGGGCCGGTGACGTTGGCCGTCATCGACAGCAGGCCGCCCGCGCGATCGGCCACGCCCAGTTGCGACAGCAGGCCCAGCGGCAGCTCGCTGACCTCCGCGCGCAGCTCGCGCATGGGCGTGTCCAGCATCTGGGCCGCCGAGGGCGGGTCCGTCAGCAACCGGCCGAGCGTGAAGGGCGTCGCGAGGTGGGCGGTGGCCTTGGAGCCGATGCCGTGCAGATCCAGGCTCGCGCTGAGCGTGCCGTCCTTGTCGTCGGAGCGGGCGGTGAGCTCGAAGCCGAGCGGCTCCCCGCGCAGCTCGGGAGGCAGCGCGCCCGGAGCGAGCACCACGGGCGGAGGCTGCTGGGACGGTGTACCCCAGTAACGCAGCCCCTCGCCCTTCAGCGCGAGTTGCAGGCGGGGATCATTCGCCATGCCCTTGAGCGTCATGGTGCCGGAGAGCATGCCGGTGGCGGACTCGGGCTGTCCGGCCATGCGCAGCGCGGGGCCGATGTCCACATGGTCCAGGGTCAGCTCCAGGTCCACGGGCTCGCGGCGGTGCTGTATCAGCGCCTGCACGGGCACGTCGTATTTCGCCGAGATGCGGCCCGCGGGGGCGTTGGCGGCGAAGGTGCCGGTGGCGCGGTCGCGCACGTAGCGGCCGTTCAGGTCGAAGCCCAGGTCCGCGTACTGCTGGTAGCGGCCCCCGCGCAGGGTGAGGTCCACCGTGGCGTCCGGACGGGCCATGCGGCCACTCACCGCCACCTGGCCGGAGAGCTGGCCGTCCACGTCGAGCGTCGCGGGCAGGAAGGCCTTGGGCAGCCGTCCGAGGTCGAAGTCGCGCAGCTCGGTGCGGGCGTTGATGCGCTCGCCCTCCATGCGCAGCGACAGCGAGAGGGCTTGAGGCCCGGAGGTGAGGAGGAGGGGCTCCTTCTCCGTGGCCACCTCCACGCGGCCGTTGCCCCAGCCCAGGTGGGTGGGGCGCTGGAGTGTCCATCCGGCCTCGGGGTAGCGCAGGGTGAGCGTGTCGAGCCCGAGGCCCTGGTTGTCCTTGTCCACGGTGCCCTTCAGGGACACGAGGAGGTTCGTGGCGCCGCCGGTGGTCACGGTGGCCTGGAGGGCGCGGTCGCGGGTGACGAGCGAGGCGGTCAGGTCCTCGAAGGTGCGGCCGCCGGCGCTCAGCTTCGTGGCCTCGAGCCTGGCATCCGTGGTGAGCGGCTGGGTGACGTCCGGCACGCGCGCGTCGAGCCTGAGGCCTTGCACGGACGTCTCCGCCCAGGCGAGGGACTCGAAGCCGCCCTTGACGCTGGCGGCGGGGTGGCGGACGGGGCCGGACACGGTGAAGTCCAGCGCGCCGCGGCCCGAGAGGGGCAGGGGCTTGCCGTCACCCAGCCGGCCCACGGTGTTGGCGAAGGCCTCCAGGTCCGAGGCCACGAGCCGGCCCTCGAGCCGCATGTCCTCCTGGGTGCCGCCGCCGCGCGCGCTGAGGCTGGCGCCGGGGACCTGGGCCTGGAGTTGGGAGAGCTCGAAGCGGCCCTGCTTCGCGCTCGCGTGCAGCTCCACCGGGCCGAGCGTCCGGCCTCCCACCTGCGAGGGAGGCAGGGTGAGGTCCACCGTGCCATCCAGGGTCTCCAGGCTCTTGCCGCCACCGGTGACGCGCAGGTCCGCGGCGAGCACGGTGCTCGGTCCGCCGCCCAGCAGCTTCCCCAGGTCGAGCTGGCGCACGCGGGCCGTCATCCCATCGGTGCGCAGCTGCTCCACATCCAGGGCTCCCTCCACTTCGGCGGTGCCGTCGGCGGCCTGGGCATCCAGGTCCACCCGCACCGTGTCACCCGCCAGGGCCACGGTGCCCGACAGGGTGACGGGCGCGGCCAGCGGGTAGGAGGGCAGGAAGGCGCGTGCCGTCTCCGGGGCCACGCTGAGCTGCTTCACCTCGACGCGGGCCTGCTTCTCGCCCTCCAGCCCGCCGGTGGCCTGGAGTGCGAGGCCCGGGGCGCTCATGTCCACGCCGGCGCTCAGCTTGCCTTCCTCGCCTCCGGCCTTCAGCGCCAGACGCACGGGGCCCGCCAGGGGTTTGCCGAGGCTGGCGGTGGCGTCGAGCTTCGCGTCGAGCGCCTCGGTGGCCGAGGCCCAGGAGGCCGTGCCCGAGGCATCCAGGTCATCCAGGCGCACCTCGCGGTTGCCCTCGGGCGCCTCCGCGACGTAGTCGACGGAGCCATTCTCGAGCTGGAGGTTCTCGAGGGTGAAGCGCAACGTGCCGCGCGGCGCGTTGGGATCCTCGGGTTTGGGATTCCGGGGCTCGATGGCGCGCGAGAGGTTGAGGCCGCGCTCGTCCTGGTGGAGGTAGAGGTGGGGCTGCTCCACGAGCGCGGAGCTGAGCACCACGTGTTTGCTCAGCAGGGGGAGGAGCGCCAGCCGTGCCTCCACCCGGTCCACTTCCGCCACCAGCTCGCCCTCGGGGTCGTACAGCTTCACCCCGGTGAGGACGGCGGAGCGCACGCCCAGGTCGAGCCCACCCAGCTCCACCCTGCCCGAGAGCTGCTCGTTCGCCTGCTGGACGGCGAGGGCCTGGATGCGGGCCTCACCGGCGGGTCCGGTGGCATAGATGAGGGCGCCGGCCACGAGCACCAGCACCAGCCCGAGGAGACCGAGCAGGCCCCACAGCAGCCATCGACTCCGGTGCTTCTTCAAAACGCTTCTCCGATTGACAGGAAGAACGTGCAGAGCCCTTCCGGGCTTCCCGCGTAGTAATTGGTGGCCGCGGCGCCTGCTGTCACCCCACCGAGTCCGAAGCAATCCCCCAGTCCCCCCAGGGTCTCGGGTGCTCCGCTGGTGGGGTCGAAGATGGGCAGGGGCCGGCCAATGTTCAACCTCCGGGCCAGGTCCAGCCGTATGGGCCCGACAATGGTCACGTAGCGCACGCCGAGCCCCACTGCCTGGTAGTGGTGGCTTCCGAAGACGCGGCTGCTCTCCTTGCGGACGTCGGACTGATGGGGCCCGAAGTTCAGCGGGCCGGCGCCCACCAGGCCCGTGTCGTGGAAGGCGGCGAGGTACAGATTGCCGATCAGCTTCATGCGCAGCTCCACCGAGGTCTCCAAGAGGCTGTTGCCGCCAATGGGGACGATCTGGTCCACGGGCGACACGTTGGATTCCTGGCTGATTCTGTTCATGGGGGCGAGCCGCCGGCTGTTGAAGCCGCGCATGGACGAGCCACCGCCGGCGAAGAAGCGGTTGACGATGGCGCTCTCTTGCCGGATGCGCTCGCCCGCCTCATTGGTGACCACGGCCGTCAGCAGCGTGCCCAGCCGCAGCCGCGCCGCCAGGGTGAAGCGGTCACTGTCTCCGAACGTGTAGTAGCCGCGCACGTCCGGCAGCACCCGCAGGAAGGTGTAGTCGCCCTGGAGGGGTCCACCGCCCTCCTGCAGCGACAGCGCGGTATAGAAGCCGCGCTTCGGCGCGATGATGTCATCGCGTCGGTCCCACTCGGCGATCTGCTCCAGGTAGCTCACCGAGATGTTGCAAGTGTCCGAGCCACTGTTCGGGGGGCAGCCCAGCACGAGGGGCGGGACGGTCGTTTGATCCTCCAGGCCCCGCTGGCCCTGGAGCCGGTAGACCTCGAGGTTGTAGCTGGGGAAGAGGGAGAACCTGGGGAGGGGCTCCCAGATGACGCCGCCGCTCAGGCGCCCGCCGATGAAGTTGTAGGCCTGCTCCAGTCCGCGCTCCGCGCTGAGCGTCGTCTGCAGCCGCAGGTCGCGGGCGACGAAGCGCGGCTGCTCGAACTGGGTGGACAGCTGGAAGACGAGGCCGTGCGGGGTGCTGAGGTTGGGCGAGTCCGGCACGCGGTCTCCATCCGTGTCGATCCGATCGAACGCGGCTCGGATGTCGGGGATGAAGGCATAACCCACCCGGCCCCCCACGGTGAGCCGGCGCAGGCCGCCGAGGAAGTTGCGGTCCGTCCACTCGCCCACCGCGCGCACCTCCTGCCGGGCCGCGTCCAGGCCCACGCCGCCACCCAGGCGGATGGAATGGAAGGGCGCCTCGCGCACGTCCACCACCACCGGCACCGTGCGGGCCTCCCGGTCTGGCGCGCCGCGGTTGACCTTCACCGCGCCGAACACGCCCATGCGGAAGATGCGCGCCTGGGCCTCGGACAGCGCCGACTCGCTGTACCACTCGCCCTTGCGGATGGCGCCCTGGGCCTGCTCGATGATGCGCAGCGGCTTCACCTGCGGATTGGCGTCCGTGGCCACGAAGATGTTGCCGAAGCGGTAGCGCGGGCCCGGTCTCACCTCCAGCAGCACCTTCGCTTCGCTCGTGGCCAGGTCCACCTGCACCTCGCCGCCCACCTCCGCCTCGGCGTAGCCCAGCTCGCGCAGGCGCTGCTGCATCAGCGCCTTCGTCTCCTCCCAGCCCTCCTCGCGGAAGATGGGCCGCTCCTCGCCCTCCCGGGCCTGCCGCAGCGGCAGCTCCGCCAGCACCCGTGAGACGTGCTCCGGGGGCAGCTCCTTCATCCCCTTCACCTCGAAGGTGCCCACCCGGGTGGGCTCGCCCTCCTGCCGCACCTTCACCCGGAGCGCGACGCCGTCCTCCCCCTGGCGCACCACCGTGTCCTGGAGCTGCTCCGACTCGAGCTGCATCTGGTAGTAGCCCTGCGACTGGTAGAAGCGCTTGATGCGCCGCAGGTCCGCGAGCCACGCGTTCTCGTCGAAGTAGTTGGGGCCCACGAAGGGGTTGAGCGGCTCCCACCAGGGCGTCTCACTGGTGACGATCTTCTCCTTGATGGCGGAGGCCTTGACCTCGCCGGCGCCCTCGATCTTCAGGTCCACCACCTTGGGCTGGTCCGGCCGGGTGGCGCCCGAGGTCGTGCCGCACCCGGTCGCGAGGAGGAGCAGGAGACTGGTACCGCGAAGTATCTGGCGAAGATGAGAGTCCGAGACGTCCACCCGGAATACATAGTCCGGACGGCATGGGATGCACCCTCCAGGAGTGGAGCGTCTCCGCCAGCGGACATTTCCCGCGCTCCGGGGAGCTGGCTCTGTCCGCTGGAGCGCGCCAGGAGACGCGTGGGACGTGCATCCGGAGCCCGCCTGCTCCAGAGTGGGGCCGTATGTCATGGCCAATCAGAGGATTCCTGGCGGCGGCGCTGGTGGTGCTCACCTCGTGTGGTGTGACCGATGATGAGATCGTGCAGATCAAGGAAGGGCAGACGTTGGGTGTGCCGGGCAGGCAGCTCGAGTACTGCACTACCCTCGGCTGCCGATTCCAGGACGAGGCCTGCCTCGAGGTGTTCTTCGAGTACGGCCGTTCACCCGCGCTGTGCCTCACGCTCGACGTGTGCGAGCGGCTCCAGTGCGCGAAGCAGGGCAACGAGTGCGCCATCTTCGACGGCTTCCCCGGCCAGGTGAAGTGCATGGAGCCGAGGTAGCGCGGCTTGGGGCCACGCGGTTGCTGGCGGCGCGGGCACCGGGCCCCTCTCGTGAAGAGGGACCCGGGCCGGTGCGGACACCTCAGCGGCGGGCCGAGGCGGTGAGGAGGCCCAGCCGCTCGGCGGCCTTGCGCGTGTCCTCGTTGGAGAGCAGGTCCTCGACGTTCTGGCTCATGCGGTAGGACCAGTTGGCGTCGCTCATGGAGCCCGGCAGGTTGATGCGGTCGTGCGTGCCGAGCACGTCCTGCCAGGGCAGCACGCACAAGTCACTGCCCGAGTTGAGCGCGGCGGCGAGCATGGCCCGGTGGAGCTCCGGGGTGAACTCGCGCGTGACGCCGAGGCCCTGGAACTCGGGGTAGACGCGCGCGATGGCCTGGCGCTCGTCCTGGGTGGCCGCGTTCTCCCACCAGTCGGCCACGGGCTCGGTGTCGTGGGTGCCGGTGGTGACGAGCGACACGGGCGGGAAGTCATGCGGGTTGCGGTAGACGGCGTCGTCGCGCTCCCAGCGCATCACCCGGTAGCCCGGCAGGCCCAGGTCCTTGAGGATGGCGCGCACGAAGGGCGGAATCACGCCCAGGTCCTCGGCGACGATGCCCGCGTCCTTCGACAGCAGGCGGAAGTTCTTCTCGCCGGAGCGCTTCCAGGCCTCCTCGGTGTCGGGGATGAAGCGGCCGGTGGGCGTCTTCTCGTCGCGGATCCACTGGCGGAAGTAGCCCACCGCGTGGTCCACCCGGCGCAGGTCGTAGTAGCTGGCCGCCTTGACGGCGCGCGACTTGAGCCAGCCGTAGTCGTCCTTCTCCATCCGCTCGAAGTCGAAGTAGGGCAGGCCCCAGTCCTGGCCCGTGGCGGAGAAGGCATCCGGCGGCACGCCCAGGCGCGCGTCGCGGCGCAGGATGTCCGGGTGCGCCCACACGTCCGAGCTGTCCTGGCCGATGATGAAGGGCTCGTCCCCGCACAGCAGCACGCCGCGCGCCTTGGCCCGCTCGCGCACCGTGTTCCACTGCGCCTCGGCCACCCACTGCAGCCAGGCGTGGTAGCGCACCTCGTGCTCCAGCCGCGCCGTCTCGGCCGCGAGCGCCTCGGGGTGCCGGTTCTTCAGCGGCTCCGGCCACTCCCACCAGGGCTTCTGGTGCCGGTCCTGGGAGATGGCGGTGTAGAGCGCGTAGCTCTCCAGCCACTCGCCCTGCTGCTTGCGCCAGGTGTCGAACTCCTTCGCGCGCGGGGCGTGGGGCCACTCGGTGCGGTCGAAGTGGTCGAAGGCCCGCCGGAACGCCGCGCCCTTGAGGCGGAAGACCAGGTCATAGCGGATGCGGGGGGCCGCGCGCGCCTCGGCCAGCAGCTGCTTCTCCTCGCCGGAGAGCGCCGCCTCGCCGCCGGTGGCGTGGAACTCGGGCAGCATCTCCAGGTTGATGAAGAGCGCGTTGAGCCCGAACGCCGAGCGCGTGGAGTAGGGGCTGGGGTCGCCCGGAGACGTGGGCAGGAGCGGCAGCAGCATCAGCAGGCGCTGGCGCGCCGCCTCCATCCACTGGAAGAGGCCGTCGAACCCGCCGAAGTCGCCGATACCGAAGTCGTTCTTCGAGCGGAGGGAGAAGAGCGGAAGCAGGAGACCGGAAATCCGGCCGGTGGAAGCCATGGTGGGCGCACAATGCATCACGTGCCCCCCGGTGTGAACTGTCCTTCTGCCCAGTCTGGCGGCGCCGTGGCCGCCTGTCGGCCTGGGGAGACATTCCGGGGGCTCTCCCGGCCCGGCCATTGACGGCAGGCGGAAGCGGCGGCATCCGTTCTCGTTCCGTGCGACTCCCCGTCTCCTTCTATGCGCGCCCCGCGCTCACCGTGGCCCGGGAGCTGTTGGGTACCCACCTGGTCTTCGAGCAGGGGGGCAGGCGGCGGGTGGGCCGCATCGTGGAGACGGAGGCCTACGTGGGGGAGCACGACCTGGCCTGCCACGCCTCCAAGGGGCGCACGCCCCGCACCGAGGTCCTCTTCGGTCCACCGGGGCGGGCCTACGTCTACCTCATCTATGGCATGTACCACTGCTTCAACGTGGTGACGGACCAGGAGGGAGTGGGCTCGGCGGTGCTGGTGCGGGCGGTGGAGCCGGTGGAGGGGTTGCCCGAGGATGTCCGGACGGACGGGCCGGGGCGGCTGTGCCGGGCCCTGGGGCTGACGCTGGCCCACAACCGTTGGGATTTGCAGGACGCGGCCCTCCATTTGACCCGGGGTGAGCCGGTGCCGGAGTCCCGGGTGGAGCGGGGCCCGCGCATCGGGGTGGACTATGCCGGGGAGTGGGCCCTGGAGCCGTACCGGCTGTGGATCCGAGGCAGTCAACACGTGAGCCGTCCACCTGTCCGCCGTCGCGGAGAGCGGCCTTGACGGGGCTCGGCTTGGCTGGGAGGGTGCGCCCCTAATGTCCGACGAGATGTCCGACGAGATGTCCGACGAGGCCGTCCGGGATGAGGATCGGCAGCTCGTGGCGCGGGCCCAGGCCGGCGACATCAGCGCCTTCGAGGCGTTGGTGGAGGCCCATCGGGACAAGGTGTACGGCCTGACGCTGCGGATGACGCGCTCCGAGGCGGATGCCGCCGAAATCACCCAGGACACCTTTCTGTCCGCCTATCAACACCTCAAGGACTTCCGGGGGGACGCGGCCTTCGGCTCGTGGGTGCACCGCATTGCCGCCAACAACGCCCTGATGCGGCTGAGGCACCGGCGGGTGGTGCAGGCGGCCGAGGAGGAGATCCAGGGCCCGGAGTTCACCGAGCGGGGGAGCCTGGCTGAGTACCCCCTCCAGGACTGGAGCCGGAGCGCCGAGGGCAAGATTCTGGATGCCGAGCTGGGGCGGGCCATCCAGGGGGCGGCCGACCGCCTGCCCGAGGGGTACCGGGAAGTCTTTCTCTTGAAAGACGTCGAGGGCCTCAGTTACGAACAGATCGCCGAGGTGACGGGGGATTCCATTCCCGCCATCAAGAGCCGGTTGCATCGCGCCCGGCTCGCGCTTCGCGAAGCCATCGACCAGTTCTACAATCAGGGCAGTGCGGGCGGGTGAAACCCATCAGGAGGCCAGGCATCTTCGTGAATGACGAGGCAGGCCACGGCCGAGGTTCGGATGTACACGTGTAAAGACGCCATCAACCTCCTGTTGAACTTCCTCGATGGCGAGATGACGCCCGAGGAGTCACGACACCTGAAGGAGCACCTGTCCGGGTGCGCGCCCTGTGTCGATTTCCTGCGGACCTACAAGGCCACGCCGGGGCTGTGTAAGCGTGCGATGGCCCAGCAGATGCCGAAGGAAGTCTCCGCGAAACTCACCGAATACCTGCGCGCGCGCATCAAGTCCGCCTCGTGAAGCTCAACCTGAAGTCGCTGTCGTTGCCGGAGTTGCAGCAGGCCCTCGCCCCCACGGAGCCCTCGCCCGTGGCCGTGCGCAAGGTGTTCGCCTCCGTGTTCGCCCATGGGGCCTCCTCGCTCGAGGAGGTGTGCCAGGCGCCCCAGGTACCGCGGCGCGTCGCGGACTTCCTCCGGGAAAACATGGAGATGACGCGGCTGGAGGTGGTGGAGCGGCGCAAGGCCGACGACGGCTTCGTGAAGTACCTCTTCGCCTCGCCCCTGGGGGGCCGGGTGGAGGCGGTGCGCATCCCCATCTTCGACCACAAGTACGTGGTGTGCATTTCCAGCCAGGTGGGCTGCGCGCTGGCGTGTGACTTCTGCATGACGGGCAAGCTGGGCTTCAAGCGCAACCTGCAGACCTGGGAGATTCTGGACCAGGTGATGCAGGTCCGCGCCGAGGCGGACCGGCCGGTGCGCGGCGTGGTGTTCATGGGGATGGGGGAGCCGCTGCTCAACTACACGGAGACGCTGCGCGCGGCGCAGATCCTCTCCCACCCGGCGGGCTTCGCGATTGCCGGGCCCTCCATCACCTTCTCCACGGCGGGCCATGTGCAGGCCATCCGGCGCTACGTGCGCGAGGGGCACCCGTACCGGCTGGCCTTCTCGGTGACGAGCGCCATCCCGGAGAAGCGGGTGAAGGTGCTGCCCATCGAGAAGACGCACCCGTTGCCGGAGCTGATCGACGCCATCCGCGAGTACTCCACGGTGCGGCGCGAGCGGGCGATGATCGCCTACGTGGCCATCAGCGGCTTCAACCTGGGGCGCGAGGATGCCGAGGCGCTGAAGGCGGCGTTCGAGGGCATCCCCATCAAGGTGGATTTGATTGATGTGACGGATCCGACGGGCAAGTACCTGCCGCCCTCGGCCGAGGAGTTGAAGGCGTTCCGGGACCACCTGCAAATCCTGGGAGCGCCGATTGCGCGGCGCTACTCGGGAGGCAAGGACATCGGGGCGGCGTGCGGGACGCTGGAAGCTTCACAATATGGCGGCGTGGTGCTGCCGCCTCCGGTGGCCGCTGGTTAAGTTGCCGGGGCATGGTCGAGTACCTCGACAACCTCATTTCCCACATCGGATTGCTGGGGCTGCTGGTGCTCGGGCTGGCGGCGGCGGTGGAGTACGTGGTGCCGCCGTTCCCCGGGGACACCATCACGCTGTTGGGCGGGGTGTACGCGGTACGGGGTGAGCACCCCTGGCCCCTGGTGTTCCTGGTGGTGGTGGCGGGGAGTGTGGTGGGGGCGCTCATCAACTACCAGGTGGGGCGGTGGCTGGTGGGGCGCTTCGAGCGGAAGCCTGGGGACGTGTTCTTCGGCATTTCCCATGCGCGGCTGGAGGCGGTGCAGTCGCAGATGCGGCACAAGGGGCCGTGGTTGCTGCTGGCCAACCGCTTCATCCCGGGCGTGCGGGGATTGATTTTCGTGGCGGCGGGGGCGGCGCACATGCCGCGCAGCAACGCGCTGATTCTCGGGGCGCTGTCGGCCATGGCGCACACGGGACTGGTGCTGGCGCTGGGCGCGGCGGTGGGCGGCAACCTGGAGCGGCTGGAGGCGTTGATGTGGCGCTACCAGTGGGCCGTCATCGGGCTGGTGGCGGTGGGCATGGTGGCGGCGCTGGTGCGCGCCCTGGCGAAGCGGAAGGCGCAGGCCACCTGAGCACGGTGCGGGACCTGTTGCCGGCCGCGCAAATTGTTACCGGCCATCGGCCTCGGTAGCGTCTCGTGGAATGTTCGCGAAAGCCTGCAGGCTTCTCCTGGTCGTGGTTTGTCTCCTGGCTCCAGGTGTTCTCCACGCCTCGCCGCCGGGGCTCCCCACGACGGTGTTGCTGGCCATGGTGCCGGACACGGTCCGCATCAAGATGCTGGCGGCCCTGGCGCGAGGAGATATCGCTGGCGCCATCTCCCTCTGGCAGCTCCAGACGAACCGGAACACCGTTCCCGCCGCGCTACAGGCCATGCAGAGCGCCTACAACGCGGTGAACAGGACGATGGGGCCTTGCAAGCAGGTTGCCCGGGATATCTCCAACGGCTTCAAGGCCTTTGGCGGCAGTCCGCAGTACGTCCGATTCAAGCCCCCTGGAAAGGTGCCCTATCTGGCTTGGGAGATGCGAGCAGGGGACCCGAAGAGCACCATTCAGATATCCGACATGGGCACGCACTACGCGGTCATGATGAAGGACAAGGTCTATGATGCCTTCACCGGGCCCGAGGGAATGGTTCTGAGTGAATACCTCAAACGGTTGGTGGCGCACGATGGTGTTCCTCTCTGGGAAGTGGTGAGCCTCCTATGAGCGCGCGGAACTCGACACCTTCGGAGCGTGACCGTCCGGTCTTCGTGTTGGATGTGTTGATGGGGATCCGGGAGGAGGCCCGGAGGGGGCGGCCCTTCTGGTTTTTTTTCGGGGCCGAGAACGCCGAGAACATGTGGTCCTATATCGCGGGCTATCTGCACTGCTGTTACCGCAACGGCTTCACCGATGAGGAGTGGGGCCGGTTCGTGGACTGGCTCGTGGACGTGAAGCACGAATTTCCCGAGGGTGGAGGTTGGGTGAAGAAGTTTCTCGACGACTGCGGTGGCGACCACGGCAAGGTGATCATGAAGTTCCTCGACCTCGCCGCGGAGTTCGTTGCCACGCAACGGGGCTGAGCACTGACACCCTCAACTGTCGTTCATCCATCCGTCGCCCTCGGGAGGCGTTGAGCGGACGCGCGGAGCCGCGATCAAGTGGCGGTCATGCTCCGCTCCCATCCCGGGTTGTTGCTTCTAGTGGCAGTCGTGCTCGCTGGCGGTTGCCGGTGTGACGAGCCGCCCGTGGGCGGTACTCGCGGAGACTTCGACGTGGAGGCGCGGGTGCTCGACTTCGGCCGGGTACTCGAGGGCGACACGGCGCGCCGCTCCGTGACGGTGGTGGGCACCGGCCGCGCCAGCGTCATCGTCTCCGCCTCGGTGCGCGGTGGCCCCTTCTCCCTGGCCGAGACCGAGGTGTCCGTCCCGGGTGCCAGCTCCGTGGCGCTGGAGGTGCTCTTCCCGGCGGGCAATGGTCCAGCCGAGGCCACGCTGGTGCTGTCCTCCGGAGGGCGCTCGGTGGAGGTCGCCCTGCGAGGCCAGGGCGTGCGGCCGTTGGTGTGCGTGCCCTCTGCGCCGTGCCGCCAGTCACGCTTCGAGCTGGAGCCGGGCGTGTGCGTGGAGTCGGACTCTCCGGACGGGGCGGCATGCATCCCCGGCAGCCGGTGTCAGGAGAACGGCCGTTGTCAGGCCGGAGCCTGCGTGGGCTCGCCGCGCACGTGTGACGATGGCAACCCCTGCACCCGGGATGCGTGCTCACCGGAGCAGGGATGCATCACCTCGCCCGTGGTCTGTCCCTCGTCGGGCAATCCCTGCCGCGTGGGCCTGTGTGACCGCGAGCAGGGGTGCACCGAGGTGGATGCCCGCGATCTCTCCGTTTGCGGCAAGGTGGACTGTGTCACCGCCCAGCTGTGCTTCTCCGGCACCTGTCGCGAGGTCCCCACGCCCGAGGGGCTCCTCTGCTCGCCCGCAACGCCCTGTCAGGGGGAGGGCCACTGCCAGTCCGGCGAGTGCGTGCGTCCGGACGTGACGGAGCTCGTGCCCGCCTTCGCCCAGGAGCTCGGCGGCGAGCCTTCGTTCACTCCCGGTGGGCCGGTGCTGCTCTCGCAAGGGGAGTCCCTCTTCGCGTCGGTGTGCGGCGGCGATGCCGGCTGCCGGTTGGTGTCCTATACGAGCGAGGGCTTCCTGCGCTTCGAGACGCCCTATCCGGAGGGCTCGGCGCGCACGCTGCTCGGCGTCTCGGACGCGGGCGTCGTGCTGCACGAGCCGGGAGCGCTCGAGTCCTATGCCTCTTCGGTGACGGGTGCTCCCCAGTGGCGCGTTCCCCTCACGAGTCTCGAAGCGCCTCCGGAAGCAGGGGGACCCTCCACCGGGGTGGGGCGCGTCGCGCTCGGACCCGAGGGGAACGTGGTGTCGCTCGTGTCGTGGGCGGGTGGAAGTTCGGCGCTGGTGGTGCTCACCCCGGACGGCGGTGTGTTGCGTCAGGGCACCCTGGATGGTTTCGCGGAAGAGGCCCGGGTGGCGCTGGACTCGCGCGGAGAGGTGTTCCTCTTCGCCGCGGGAGGGCCCCTGGTTCGCGCCGAGCCAGAAGACGGAGGCACGGGCTTCCGGTCCATCCCGTTGCTCGAGGAGGTGCCGGAGTCGGGGGCCTCGCTGGCCGTGGCGGGGGACTGGCTCTTCGCGGGGGCGCGGGCCTTCGTGGGCGTGGATGGGGGGACGCCCTCCGCGGCGCGGTGGGACGTTGGCGCCCCGGGTGTCCGGCCGCTCGACGAGCCCGTGCTGCTGCTGGAAGACACCGGTTACGCCTTCGCCCGGACCTGTTCGCGCACCGACGGCACGGCCTGCGTTCCGGAGGAGGAGGGAGTGCTGCTGCGCGCGTTCGACGCGCGGGGTGGTGCGGTCCGCTGGGAGGTGCCCCTCTTCCCGGACGAGGCTCCCGGGGTGCTGCATGAGGCCGCGCTCGTCCAGGGCGGTGGGGTGAGCACCGTGACGAGCATGCGGCTCGGAGGCGTGACGCGGGCCCACCTCCAGGTCTTCGCGGAGGGCGAGCAGCTGATGATGTGCCCGCTGCCCGGCAATCCCCGTGTGGTGGGAGCCCTCTACGCGGGGCACTCCGTCTACGTCGCCCTCGAGCGAGAGGGCTCCTGGCGGCTGGAGGCGTTCGACCTCGAGCCGTTCATCACGGCGGAGACGCGCGGTTGGCCCCAGGCGTCCGGCGTCTCCGGTTCGCGGCGCGCGAGCCCCTGAGTCTCAGCTCCTCCGCTCCAGCGGCTGCTCCTGCTTCTCCAGCCACAGGTCCTCGAAGCGCACCTGCGGAGGGGTCTGGTGCAGCCGCAGTCCCTGCACGCTCCCGCTCGCCGCCGCGTACACACGGTGATGGAAGATGGGGATGATGGGGCACTCGTCGTAGGCGATCTTCTCCGCGAGCCGGTAGAGCTGCTTGCGCCGCTCCGGGTCGATGGTGGTGCGTGCCTCCACCGTCAACGCGTCGAACTCCGCGTTGCGGTAGCCCATCGAGTAGACGGTCTGCGCCTTCGAATTGAGGTGGAAGTGGAGGAAGTTGTCCGGGTCGGGATAGTCGGCGATCCATCCCACCCGGAAGGCGGGCAGCCGTCCCTCGCGCCGCCGCTCCGCGAATTCCTCCGCGCGCAGCTCCACGTGTTTGAGCTCCAGCAGCCCCGCCTCGATCAGCGGGCGGAAGAGCACGGCGTCCTCGGCTGACGTGTCGCGTCCCTTCGCGAAGTAGAGCGTCAGCGGTAGCACCCGGATACCGGCCTCGCGCAGCAGCCGCTCGGCCAGGGGGATGTCCAGCCGTGGCTCGGGCAGCAGGCCCTCGTCATCCAGCAGCTCCGGCGGCGCCACCGTGCGGGCGATGCGCGCTCCCTTGTGGAAGCGCTCCACCAGCCCCTGGAAGTCCATTCCCGCCCGGAGCGCCTTGCGCACCCGCACGTCGTTGTATGGCGCCTCGCGCAGGTTGAAGCCGAGGAACGACGTGGACGGCGTGGTGCTGGTGACTACCTGCTGCCCGTCCAGCTCCAGCGCTCCCACGTGCATGGAGAACAGGTGCGAGACGATGTCCACCTTGTCCTCCTGCAGGGCCAATACGGCCTGCTCGCGCGAGTCCACCAGATGGAACTCGAGCCTGTCCAACAGCGGCTGCCCCTTGCGCCAGTAGGTGGGGTTGCGCTCGAGCACGATGCGCTCCTGCCCGAACTCCACCTGCCGGTAGGGGCCCGTACCGAGCACCCGCCCGCTCGCGCTCACCCGGCCCACCGCCGTGCGCGGCAGCGCCATCAGTTGCAGGAAGAAGGCCTTGGGCTCCTCCAGCCGGATCTCCAGCGTCTGGTCATCCAGCACCTCGATGCCCGTCACCTCGCGCGCCATGCCCGACGCGAAGGCCCGGGCACCCTCCACGTCCTCCAGCAGTCCACGGTCCGGCGACTTCACCGCCGGGTCCAACAGCCGCTCGAAGTGGCGCTTCACGTCACGCGCCGTCAACGGCATCCCGTCATGGAAGGTGACGCCCTGGCGCAGGTAGAAGCGGTAGCGGCGCGCCGAGGGGTCCGCTTCCCAGCGCTCGGCCAGGTCCGGCACGAGCACGCCGTCATCCAGCCGCAACAGGTTGGCGAAGACGCAGCAGCTCATCTCCAGCAACTGGTTGTCCACGGCGAAGAGCGGATCCAACCCGCCCAGCGCCCGGACGAAGGCCGTCTGGTGGATGCCCGCGCGCACCGTGCCTCCCGCGTGGGGGGCCGGAAGCCGGAAGCGGAACACCTCGCCATCCAGGCTGGCCGCCTCGTGCGCCAGCTGCTCCACCGTGCGGCTCAGCCCGTCGCCAATGCGGATGACCTGCAGGGCGTCCTCACGCACCCGCGCCACTTCCTCGCCGATGGCCGCGTCCCCGCGCATCAACACGCCGTGCGCCGCGCGGATCTCCTCGATGGCCGTGCTCAACCGCACCACCGCGCCGGAAAGGTCCCTGCCCGTGCGCGCCTGGCCCTCCGCCTTCTGCGAGGCCTCCTGCGCCAGCTTGGCCATCTGCTGCGTCTGGTGCACCAGCTCGCGTCCGTGCCCCGCCTGCTCCATGGCGGCCCGGGTCACGTCGTCCACGCGCCGCGCCACCCGGTGGCTGGCCTCCACCACCGTGGAGCCTTGCGCCTCCAGCCGCTTCGTCTCGGCCTGCATCGCCTCCACCGCGGAGAAGGTGCGCTGGGTGATGGTGCGGATCTCCATCAACGCCTCGGCCGCCCGGTCTCCCAACTGCACGCCCGTGCTGGCCTGCTCGCGGCCCTCCTTCACCAGCGACACCGTCGTGTTCACCTCCCGGCGGATGCCGCCCACCATGGTGGCGATCTCCCGCGTGGAGCGCGCGGTGCGCTCGGCCAGGCTGCGGATTTCATCGGCCACCACGCCGAAGGGACGGCCCTGTTCACCGGCCTGGGCGGCGATGATGGCGGCGTTGAGCGCCAGCAGGTTCGTCTGGTCCGCGATCTCCTGGATGACGTCCACGATGCGGCCGATCTGCGTGGAACGGACGCCCAGCGAGTCCACGAGCTCGGCGGCCTTGCGGACCGTCTCCTCCACCCGGTACATGCCCTGGACGCAGTCGTTGACGAGCACCTCGCCGCGCTCGGCGGTGGCCGTCACGGCGTGGGCCAGCTGGTTGGTCTCCGAGGCCCGRTGGCGCACGGCGTCGATGCCGGTGTGCACCACCTGGACGAAGGCCTCSGCCTCGCTGGCGAARCGCSCCAGCTCGTCACCCGAGGAGGCGATGTGGTGCAGCCGCTCGCTCATGGCCTGCACCTGCTGCGTGGTGCGGTGCGAGAACTCGTCCAGGGAGAGCAGCGCCTCGGCCACCTGCCCGAGCCGCTCGGTCATCTCCACCAGCGAGCTGTTCGTCTCCTGGGCGAAGGTCTCCAGCTGGGCCACGCGCTTGCCCGCGGCCTGGAGGCTCTGGCCCATGCTGTTCACCGACTCCTGCGAGCGCTCCACCGCTCCACCCTGACGGCGCGCGGCCTCCAGCAGCACCCGGACCTCCTCGGACACGCCCTGGCAGGTGCGGCGCACGTTGCTCGTCACCCGCTGCACCTGGCTGAGCGCGCGGCGCAGCGAGAAGAGGAGCCGGCGGACCTCGCGCTGATCCTCCACGCCGCTGTAGGCGTTGTTGGTGAGGTCACCCTCGGCCAGCCGGGTGAGCAGCTGACTGCGCTGCGCGGCACGCTCGCCGGCCCACCTGTACCAGAACAGGTAGCTCGCCGTGAGCAGCAGCGGCGGGGTGCCCAGCAGCAGCACGGCCCAGCCGCCCGCGTCCAGGGGGTGGCTGGTGAAGAGCCCGAGGAGGGTGCCCTGGCCGACGGCGAGCGTGAGCCCCCCGACGACCATGAAGGTGAAGAGGTACTTTTTGGCGACCATGGGTGAACGGAGTCCCAACGTATCGTGCATTCTCGCCGGGGTCCTCAAATCGGCGCAGACTGGGGGGGTGCTTCCGCTCGTTTCCGCTCTCCTGCTCGCCCTGCCAGCGGGGGGCGCTTCGCCGCCTCCTCCCCAGGAGACCACCCGTTTCGTCTTCGCCTGGAAGGGTGTGCCGGTGGGCACCGTCACCCTCTCCCTCGCCCCCGAGGTGAGGCGCTTCACCTATACCTCGCGCCACCTGCATACCCGGGAAGCGCACGTGGGCGAGCGGGTGAGGGAGGTCTCCCTGGAGGTGGGGCCGGGGGAGACGGTGGTGGGGCGCGCGAGCATCCCGCAGGCGCTGTGGCTGTGGCGGGGTCCCCGTGCTCCCGGCTGCGTGACGGGGCGGGAGGAGCTGTCCGGCCGCGAGGGGCCGCACTGCGTCACCGCCGTGCGGGGAGACACGGTGGAAGGGACGATGTTCGGCCAGCCCTTCACCGCGCGCTACGACGAGCGGGGGCGGATGGCGGCCTTGGAGGTCGGGGAATCGCGCTTCACCGTGGTGGCACCGGGCGTGCGGCTGAGGCCGCCACCGGAGCTCTTCGCGGCGGGCGTGCCCGTGGAGGGGACGTCGGGTCCGCTCGCCTTCTCCCCTGCCTGGCCTCTCGTGGTGCGGCCGGGCTGGCTGACGGACTGGCGGGCCGGAGAGGCGCGGGCGCTCGCGGAGTCGGTGCACGCGGCCTTTCCGGAGAAGGGCCCGGGGGCGGCGGACTGGAGCGAGCGGGGCGAGGGCGAGGCGGGCGGGTGTCTGGCCCATGCGCTGCGCTTCGCGGCCCTCGCGGCGCGGCGGGGACAGCGGGTGGCGCTGGTGCACGGGCTGCTCGTCGTGGACGGAGGACCGGGCCGGCCCCATGCCTGGGTGCGCGTGGGGCTCGCTGGAGGCGGCACGTTGGATCTGGATCCCACCTCGTTGGATTCCGTCACCTGGGAGACGCACCTGCCGCTCGCGGTGACCGAGCCAGGGGGCTCCTCGGTGGAGGCCGGGGAGCGGTGGTTGGCGCTGCTGCGTGGCGAGCGCCGCGTGGTGCGTCAGTCCCTGGCGCGCTGAGGTCAGTCGAAGGGAATCACGGACAGCTTCGCGCCCGCCGGGACCTCCAGCAGTTCCTTGGCCTTCGCCGGCAGGTAGGCGTTCTTGTCGTCCAGGCGCGCCGTGGTGCGCACCGCGCGGAAGCGGTTGCGCCCCGACTCGCGCTCATAGGACACGAGCACGTCGTCGCCCTCCATGTCGAAGTCCTGATCGGCCAGCTTCAGGGAGCGGTAGCGGCGCACCAGGGTGATGTCCGACAGGTTGGCCTCGAAGTGCGGGCCGCCGTCGAAGGGATCGATTCGCTCCACGTAGCGGAAGCCCACGCGCTCCAGCATCCGCTGCACGCCCTTGGTATTGGGACCCACCTCGCCGAGCACCTTCTGCACGCGCTCGGGGAAGAGCGACGCGTAGATGTCCGAGTTGGGGAAGAGTTCCTTGATGAACTCCTTGTTCTGCCGGCTGAGGCGATCCGCCTCGTGGTAGGTGAGGCCGGTGAACTTCCTGCCGCACGCCTCCCACAAGAGGCTGCGTCCGTCTGGCAACAGCGGCGGCAGCAGCTCGGCGAGCACCTTGGGGCGGAAGAGCCGCTTGTGCATGGCCATGAAGAGGAAGCGCACGTAGGACAGCTGCTTGCCGGGCTTGTCCGGGGTGGCGCGGTAGGGCGGGTCCACCACCAGGCCGCCGATCTCCGTGGGGCCCTCGTAGTTGTAGCCGATGGACAGCACCTTGTGCCGGAAGTGCCGGCCGATGGTGGCCGAGTAGTGCTCGCGCTCGGAGACGTCGTAGTAGGTGTGCGGTGCCTCGTAGGTGCCGTGCTGCGCGATGATCATCGACGTGCCGATGATGAGCTCGTTGCGCACGTCCTCCAGGACGAAGAGGTACTCGCGCTCGAAGGGATTCTTCACCTTGCCCGCGAAGCTCTTCACGGACTTGTCGATGATGGCGGTGAGCGTCTCCTCGTTGTTGGGCAGGTTGACGGTGTTGAGCACCGCGGCGAGCCGCTTCAGGCCGGGCAGGTCGGTCTTCTGGACATCGCGCAGGACGAGCATGGGAGCACCCGGAGCTCCCCTCGCACGGGGAGACCGCAGAAGGGGGGCACCTTACACCACCCGGGTACTCCGTCAGCCGCTCGTCTGCCCTACCGCTTCGACGCGGCGCGTCGCATGCGTTGCCCGCCTGCCTGGCTGTCCGGTTCAGCTAATCCCATCCATCTCTGGAAATGCCTGTCCCCGAGGGACAATCGCTCCTTTGCTTGCCTGTAGTGCTGTCAAGGCAAAAGAAATAACAGCCGCTTGAAATAAAGGAGGAACGTGGGAGCGTGGCCCTTGCCGTTGGGTGTCAAACATTAGCGAGGGCGCCTTGAGAGCACTGCTGGTTTCACTGCTCGCCATCCTGATGCCGGGGCCGGCGTGGGCCGACGTCGTGTGGCGGGGGGACTTCGAGACGGGCAACAGTTCCCAGTACACGCGTGCCCAGCAGGTGAGCGCGGATCGGCTCCAGGTGGTGCAGTCGCCGGTGTTCCAGGGGCGCTACGCGCTCCAGGCCACGGTGAGGCAGGGGGATGACCCCATCAACTCGAGCGGCAACCGCAACGAGCTCGTCTACCAGGGTTACGAGAAGGAGGGCTCAGAGTACTACTACCGCTGGCAGGTGCTGTTCCCGCGGGACTACCCGAGCGCGAAGACGTGGCAGGTCTTCACCCAGTGGCACCACAATGGGTGCTGCGGCTCGCCGCCGGTGGAGTTCTTCGTGTACGGCGAGGAGCTCCGGCTGACGCTCACGAACAGCGTGACGCCGTGGAAGACGGCGCTGGTGCGCGGGCAGTGGCAGGACTTCATCTTCCACGTGAAGTGGTCGTCGGATCCCTCCGTGGGCTTCGTCGAGCTGTGGCACAACGGCCAGCGCGTGCTGTCGCGGTACGCATACGCGACGATGTACCCGGGTGATGGAATCTACCTGAAGCTGGGCCTGTACCGCAGCGACACCGTGCAGCCGGTGGGCGTCGTGTACCACGACGGTTTCACGCAGGGGACGCGGCTGGAGGATGTGCTGCCACCAGTGTCCCAGCCCACGCCGGACGCGGGCACGCCGGCGCCGGACGCGGGCACTCCGCCGGATGGGGAAACGCCGCCCATCGTGCCCAGCTCTCCGCTGCCGGATACGGGGGCCACCCCACCGACGTTCGAGGGGGCACCACTGCAGGTGGGTTGCTCGAGCACGAGCGGGCCCCTGTGGGTGATGGCGTTGCTGGGACTCGGGGGCCTGTTGCATCGCACCCGGCGCCGCTGAGCAGGTCCGCGAAAGTGTGCCGCTGGGAGCATGCGCTGGAGCATGCGCTGATCCGCGGCCATATCCCCTCGCCCTCCGGGAGAGGGACGGGGTGAGGGTTTCGGATGTAATCAGGTTGTCCCCTCGCACTGTCTTCCACTCGGGGACGCCATTGGGACCCGCGGGTCAGGAGAACGGGCTCGGGCACCCTCACCCCGTCCCTCTCCCGAGGGGAGAGGGGTGTTGGGCGCGTTGCCACTCGGTGCTACCCGTGCCCGGTGTGCCGTCGTATGAGAGGCCACCCCCGAGAGGAGAGCCGAGATGAGCGACGCGCGTGAAGGGGCGGTGCCCCACCTGAGCCCCGAGGAGTTCCGGAGACTGGGCCATCGGATGGTGGATTGGATCGCCGACTACTGGTCCCGGCTGGAGTCCTTCCCGGTACGCGCGGTGGTGGCTCCGGGCGATGTCATGGCAAAGCTCCCCGCGCACCCGCCCGAGGAGGGGCTCGGCGGAGACGCGGGCTGGGAGGCCATCTTCAAGGACCTGGAGGACGTGGTGCTGCCCGGGCTCACCCACTGGCAGTCGCCGTCCTTCTTCGCCTACTTCCCCGCCAACGCCTCGGGGCCGGCGGTGCTCGGCGAGCTGCTGTCCGCGGGCCTGGGGGTGCAGGGCATGCTCTGGTCCACCAGCCCCGCCGCCACCGAGATGGAGACGCGCGTGCTCGACTGGCTGGCCGAGCTGACGGGGCTGCCGGCCTCCTTCCGTTCGGACTCGGGCACGGGCGGCGGCGTCATCCAGGGCACCGCCAGCGAGGCCTCCCTGGTGGCCATGGTCGCCGCGCGCGAGCGGGTGCGGCGCGAGCTCGGCCGGGAGGTGGAGCTGGTGGCCTATACCTCCACGCAGGCGCACTCGTCCGTGTTGAAGGCGGCCATGCTGTGCGGCGTGGCGCGTGGCGTGTCGGACGGCGTGCACCTGCGCCAGCTCGGCACGGACGGTGCGTACGCCCTGCGCCCGGAGGACCTGGAGCGGGCCATCCGCGAGGACCTGGCCGCGGGCCGCCAGCCCTTCTTCGTGTGCGCGTCGCTGGGCACCACCTCCTCGGGCGCCATGGATCCGGTGCGCGCCATCGCCCAGGTGCTGGAGCGCACGGGAGTCACCGCGGCGGGCGGCTGGCTGCACGTGGACGCGGCGTGGGCGGGCTCGGCGCTCGTCTGCCCCGAGCACCGGGGAATGCTGGAGGGCCTGGCGGCCGTGGACTCCTTCGCCTTCAACCCGCACAAGTGGCTGCTCACCAACTTCGACTGCAACGCCTTCTACACGCGCGAGCGCAAGGCCCTGCTGGAAGCGCTGAGCGTCATGCCCGAGTACCTGCGCAACGCGGCCACCGCGAGCGGCGCGGTCATCGACTACCGGGACTGGCAGGTGCCGCTCGGCCGCCGCTTCCGGGCGCTGAAGCTGTGGTTCGTGCTGCGCCACTATGGAGCCAGGGGGCTGCGGGCCTACATCCGCGAGCACGTGCGGCAGGCGGAGCGGTTCGCCTCCTGGGTCCAGGCGGACGAGCGCTTCGAGCTGGCCACGCCGCGCTCGCTGGCCCTGGTGTGCTTCCGGTTGCGGCCGGCGCCCGGCGAGGAGCCCGCGGCCACGGATGCGCGCAACCGCCAGTTGCTGGAGCGGTTGAACGCGAGCGGCAAGGCCTTCCTCACCCACACGGTGCTGCCCGGGGTGGACGGCGCGCCGGCGCGCTACGTGCTGCGCATGGCCATCGGCGCCCCGCGCACCGAGGAGCGCCACGTGCGCGCGGTGTGGGAGCAGCTCGCGGCGCTCGCGAAGGGCGCGTGATGCCTGGTTCGTGACTATTGGTTGATGAGCGGCTGCAGCACGCCGAGCCGCTCGAAGTCCTGGCTCAGGGCCGCGCGCACCGCGTCGAGGATGGCCTCGTCGGAGAAGTCCTTCACGAGGAGCATCCGGGGGGCGACGAAGCAGAGCGCCGTGCCGAGCTGGCGCCGCAGGTGCTCGAGCGTGAAGAGGGTGAGGCCGAAGCGCCGGCCGTCCCGCAGGCGGACCACGACGTCCAGACTGTCGCTCTGGGGCGAGGCGAGCTCGTTGGCGACCAACACGGAGGCGATGGGCCCGTGCGTCATATCGAGGGAGCGCATGGCTCAAAGACTGTAGCCGCCCGCCGGGCAGGGGAGGGGGCCTGGGGGGAGGGCTCCCGTCCACCGGTGCACCATTCGAAGGGGATGCCAGGGCGGGGGAGACGGTATAGGTTCACCTCACGGGAGGAACGTCTGAAGTCACCTCGCAGGCCCACGAAGGACGAGCTGCTCGCCGCGGTGGGGCGCCACATGCCGGACCTCATCGCGCCCGGGCTGAAGATCCTCTTCTGTGGCATCAACCCCAGCGTGTACTCGGCCGTGGTGGGCCACCACTTCGCGCGGCCGGGCAACCGCTTCTGGCCGGCGCTGCATGCCTCGGGCTTCACGGACCGGCTGCTGGCGCCCTCCGAGCAGGAGGCGTTGCTCACGCTCGGTTATGGCATCACCAACGTGGTGGACCGGGCCACCGTGTCCGCGGACGTGCTGACGGCGGAGGAGCTCGCCGCGGGCGGGAGGCAGCTGGAGGCGAAGGTGCGGCGTTACCGTCCCCGGTGCGTGGCGGTGTTGGGAATTGGCGCCTGGCGCACGGCCTTCGGACACTCCCGGGCCTCGCTGGGGGCCCAGCCGTGGACGTTGGGTGGCACGCGCGTCTGGGTGCTCCCCAACCCGAGCGGGTTGAATGCGCACTACCGGCCCGTGGACCTGGCACGGCTGTTCCGCGAGCTGCGGCTGGCCGTGGAGAGCGTCGGCACGTAGCGACGCGGCCTCCGGCATGGCCGGACGTCCCAGGGACGGGCGGACGGCCCATTTGACAAGGGGGGGCCGTGTTGGTTTTCAGGGGAGATGGCGTCGAAGAACAAGGTCGCGCTGGTGCTGAGCTACCAGTACCCGGGCAAGTACGCGCTCACCGTGCTGGCGGGGGCGGTGGAGGCGGATGCGGTGGGACAGGACGTGGCCCTGCGTTTCCCGAGAGACAGGGAGACGCTGCTGGCCGCGGTGCGCGAGTGCCACGACGCGGGCTACCGGGTGGTGGTGGCGTGGTCGTTCTACTCGGCGAGCTTCCCCGGGGCGGTGGAGGAGCTGGCGTGGCTGCGGGAGCGGCTGGAGGGCCGCGAGGTGCTGTGCATCGCGGGTGGGGTGCACGCCACGGCGGAGACGGAGCAGACGCTGCGGGGAGGCTTCGACCTGGTGGGGGTGGGCGAGGGCGAGCCCGTGCTGCTGGAGCTGCTCGGCCGGCTGGTGCGGGGCGAGGACCCGAGGCAGACGCGGGGAATGTCGAGGCTGGTGGACGGGAAGGTGGTGTCGCAGGGGCGAGGGGAGGGCGTGGTGCTGGACACGTACCCGCCATTCGCGGCGAGGCACCGGATGTTCGGGGCCATCGAGATCACGCGGGGCTGCATCTACGCGTGCCGGTTCTGCCAGACGCCGTTCCTGAACAAGGCGAGGTTCCGGCACCGGAGCGTGGAGAACATCGCGCGGTGGACGCGGGTGTTGAGGGAGGCGGGGAAGCGGGACGTGCGCTTCATCACGCCGACGTCCATGTCCTACGGCACGGCGGACGAGTCGATGAACCTGGAGGCGGTGGAGCGGATGCTGGCGGCGGTGCGCGAGGCGATGAGCCCCGGGGGGCGGGTGTTCTACGGGACGTTCCCCTCGGAGGTGAGGCCGGAGCACGTGACGCCGGAGTCACTGGCGCTGCTCAAGCGCTACGTGGACAACGACAACCTCATCATCGGAGGCCAGTCGGGGAGCGAGCGGATTCTCCAGGCGAGCCGCCGGGGGCACGACGTGGAGACGGTGGTGAGGGCGGCGAGCCTGGCGGTGGAGATGGGCTTCGTGCCGAACGTGGACTTCATCCTCGGGCTGCCGGGAGAGGCGCCGGAGGACGTGAGAGCGACGCTGGAGCTGATGCGGCGGTTGTCGGAGCTGGGGGCGAAGGTGCACGGGCACACGTTCATGCCGCTGCCGGGGACGCCGTACCGGGATGCACCACCGGGCTCGGTGGACGAGGAGACCCAGAAGGAACTGGATCGGCTGGCGTCCCAGGGCCGGCTCTATGGGCACTGGAAGCAGCAGGTGGCGCTGGCGAACGGAATCGCCGCGAGGCGCCAGCCGAGGCGCTGAGGTGACCCGCGCTGCGCTCCCTCTCCCGCTGGGAGAGGGTTGGGGTGAGGGTCTTCCTCGGGGACGCGGGAGGAGCCGGACTGTCCGGCCCCTCCCACGTGGATGTTACGGACTATGGTGTGTGCGACCCGAACGAGGAGGCACCCACGGCCCAGTCACTGGCCAGGTTGTTGTCCGTCGCGCTGACGCGGCGGACCGTGATGGTCTTGTCGCTCGACGCCCCATTCCAGTCGACGGAGACCTGTCCCGCGGTGGGGGTCGTGCCACCGGTGCAGGGCACACCACCGCAGTTGGCCGGCAGCCACTGCCCCTCGTCCTGGAGCGACTGAAGCTGCCCGAGGAAGTCAGAGGGAGGCGTGCCGCCCGTGCGGTAGAAGGCCGCGCCATCCTGGGTGGCACCCGTGGCGTTGCGCACGCGGATCACGCGCTGGGAATAGCCAATCTCGTTGCCGTTCCCGATGAAGTCCCAGGCGTTGTCGTAGTTGGCGCTGTAGGAGCTCGCGGGGAACTCGCTCTTGCTGGTGGTCTCGGAGGCGGACGCGTCGGCGGGCGCCGTGGTGGGCCTGAGGTGGACGACGATGACGTCACCCGTGGTCACCACGATATTCGGGAAGGTGGCCAGGACGAGGCTCGCGCCCTGCGTCAGGGTGAACTTGTCCACGGAGCCTCCCTTCACCACGAGCAGCTCCACCAGGTCCTTACCGTTCAGGCTACTGGTGGCGCCGGTAATGCCGGGGGCGATCTCGGTGAGCATCAGCTCGGCGGGCGTGATGAACCCGTTGAAGGTGGTGCTGTTGCCCGTCGGCTCGACGCCGCTGTCCCGGGTGTCCTTCACGCTGGAGGCCGCCGTCACCGTGTAGAGCGTACCGGGCACCTGCGTACCGGTGGTGAGTTGCACCTGGCGGTCCGACACGGTAGCGGCCGAGGCCACCAGTCCGTTGTCGAAGGTGAACTGGCTGCCGTTGGCGAGCACGCTGGCCGGATCGAGGGTCCGGTCGAAGTTCACCGTCACGCTCGTGGGGCTGGTCGCCGTGGCACTCGTCACCCGGGGGCCGGGGCACGACAGCACGGTGAGATCGCTGGTGGCCCAGGCGGAGGGTTGGGCCTGGGCGCTGAACCGCCACAGCGGCGCCTGCGTGGTGACGACGCAGTCCGGCGTCAGCTCGTACGCGTCCGCCACCGCGGTGGTCAGGCGCAGCTTGACGTTGCCATCGTTGGCGGGGTTGCCCAGGGTCACGAAGTTCGCCGAGATGTTGCCCGAGCCCGCCGAGGCGAAGGGGCCGGCCACGGTGCCAGTGACAGAGATGAGCTCGCTCTCGTAATCGTCCAGGTTGGTCACGAGATCGACGTTGCTCACCTCGTTGACGAGGGGCTCCACCGGCTCCCTCGTCCTGTAGATCAGCCAGCTTCCGAACTTGGAGATGTAGCTCACCCCGCTCGACAGGGTCTTCGTCTCGGTGGCGCGGAGTCTCAGGCGGTCGCCGACCGTGAGGCCGCTGCCGACGGTCGTGGGATCGACCGCGACGAAGATCGCCGGACCGTTCTTCTCCGACTGGAGGAAGAAGCCCGCGGGATCGGAGCTGGTGCTCCCGGTGACCGGCTTCGTATAGGTGACGAGCGCCCCGTCGATGGGATCGTTGATGGTCCCGTTCCCCCGGGCGCGGACGGTGGCGATCTGCGCCGAGGTATTGGCCGGAGTGGAGATGGTGTAGACCTCGGTATTCGGAGCCTCCGCGTTGTCGGCCTTGTCCACGGAGAAGAACCTCAGCACGACGTAGCCGGACAGGGTGATGGGGCCGGTGTAACGCGTCGAGCTCCGGGTGGGCGTGCTGCCGTCGAGCGTGTAGTAGGTGTCCTCGCACCCGATGCCGCTGCTGTCATCGGTGCAGGACAGGGAGACGCTCTGGTCGGCGGTGAAGTAGATGCTGCCCGGCGGGCTGGCGGTGGTGGTGGGCGCCGTCGTGTCGAGATCGATGACGTACGCCTCGGTCCGCACCGTCTCCTCGTTGCCCGCCGTGTCCACGGAGAAGAACTTCAGCGTGGTGTCGGCGGAGAGGGCGATGGCGCTGGTGTAGCGCGTGGAGCCCGTGGTCGGAGTGCTGCCGTCGAGCGTGTAGTACGTGGCCTCGCACCCGCTGGAGCCGGTGTCGGCGCAGGCCAGGGTGATGTTCTGCCGGGTGCGGTACGTGCCGCCCGCCGGAGTGACCGTGGTGGTGGGCGCGTCCGTGTCGAAGGTGTACACCTCCGTCCGCACGGTGCTCACGTTGCCGGCATTGTCCACCGCCACGAACTTGAGCGTGGTGTCGGCGGAGACGGAGATGGGCGCGGTATAGGTGGCCGAGCCCGTGTCCGGAGTGCTGCCGTCGGTGGTGTAGTGGATGGAGCCGCACCCGCTGCCCGAGGCGTCGTCGGTGCAGGTGAGGGTGACGTCGCGCGCGCTGTTGTAGACGCCGCCAGCGGGGGCCGCGGCGGCCGTGGGCTTCACCGCGTCGATGACGTACGACTCGGTCCGCACGCTCTCCTCGTTGCCCGCCGCGTCCACGGAGAAGAACTTCAGCGTGGTGTTGGCGGAGATGGAGAGGGGGGTGGAGTACGTGCTGGAGGAGCGCGTGGGCGTGCTGCCATCCAGGGTGTAGTACGTGGCGGTGCAACCGCTGCCCGAGCCGTCCTCGCACGTCAGCGTGACGGACTGGGCCTCCTTGTAGGCGCGGCCCGAGGGGATGGCCGTCGTCGTGGGAGCCGCCTCGTCGATGCGGTAGGTCTCGGTGTGGAGGGTGCTCGTGTTACCCACCGAGTTCTCCGCGAAGAACTTGAGGGTGGTGGTGACGGCCACGGAGATGGGCGAGGAGTACGTGGCCGAGCTCGTGGTGGGCGTGCTTCCATCGGTGGTGTAGTAGATGGCGACGCAGGTGCCGCCCGTGGCGCCCGGGTTGCAGTTCAGCGTGACGCTCTGCTCGGTGCGGTAGAGGCCGCCCGCGGGCGTGGCGGACACCGTGGGGATCGACGTGTTGATGACGTAGGCCGCCGCCTGCACGGCTTCCGCGTTGCCCACCGCGTCCACGGAGAAGAACTTCAGCGTGGTGGTGGCGGCGATGGAAATGGCCGCGGTGTAACGGGGCGAGCTCGTGGTGGGCTCGGAGCCGTCGGTGGTGTAGTGCGTGGCCGCGCAGCCGCTGCCCGCGCCGTCGTCGCAGGCCAGGGTGACGCTCTGGGCCTCGTCGTACGTCCCCGCCGCCGGGGTGGCGGTGGTGGTGGGGGCCACGGTGTCGATGATGTAGACCTCCGTCCGCACGGCTTCCGCGTTGCCCACCGCGTCCACGGAGAAGAACTTCAGCGTGGTGTTGGTGGCGATGGAGATGGCCGCGGTGTACTGCGGCGAGCCCGTGGTGGGCTCGGAGCCATCGGTGGTGTAGTACGTGGCCGCGCAGCCGGTGCCCGTGTCGTCGTCGCAGGTCAGCGTGACGCTCTGGGCCGTGTTGTACGTCCCCTCCGCCGTGATGGCCGTGGTGGTGGGCGCCAAGGTATCCACCACGAAGGACTGGGTCTGGACGGTCTCCGCGTTGCCCGACTTGTCCACGGAGAAGAACTTCAGCGTGGTGTTCTGGCTGAGCGCCACCGGAGCCGAGTAGCGCGTCGAGCTCGCGGAGGGCGTGGAGCCATCGGTGGTGTAGTACGTGGCATCGCAGCCGCTGCCCGTGCCGTCCTCGCACAGCAGCGTCACGGAGACGTTCTCCTTGAAGGTTCCTCCGTTGGGCGTGGCCCGGGTCGACGGAGGCGCCGTATCCGGGGTTGGCGGCGGTGGGGTGGGGGTCGGATCACACGCGCTCGCGAACTGGAGCGCGAGCAGAGCCAGGACGAGCCGGCTCGACCAGGAAGCGGTGGAAGGCATCGATACTCCAGTGGCGGATGAGGGAAGCGGGCGAAGCCTTTCACTGGCTGACATTGCGTCGCAAGTTACCGCCCGTACGGGTCCGTGGCCTGACCGTCCCGTGCGCGTGACAACCGGGCGAACTCCTGAAAACCCTCCCCGGGAATCTCCGCCGGGCCGGGAACTCGGGTTTCTGGTGCGCGCTTCCAGGGCGGCTACTGTGCGTGGCCGAGATGCGCTTCAAGTTCGTCCATGCCGCCGATCTACACCTGGATACTCCCTTCCGTGGCGTGCCCGCGGACTCGGGACTGACGGGGACCTTCCAGCAGGCCACCTTCCGGGCCTTCTCGCGCATCGTGGACGTGTGCCTGCGTGAGCACGTGGCCTTCCTGGTGCTCGCGGGGGACCTCTTCGATGCGAAGGACCGCTCGGTGCGTGCGCGGCTGGCGCTGCGGCGCGAGCTGGACCGGCTGCACATGGCCGGCATCCAGACCTTCATCGTGCACGGCAACCATGATCCGCTGAGCGGGGACACGGGCGCGCTCGGGCTGCCGGACTCGGTGAAGGTGTTCGGCGCGGACTGGGAAGAGGTGGAGGTGCGCCGCGAGGGGCGGGTGCTGTGCCGGGTGCAGGGCATCTCCTATCCCGAGGCGGAGCTGCGAGAGAACCTGTCGGCGCGCTTCCGCCGGACGGCGCCGGACTTCACGGTGGGCCTGCTGCACGCGAACCTGGGCGGAGTGGAGGGGCACGCCAACTACGCGCCGTGCACCGTGGAGGACCTGGCCGCGCGGGGCCTGGACTACTGGGCGCTGGGCCACGTGCACACGCGCGCCGAGTACGTGCTCGCGGGAGGCGCGGTGGCCGTGTACCCGGGCAACCCGCAGGGGCGGCACGTGAACGAGCCGGGCGAGCGCGGTTGCATGCTGGTGGAGGTGGAGGAGGGGAGGACGCGGCGCCGCTTCGTCCCGGTGGACCGGGTGCGCTGGCACCGGCTGGAGGTGGGGCTCACGGGGCTCGGTTCGCTGGATGGGCTGGTGGCGGCGGTGACGGAGCAGGTGGACGCGAGCTGCCCGGACGAGCTGGAGGGCCACGCGGTGCGCCTCACGCTCACGGGCCGGGGGCCGCTGCACCGCGAGCTGTCCCGGCCGGAGGCACTCGGCCAGTTGGAAGCGGAGTTGCGCGAGCAGCTCGCTCTGCGCCACCCGCCGGTGCTGCTGGAGTCCCTGCGCGACGCGAGCCGGCCCGAGCTGGACCTCGAGACGGTGCGCCTGGCGGGAGGTTTCTCGGGGACGCTGCTGGCCGAGGCCGAGGCGCTGGTAACGGAGCCGGAGGCGCTGGCGGCGCTGTGGGCGGAGGACGCGGAGCTGCGGGCGCTCGGGCAGCGCTTGCGGCGGTTGGGCGTGGACGCCCTGGAGAGCCCCCGGCCGGAGCTGGTGGAGCAGGCGGGATGGCAGGTGGTGGAGCAGTTGCACGAGGAGGATGTGGCGTGAGCGGGGCCCTGCGCATCGACGTGTTGAAGGTGCACGGCTTCGGCCACTTCTCCGGGTACGAGCTGGAGTTGGGGCCGGGGCTCAACCTGCTGTACGGGCCGAACGAGGCGGGCAAGAGCACGCTGCTCGCGTTCATCCGCGGCATGTTGTTCGGCTTCGAGAAGCGGGGCCGCTCGGAGTCCCGGTACGAGCCGGAGGCGGGGCCCTTCGGGGGAGAGCTGTGGATGCGCTCGGCGGCGGGCCCACTGGGGGTGCGCCGTGTGGCGGACAGGAAGGGCAAGGCGGCGGTGACGGTGTTGAGTCCGGAGGGGCACGAGTTGCTCGCCTCGCGGCTGGACGAGGCGCTGGCGCACGTGTCGCGGGAGCTGTTCTGCGAGGTGTTCGCCTTCAGCCTGGACGAGCTCTCCAGCTTCGAGCAACTGGTGGAGGAGGACGGAGTCTCCCGGGCGCTCTTCGCCGCCGGGCTGCGGGGAGCGCGCCGGCTGCCGGAGGTGGAGAAGCACCTGGAGAAGCGTGCCGGTGAGCTCTTCAAGGTGAGCGGGAAGAATCCCGAGCTCAATCAGGTGCTCCGGCAGTTGGAGGAGGTGCGGGGGAAGCTGGACGGGCTGAAGGACAGGCCGGAGGAGTACTTCAAGGAGCGCGAGCGGCTGGCGTCCCTGGGGCGGGAGCAGGAGGAGGCGGAGGCCCGCCAGGAGCGGATCTCTCGGGAGTTGGGGCGGCTGTCCCGGCTGGAGGCGGCGCTCGGAGACCTGGGAGAACTGGCGAGGCTGAAGGCGGAGCTGGGGGTGCTGCCGGAGCTGTCGGCCTTCCCACCGGGTGGGGAGGCGCGGCTGGAAGAACTGCTCCAGCGGTGGACGAAGGCCCGGGCCGACCAGGACCGTGTGGAGTCGCTGTTGTCCAAGGCGGGCAGCGAGCTGGCCCGGCTGTCGGAGGCCTCGGCGGTGCGGGAACGGGAGGAGGCGCTGCGCCTGGCGTTGGGGGCCTTCGCCGCGAGGGCCGAGCTGTTGCGGGCATTGCCGGGCCGCCGTGCGGCGCTCGAGGCGAGGCGTCGCGAGGTGGAGCAGGCGCTGGGCGGACTGGGGCTGGAGGTGGACGCGGCGGGCCTCCTGGCGTTGGAGCTGGGGGCGGCGGCGCGAGGCTCGCTGGAGTCCCTGGCGGATCGGCTGACGAAGGCGGAGGCGGAGCGGCGCGAGGCGGAGGTGGCGCTCGGGCGGGCCCGTGTGGAGTGCGAGCGCATCGAGGCCTCCCTGGCGCGGTTGCAGGCGGAGCGCACGAAGCTCCCGGACGTGTCCGCGGCGGAACTGCGCCAGAGGCAGGCCGCGCTGAGCCGCTCCCGGTTGCTGCGGGTGGAGCGCGAGCAGGTGGCGGCACAGCGGGCGGAGCTGCAACAGCGGCTCCAGTCCCTGCGAGCCCAGGCCGAGCCGGAGCCTGGAGCGGCACCCGCGCCCTGGCTGGTGCTGATGGGCGCGGGTGTGGCGGTGGCGTGGGTGGGGGTGCTGGCACTCCAGGGCGGAGCGAAGGAAGGGGCCATGGCCCTGCTGGGCGCGCTGCTGCTCATCGTTCCGCTGGTGCTCGGTTACGTGCGCTCGGTGAGGAGCCACCAGGAGACCGTGGAGGCCCACACCGCGCGCCAGCGGCAGCGTGCGCAGGAACTGACGCGGCTGCAGTCGTCGCTGGACACCCTGTCGGGACGGTTGCTGGGGCTGGAGCGGGAGCTGTCGGTGGCCCTGAGCGAGGCGGGCGTGGCCGCGGATGCCTCCACGGCCGGGCTGGCCGGGGCGGAGGCGGCACTGGCGGAGGCACTGCGGCAGGCCGAGCGGGTGGAGCACCTCGGGCGCGAGCGTGAGGCGCGCGAGGCGGAGCGGGACGGGGTGGTGCGCGAGGCGCAGGCGGCGGAGCTGGCGGGACGGAGGGCGGACGCGCGGGTGCGGACGCTCCGGGCGGAGCTGGCCGGGCTGCTGGAGGCGCGGGGTTTTCCCCCGGAGCTCTCTCCGCAGCGGGCGCTGGCACTGTGGCGCGACGTGGCTGATCAGCGGCAGCGGCTGGCGGACCTGGGTGCGGACGAGCGGGCCCTGGCGGCGGACGAAGCCGCCTGTGACACGGTCGTCTCGCGGCTGTTGGAGGAGGCGCGGGCGGCGGGGCTTCCACCCGGACTCGTGGAGGCCGTGGCCGCCCGGGTGTCCTCCGCTCTGGAGGAGTTGAAGAGCCGGGACGCGGAGGCGAGGGCCCTACGGGCGCGCGTGGACGAGTGGGCCGGGGACAGGGCGCGGCTCACGCGGCTTCGGGAAGCCGAGGAACAGACCCTGGCGGCGTTGCTGGCCCGGGGCGGCTGCACCACGGAGGAGACGTTCCGCGAGCGTGCGCGGCAGGCGGAGCACTTCGAGGCGCTCACCCGGCGCGTGCGCGAGCTGACCTGGCGCATCGAGGCGGCCACGGGCCTGGAGGAGCCCGCGGTGCGGGAGGCCATCCTGGCGGCGGGAGGCGAGGAGGAGCTGAAGGAGAAGCTGAGTCAACTGCGGATGCAGGAGCCCGCCTGTGCCGAGCACCTCAAGGTGCTGCACACCGAGTACGGCTCCACGAGGAGTCAGCTCGAGCGCTGGGAGACGGACGAGGAGGTGGCGGCGCTGCGCATCCAGGAGGAGCGGTTGAGGGCGCGGGCGGCGGAGTTGGCGGCGCGGTACGCGAGGGATCGGCTGGCGCTGGCGCTGCTGTCCCGGGCGAGGAGACGCTTCGAGGAGGAGCAGCAGCCGAGGGTCATCCAACTGGCGTCGGAGCACTTCGCGGCGCTCACGGCGGGCCGGTACCGGCGCGTCTTCCTCCCGGCGGGAGGCAAACGCGAGCTCCGGGTGAGTGATGCGCGGAGGGACTGGAGCGCGGAGCAGCTCTCGAGAGGAACGCGGGAGCAGCTCTACCTGGCGTTCCGGCTGGCGGTCATCCAGGACTTCGGGGAGACGCGGGGCGCGTTGCCGCTCATCGTGGACGACATCCTGGTGAACTTCGACCTGGAGCGGACGCGAGGAACGCTGAAGCTGTTGTCCCGCCTCTCGGAGCACCACCAGGTCATCGCCTTCACCTGTCACCCGTGGATGCGCGAGTGCTTCGAGGAGGAGGGGGCGAGGGTGGTGGAGCTGGGGTCCACGAAAGAAGAGACCACGGCCCCGCGGATGGGAACCGTGGTCAATCTCCCCTCTCCCCTCGGGAGAGGGACGGGGTGAGGGTGCCCGTCACCCGGGTTGCCCCCGCCCCGTGACCCCAATCAGAACTGGTGGGCCTCGGTGGAGTCGTTCAGCGCGAGGGTGCTGGAGCAGCCGCCGGAGATGACCTCGGCGACCTTGTCGAAGTAGCCGGTACCCACTTCACGCTGGTGGCGGGTGGCGGTGTAGCCGTCCTTCTCGGAGGCGAACTCCTGCTGCTGCATCTCCGAGTAGGCGGCCATGCCGCGGTCGCGGTAGTTCCGGGCCAGCTCGTACATCGAGTAGTTGAGGGCGTGGAAGCCGGCGAGCGTGACGAACTGGAACTTGTAGCCCATGGCGCCGAGCTCACGCTGGAACTTCGCGATGGTCTTGTCGTCCAGGTTCTTCTTCCAGTTGAAGGAGGGCGAGCAGTTGTAGGCCAGGAGCTTGTTGGGGAACTTCTTGCGGATGCCCTCGGCGAACTTCTTGGCCTGGTCGAGGTCCGGGGTGCTGGTCTCGCACCAGATGAGGTCCGCGTAGGGCGCGTAGGCGAGGCCGCGGGCGATGGCGCACTCCAGGCCGCCCTTGAGGCGGTAGAAGCCCTCGGCCGAGCGGCCCGCCTTGCGGTCGATGAAGGCGTGGTCGTACTCGTCCGCGTCGCTCATCAGCAGCTTGGCGCTGTCGGCGTCCGTGCGGGCCACGAGGATGGTGGGCACGCCCATCACATCCGCGGCCAGGCGCGCGGCCGTCAGGGTACGGATGAAGTTGTTGGTGGGCACGAGCACCTTGCCGCCCATGTGGCCGCACTTCTTCTCGCTGGCGAGCTGGTCCTCGAAGTGCACGCCCGCGGCGCCCGCTTCAATCATCGACTTCATCAGCTCATAGGCGTTGAGCGGCCCGCCGAAGCCGGCCTCCGCGTCGGCCATGATGGGGGCGAACCAGTAGCGGTCGCGCTTGCCCTCGGCGCAGTCGATCTGATCCGCGCGGCGCAGGGAGGCGTTGATGCGGCGCACCACGTTGGGGACGCTGTCCACCGGGTAGAGGCTCTGGTCCGGGTACATCTGCCCGGCGGTGTTGGCGTCGGCGGCGACCTGCCAGCCGGACAGGTAGATGGCCTCGAGGCCGGCGCGCACCATCTGCACGGCCTGGTTGCCGGTGAGGGCGCCGAGTGCGTGCACATAGTCCTTGGTGTGGAGCAGCTCCCACAGCCGCTTGGAGCCCATCTCCGCCAGCGTGTAGCTGATGCGGATGGAGCCACGCAGCTTCTCGACGTCTACCTGCGAATAGTTGCGGGTGATGCCCTCGAAACGCTGGGTGTGCAGCTTGGCGTGGGGCGAGGCGTCATTCGTGGTCGTCACGGCGTCGTACATGGTCAGCTCCTCAGTCGATAGGTATGAACCAGGATTGGGAAGTGGAAGGACCGTGGGTTGCTGCTGGGGCACGCCCGCTAGCCGTGCGTCATCAGCGCCTCGTAGGCGGGCAGGGTGAGGAAGTCCTCGAAGCGGGGCGCGGTGGAGAGCTTCTCGAAGAGCTCACGCGCCTCCTTCATCCGCTCGGCGCCGTAGCGCTCGGTGGCGCCCTCTCCTTCGATGCGCTTCATCTCCTCGGCGAGCACCTGGCGGAAGCGCTCCAGGGTGACGGGCTTGCCGTCGGCGAGGGGCACGCGGTGGTGGATCCACTGCCACACCTGGGCGCGGGAGATCTCCGCGGTGGCCGCGTCCTCCATGAGGTTGTAGAGCGGCACGCAGCCCAGGCCCCCGAGCCACGCGGCCAGGTACTGCACGCCCACGCGGATGTTGTGGCGCAGGCCCTCCTCGGTGCGCGAGCCCTCGGGCATGGCGATGAGGTCCGCCTCGGAGATGCGCACGTCCGGGCGCTTCTTGGAGAGCTGGTTGGGCCCGGGCATGTGCTGGTCGAAGAGGGCGCGGGCCACCGGGACGAGGCCGGGGTGGGCCACCCAGGTGCCGTCGTGGCCGTCGCGCACCTCGCGCTCCTTGTCCGCGCGCACCTTGGCCATCACCGCGTCGTTGGCGGCCGGGTCTCCCTTGATGGGGATGAAGGCCGCCATGCCGCCCATGGCGTGCACGTTGCGGCGGTGGCACACCTGGATGAGGCGCAGCGAGTAGTTGTGCAGGAAGGCCTTGTCCATGGTCACCTGCCCGCGGTCGGGCAGGACGAACTTCGGGTCGGCCTGGAGCTTCTTGATGAAGCTGAAGATGTAGTCCCAGCGGCCGCAGTTGAGGCCCGCCGAGTGCTCGCGCAGCTCGTAGAGGATTTCGTCCATCTCGAAGGCGGCGGGCAGCGTCTCGATGAGGACGGTGGCCTTGATGGAGCCGCGGGCGATGCCCAGCTCGCTCTGGGCCAGGTGGAACACGTCGTTCCACAGCCGGGCCTCCAGGTGGCTCTCCATCTTGGGCAGGTAGAAGTAGGGGCCGCTGCCCTTCTCCAGCAGGGCGCGCGCGTTGTGGAAGAAGTAGAGGCCGAAGTCGAAGAGCGAGGCGGACACGGGCTTGCCGTCCACCACCATGTGGCGCTCCAGCAGGTGCCAGCCACGCGGGCGGGCCAGGAGCACGGCCGTCTTCTCGTGGAGGGCGTAGTGCTTGCCGTTGTCGGCGGTGTAGCTGATGGTGCCGCGCACCGCGTCGCGCAGGTTGAGCTGCCCGCGCACCACGTTGTCCCAGGTGGGGCTGTTGGCGTCCTCGAAGTCCGCCATGAAGACGTTGGCCCCCGAGTTGAGCGCGTTGATGATCATCTTCCGGTCCACCGGGCCGGTGATCTCCACGCGCCGATCCATCAGGTCCTGGGGCAGGGGAGCGACGGTCCACTCCGACTCCCGGATGTCCTTCGTCTCGGGGAGGAAGCGGGGCCGCTCGCCCTGGTCATAGGCGGCCTGCACCGCCTTGCGCCGCTCCAGGAGGGCCTCGCGCCGGGACCCGAAGGTACGCGCCAGCTTCGCCACGAACTCCAGGGCCTCGCGCGTGAGGATGGGGGCGTAATCCGGATGCCAGGCCCCCTGGAGGGCGATGCCCTGTCCCACGGTCCCTTGCCCTTCGGGACGTTGCGCATTGGGGGAAGAGGGAACGGCCGCGTCCATGCGAAGCTCCTTGACGGGGTGCGTTGTAAAACCGGTGGACGGCCACCAATCTGTGTCCGCTTCGAGGAAGTGTGAAGTCCCCGTGGCCAGAAGTCGACAGATTTGTAAGGGTGTCAACACACTTGGGATTAAATTTGTAAATTCACCGGCCTGAAAAACGGCGGAGCGGCGCCGTGCCATGCAATGGGGGGCGGGGCGGTGCGTAGGGAGGGAGGAGGCCGGAGAGGGCACAGGGGCCTCCAAGAGGAGCGGAGCCATCATGGAAGAGACGAAGCAGTGCGTGGCGTGCAGGATGGACATCCGGGGGGATGCCACGAAGTGCCCGCACTGCCGGGAGCGGCAGACGTCGGGCGAGCCGATGCACCGAGGGGGGCACGGGCGGGTGGTGGCGGGGGTGTGCCTGGCGCTGGCGAGGCTGCTGAGCCTGGACGTGGCGCTGGTGCGGGTGGCCTTCGTGCTGGCGCTGGTGATGACGGGCGGGGCGGCGCTGGGGTTCTACGTGCTGCTGTGGGCGCTCACGCCGCCGTCGGTGATGGGGCAGGCGCCGGTGCGGCGGGTGATGGGGTGGGTGGGGAAGACGGGGGGCGCGCCCGTGGAGGAGCCGCGGGTGGAGCGCCGGGTCTGAAGGCCCACCGCTGGTAATTTTGTAAAAGCGTACTCCCCCTCTCCCCCTGGGAGAGGGCGGGGGTGAGGGCCGGCGACAGGATGTCAGAGGTCAGGTTCATCCTGGCCGCATGAATCCGGAGACCGGTGGGGAATGGGGAGAGCGGCTTGCGGCCGCCGAGGTGGGACTGCATCCTGTGGATATGAGCGACGAGCGGTCGCGCCGGGATGCGCTGTACGCGGAGCTGGAGAAGCTCCCACCCAACGTCGTAGGTGAGATTGTCGGGGGCGAGCTGTACGCGAGCCCGCGGCCCGCTTCGCCGCACACGCGGGCGGCTTCGCGGCTCGGAGGGGAACTGCTGGGACCGTTCGACCGGGGGCGGGGTGGCCCCGGGGGCTGGGTCATCCTGCACGAGCCGGAGCTGCACCTGGGCGAGGACGTGCTGGTGCCCGACCTGGCGGGCTGGCGCCGGGAGCGGATGCCGGAGATGCCGCACACGGTGGGCGTCACACTGGCGCCGGACTGGGCTTGCGAGGTGCTCTCTCCTTCCACGGCCAGGCTCGATAGAGCTCGAAAAATGGCCGTGTACGCACGCGAGGGCGTGAGGCACTTCTGGCTCGTGGACCCCCTGCTGCAGACGCTGGAGGTCTACCGTCTGGAGAGCGGCCGCTGGTCACTGTTGGGCACGCATGCCGGAGTGGTGACGGTGCACGCGGAGCCGTTCGAGGCGCTGGCCCTGGAGTTGGGCGCGCTCTGGGAGCGGTGAGATGGCCAGACGGATTCCCGAGAATCTGCCGGAGGGCAAGCAGCCACCACCGCGGCTTGATGCGGCTGGCACCGGGGCACATGCTGCCTCCATGGCCGACAAGCCGCCCCGGCGTGAAGCGACCTACGCGGACCTGGAGGAACTCCCGCCCAACGCCGTGGGAGAAATCATCGGAGGGGAGCTGTACGTGAGCCCCCGGCCGAGGCCCAGGCATGCCCGGGCGGCCTTCCGGCTTTGCAATGCCCTGGGTCCATTCGACCGGGATCCGGGTGAGGAAGGGCCCGGAGGGTGGGTTCTCCTCATCGAGCCCGAATTGCACCTGGGAGACGAGGTCTTGGTTCCGGACCTGGCCGGATGGCGTCGCGAGCGCATGCCCGCTCTCCCCGATGACGTGGGAATCGAGCTCGCTCCGGACTGGGTCTGCGAGGTGCTCTCTCCTTCCACGGCCATGCTTGATAGGAACTGGAAGATGGGCGCGTACGCTCGCGAGGGGGTGAATCACCTATGGCTCGTGGATCCCTCGGCCCGAGCGCTGGAGGTGTTCCGGCGGGAGGGCGGCGGTTGGTCGATGCTGGGCACTCACGTGGGTGAGGTGGCGGTGCGGGCCGAGCCCTTCGAGGCGTTGGCCCTGGAGTTGGGCCGCCTCTGGAGGCGTTGATCAGGGCAGCTTGGGGCGGATGGGGCGGGGCACGTCCGGGTTGACGTCGAGCAGGCGCACGCCGTCTCCCTCGCGCACCGTGCCTCCGCGCAACACCCTGGCCAGCTGGCCCCGCTGCCCCCAGGAGTCCTTGAGCAGGCCCGGGCGGATGCGCTCGAGCTTCGAGCAGGGCACGCAGGGCTCGGTCAGCTCCACCACCACCTCGCCGCCAAGTGCCAGGCGCTGCCCTGGCGGCAAGGCCTCCAGCGGCAGTCCGGAGATGACCACGTTCTCCTTCAACTCGCCCGGCACGAGCCGCAACGCGACATGGGAGGCCTCGTCGAGCAGCAGGAGTTGCCGCTTCCCGTTGGGCTTCTTCTTCCCATGGCGGTCGCCCACGAAGCCCCGGCCCTCCACGGCCTGGGCCTCGGGGACGCGCTTCATGGGGGTGCCCCGCTCCTGGGCGAGGAGCAGGGCGCGGATGGTGCCTGCGGGAGTCTCCACACCGTGAATCCTGTCCAGCGCCTCGTCCCACCGCAAGCCGGGGCCCTCCCGGGCGGGCACCGGCTCCTCCTCCGTCAGGAACCGCAGGCGTACCGGTAGGAGCTGCGGATGGGCGACTCCATCCCGGAGCTGTCACGCACCTTGAAGTCGACGATGAGCTGATCATCCTCGAAGACGATCATCGCGGAGACGGACTCGTCGGAGGACGGCAGGCCCATGCTCTTGAGCCCGGACGTGGGCTGGGGGCAGTAGTAGCTCCTGCTGAAGGTGCCCTGGAGCCAGCCCTGGGGCACGATCGTGTTGCTCCCGGCGTACTGGATGCGCGCCTGCCAGAACGGGGTGGGGGAGCCACTGCCGCCGCTCCCGCTTCCAGTGCAGGTGACATAGGCGCCGGAGCGCGAGCAGGTGAGCGAGGCGGTGGGGCAGGCCTGGGTGAAGGTGCCGCTGGTCGACGAGACGCCGGTCGCCGTGCACCAGGCGAAGTTGTTGGTGGTGCTGTCGTAGACGGCGGGGTAGGCCTTCACCATGAAGGTGTGCGAGCCGCAGCTCACCGGGCCGTCGTTGAAGTTCCACGAGCCCGAGCGGTTGCTGTCACCCAGGATGCCCTGGGGCCCGCCCCGTTTGACGCCGTCGATGAAGTACTCCAGCACCACCGAGTTGGAGGGATAGTTCACCGACCAGGCGCCGCCGCCGGAGAACACGCCGCCGTACGAGCTGTAACCCTGGGTGTTGATGGAGGCGCTCGCTCCGGCGCAATCCAGGGCCGCTTCCTGCGTGCTCATGGCCTCCCCGGCCTCGAGTCCGCCTCCGCAGGCGGTCAGCAGGAGCCCGGACAGTAGCGCCCCCAGGGGTGAACGAATGGACTCACGTGGCATCGCGGCTTCCTCCAGGAGGTTGAGATGGAAACCCTTTCATGATTTACCAGTAAAAGGTTTAAATCAAGTGAAACATGACAGGTGGGATGTAACTGAAGGCGACTCAGCGCGCCGCCGGGGCCGTGGCGCCCCGGGGTAGAGCAGCGGCGCGAAGCCCAGCACCGCGCCGGTGGAGAGGACGGACGGCGCGGGAATGTCCACTTCCAGAACGCGGCCCGGGGGCGTGTCGCACCGGGAAACGGATGCGGAGCGGTGGGAGGGGGCTCGTGTTATCGCACCGGCTTCCTCCGAGGAGGCAGCCACATGAGCAACCAGAACGTCCGCATCGAGAAGGACACGTTCGGTCCCATCGAGGTCCCAGCCGATCGCCTGTGGGGCGCGCAGACGCAGCGCAGCCGGCAGAACTTCGCCATCTCCACCGAGCGCATGCCGCCCGCGCTCATCCGCGCCCTGGTGCAGGTGAAGAAGGCGGCGGCCATCGTCAACATGGAGAACGGCACCCTGCCCAGGGACAAGGGCGAGGCCATCGTGAAGGCCGCCAACGAGGTGCTCGACGGCCAGCATGACGAGGAGTTCCCGCTGCTGGTGTGGCAGACGGGCAGCGGCACCCAGACGAACATGAACGTCAACGAGGTGCTGGCCAACCGCGCCTCGGAGCTGCTCGGGGGCGAGCGCGGCGAGGCGCGCAAGGTGCACCCCAATGACGACGTCAACAAGGGGCAGAGCTCCAACGACGTCTTCCCCACCGCCATGAGCGTGGCCGCGGCGGAGGCCGTGGTGCGCAACGTCCTGCCCGAGCTGCTGGCGCTGCGCGACGTGCTCGCCGAGCGGTCGGAGAAGTTCCGGGACATCGTGAAGATTGGCCGCACGCACCTGCAGGACGCCACGCCGTTGACGTTGGGCCAGGAGTTCAGCGGCTACGTGGCGCAGCTCGAGCACGCGCGCAAGCACCTCGAGCTCTCCCTGCCGCACCTGTCCGAACTGGCGCTCGGCGGCACCGCGGTGGGCACGGGCCTCAACGCGCCCAGGGGCTTCGCCGAGCGCGTGGCCCAGGAGCTCGCCCGCCTCACGGGCCACCCCTTCGTCACCGCGCCCAACAAGTTCGAGGCGCTCGCGGCCAATGACGCGCTGGTGCACGCCCATGGCGCGCTCAAGGGCCTGGCCGCCGCGCTCTTCAAGATCGCCAACGACGTGCGCTGGCTGGCATCGGGGCCTCGCTCGGGCATCGGGGAGATCACCATCCCCGAGAACGAGCCGGGCAGCTCCATCATGCCGGGCAAGGTGAACCCCACCCAGTCGGAAGCGCTCACCATGCTGTGCGCGCAGGTGATGGGCAACGACGTGGCCATCTCCCTGGGCGGCGCGTCCGGCAACTTCGAGCTGAACGTCTTCAAGCCGCTGCTCGCCCACAACTTCCTGCAGAGCTGCCGGCTGCTGGCGGACGGCATGCGCAGCTTCCGGCTGCATTGCGCGGTGGGCATCGAGCCGAACCTGCCCCGCCTCAAGGAGAACCTGGAGCGCTCGCTGATGCTCGTCACCGCGCTCAATCCGCACATCGGCTACGACAACGCGGCGAAGATCGCCAAGAAGGCGCACAAGGAGGGCAAGACGCTCAAGGAGGTGGCGGTGGAGCTGGGCCTGCTCACCCCCGAGCAGTTCGACCAGTGGGTGCGCCCGGAGAAGATGACCGGCAACCTTTAGCGAGGTGCCGTGGATGCTCCCTCTCCCTCTGGGAGAGGGTTGGGGTGAGGGTCACCCGCCCCACAACACGTCGAGGATGACGGCGTAGTGCACGGAGGCCGCGGTGATGACCATGAGGTGGAAGATCTCGTGGTAGCCGAAGACGGTGGGGGAGGGGTTCGGCCATCTGCGCGCGTAGACTGCGGCGCCCAGGGCATAGATGACAGCCCCGAAGACGAGCCACCCGGCACGCGCCGCGCCAATGACGGCTGGCAGCCGCAGCATCACCGGGAATGACACCGTGCCCAGCACGACATAGAGCAGGGAGCGGAGCCCGGGCGGCCCGGACCTGCCCAGCAGCGCGAGCCCGGCCCCCGTGAGGGCGGCGATCCACATCACCCAGAGCATCGTCGGGCCCCAGCCTCCCTCCGCGTCCAGCATGGCCACGGGCGTGAAGGTCCCCGCGATGAGGCCATAGATGGCCGCATGGTCGAACCGCTGGAGGCGCCGGCAGGTGGCGGGGTTCCAGTTGGGGCAGTGGTACGTCGCGCTGATGCCAAACATCAGCACGAGGCTGGCGCCGAACACCAGGCCGGCCAGGTACCGCACGCCCTGCGCCGGAGCCAGGACAAGGAAGAAGCACCCGGCGAGCGCCGCCACGAACGCGAACGCGTGCGACACACCGCGCAGCCTGGGCTTCACTTCGTCTTCCAAAAGGGACCCGACACGCTCTTGGGAAGCCATGACCTCTTCGTACGCATGGCAGGTCATCGTTGTGTCAGCGCAGGCCATCCCACGGTCCGAGCGTGCACTTCTGGCGCCTGGGAATGCCGCCCCGTGCACACTGGGGTGTCCGTGTGCTGGGCGTGAACTGGGCCATCCGAAGACTCCGGGCGCGGTCTCTCAAAACTTGTCCAACTGTTGGACAAGTTCGTGAAGAGCGCGCCCGGGAGGGGGGGGCGAGGTGCGGTCCGCTCCCGTCCGCCTTCTCGAGGACTTCGGGGCTCGTCAGGGGATGACGATGGGCACGTGCATGCTCTTGCCGTCGTAGGCCGTGGCGCCGCAGCGTGCGCGGCTCCAGTCGCCGTTCATCGCCGTGCAGATGCGGAAGTTGCTGATGTTGGAGATGGCCACGTTGATGCCCGGGGTGTCACACCGGCCGCTGTAGGTCCAGGCGAGGGCCCGGTTGACGGAGGTGACGCCGATGCAGGGGCCGATCCACGCGCCCGTGTCGCGCCGCTGCACGTCGATGGAGTACTGGGCGTTCGTCTCCTCCTCGCTCCACGTCAGGTCCACGAAGGGCGTGGTGCCACCGGGCAGCTCCAGCAAGACGTCATCCGAGACGCCGTCATAGGCCTTCTCCACGAAGGGCCCCCACACGCCGTTGTTCGAATAGAAGATGCGGAAGGCGGCGATGTCGCCCTTGTTCACCATGCGGCTGTTCGCGCTGGGGCACACTCCGTTGAAGACGGTCTTGTTGGCGGTGCCGATGATGCCGACGGCGCTGCACGGGCCCACCGTGGTCCCATCGCGCAGCACCACGTCCAGCGAGTAGCTGTACCCCGCCAGCCTCGTCCAGCGGATGTTGACCTGGTTGAGCGAGTGCAGCGAGCCATCCGGCTTGAAGGCCATGCGCTGCTTGTAGGTGCTGCGCGAGGTGAAGGTGCCCGCGGGCTGGAAGACACCCTGGTGGAAGATGTTGAAGTACTCGCCGCGGCGGTCCACCACCACGTTGTGGCCATGGCTCTGGATGAGCGCTCCGGAGGCGTTGCGCATCGCCTGGGAGAGCGGCCGCACCGCGCGCGACCGGTTCAGCGCGGGCAGCGAGTCCCCCATGATGTAGTTCATGGCGTACTGGCTGTTGTACCAGCCGGTGCTGAAGAACAGGTAGTAGAGGCCGTTGCGCTTGAGGAGCTCGGGAGCCTCGTTGATGCCCTCCTCGTGCGCGGGGGTCGCGGAGATCGCCGGGCCGGTGTGGTTGTAGACCGTGGCCGGGGCCGCGAGGTTGAACGAGGAGATGTTGTTGCCGTTCTGGAACCACACATAGAAGAGCCAGCTGCCCGACGTGTCATTGAACGTGGCCGCGTCGATGCGGATGTTCCGGTTGCAGCCCTGCGCCGTGCACGCCGAGCCGATGGTGGTGCGCGGAAGGGTGGTGTTCGGGTTGATGGGCCGGGGGGCGCCGAAGTTGAGGTTCAGGTCGGACGCCGAGGCCACGAAGGTCGTCACGTCCTGGCCGGACGCCGGGCAGGCCATGCCGTTGGGCACCCGCTGGGCCGAGAAATAGAGGTTGTAGACGCCGTTGGCCTTGCCGAGGTCCGGCGCCCAGATCATGCAGTAGTCGTAGGCCGGGTCCGCCACCGAGGGGTCGTAGCCGCGCTTGAAGCGGAAGCTCGACAGGTCATTGGTTTCGTAGATGGGCACGGTCCGCGCGTCGCCGGTGCCCGTGAGGAAGAACAGGTCATCGTTCTCCTTGTGGACGTCCGGGTCCGCGAGCCCCGGGACGAGCAGCGTGCGCGCGTAGAAGTTGGAACCGCGCGTGGCGCACGAGGAACCCGTGAAGCCCTCGTCGCAAACGCAGACCGCGCTCCCGGCGTTGTCCCTACAGACGCCATGTCCGCCGCAGGTGACGCCATCACAGACGAGCGCCTGGGTGAGGGTCGATGATGCGCCGTCAGCCTCGGGCGAGAGGCTGGCGTCCTCCACGCCTCCACAACCAGCGGTCAGCGCGAGGGCGATGAATGGAACGAGTCTTGGGGGGATGCGGGGAAGCATGGCTCTCCTGGGGGACATCAGACGGGGGTGTACTCCGACTCGTACACCTCCCCTCTCCATGATTTCCAGTTTTTCTTGGAAAGCCAGCTTGCCTCTGCGTTATCGCGCGGACGATGATCGGCGCCGGCGGCTCGCCCCCAGCAATCCGAGCAGCAGGGCGGCGGCCACGAACGGAGCGCCAGACGCGGTGGTGCAGCCCAGGATGTCATCGTCGGTTCTGGGCTCGTCGACGGGAGGAATCTGGTCCGGCGACTCCGGCTCCTGGGGCTCCGGTGTGTCGGGCGTCGCGGGGGCGGTCCCGGTCCGGACGGTGTGTCCCCGCACCCGGAACTCGGTCTCGTTCACGCCACTCTTGAGCGCCACCTTGCCGAGGTCATCGGTGGGAGGCGCGCCTGCGCGGAATGCGAAGCGGTCGGCCACGAGCACCTCGCTGCCTCCGGGCGGTGTCACCCAGACGCTGTACGTCTTGGCCCCCAGGTCCGTCCGCATGCGCACGTGGTAGGTGGCATTGGCCTGGTAGGGCACGTTGGCGAGCGCGGCGTACTCCTCGCCCCGGCGCACATCGAAGAAGCCGCTCGGGTTCAGGCGGATGCTCATGGCCAGACTGGCGTAGCCGGTGACGGTGGTGGACGTGTCCGCGTAGCCGATGACACCGTCGATGGGCCGGGCGAGCGGCGTCACGTCGAACTCGGTCACCCGGACGCCGGTGTTGCCCGTCCCCAGGTCATGTACGCTCCCGGGCCAGCTGAGCGTCGAGAGCCATTCCGTCACCGTGCCCTCGGCCCTCACACCGTGGTTGCGCACCCGGAACTCGTCATCGAAGTGGCCACTCTTGAGCGCCACCTTGCCGATGTCATCCGTGGGAGGTGCGTCGGAGCGGAAGGCGAAGCGGTCGGCTATGAGCACCTCGCTGCCTCCGGGAGGTGTCACCCAGACGCTGTAGTTCCTCGCGCCCAGGTCCACGCGCATGCGCACGTGGTAGGTGCTGTGGGCCTCGTAGGGCACGTTGGCGATCGCGGTGTACTCCGCGCCCCGGCGCACGTCGAAGAAGCCGCTCGGGTTCATGCGGATGCTCATGGCCAGGCTGCTGTAGCTGGTGACGTTGGTGGACGTGTCCGCGTAGCCGATGACGGCGTCGATGAACTTGCTGAGCGGGGTCACGTCGAACTCGACCACGCGCACGCCGGTGTTGCCGGGCCCCAGGGTGCGCAGGCTGGCGGGGAAGCTCAGTTTCGAGAGCCAGCCGCCCGCGTTCCACAGCTTGAAGCGGCTCACCGCCTCGACGAAGTAGTAGTCCCCGTAGATGAGGCTCACGTCGATGTCCTCGCCCGCCGGCTTGATGGCCGTCTTGTAGAAGGCGGTGCCGTGCAGGAGGATGCCCGGGCTGTCGCTGGTGGTGGGCGTGAGGTAGGCCGGGGAACTGAGGCTGTCGAGCATGGCCAGGGCCGCGTTGCGGTAGCGCTGGGCCGCGGCCGGGTCGCTGACGTACTGGCTCAGCTCCAGGAGCGCCGAGGCGACGATGGCGGCGGCCGAGGAGTCCTTCTGCTGCTGGTCCGCCGGTGCGTTGAAGTCCCAGTTGGGCACGGAGTCCGCGGGTAGCCGGGCCAGGTAGTAGTCGGTGGTCCGCTGGGCGCCCTGCAGCATGCGCGCGTCCCGCGTGTACCGGTACGCCATGGTGAAGCCATAGATGGCCCAGGCCTGCCCCCGGGACCAGGTGGAGCTGTCGGAGTAGCCCTGGAACGTGCTTCGCGAGCGGATGCCGCCCGAGGTGTTGTAGTCCACCACGTGGAAGGTGCCGCCGTCGGGACGGACCATGTCATTCAGGGTCTTCAGGGCATGGCTCAGCGCCATGTCGTTCCAGGCGGCATTGCCTCCATTCCGGGCGCCCCAGAAGAGCAGCTCCAGGTCCACCATCGTGTCCGTGACCATGGGGACCTGCCAGACGCTGTCATTCCAATCGCAGCAGTCGATGACGCCCACCGCCGGGTTGTAGCGCCGGGCCATGGACGCCGCGGCCGTCAACATCACCTGCCGGTAGTAGTCATCTCCCGTCAGCCGGTACCCCTGGCCGAAGCTGGTCATGAACTTGAAGCCCAGGTCATGGGTGATTTGACGGATGTCGGGGTTGCTCTTCTGGATTTCCAGGCTGCGCGTCCACGCATCCGCCCGGGAGCGCCAGAAGGAATCCCTCCCCGGCTCGTACATGAGCCAGAGCTGGCCCGGGAAGAAGCCCTGGACCCAGTCGATGTTGGCGGTGTTGGGGACGAGCCTCCACGGACCCTCGGTGGTGGCCTTGGGATATTGGCTCGTCGGAATCGCCGGGTTCGTGGCCGTGGCTCGCAGCTTCTGTTGGGCGTGCAGCAGGACACGGTCCGCCGTGGCGTCATCGAAGGCGCGGGCGGGTGCCGCCGCGAACACGCAGAGGAAGCCCGCGAGCCACCATGAGAAAGATTTTTCCCTGATTCCACCCACCATGCCCACTCTCCCTGTGCCCCGTGGTCCAGGGAAGATGGTGTGTGTGTGGGAGATGGCCAATGCCCCCATGGGCAAGGATGCGTCCAGGCCTCGACGTTCGCTCCCCCTGGATTGCCCCCGAGAGGAGGAAGAAACCTGGCGCAGCGGCGGTTGGCCAGGAGGAGACGATGTGGACTGAGCATCGTCTTGGACCCAGGAAAGCCGAGATGCGCATGTTGCCGCCCCCAGCCCACAACAAGAGCGAGATGCCTTGGGCTGGGCCGTGCCGGCGCTCGTGCGTGCTCCACGGGGCCGCGGCCTGGCTCCTCGTCCGCACCGCCGTTCCTCTCGCCTAGAGGCGCGGGCGGTCGTTGAACGAGGAAGAGCACTCGTCACTCACGTTCCCAACTCCCCTCATAGGTCCGGAGTCTACGCGCCCCCAGCTCGAGGTGAGGTGGGCCCGCGGCCAGTGGGGTCCCCTCAGGAGCAATTCAAGATGACTGGGATTGCACTCGTACTGGCCGTCGTGTTCATCGCCATCGTCCTCTTCTCCATCGAGGCGATTCCCCTCGAGGTGACGGCCCTCGCCGTCGTCTGCCTGCTCGCGCTGACGGGGGTGCTGACGCCGTCGGAGGCCTTCGCCGGGTTCTCCAACGAGACGGTCATCTTCATCTTCGCGCTCCTGGCGATGACGCAGGGTTTGTCGGCGACCGGGGTGATGCATCGGGCCGGCAACTGGCTGGCCCACCTCGGCCGGCTCGGCTCACGGGGATTCATGCTGGGGCTGATGCTGCTGGTGGCGGCGTTCTCGGCCTTCGTCCCCAACACGGTCACCACGGCGGCGCTCCTCCCAGCGGCACTCCGAGGCGCGAAGGCGGCTGGCTTGCGCAGGAGCAAGGTGCTCATGCCGCTCGCCTTCGCCTCCATGCTGGGCGGAATGAGCTTCCTGTATGGGACCTCGACGAATCTGGTGATCTCCGCGCGTCTCGACGAACTCGGGCTGGGCCCCATCGGCCTCGTTGAGCTCACTCCGGCCGGTCTGCCCGTGGCGCTCCTCGGTGTCGCCATCATCTTCCTGCTGGCGCCGGTGGTCCTCCCCACCCGGACGAGCGTCCGCGAGGAGGAGGGGCAGGCACGGGCCTTCATCACCGAGGCGTACGTGCCTCGACGCTCGCGTCTCCCCGGCAAGCAGCTCTCCTGGCTCGAGCGTTGGCTTGGGTTGGAGGTCGTGGCCGTCATCCGGGAGGCCCAGCGGTTGGACCCCGAGCCCGGGCTCGTCCTCGAGCGCGAGGACCGTCTGCTGCTCGTTGGCCGGCGCCAGGACATCCTGCGCATCCGGCACTTGCGTGGGCTGGTGCTGCGCCACGAGCTCGAGGTTCAGGAGGCGCGGCGCGGGCGGGAGCCCGTGCTCGCGGAGGCGCTCGTTCCTCCTGACAGCGAGCTCGTCGGAACCACCGTGAGGGAGGCCCGGTTCGCGGAGCGTCATGGCGTGTGCCTGCTCGCGCTGCATCGGCACCCGTCCATCCAGGTGCACTCGGAGCCACCCACCCCCCGGTTCCCTCGTGACGTGAAGCTGTATCCGGGAGACGGGTTGCTGCTGGTCGGGCCGCGTGAGTGCCTGCGGGAGCTCGCGCGCGAGCCTTCGCTCCTGCTGTTGCCCGACATCGAGGAACTGGAGGCTCCACGCCACTCCAAGGCGTTCCTCTCCCTCACCATCTTCGTCACCGCACTCGTGCTCGGCTCGGTAGGGCTCGTCCCGCTGTCCGTCGCGGGTGTGGCGGGAGTCCTCCTCATGGTCCTCACCGGCTGTCTGGATCCGAAGCATACATTCCGAATCGACTGGCGGGTGGTGCTGTTGATTGGCTCGATGATGGCGCTTGGCCTCGCCGTGGAGAAGAGCGGGGCGGGAGGATTCCTCGGAGGCCTCGCGGCGAACGTCGCTGACATCGGGGGCCCGCGGCTGGTGCTGCTCTGTCTCATGCTGCTGACCGTCATCCTCTCCATTCCGATGAGCAACCAGGCCGCCGCGCTCGTGACGTTGCCGCTGGGGCTGAGCGCCGCCGCGGGACTGGGCGTGAACCCCCGCACGTTCGCCATGGGGATCGCACTCGCTGCCTCGTGCTCGTTCATCACCCCGCTCGAGCCGAGTTGCATGCTGGTGTACGGCCCCGGGCGCTATCGGTTCAGCGACTTCTTCCGGCTCGGCGGGCCCCTCACCGCGCTGATGCTCGGCGCGCTTCTCGTCCTCGTCCCCTGGGTCTGGCCGATGGAGGCGCACGGCCTGTCTGGCGGGGTGGGGTGAGACTGGGAACATCCCGCTGCTTTCAGGCGTTGTAAGGGGAGGGCCGGCGAGGCCCCCCTGGGAGCCACCGGCTCCATCCACCTCACAGGAGCTTCGACGTGCGCACGTGTCCAACCCTCACTTCGTTCCGCATTCGCTCGGACGGGCGGGGTTTGCGTGCGCCTCGCTCCGTGATGCACAGGGCAGCCGCCTGGCTTGGGGCTCCGGCCGTCGTTTCTCGCTAGCCGGGAACCGCTGACGGCCGAAACGAGCCTGATGACCCACGTCCCGCGTACGCGGCCCGCCGCGCCTGGCCGAGGCCTGTCCGCGCCACGCGTCCACACCTTTCCCACAGGAGCTTTCCATGTCCATGTTCGTTCACGAGCTCATGCTCAACGACGTTCCCGTGCTCGCCCCCAGGGTCACGCTGCGCGAGGCCTCAGCGCGAATGTTTCGCTCGGGCCGGGATCTCCTCGTCATCGCGGACGCGGAGCGAGTCCACGGACTGGTGACGATGCGCCGTCTCATTTTGGGCGCGGAGGCCGCGGCCCAGGGGTATCCCATTCATGGGGTGGGTGACCTGGCCAGCAGCCGTTTCGTCCTCGCACGTGAGGACGAGCACCCCGAGCAGCTCGCCCCGCGCATGGTGCGCGCCGGTGTCCGCCGCGCCGTTGTCGCCGGCGAGGACGGGAAGGTGTCGGGCGTCGTCACGGCCCTGGAGCTCGCACGCGCGGAGCGGCGCCGGTGGAGGCGTCTGCGTGCCGTGGAGCTCTCGTCCGAGGACTCGTTTCCGGCAAGTGACCCACCCTCGTGGACTGGCGCCGTGGCCGGCTGAGCCATCCCTGATCCTTCAACCGCTTCTCCAGAATCAGAAGAGAGGACGAACCATGACCCGGAACCCGCGAATCCTCATCAGCCGTTCGGACTTCGACAGCCTCCAGCGCCTCATCGAGCAGCATGGGTATGGGCGAGACGCGCTCCTCATCGAGCGTCTCGACCAGGAGCTCGCCCGCGCGGAGGTAGTGGAGCAGGTGCCACCCGGCGTCGTGGCGATGAACAGCACCGCGGTCTTCGAGGAGGAGGAAACGGGCACGCGCCGCCAGCTCAAGCTCTGCTACCCGCGGGAGGCTCGGGCCGAGGAGGGCTGCATCTCCGTCCTCGCGCCCATCGGCAGCGCGCTGCTCGGACTCTCCGAGGGGCAGCTCATCGAGTGGGAGGTCCCCGGTGGCCGCCGGCGGCTGCGCGTCGTGGCGGTGCTCGCGCAGCCCTGCGCCCCCGAACGGCCTGCCGCATGAAGGGGTGGGGAGGCAGCCCCTCGCGCCATGCCCGCGGGGGCCCCCATGAGGCTGCCGAGGACGCCACCTCGGCGAATGTCATGCGGCGGTGAGCCGCTCGAGGATCCTCACCGTGTCCACCGCGGCGGTGGAGGGGGAGAGGGCCGTGTCGGCGATACCGGACACCACGCGGGTGATGTCGTGGTCCACCTCGCCCTCGCGGGACCAGGTGCTCACCTTGGGCGTGGTGATGTAGACGGAGTAGGCGTGGTGCCCCGAGCCGGGCCGCTCACCGATGATGTGCAGGATGGCCCGGTGCGAGTCCGTGTCCGGGAGCGAGCCGTACAGCACCTCGCCGATGTGGTAGCCGGCGCGCACGCGTCCGGACCGGACCACGATGGGCTGAGGCGCCACCTCGTAGCCCGCGGCCGCCAGCTCCGTGCGCACCCGCTCCAGGTACGGCGCGAGGTGTCCCTCGTCCGTGAGCGCGTAGGCGTTGAGCCCGTCGGAGATGACGAGCTGCACGTCGTACTGGCCCGCATGCGTGTCCCGCAGGCGCCGCAGGGACTCCACGGCTTCGTCGGTGAGCTGCTCGCCCGTGGGCGGGTGGAGGATGTAGTCCTCGCGATCCTTGGAGCCGGTGACCACGGAGACGGCACCGGACGACAGCGTGCTCGCGAAGGTGTCGGGCAGCTCGGCGTGGATGCTCTTCTTCGCGTCGTCGTAGAGGTAGCGGATCTCCCGGTCCAGGTCCGGGTTCAGGTCCCACCGGTGGGTGCCGTGGCCCTCGGCGAGCCATACGCCGCGCTGGCGCACCTGGGCCATCTGCCTCCGGGCCTCGGTGAGCAGCTCCTCGTCCGGGCGCGTGTCGCCCTTGCGCCGCTGGTATCGCAGGTACACCCAGGTGGGGTCGCCGAAGTGCGCGGTGGGGCGGCCCTCCGCGTCGAGGATGCCGAGCTCCTGGAAGAAGGCCCACATCCGGTCATCCACCTTGTAGCCGAAGCGCTCGCGGATGCGGACGTGGTCCTGGAACGCCGTGGTCAGGTAGCTGAGCATCGGATCATTCTTGGTGGGCAGCGCCATGAGGTAGGCGGGGTTGGCCGGCATGATCTGCTCCAGGCACCAGTCGAGGTCATCCAGGTTGACCTCCATGTGCAGCGTGGAGCAGACGTCCAGGCCGAGCGTGAGCCCGTGCAGCTTGCCCATGACGATGTCCTCGAGGCAGCAGCGCACGAGCTGCTCGCGGGTGCGGAACACCTCCGGGCCGATGAAGCCGGCCACGTCGTTGAGGTGCACCCAGGGCGCGGCCGGTCTGCCCGCGCCGAGCTGGGCCTGGGCCACGCGCTGCTGGAGCACGCGGGCGAAGCCGTACTTGCGCGACTCGTGCACCACCATGTCGAAGCCGTTGCCGTGGCCGTTGGTGCCGTCGGCGCCCTGGCCCGTCTCGAAGTAGAGGCCGTACTTGCCCGTGCGTGCGGCCGCGTGCCCGAGCATCTTGGGGAGCGTGACGTCGAACGTCTGGTTGGCGCCCTCGGTGCCGCCGAGGCTCTGGAACCAGAGGGCGGTGGAGCCGGGCTCGAGCTTCTCCACCTCGGCCTGGATGTCGATGTGGGACAGCACGCAGTGGGGCATCACGTTCGCGATGCCGAACGTCTCCAGGACGTCCCGGAGCGTGTTCTCCACCGTGCGCACCGACTCCACCTCGCTGGAGACGGGGTTGGTGCCGAGCAGCACGTCGCCCACGGCGAAGGCCCAGCCGTTGAAGACCTGCCAGCGGATGTCCTCGGGGTGGTCCGTGGGCGAGTTGGGCTGGATGCGCGCGCCCAGGTAGCCCTTGGAGCCGATCCGGCTGCCGGGCAGCGGGTTGAAGACCTTGCTGCCCACGGCGATGAGCTCCTCGTTGCTCATCAGCTTCACGACGCAGCCAATGATGTCGCTGCTCAGCCCGGACATGATGGATTTGATCTCCGCCTCGCTCCGGTCGAGGAGGAAGCGCTCGAGCTCGCCCATGGTCCAGTCCTTCACGGAGTCCGCCGCCGAGGTGTCCACGCCCTGCTCGATGAGCGTGAAGAGCCCGTCCTCGAAGAGCGGATGGGCGCGCAGGTCGCCGATGCGTGTGTTGGACAGGAGGAGGCGCGCGTTGGCGCGGGAGGTGTCGTCCGCGGCGGCCAGGTGCGCGGCCTCGTCACCTTCCTTGTACTCGTTGGCCGCGCCGATGAGCTGTTTGTAGAGCGTCGGGTCGAAGCCACCCCGCGTGCGATCCAGGTATTGGAAGAGGCTCTCTCCCTCCTTCACCGAGGGAACGTAGACACCGGGCGGAGGTGGAGCGGGCGGCTTGACGTCCTCGCGGCAGGAGGCGAGGGCGAGCGCGGAGCCACCGAGCATCACCGACTTCATGAAGGTCCGGCGGCGCATCACCACGGGGTCCCAGCGAGGACTCGGAGGCGTGGGATTGCGCTGCGCGCCACGGCGTGGCCGGACCCGGTGCATCGTCTTCATGGCTGTCCCCTTGGTTGGATGGGGATGATTCTAGGAGGCGCCCCGAGGCCCCGGGCAAAGCGGACCCGTCTGACTTTGCCCACTGGTGATCGTTGCGCCCCACCCGGGACGAAGCAGAACGATTCGTTGACGGTGTGAACCAGGAGTACCGTCCGGAGCACTTATGAGCCATCCCTCCCTGGACAGCATCGAGACCCCCGCGGCACTGGTGGACGAGGACCGCCTGGAGAAGAACCTCCAGAAGGCGGCGGTGTACGTGCGCGAGCACGGGCTGCGGTGGCGGCCCCACACGAAGACGCACAAGGTGCCGGAGCTGGCGGCGAGGCAACTCCAGGCCGGAGCCTCTGGCGTCACGGTGGCCACGCCGCGAGAGGCCGAGGTGATGGGGGCAGTGGCCGGCGATGTGCTCCTGGCCTACTCGCCCGTGGGTGCCTCCAAGCTGGCGCGATTGATGGCGCTGCCCGGACGGGTGCGGCTCTCGGTGGCGGTGGACTCCCGGGAGGCGTTGGCCGGACTGGCCGAGGCCGCTCGTGGGGCGGGGCGCCGCGTGGGTGTGTTGGTGGAACTGGACCTGGGGATGCGCCGCGTGGGCGTGCCAACGCCAGAGGAGGCGGTGACGCTGGCGCGTGAGGCCGCCGGGACGCAGGGGCTCGAGTACCTGGGCGTGATGTTCTATCCGGGACACATCCGCATGCCGCTGGCCGAGCAGGGCCCGGCGCTCGCGGAGGTGTCGCGGCGGCTGGGCACGTTCCTGGAGGCGCTCAAGGCCGCGGGGTTGAAGCCGGGCATCGTGAGTGGTGGCTCCACGCCCACGCTCTGGCGCTCGCACGAGGTGGTGGGGATGAATGAGATCCGTCCTGGCATCACGCCCTTCTTCGACCGGGCGAGCGCGTGGATGGGCGCGTGTGGCTGGGACGAGGTGGCCTACTCGGTGCTGGCGACGGTGGTGAGCACGGCGGTGCCGGGACAGGCCGTCATCGACGCGGGCTCCAAGGCGCTGGCGAAGGAGGAACTACCGGTGGGTGGCTACGGCGCGTTGCTGGAGCGCCCCGACGTGGTGGTGCATGCGTTGTCCGAGGAGCACGGGATGCTGGACCTGTCGCGGACCGCGTGGAGGCCGCGTGTGGGCGAGCGGGTGCGGGTGGTGCCCAACCACGTCTGTGTCTCGGTGAACCTTCAGGACGAGCTGTGGGCCGTGCGCGGTGGGCAGGTGGTGGGCCGCTGGGACGTGACGGGGCGAGGACGGGGAACATCGTCCAGGTGCGCAAGCGGACCGTGAAGACATGACCCGGCACGCGCACCGCCGTGGCCTATAGTGTTCCGTCCCTCCACGAAAGCGAGTCCCCCCATGAAGACGCAGAAGCTGTCCGTGTTCGCCGTTCTCGCCCTTGGTGTAGTCATCGCGGTCCTGGGTCCAGCCCCGTCACAGGCGAAGGCGCCTGCGGTCATCGACCCCATGGGCATGGTCCTGCCCAACACGCTGCCCAAGGTCATTTTCTACTTCCGGGCTCCGGCGGGCACGACACTCACGGGCTCCTTCATCGCCGAGGACGTGGGCAGTGCCGCACCGAAGAACTTCGTCATCGACTCCGCCACGGTGACGGCCGCGGACAAGATGGCGGCGACCTTCACGCTCGGGAAGCCCACCAGCGGCTGGCCGATTGGCCAGTACCGGCTCGAGGTGAAGCGCGGAAAGAAGCTCGTTCACGTCGAGCGCTTCATGATCATGGAAGTGAAGTAGCACGCCGCTCAGTGCTCGACGCGGCCCTTCTGGCTCTGCCGGTAGATGGGGAGCCGCATGGCGTGCAGGAAGCCGCGAGGACGGATGCCGAGCCCATCGCGGAAGGGGTTGAAGCGCAGGCGCGCCGGGTCCAACACCACCTCCTCGCGCAGGACGATGTCGGCGAGCGGGGTCCAGGTGCGGGGCAGCCCATGCTCCAGGGGGAGCACCTCGAAGGTGAGGAGGGCATTGCCGTCGTGCATGGCGTCGCGCAGCCGCGCCACCCGCGAGCCGTACCGCCGGGGGCCCCGCGCCGAGGTGAGCCGCAGCTTCGTCTTCCCGAGTCCCAGCACCGTGAAGGGCGCGATGCCGTAGTAGTCGTTCTGGAGCCAGTCGTGGACGCGGGTGGTGAGGAAGGCGGGGCCCAGCGTCCAGAGGTGGCGCAGGGTGGCGCAGAGGATGTCCTGGTCGCCGGGTGAGGCCTCCTCGGTGAGGCGTGTGTCGCGCCGGAAGCGCACCGAGGCCCCGAGGATGTCCGGCCACTCGCGTCCACCCCGCCAGCTGGCGGTGGAGAGCCGCACGAGTGCCGGGCCCGCGAGACGGCTGGCCACGGACAGGAAGGGCGGGTCGGTCCTCACGGGAACGACCTCGGCCTGGAGGCAGATGCCCTCGGCATGCACGGCACGCGCGTGGCGCAGCCCCGAGATGGCACGGAATTGTGGAGACAACAGGGCCCCCACCGTCTGCCCCACGGTTTCACCCAACAGTCCCATGTACACCTCCCCCAGCAGCACACGGTGGGGTGGGGTGGAGCGCTCGGCCAATCTCCGCCTCATGCTTGGACGGAGGGCGGGCGGGTGAGCTCGAACCTAGCGGGTGGCCTTCCCGATACAGAACCAGATGGTCCCCGCGGAAACACCGCCAGCCGCGGTCAGGCACGGGATGCAGCCGGCGCCCGCGGTGCCGGCGCAGATGGCTCCACACGCGATGCCGATCGATGCGACGACCCAGGAAGAGACACCGGCGCTGCTGAGGCAACTGTTGAACTTGCCGAAGCTGAAGCCCAGAGGTTGGGCCTCGGTGGAGCCGGGCTTTTGTTTCATGGCCACGGTCGCCATGGCGTTCGCGGCGGCCTTGGTATCGTTCTCGGTGATCTTCCGGTCGAGGACCTGCCGTCCGTCGAGCCAGATCCGGATCTGCCCCGTGGTAGCGGTGTGCTCGATGAGATGGATCTCGATGGTCTGGGTGAGCTGGCGGTTCGCGTCGAACACGTAGCCGACCACGCTTCCGGCCGTCATGTCGGTGATCGGCACACGGACCAGGGTGCCACCATCGTCCACTCGGTAGACCTGGGCCTTGGACACGTCCGCGGTGGCACCATCGGGCAGGTGCAGGGTGACCTTTCCGGACCGGTGCGTCGCCTCGGCCAGTTCGCGGGCGGCCACGGCCTCAGCCGATTTGGGTTCGACAACCTTGTCGGCGATCTGCGCGGAGTCCTCGAGAACCCGCTGGATCGATGCTTCGTCCACCGCCGGCTTCTTCTCCGCCGCCATGGCAGGCTGACCGCTGGCCATGAGGAGGGTGAGTCCGGTGAAGACGGCGAGAGCCCGGCTGCCCCAACGTGCTGCACGTCCTAGGTTCCAGCTCATCCCCCACTCCATGGCGCCCCTGTCCTTTCCGTGATGCGGTACCCCGGCTCGAGGCACCTTGCCGTGTCTCGCTCTTGATAACAGATGCCCCTGAGCAATTGCTTTCCGTGTAAGTCTTTGCGGGATGGTGCGGCCAGAATGACAAATCCTTCCGAGGGGTTGGATGTCATGCTCATCTCCAGCCAGAGAGCTGCATCGAGTCAATCCGTGACAAGAATCAAGGGGCCAGGCGCCTGCTGCAAAGCCATTCCAGGGAAGCGTCTTGGCCGAACTACGGGAAGGTCACACCGTCGAAGTGCTCGCTTCCGCTGCCTGCCTCCTGGCCCCACCACTTGAGGGTGAAGGTGCCGCGCGCGGCATCCTCCGGCATCTCCACCTCCACCCCGACGTTGCGCTGATTGCCTGGAGCAATGGGTTCCTGCGACCACACCCTCAGCACCTTCCACTCCTCTCCTTTCGGGCCTATCAGCACCGCCCCGCCGGGTGTCCATGGCGTGCTGCCGTGGTTTCGTAACTGCTGCGCCACGGCCAGCCGCACCACCTCGCGCTCGCCCTCCACTCGCCCGGTGTCCAGGCGGTAGCTGCGCCCCTTCACTGACTTGAGGGTGTTGTCCGGACGAGAGATGACATTCTTCGTGATGTTCTTGTCGGCGATGCCGCCCTCGTCCAGGAGTCCCTGGGCGAGGAGTCCCAGAACCCCCCGCGGCCCGCTGCACTCCGTCTCCAGGCGTGCCTTATCCTCTCGGCACTGCCGCGCTTCCGCCCTCGCCCGCTGCTCGCCTTCCCGCAAGGACTCGAGCGAGCGCGGCTGGCGTGTTACCACCACCTGCCGCGCGGCCTCGGATGCGTGCACCACCAGAAGGAAGCGGACGCTCGCCGGGGCCGCGCCATCCTCGAAGGTAACCGTCATCAGCACGCGCTCCCCTTGCGAGAGAGCCCACGTGGGCACGATGGCGAGCCCCGTCTCATTCTCCATCACCCGGAACCTCTCGCGTCCGGGCAGTTCCACGCGCCCCAGCTTCGCGTCGAAGAGGATGCTGGTGGAGAGCCCCGGGTGGATGCACACCGCGAGCGCCTCATCGGGCATGTCCGCTGTCAACTCCAGGAGGCGCGTGCCCATTTCACAGGCAGGCGACGCGGAGGGCGCGAAATCCTCCACGGGAGCGGCAAGCAATACGAATCGCAACAGGGCAGCCGAGGAGAGTACGGGCATGAGGAAGGTACCTCACATGGACAAGACCGGAGGAGTGGGGCTGTATCACACTTCCTGCTCGGTCATGTCCGTCCCGTCTTCTGGACGCTCCTACTTGAAGCGATCCACCACTCGCACCTCCACGACGGGGTCCACCATCATCTTCCCCGGTCCACTGCCGGGCTGGAGTTCGAGGCCGACGTTGCCATCCGTATCCAGCAACTCCAGGCACATCGGGTATCTCACCCCGAGGGGCGTGCGAGCCTCGGTGAAGCGGCCGTACACCCGCCCGTCCTTGACGTAGAGCCTTCCGAAGAGCCAGGTCTCGTCTGGAAGCGCGATCTTGTATCCCTTGCCCGAGTAGTCCGCTCCCGCCTCCCAGGCGCCCGCCACGCGGAGAGGCGTGTCCTCGTGCACGTGCACGGACCTGCCACGCACGTCGCTCCAGTCCATGCTCCTGCGTTCCCGGATGCGCAGGCCGAGCGTGTTCGTCATGGTCTCCACGGCTCCGGCGGGGCACTCCTGGGGCGGCGGAGGGGAGCGCTCGGACGGCACCTGCTGCGTGCCCAAGCAGGCCTGGAGGGCGGCGCCGGTGAGTCCAAGACACGCGGTTCGCACGGTGGCTCCCCGGCGCTTGGAGGTGGCTTCGGACTGGGGGCCAGACGTTTGCTGCTGCTTCACGGGGACACTGTCCTTTCGGAGCGCCAGCGGCGGGGCGGCGGCCGGGGGAGGAGGCGTCTCGACAGGAGGCGCGGCCACGGCTCGCACAGGTTCCGGCGTGTGCCCACCTGGCGCCACTTCCCGGCCAGAGCCGAGCCACCAGGCCCCCAGTGCCACCGCCAACCCCACGCCCACCGCCGCCAGCCCCCGGCTCCAGCGCTTCACCGGACGCCGCCGCTCCGGGTGCAGCACCTGCTTCCAGTCAACGTCCGTCCGGGCCCGCAGCTCCTCCAGCACTTCGTACAGCGCCACCGCGTCCGGGTAGCGCGCCTCGGGCGTCTTGGCCAGCAGTCGCAGGCACACCGCCTCCACCGCCAGGGGCACGCGAGGGTTGACGAGGTGTGGCGGCAACGGCTCGCGGTGCAGCACGGCCTCCACGTTCTCGCCTCCGTGCTCGGCGGGCCGGAAGGGGAAGCGGCCCGTCAGCAGCCGGTAGAGCACCACGCCCACCGCGTACAGGTCATCGCCCGGCCCGGCCCGGTAGTGCGCACCTGGCTCGCCCGCGTGCGCGCGGCCAAAGGCCCAGGCCTCGGGCGCGCGATAGGCCGGCGTGCCCGGAGGAAACATCCCCTTGGTCAGCGTGGGGTACGCCGGGTGGTAGCCCACCCCGAAGTCCACCAGCACCGCCTGCCCGGTGCTCTGGCCCACCAGGATGTTGGCCTCCTTCACGTCCCGGTGGATGACGCCCGCTTCGTGCGACACCGCCAGGGCGCGCGCCACCTCCAGTGCCCGGTCCATGACGTCGCCCAGGGTGCGCCCGGGTGCCATTCCCCATTCGTCCAGCGTAGGGCCCTCCACCAGCTCCAGCTTCACCCACAGGTAGCGCGGGTTCTCCAGGGGCCAGTGCCCCGCTCCCAACTGGCGCACGAGGTTGGGGTGGCGCAGGCGCATGCCCAGCGACATCTCGCGCCAGGCGCGCTCGGCACGCTCGGGGCCCTGGTCCAGCGGCAGCAGCTTGAGGGCGGACACGTAGCCGCTGGGGCTGCGCACCCGGTACACCGTGGCGAAGCCGCCGCTGCCCAGCACCCCCTCCACCACGTCTCCACCGATGAGGGTGCCCACGGGCAGTGGGGACGTGTCGTCGGGCGGATTCAGGGCGGCCGCCATGCCGGCAAGGATGGGGTGCTCGGGGCTGGGGGATGGCGAGTGTGTGGACACGCGGGGCCTACCTCGTAGGACCTCAACGTATCAGGTCGCCTGAAGATGAGGCCTGACGATTAACGGACACCCCTCTGGTACCCGCCTCGGGAAGACTGTCGCTCTTCGGCCAGACGCTCGCCTGGACGGTTGCCCGGTATGGGAGTGATTCCTATTTCACTCGTCCGCCATGGCCCTGCCCGTCCTTCTCCTCCTCGGCTTCGCCGCCGCCGCACTGGCGCCGGCCGTGGTCCGGGTGGGCCCGCGCGCCTCGGGGCTCGTGCTCGGGCTGGTTCCCCTGGGTCTCACCGTGGGGCTGGCCACGCTCGTGCCCGCTGCCCTCTCGGACACGCCGCCCACCTTCCACATGGACTGGGTGCCCGAGCTGGGCATTGCCTTCACCCTGCGCGCCGATGGACTGGCCCTCCTCATGGCCCTGCTCATCTCCGGGTTGGGCACCCTCATCGTCGTCTACGCGGGGGAGTACCTGAAGGAGCACCCCCGGTTGGGTGGCTTCCAGGGATGGCTGCTGCTCTTCATGGCCTCCATGCTGGGCCTCGTCCTCGCGGACAATGGCCTGCTCCTCTACGTCTTCTGGGAGCTCACCACCGTCAGCTCCTTCTTCCTCATCGGCTTCGAGAACGAGAAGGAGGAGGCGCGCCAGGCGGCCCTGCGCGCCCTGCTGGTGACGGTGCTCGGCGGCCAGGCACTGTTGCTGGGGTTGCTGCTCATGGGATGGGTGGCTGGGACGCTCACCCTCTCGGAGCTGCCCGCGGCCGCGCCCGCCCTGCGTGAGGGCCCCCTCTCCCTCGCCATCCTCCTGCTGGTGCTCGGCGGGGCCTTCACCAAGTCCGCCCAGGTGCCCTTCCACTTCTGGCTGCCCGGGGCGATGGCGGCCCCCACCCCGGCCAGTGCCTACCTGCACGCGGCCACCATGGTGAAGGCCGGTGTGTACCTGCTGGCGCGCCTCTCACCGGTGCTCGGCGGCACACCCACGTGGCAGGGGACGCTGGTGGCCGCGGGGCTGGTGACGATGGTAGCCGGGGCGCTGCTCTCCTTCGGCCAGACCGATATGAAGCGGGTGCTGGCCTACGCCACGGTGAGCGTGCTGGGCACGCTGGTGTTGCTGCTGGGGCTGGGAACGGCCGAGGCGGCCCAGGCGATGGTGGTGTACCTGGTGGCGCACGCCTTCTACAAAGGCAGCCTCTTCCTGGTGACGGGGATGGTGGACCACGGGACGGGCACGCGCGAGCTGCCGCGGCTGGGAGGGCTGGCTCGGGCCATGCCCTTCACCGGGAGCGCCGCGGGGCTGGCGGCGCTGTCCATGATGGGGCTGCCTCCTCTCTTCGGCTTCATTGGCAAGGAACTCGTCTACGAGTCCTCGCTGCACACGCCGGGCGGTTGGGGACTGGGGGCGGGCGTGGCGCTGGGATTCGTGCTGCTGGTGGGCACGGCGCTGCGCACCGGTGTGCGCCCCTTCCTGGGACCCCCGGGTGGGGAAGGGACGGTGCACGAGGCCGGTCCCGCCCTGTGGGTGCCCTCGTTGCTGCTGGCGGCTGGCGGGCTGGTGCTGGGACTGATGCCAGGTCTGGCGGAGCCATTGCTGGCCCGCGCCGCGAGCGACATCGCTGGCCCCGAGGGAGGACACCTGGCGCTCTCGTTGTGGCACGGGTTGACGCCCGCGCTGGGGCTGAGCGCCGCCAGCCTCGCACTCGGAGGGGCGGCCTTCGCGCTGCGTGAGCCGTTGCGGCGGGCACTCGGCGCGCTGCGCCTGGAGCGCTGGGGCGCCGAGCGCCTGTACCACCTGTCCGTCTCGGGGATGGTGCGGCTGGCGGATACCCAGACACGGGTGCTGCAGAACGGCTCGCTGCACCGCTACACCTTCGTCACGGTGGGCACGTTGGTGGTGCTGCTCGCCCTGCCCCTCGTCACCCGGGTCCGCGGGCTCCAGTTCCCGGAGGAGGAGCTGCGCTTCTATGAGGCGGTGCTGCTCGTCCTGCTGGTGCTCCCCGCCCTCGCGGCCGTCCGGACGCGCTCGGTGCTCACCGCCGTCATCTCGCTGGGCGTGGTGGGCCTGAGCGAGGCCCTGGTGTACGTGCTGCTGGGGGCGCCGGACCTGGCGCTGACGCAGGTGGTGGTGCAGACGCTCACCGTCATCCTCTTCGCACTCGTCTTCTCGCGCTTCCCGGTGCCAGCGCATCGGGAGCGGGACTCCCGCCTGTGGGACGCGGCCCTGTCGGTGGCGGCGGGAGGCGTCATCACCTGGGCCCTGATGAACATCACCGCCCAGCCCCGCCACACCGAGCTGGCCCGGACCTATGCCGCGCGCAGTGCCGGAGAGGCCCATGGGTTGAACATCGTCAACACCATCCTCGTGGATTTCCGGGCGCTCGACACGATGGGGGAGACCGCGGTGCTGGCCACCGCGGGACTCGGGGTGTACCTCCTCTTCCGGCGGCCCCGGCAAAGGAAACATGTATGAACCCGGTGGTGCTGCGCACGGTGGCGCGGATGATGACGCCCGTGCTGCTGCTGCTGTCCCTGGTGCTGACGGTGCGTGGGCACAACGCGCCGGGTGGGGGCTTCGTGGGCGGGCTGCTGGCGGCCTCCGCCTTCTTCCTCTACTTCATCGCCAGCGACGCGAGGACGGTGCAGCGGTTGGTGCGGGCCCATCCCGTCATCCTCATGGCGGTGGGGCTGCTGGTCATCTTGGGCAGCGGCACGCTTCCCATGCTGTTCGGCCGGCCCTTCCTCACCGGGCTGTGGACGCGGGTGTCGGGACCCTGGGGGAGTGAGATCGACCTGGGGACGCCGCTGCTCTTCGACCTGGGGGTGTACCTGGTGGTCTTCGGCACGACGCTCTCCTTCATGCTCTCCATGGAGAAGGGCAGCGAGGAAGAGGAAGACAACGAGAGGAGGGGAGCCTGACATGGAGACGGCGTTGGTGCTGGCCATCGGAGTGCTCTACTCGACCGCCATCTACTCCCTGCTGCGGCGCAGCGCGGTGCGGCTGGCGCTGGGTCTGGTGCTGCTCGGCAGTGCCACCAACCTGACGCTGTTCGTCACCAACCGGGTGACGCGGGCTCACGCCCCGCTGCTACCGCCGAGTGGCGTGCCGCCCCTGCACATGATGGCGGACCCGCTGCCCCAGGCCTTCGTCCTCACCGCCATCGTCATCAATTTCGGAATGCTGGCGCTGCTGCTGGTGCTGGTGCATCGCACCGACCAGGCCGTGGGCAGCGACGACATGGACGAGATGCGCACCGAGGTCCCTCCCTCCTCCCCGCACGGCGAATGAGCGCACTCCTCATCCTTCCCATCCTCCTGCCCCTGAGCGCCGCGGCGCTGTGTCTGTTGTTGCCACGGCGGGCCGGGCCGCGCCGCCTCCTGGCACTGGCCGCCACGTGCGGTCTCATGGGAGCGTCCGCGTGGTTGCTGTGGGATGTGTGGCACGCTGGCGTCCAGGCCCTGCGGGTGGGCAGCTGGGAGGCTCCCCTGGGCATCATCCTGGTGGCGGACCTGCTCGGCGCGTTGATGGTGTTGCTCTCGGCCGTGATGGCGGTGGCGGGAGTGGTGTACTCGGCGGGCTCGCTGGAGCCGCGGCAGGAGGCCGGGGCGCACTATCCGCTGGTGCTGGTCATGGTGGCCGGGGTGTGCGGCGGCTTTCTCACTGGAGATCTCTTCAACCTCTTCGTCTGGTTCGAGGTGATGCTCGTCGCCTCGTTCGTGCTGATGGCGCTGGATGCGGGCAGGGAGCGGCTGGAGGCCTGCCTCAAGTACGTGACGCTCAGCCTGCTGGGCTCGGCGCTCTTCCTCACCGCCCTGGCACTGCTCTACGGGCTGGCGGGGACGCTGAACCTGGCGGATCTCGCGCGGCGGCTGCCCAGGGCGGAGTACCCCGGGCTGGTGACGGTGACGGCCATGTTGCTGCTCATCGTCTTCGGGCTGAAGGCGGCCGCCTTTCCGCTCTTCTTCTGGTTGCCGGCCTCGTACCACAGGCCGCCGGTGGTGGTGACGACGCTCTTCTCCGCGTTGCTCACGAAGGTGGGCGTCTACGCCCTCTTCCGCACTCTCTCCCTGCTCTATCCGGGGGACACGGCCTTCACGCACCGGGTACTGCTGGTCATGGCGTTGCTCAGCATGGTGACGGGCGTGCTGGGCGCGGTGGCCCAGTACGACTTCCGCCGGCTGCTCTCCTTCCACATCATCAGCCAGATTGGCTACCTGCTGGTGGGACTGGGGCTGTTCTCCCGGGCTGCCCTGGCGGCGGCCATCGCGTATTGGGTGCACTACGTCTTCGCCAAGTCCGCGCTCTTCTTCGTCACCGGAGTGACCTGGAGGGTGACGGGCACGGATGACCTGGCCCGGATGGGAGGCCTGGCGCGGAGCCATCCGCTGGTGGCGGCGCTCTTCCTGGTGCCCGCGCTCTCGCTGGCGGGGATTCCTCCGCTCTCGGGCTTCTTCGCGAAGATGTCACTCATCCGCGCGGCGCTGCTGGGCGAGGCCTGGTGGGTAGCGGGAATCTCGGCGGCCGTGGGGCTGCTCACGCTGTACTCGATGATGAAGGTGTGGCGTGAGGCCTTCTGGAAACCTCCGCTCGAGGAGGCGCGGGGAAGCGCGGGCCCGGCGGCGCTGCTGGGGCCCTGTGTGGCGCTGGCGCTGTTGATGGTGGTGTTGGGCCTGGGGGCCCGTCCCCTGTTCGTGCTGGCGGATGCCGCGGCGGAGCAGTTGTTGAATCCGAGCGCCTACATCCAGGCCTCGCTGGAGGGGGGCGCATGAGCACCTTCCTGTGGAATCTCGTGCTGGCCTTCCTGTGGGCCGTCATGCTGGATGACATCTCCCCCACCAACCTGGCCATCGGCTTCGGGGTGGGATTGCTCCTGCTGGGCTTCTCCACCTCGCAGCACGGCGCCTCCCCGTATGCCATGAAGTTGCTGTACGTGGGGCACCTGCTGGCGCTCATCTTCTGGAACGTGCTCTCCGCCAACTGGCGGCTCGCCCACGAGATCGTGACCCCGGGCGTGAACAACCAGCCGGCCATCTACGCCTACGAGATGGAAGCCCGCACGGACATGGAGGTGACGTTGCTGGCGCTCATCGTCAGCTTCGCGCCGGGCACGTTGGGGCTGGAGGTCTCGCCGGACGGGCGGCTGATCTACGTGCACGTGATGTTCACCACCACCCGGGAGCGGTTCACCCGGGACATTCGGGAGCACGTCGAGCGCCCCCTGCTCAAGGTGCTGCGATGAGCGCCTGGTTCGAAATGCTCCTGCGAGGCGTGTTGGTGACCCTGGGGGTGTCGGCGGTGTTCTCGCTCTACCGGTTGGTTCGCGGGCCGTCGCTCCCGGACCGGGTCGTGGCGATGGACCTCATCTCCCTCCAATTCGTGGGAGCCATCGCCGCGTATGCGGTGCTCATCGATGTGCCGGGCCTGCTGAACGTGGCCATGGTGCTGGCCATCATCAGCTCGCTGAGCACCATCGCCATCGCCCGCTATCTCTTCACGGCTGACACCGGGGACGGTGGAGAAGAGGAGGAGTCATGAGGGAATACATCACCGCGTTCTTCCTGGTGTTCGGCACGTTGGGGATGTTGCTGGCGGGCTTGGGCATGGTGCGGCTGCCGGACCTCTTCATGCGCATGCAGGCGACGGCCAAGGCCGCGACCATTGGACTGGGCGGGCTGCTCGGCGGGGCGATGGTGGCGATGTGGAGCCGCAACGTCGTGGCGCTGGTGCTGCTCACCCTCATCTTCACCTTCGCCATCATCCCCGTCGCCGCACAGCTCATCGCCCGGGCCGCGTTCCGCATGGGCGTCCCGCTGTGGGAACGGACCCGGGAGAACGATCTGATCCGCAAGAAGCCCTCCCGGTCGCGTCCCTTCATCGACTGAGCCAGCCGAAGTAAGTCCGTTCAGGGGTCTGTCCTCAGCTCGAAAGCAGGAGGGTCCCCTCCGGGCCCGGTCTCGCCAGACTTGTCCAACTGTTGGACAAGTTCGTGAAGAGCGCGCCCGGAAGGCGGACTCACTCACCCCTGAACGGACTTTGTTCCGGTGGCTTAGGGGGCCTCCGCGTCCTGATGAGGCGGATGTTGCGGACCGAGCTCGGAGGCCCGCCCGGTGGTATCGACCCTCGCCAGTTCAAGAGGGGAGACGAGGCCCACCGCGCGCATGTCCCCGTCGACGACGATGGCCCGCCGCGCTCCCGCGTGAATCAGCCGCCGCGCCAGTTCCGTCACCGCCTCGCCCTCGTGGGTGAGGATGAAGTCGTGGCTCACGACGTCCCCCACTCCATGGATGGGGTACCCCTGAGCCCACGCCTCGGCGCCCAGCACCAGCGCCCGCATCGTCACGAGGCCGTGAATGTCCTGCCCGTCCCACACGACGACGAGTGGGCACCGGGACTGCCTCATCCGCGCCACCGCCTCGCGGAAGCTCGTCTCTGGCCTGACGACGGCTACACCTCGCGCCATCACGTCTCGTACCCACATGACAACCTCCTTCCTTTGTTGAAGTCCGGTTCGGGCTCATCCGGCGGTGCACGGCCTCATGGCTCGCGTGTGCGCTCCGCGCGGGACGGGCCGGGACGACTCAGGCCCGTGGGCGCACGGAAGAGCGGGGGGAGGGTGTGCCGGACGAGGACTCTTCCTCGCTCAACACCGCTGGCGCCTCTATGAGAGAGGGGCCGCGGTGCGTAGGAGGAGCCAGGCCGCGGCCCTGTGCAGCACGCACGAGCGCCGGCACGGCCCTGCCCGGGACGTCTCATTCATGGCGGGGGCTGGCGGTGGCAACGTGCGCATCTCGTCCATCCAGGTTCATGACGATGCTCGACCTGCATCGTCCCATGGGCCAACCCCTACGCCGGCGGGATTGTTCCTCCGTCTCCAGGGGGAGCCACCGGCCGTTGCACCAGGAAAACGAGTCGTTATAGTCGCATTGGAACCCCGGGTGACCGCACGCATGAAGCCCCTCTGCCCAGCTCCGACGAAGGCCGGTACGCGCTGGGCCGTGGTGCGCCGAATCCTGCTCGCCCATGGCCGGGCCACTGCCTGGCTGGGGCACCACGCCGCTCGCCCCCAGCTGTAATCCCCGGCGCGCGGCGTTCCGCTCCCCTCTGAAGACGGCCTGTATCCGCTCCGGGGACGCCCCTGTCTCGAGCGCCGTCGCCATTCCCCACTGACCCCGGCCGCGAGCGCGGCCACTTCCGAAGGAGGACCCCTTCCATGAGCCAGGAGCGACGCATCATTCTCACGGAGGCCGACCTCGAGCGGCTCCATCGCCTCGTCGAGCAGCACTCCGGTGGGCACAACGCCGGGCTGGCCGAGATGTTGGAGCAGGAGCTGGATCGGGCCCACGTGACGAGCCGCCAGGATGTCCCCCCCGGCGTGGTGACGATGAACAGCGTCGTCATCTACGAGGACGAGGAGACGGGCGCGCACCGGAAGGTCACCCTCTGTTACCCGTGGGATGCTCGCAGCGACGAGGGCCGCATCTCCGTGCTCGCGCCCATCGGAAGTGCCCTCATCGGCCTGTCCGTGGGCCAGTCCATCGCATGGCCCCTCCCGGGCGGGCGCACCAAGACGCTTCGTGTCATCTCCGTGCTCTATCAACCGGAGGCGGCGGGAGACCTGCACCTCTGACCCCTCGCGGGAGGCCCCAGCGCATCGGGGCCTCTCTCTCGGGGGTGACGTGGGCATCGGTGATGAGCAGCTCCCGCATCAGCCGGCGCCCCAGGGCGAGTCCCAGCAGCAGGCTGACCAGCATTCCGCAGGCGGACACCACCGTCGTCCACGTCTTCCCCTGTCCCAGCGCGCTTCCGAAGAGTGCCGTCAGCACCGTCCCCGGCGTGGTGCCCAGGAGCGCGCCGAGCGCCAGGGGCCAGAAGCGGGCGCCGGAGGCGGAAGCCGTCGCGAGCAGCACATCCGCCGGAATCACCGAGTTGATACAGGCGAGGAACCCGAGCTGGAAGCTGTGCCTCCGCGCCACGTGCTGGAGGGCCGTATGCTTGTGGCCCACGAGCCGCTTCATCGGCTTGTGCCCGAGCCGGCTGGCCAGGAGGTGGATGAGGCCGGTGGCCAGCACACTGCCGACGAGGGCGTAGACGGCCCCATGCGCCATCCCGAAGAGGAGTCCTCCCACCGCGGTGAAGAACTGCCCCGGCAGGAGCGTCACCGGCCGGAGCGCCAGCAGCAGGATGAAGACGAGGGGCGCCAGGTGCCCGAGGGGGCGCAGCCACTCGGAAAGTTGGCGCTGATCGAGGTACTGGGGCCCCAGCAGCCGAAGGGTCACCAGGAGCCCGACGGAGAAGCAGAGGGGAACGAAGAGCTTGAGCACGGCGCTCAGCCCTCCCCTCCCGGAGCGGGGGAGCGCGGACATGCCGCTAAGCTGTGGCGCTCCCGGAGGGAGGGCAACGAACCCGCCACGCGGCCTCGGCTGGGGGGCGGGCAGGGGCTTTCACTCCAATGCCGTCCAGAGGTCGTCGAAGGCCCGGCAGAAGGGGAGCACCAGCCGGGGGTCGTCCGACACGAGCACGTTCTCCTGGTTCTCGTTCGCGGCCGAGCGCGTCCAGTTGTAGCTGCCGGTCAGCAACCGCACCCGGTCGAACACGGCGAACTTGTGGTGCATGTGGGCCTCCGTCCGGTCCACCCGCACGGGCACTCCCTCATGCCGCAACCGGTGGATGTCCGAGCCCGGGTCCATCGCCTTGTCCCCATCCGAGAGCACCCGTACCCGCACACCCCGCTGGTGTGCCTCCAGCAGCGCCCGGGTGATGCGGTCGTCCGTGATGGTGAAGACGCACACGTCCGCGCTGCCCCGCGCCTCGCCGATGAGCCGCACGATGGCCCTCAAGGGCGCCTCCCCGGGACTGAAGTGCGCCTCCATCCGGCTCGCCTCCCGCAGCTCGCGCGAGGGCTGCAGGGCCTTCACCGTGTCTTCCAGCCAACCAATCACCTCGCGGGCCCGGGGGTCGCTCACCGAGTCGCGCGCCAGCTCGAAGGCCCTCGAGCGGAAGAGGGCCAGGACCGCCTCGCCGGCCTTCCGGTCGTCCAGGACGGCCTGGAGCGCCTGCTTCTCCGTGCGGGTCAGGGTCCGGTCTTCCAGCGTGGCGGCGAGGATGGCGTCGATGTCGGAGGCGTTCATGGGGTTACGCTCGGTAGGGGCCCCGAGCGTAACCTGGAGCACGGTCTGAAAGAACGGACGGGCGCCCGGCGGGAAGGCGGATTAGTGTTGGAGGGCCATGAACATCCCCTTCGTCATCGAGACCACCCACCGGGGCGAGCGCGCATACGACCTGTACAGCCGGCTCCTCAAGGACCGCATCGTCATGCTCGGCACGCCGGTGACCGATGAAGTGGCGAACATCATCGTCGCCCAGCTCCTCTTCCTCGAGTCCGAGGACCCCGACAAGGGAATCAACCTCTACATCAACTCTCCCGGAGGCTCGGTGACGGCGGGCCTGGCCATCTATGACACGATGCAGTACGTCAAGTGTCCGGTGTCCACCATCTGCATCGGCCAGGCGGCCTCGATGGGCGCCCTGCTGCTGCTCGCCGGGGCACCGGGCAAGCGTTACGCCCTGCCCAACGCCCGCATCATGATCCACCAGCCGCTCGGCGGCGCCCAGGGTCAGGCCTCGGACATCGACATCCAGGCCAAGGAAATCCTCCGCCTGCGTGCCTACATCAACGGCCTCATCGTGAAGCACACGGGCCACACCGTCGAGCGCATCGAGAAGGACACCGAGCGCGACTACTTCATGAGCGCCGAGGAGGCCCGGCAGTACGGCATCCTCGACGAGGTGGTGACCAAGCAGGTGCTCTCGCCCGCGATCAACACCAACAAGGACAAGCTCTAGCCGGACGCCGCGGACGGCAGGTGCAATGGCTGCGGCCCGGTATTCCCCGGGCCGCAACGCTTGCGTGCCGGGCGCCGGAGCTCTCGTCGCGTCGCGAGGGAGCCCCCTTTGGCACGGGCCGTGCTCACCTTTGGACTGTCATGGTCCCTTTCCGCCCCGCCATTGCCCTCGTTCTCTCCTCGGCCCTCCTCGGCATCGGTTGCGTCGGACCGACCCAGGAAGGCCGGATGCGTCCGGAGAGTCCCAACAGCGTGCAGAATGAGCTCGGTTACACCGACGTCATCCGGTACGGCCAGGAGTACGCCGCCACCTCCGGCTATGACGTCCTGGAGATCACCGAGGCCGTGGAGACGCGCCCCAACTACTGGCGCATCCGCTTCGGTCTGGCCCCCCGGGGCTCGGGCAGGGTGCTGGATGTCGAGTTCGACGAGGCCCAGCGCAAGGTCATCGGCGCCACCGAGGTGGCGGGGGCCGCCGGTCGCGGGCCCCTGGGTCCGTGACTACGGCAAGGACGACAGGAACTGGTTCACGTCGTAGGCGAAGCGCTCCGACTCCTCCAGGTAGGGGTAGTGCGCGCTCTGCTCGTACTCGAGGAACGTGGCGTGGGGCAGTGACTTCGCCAGCGCCTGCATGCTCTCCAGGCCGATGGAGTGGTCGTACCGGCCTCCGATGACGAGCGCTGGCGCGGTGACGCGCGCGGCGGACGAGAAGCGGTAGCGCAGCAGCTCCGTGGAGAACAGGGCGCGTGACATCTCGCCCGTGTTGCGCAGGCCGCTCTCCGCGTCCACCGCCTCCTGCATCTGCTGGTACATGGGGGCGCGGAACTGGAGCTGGTGGAAGAAGGCCTGCGCGTCCACGTTCCGCAGCACCCGCATCACCTGCGCGTAGTCCGAGGTGTCTCCCGAGGCGCTCGCCGGGGTGGTCATCTTCCCGGGGTGGAGGCGCTCGAGCTCGCGCTTCCAGCTGGCGAAGGTGCTCGCCGAGTCGGAGAAGCCGTTCACCACCACCAGGCCCGCCACGCGCTCGGGGTGGCGCGCCGCGTACTCCAGCGCGAGCGTCCCGCCGAAGGAGTGGCTCAGCAGCACCCAGCGCTCCACGCCCAGCTCCTGGCGCAGCGCCTCCAGGTCCGCCACCATCACCTCCAGCGAGTAGCGCCCATCCCACGGACGCTCGGAGCGGCCACAGCCGCGCTGGTCCAGGTACACCATGCGCCGGTCCTTCTCCAGGTGCGGCCCCATCAGCCGGGCGAAGCTGTAGCTGTTGTGCCCGGGGCCTCCGTGCAGGAAGAGCACCGGGGCGCGCCCGGCCGGACTCTCTCCGGCGATGCGGTAGTACAGCCGTACCCCGTTGATGATGCGCTGGTGTTCGCCCGAGGCCGTGGCGGGCCCGGGGTGGGAATCGGCGCGGGGTGCGTGGTGCGCACAGGCGGTCACCAGGGCGCACAGGACAGCACAAACAAGGAATCCAAGACGCGAGGAACGCATGCCTCCTATGTGGTGTCTCCCGCCCGGGGTTGCCTCTGCCCCGAGCGGGAAATGTCCACGGTTGCCCGGCTCGAGTGTCGGCTGGAGGCTATTCCGCCCGGAGGATGCGGTTCGTCTCGGGCGGGGGCAGGGGCGAGCGGTCCTTCAGCCACGCTTCCATGGCGTCCACGTCCACCGGGCCGCCGCGCCGATCCGTGCCCTCGGTGAACACGCGGAAGCTGTCTCCACCGTTGGCCAGGAAGCCGTTCACCGTCACGCGGTAGGGGCCCGCGGGGTCCACGGGTGCCCCATTGAGCCGGATGCTGGCCGGGTCCACCTTCTGGCCCACCGGCGCCGAGGCCTTCCACGTGTAGCTGAAGCCCTGGGACGGCTGGAGGAGGCGCACGAGGCTGCCCTCCCACTGCTGCTCCAGCAGGGTGTGCAGCTGCGCGCCGGTGAGCGTCATCGTCACCAGGGCGTTGCCGAAGGGCTGCACGCTGAAGGCCTCGCCATAGGTGATGTCGCCCGCGTCGATCTCCGCCCGGATGCCGCCCGGGTTGATGAAGGCCACCTGCGCCCCGGCGTCCCGCGTGGCGGCGAGGTGCGAGTCGGCGATGGCATTGCCCAGGGTGGACTCGCCCGAGGGCCACCGCTTGGAGTTCGGCTGCTGGAGCGGTGCCGTCACCCGGCCGAGGACGCGGTCGCGCCGGGGCGCGGACAGGCTGTCATAGCGCTCGATGAGCGCCTGCACCTCGGGGACACCCTCGGCGTCGCGGGTGACGGGGATGTTGCGCGCGGTGCTCTCCACCACGTCCCCGGTGGCCGCATCCAGCACCAGGTTCATGGCCGTGATGAGCCGCCCGTAGGAGGCCGCGCTGGTGACGCGCTTGCCGGCGATGACGCAGTTGTAGGCCTGGTGGGTGTGGCCGGTGATGACGGCGTCCACCTCCGCGTCCAGCCGCTGGACGATGTCCACGATGGGCCCGGAGACGCCCTCGCATCCATCATAGGTGCCCTTCTGGACGCCGCCCTCGTGCAGCACCACCAGGAGGGTTCTCACGCCCTGCTTCCTCAGCTCGGGCACCAGGGCGTTGACGGTGTCGGCCTCGTCGCGGAACTGGAAGCCCTGGATGCCGGCGGCGTTGACGATCTCCGGCGTGCCCTCGAGCGTCATGCCGATGACGGCCACCTTCACGCCCTCGAACTCGCGCACGGCGTAGGGCGGGAAGAGGGTGGTGCCCTGGCCGTCCACCACGTTGGCGGAGAGGAACTGGAACTTCGCGCCCTCGAAGGGCGTGCCGTCCTGGCAGCCGTCCACCGGGTGGCAGCCGCCGGTCTGCATGCGCCGCAGCTCGGTGGTGCCCTCGTCGAACTCGTGGTTGCCCACGGCGTTGATGTCCAGGCCCGCCAGGTTCATCGCCTCGATGGTGGGCTCGTCGTGGAAGAGCGCGGAGGTGAGCGGGCTGGCGCCGATGAGGTCTCCCGCGGACACCACGAGGGTGTTCTTCGGCGCGAGGGCGCGCAGCTGGGCGAGGTGGCGGGCGAGGTAGCTCGCGCCGCCGGCCTTCACCCGGAGGGGGCTGCCATCGGGGTTGCTGCCCGTGCGCAGCTCTCCCGAGCCCCCCTCGGGGGGCGCGAGGTGGCCGTGGAAGTCATTGATGGCCAGCACCTGGAGGGACACCGTGCGGGGGCGGGTGTCCGCGAGGGTGCTGCCGCCGTGGGCGCAGGACAGCATCAGCGAGGCGGTGAGCAGCAGGGGCGGGAGGCGTCGGGGGGAGGGGGAGAAGCGCATGGGGGCCTCTCTCTACACAACCCGATGCCTCGGGGTCATCCTCAGTGGATGGGCCGGGGTCCGGTCCGCTCCGGCGCCGAGGGGGACATCTGCTCGCGCGGGGTCTTGCCCGTCTCGATGAGCGACTTGAGCCGCGTCAGGTCGTCATCCATCTGCTTCTTGGGGTCGGCACCCAGCAACCGGGCGAAGACGTGGCCCAGCGCGCCCACGGGCGGGTGGTAGGACATGCGGATGTCCAGCCGCGTGGAGCGTCCTTCGTGGCACGGCGCGAAGTGGATGATGCCGGCGTGCTCCACCGTGGAGCCGTCCACGCTCTTCCAGGCGAGCACCTGGTGGGGGATGAGCCGGGTGATGATGGCATCCCACTCGAAGACGGTGCCGGCCGGGCCCCTCACCCGCCAGTGCGAGCGGTCCTCACCGCTGGTGCGCACCTCCTCCACGTGGCTCATGAAGCGCGGGAAGTTCTCCATGGCCCGCCAGAAGCCGAACACCTCCTTCACCGGGGCGTGGACGATGATGTTCTTGTGCACGTCGATGGCCAGCCGCCGGCCGCCCATGCCGGTGAGGTGGGTGAGCGCGATGTTGGTGATGCTGCGCAGGGTGATGAGCGAGCCGAGGAGGGCGGAGCCCAGGCCGCCCATGCCGCCGCGCTGGAGGCCCCACGTCAGCAGGCTCGCGGCCCCGAGCCCCGCCATGAAGCGCGCCGCGGGGGACCAGTTGCACTGGAGGAACTCGGGCCGGTCTCCGGGCCGGATGGTGCCGCCCTGGAGCTCCGGATGGCTGCCCGGTTGCTGGAACACCTGGAGGTTGTCCGTCACATCCAGGACACCGCGCACGTGCGCGATGCGCGAGAGGATCCTCGGGTACTCGGCCGCGAGCACGACGCCGTCGAGCTGGACCCGGCCCTGGTGGACGTCCACCTGGATGGCGTGGGTGTGCGAGCACACGCGGCCGAGCGCCGAGCGGATGCGCGCCTCGATGGTCCGATCGTCCACCTCCTCACGGCGCATCCGTCCCATCGTCTCGAAGACGAAGCCGCGCGCACGGTGGGCGATGTCACGCACCACCACGCCGGCGGCCTCCTCGGTCTCGTGCATGGCGTGAAGGGCCTTGTCGTGCACCACGGCCCGGCGGCGCCGGCCACTGCGCGGGTCCGTCAGGTACATGAGCCCCGCGCCCAACCCCATTCCGCCCACGAGCGACCCCAGAACTCCCATCGGAACTCTCATCTCCCGCCCTCCTTGGAACTCCAGTGGCTCCAACGTGGGGCTGCCGGGCATACGCGACAGCAAGCAGGCGAGGGGTTCCCTCCCTGGCCGTCTCATACCTGTACCCACCTGGATGAGCAGATTGGTGACGCTGGACGCTTGGTCCAGTCACAACCGAGGGGGACACATGCCCGAGAAGACGCCGACGACGCCTGGAGCACCGACGAAGGAGCCGGAGCCGCAGATGCCTCCGCGGAGGGACCCGGGGCCCACGCCGGAGCCGGAAATCGAGCCGCCCACCCGGAGGCACCAGCCGGAGATCGATCCGCCCACGCGTCAGCCGCCGGAGATCGAACCGCCTTCCCGGCGTGAGCCGCCCATGGAGGAGCCGGGACGCCAGGCCGAGCCAGAGCTCAATCCGCCGGGCATCCACGAAGCGCCGGACCCCAGGCAGCAGCCGATGGGCTCGCCTCCCGACGTCATCGCGTGAGTGCCGCCGCCGCCGCGCGCTGGCGGTAGACTCCGGCGCGTGGACGAGGCCGCTGGCCAGAGAGAGGGAAAGCACCGCGCCAGGAGCCGGCCGTGGAGTGGGCTCGTCCTGGCCGCGGTGGCCCTGCTGCTGGCGGTGCTGGTGCGCCGCTTCGTGGCGGAGCCCCGGCTGATCATCTCGGACTCCATGGAGCCGGCCCTGACGTATGGGGATCGGCTGCTCATGGACAAGGTGTCCTACCGGCTGCACCCACCGCGCGCCGGGGACATCGTCGTCTTCGCGCCGGTTGCCGAGGCGGACAGGCGGGGCGCGCTCCGGGTGGATGCCCACATCAAGCGCGTCATTGCTCTACCGGGACAGGTGGTGCAGGTGCACGAGGGCCAGGTGCTCATCGACGGGCAGCCGCTGCGCGAGCCCTACGTGGCCGAGCCGCCCGCGTACGAGTGGGGACCCGCGCGAGTGCCCGAGGACATGCTCTTCGTGTTGGGGGACAACCGCAACGCCAGCGCGGACTCCCACGTCTGGGGATTCCTGCCGCAGCGCAACGTGCTCGGAAGGGTGGGGCTGAGATTCTGGCCGCCCGGACGTGCCGGGGGGCTCTGACGCGGGCTCGCGGAGACGGCATGGACACCGGCTCCGCGGGAGGTGGATCGGCGGCTAGCAGCTCTCGCTGCAGTAGCCCTCGCAGGAGTAGAGCCGGTCCTCACACCGCGTCTGGCAGAGGGTGTCGCTGCCACAGCTGGTCATGCACCGGTTGTAGGCGGGCATACAGGACGAGCAGCACGGCATGGCCGCCGTCTCCTCGACACCGGTGGTCGCACCCAGCACGCCACCCACCGCCACCGCGAAGCCAAACAGCGCGATCTTCAGAGCCTTCATGTGGTTTCCACCCCTGTCGAGGAACACGCAACGGCAGTCATTGCCATCGCGCGCCCAATACCTACCAAGAAAGGCGAGGTATGACAATCATTCAAATCCGGTATACACGGATTTGATGGGGATGGATTGATCCAGCTGGGAGCCGTGTCAGTCACCTCCGCCCGCGCGCTCGAAGAGCTGTGCGATGACCTGGGCGTAGTGCTCACCGACGACGTGGCGCCGCACCTTGAGCGAGGGCGTCAGCTCATTGCGCTCGATGGTGAAGTCCTGGGGGAGGATGGCGAATTTGCGGATGGACTCCGCGCGCGACACCGAGCGGTTGGCGGCCTCGATGGCCTGGCCCACCTCGGTGCGCAGCGCCGGGTCCTCCAGCAGCGACTCCAGGGGCTGGCCCTCCTTGCCATTCTTCCGCGCCCACAGCTTGAAGGCGCCAGGGTCGAGTGTGACGAGCGCCGCCACGAAAGGCTTGCCCTCGCCCACCACCATGGCCTGGCTGACCAGGGGGTGCTCGCGGATGCGGTCCTCCAGGGGCCCCGGCGCCACGTTCTTCCCGGCGGCGGTGACGAGGATCTCCTTCTTGCGGCCCGTGATGCGCAGGAAGCCCTGCTCGTCCAGGCTCCCGATGTCTCCCGTCTGCAGCCACCCGTCGGAGGTGAAGGCTCGCCTGGTGGCCTCCTCGTTATGCCAGTAGCCCTGGAAGACTTGAGGGCCCTTCACGAGGATCTCGCCGTCCTCCGCGATGCGCACGTTGGTGCCGGGCAGCGGACGGCCCACGGTGCCGATGCGCGAGGCCTGGTCGGAGTTGATGGTCAGCACCGGGCTCGTCTCGGTCATGCCGTAGCCCTCGAGCACCTTCACGCCCATGCCGTTGTAGAAGTGGTTGAGCCGCTCCGGCAGGGGCCCGCCGCCCGACACGACGAAGCGCAACTGGCCGCCGAGCACCGAGCGCAGCGTGCGGTACACGAGCCGCTCGAACACCGCGTGTTGCAGCCGCGCCACGAGCGAGACGCCGCCCGTGGACTGCTCGCGCGAGTACCGGATGGCCGCGTCCGCGGCGAGGGTGAATACCCGTCCGCGTCCCGCCTGCTCGGCCTTCTGCTGGGCTGTCTGGAAGACCTTCTCCAGGACGCGGGGCACCGTGCCGAACCAGGTGGGGCGCACCAGGGCCAGCTCCTCGGTCAGTCTGCCGGGGCTGGTGGCGAAGGCCACCGCGTTGCCGCGCTCCACGGACGCCAGGAAGAGGATTTTCGCCAGCGCGTGGGCCAGCGGGAGGAACAGGATGGTCCGGTCCTCGGGCGTGATGATGTTGCCCGCGTAGTCCAGCACCTGCTGGGCGTTCATCCGGATGTTTCCGTGCGTGAGCTCGCAGCCCCGGGGCCGCCCGGTGGTGCCCGAGGTATAGATGAGGGTGGCGAGGTTGCTCGTCTTCAGCCCTGAGAGCCGCTCGTCGAGCCGGGCCTCGTCGGCCTCGTCTCCGCGCTGCTGGAGGTGCTCGAGCGCCGCCTGGTCGATGACGAAGGTGTGGCGGCAGCCCGGGAGCCGGTCCGCGGCCTGCCGGTAGTGGGCGTGCAGGGCATCGGTCTCGAAGAAGGCCACCACCGCCCCGCTGTCCGAGAGGATCCACTCCACCTGCTCGGCGGAGGAGGTCTCGTAGATGGGCACCGTGGTGGCACCGGCGGCCAGGATGGCGTAGTCGAGCAGCACCCACTCGACGCGCGTCTTCGACATCAGGGCGATGCGCTGGCCCGGCTCGATGCCCAGGGCGATCAACCCCCGGGCGAGCCGGCGCACCGTGCGCACGATGTCCGCGGCGGTGAGGGGCTCGAAGGTGTCTCCCACGCGGCGCGAGAACAGTGTCTTGCCGGGCGTCTTGCGAGCGTGCTCCAGGAGGGGTTGGAGCAGGTGTGCGTCACTCATAGGGCGCCCACCATAGTGCCGGGCGCCGGGATTGCTACGCTCCGCAGCCGACGTTGTTCTGGTAGCGACGGCAATCCTCCTCGGTGCCCACGTCGCGCGACTCCGCGAGCAGCCAGAGGAACATGCCGTTCGCGATGGCCTTCTCCTGGCGCTCGTTGAACAGCCACGCGCCCAGGTTGCAGAGGGGAACGTTCACCGCGTCGAAGGCGAGCCGCCGCACCTCGAGCCCGCCGAGGTTCGTGGCCAGGGTGCACTGGTGCTGGAGCGCCAGGAAGTGCCGCCACTCCTCCTCGCTGGGCAGAGGCCGCCGCTCCGCCAGCCGGTACGTCATGTCCTGGGCGGCGGATTCGATGCGCTCGAGGAGCTCGTCGCGGACGCGGTACGCCACGTTCTCCACCATGTCGCTGCCGGGCTCGAGCTGCGCGAGCTTCACCTCCCGGGCCAGGGCCCAGGCCGCCAGCTCCTCCGCCACTTCGTCTCCGAGCACGTCCAGGGCCTCGGCGCCCGCGTGAGGGCCCACGCCCTGTGCCCGCTCCGCCACGAGGTCCCGCACCTTCAGCGATTCCAGCGCCTCGTCCCAGGCGACCGCCGCGGCGGAGAGCGCCACCGCCTCGTGTCCCACGGGCACCCGGGCGAGGGCGGCGTGCAGCTCCAGCGCGCGCGCCAGGGGATCCGCCGCCTGGGTTTCACCGGCCTCCAGGTCCAGCGGGGAGGAGCGGCGGGGAGGGGTCCGCCATGCGCGTTTCAGCAGGGGCCAGGTGGCCCACCAGCGCAGGGCGAGCACCCACCACACCACGAGGAGGAACCTGCTCGCGCGGGGCTCGGCGAGCAGGCGCCGGGCCGAGGCACGGAAGAAGGCGGCGAGCGAATAGGAGCCGCTGCCTTTCAGGGAGAGCTCGAGCACCTCGCGCCACCGTCCGTGGGCGGCGGCGTCGGACAGGCACCACTCAAGCGCCAGCTTCCGGGCGAGCCGGGGCGCGACGCGCTTGTCGAGAAGGCTCACGCTGCGGCACAGGACTCGCGCTGTCTCCAGATCTCCGCGCGAGGCCGCCATCAGCCCGTGGGCGGCGATGCCAGCGCCCCGCAGCGGACTGTCCGCCTTCTCCAGCTTCGCTTCCACGTAGGCCCGGTTCTCGGCGGAAGGATTCCGGGAGCGCAGGAGCGCCCAGGCGGCGGCGAGCGCCTGTCCACCCCGCGCGTCCGAGCCCCAGCTCGCCATGGCCATGTAGCCGAAGCGGGAGGCCCAGCGTGGCCAGCCGAGCGGGATGAACACGCGGCGGGCGGCGGTCCAGGGAAAGCACAGGGCGATCCCCAGCGGCATGAACGGCGCGAAGAGCCACATGCCCCCGAGCCACCCGAACAAGGTGAAGAGCGTGGCCGGGAAGATGAGGAAGAAGGTGAGGAGGAGATAGCCCCAGTTCGTCGCGTAGGGAGACGCCTGTTGTGGCTGCCCCTCCTGGTGCCTGCTCAACAGCCGGAGCGCGACGATGACGCCGATGATGGCTCCGAAGGGAATCATTCCGGCCTCCGCCACCCGAGCCGCACTGGTGCCTCGGGCCAGGGCGCGGGTTCCTCCTTCGCGGGCGTCTGGGCCGCCGGGGTTCCCGGAGGCAGCTGGGCCCAGAGCGCGTGCTGGAGCCGGGTGGCGGGGTCTCGCAGGGTGGCCATGGAGGCGCGGACGAGCTCGGCGGTGCGCGGCATGCGGCCCACGGGCGTGTCGTAGTGCCTGGCCTCGGAGAGCCCCAGCTCCAGCATGGCGAGCAGCTTCTGGCCCTCGCGCTCCACCTCCATGCGGGTGCACGAGGGACGCAGGCCCAGCACATGGAAGGCGTTCTCCTTCAGCCGGGCGAAGACGTCCTTTTCCGACAGGCTCATCGGACCCCCGAGTCGTGTGCCAGCCGGCGCTCCTGCGCGTCCTCCGGCAGCAGCCGCCAGAGCTGCTCCACCACGTGACGCAGCTCCTCGCGGCGCTGCTGCTCCAGGGCGCGCCGGCCCCGCTGCACCAGCTCCTCCGCCTTGGCCACGTCGGAAGCCTCGGACACGCGGCTGGAGGCGGAGTCGAACTGCCACTCCCACGCGGACGGGTGACGGTAGAAGGCCGCGTTGCCCAGCTTGCGGACGCTGCGCAGGTGCCGTTGCAGCTCCACCTGCTGGCGTCCGGCGCGAGCCCGCTCACAGGCCTTCATGGCCTCGTCGAGCAGCTTCTGCTCCGCGGGGCTGCCGAACTGCGCCACCCAGGAGGACGCGAGGGCGAGCTCCTCGCGCACCGTCTCCTCCAGCTCCGGCCAGCGCAGGCCCGACTCCGCCTGCTCCAGCTGCGCGTCCAGATCCAACAGCCCGCGCCGGGCCTTCTGCCCCGCGTCCGCGTCGCCGCCGCGCGCCGCCTCCACGTCCCGTTCGATCTCCGCGAGCGCCTGGTCCGCCTGGGACAGACTGGCCACCACACCGGGAGCGCCCCGGCGGAAGGCCGAGGAGCGCAGCATGGACAGCCGCTCGCGGGCGGCGGTGAGGCCCTCCTGGAGCGACTCGGGCGTGGCGTCTGGCACCTGGAGCTGGGCCACCTGCTCGAACACCTGGCTCAGGGCGGGCACCAGCGCGCGAGCCGACAGCCGGCCTCCGCGGTCCAACTCCAGCGTCAGCTCCACCTCGGCGTCGGCGGGCAGCGAGGCCTTGATTTGATCTCCCCGAATCTCCAGTGCGCCCACGAGCCGGCACAGGTGGGCCCACTCGAGCTCGCCCTGGACGATGGGGATGCGCAGCACGTTGCCGGTGGAGCCCTTCGACACCGCCTCGACGGTGCGCTGGCGGAAGGTGCGGCGGGCGGGGAGGGGAGCGCCGCGCTCGAAGTAGACGCGCACGGCGTTGTTGGCGAGCGCCACGCCGATGCTGCGCGACAGGGGCGGATCGCTCAGGGTGAGGCCCTGGACGATGGTGAACGAGGCGGGAGACAGCGGCACCGGCTTGCCATCGGCGCCCATGCCCTCCAGCCGGAAGGTGTTGGGCTTGCGGGGGACGAGCTCCACGGAGAGGACGAAGGCGCCCTCGGCGGAGAGCGGGGAGTCAGGGCTGCTCCAGCCACCATCCGCCCGGACGAGCCGGACCAGGGCGGGCTTGGGGCCGGAGTCTCCCTCCACGAGGCGGCCCACCACGTGCGGCGACAGGTCCGAGCTCATGGCCGGGTACTGGAGCCACACCTTGCGGCCAGCGGGGGCGGGCTGGGCGCTGGAGGCGGCGGGACGGCCATCGAGCCCGGAGGAGGCGGCGTAGAGGGCGGCGCCCTGGGCCACGAGCGTCATCGGGTCCAGATCCGTGGCGAAGGGAGCGCCCAGCGCGGCCTGCACCTGGGAGCGGAGGAAGGGCATGGCGGTGGGGCCGCCCACCAGCACCACCTTGCCGAGCTGCGAGGGCTCCAGGCCGTGCGCGGCGAGCAGCCGCAGACAGACGTTGATGGAGCGCTGGACCAGGGGGGCGCAGGCGGCCTCCACGCGGGCGCGGGTGAGGATCACGTCCACGTCCACCGGGCCGTTGTCGGTCTCGAAGGCGCCGGGCACGAGGAGGGGCAGCTCGTCGGTGCGGGACAGCTCGATCTTCGCCTCCTCCACGGCGCGCTTCAGCTTGCGCAGGGCGTTGGCGTGGCGTGGGTCCGCGCGGCGGATGTCCACGCCCTGGGTGCGGAGCAGCTCGGCGAGCACCTCGTCGACGATGGCCTGATCGAAGTCTCGGCCGCCGAGGAAGTTGTCGCCATCGTGGCCGACGACGCGGAGCAGACCGTCACGGGTCTCGAGGAGGGACACGTCGAAGGTGCCGCCGCCGAGGTCATAGACGAGCCAGCTGCCCTCGTCGTTGGCGCTCCATCCGGCGGCGAGCGCGGAGGCGACGGGCTCCTGGATGAGCTCGACGCGGGAGAAGCCGGCGAGGCGGGCGGCCTCGGAGGTGGCGGCGCTCTGGGGGAGCTCGAAGAGGGCGGGGACGGAGATGACGGCGCAGGTGGGGGCCACGCCGAGCTGCTGCTCCACGTCCTTGCGGAGGGACTTGAGGATCTCGGCGGCGAGCTCCTCGGGCTTCTTGGAGAGCTTCGCGGCGGCGAACTCGAGGGCCTGGGAGGTGCCCATGAGGCGCTTGAACTCGGAGCGGGTGTTCTGGGGGTCCGAGTCGATGAGGCGGCGGGCGCGGTCTCCGACGGTGACGGCGCCACGCGCGTCGATACGCACCACGGAGGGCGTCAGGTTGGCGCCCTGGGCGTTGCGGATGAGGGTGAGCTTCTCCCCATCGAAGGCCGCCGCGGTGGAGTTGGTGGTGCCGAGATCGATGCCGACGTACAGCGGTGTGGCCATGATGGCGGCGGAGCATACATGGCGGGCGGCTCGGGCGCAGGGGCGGAACCCCGCGAGGTAGGGCTTCCGTCGTGTCAGTTCCTCGGACTACTCTGCACGTACTGCGTCAGCAGGGGGACCTGAGAATGGCCGAGGAACGGACGTACCTGGAGCTGTCGGAGGCGGGTGGCGGGTCGCACAAGTTCTACGAGTTGAAGGTGGAGGGCAACTCCATCACCGTCCGCTACGGCCGCATTGGCGACAAGGGCCAGACGCAGGTCTCCGAGTACCCCACTCCGGACAAGGCACTCGCCGAGGCCAAGAAGAAGATCAACGAGAAGGTTCGCAAGGGCTATGCCCCCGCCGTCATGGGCCAGCGCCAGAAGCGCGCCGTCACCCGCCGCGAAATCACCAGTGGCCGCTCCACCGCGAACCAGGCTCCGATCCTGTGGAAGTTCAACTCGGGCGACCGGGCCTTCGGCATCTTCGTGGACGATGCGCGCTGCTGGGTGGGCAACGAGAGCGGCTCCATCTACTCGGTGAGCCACGAGGGCCAGACGCTCTCCCAGTTCCGGCTCGCCGATGGCGTGAAGTGCATCGTCGCGGATGACCGCTGGCTCTATGCCGGGTGCGACGACGGCCGCGTCTATGACCTCAGCGGCAAGGTGCCGCGCGTCGCGTACAACATCTCCGAGTCCATGGACATCTACTGGCTGGACATCAAGGACGGTGTCCTCGGCGTGTCCGACGCGGGCGGCAAGCTCACCGCCATCAACCACGATGACGAGTCCCAGTGGGAGAAGCAGAGCGTGGGCACCCACGGGTGGATGGTGCGCTGCGACGAGCTGGGCATGTACCACGGCCACGCGCGTGGCGTGACCATGTACGACTGGGAGGACGGCAGCGAAATCTGGCACCGCCCCACCCAGGGCAACGTCATGTTCGGCTGGCAGGAGGAGTCCTCGCTCTACGCCTGCACCAACCAGGGATTCGTGCACCGCTTCTCCAAGAAGGGTGACGTGGGCCCCGTCATGCAGTGCGACGCGGCCGTGTTCTCCTGCGCCGCGGTGGATGACGGCCGCTACGTCTTCGCTGGCGACAACATGTCCAGCGTCTACTGCTTCAACGACAAGGGCGAGCGGCTCTGGAAGCTGGCCACCGGGTGCGGCTCGGCCTTCTCCATGCAGCTCTTCCAGGACCGGCTCTACCTCGTCACCACCGACGGGGTGCTCGCCTGCATCGACGCGAGCGAGAAGGCCATCCAGGCCGCCCAGTCCGGCTCGGTGCCGCAGGCGCGCAGCATCCAGGCCCCCAAGCCCGTGGCCGCCGTTCCCACCGGTACCGTGGAGACGACGCGCGAGACAGGCTCCGGCGTCGTCGTGGAGTGCTACCAGGACGGGCCCCAGCTGCGCGTGCGCGTGGTGTCCCCCGGCTACCACTCCGACTGGCACGTGCAGTTCCCCAAGGACATCCGCGAGGCGGGCGGCCGCTACGTCGTGGAGGGGGTCCGCGAGTCCGCGCGCGGCGGCTTCTATCGCGCCTATGGCGACATCCGCAGGCTGGTGAGCTGACGTGAAACTGCTCGAGCAGGTGGCGCTGCTCTTCCAGGAAGGGAAGAGCGACAAGGTGTACGAGGTGGACCTCCTGGAGGTCTCCCCCGGCCAGTGCGTGGTCAACTTCCGCTACGGACGGCGGGGCACCTCGCTCAAGGACGGCTCCAAGACGCCCGTGCCCGTGCCCCAGGCCGAGGCCAAACGCGTCTTCGACAAGCTCGTCCAGTCCAAACTGGACTCGGGATACGTGCACGCTGGAGCGCCCGGTACGCCCGTGCCGCCGCCCACGCCTCGGGCGCCCGCGGCCCCGCCTCCGAGGGTGGAGGCTCCGGCTGGCCTGTCGCCCCGGGAGAGCGCCCTGCTGGCGCAGTTGCAGCAGGAGTCCAGCGCCCGCCAGTGGTTCCGCCGCGCCAACGTGCGGGCCCAGCAACGGCCCCTGGAGCGCGTCATCTGGCGCGCGGGCGAGCTGCGGCTGCGCGCCGCCGAGCCCCTGCTTCTGCCCATGCTGGAGCGGGCCACGCCCCTGCGGGCCTATACCGTCGCCGCCGCCCTGGGACGCCTGGGCTCGGAGGCGTCGGTGTCCGCGCTCGGGAAGCTCTACGGGGACGTCTCCACGCCGGACATGGTGCGCCGCATGGCCACCGAGGCCTTGCTGCAGCTCTCCGACGAGGCCACCCGCGCAGACTTCCGCGGGGACGTGCTGGCGAAGCTGCCCCCCGCGCTGCGCGAGCCGGCCCGTGCCGGAGACGGCGAGGCCTTCGGCAAGGCGCTCGACGCGCACCTCGCCTCCGGGTCGGCCGAGGCGCTCCAGGTCCTCGAGTCCCTGTACCTCGTGGACTCCGAGGCGGTGCGGCCCGCCTTGCTGCGCGTGCTGCGCACCGTGACCTTCACCGTGCAGTCCGTGAAGGTTCTGCGCCATCTCTTCAAGGCCGCCGAGTACCGCCGGGACGGGGAGGTGTTCGGTCTCATCGCCTGGCGCTACGAGAAGGAGCGCACGCTCGGAGGCAGCCGGCCGCGCGCCTACACGATGGAGACGCGCAAGTATCTCCGGCGCCGGGTGTGGCGCACGCTGCGCCGCCTGGGTGAGCTGGAGAGCCCGGAGTTCGTGAAGATGGCGGTGGGCGTGCTGCTCGCCTTCAGCGACGCGGACGCCGCCAGCCCCCGCACCACCGGTTATGGCCGCTACGTGCAGCAGTGGGACGCCTGGTGGCCCTACTGGGCCTTCAACCACCTGCTGCACCGCCACAGCCAGCGCTACGAGCCGGTGGAGAACCCGCTCCTCTTCCGCTGCAAGGGCTCCTACTACCCCGGAGCGCGGGTACCCGAGGTCCGCGAGGAGGCCTTCCCCAAGTTGTGGGAGCGCACCCCGCAGGGACTGCTGCACCTGCTGGACGAGAGCCAGTGCGCCCCGGTGCACGACTTCGCCTCCCGAGCGCTGCGCGCCTGCCCGGACTTCCTCGCGCGGCTGGACGTGGACGCGGTGGCCATGCTGCTGGAGCGCCCCTACGAGTCCACCGCGCGCCTCGGCTTCGACCTGGCGTTGCAGCGGCTGGATGCGCGGCGCGAGCCCCGGGCCCTGCTGCTCGCGGTGGCGCGCTCCTCGTATGCCCCCGCCCGCCAGCAGGCCTTCCGCTGGATGGACGAGCTGCGCCACGTCCTCATCGAGGACTCCGGCTTCATCGCCGGGCTGGCCACCGCGCGGCATGCGGACACCCGCGCCTATGCCGCCAACCTCGTGCGCGCCTCCGTGCTCTCCGAGCAGGCCGTGCGCACGCTCGTGGGCCGGCTGGTGGCCGCGCTGCTGTCCCTGAAAACGAAGGAGGATGGCCCCATCGCCTCGGACGTGGCCCGCGTGGTGCTCGCCGCGCTGGGGCCCTCGTCTCGCGGCGCCGTGGGACTGGAGGTGGTGCGCGATCTGCTCGCCCACCCCGTGCCCGAGGTGCAGGAGCTGGGCGGCGAGCTGCTCCTGCGCCGCGACCTGCGCACCGAGCCCATTCCGGATGAGCTGCTCCTCCTGCTGGTGCAGTCCGAGCACGCGCCGCTCCGGGCCCTGGGCCTGCGGCTGCTCGCGCTCCTCGCCGAGTCCGAGGCCTCGCTGCTCGCCCAGGAGGCGCTCCTCGTCCGCCTGGCCACCAGCCCCGTGCCGGACGTGCGCGCCGCGGTGCGCCCGCTGCTCGGACGGCTCGTGGCCGCGAGTCCCGCCGCCGGGGCCCGGGCCGTGGAGACCCTGCTGGCCGCGCTGCTGCGACGCCGCCTGCCGGAGGGCATTCCGGCCCACATCGCCGCGCTCCTCTCCGGAGAGCTTTCGCCCGCGCTCGCCGCGTTGCCGGTGGAGACGGCGTGGCGGCTGCTCGACTCCGAGGACGCCGATGCACAGACGGTGGGCGCGGCGCTGCTCGCCCGCCATGGCGCGGTGCTGACGGTGGACGTGCCGCGCGCGGTGCGGCTCGCCGGGCATGACGTGGTGGCGGTACGTGAATGGGCCTGGCGCTGGCTGGAGGCCCATGTCCCCGAGGTGCGTGCGGAGCTGGCCACGGCGGTGGGCCTGCTGGACTCGCGCTGGGACGATGCCCGCGCCTTTGGCTTCCGCTACTTCCGCGAGCGCTTCGCCCCGGAGGACTTCTCGCTGGAGGTGCTCGTCTCCGTGGCGGACAGCATCCGCAAGGACGTGCAGGCCTTCGGCCGGGAGATGCTCACGCGCTCCTTCCGCGAGGAGGACGGGCCCGAGCTGCTCCTGCGCCTGTCCGAGCACCCCGCGCCCTCCGTGCAGCTCTTCGCCACCACGTACCTGGACCGCTTCGCCAGCGGGAAGCCCGCGCTGGTGGAGCAACTGGCGCCGTACTTCATCCGCGTGCTGAGCCAGGTGAACAAGGGCCGCGTCGCGCGCCAGCGCGTGCTGGGTTTCCTCATGCGCGAGGGCCGTGGTAGCGAGGCCAGTGGCCGCGTGGCCCTGGAGGTGTTGCACCGGATGTCAGCCACCATCGCTATAGAGCATCGTGCCTCGGCGCTGGAGGCGATGCTCTCCATCTCCAAGGCGCAGCCGTCGCTCCCCATGCCCTTCGTCATCCGCCCGGTGGAGGTCCGCCGTGCAGTTTGAGTACTCCTACGCGGGCAGCACCTCGGTCCAGAACAGCGGAGACAGCACCTCGCTGTCCTTCTCGCCGGACGTCAAGCGGCCGCCCACCTTCTTCTCCGGCGAGCTGCGCCAGAACGTGGCCTTCCGCGAGGCCATCTCCGCCCTCCACGACGTGGTGGTGTCGGACCTGCGCTTCAAGCCCAAGGACAAGACGGCCTACAAGCTGTGGGCGTCGCAGCAGGAGCAGGTGGACCTGGCGGCCATCGCCGCGCAGCGCCAGTCGGTGGCCATCCGCCTCAAGGCCCTGCGCGAGGAGCTCGCCGAGCTGGAGAAGGAGAGCTCGCGCCGCATGGGCCCCTTCTACGAGGCCCGCGCGCGCTACTACCGCTACCTCTACGAGAAGAACCGCGACTTCTGGTTCGTGCTGGACCCCGTCATCACCATCCACCCGGACGAGTGCTTCTTCGAGTGCTTCAGCCAGGACGAGTCCAGCTACGGCCGGCTCGGCGCCAGCTACGAGGTGTTCCAGAACGTCGGCGAGTTCTCCTGCGGCACCACCAACATCGACTACTCGTCGCCGCTGTATGACGAGTTCCAGAAAATCCGCTCCTACAAGCGCACGCGCTTCGAGGTGGACCCGAGCGGCTTCACCACGCAGACGGGCACGGACACGGCCTACAAGGAGGTGAAGATCGACCTCCCGGACTCGTGGGTGCGTGGCTTCCTGCAGGTGAACTCGGCCATGGCGCTGCCGGCGGTGCGCTTCACGCTGCACCCCATGGACGTGCACAACTTCCTCTTCATCCTCAAGCGGCACAAGGAGAAGACGGGGCCTCGCTCCATGCGCTACAAGCTGGCGCCGGGGCAGCCGGTGAAGGTGGTGTTCGAGCCGTGGGGCACGGAGGTGGTGTGCCGGCGCTCGGTGTACGAGGGCGAGGGCACGCACGACATCCGAGTGTGGGGCCGCCGGCGCATGGGCGTGCTGGAGCGGCTCATCCCCGTGGCGAAGCGCTTCACCGTGCACCTGCTGGGCACGGGGCTGCCGTCCTTCTACGTGGCGGACCTGGGGGACCTGTCCTTCACCCTCGGCCTGTCCGGGTGGACGGCCAATGACTGGTCCACCGCGGGCAACTTCGACCTGCTGGCGCCGCGCGGCCAGGTGGACGAGTTCACCCGCCGCCGTGTCTTCGAGGCCCTCAAGGAGACGTGGTCCGCGAAGCCCGAGGCGCTGGCCTCGAAGCTGGGGCTGGAGCGGGGGGCGGTGCTGGGCGCGCTGTCGGCCTGGACGCAGGCGGGGCGGGCCATCTGGGACTTGAACAAGGGCGTGTACCGGGCGCGCGAGCTGAGCCGCGAGCCCCTGCCCATGGACAAGCTGCGCTTCTCCAACGAGCGCGAGGAGCGTGCCACGCGCTTCCTGGACGCCCGGGCGGTGGACGCGAAGGCCCGGCCCGGGGCGGATGGCTCGCTGGAGCTGAGCGGCACGGTGAAGGAAGGCGCGAAGGTGCTTCGTCCCTCTTTGCGGCTCGACGCGGACCAGCGTATGGTTTTCGGCGAGTGCACGTGCAACTTCTTCCAGCAGAACAAGTTGTTCCGGGGGCCGTGCGAGCACCTGCTCGCGCTGCGGCTCCAGCACTCACGGGTGTCTCGCACATGAGAAAGGGGAGGGTTCGCGCACGCGGCGGTCAGGGGGCAGTACCTTGCAATCCGGACGGTGTTTCGCCGTCCATGCTTCCTGGCCTGTCATGCATCACTGGCCCGCTCTTTACTGTGCGGTACCTCCCTCCCTGTGGCGGCAGCGCTGTCGACCTCGTCGGTCCTGCGCGCCACAGGGAGGGGGTACCGCTTGAGTTGAGACGGTCCAGTCCCGAGAGCAGTACGAAGGAGCTCTCTGACCGCCGCGTGGACGGACTCTCCCCTTCTCTCAAGGCCCGCCATGTCCTCCCAGCCTCCGCGTAACCGACAGGAGCTGTACGACCGCATCCGCGCCGGCTCCAAGGACGAGGTCGTCCTGGAGGAGATGGTGCGCCTGGGCTTCTGGCCGGCACGCAGCGGCCTGCCCGGGGACCCGGCGGACGTCGTCCACCGCCGCAACGAGTTGCAGGGAGAGATTCGCGCGCTCACCAGCGAGCAGAGCCGGCTCGGCAACCTGGAGGCGATGAAGCGCGAGCTGCGCAAGCGGCGGCTGGAGGAGAGCCGGCGCAAGCAGCAGGAGACGAAGGAGCGGCGCGAGCGCGAGCGGCTGGCGCGGGCCGCGGCCTGGAAGGAGCGCAAGGGCAAGGAGCTGCTCTTCCTGGGCCGGGGCGTGTCCGGCGGCCTGAGCGAGCGCACCCCGGACGAGGCGAAGCTGACGCGCCTGGGGCTGCCCGTGCTGGCCACTCCGGAGGTGTTGGCGCAGACGCTGGGGTTGAGCGTGGGGAAGCTCCGGGCGCTGTGCTTCACGCGCACCGCGTCCACCACGAGCAACTACGTGCGCTTCCAGCTGCCCAAGAAGACGGGCGGCACCCGGCTCATCTCCGCGCCCCTGCCGCGCCTGAAGGCGGCGCAGACCTGGGTGCTGGAGAACATCCTCGAGAAGGTGCCCGTGCACGACGCCGCCCACGGCTTCCGCGCGGGGCGCTCCATCGTCACCAATGCCCGGCCCCACGTGGGCGCGGGCGTGGTGGTGAACCTGGACCTGAAGGACTTCTTCCCCTCGGTGCTGTACCCCCGGGTGAAGGGCGTTTTCGTGAAGCTCGGCTACAGCGAGGCCACCGCCACGGTGCTCGCGCTGCTGTGCACCGAGCCGGACGTGGAAGAGGTGGAGCTGGACGGGCAGCGCTTCTTCGTTGCCCAGGGCGGGCGGCGGCTGCCCCAGGGCGCGCCGACGTCGCCCGCGCTGACGAACATCCTCTGCCGGCGGTTGGACCGGAGGCTCGCGGGCGCGGCGCGCAAGCTGGGCTTCGTCTACACGCGCTACGCGGATGACCTCACCTTCTCCGCCCACGGGCCGGGGCCGCACGATGCCGGCGAGCTGCTGCGCTTCGTGCGCTGGCTGGTGGGCGAGGAGGACTTCACCCCGCACCCCGAGAAGACCCGTGTGTTGCGCCGCGGTCGGCAGCAGGAGGTGACGGGCGTCGTCGTCAACGACAAGCCCGGCGTGGACCGCGAGACGCTCAAGCGCTTCCGCGCCCTGCTGCACCAGCTCGAGAAGAGCGGGCCCGAGGGCAAGCGCTGGGGGAACAGCGGGGATGTCATCGCCTCCGCCGTGGGCTACGCCAATTACGTGGCCATGGTGGACCCCGTGAAGGGCAAGGCGCTGCAGCAGAAGGCTCGCGCGCTGGAGGCCCGTTATGGACGCCGCCCCTCGCCTCCGCCGCGTGCGAAGGCGGCGAAGGGGGCCGCACAGGCGGGGAGCTCCGCGCCCGTGTCCTCCGCGGCTCCTCCGGCCCAGGCTCCCGAGACTCCGGCGGCGGCTCCAGCGGCCCCGGCAGCCACTCCGGACAGCGGGCAGAAGCCAGCCGAGCCGCCGAAGAAGAAGTGGTGGAAGCTGTTCTGAGCCGGGACTCGCGGTAGGGTCCGGCGCGTGAATCAAGAAGTCGTCAATACGGACATCGTCGTCCTGGTGGTGGGCGCTCTGCTGGCGCTCGGGGTCCTCTACTGGCTCCTGACCGGCAACGAGGCCAGCCGCCTGAAGGACCAGTACTTCCGCAGCGTCCAGCTGCCCCGGGCCCAGGCCGAGGAGTCGCTCGCGCGCCACCTGGCCCGCCTCCAGGAGCAACACCCCGGCAAGTCCGAGGCCTGGTACCTCCGCCGCGTCCTCGCCGACCTGCATCGCGACCGGCGGTAGCGCGCGCTTCGTCATCCAGCGCTTGTCAGGTTCAGGGATGGGATGGTGTCATTAGTACACCATGAGATCCATTTCCATCGAGAATCCCGGCGGCACCATGGAGGATCGAGCCCAGGGCGCCCTGTGGGGACTCGCCTGGGGTGATGCCCTCGGCTGCCCCGTCGAGACCTGGCGCGCCTCCTTCATCCGTCAGGTGTTCGGGGAGTACGTGGACCTGCCCTCCGAGCAGCCCCTCCAGGCTCTCGCGGGAGATACGAAGCGTCTCTCGCGGCTCCGCCCGCTGGGGCTCCACTCCGATGACACCCAGCAGGGCCTGGCACTCGTCGCCTGTGCGCTCGAGCCCGGCGGGTGGTCGCGCGCCTCCTGGGCCCGCTGGCTCGTCCAGGGCATGCGCCGCAAGGCCTGGCGTGGCTACGGACGCAACTTCAAGACCGCCGTGCAGCAGCTCGCGAAGGGCGGGGCGCCGGAGCACTCAGGCAGCGCCTCGGCCGGCATGGGCGCCGCTATGCGCGTGGCTCCCGTGGGGGCCTTGTTGCGTGACTCGCCCGGCGAGCTCGCCCGCGTCGTCATGGAGTCCTCCATGATGACCCACGCCGATCTGCGCGCCTCCGCCCTGGCCTACGCCGTCGCCTGGTCCGTGGCCGCACTGGTGCGCGGAGAGGCGGTGGACCGGGTACGGGCGGGGGTGGCTCCCGCTGTTCGCGAAGAGGAGGCGCGCTGGCTCCAGATGGGTGAGAAGTGGACCTTCGATCAGACGGGGGGACACCTCGTCTCGGAGACGCTGGCCGCGCTACTGGAGGGGCCCCTGCTTCCTCCCGAGGCCTTGCGCGAGCGCATCTCCGCGCTGGCCCGTCCGCACCTCGCAGAGGGCTTCACCGTCGCGCATCCCAACCAGGGCTTCGCGCTGCTCGGTGGGGCTCATGGACTCGTCCGGGCGCTCACCGCCACCGAGGCTCCTGGCTCCGTGCTCGCGGACATCATCCAGCAGGGCTACGACACCGATACCGTCGCCGCCATCGCCGGAGGTGTTCTGGGGGCGCGGTTCGGGAGCGGGTGGGTTCCTCGTGCCCGGTTGCTCGATGCGGAGCGGCTCGAGCTGTATGCCCGTGCCCTCGTGACCCGGAGCGCGCTTCCCGAGACGCTCGACGTGTTCGTCCAAAAAGAAGCGGCCTGGACCGCTGAGGAAGAGCGGTTCCAGGCCGGACTCGTGAGGCACTGAAGACGGGTGGGAACCCGGGGCCTCGATACCCTCACCCCGACCCTCTCCCGGAGGGCGAGGGAGGGGGTTCACGGTGCGATGACTGGGGCGAGGTGGCTCAGCGCGTGCCCGTCGCCGCGCAGCGCTGCATCATGTTCTCCAGCTCCAGCCGCGTCTGCGCCAGCTGCTCGCGCCGCATGTCCTGGCGCAGCGCGTTCGACAGCGAGCGCGACAGCGTCCGGACCACCGTCAGCTCATCCGACGACCACCGGCGCTCCTTCTTGCAGTCGTCCAGCCGCAGGAAGCCCCACCACTGGCCGTTGATGTTGCCCACGTTGATGGGGCTCAGCAGCACCGACTGCACCCCCTGCGCCTCCAGGTTCACCTGCAGCGGCCCCTGGATGTTGCGCACCAGATCCCAGACCGGCTGCCCGCGCGAGAGCACCTCCACCCAGCCCGCCATCTGATCCTTCAGCGGGAACGTCTGGATGAGCGGCGTCATCGGCGCCGTGCCCCACGCGTGCCGCAGCGGCGCCAGGCGCTTGCCCGGCATCGTCGCCGTGCTGTTCTCGTACACCACCGCCCGGTCCACCCCGAGTGCCTTGCCCACCATCTCGATGGCCGACATCACCGCCTGGCCAGAGAATCCGTGCTCCACCAGCAGCTTCGAGGCCTCGGTCACCTTCGTGAATGCTTCGAGCGACATCGCATCCTCACGTTCCGAGGGAGTACCCGGACTTGAATCGGGGAAAACTTGATTGAGCCGACTTCTCAGCGACTCATGGGTTCATTGAACACCAAGGGGATTCGGACTGTCAAGCCTGTCTGGATTTTATCAGCTCTTTTGGAATTCCAGTCTTCCCGCATCGGAGAACCTTTCACGGTGAGCGCGTGCGCAGGACTCTCTGGGTGTGGTTCAGCGCCTGTCACCGTTTGATGGAGCCGCGCATCGGAGGGCCGGGCTCGGTTAGCCTCCGGTCAGCCGGTGCCGGCTGGCCAGGCCCGGACAGGAGGTCCCGACGGATGGAGAGCCTGGAGTCTCGCCTGGAGTTGCTGGAGCGCCGTTGCCGCCGCCTGCAAGCCGTCACCCTGGCCGCACTCGCACTCGGAGCGCTTGGCGTGGGCATGGCCCTGCTGCGCCCCGTGGGGGCCTCGACGGGCGGGGAGCTGGTGGCCTCGCGCCTCACCCTCATGGATGGCCAGGGCCGCACCCGCGCCACGCTCTCGGCCCAGGAGGGCGGTGAGGGAGGGCTGGTGCTGCACGATACCCAGGGCCGGCCTCGCGCCCTGCTCGGCGTGGATGCCAGCGGCTCGCCCCGCCTGCGCTTCGCCACCGCCGAGGGCTCCATGCTCGCCGAGCTCACCGTGTACTCGGAGGAGGCCCCGCGCCTCGTGCTCGGCAACAACGGGGGTTCCGAGTTCTTCTCCGTGGGGCTGATGCCCGATGGGTCCTCGCGCCTGGAGCTCGCGGATGGAGATGGGCGTCCGCGGGCCATCCTCGGCGCTGATGAGCACGGCGCTCCCGGGTTGCTGCTCGTGGACCGCAAGGGCCAGCCCCGCGCCTCGCTGCGCGTGTCTCCCAAGGATGACGCGAGCCTCGTGCTCGAGGGCCAGGACGGCCAGGTGTTCCGCGCCCCGTCCTCCGTGCAGTAGTCCTGGGAGGGCAGGCAGGCAGGCGGGCCCGGCGCTCCGTGTGAGGGTTTCCCCGGCCCGGCATCGTCCCTACCTTCCCACGGCCATGGAATCGCCACCAACGGAAGCACAGGACTGGGAGGCGCCGGACCACCGCAATCGCCAGCACGAGATGCGCGGCCCCATGACGCTGCCGCCCGGGCTGGGAGCCTTCAATCATGCGCTCTATCAGTCCACCCGTGTACGGCTCGAGCCGGGTCACCGGGTGGAGTTGGTGGAGAACGGCGCCATCTTCGATGAAATCGTCGAGGCCATCCGTCAGGCCACCGAGTCCGTCCACATCCTCGTCTTCATCTGGCGGCCCAGCGAGCCATCCGCGCGCATCGTGGAGGCGCTGTGTGAGCGCGCCCGCGCCGGAGTCGCCTGCCGCGTCATCGTGGACCCCGTGGGCAGCGAGGAGGTCCGCGGCGAGCACGACTTCGACCCGATGGTGGAGTGGCGGCTGCGCGAGGGCGGCGTCGAGGTGCACTACTTCCGGCCGCTCTCGGGGCGTTGGCTCGGCCGGCTCTTCGGGCGGACGCACCACAAGCTCGTCCTCATCGACGGGAAGGTGGGATTCACCGGGGGCTTCGGCATCTGGAAGTCCTGGCAGGGCCAGGGAGACAGTCCCGAGGAATGGCGCGACACCAACGTGCGCGTGGAGGGCCCCGCGGTGCGCGACATGCAGATCGCCTTCGCGCGCTCGTGGCAGGAGTGTGGTGGCGCACTGCTTCCGGAGAGCTGCTTCCCCGAGCCGTCCAGCGAGGGCGAGGGTGATACCTGCGCGGGCTTCGTGGAGAGCATTGGCGCTTCCGGCATCTCCGAGGCCGAGCGCATGTTGCGCATGGTGTTCGCCGAGGCGCGTGAGCGGCTGTGGATCGCCAACGCCTACTTTACCCCGCCCAAGGCCATCCTCGAGCAGTTGCTGGAGAAGCGGAAGCAGGGCGTGGACGTGCGGGTGCTCGCGGCCGGGCCCGTGCACGACTGGCGCATCGTCCGCGCCTCGCAGCGCGCCACCTACGAGCGGATGCTGAAGGGCGGCGTCCGCATGTGGGAGTACCAGCCCTCCATGATGCACTCCAAGACGGTGCTCGTGGACGACTGGCTGACCGTGGTGGGCTCCACCAACCTGGACGCGCTGTCGCTGCACCGCATGCGCGAGGGCTCCCTGGTGGTGGCCGACAAGAGGCTCGCCGCGAAGCTGGCGAAGTGCTGGGCGCGGGACCTGGCGCACTCGAAGGAGGTGACGCTCTCGCACGGTGGGCGCACCAACCCATGGCGGCGGTTCGCGCGGCGGGTGACGCAGCTGCTCGCCCTGGACCGCTGAGGCAACGGCGCCGCCGCCTCAGCGCGGATGGCGCACGCCCACCTGCCGGCACATGGACAGCACCGGACACGTGGAGCACTTCGGCTGCGTGCCCGTGCACACGTGCTTGCCGAAGGGCACCAGCAGCCGGTTGAGCTCCACCCAGTGCTCCCGGGGCAGCACCGCCTCCAGCGCGGCCAGCGTCTGCTCGGGGGTGCTCGCCCGCACGTAGCCCCAGCGGTTCGTCACCCGGTGCACGTGGATGTCCACGCTGATGCGCTCCTGCCCGCAGGCGATGCCCAGCGCCAGGTGAGCGCACTTGGGCCCCACGCCCTTGAAGGTCTGCAGCACCTGGGCGTCGCACGGCAGCTCGCCGCCGAATTCCTCCACCGTGCGCGTGGCGAGGGTGTGCAGCGTCCCCGCCTTCTGCTCGGAGAACGTCACGGGGCGGATGAGGACGCCAATGCGCTCCGGCCCCAGTTGGCGCATGGCCTCGGGCGTGCGGGCCTGGGACAGCAGCCGCAGCGCCACGGGCAGCGTCACCTCGTCGCGCGTGCGGATGGACAGGATGCAGCCCACGAGTTGCTCGAAGAGGCTCGCATGGCCGCGCGCCGCCAGCTCGAACATGGCGGCGTCCGCGAAACCCCGGATGGACTCGCGCACCCGCGCGAGCACCACGCCGAGGTCGAAGGGCTCCTTGTCCGCTCGGGGGGACGCCTCCGGGGCTGTCCGGGCCGTCCGTCCGCTGCGGCTCGCCGGGGCCCGGAGACTACTGGGAGCCCGCTTTCGAGCTACCGGGGGCATGGATCTTCCGGGTGTCTTCCTTGCCCGGCTTGTTGGGGCCGCCGTGGGTGCCGAACTCGCCCGCGTTGCGGTGCTTGGGAAACTCCTCGTCGTCCCGGCGCTCGCGGCCCTGACCCGAGACGTCATCCTTCTTCGGATTCAGCTTCTCCTGGTCCTCGCTGGCCTGCAGCTTTCCCTTGTCCTGATCCTGTGCCATCCGGGCACCTCCTGTTCCCGGTGAACATGGGGATGCCCTGGGGGGCTGGCCGCCGCGTACTGGCGCTTCGCCGGGCGGGCGGCCTGGCGAGCGGCCCGTCAGTAGTTCACCTGGACCTGGATGCGCGTCAGGTGCCCCTGCTCCTGCTCGTAGGGCGCACGCGAGGAGGTGCGATCCGAGAGGACGTAGGCGCCCGTCACCTCCAGGGCCTTGAGGATCTGCCACTCCACGCCCAGCTCCAGCTCGCGCACGTCGTAGCGGGGGGCGTTCGTCTCGGCCTTCTTTCCGCCCTGGTAGAGGGTGCCTCTCACATAGGGGAGGAACGAGATGCCGAGCACATTGTCCAGCCGGTACATGAGCTGCGCATAGCCACCGTGCAGCGGGCGGCTGGCGACGACGGTGTTCTCGTCTCCCTCGCCGAGGGACGGGCCACGTCCCACGTTGTACTCGGCGACGAAGCCGATGGGCTGCGGGTAGATGACCAGGCTGGCGACGGCGCGGGTATCGACCATGTTGCTGTCGCCCTGGATGGTGTACCCGGTGCTGGTGGAGACGTTGTAGCGGCCGTAGTAGCCCGCCACTCCGACCTCGACGTACTGCTTGCCGAACAGGAAGGGCCAGGTGACGCGGGCCACGGCGTGCGGGGTGTCGTTGCGATCGGAGCGGTTGGCGCCCTGGCCGTTGAAGACGCCGAAGCCCACCACGCCGTAGTCGCCCGAGCCCTTGAGCTTGCTGTTGGCCAGGTCCGCGAAGCGCTGGCGGATCTCCGCAGGCTCCCAGTAGAAGAAGGCACCCAGATCGCGCTCGTCCCGGAACGCGCTGTTGATGGCGTCGTTACGGTCGAGCGGGGCGCGGTTCTGGCTCGACTGGAGGTTCTCGAAGCCGTAGGGCACCTTCGACTGGCCCACGCGCATCCGGAACTCCTTCTTCGCATCGAAGAAGATGTCGGCGTACCAGTCCCGCATGATGGCCACGTTGAGCTGATCTCCGATGGCGGAGGCGAAGTCGGGCTGCAGGTAGATGGAGACGTGCTCGTGGACGTCGCCGAAGATGACGAGCCGCGCCCGCCGGATGCCGAAGCCTTGATTCTTCCCGAGGAAGCGGTCGCCCTGGTCGTTGACGAGGTCGTCGTTCCTCTCGAAGCTCGGGAGGCGGTTGTAGCGGAACTGCGTGTAGCCCCGGAACTTGATGCGCTCGTACCAGGGCGTCTCCTTCTCCTTCTCCTTGGCCTCGGGAGGCAGCGCGGCCGCGGGTGCCGGTGTGGCGGGAGAGGCCGCCGTCCCGGGCGGCTGGGCGGGCTCGGCGGCGGGAGGCGGGGAGGCCGGCTCCTGCTGGGCCAGCGAGACGGGGGACAGCAGCAGGGCGGTACCGGACAGCAGCGCTTGGAAGACGGGGCGGTGGGAAGAAGACATGGCGGGCATGAATGCTTCGCGCCTGCAAGAGCGGAAGCGCTCCCAGGACGTTGTGACGTGCTCGCTACCGAATCGGACGGGACAGCGCAATCTGGAGAATCACTGTTGCAGGGACGTCACATGGGTGCCTTCCTGGTGTTGCAAGGCTCACGGACGTCAGGAGGAAGACAGCGGTGATACAGCGAAGACTGGGGCGCTCGGACATCGAGATCTCCGCCATTGGATTGGGGTGCTGGCAGTTCTCCGAGGGCTCTGGCCTGGCGGGTGGTTTCTGGGAGGCCCTGCCCACCCAGACGGTGGAGGAGATCGTCGACGCGTCCCTGCGCGGGGGCATCAACTGGTTCGACACCGCCGAGGCCTACGGCGATGGCCGCTCGGAGCGGGCCCTCGCCAGCGCCCTCACGCGGCTGGGGAAGAAGCCCGGTGAGGCCGTCGTCGCCACGAAGTGGTTTCCGTATCCGTTCCGCGGCGCCTCCAGCATCGTCAGCACGATTGGCGACCGGCTCACGAACCTGAATCCCTTTGGAATCGACCTGCATCAGATCCACCAGCCCTTCGCGTTCACCACGGTCGCGGCCCAGGCCAACGCGATGGCGGACCTGGTCCAGGCGGGGAAGATCCGCACGGTGGGTGTGAGCAATTTCTCCGCGAAGCGGATGCGCGCGTTCCATGACGTGCTGGCCAGCCGGGGCATCCCGCTCGTGTCCAACCAGATGCAGTACAGCCTGCTGGACCGGCGCATCGAGTCGAATGGGGTGATGGCCGCGGCGAAGGAGCTCGGCATCACCATCATCGCGTACTCACCGCTCGCACAGGGCCTGCTCTCGGGCAAGTTCCACGAGGATCCGACGCTCATCCAGAACCGCGTGGGCCCGCGCAAGTTCCTGCCGAGCTTCCGCGCCAAGGGGCTCGAGCGCAGCCGTCCGCTCATCGAGGAGCTGCGGAAGATCGCCACCGCCCACGGCGTCACGCCCTCGCAGGTGGCCCTCAACTGGTTGATCCACTTCCACGGGGACACGGTGGTGGTCATCCCGGGAGCGACGAAGGGGCGCCACGCCGAGGAGAACGTCGGGGCGGGGAAGTTCACCCTCTCGCCCGACGAGCTGCGCCGCATCGACGAGCTGTCGCGGCAGTTCCTCTGAGAGGGCAGGGGCCTGGAATCCGGGTCCGGCTTCCCGGGGGTTGTCACGATGCCTACCCTGTGTGCGTGCTTGACGGCGTGAATGACAGGGAGCAGGCAGGCAACCCCATGGGGAACACGGAGCAGGCGCTCATCCGGCGGCTGGAGGCGCGCTTCCGGCGGATGACCGAGGTGCTCTACGACACCAGCGTGTCTCCTCTGGTTCTGGATGATGAGGTCATGCCCTTCATCGGGGAGGACATCACCTTCAAGGATCCCTGGCAGCAAGGGACTGGCCGCGAGATCTACCGGCGTGGCGCGGCCGGCTTCCACTGCATGTTCTCCTTCGACTTCGACATCTTCCAGTTGAACGTCCAACTGGAGGAGGGCCTCCGGGGCGGCCGGGCGATTGTCGACGGCATCATGAACCTGAAGCAGTTCAGCTGGCTGTACACGTACCCGCTCCGGACGATCCTCGTCTACGAGTTCTCCCTCGTGGGCTCCACGGTGGAGGAGCTGAAGCCCGTGGTCCACGTGCACGAGGAGATGTGGAGCCTGGGCGACATGATCGCCGCCGTTCCCGGGGTGGGCCGGCTCTACAAGAACGTCTTCCGCAAGGGCTTCAGCCAAGGCTTCCTGGTGGCCTCGGCGCTCTGCCGCCGCGTGCGTGGGGCCGCGGCGACGCGAGGCTGAGACGGCTCAGCGCAGCTCGAGCGCGTACCAGCGATCGCAGCCGAAGTGGCCCGTGGCTCCCATGGGGGCACGGAGCGGCTGGAAGCCCAGGCGCTGGTAGAGCTTCTGCGCCTGCGTCATCGCCGCGAGCGTCTCCAGGTAGCACGTGCGGTAGCCCGCAGCCCGGGCGAACGCGAGGCACTGGCCCAGCAGTTGCTCGCCCACGCCCCGCCCGCGTACCTCGGGCAGGAAGTACATCTTCCGCAGCTCGCAGACGCTGGGATCGCCGCCGTCCAGGGGGGCGATGCCGCCTCCACCCAGCACGCGGCCCGTTTCGTCCTCCACCACCCAGTAGGCGCAACCCGGGCGCGCGTAGGCCGCGCTCATGCCGTTCACCTCGGGGTCGTGGATGGCGAAACCCGGGCCGCTCGCGCCGAACTCGGGCATGACCTGTCGGATGACCGCCGCCACCGCCGCGTCGTCTCGCGGCTCGATGGGGCGCAGATTCAGTTCCGTGCTCATGGGAGGCCCAACGTTCCACAGCCTCCGCCCCGAGGCCAGCACCGAGCGGCACACTCCAGACGGCTCATACCCCGGGTATGTGCGCCTCCGGGGAGGAGTAGGGGAGATGACAGCTGGGCATGGCCCGACGCGTCAGCGGTTCGGTGAGGTGGATTTCCCGGCCTGGGCCCCCCTATACACCCGCCCGGGAAGTCCCTCCCGGAGACAGTGCACATGGCCAACAAGGTCAAGGCAGTCCTCATCGGCGGTACCGGTTACGGCGGAGCCGAGATCCTCCGCCGGCTCCTCTTCAACCCCAACGTGGAAGTGGTCCGCGTCACGGCGGTGGACAACATCGGCAAGAAGGTGGGCGACGTCCACTTCAACCTCGCCGGGCTCACCGACCTCACCTTCCAGGAGATGCCCCCCGCCCAGGCCGTGGCCGGCGCGGACGTGGCCTTCCTGGCCATGCCCCACAAGACCACCGCCAAGGTGGTGCTGGACATCCTCAACACGGGCGTGCGCATCGTGGACCTGTCCGGCGACTTCCGCCTGCGCGACGCGGCCGCCTACGCGAAGTATTACGGCGTGGACCACCCGGCGCCGCAGATGCTCACCGACGGCTCCTTCACCTACGGCATGCCCGAGCTCAACCGCGAGGCCATCCGCAAGGCGCGCTACATCGCCAGCCCCGGTTGCTTCGCCACCACCATCGCGCTCGGCCTGATGCCGCTGGCGAAGGCGGGCCTGCTCACCGGCCCCATCCACACCGTGGCCGCCACGGGCTCCTCGGGCAGCGGCGCCAACCCGCAGATTACGACCCACCACCCGCTGCGCGCGGCCAACCTGCGCACATACAAGCCGCTCGAGCACCAGCACATCCCGGAGATCCTCCAGACGCTGCGCATCGCGGGCGGCAAGGAGGACATGTCGCTGGAGTTCGTGCCCGTGTCGGCGCCGCTGCCGCGCGGCATCTTCTCCACCTCGTTCGCCGAGGTGCCCGCCTCCGTCACGCAGGAGCAGCTCACCGCCGCGTGGAAGACGGCGTATGGCAACGAGCCCTTCATCCGGATTGTCGGCGGCGGCCGGCAGCCCGAGGTGGTGGGCGTGTCCGGCAGCAACTACGTGGAGGTGGGCTTCACGCTCGGCCCCGTGACGGGCAACACCCGGCGCGTGGTGTGCTTCTCCGCGCTCGACAACCTGGTGAAGGGCGGCGCGGGCCAGGCCATCCAGAGCTTCAACCTCATGATGGGCTGGGACGAGCGCCTCACCCTCGCTGAGCCGGGGTTGTGGCCGTGAGCGGGCTCTCCGACTTCCGCGGGCGCTGGTTCGTCGTGAAGATTGGCGGCGAGCTGGCCATGGACAAGCCGAAGCTCGCCGCGAGCGTGGGCGCCGCCGTGCGCGCCTTCCTCGGCGCGGGCATCCGCGTGGCCGTCATCCACGGTGGTGGGCCCCAGGCCACGGAGATGCAGAAGCGGCTCGGCCTGCAGCCGAAGATGGTGGCGGGCCGCCGCTACACCGACGAGGCCACCCTCGAGGTGATGAAGATGACGCTCGCGGGCCAGGTGTCGGTGGACGTGGCCTCGGCCTTCCGCATCGCGGGCGTGCCCGCCCTGTGCACCACCGGCATGTCCGCCGGGCTCATCGATGCGAAGCGCCGGCCTCCCAAGGTGATGAGCGGCGCGGGCCCGGAGCCGGTGGACCTGGGACTCGTGGGGGATGTCACCGGCGTGAACACCGAGGCCTTCCAGCGCATCTCGGACGCGGGCTTCGTTCCGGTGCTCGGCTCGTTGTCGGGTGATGCCGAGGGCAACGTGTTCAACGTCAACGCGGACACGGTGGCCACCCGCGTGGCCGCGAAGCTCGGGGCGGCGAAGTTGTTCCTCGTGTCCAACGTGCCCGGCGTGCTCGCCAACAAGGACGATCCGTCCACCCGGCTGCCCACGCTGACTCCCGCCGAGGCCCGCGCGAAGATTGCCTCCGGTGTCATCCAGGGCGGCATGATTCCCAAGGTGGAGGAGAGTCTGGAGATGCTGGAAGAGGGCATCGAGGCCATCCACATCGTGGGCATCTCGCCCAACGACGCCGTGCTGCGCGAGGCCGAGAAGGCCGGCAGTCAGGGCACCGCGTTCCTGCGCGGATAGTGGATGGGCGCGCCCGTGCCCCGTGTGCGGAGGTTGCACCGGGGCACGGGCTCTGCCCGTGCGTCTAATACTTCCTGGGTGCAGGCAAGAGGCTGCATGAATGGGGCTCGCCTGCTCGCCGCCCCTGAAACTCAGCCTTGGCGCATATTGGCAGTGCCACGTAAGCCAGCGCGCTGCGCCGCAGCTGGCTCACGCTTGTGGTTACGGGGCAAACATCTCGCGAGCGAGGGCGCCCACCTTGCGGCAGGCGAAGGCATCTACCGTGCCGCCGACGAGCCCACCGGCCACTGGCACGACCTTGATGAGGTTGATAACACCCGTCGTGCCCGCTTTGGTGAGCAGACGGAATCCCACGAGTTTGTTGATCTCGATGAGGAGCCGACCGGGAACCGCCTCGAGGGCCTTCATCCCGAGCTTGTTTCCAACTTGCACTCCTGCCTGCTTCACAACCTCTTTGCCGGCATCTCCCACGATCGCGAGCAGTGCCAGCGTGCGAACCCGATCCTCCGTGGTGTCGCGGCCCTGTATGTTCGCGATGGCGCCCACCATTCGTGCCTGCACGGCCCATGAGGCCCCCAGGCTAGCGGGCACAGCCACAGGCAACGTGAGCAGGCCACCGAGCCCCGTCAGGAACCCGGAGGTGAAGTTCTTGCTGGTTTCCCAATTGATGAGGGAGTTGATACGCGCATCGTTGTCCGGGTAGCGCGAATCGGACAGGTATTCATCCGCCAGTTCCGATGCGCTCTTCAGTGGTCCGAGACCGTTGAGCCCCGCATCCAGAATACCATTGACAAGATCGAGTGCTTTCATCCTGCCTCCTATTCACCCGCTGACTCGCGATCCAGCGAGCGCAATTATCGCACGGTCAAGGCGGGGAAATTTGGATCATATGGCCTGAGAGGGCGTTGAAGAACTGCCCCTGGTAGCCAATGAGGCGGCCCAATCCGTGGTCCACTTGAGCCTGCTCGGTTGCTGAACTGCCCGTACATTCTGTGCTTGCTCGCCCGTGACCCCGAGGGACCTCGCGGTGGATTCAGTGTTGAGGGTGGAACGTGCCCCCGGGGCCTTGGACGTAGGTGTACACGATGGGGAAGCGGAGGACTGCGGCGTCGGGGCTCCGGTCCACCTTGGCTGGAACGATGTCGAGGCCATGGGCCGGTGGCAGGGCCGCGTGCGTCGTCACGCCGAAGCGTTCCTTGTTGTCATTCAGGGCCACACCACAGAAGGGGACAGGCGCGCCCTCGGGCGTCGGGTACACCCGATCGAAGGAGATGTAGACCCGATCCGGGAAGACCTTCGCCTCGCCGGTCACCTTCAAGACCTTTTCATCGTTCAGGATCATCAAGCCCACCACAGGCCCCGTCCTGACGTTGATGGCATTGGCACACTCCTGCACCGAATCCTCCGACCCCGCACAGGTGAAGGTCTCCAGTTGGACCTGCATGACAGGATGGAGGCCCAGTTGCTTGGCCGTGGCACGGGCCTCGGGAGGACACTGCTCGAGGATGATGCCCATATCGGGACGTATTGGCGTGGTCGCACAGGCCGCGAGGTGTGCCGAGGCGGCGCAGGTGCAGAGCAGCGCGCATAGGCCGCTGAGCGGCTGGGATGGCATGGGCTGGACGGAGGTGTCATCGGTACGGCTGGAGGGAAACATGGGGTGGGGTCCTTTCTCGGGAGCAACCGCGCCGGAGCACACCATCTCCACTGCGGATTCGCACCCGGCGCGAACACCCTTTCCCCCTATTCCGAGTAGCACCCAGGCCAGGGCGAGCACCAGGAGCACCGGCCCGCCATACGCCCACCATCCTGGGGACTTTCGCGCGTTCGTTGTCTGTTCGGCCGGTGAAGGTGTCTGCGCCTCTGTCTCCTCGCGAAGCGGCTCGGGGTCTTCATCAGGTCGAGGTATGGGTTTCTCTGACTGCTGGGCTGGTTCTCCTCTTGCCTCCAGGGCTGTCTCAGGCCGCCCTACCTCGAAGGCATATGGCATCCTCCAGTGCTCCGTTTCCCCCTCCGCCTCCAACATCCGCATCAGCTCCTCGTGAACAGCCCGAGCGCTCGGAGGGCGCTGCTCCGGTTTCTTCGCCAGCAGCCGTAGCGTCAGGTCGTTCAGGCCCGGAGGCACTCGCTGGTCGAGCCGGAGAGGTGAAGCGGGGGGCAACAGCTCAATGGCGAGCGCGAGCTCCGCCCGAGGCAGCCTGGGGTCGAAGGGGTGGCAGTCCGTGAGGGCCTCGTAGAGCAGGGCTCCGAAGGCGTAGAGGTCCATGGCTGGAGTGGCGGTGAGGCGCGCCCCGGTCTCCCACTCGCCACCGAGCAGGAATGCCGCACACTCGGGAGGCAGGTTGTGGAACGTGCTTGGGGGCAACACCTCCGTCAGTGTGTATGCCCCGGGCAGGTACGCCGAGCCGAAGTCGATGAGGAAGGGCTTCTCGTCGCCGTCCCTGATGAGGATGTTGTCGGCCTTGAGGTCCCGGTGCACCAGGCCTCGCTCGTGTAGCTCCGCCAGGACCCGAGCCACCTCGGCGAGCTCTCCCACGAAGCAGGATAGCGACGCCTGCGTCTTCCAACGCCAGGTGTTGAAGGTGCAGCCGGGGATGTGTTCGGTCACGACGAAGAAGAAGCCCGATTCCAGGTCCGGCCAGCGTCCCAGTTCGCGCACCTCGGGCAGGTGGGAGTGGCGGAAATGTCCCAGCGCGACGGCCTCCCGGAAGGCCCGCTCATCCGTGCGCGTCTCGTCCTCCCTGTTCGCTGGCCGCGTGGCCACCTTCATGGAGTATTCACGGCCCTCATGCTCCACGAGCAGGACGGTGGAGAAGCCTCCAGCGCCCAGACGGCGCACCACCCGGTAGTGCCTCACGGTGTCTCCTGGCTGGAGCAGGTCCGGATGCAAGGGGCTCGTCATGGTGACACCTTCAGCTCCTCAAGCAGCAGCGTCCGGGGACCGTCTTCCTCCAGGGTCAGCGAGAGACAGTCGATACCCTCCTGTAGGGGAATGGCGAAGGTGTGGAACTGGTATTGCCCGGACTCACCCGAGGTCACACGCGTGGGCAGGCTCTCGTCCCCGATTTGTTTTCCTGAATCCCGGTGACACCCCACCTCCAGCCGTGCCCGGATGAGCCTCCAGGGCACGGGGTCGAGCACTGCCTGGATGAGCACCGTCACGAAGAGAAGCCCGTCCATCCGGAGGACGGAGCCCGCCGATGCTCGAATGCGCCTGGCGTACGTGGTGACCTGCTCGCTGTCCGGAAGCGCGAGGGCCAGCCTGGGACGGACCGTTCCTGGCTCGTGGCTCACGAGCAGCCCCCTGGCGATCGCGTCCGCCTCATCCGTGTCCGCCGCATCCGTCCGCAGGGGCTGCATCCGCGCCCTGGATACCCACGCTTCAGCGTCCACCGTGTCCTCGCGGGTGACGAGTGCCAGTGTCAGGGTGAGAGGTTCTCCGGCCTTCGAGCGTCCTGTCACCGGCAGCAGGAGTCGTTCTCCCTGGGTCAGGTCCTTCACGGGGGAGATGACCAGGGAACCTTCTCCCAGCGGGGCTACCTCGACGCGCCCCTGGAGCTCGGACCCTGGGCGCGCATGCGGTTCCAGGAAGTCCACGAAGCGCACCCGCGTCACCGTGCCCGCGGCTACGTACAGCAGGGCGGGTGCCTCCGGTCCTCCCTCGACGAGGAGGGTGCCCCGCCGCAACTCCCGCGGGGAGGCATGCGCCCTCGTCGCTGTCGTGAAGACGATGAGGACCCAGAAAAGGAGGAGCCAGGAACGAGGACGCACGAAGCCTCCAAAAGGAGGCGGCACGCTAAAGGACCCACCCAGCCCCGGGCAAGGATTGCTCGACGGTTGCGGTCACGTCGTAGCGGGTGACTCGGGAAATAGGGTCCGCTTCGGGAGCCTGCCGACGTGCATGCCTAATGCAAGTTGAGCAGTCTGTCCCAACGATACAGCGCTTCAAGAACCCATCCCGGTCGTACTCCAGAGATGCGCTCGAACGTCGGTGCATCCATCGTGTCGAGGTGCTCGCGCCATAAGGCGAGATCCATCACGACTTCCGGGTGGCTCAGTAGCTTCCTGTCCGCGAACGGAAGAATCTGGGGCAATTAGCGGAGGATGGCCTCGACACAGTTCTCTCTCGTCGCCCGAGCCATGCGCTCCGAAGCGACTTCGAGACGTGAACGGACGGAGTCTCCTCCTTCGGGGCACCAGGCATCCATGGCCCAACCACAGGCGGCGGTCATGAGCTCCTCCAGGTCCAGGAACGTATTCAGCTTCTTATGGAGGTAACGCCCGTGTTGGAGTGAGTCCCAGGAGTGCAGTACTGCCTTGATGCGTGGCGCGGTGCGCTCCGCACTATCGGGCGCGGGTCCACAAATCGCGAAGAACAGCGCACCCCAGGCCGTTTCACGGACGACCGGCTCATGCGAGGCGTTGATGTGGCGGTAGCTCTTCCCCAAGGTGTCGGACAGGCCGCTGAGCGTCTCCCAGTACTCGTGAAGCCGCCAGGCTGGGCGCTCCCGCTGAAAGTCGACGATCTCGTGTGTGAACACGACGTCATCGGGGGCCACCGTGCGCAATTCATGTGGAGGCGGGTAGGGGCCGTTGAGTTGGTACTGCTTTCCGTACCGACGCCCTTCCTCCTTCGCCTTGCGTCTGATTGTGCTCATGGAGCCATGAAGGAAGGACGGCAGCTGGAGCGTGGTCATCTGACTGAGCTCCATGGTGCATGGTTACCAAGGTGTCTGTGGGCCGGTTTCACGGTGCGTGGCACTCCTCCTGACTAGGGACACCTGCCTGCCCACGTCAATTGCGGAGCCGTTCAGGGACACCGCGTTCCCGCCCGGGCGTGCTGGCTCATGAGCGGATAGGCTCATGCCATGCCGCTCAGTTCCTCTTCGCCCGGCAGCTTCCCCGTCAGCTACCACGGGTGGCGCATTGCGCTGCTCACCGTCTCCGCGGATGTGGTGATGTGCTTCGGAGACCTGCTGCGTGCCCGGGGACATGAGCTGGTGGCGCTGGTGCTCCCCGCGGGGCAGGACGGCCCCGTCCCGAGGACGAGCAGGGTTGGTCCGTCATGCATCAGCTCGTTCGCGCCGCTCCTCCCGGCACCGACGTGCTCATCGCCAGTCAGCGCGCCCACCTCGCGCCCCTGCTCTCGGCGGTGCGGCCGGATTTCGTCTTCAGCTTCTTCTTCCCCTGGCGCATCCCTCCCGAGGCGTTCTCCGTGCCCCCTCTGGGCACCGTGAACGTCCACCCCTCGCTCCTGCCTCGCCACCGCGGCCCCAACCCCCTCGGTTGGACGCTGCGCGGTCATGAGCTGGAAGTCGGCCTCTCCTTCCACCGCATGGAGGCGGACTTCGACACCGGGCCCGTGCTCGCTCAGGGCCGCAGGCCCTTCCACGATGAAGACACCGTGGAGGTCATCCTCCAGAAGGTGATGGCCCTGGCTGGTGCGCTGTTGCCGGATGTCCTCAGCCGCGTGGCGCGGGGCGAGCCCGGTGAGCCCCAGTCCCCAGAGCAGGGCAGCTACGCGGGTTTCTTCGAGGACGCCTACCGGGAGATCGACTGGACCCAGCCCGCTCGTGCGGTGCACCTCCAGGTACGTGCTTGCCGCATGGCCCCCTTCCAGGGTGGCAGGGAAGGTGCCGCGTTCACCTCGCTCCAGGGGCAGCGTCTGCGGGTGCTGAGCACCCGGCTCGTGGAGCCCGGTGCCCAGGCTCCGGGCTCCCCTGGTTCCGTGTTGGTGCGCCATGAGAGTGGTGCCCTGCTCGTGCAGTGCGGCGATGGTCCACTGTGCGTCCTTCAGTCCGAGCCCTGGCGGGATTGAGGGCCCTTGCGGCCCCCCGTGCGCTCCCGTCCCTTTGTGCAGTACGCTGCATATGGGCTCGGGCGCACTGCGTCAGTCGGGTGGCACCCCATGCCTCAAGTTCCTCATTTCCCTGGGCTTCGTGCCCGGCATGGTCGTTGTAGGGGGATCTACCCACCATGTACTGCTCGTCCTGCCGCCAGGAACGCCTCGGCGGCCTGCGCTGCGCCGCGTGCGGCAACTCCATGGCTCCGCGCCCTCGCGAGGCCCTGGAGCAGGAGCTCGCCCACGTCCAGTTCCTCCTCGCGGAGTTGCAGCTCTGGGACTCCACCTATGTCCCCAAGGGCGCACGGAGCTATCTCACCCAGAGATACGAGCGACAGGTTCGCATCCTCCTCTCCGTCCTCGCCGATGCTCCCGCTGCTTCCCGCGTGGAGGCTGCTTCCGCAGGGGAGGTTGCTCCCGCTCAGCCTGTGGCTCCTCAGGCCGTGGGTGCTCCAGAGGTTGTGGGCACCGCGTCTTCGGCGGAGCCGGTTTCGTCCTCCTCCGTTCTCGAGGTGGCCAGTGAACAGGCACAGGTTGGCCCTCGAGTAGACCCTCACCCCAACCCTCTCCCAGAGGGAGAGGGAGTTGACGCGGACGCAACCCGGGAGGCCCGGCACCCTCACCCCGACCCTCTCCCGGAGGGCGAGGGAGAGGATGCGCGTGAGGGAGAGGCGGGGGATGCGGAGGTGGGGACGCCGCTTCCTCCCGTTGTCACCGAGCCTCTCTTCGATCCTCCTCCCGTTCGCACCGTCACCGCTCGCATCGTCGAGGAGGCCTCGACCTGGGACACCGTCTGGCGCCCCTTCCTCTACGAGAGCATCGGCTGGTTCATCGGCGCCTTCCTCATCGTCGCGGGTTCTCTCTACCTCGCCTTCGATAGTTGGGCCGGCCTCACCTCCTTCACCCGCTCGCTCGTCGTCTTCGGCATGACCGCGGGCTACTCCGCCGCCTTCTCCATCTGCGGCTCCCTCCTCGCCCGCCGTGAGGCCCTCGCCGACGCCGGCCGCATCCTCGGCCTCATCGGCGCCGCTGTCGCTCCTCTCGCCGGTATCGCCCTTGGGCCTCTCGGCGGTCTCCATCTCGATGGCGTCCCGCTCGTGCTGCTGTTGCCGTTGCTCCTCGGTTGGTCCGCCGGCGCCGCCGCCCTCGTTCGCAAGCCCGCTGAGTTCTTCGATGCTCCTTCGCGACCCCTCATCCAGGTCGCGTTGCTCGGCACCACGTTGATGATGGGGCTCGCACCCCTCTTCGCCCGGAGCGCTCTCGCGTTCTGGTTGGACTTGTTGCCCTGCGCCTTCTTCTTCGTCCTCTCGCGCAGGCCCGTCCCCGAGCCCCGGAGCAACAAGGCCCTCGCCTTCGTCCTCGCCGCGCCCTTCTACCTGCTGCTGCTCTACGCCATCCGCCTGCACCTGGCCCTCGCCGCCTCCGGTGTGGCCCCCTCCTTCGGCAGCTACGCCCCGTTCCTCGCCTTCCTGTTCGCCACCTGCCTCGGCTTCCGCCGTCTGCCTCCCCAGGAGGCCGCGGACTCGCTCTCCGTGGGCATCGCCTCGCTCCAGGTGGGCTGCCTCGCGCTCGCCGCCACCGGCGCGCCCCCGGCCTTCTTCCTCACCGCCGCCGTCTTCACCTGGACCGTGTTCGGGCTCTCCCGCGGCGAGCTGCCCCGCGTGCGCTGGGTGTACCTCGCCTATGCCGGTGCGTACTTCTCGTATGCCTCCGCCGGTCAGCTCGTCCCCGGCGCCGTGAAGGCGCTGATCGACTCGCTCAAGGCCTCGCTCGGCTACCCCGTGGCCGGCAAGCTCCCGTTCCACTACGGAGCGCTCTCGGCCGTGCCATACGTCCTCGCGGGCGTCGTCCTCGCCGCGTGGTTGCGCTCCCGTGCCGAGCGCACCTCCTCGGCGCGTGACGCGGAGTGCTCCGAGGTCCTCCTGCGCGCCACCGCCGTCGCCAGCTCGCTCTTCGTCCTCCTCGGCCACATGGGCTCCGATCTGCGTCCGTCCCTCTGGACCGTGCTCGGGCTCAGCTGCGTCTGCGTGGTCTCCGGTCTGCTCCTCGAGCGCCTCTATCTGTCCATCACCGGCGCCGCGCTCACCTTCTTCCTCCCGCTCTCCGCCTACGCCCTCTTCGGCGCCGCGGGTGGGTCGCTCGTGTGCGGTGGGGTGGCGCTCGTGTTCGCCGCGCTGTCGCTCGTCTGCACCCGCCGCACGTGCCACGCCTTCAGCGCCGCCGTGGCGTGGCTCTCCGCCATCGGTTTCGTGTTCAGCCTCGGTGCGGACGCCCGTGCCTCCGCGCTGACGGGCATGGTGCTCTGTGGCTCCGCCGCGCTCCTCGTGGCGTGGAACCTCGCCAACCCCTACCTGCTGGCCTTCGCGGCCTTCGGCGCAGCCGCCGTGGTACCGAAGCTCGCCAGCCTCGCCGGTCCGTCGTGGGTGCCCCTGGCCCTCGCCGTCTCGGCGCTGGGGCTCGCCACCCTGGGGGGCCTCGGCGGCCGTGCGCGCCTGTTGGGCTGGCCCGGTGTCGCCTATGCCTTCATGGCCTTCCTCTGGGGCATTTCCATCCAGGTGCCCTGGTTCGGCGTCACCGTGCTCCTGGCCGCCGCCGCCGTGGCCGTGGCCTCTCGCACCCTGCCCGAGGTCCGTCCCTTCGCAGTCATCCTCGCTGGCTTCGCCCTGCTGCCGAAGCTGGGGGCCTTCTCCGTCTGGCCTTGGATGACGCCGGCCCTGTCCGTGGCCCTCTTCGTCCCCTGGTCCCTCGGGGCCTCCGTGGCCGCCGCGCGCTGGGGGCGCAGTGCCAGCACCTTCACCGCGGGCCTCGTCTCGCTCCTCTATTCCGTGGTGGCGGTGGCGGCGGCGCGCGGGGAGCAGCCGTACCCGCTCGCGCTCGGTGCCGCGCTCGCGGCCCTCCTCACCGCGCGTGCACTGCACCCGTCCGTCAGTGTCGTCGCCGCTTCCCTGTGGGCCGCCGTCTTCGTCTTCCGATCCACCCTGGCCTGGCATTCACTGGTACTGGCCTCGCTGCTGAGCCTCCTGGCCCTGCTCGAGTCGCATCGCGTGGCCCACCGTCTCCTGGCCGGGGAGCGCCGCTTCTCGCTCGCGGCGACGCTCTGCGCCCTGGGCTTCCTGCTCATCGCGTGCGTGGATGCTCGCAGGAGTGCGTCCCTGGCGGTGCTCGCGGGCACGGTGCTGCTGCCCCTGGTGTGGACGCGCGCCAACCGCCAGCCCTTCTTCGCGGGCCTCGCGCCGCTGCTCTCGCTTTTCCTCGTCCTCGAAACGAACCTGTCCATGCCCTGGGCCGCCGCGCTGCCGCTGCTCGCGCTCGGGGTGGTGCGTGCCGCGGAGCACCTGCCGGCCACCCGGTACCTCCTGCTCGGCACGTCCGAGGAGAAGCCGGCGCGCGACCTGTCCATGTGGATGCAGGGCGCGCTGACGCTGGTGGGCGTGGTGCTGGTGTTCGAGACACGGGCCGAGCCCTGGGTGCTCGCGCCGCTCGCGGCCTCCCTCGTGCTGCTGCCCGGGCCGAGGCCCTCGGTGCGCGTGGGGCTCGGGGTGGGCCTGCTGCTCTTCTGCTTCCCCCTCCACCTGGGCGTCATCGTCCTGTTGCTGGCGCTCGGCTTCCTCACGCACCACACCCCTGGCGCGCTGTGGGCCTTCTTCCGCACGCCGCCGGACTCCTCGCTGCGGCCCGTCACCGTGCTGGGGGCGCTCGCGCTCTGCGGCTGGCGGCTGGTGCTGAACGCGGCCTCGCCGGGAGCCATCGCCCTGCTGGCCGGGGTGCTGCTGGTGGGGGCCTTCCTCCTCTCGCGGAACTGGATGCTGACGGCCTCGGTGCTCGTGCTCGCCGGGGCTTCGCTGGGCAGGACGGCGGAGCATGTCTTCCTCGAGTGGCGCCCGGAGGCGGCGCTGTCCTTCGCCGCAGTGGCGCTCGGCGCGGCCCTGTTGTCCGCCCTGTGCCAGGTGGGAGGCATCCAGCGCGCGCTGACGCGGCTGGCCGGGCGTCTGTCGCCGGGGCTCCCGGGCACGTGGAGCGAGCCGCTGTGGGTGGCCGGAGCCCTCTCCACGGCGGTGCCCGTGGTGGTGCACCTGGTGGACCGCGGGCCGGGCGCGCTGCCGCTTCCGGTGGCGCTGCTGGCGGGGCTCGCCTCGTTGGTGCTGATGGTGTCGCGCGAGCGGGAGATGGCCAACGTGGCCGCCGCGCTGCTGGCGGGCGTGGTCGTCGCGGCGGTGCCTCCGCTCTGGTCGCCCGCGGTGGTGAGCGTCACGGGGCTCCTGCTGTGCATGGCGGGCACCTGGCTGGATGAGCGGGACGTGGCCGTGGGCGCCGCGTTGCACCACGCGGGCTGGGCGTTGGCCCTGCTGTCCATCTTCGGCCTCAGGGACCTGAAGCACCCGGGCACGGCGGTGTGCCTCCTCTCCGGCATCACCACGGCCTGGGCGGTGGTGTACCGGCGTCCCGAGCGCGCCGTGGTGGGCTGGGTGGCCTCGTTGCTGGGGCTGCACGCGTTGCTCGCACACGTGGGGGCGCTGCTCTCCACCGGGAGGGGCGCGGAGTTCATCCTCCCGTTCTTCGGGGCGGTCAGCGCGTTGCTGGCCACGGCGGCCCTGTTCCTCGCGAGCGAGCGCATCCGCCGGAGCGTGGGGCACTCCTTCGCGGTGGTGGCCCTGGTGGAGGTGCTCGGCGGCCTGGTGCTGGTGCCCGGGGCGGCCGGGGTGGTGGTGGCGGCGATCGTCGACTGCGCGTGCCTGGCTGTGCTCTGCTTCGCGCTGGTGCGCCGGGCCGTGCGCGAGAAGGACGAGACGTCCGCCTTCCTCGCCGTGTGGACGGTGGTGCTCGGCTACCTGTCGGTGCGCCTGCACGCGCTGGCCTCGGGGCTGGGCACGGCGGACAGCCTCGTGGCGCTGGTGGGTGGTGTCATCTTCTCCGGCCTCTACGTCTTCGTCATGCGCGAGGGCTCGGGGCTGCCCGCCTTCCGCAGGCCGGCGTTGTGGGCGGCCTACCTCTTCCCCATGGCGGGCCTGCTCACCGCGCCGTGGGAGCAACCTCTGTACGTGGCGGCCCTGCTGGTGGGCTACGCCGCCCATTTCGCCGCGCTCGCCGCGCACCCCTCGCAGCGCGGGATGTCCTCGCTCGTCTCGGCGGGCGCCTTCAACGCCGCGCTCTTCCTCGTCTGGATGGGCACCGGCGCCGGAGAGCCGCAGTACTACGTCATCCCCGCGGGCCTCTCGCTGCTGGTGCTGCTGCGCGTCTTCCACGAGGCGATGGAGCCGGACACGCGGGCGAAGCTGCGCGCCATGGCCATCACGCTCGTCTACGTGGCCGGGGCGTGGAAGCCGCTCATGTTCCAGGACGGCCGGGCCATGTTGCTGTGTGTCCTGCTGTGCCTGGTGGGCGTGGCGGCCGGCATGGCGCTGCGCATCCGCTCCTACGTGTACCTGGGCAGTGCCTTCCTGGTGACGTGCGTGCTCGCCAACCTGGCGCGCTTCGGCATCCGGGACCATCGCATGGGCGCCGCCTTCCTCTCGCTGCTCGGCGTGGGCGTGGTGGGCTTCATGGTGCTCTTCACCGCCAAGCGCGCCGAGCTGCTGGAGCGCTACGAGCGGGTGCGCACGATGATGGACACCTGGGAGGGGTGAGGCACGGGCCTCAACCCAGGGCCACGACGTCGCGAATCCGGCCGCGTACCTCCGGGCGCTCGAAGCGCTTGTCTTGCGCATGGACGCGCATGGGCAGTCCGCCCTTCGGCCGCAGCGTGGCCCGCACCATCGGGTCCACGCGTGCGCCCGGTGGCAGGGAGAGCCGGAAGCGCGGCAGCAACATGGAGAGCATCAGCTTGATCTCCAGCAGGGCCAGGGTGGCGCCGATGCACCGGCGCGGCCCGTTGCTGAAGGGGATGTAGCCGTACACCGGCGGCTCGGCCTTCAACCAACGCTCCGGGAGGAACCGCTTCGGCTCGGGATAGAGGTCCGGCAGCCGGTGGGTGATGTACGGGCTGTAATACAGATGCGTCTCCGCTTCGAAGTGGAGGCCCCCCATCTCGAAGGGCGCGGTGCTGGTGCGGAAGGCCGTCGTCACGGGCGGCAGGAGGCGCAGGCTCTCCTTCACCACCCGGTCCAGCAGCGGAAGCCGCTCGAGCTGCTCGATGGTGGGAGGCGCGCCCTTCAGCTCTCCCTCCAATTCCTCCAGCAGCGCCTCGTGCACCTCCGGGTGCTGGTCCAGCAGGAAGAGTGTCCAGGTGAGGCTGTTGGTGGTCGTCTCGTGGCCCGCGACGAAGAGGATGTTCGTCTGGCCGACCAGCTCCGCGTCGGACATCGAGCCCCCTTCCTCGTCCCGCGCGTGCAGCAGCATGGAGAGCACGTCGTCCCCATCCGCTCCCTGCGCGCGCTTCCGGGCGATCAGTCCCCGGATGGCGGCCTCGCCCCGTTCGGAGACCTCGAGCAGGCGGCGGAAGGGGAGCCCCGGCTTGTTCCAGGGCACGAGGTGGACGGCCGGCGAGGTGTAGCGATCCAGCCACTCCGCCATCAGCAGTCCCATCCGCAGCGTCTCCTGATCATCCTCCAGCCCGAAGAGCACCTGGGTGACGATGAGCAGCGTCACCTGCCGCATCTCCAGGAGGACATCCCGTACCTCGCCCGGCTTCCAACTGCTCAGCATCCGATCGATGCACGCCACCATGGCGTCGCGGTAGTTCTCCACCTTCTTCCGATGGAAGGAGGGCATCATCATCCGCCGGTGCTGCCGGTGCATCTCTCCGTTGGTGGAGACCAGTCCCGTCCACAACCTGCGCAGCGACGAGTCCTCGGGCCCCGTGCGCCAGAGCTCCAGGGAGCGGAAGAGCGCCGGGTTGCTCAGCACCTGCATGTTGTGGCCGGGGTGGAAGATGAAGACGTGTTGAATGCTGTCCCGTGACAGCGCCACCATCGGGCCGTAGCTGCTCAGCTTCTCGAGCCAGCGCAGCTGGTTCGCGAGGAAGCGGATGTAGTTGCCAGTGACTCCGAGCAGCGGCGTCGTGCGCGGGCCGGGCAGCTCCACGGCGTGTGTCCCGGGTGGGGTGGCGATCATCGGGCGCTCTCCTCCAATGGGTCGACAGAAGGAGGATGCACCACCTCATCGGTGACGGCCGGAGATTCTTCCAGTCGCTGTCTCCGCGCCGGGCGCCCAGTCCGGAGGCTGCTCGGCGGACGGCGGCATCGGGGCCAGTCCGGACGTCCCCTCCTCGGGGACCTGCCGGGCGGCGCGGGCCAGCCGGTCCGCGCAGGCCGCGAGCCCGAACAGCACATAGAAGTGCACGGCCACGAGGAAGCCCGCGAAGAGGCAGGACACCAGGTGTCCCACCACCGCCGCCGCGAGCGCCCGTACCAGCCAGCCCCGCTCCTTGTCCCGCGCGAGCGTCCACAGCGGTCCGAGCGCCGCCCCGATGAAGGCCAGGAAGAGCCCCAGCCCCACGAAGCCCAGATCGGAGATGACCTGGAGGAAGACGTTGTGCGCGGCGTACACCCGCGTCGAGCCCACGGGGCCATACAGCCGCCACGCATAGGGGAAGGTGCCCGCGCCCACGCCCAGCAGCGGGTGCTCCGCGCTCACCCGCGAGGCCACCGTCCAGGCCTCCACGCGGCTCATCGCCGAGGCATCCGCCTCATAGGTGCCCACCGTGCGCGTGCGGTTCCAGAAGCTCTGCGGAGAGAGCATCAGCATGGCCCCGGCCGCCGCCACCACCACCAGCGTGCGGGTGAGGTTCCGCTCCAGCAGCACCCACGTGCCCGCGGCGGCCACCAGCCCGAGGAAGCCTCCGCGCGAGTAGCTCAACACCATGGCGGTGATGGCCAGCGCCGCCGCGAGGCCGCACGTCAGCCGCACCAGCCAGCGGCTCTGCTTGCGCACGAGGACGGCCACCGCCAGGGGCACGATGATGCCCACGCTCATGGCCATGCGGTTGGGGTCCGCGTACACGCCCACCCAGCGCGCGCGGTATCCCTCCACCATGTCCACTCCCGCCTGGTGCCACGCGATGACTCCGCGCGAGGTGAAGAGCGAGCCCACGATGAGCGCGAGGCAGGCCCACAGCAGCCGCCGCTCCGTCGTCACCAGGTTCACCAGCGTCAGGTAGACGAGCACCCACTTGAGGAGCTCCACCGCGGCGAACTCCGTGGCGTCCGGGTACAGCGACCAGCTCAGCGAGGCGAACACCAGGCCACAGAAGGTGAGGAGCAGCGCCCCGCGCTGTCCGTCCACCCACAGCTTCTCCCGCCGGCCCATGCGCCCGAGCACCATCAGTCCGGTGGACAGCGCCGACAGCAGCAGGGCCGGGCGGAATCTGGCGAGCCCCGGTATCCACTCACCAGGACTGATGTAGATGGCGGCCAGGAACGCGAGCAGGAAGCCGAAGGCCCAGCGATCCTGGCTCTGCACCGCCTTGCTTCCCATTCCCATCCCCGGACCTTCCCCCTCGTGGAGCCGGCTCGCTGGCACCCGCGCCCACGTTGTGCACTCCGCGCGGCGAGCACCATCACCTCCGGACATTTCCCGTCCGAAAGGCGATTCCTCCTCCGGCGCATTTCATTCCCGACGCGAGGCATGCCGGCTGACGGCCTCCCGGCACGTCCCCGGGCCTCCGTCCTCCGCCGGAATCATCCGCGCGGCCCTGGTGTCCCTAGTCACTCCGCTTCCGTTTTCCCACGGGGTTGCCCGCATGCATGTCCGATTGACTACCTTCGTGCTGCTCACCACGGTCCTGTTGGCTTCCGCGTGTGGTGGGGGGACTTCGCCGGGACCACGAAACCCCGCCACTGCCGTGGGCGCGGCCTCTCCGGACGTCACTCCGCCGGAAGAGCGGCCGGCCGCCCCCTCTTCGCCCGAGCAGGGAACGCCCCGGGCGCCAGAACCGCCCGCCTACGCGCATGAGTGGGTGGTGAGCCCCACGGGCAACGATGCGGCGGCTGGCACGGAGGCGGCCCCCGTGAAGACCCTCACCCGGGCCCTCTCCCTCGCCGGGCCGGGGGATCGCATCCGCGTGCTCGCCGGCTCCTACGCCGAGCGGGTCCTCATCACCGGCTCCGTCCGCGCCGGCACGGCCGAGGCGCCCATCACGCTCGAGGGCGTGGACATGCCGAGCATCATCCCGGGCTCGCGGCAGGGCGCGCTCGTCGTCGTGGAGCGGCCCCACTGGCGCATCCGCGGCTTCGACATCGACGCGCGCAACCGCCCCGCCTTCGCCGTGGTCTTCAGTGGGAACACCGAGGGCACCGTGCTCTCCGGCTCGGAGATCCACCACGCCCGGTACGGTGCCGGTATCAGTTTCCACGATGGAGCTCACGGGGCCACCCTCGAGAACAACCACATCCACCACATCTCCGTCCCGAACAAGGATGGTCATGGGGTGCTCATCCAACCCACGGTGCGCAACATCACCGTGCGCGACAATGTCATTCATGACAATTCGGGCGACTCCATCCAGTGCTACAGCCCGGATGGCGCCATGCCCCAGGCTCCCGCCCAGGGGCTGCTCATCGAGGGCAACGACCTCTACGGCAACATCGAGCAGTCCATCGACATCAAGACCTGTTACGGCGTCACCATCCGCCGCAACAAGATGCACAAGGCCCGCCGCCATCCGACGCTCGGAGGCAATGGGGCCCTGGTGGTGCACATGTCGGCCCGCGATGTCCTCATCGAGGAGAACGACATCTATGACGCGGGTCTGGCCATCGGCATCGGGGGAAACCGCTTCGGCCCCATGCCCTCGGGCATCGTCATCCGGCGCAACCTCATCCGGGACATGATCACCGAGGGTGGCATGACGGGCGGAGGCCTGCAGTTGGCGGTCTCCACGGGCACACAGGTGGTGAACAACACCTTCACGCGGCTGAAGGGTCCGGCGCTCATCCTCGGCCGTGGGGATGGCGGGCCCACGCAGGGCCTGGTGCTGAAGAACAACATCATCGACGCGGACCAGGCGATGGAGGTGGGAAACCATGCGCCCAGGCTGACGGCGGGCAGCAATCTCTACCGGCCCGGAGCCACATTCCTCGAGGCGGGTACGGCTCTCGATTTCTCGCAATGGCAGGCGCGGGGCCAGGACGGCAACTCGTATGAGGACGCGGCCCCGGTCGATCCGGAGACCCTGGCGCCCGGGCCCGCCGCCGTCGACCGTGGCGAGCGGTTGGAACTGGACCCATCTTGTGGTGCGGGACCGGACATTGGCGCGGTGGAGTCCGGCTGTTGATGCACTCCTTTTGCCTGTAGCCCTTGCGAAGCGCGGGTCCTGACCTCATCACAAGGGAATGGGGAGTGGGCTGTCCGCTGCCGGTGAGGGCGCACGCGGTGTGAGGTTCGAGGGGCGTGGGCGCAGGGGGAGTCGATGAAGGGGCTTCGCATCGCACTGCTGATGAGCCTGGCTCCACGCAAGCAAGGCTCGTTGGAGGATTGGATTCTCGCCTTCTGCCGGGAGGCCGCGCGGCGCGGTCACCAGGTGGATGCCTGGCTGCGCGAGCCCATGCTTCCGTCCTTCGTCACGGAGCTGAAGGCGAGTGGCGCGCGGGTGGAAGACCTCCTGGCGTTCGAGCGCTCGGGGCTGGCCGCGATGACGCGCCGGCTGGCCGGCCATGACATCATCCACCTCAACTTCCTGGCCCCTCGCAGCCGCATCGCGATGGCGGCCTACGCGGCGTGGCCCACCCAGGTGCTGTACACGGCCCACTCGGATCACATCGACGAGGAGGAGGACGTGGTGCGCCGGGGCCTGCGCTGGGCGGTGAACCAGAGCACCATGCTCCGGGTGCACAGCCTCGCGGGTGTCTCCGAGCACGTGCGCGTCAAGGAGGGCCGGCGCTTCGGACTCCATCCCCACCGCTCGCGCACCATCTTCAATGGTGTGGACACCCGGCGCTTCCATCCCCGCCCGCGCGCGCAGTCCGGGGGGCCGGTGGAGCTCATCACCGTCGCCAACCTCGTGGAGAACAAGGGCGTGCACTACCTGCTGGGGGCACTCGGGCGACTGCGCTCGCCCCGGGTGCGCCTGCGCGTCGTCGGAGATGGTCCGGCCCAGCCGGCCCTGCGCGCGCTCGCGGCGCGGCTCGGCCTGGAGCACCAGACGGAGTTCCTGGGGCTTCGCAATGACGTGGAGGAGCTGCTCGGCACGTCGGACATCTGCATCCAGCCCGCGCTGGCGGAGGCCTTCGGGCTCACCGTGGCGGAAGCCATGGCCTGCGGCTGCGCGGTGGTGGCTTCCCGGGTCGGCGGCATCCCCGAGCTCATCCAGCACGGACGAACCGGTCTGCTGGTGGAGCCCGGAGACGAGTCCGGTCTCGCCGCCGCGCTCGAACGCCTGCTGGACGACCCGGTATCGAGGCGCCAGCTCGGTGATTCGGCACGCCAGCGGGCCTGCGAGTTCTTCGAGCTCTCCAACACCGTGCGCCGCCACGTGGACTGGTGCGAGGAAGCCGCCGGGTATGTCTCGCAGGCTCCCGTCCAGCTCACCACGGCTCCGCCTCTTCCCGAGGTAGAGGCCGAATCCGAGCCTCGCGCTTCCTATCAGGCAGGGCCGCACGCCTCCTGAAGCAGCAGCCGGGCGAGCGGGCACACAGGGAGCAGGCAGGCATCATCCAGGAATAGTGGAGCGCCAATCACTGTCCAGAACACCCCAAACACAGGAGGGTGTTCACGGTGAGAACATTCAACAAGCGCTCCGCATTTTTTTCATCCCTGTTGGCCTGTCTGGTGACTGCCTGTGGTTCCCCTGGCCACAGGGGTGGAGCCCAGGAGAGCGAGCCCCCCACTCCCATTGAGGTGACGCCTTCCACCGAGCTTCCGGGAACCACCGAGCCCGAGCCGGGTGGAACGCAGACGCCCGCCGCGGAGGTGCCAGCCACTCCCGTCCCGGACGAGGACACGGGGCCTCCCGCGCCGGCCCAGCAGCCGGGCGGCTCCACCACCGCGGAGTCGCCAGTCACCGCACCCACGTACAAGCGGGTGTGGGTGGTGAGCACCACGGGCAGCGACACGGCCAGCGGCTCGGAGACGGCACCCCTGCGCACCATCAGCCGCGCCATCACCCTGGCCGGTCCGGGTGAGCTCATCCGCGTGCGCTCCGGCACCTATACCGAGCGCCTGCTCATCTCCGGCGCCGTGCGCAGCGGCACCGCCGACGCACCCATCACGCTCCAGGGCGAGGGCAATCCCCGCATCATCCTGGGCTCGGTGACGGGCGCGCTGATGGTGGTGGAGAAGCCGTACTGGCTCATCAGCGGCTTCAACTTCGACATCCAGAACCGCAAGGCCCTGGGCGTGGCCTTCACCGGCAACCTGCAGGGGACGAAGCTCTCCAACTCGGAGATCCACCACGGCCAGTACGGGGCCGGCGTGAGCTTCCACTTCAGCGCCAACGGGGCCACGCTCGAGAACAATCACATCCATCACATCTTCATCACTGGGAAGGACGCGCACGGGGTGATCATCCAGCCCACGGCGCGCAACATCACCCTGCGCGGCAACGTCATCCACGACAACTCGGGTGACTCCATCCAGTGCTACAGCGAGGATGGCTCCAGCTCCGCCGCCCCCGCCGATGGCGTCCTCATCGAGGGCAACGACCTGTACGGCAACATCGAGCAGTCGTTGGACATCAAGACCTGCTACAACGTCACCGTCCGCCGCAACAAGATGCACCTCGCCCGGCGCCACCCGACCCTGGGTGGCAATGGCACCATGGTGGTGCACATGTCGGCGAAGAACGTCCTCATCGAGGACAATGACTTCTACGACGCCGGCCTGGCCATCGGCGTGGGCGGCAACCGCGTGGGCCCGTACCCCTCGGGCATCGTCATCCGCCGCAACCGCATCCGGGACATGCTCACCCTGGGCGGCATGACGGGCGGAGGCCTGCAACTGGCGGTCTCCACGGGGACGAAGGTGTACAACAACACCTTCACCCGGCTGCAGGGCCCGGCGCTCACCGTGGGCATGGGGGACGGCGGGCCCACCGAGAACCTGGTGGTGAAGAACAACATCATCGACGCCGCCTACGTCATGAAGATGGGCGGCCAGGCGCCGGGGTTGAAGATGGGCAGCAACCTCTACCGGCCCGGAGCCACCTTCAATGGCTCGACCCTGTCGCAGTGGAAGGCCCGGGGCTTCGACGCCAACTCCTTCGAGTCCAGCACGCTGCTGAACAGCACCACCCTGGCGCCCGCGTCGGCCGCCATCGATCGGGGCGAGAACGTGGGTCTCCCGTTCTGCGGGTCCGCTCCGGACATCGGCGCCGTCGAGTCCGGGTGCTAAGCCAGCCGAAGTAAGTCCGTTCAGGGGTCTGTCCTCAGCTCGAAAGCAGGTAGGACCCCTCCGGGCACGGTCTCGCCAGACTTGTCCAACAGTTGGACAAGTTCGTGAAGAGCGCGCCCGGAAGGTGGACTCACCCACCCCTGAATGGACTTTGTTCCGATGACTTGGCTTCTTCCCAACCAGGGTAATCGCGTTCCCAGTGTGAGACGCCCGCTGCCCATTCCTGGGTAGCGGGCGTCTTCGTTTCTCACGCCGTCTTCGCATTCCATGACAGCACGGGCTCTCCCGGGGCACGGTGCTTCCCTTGCATGGGTTGCCCGTGGGCCGGAGTGGACTGTTGACTGCCGTGGGGGCGGGTTATGCGCGCGGGGCGTGGATGGGGTTTGTGGGTGGGCACCCTGGTGCTGGCGGGTGTGCTCTGGGGCGGATGCCATGAGACCCCCCTGGATTCGATCGAGGAGCCCAAGCCCGGCCACAATGGTGGTGGTGACACCGGTGGTGGAGACACCAGCGGCGGAGACACGGGTGGTGGTGACACGGGTGGTGGTGACACTGGCGGTGGATGCGGCTCTGATTGCGAGCCCCCGGGCCCTCCGCTGATCCAGCGCGAGCCGGCGCCCAATCCCATTCCCGAGGAGAACAGCCGGCCGGGAGATCCGCGCTGGCGCGGTGGCGCGGCGGCTCCCGAAGGGCAGCTCGAGGCCTATACCTCCACCGAGTCCGCCGAGGCGGGCGAGAGCGTGGGGGTGAAGGTCTCCACCCGCACGGAGACCACCGTCACCGCCGAGCTGTTCCGCATGGGCTATTACGGTGGTGCGGGGGCTCGCAAGCTGTGGAGCGGCGGTCCCTGGCAGACGCGCGAGCAGGCCTCGTGCGAGCGTCATGTGACGACGGCGCGCATCGAGTGCGACTGGACCGACACCTTCTCCATCACCATCGACCCCGCGTGGCGATCGGGGCTCTACGTGGTGAAGCTCACCCGGGCCGATGGGACGATGCGCTTCGTTCCCTTCGTCATCCGGGACCGGCGCGCCGCGGACATCCTCTACACGCCCAACTTCACCACCTATCAGGCCTACAACACCTGGGGCGGCACGAGCCTCTACTTCGACGCCGCGTGGGCGACACCGCTCGGCCGCGCGCGCGAGGTGTCCTTCAACCGTCCGTACAAGGACTCCAACGGCGCCGGGAAGACGTTCTTCCTCGACATCAACTTCATCCAGCTGATGGAGAAGCACGGCTACGACGTCACCTACGGCACGCAGCTGGACTTCGTGCGCTTCCCGGACTTCGTCGAGGGAATTGGCGCCTTCGTCGGCGCGGCGCAGGACGAGTACTGGCCGGAGCAGGAGCGCGACCAGTTGGAGGCGGCGCTCCAGCGCCCCGATGGGAAGACGAGCCTGGTCTACTTCGGCGGGAACGGGGGCTACTGGCGCGTTCGCTTCGAGAAGGACGCGAGGGGCAACCTGCGCAACATGGTCTGCTACAAGAACGAGTCGGACCTGGATCCCCAGCGGGGCTCGACGGTGCGCTTCCGGGACCTGCCCAACCCCCGTCCGGAGAGCAACCTCTTCGGCGCGATGTACGAGGGTTGGCAGCTCGTCATGTTCCCCATGGTGGTGAGCGATGCCTCGCACTGGCTCTTCGAGGGCACCGGGCTGACCCAGGGCACCCTGCTGCAGGGCCTGCTGGGCTATGAGTACGACAAGAACTTCCCGGAGCTGCCGGGCGCTCCCGAGGGACTCCACGTCAGCATGATCAGCCCGGTGGTGAGCGGCGAGGGCATTCCGTCCCATGCCACCGCGGTGGATCGGACGCTGCCCTCGGGCCGGCTGGTGTTCTCCGCGGGCTCCATCTGCTGGGGGCTCGGGCTGGGCACGGATCCGGAACTGAGGGATCCGCGCGTGGCGCGCATGACGCTCAACGTGCTGGACCGGGCGTTGACGCACCGGGTGCGTCCGTCGGCGCGCGAGCCCGTGACGGCTCCGGGGCCCGTGCAGTCCCCGCCGGAGGGGCAGTGGGTGCAGCGCGTGGAGGCCTTCGCGGGGCGGGCCGGGCGCTCCGGCTTCCAGGATGGTTCCGCGGCGGAGGCCCTGTTCAAGGCGCCCACCGGTCTGGCTGTCACGCCCAATGGCGAGGTGGTGGTGGCCGATACCGGGAACAACCGCATCCGGCTCATCCAGCCGGGGGCCACGCCCACCGTCATCACCCTGGCGGGCAATGGTGAGCTTGGCTACCGGGACGGCGCGGGCGCGCAGGCCATGTTCCGCTATCCCACGGCGGTGGCGGTGGGGCTGGCCGGTGAAATCTACGTGGCGGACTCCGAGAACCACGTCATCCGTGTCCTCGAGAAGGACGCGGAGGGCTGGAAGGTGAGGACGGTGGCGGGGATCGTCTCCCGCTCGGGCTTCGCCGATGGTGTGCCGGCCAAGGCGCGTTTCAACCGGCCCATGTCGCTCGCCGTGGACTCCGCCGGCAACCTCTACATCGCCGACCAGGTGGGCAATCGCATCCGCATGCTGCGCTCCGGCCGGTCGGAGGTCGTGACGATCGCCGGCAGTGGCGCGGGCGGCCGGGTGGATGAGAACGGCATCAAGGCCAGCTTCAACAACCCCACCGCGCTCGTGATGGGCCAGGACGGGGCCTTGTACGTGTTCGAGGCGGGCAATCAGCTCGTGCGCCGCGTTTCGCTCTCGGCTCCGTACAAGGTGGAGACCGTCGCCGGCCGGCGGGACGGGTATGTGTTCGGCTTCGCGGATGGAGATGGGTCCGTCGCGCGGTTCCGCGGCCAGATGGGCATGTCGGTGGCGGTGGATGGCAGGCTGGTCATCGCCGACACGGGCAACTTCCGCATCCGCAAGGTGCAGCTCGGCGCCGATGCCTCGTCCTCGCGGGTCGTCACCGTGGCGGGCTCGGGGAAGCTCGGGACGAACCTCGGCTCCGGAGACGTGGCGGACATCGTCGCGCCCACGGGGCTCGCCACCGATGTTCATGGGAACATCTATGTGAGCGATTCGTTCAACCACGCCATCCGCGTCATCATCCCGTAGCGCCCGGCCCGCGCGGTGCGCTGGTCCGTGAGGTGCAATACCTCCCCCGAGAGGGGGAGGAGTGATGGGAAGCGGGCGAGGCGTGGCACTGCGGGTGGGTCTGGGAGCACTTCTGATGCTCCAGTGTGGACCCTCCGGATACGAGGAGGAAACCTTCTTCCCACCGGAGGACTCCGCTCCGGCGTCCTCCTGCGAGGCATTGCCGTCCGGTGGGCTCGAGGTGGCTCCCGTGCGCGGCGGGCACGACCCGGGCCAGCCCCGGCCGCTGCCTCCCATGTTCCAACCCGGCTTCCACCTGGCCCTGCGCTGGTCCCACTCCGTGGGCGGCCTCACCACGTTCCGGCTGCGCGTGCCGGTGAATCGGGCGGGGCAGCGGTTGCGGCTCGCCTTCCGCTCGGGAGAAGGGCCCCTCGTGTTGCGGCGGGTCACCGTCGCCCATGCTGGCCCCGAGGACTCCCTGGCCTCCGCGCCGGTGCCCGTGACGTTCTCCGGCGCTCCCGGCCTCTCCGTGGCGACGCGGACGCGCGTGGTGTCCGACCCCGTATCCCTGCCCATCCACTTCGGTGACGAGCTGGCCGTGTCCTTCGAGGTGGAGGGCTCGTTGGCGGCGAGTGCCATCGAACTGCTCCCTGGCAGCGCCATGCGCTCGGGCGCCTGGGCCAACGTGGAAGGTCCGCTGGGGGGCACGGCCTGGGCCGTTCCCGTGGGGCTGGCCACCGTGGAGGTCGAGGGCCCTCCCGCGCGGGCCATCGTCGCCCTGGGGGACAGCATCACCGAGGGCTACATCGGCGGCCACGACGACATCCGTCACACCTGGGCCTTCCGGGCCGGCGCCCAGCTGGGGGTGCCCATCGTCAACGCCGGTGTCTCCGGTCAGGGCTTCTACGATGGGTTGCGGATGCTGGATGGGGAGGCGCTCGTCCTGTCGGGCATCACCGACTGCATCGTCCTGCTGGGCACCAATGATCTGAGTGGCGTCCCGGACAGCAAGCTGCTGGCGGACATGGAGCGGCTCACGGAGCGGCTGAAGCCCTTCTGCCGCACCTGGACGGGCACCCTGCTGCCCAAGGAGCACGCCAACAACGGCAAGTACGAGCAGGTGAAGGCGAGCCGTCTGGTGATGAATGCCTGGATTCGCGAGCACCGGCGGCCAGACGTCATCGACTTCGAGGCGGTGACGCACGCGCCGGACAACGTGCACCACTTCCTCGATGGGCTGGACGTGGACGGCATCCACCCGAGCTCGGCCGGCCATGGCGTCATGGCCGACGAGGTGGTGCGCGTGCTGCGTGCCCACGGCGTGCAACCGCAGCAGGCCCCGTGAGTCGCACCCGGGGACGCTGGACCCGTTCAGGGTTCGTGCATGGTTCAGCTCCCGGACGTCCAGCGGCGAACACCTCCGCTCGCGTCTCTCCGACGATTTCCAGCGGAACGGTATCTTCGCGAAGACCCTGCTCTTCGTGGGGACAGGGGGGGGAGGACCCATGCGGGCGCTCGAAGCCATCATCCATGCACCCGTGCAGCAGGATGCCGAGCTGTTCCGGAACATCCTCGACGCACTGCCGTACCCCATTTTCTGGAAGGGGCGGGACCTGCGCTACCTCGGGTGCAACGCCGCGTTCGCGAGGATCACCGGGCGTGTGGACCCCGGCGCGGTGGTGGGGCTCTCCGACCACGAGCTGCCCTGGCGAAAGGAGGACGCGGACTTCTACCGCGCTTGCGACCAGCAGGTGATGGAGTCGGGACAGCCGCTGTCCGATTGCGAGGAGACGGTGCGGGGCTGTGATGGGGTGGCGCGGTGGACGCAGACGAGCAAGGTGCCCCTGCGGGACGAGCGGGGTTTCGTCTTCGGCGTGCTCGGCATCCTCGTCGACGTCACCGAGCGGCGCGAGACGCAGGATCGCCTCCAGGTGGCGCTCACCGCGGGCGAGGCGGCCAATCGCATGCTGAAGGCGCAGGTGGCCGAGCGCGAGTTCATGCAGCGCGCCCTGGAGCTCAGCGAGATGCGGCTGCGCACGGCCGTCCGTGGCGCGCAGATGACCATCTGGGGGTGGGATGCGAAGGGCATCTTCACCTTCTCGGATGGTGGGGCGCTGGTCACGCTGGGCCTCGAGCCGGGGTGGCTGGTGGGGCACTCCGTCTTCGACGTCTACGCCGGCCACCGGGAAATCCTCTCGCAGGCCCGGCGGGCGCTGGCGGGTGAGTCCTTCACCGGCTACATCACGTTCGAGGGCATCCACTACGAGACGCGTTACGCGCCGATGTTCGACGAGACGGGCGCGCTCACGGGCGTCACCGGCCTGGCGCTGGATGTGACCGAGCGCGTGCGCTACCACGAGATGCTGGAAGCGGAGCTGGAGCGGACGCGCAAGCAGTTGCTGCAGGTGGAGCGGCTGGCGACGCTGGGCACGCTGGCGGCCGGGGTGGGGCACGAACTGCGGAACATCTCCACCGTGCTCAACAGCCTGAGGAGTTCCTTTCACGACCTGGCACAGCGGGGCCAGGCGCCCGATGCCGAGGAGCTCGAGGAGCTGGGCTGGGCTTGCGAGCACGTGGCCACGCATGGCCGGCACCTGATGGACCTGGGCCGGCCGGGGCGCGCGACGGTGGAGCGGATGGATCTGCGTGAGCTGGTGGCGGGCACGCTGGCCATGCTGCGTACGGCGGGCATCACCAAGCACGTGAAGGTGTCGGCGTCGGTGCCCGAGGCCCCCCTGTGGATCGATGCGAGCCGGACACGGGTGGAGCAGGTGCTGCTCAACCTGGTGAGCAACGCCGCCGACGCGGTGGAGGTGGTGCGTGACCGGCCCTCGGAGGTGCGGGTGCGGCTCTTCGAGGACCGCGAGGCGGGCTTCGTCTGTTGCCGCGTGGAGGACACCGGGGTGGGCATCCCCCAGGAGAAGCTCGCCGCCATCTTCGAGCCGTGGTTCACCACCAAGCCACCGGGCCGGGGAACGGGCCTGGGCCTGCCGGTGGTGCGCAACATCCTCCAGGAGGCCGGAGGAGATCTCTCGGTGGAGAGTGAGTGGGGGAAGGGAAGTGCCTTCACCTTCCGGCTGCCCTCGCGGCTCCAGGCTGGCTGAGGGCCGGCCGGGAGGCACACACGCCTGGACGGAGAGGGTGCAGGCGGAGGCGGAGGTGGATAATGTCGCCCCCCCTTCGTCAGCCAGGGAACTCCGTATGCGCTGTGTGCTCCTCGTTCCGGTGTGTTTCCTCGTCGCCTGCGCCGGCTCCACGCCCGCGCTCCGTCCGGCCGCTCCGGCTCCGGCTCCGGCTTCATCCGCGGCGGGAGTCTCCGAGCAGGCTCCCCGGGCCGAAGCGGTGGAGTCCTCCGGGGCCGCGTCGACGGAAGAGGTGGCGCGGGCGCTGAGCACCACGGTGGAGGTCGCCCGGCTCGTGTCCGGGGGTTCCAGCCTGCGCGCCTCGCACCTGGGTTTCCTCGGGGCGCCCTCGCGTGCCGCGGCCCTCATCGTCGAGCGCGCGGTGCAGCTCGTGGGTGTGAAGCAGCTCGGCCGCGTGGACCGCAGCGTCCCGGACGACTGCTCCGGCCTGGTGCGGCTCGCCTACATGAAGGGCGGCATCGACCTGGTCAACCATGGCTTCCTCAACGGCGAGAACGCCGTCTCCGCCATCTACCGCCGCGCGAAGGATCGGGGTGCCCTCCACCAGCGCCGTCCCCGTCCCGGAGACCTCGTCTTCTTCCAGGAGACCTACGACCGCAACCGCGACGGCAAGCGCAACGATGGGATGACCCACATCGCCGTCGTGGAGACCGTCGAGCTGGACGGCACCGTCACCTTCATCCACCGGGGCAGCAAGGGCATCGCCCGCTCGCGCATGAACCTCCTCTTCCCGCGCACCCACCGCGCTGGCCAGAGCGGGCTCGTCCTCAACGACTTCCTGCGCGCCGCGGCCAAGGGACAGCGTGCCTGGCTCACGGGAGAGCTCTTCGTCGGCTTCGCCTCTCCCTCGACGTTGTAGGCCCGTGGGCGGGGACGCTCACTTCTTCGACAGCGTCACGAGGGCGTCCTTCGCCTCTTCCTGCCCGCAGTTCTTCGAGCCGGTCACTGCCTTCTCCTTGGGCAGCTTGCTCAGCTGCTCCAGGGCGGGCACGGCCTTCGGGTCTCCCAGGCCCGCCAGCCGCCGCGCCGAGCGAGCGCGCACGCCGCAGTTCTTCGACTCGAGCGAGCGCGTGTACAGCTTCACCAGGTCCAGCGCGTCGGTGGACTGCTCCGCCTCCAGGTAGCGCAGCGCGCCCCACTGCCTCGGCGTGGTGGGCTCCTCGTCCGCCAGCTCCTCGAAGTGCTTCTTCACCTGCTCCTTGGAGAGCGTGCGCATCAGCTTGCGCAGCTCCTTGTCCGACTCGTCCGCGCCGAAGTCCTCGGCCAGCCCGTCCAGCACCGCCGTCTCGAGGGCCTCGCGTGCCGGGGCGTCCATCCCGGCGAGCACCGTGTGCTCCTCCTCGTGCCGCTCCAGGCCGTGCAGCGCCCGCGCGCGCATTTGAAGCACCCCCGCGTCCTTCTTCGCCTCCGCCGGCAGGTCCGTCAGGCGTTTGAGCGCGTCTTCCAGCTGGCCCGCCTCCATCAGCTCGCGGGCCTGGTACACCGGATCATTGCGGCGCGACACCTCGTACGCGCCCAGGCCCAGTCCCAGCACGAGCCCCAGGCCCACGCCCGCAGCATGGAGCGGCCAGGCCCGCACCAGCGCCACCGTGCGCTCGGCCGCCGTGCGCGCCAGCTCCACCACCGCCCGCACCGGCTTCATCACCGGGCCGAGCTGCTCCTCGATGGGCGGGGAGAGGGACACCTCGTCCTGGCCACCGAAGGGCAGGCCCTCCGGAGCGCGGCGGCAGCGGTGGGTGCGCAGCGGCTCGCCATTGCCCGGCATGGGCACGCTGCCACAGGGCTCGGCGTCTCCCTCCACCCGGTTGCGCGCCAGGTTCACCGACTCGGTGAAGATGACCTCGCCGGCCTGGGCCACCTGCTCCATGGCCTTCACCACTTCCACCGGCTCGCCGAGCACCGCGTCGCGCATGACGAGCACCTCGCCCGTGTGGAGGCAGATGCGCACGGGCAGGTGCTCGTCCGGGCCGCACGTCTGGTTGTGCCGCCACAGCCGGTCCTGCATGGCCATGCCGCACAGCACCGCGTGGGTGGGCGAGGAGAAGGTGACCAGCAGCGAGTCTCCCCGCTTCTGCACCAGGCGCCCGCCGTACTGGCGAATCAGCGGCAGCAACAGCCCGTCGTGCGTCTCCAGCATCCGCGCGTTCTGCTCGTGCGTCTGCCGCGAGGTGCGCTCGGTGAAGCCCTCCAGGTCGGTGAGCATCACCGTGAGGTTCTGTGGCTTGCTCCCCGAGAGGGTGCCGCTGCCAATGGGGGCCACCATGCCCGCGGGCTTCGGGGCGGGGACGACGGTGCCGGCACGCACCACGTGCTTCTCGTACACCACGGCCGCCAGGGCGGACTGGGAGGGACGGGTGGGCGCGCGCGAGGGCGAGGACGCCCCCTCGGGCAGCTGCATGCTCCGATCGGCGCGGGTGGGCGCCTGGGAGGGGGAGCGGCCACTGCTCACGGGCGCGGCCACCGGTGCGGAAGGGCCGAAGGCGACGGTGCCCGAGGCCGGGGACTCGGCGGGCTTCGCCGGAGCCGGGGCCGGGGACGGGGACACGGGCGGGGGCGCGGCGAAGGGGGCCGTTCCGCTGCCACCCGCGGCGGAGGCGTCGGGGACGAGGAAGGCGGAGATGCTCGGCGAGGCCGTGCCCGCCGCCATCGCCAGGGGCATGCCCGCCGCGATCTGGGCTCCAGCCGCGGCCAGGGCGCCCAGCGCGTCCACCAGCGCGTTGGCGTGCGGCATGCGGTGGGCGGGTGCCTTTTGCAGCAGCTGCATCACCAGCGCGACGAGCGCGGGGTGCCCGGCGAGCGTGGGCGCCGCCTCGAGGAGGGGCATGGGCGTCGCGGCGGCGTGCTGGGCCACGTACTGCGTGGGCCCGGGCCCGGGGAAGGGCAGCTGGCCCGACAGCATCCGGTAGGCGAGCACCCCGAAGGAGTAGAGGTCACTGCGTGGGTCCACCGGCGCGCCCACCGCCTGTTCCGGCGAGAGGTACTCCGGCGTGCCCACCACCAGCCCCACCTGGCTGAGGTTGCTGCTGGAGGCGTCCGGCTCCACCAGCCGGGCGATGCCGAAGTCCAGCAACCGCGCCTGCTCCCCGCGCAGCCCCTTGGTGAGCAGCACGTTCTCCGGCTTGAGGTCGCGGTGGATGATGCCCTTGTCGTGGATGGCCGCCAGGCCCTCGGCGAGCTGGTACATCAAGGGCAGCGCGCGCGACGGCGCCATGGCCCCCAGCTGCAGCACGTCATAGAGGTTCTCGCCCTCCACGTACTCCATCACCAGGCATGCGCCCACTTCCGCCTGTCCGTAGTCGATGACGTGCACCACGGCCGGGTGCTCCACCGCGGACAGCAGGCGCGCCTCGCGCTTGAAGCGCTCGATCATGCTCGGGTGCACCATCAGATCCGCGTGCAGGATCTTGATGGCCACCTTGCGCCCCAGCGACACCTGCTCACCGAGATACACCTCGCCCATGCCGCCTGCGCCGAGGAGCTGGAGCACACGGAAGCGGCCATCGAGGACAAGGGTACCGGTATCGATCACGGGCGCTGCATCTTCGCCGGAAACGGGTGTCGCGGGCAGTGGCTTCGCGTGAAGCGGGCACGCTCATCTACCTGCCCTCCGAGCAGCGGAACAGGAAAACTCGCGTGGACCTGTCCTGGAGGGTCCTGTGGAGGACTCCCGGTGTGCCTCGCATGCCGCGGTGCGGCGGGGGAGGGCGGTGGGGTCCAGGCGGGCGAGCGTCTCCCCCACGGGCCGGGGGCATGGCGGGGACCGTGGTAGGGTCGCCGGAACGAAAGAGCCCTCTCCTGGTCGAGCGTCATGGGAGTGGGCCTGGGGGGTGAAGTGCAGCCATGGCCGACAAGCGCCAGCAACGCCGGATCAAACGCCGGTTGATGGTGAGGTACGGGGAGCGGGAGCTCACCCAGTCCGGATTCACGGGCGATGTGTCGACGTCGGGGCTGTTCATCATCTCCTCGTCGCTGCCCCGGCTGGACACCCGGCTGCACATCCAGCTCTTCGTGGAGCCGGAGCGCTGCGTGTTCTTCGAGGGCGAGGTGCGCCGGCACAAGCTGGTGCCCGCGGAGCTGCGCACCATCGAGCGGGGTGGCTTCGGGGTGCGCCTGCTCTCGCCCCGGGAGGTGCTGAGCTCGGCGCTGGACCAGGAGCTGCGCGTCCCGCATTTCGAGCTGAACTACCGCACGCGCACCGCCTTCCAGCAGGCCTACGAGCGGGAGTTCCGCATGGGCGCGGCCTTCGTCTCCACCACCCAGCAGCTGCCCAGGGACGCGCAGGCCGTGCTGAGCCTGGTGCTGGAGTTCTCCGGGCAGGTGGTGGAGCTGGAGGCGCAGGTGGTCCAGGTGTTTCCGCCCCAGGAAGGCTCGGAGGCGGTGGTGGGGCTGGCGCTGCTGTTCACCGACAGGACGCGGGCCGAGTCCCTGTTGCGCCCCTGGTTGGGCCAGGGCTGAGGCCGGGGCGGGAGGGAGGGTCCTCCCTTCGCGGCCAATATCCTCCACGACAGGCCCAAGACCTTCTCCGGGTGCTCGTGCCCGATGACAACCTGCTGCATCCTCTACCGCGCTTCCTAACCGTTGCATTGACGGTCGCACCCGCGTTTCCGTGTACTCACGGAAACCCCTGGTACCAGCCCGCCCGGCTGGAGGGAGCGGTGCGGCATGTCCCCCCATCTGAAGCGTTCCCATCCGGTGGCCCTGCCGCCGCGCCGCTGGTGGGTGTTGCTCGTCCCGTTGTTCTTCTTGGCATGTGCCACGGGCCATCCCTCGGGCGGCATGTTCGCGGGCCGGGGAGCCACGCTGTCGTTCACATCGCCACCGGCTCCCCAGGAGGAAGACACCTCGACCCCGGACTTCGGCCTCGAGAGCGCGGAGGTGTACGAGGTGGCGGTGGTGGAGCCGGGTCGTGGCACGACCCGTGCTGTGCCGGTGAGCCGGGCGGACTTCCAGCGCGCCATGCGGCACATCGCCCACCAGGTGCAGCACGAGGGCAAGAGCCCGCGCGAGGCCGCACGCGAGTGGCTGAAGGGACAGCTGGAGCAGCACCCGGAGTGGGAGCAGATGAGTGGGACGTGGGTGGCCGAGGTGGACAAGGGCCGCGTTCTCACCCTGGTGCCCGAGGATGAGAACAGCAGGCTGAAGCCCGTGGCGGACGAGGCACTGCGCGACAGGTACCTGCTGTGGTGCATCCGGGGACGGGGCGGGGGCGACTGCTTGCGCCTGCTGGATGACGGGCCCTACCTCAAAACGGATGACCGGCGCACACTGGCCCTGGCCCTGTCCTTCGGCTCGGTGCTGGAGGAGACGAAGGCGGCCCTGGGGCGGGAGTTGGACCCGCAGGTACTGGTGGCCTCGTGCATGTGGACGCTCGGGGCCTACCTGGCCCTCTGGCTGGTACCCGAGCCAATCACCAAGCTGCTGGCCGCGGGCCTGTCCGTGGTGCTGGTGGCGTGGCTGGGCGTGGACACGCTGTGGGAGCTGATGGACGGCTGGGCGTTCATGGCTACGCGGGCGCACGAAGCCACCACCTTCGAGGAGTTGCGCGAGGCCGGCGAGGGCTTCGCCCGGGTGCTGGGCACGGACGCGGCGCGGGCGATGCTTCTGGCGGTGGGGGCGTTGACGGGGCGCACGGTGGGGGAGGTGGCGGCGCGGGTGCGGGCGCTACCGGGCTACGGGCTGGCGAGCGCGCAGTGGCGTGCGCAGGGAGGCGCCGCGGTGCTGGGGCGAATGGAAACCCTGGCGGCCCAGGAGGGCGCACTGGCCCGCGCAGTGGCGGCGGTGGAGACGGTGGCGGCCACCCCGCACGGCCCCCTGGCGGTGGTGATGCTCAAGAAGGGACGGGGCGGTGGGGCCACCTCTGGAGGCGGCTCCTCGGGCATCGTCGCCATCCGCCACCGGGGTGGAAACCTGCAGGTGATTCTCCCCAATGGGCAGCGCTGGCATCTGCCCCGTGGAACCTCCCTCCACGACATTCCTGCCCAGGACGAGGTGGGGGACATGCTTCAGAGGGCGGTGACCGAGGCCGCCCAGCAGTGGGGACCACACAGGCTCTCCCCAAATGAACGTCAAGCCATCAATGATGCCCTCAAGAAGGGTGAATACTGGCTGGTGCACCTGTTGGAGCGCGAGGCCCGGGGCCGCTTCGTTCACGCTCAGGTCAAGCGACAGTTCGAGCGGCTCTATCGGTTCAAGCACCAGGGAGTTGACGTCGTTGACCTGGCCACGGGCCGCAAGTACGAGATTCTCTCCGGAACGGCGTCGAACCTCGCGCGGCATGGGCAGCGCATGGCGGGCGAGTTCTTCCGGATGCTCACCTTCTGAAGGGGCGGCAATGGATTGGCTCGGCAATGTCGTCTTCGAAGAGCGGGAACTCGAAAACGAGCGGCTGGAACTGACGGACAAGGAGGCCAACTACATCCTCGGCCCCAACCTGACGCTGAAGAACTGCACCCTCGTGCTGAAGGTGTCTGCTCGGCGTCTGAGCCTCAAGCGGGCCCGGTTCATCAACTGCACCTTCGAGGTGAAGCAGGAGTTGAAGAACTACCCGTACTGGATAACGACCTCTCTGAAAGGCTGCCGGTTCAAGGGGCGGCTGTCGGGGTGCGACTTCGGGCACTGGCCCGAGTACGGGAAGGAGTTGGAGTACCAACTGGGCTCCATCGAGGACTGCGACTTCTCCGAGGCCCGCCTGGACGGCTGCCGATTCCATGGTTGTGATACCCGGACCCTTCGGTTTCCCAGGTGGCCTTGTTTCACCTTCCTGGACCCCGTCGGCAACAGCCGTGAACTCTCCACCGTGCAGTGGCCTGGGAATATCGGTCCCGTTGTGATCGAGGACCTTGCCAGCTACCCGCCGTCTACAACTGCACTGACGTGGTTCGCCCCGGACTTCGCGAAGAGGAGCGGGACTACACCAGAGGAGATCAAGTCCGTGATCGAGCAGTTCGACTGCATCGTCTACTGACGCAGTAGGCTCCCGCTGTCGCGAAGAAGCTCGAAACCACCCCGGAAGAGTTCAGGGCGGTGATCGAGCGGTTTCCGCTCACGCCGTCTTCAGGCTGAGCTGCCACGACACGCCGTACCGGTCGGCGAGCCAGGTGAACTTCCGGCTGAACGGGTACTCGCCTAGCGGCATCATCACCTGTCCTCCCTCGCCCAGCTTCGCGGCCAGCATGTCGATCTCCGCCTCCGAATCACTCGTGACGAAGATGGACGTGGCGGGCGTGAAGGTGAACCCGTGCTTCACGCTGCTGTCGATGCACATGAAGCGCTGGCCGTTGAGGGTGAAGGACGCCTGCACCACCGAGCCCTCGGCGCCGGGCTCTCCCGGACCATAGCGCTGGATGTGGGTGACGCTCGCGTCCCTGAAGAGCGACACGTAGAACGTCATCGCCTCCTCGGCCTTCTTGCCTTCGAACATCAGGAACGTCGCAAGCGTCGAGCTCATCGTGCGGAGACTCCTTGGAGCCTGGGTTGGGGCGGGTGGGTTCAGCGGAGGAGTATCTTGAGCAGGGTAGCCCCAAAGAAGGCGCCCCATCCCACGAGGCTCACCGAGCTGATCACGATGCCGGCGATGGCCTGCCCCTTGCGCCCGACGGGCGGGGTCGCCGTGGGGTTCACACGCATCAGGCCGATGATGGAGCACAGCAGCGAGATGGGCGCCAACACACCGATGAGCAGCGCGAGGAAGCTGAGCATGAAGCCGGCACGCGCCACCGTGTTGTTGTGGTAGAGGTGCCACGCCTTCTGGAGCGCCTCGCGTGACACCTCTTCCTTGAAGAAGAGCTTGTTGCGCGTGTTGTTGTAGATGGAGAGGGTGATGATGATGGGCCAGATGCCACGGCCCACGGCCTCCGCCCCCGAGGTGAAGCCCGAGACGATCAGCGAGACGATGGGCACGAAGCACAGTGCCAGGCGGGCGAACGGCATTCCCACCCAGAAGCACACACCCACGACGCCGCCCACCAGGGAGAGCATCCCGAGCAGCAACCCGGTGTTGCCCAGATCCTCGTTCATCAGCTCATTCGCCAGGAGGATGGCGCCCACGGCCAGATTGAAGAGGGCGCCGAGCCCGACGAGCCACGTCCACGCGTCGCGCTTGCCCCAGTACTTGAGGCGGAAGGCCTCCAGGTAGTCCACGTCGGGGTGTTCGGCGCAGGTATCGCAGTAGTCCTTGCCGTCGACGGTCTCCCGGTCGTACTCGCAGAAGAAGGTGCCGCAGCGGGTACAGGCGCCGAGCACGGCCTTCTGGGGGTGGGCGGGGCAGCGGGCCTCACTGGCGGCGGGCGGCTGGGCGGGGGACAGCGACTCCATGGGGACGGCCTCCTGAGGAGGCGGGACTCTGGCATAGCTTGCGAGCGGACCGTGAGGGGGCCCGCCGCCTGCCCTCCGGCCGGGGGAACAGCAAAAATTCCGGGGGGTTGGACCACGTGGTACCTTCCCGGGCTCGACAGCAGCCCCCCGATGGCCACCGACAGCGACTCCCCCAAGCCCGCGTCCGAAGCGCAAGCCGCCGCTCCCGAGCTGCGCCTGTTGGACAGGCGCGCCTTCGTGGGGTTCCCGCCCCTCGAGCTGGCGCCCGGCCTGTCCATCGCGGACTTCGCGCTGCAGATTCCCGACGTCACCTTCCCCTTCAACGTCAGCGCGGGCCCCTCGCGCTACCAGCGCAAGAAGCTCCTCTTCGGCTTCCTGGAGCTGCACGTCGACGCGGAGCTGGTGGCGCGCAAGGTGACGGAACTGGCCGGACGCGTGGCCGGCCTCGAGGGCCTCAAGCTGCACTTCCGCCCCGGCTACCTCGAGGGCCAGGCCTTCCTCCAGGCCCCGGAGCGCACCCCGCTCACCTTCAAGGTGGCCTTCGACGCGGACGGCGAGCGGCTCGCCCTCTACCTCTACGACGTGCGCCTGTACGGCTTCGCCTCCACGCCGTCGGTGCAGGTGCCCGGCCTCATCGCCGCCACCGTGGCCGAGCTGGGCCTGCTGCCCGAGGTGGAGGTGCGCGGCGCCACCGGCTTCTCCACCCGCGTGCTGCCCGCGCTCTGCCAGAAGGCCGCCGTCAGCCGGGGCTTCAAGATGCCCGTGCTGGACACCGCGCGCCTGTCCTCCGCCGAGGTGAGCAGCGCGGGCCTGCGTCTGCGCTTCTCCTCCGGGGGCCTGCCGCCTCCGGCCCCGCCCGACGAAGAGCTGCTGCTGGCCCTCGAGGGGGCCCGCGCCTTCACCGACGCCGAGGCCCTGCTCGCCCAGGGCAAGCTCGCCGAGGCCCGTGACGCGTACCTGCAGGCCGGTGACGCCCAGGACGCGCACCCCTTCGCCGCCGAGCGGTTGCTGTCACTCCTCGTGGCGGATCCTCAGGCGCACGACCTGGCCCTGGACGTGGCCGCCACGCTGCTGCGCCGCCGCGAGAAGAGCCCCGCCGCCCTCTGGGGCGAGGCCGTGGTGCGCGAGCGCCGCAACGAGCACGCCCGCGCCGCCGAGCGCTACCTCGCCCTGTGCAGCCTCTCGCGCCGTGCCTCCGAGGAGGCCGCCGCCTTCTTCTCCGCCGAGGCCGCCGCCCGCGCCGCCCGGGACCACGCGCCCCAGGTGGCGGTGAAGGCCCTGCACGAGGTGCTCGGCCTCAAGCCGGACCACCTGCCTTCCCTCAAGGCCCTCGCGCGCGCCTCGGACCAGAGCCGTGACCGCGCCGGTGCCGTGCGCGCCTACCGCCGCATCGCCGCGCTCGCGAGAGACCCGGCCGAGGCCGCGGATGCCCATGTGCACCTCGCGCGGCTGTGCGCCCAGACGGAGGACGACATCGCCGGCGCCCGGTTGCACTGCGAGGCCGCGCTGCGCCTCGCGCCGGACCAGCCGGATGCCCTGCTGCTGCTCGGCGAGCTGTGCCACCGCGGCGGCGAGCACCTGCGCGCCCTCAAGGCCCTGGACCGCCTGCGCGAGGTGGCCATGGCCCGCCACGAGCTGGACCGCGTGGGCCGCGCCAACCTCCTCGCCGGCCGCATCTGGGAAGAGGGCCTCCAGCAGCCGGACAACGCGCTGCTGCGCTTCCGCGAGGCCACGTCGCTGCTGCCCGGCGAGCCCGAGCCCCTCTTCTCCACCGCCCGCGTGGCCGAGAAGCTGGGCAAGTTGCAGGAGGCGCTCGCCGGCTACCAGCAGGCGCTGGAGCTGGCCGGCCCCGCGCCGCGCTCCGAGTCCATCCGCCAGGCCGCGCACCAGAGCCACCACGCCCTGGCGCGCCTGTACCGCACGAAGCTCGGCGACCCCGCCCGTGCCCGCGAGCACCTGGAGGCCGCGCTCACGCTGGACCCGCGCGACACCGCCGCGCTCGACGAGCTGATTCCCTACTTCCGCGCCACCGGCCGCACCCAGGAACTCGCCGAGGCGTTGGAGAAGGCCGCCGCCGTCCACGAGGAACCCGGCCGCCGCGCCGCCCTCTGGGCCGAGGCCGGAGAGCTGTACCGCGGCCGCCTGCAGCAGCCCGAGAAGGCCGAGCGTCTCCTCACCTCCGCGCTGGAGGCCGACCCCGACCACAAGCCCGCGCTGGAGTCCATGCTGGCGCTCGCCGAGGCGCGCCGTGATGGTGGGCTGCTCACCCGCTGCCTCTCCGCCCTCGCGCGCCTCACCCCCGAGCCCAAGGAGCGCGCGCAGAAGTACCGCCGCCTCTCCGTCGCCGCGCGCGACCTGGCCTTCGATCTGGACCTCGCCGCCACCGCCCTCCAGGAGGTGCTGAAGGCGGAGCCGGATGACCTGCCCACCCTGGGCGAGCTGTGCGCCCTCCAGCGCAAGCGCTCGGACATGGCGGGCCTGGCCACCGCCCTGGATGAGCGGGCGCGCGTGGCCGAGGCGCAGGGTGACAAGCGGCTCGCCGCGGCGGCGTTGCGCGAGCTGGCCAACGTGCTGGAGGCCCGGCTGGGCCGGCTCGGCGAAGCGCTGGTGGCCCTGGAGAAGGCCGCGCGCCTGTCTCCGGAACAGTCCGTGCTGCTGGAGCTGGCGGACCTCTCGCTGCGCTGCGAGCGCCCCGAGCACGCCCGGCGCGCGCTGGAGACGCTGCTGTCCACGCTGCCGCGCACCACCGCTCCCGAGCGCCTCGCGGACGTCCGTGCGCGCCTGGGCCGTGCGTGCGAGCTGATGGGAGACCGCGAGGCCGCCATCGCCGCCTACGCCCAGGCCTTCCCGCTGCGCCGCCTGGATGACGCGCTCGCCTCGCGGCTGGAGGCCCTCTACACCGAGGCCGGGGAGACGCGGGAGCTGGCCGAGCTGTGGGCCACGCGCGCCCAGTCCCTCGTCGCCGCCGAGCGCTCCGCCGAGGCCGCTCCGCTCTTCTTGCAGAGCGCCCGCGTCCTCCTGGAGCGCGGAGAGAAGGGCCCCGCCCTCCTGCGCCTGTCCGCCGCCCTCGACGCGAGCCCCTCCGGCCCGCTGGCCGCGGAGGCCCTGGACGCCCTCGCCGAGCTGGAGCTGGAGCGCGGCGAGAAGCTGGAGGCCGCCCGCCTCTTCGCTCGCAAGGCCGCGCTCGTCACGGACGCCCGTGCCGGCGCGAAGCTCCTCTACCGCGCCTCCGTGCTCGCCATGGGCACCAGCCGCGAGGAGGCCTTCCTCGCCGAGGCCCTGGAGCGCGAGGCCTCCTTCGCTCCCGCGCGCATCCGCCGGGGCGAGCTGCGCATGCAGGCCGATCCCCGCGCCGCCCTGGAGGACTTCGAGGTGGTGCTGGCCCTGCCCGCGGTGGACCCGGACGCGCCCCGCGAGGAGGAGCTGCTGGAGCTCACCCGCCGTGCCTCCGCCGCCGCCGTGCGCGCGGGCCGCCCGGACTCCGCCCGCCGCCTGCTCGCGCAGTACTGCACCCTGGCCCCGGAGGACCTCGAGGCCCAGGTGGAGCTCGCCGGCCTGCACCGCAAGGCCGGTGCGCGCGAGGCGCTCGCGGACCTGCTCGCCACGTTGTGGCCGCGCCTCTCCGGAGACGCCCGCCGCTCCGCGCGCCGCGAGCTGGCCGACCTGTGCCTCGCCCTGGGCCGCCCCGCCGAGGCCGCCGACGCCCTGCGCAGCCTCCTCGCCGAGGAGCCCCACGACACCTGGGCCACGCAGTCCCTGCTGGAGCTGCTGCCCCCGCCGGGTGCCGGCACCGCCCAGGAGGAGGCCGAGCGCCTCGCCCTGCTGGGCACCCTCATTGGTTCCGCCTCGGGGGATGCCCGCGCCGAGCTGCTCGCCCGCCGCGCCGCCCTCCACCGCAACGCCGGCCGCTCCCAGTCCGCGCGCGACGACTTCCTCGCCGCCACGAAGCTCTCCCACCGGCCCGCGCCCCTGTGGCTCGCCATCGCCGCGCTCGCCCGTGAGGCCGGTGACGACGTGGACGAGCTGGAGGCCTGGCGTCAGGTGGTGGCCTCCGAGCCGGAGCTCGCCGAGCGCGCCCGCTCGCGGCTGCTCTCCATCGCCTCCGTGCTGGTGGAGAAGGACGCGCGCGCCCCGGCCCGCGAGGCCCTGCTCGCCGCCGTGGCGCTGCCGCTGCCTCCGGCCGAGCGCAGTGATGCCTTCTTCGCCCTCGCCACGCTCGCGCGCCGCGATGGGATGCCGGACGCCGAGGCGGAAGCGCTCGCCGAGGCCGCGCGCCAGGGTCCCCTGCCTCGCCGGGTGGAGGCGCAACTGGCGCGCGCGAGCCTGCTGGAGAAGACCGGCAAGCTGGCCGAGGCCGCGGACAGCCTGGAGGCGGCGCTCTCCCTCGCCCCGCGCCATGCCGGTGCCACCGCCGCGCTCCGGCGCGTGCTGCGGGACCAGGAGGACTGGGAGCGCCTCGCGGGCCTGCTCGCCGCCGAGGCCTCGCACGCGCCTCCCGCGGATGCCGCCGCCCTCTACGCCGAGCTGGGCTCCCTCCACCTGGAGCGCCTGGAGCAGCCCGAGGCCGCAGAGGCCGCGCTGCGGCAGGCGGTGCGCCTGGCTCCCGAGAACATCGACGTGCGCCGCCGGCTGGTGGCCCTCGTCGCCGGCCGGGGTGACTCCGCCGAGGCCGCGAAGCTGCTCGACGTCGGCACCAGCCACCTGCCCGCGGCCGAGGCCGCCGCCCTCCTGCGCGAGGGCGCCGCGCATGCGCGCACCGCGGGGGACATGGCCCGGGCCCTGGACTTCGCCCGCCGTGCCCATGCGCTCGTGCCCGCGCGCGACGCGCAGCTCGCCGAGCTGGCCGAGCTCCTCTTCCTGCAAGGCGACGTGAAGGAAGCGCTGCCCATGCAGGAGCAGCTCGCCGCCGCCGCGGACTTCTCCGCCGAGCCCGAGCGCGCCGAGAAGGCCTGGCTGCGCCTGGGAGCGCTCGCCGAGAAGCTCGGTGATTCGCGGCGCGCGGCGTCCGCGTACAAGCGCCTGCTCGCCGAGATTCCGCTGAATGCAGTGGCGGTGCACCGGCTCGCCGCGCTGCTGGAGAAGGACGAGCCCCGCGCCGCCTTCGACGTGCTCGTCGCCCACGCGCGTGCCCTGCCTCCTTCCGAGGAGACCGCGCAGCGCCTCGTGTCGCTGTCCGAGCGCGCCCGGGACTCGCTGGCCGACTCTACCCTCGCCGCCTCGCTGCTGGTCCGCGCGGCGGAGATGGCGGAGGAGCCGCTGCCGCTGCACCAGTCGCTCGCCACCCTCTACCGCAACGCGGGCCGCGTCCCCGAGCTGATGGCCGAGCTCCAGGTGGTGGCCTCGCTCAGTCAGGAAGAGGGAGACCTGGACGGTGCCATCTCGGCCTGCTCGGAGCACGCGCTCCTGGCCGAGGAGGCGAGCCGGGTGGACGAGTCCCTGCGCTCGCTGGAGGCGCTGCGCTTCCTCCTGGAGAAGGAGGACCGGAGGGACGAGGCCGCCGACTGCGAGCGTCACCGCGCGGAGATGCTGCGCGACGCGAAGCTGGACCTGCCCGCCGCCGAGGTGGCGCTGGAGCGGGCCTTCACGCTGTCCGAGCAGCTGGACACGGCGCGCATGGGCATCGAGCTGGCCATGCGCCGGGACGACACCGCCGCCGAGGCCCGATGGCTGGAGCGCGCCCTGCCGCTGCTGTCCGGCACGCGTGCGCAGGGTGAGAAGGCCCCGTGGCTGTTGCGGCTGGCGAAGGTGTACCTCGGCGTCCTGGGTAACTCCGAGAAGGCCGAGGGCTTCCTGCGCGAGGCGCTCCACCTGGACCGCTCCCTCCAGGAGGCCGAGTCGCTCCTGTGCGAGCTGCTGGAGCGCGAGGGCCGCGTGGCCGAGCTGGCCGCCTGGTTCGAGGAGTCCGCCTCCTTCGAGCAGGACGCCGACCGCCGTGCGCTGCTGCTGCTGCGTGCCGCCACCCTGTACCGGGAGCGCGCGGGCCGTCCGGAGGCCGCCATCGTCGCGCTGCTCGCCGCACGTGCCGCGGTGCCGGATGACCTGGGCATCACGCGCCAGGCGGCGGATCTGCTCCATGAGATGGGGCGCGAGGCGGACGCCGCGGAGTTCGATGCCCTGCTGCTGGAGTCGGACCCCTTCCAGGAGCCGCTGTACTCGCGCCACCGCGCATGGCTGACAGAGACGGCCGACACGCAGGCGCTCGCCGCGCTGATGTTGCGCCGGGCCCAGAAGCAGCCGCCCGCGCAGGCCGCGGAGAGCTACCTCGCCGCCGCGAAGGCCTTCCGCGAGGCCGGTGCACTGGAGCGCGCGCTGCTGTGCGAGGACCAGGCCTTCGAGCTGGCTCCCTCCAGCGCCGAGGCCTTCCACGTGCTGCGCGCCCGTGCCGCCGGGGACGTGCGCCGGCTGGCGGAGCTGCTCTCCCTGCGGGCCGCCGCGGTGCCGCCCGAGCAGGCCCTGCCGCTGCTGCGCGAGCGCGCGGACAACCTGCTGAAGGCGGGTGAGGTGCTGCTCGCCGCCCAGGCCTTCGACGACTACCTGTCCAAGGCGGGCGATGACGTGGACGCGCTCGCCACGCGCGCGGAGCTGGCCGCCGAGGGCGGTGGTCCCGGCGCGGCCCAGCCCTATGACCGGCGCCTGCTCGCCGCGGGAGGCGACTCGCTGCCCGTGCCGGTGCGCGTGCGCACGCACCTGCGGCTCGGCCATGCCTCGCTGGCCTCCGGCGCGTACCGGGATGCCGCCGAGTCCTTCGAGGCCGTGGTGGCGCTCGAGCCCGAGGGGGACCGGGGCCAGGAGGCCCTGTCGCTCCTCGCCGAGGTGTACGGCAAGACGGGGGACTCCAAGGGCCTGTACCGTGCCTCCCTGAAGCTCGCGCGCAAGGCGGACGCGGCCACGGCCGAGGTGCTGTACCGCCGCGCGGCGGACCTCTTCGAGGACCCGAAGGACTCCATCGACGCGTTGCTGCACCTGGCGCGCCTGCGTCCCGCGGATGCGAGCATCATCGACCGGGCGGTGGTGGGCCTGCGTGCCCTGCGCCGTCCCGCGGATCTGCTCGCCGTCTACGAGGCGGGTGCCCATGCCGCCGGTGGCTCGCGCGCCGCGGAGCTGCTGCTGGCCGCCGCCGACGTCGCCGCGAGCCAGCTCGATGATCCGCAGCGCGCCGAGGCCCTCCGGGAGCGCGCCGCCGAAGCCGACCCGGCCAACGTGGCCGCGCTCAAGGCTCGCGTGGTGGACCTGCGCAAGCGGGGAGACCAGGCTCGGCTGTTGGAGTCGCTGGAGCGGCTGTTGCCCGTCACGGAGGACGAGGACGAGGCCGCCCTGTTGAGGCTGGAGCTCGCGTCCCTGGCGAGTGCCGCCGGCCGCGAGCCGCTCGCCCGCGAGATGCTGGAGGCGGTGGTGGCCCGGGGCACGTCCGGCTCGGGTTATGCCGAGGCGTTGGAAGCGCTGGAGCCGCTGCTCACCACGGAGCCGGGCCGGCTGGCCGAGGTGCGTCTGGCCCGGGCGCAGCTGCTCTCCAACGTGGAGCGCCGGGAGATGCTGCTGGCCGCGTCGCGCGAGTTCGAGTCCGCGGGCCGCGTCACGGATGCACTGCGCGCGGCCCGGGAAGCCGTCTCGATCGAGCCCGACGTGGAGTCGCTGAAGTGGGTGGCGGCCCTGCACGGGGTGGCGGAGGAGCCTGGACGCGCGGCGCAGGCGCTGTTGCAGGCGGCCCGTCTGGCGTATTCGGCCCAGCGTCCGGCGTTGCTGCTGGAGGCGGCGGACCTGTGGGAGGCCGCGGACGAGAAGGCCGAGGCCCTCGAGGTCATCGAGCGGGTGGCCTCGGAGGCCCCGGACACGCTGGGCCCGGTGGAGCTGGCCGCGCGCTTCCAGCGGTTGGGAGCGCCCGCGCGCGCCGCCGAGGTGGGCTTCGCTCCCGCGCTCGAGTCGGGGGATCTCACGGGGGCCCTGGCGCTGGCCGAGGGCGCCGGAGACGCGGCCCGTATCCGCGAGGCACTCTGGGCGCTGGTGTCGAAGCCGGACGCGGATGCCTCGCACGTCACGGACCTGGCCACCGGCCTGCGCGCCGGCGGGGATTGGGACGGGCTGCTGCGGCTGGCGGAGCTGCTCACGCAGTGGGACGTGGCGCTGGCCACGGAGCTGCGCGGAGAGGTGCTGCGCGCGGATGGAGCTTCGGCCGAGTCGCGGCTGCGTGCGATGGAGTGGCTCGCGGCGGTGCCGGGCTTCACCGAGCGGCTGAAGGGCCTGCTCTCGGGCCTGGGGAGCTACCCGGAGGCGTTGTCCGAGGCGGTGCTTACCCACATCCGGGCGCTGCCGCTGGAGGAGCGCATCGCGGCGTTGGAGGAGGCGGCGGACAACTGGGCGGAGCGGCGGGGCAAGCTGCTGCGCGAGCGCTTCCGGTTGCAGCGGGACGCGGGACTCATGGCGGACGCGGCGGACACGCTGGGCCTGCTCATCCTGCTGGAGACGGACCCCAAGTTGCGCGGCAGCCTCCACGTGGAGCATGGCGACATGCTGATGTGGGCGGGCGACAAGCCACGGGCGCTGGAGGCCTTCGAGAAGGCGCTCGAGGACGCGCCGGGCACGGTGCGCGCGCTGGAGTTCCTGCTCCCCATCTACGACGAGACGAAGAACCACGCGCGCTTCGTGGTGGTGGCGGAGCAGCTGGCGGCGATTCTCGCGGGCCCGGCGGCGATGGGCCTGTGGCGCGAGCGGCTCGCGGAGGCGTACGAGGCGCTGGGCCGGCTGCCCGAGGCGGCCGAGCAGCTCAAGCTGTTGCCGGAGACGCCGGAGCGGCTGGAGCGGCGCGCGCGGATCGCCGAGGCGCAGGGCTTCACGGGCGAGGCGTTGCAGTTGCGCGAGCGCCTCACGGAGGATCCGGCGCAGCTGGAGGACATCCTCCGCAAGTACCTGGACGGGCAGCTGGTGGTGTTCGCGGTGCGCCTGGCCGAGCGGCTCTTCCAGGCCGGGCAGTTGTCGATGCCGGCGAAGCGCCTGGTGGCGGAGCGGCTGTCGCCCACGTACGAGGGCTCGGCGCTGGCCATGCACCTCTGGCCCGAGCTGCTGAGGCAGCAGCCGGTGGACGCGGACGGGTGGACGCTGTACGCCGAGGCGCTGGCGGCCTGCGACGACGTGCCCATGGAGGTGGCGCGCGTGGACGGCTTCGGCGCGGCGCTCGTCTCCAGCACGGCGAGTGCCTCGGCGGCGACGATTTCTCCGGTGACCTCGCCCGAGGACTTCCGCCACATGCCGCCGCCGGACGCGGTGCCGGTGACGAGCGAGAGCATGCCCCGCCTGCACGCGGCCCTGAGGCCCACGCTCAAGGAACTGGGAGCGGAGGAGATGCGTGTCTTCCTGAACCCGGCGGGCGGAGTGGAGGCGTACCTCACCTCGCCGGACGAGCTGGTGCTGGGAGCGGGGACGCTGGCCTGCTTCGGCCCGGTGGAGCTGGGCTACCTGTGCGCGCTGGCGCTGTGCCTGGGTGAGAAGGGCGAGGAACTGAGCCGGCCCGGTACGGTGGAGGGCTTCGACGAGGCGGCGGTGGCGGCGTTCCGCGCGGTGCCCACGTCGCTCGCGGCGTCGCGCGTGCTGGCGCACCTGTCGCCGGAGGTGCGGGGCTCCGACCCGTCCAAGGTGGACGTGGGAACGGTGCTGCGGACCAGTACGGCGTTCCGCGCGGTGGCCCTCGCGGCCCTGGAGACCGTGTAACCTTCCGAGACCCTATGCTCGCCACAAGACGACTGCTGCTGGTGTCGCTCCCCGTTGCCGCCCTGGTTGCCGCGTGCGTGTCCGAGACGGTGTACCCGGGAGACATGACCATCGGCACGTTCGACTTCCATGCCCAGGCCAACTGGGTGCGGACGGACTGCAAGGCGGACGGAGGCGACTTCAACCGGTTGGTGGACGGTGGCTTCGACTTCTCGGGCACGTTCTCGCGGGACAGCACGGATGCCGGGGTGTGGTTCACCCTCGAGGGCTTCTCGCGCAAGGCCACGTTCGATGCGCCGGCGCAGCGCTACACGACGGTCCACCGGGCGGCGGCCCAGCTCGTGAGCTGTGGCGAGGGCTGTGAGGGCGCGCAGCTGGACGAGACGATGTCGGTGGTGGTGCTGAGCGACAGCCAGGACCGGGCGATTGCGAGCCGGTGCGGCAACATGCCGGATGGGGGCATGCCGGATGGCTCGGTGCCGGGCCCCACGGCGAATGGTTACGACGCGGAGAGGGCCTGTGGTGAGCTGAGGGTGACCTTCCTCCCGGGGAAGAGCGCGCAGTGCAAGTGCACGGTGTCGTGCACGGCGGTGTATGGCTTGGAAGGGAAGCGGCGCTTCAATGGCGGGCAATAGCAAGAAGAAGGCAGTGGTGCTGCTGTCGGGCGGGTTGGACTCGACGACGGTGCTGGCGATGGCGAAGGCGGATGGCTTCGAGCCGGTGTGCCTGGCGGTGTCCTACGGGCAGCGGCACGTGGTGGAGCTGGATCGGGCGCGCCGGGTGACGCAGGCGATGGGCGTGAAGGATTTCCGGGTGGTGACGGTGGATCTGCGGCAGGTGGGCGGTTCGGCCCTGACGGCGGACATCGACGTGCCGAAGGACCGGCCCGAGAGCGAGCTGTCGCACGGGATTCCCATCACCTACGTGCCGGCGCGCAACGCGCTGTTCCTGTCGTTGGCGCTGGGGCTGGCGGAGGTGGTGGAGGCGAGCGTCATCTACATTGGCGTGAACGCGGTGGACTACAGCGGGTACCCGGACTGTCGGCCCGAGTTCATCCGGGCGTTCGAGCAGATGGCGACGCTGGCGACGAAGGCGGGGGTGGAGGGGACGCGCTTCGAGGTGAGGGCGCCGCTGTCGGGGATGACGAAGGCGGACATCATCCAGGCGGGGGTGAAGCTGGGGGTGGACTATTCGATGACGCACTCGTGCTACGACCCGGACGGGGAGGGGAGGGCGTGTGGGCGGTGTGACAGCTGCGTGCTGAGGCGCCGGGGATTCGAGCAGGCGGGGGTCGCGGACCCGACGCCCTACGTGAAGGGAGCCTGAGATGGCAGGAGTGGCAAGCGTGGCGATGGGGCTGTGGCTGGCGGCGGGGAGCACGCCGGTGGTGGACGCCACGGAGGTGGTGAAGGACCTGGTGGTGGACATGAAGTACGCCACGCCGGACAACTTCCTGAAGCAGAAGGTGTACCCGGACGGGGCGCGCTGCATGTTGCGGCACGAGGCGGCCGAGCGGCTGGCGAAGGCCGCGGAGACACTGCGAGCGCAGGGGTACCGGCTGAAGGTGTACGACTGCTACCGGCCGATCGCGGTGCAATGGCAGATGTGGAAGATCCTCCCGAAGCCCGGCTACGTGGCGAACCCGAAGAAGGGGGGCAACCACAACCGGGGGGCGGCGGTGGACCTGACGCTGACGACGATGGACGGTCAGGAAGTGGAGATGCCGACGGAGTTCGACTCATTCGAGCCGAAGGCACACCACAGCTACCAGGGAGGGACGGAGGCGTCGAGGAAGCACCGGGAGATCCTCCGGAAGGCGATGGAGGGAGCGGGCTTCAAGAGGAACGCGATGGAGTGGTGGCACTACGACCTGCCGGGAGCGACGAAGCTGCCGGTGCTGGACGTGCCGTTCACGAAGGAGCCCGAGGCCGCGAGTCCGGCCGCGGAGCCCAAGCCCGCTGCGGAGCCCAAGCCCCAGTAACTCCGTGCCAGACCCCGTCACAACCCCTCTCCCCTCGGGAGAGGGACGGGGTGAGGGTATCAGGGCCCGGGGTTGAGCCCGTGGCCCACGCCGCGAATCAAAGCGTGGCGTTCAATTCGAGCACCGGCAGCTTCGGGCTCATGACATCCGGATACTTGATACCCGCCCCGGTATTGAGCAGCAGCACGCGCTGACCGGCCTCCAGCCACCCATCGCGAAGCAGCATGCGCGCGGCCCCCACGAGTGCGGCGCCCTCGGGGCAGATGAAAGCGCCCTCCATGCGGCTGATGCGTTCCAGCCCCCACATCGTGTCCGCATCCGGAACAGCGACACACGTACCACCGGTCTCACGCACGGCCTGGAGCACGAGGAAGTCGCCGAGCGCCTTGGGAACACGAATCCCCTGAGCGACGGTGGACGCGTTCTCCCACTTCTCGGAGACGTCCTTGCCCTCGCGGAAGGCCTTCACGATGGGTTGGCAGCCCTCGGCCTGGACGGCGACGAGCTTGGGGAAGCGGACGTTCTCGGGAAGCCAGCCCAGCTCGCGCATTTCCAGCAGGGCCTTGTAGATGCCGATGATGCCCACGCCTCCGCCGGTGGGGTACAGGATGACGTCGGGCAGGGTCCAGCCGAGCTGCTCGGCGATCTCATACCCCATCGTCTTCTTGCCCTCGATGCGGTACGGCTCCTTGAGCGTGGCGGCCTCGAACCAGCCATGGGCCTTGGCCGAGCGGCCAACGATGGCGCCAGCATCGGTAATCTGCCCCCGCACCATGTACGCGTTGGCGCCGACGGCGGTGGCCTCCAACACACTCATGGCGGGGGCGTCGGTGGGCATGACGAGCGTGACGGACATGCCAGCGCGAGCGCCATAGCTGGCCCATGCACCACCCGCATTGCCGTTGGTGGGCATGGCGAGCGCCTGGATACCCAACTCCCGGGCGCGGCTGACACCGGTGGCGGCACCGCGGGCCTTGAACGAGGCAGTGGGATTCAACCCCTCGTCCTTCAACCACAGGTCGGGCAGGCCAATCTCCGCACCCAGCCGTGGGAGCGGAAACAGCGGCGTCATGCCCTCGCCGAGGGTGATGATGTTCTTGTCATCGCGGACGGGGAGCACCTCTCTGTATCGCCACAGAGAGGACACACGGCCGGCGAGGTCAGCGGGGCGCACGGCGCGGGCAACGGCCTTCAGGTCATAGCGCACGAGCAGCGGGCCGCCGCAGTCGCACAGGTTCTGGACCCGGTCCGCGTCATGCGTCTTGCGGCAGCGCGAGCACTCGAGGTGGGAGAGGAAGGACATGGCCGCCTTTTAGCGGACGAAGCGGGCCATTGGCTCGACGCTGATCTCGAACTCGGAGGAGAAGGTCTCTCCAGGCGCTACGGTGAGCAGGCCCTGGCGGGTCTGGAGGGCGCCACCGGGGGCGGTCCAGGGCTCCACGCAGACGAAGTCGCGGCCCTCGAGCGTCCACACCACGAGCGTGGTGAAGGAGGGGCTCCAGGCGAGCTCCACCGGCCGCAATCCAGGCCCGCGCTCCAACGTGGTCCCGTGCAGCGAGTGGTCGAGCAGGTGCATGTCCACCTCGGGCCCGGTGAGGTCCAATCCGGTGAGGGACACATGGGCGCCCTTGCGGTTATCCCAGGCGCGCGAGGCATCGGTCTCGACGCTGGCGGAGGCCTTGTTGGCCTGGGGGACGTGGAAGTACGGGTGGTAGCCGAGGTGCAGGGGCATGGGCCGCGAGTCGCGGTTCTCGGCGCTGAAGGACAGGTGGAGCCCCGCGCCGAGGAGCGTCACGGTGAGGCGGGCCTCGAAGCGCCAGGGGAACTCGCGCAGGGTCTGCTCCGAGTGCCCGAGCGCGAGCACCACGCGGGACGTCTCCTGGCTGCGCACCTCCCAGGGCAGGTCTCGGGCGAAGCCATGGCGGCGCATGGGGTACTCGCGGCCGTCCGCCGTGTACGTGTTGCCGGGGAGGACGCCGGGAGCGGGGAAGAGCACGGGGATGCCGCCGCGCACGTTCTTCGTGGGGTCGGCCAGGGTGCTCTCGTCGAGGAAGAGGATGGGCTCGCCCTCGACGATGAAGCGGCTGACGAGCGCCCCGCGCTCGGGGACGACCTCCGCGCGAGAGCCCTCATCCGTGAGCACCACCATGTTCTCCTCCAGGCGCGCCGCGCCGGACGTGGCGCGGGTGCCGGGCTTGTACCAGGAGAAGGCCCGCGTTCACCCCGGGAAGAGACGCACCGTGTCATCTTCCATGCAGGTATGACCGGGGTGTCGCGGGGGGAGGTGCAGCCCGATGCATGCGTGCATGCGCATCCCGGTACAGGGCAGAGGCGAGAGGCCGTTCCGCTCCCGGGTCGGACCCCTGGCATGTTTGATGCTGCGCGCCTCGGCTCATGGAAAACGGAATGGTTCGACGGCTGATGCTCTGCGGTGTGCTCGCGATGGCGGCGGGGTGTGGGGGCCTGGCGGACGAGAGCCGGGACAGCTCCTTGACGGTGAATTCCGCGCAGGACGCCGGTAACGGCCTCGTGCGCTTCAACGTGGGTCTCCACACGTTCGTCCCCTTCGGTGGTTGTTCGGTGCTGTCCATGACGGCGCAGGCCACCGTGAACGGGAAGCCGGCGGACATCCGGAGCCGGGGGGGCGAGTCCAAGGAGCGCATGGGGTATTGTGAACCCATCTGGTTCACGGGCGTGGCCCCGGCCGACAGCGAGACGATCACCTTCCGCGTCTTCGACCTGGGACTCGATCGTGTCGCGGAGTTCCAGAACGTGTTCGAGCCGCTGTCCATACGCATCGTCTCCCCCGAGGATGGCGTCCTGCATCCCGGGCAGACCCTGGTGGTGGAGCGCTCGCCTGCCACGGATACGTTCGCCGCGGGCCGTGACAGTCCCCCGCGCCCTGAGCTGATGTCGTTCTTCAGTGGAGCGCGGCTGACCCAATTCGTCCCCAACTTCGCGAAGGACGGCAATCGCCTCTCGTTCACGGTTCCCACCGAGGTCTTAGCGGGTGAGGGCTTCATCGCGATCGAGGGGTATTACGACCCGGGAGTCACGCGCTGCGACTTCACCCAGTGCCGCTTCACTCGGCTCAAGTCGTCCGGCCAGGTGCCTGTGGTCTTCACCGCCCCGTGAGGAACGGAAGGCCCGCCCGGACCCGCCCCCGCCTGGGGTCGAGATGCGCAGAGGTGTGCATCCCGCTGCATGTGCGCATGCACCTCCCGCTACAGGGCGGCGGCGAGAGGCCGTTCCTCCCTCGGAGTCAGCCCCTGGCATGTCCGATGCTACGCACCTCGGCCATGGTGAACGGAATGATTCGACAGCTGATGCTCGGTGGTGTGCTCGCGATGGCGGTGGGCTGTGGTGGCCTGCAGGACGAGAGCAGGACCAGCTTTTTCAACGTGTACTCCGCGGAGGACGCCGGTGACGGCCTCGTGCGTTTCAGCGTGAGCATCCAGGCGACCGACTTCGAGTCCAACCCTGACGGTGACTGCGCGGTGCTGTCCATGACGGCGCAGGCCACCGTGAACGGGAAGCCGGCGGACATCCGGGGCCGGGGGAGCAAGTTCAAGAAGTTCAAGCAGGGCTGTGAATCCATCTGGTTCACGGGCGTGGCCCCGGCCGACAGCGAGAAGATCACCTTCCGCCTCTTCGACCTGGGCCTCGAGCGCGTCGTGGAGTTCCAGAATGTGTTCGCGCCGATGTCCATCCGCATCGTCTCCCCCGAGGATGGCGTTCTGCACCCCGGGCAGACCCTGGTGGTGGAGCGCTCGCCGGCCACCGATACAGCCGCCGCGTTCCTCGACAACCCTCCGAGCTTCGAGGCCCTGTCGTTCTTCAGCGGAGAGCAGAACTTCCACTTCAACCACGGCTACGTGAGGGACGGCAATCGCCTCTCGATCACGGTTCCCGCCGAGGTCCCCGCGGGTGAGGGCTTCATCGGGCTCGAGGGGGATTACGACCCGGGAGTCACGCGCTGTGACTTCTCCGATTGCAGCTTCACGCGGACCAGGTCGTCCCGGGTGCCCGTGGTGTTCGCCGCCCCGTGAGGGACGGAGGGCCCGCCCGGGGTCCGTCTGGGCTCAATGGGTGCGGAAGGTGGCCACCACCGCGTTGTGGTCGGTGGCCTCGCCCACGTCGATGACCTCGGAGCTGACGAGCCGCTCGGCCATCCGGGGCGAGGCGAAGATGTAGTCCGTGCGGTAGTCGATCGTCACGCCGTTGCGGACGCGGCGCGCGGTCACCCACGCGGGCGAGGCGGGCCGGTGGCGCAGGGTGTCCACCCAGCCGAAGGACTCCACGTCATCGATGACGTCGAAGCGGGGCGGGTGGCCGTACTTGTCCACGCCCGCCAGACGCAGCTGGTCGGCGAGGTCCACGGGGTAGGGATCCTTGCGTGACAGCGAGTTGAGGTCCCCCGCCAGCAGGTAGAGGCCCTCGCGGAAGGCGGTGGGGTCCAGCAGCGAGCGCAGGTAGCGCGCCTCGACGAAGCGGAGCGTCTCGTAGTGCGCGTCGTAGTGCGTCCCGAAGACCGTCAGCGGGCCCTCGCCGGTGTCGAACTCGCACTGCACCAGCGCGTGGCCGATGAAGTGCGGGTTGTTGTGCACCCGGATGGAGCGCGGGGCCATGCGGCTGAGGACGGACACGTGGTAGCAGTTGCCGCTGCCTCGCGGGCGGGCGGCGCCCAGGTGGGCGTGGACGGCGCCCTCGGGACCCAGTGTGGCGGCCACCTGGCGCAGGCGCTCACCATCGTCCCAACCCAGGCACTCCTGCAGCACCAGCAGGTCCGGGCTCTCCTGCTTCACCAGGGCGAGCAGGGCCTCGAAGCGGTCCTGCCCTCCGAAGAGGACATTGAGGGTCATCACCTTCAGCGCCATGGTGCTTCTCTACCCCAATGCCGCGAGGACTTCTCCGGGAACCCTCGGGGCACGTCTCCCCGAGGGCCCGCACCGCCGCTCAGTAGCTGCCGGAGATGACCTTGGGGAGCACCTTGCGCAGGTCCGGCAGGACGCCGATCTTCCGCGCGTCCGCGGCCTGCGGCGTGCCGTTGGTGCTCAGCACACCGCGCATCTGCTTGGAGGTCAGCCGGCGGCCATTGGCGAGCGCCACGCCCTGGGCACTGGCCGCCGCGCCGGTGATGATGGGCGAGGCGCTGGAGGTGCCGCTGAAGGTGGCCGTGTAGAACTGGTCCTCGCCGTAGCTGGAGCCGAACAGGGCGCCGTAGCCCATGGAGTAGACCTTCTCACCCCAGCCGTGCACGTCCACCCGGCTGCCGTAGTTGGTCCAGCACATGGGGGCGCGCGTGGTGGAGGTGCTGGCGCCCACGACGATGGCGCCCGAGTCCCGCACGCTGCGGTTGAAGGCGGTGCCGTACGCGCTGCTGTCCAGGTTGGCGCTCCCGTTGCCCGCCGCCTCCACGACGATGACGCCGTTGGCGGTGGCCGTGGCGATGGCATCGTAGTTGGCCTGCCAGTACTCCATGGCGATGTAGTCGCACTGGGTGGTGTTGCAGGTGCACGCCGTGCCGTCGGACGGCCCCTTCGAATGCAACTCGATGAGGATGACGCCACCCGGGCCCACCGCGTTGGCGGCGCTGGTGATGGCGGTCGCGGTACTCTGGTTGCCAATGCCCGACACGCCCGCCCGCGCCTGGTTGGCGATGCCCGTCACGCCGTAGGCGTTGGCCACGCCGACGATCTCCCCGAGCACCGCCGTCCCGTGGTTGCGCCAGCCCAGGTCGTTGAGCTGGGTGCCAATCTGCGTGAAGAGGGTGGGCATGTCCTCATGGGTGGTGCGCCAGCCGCCCTCGATGTCCACCACCTTGACGTTGAGGCCCTTGCCGCCCGCCAGCGTCCACGCGTACTTCGCGTCGATGCCGCCGGGCGCGGCGTTGAGGTAGCCCTGGTTGGCCTCGTACAGGGGCGTGGTGGGGGCGATGTCCGCGGCGGCCAGCAGCGAGCGCAGCGCCGCGTTCATGGCGAAGTCCACCATGGCGGGCTCGGGGGGCGGCTCGGCGTAGGCCACCTCCACGCCCTCCAGGGCGTTGAGCGAGGCGACCAGGTCCGCCACCCGTCCGGCGGTGGTGCCCGGCAGCAGCGGCACCTCATAGTAGAGGTTCAGGTCCGCGAGCTGCTGGCCGCTCTGCTCCTCGCCGGAGGCCTTGCTCGCTTCCAGGGTGGACTCGTCCGCATCGAAGAGGCGGGAGAGGGCGCCGATGCGCGGGGCGCGCTCCAGCAGGGACTGCACGGTGGCGGCGTCGGCCACCACGCGCTCGGCGCGCAGGCCGCGCGTGGACAGCAGCGCGCGCTCGGCCGGGCCGCGCTCCGAGGCCAGGGCCGTCAGTGACTTGCCACGCAGGCGAACCCGGCTTCCCTCGTGGAACTTCACCACCAGGCGCTCCACGTAGGTGTCGGCGGGCAGCTCCCGGCCGGTGTGCCGGACGGCGAGGGCGCGCGGCACCAGCGGCTTGGATGCGGCCTCGGCCTCGGGAGCCACGGACAACAGGGACAGGCCCAGCAGGGCGTGGAGCACCGGACGGCCGGACAGACGGTTCGACTTCGGCATGGGGTTCTCTCCAGGAAGGGGGGACGGCAGGTGAGGCCTGGTTCACCCCGGGATTTCTGGAGAACCAGTCCTTACATGCCCATCCTGTCATGCCGGTCTGTCATGTTTCTAATGCTATTCTTTTCTTTTTCTACGCACCTGGATGAGTTCACCCACGATGGATACGGCGATCTCCTCCGGGGTCAGCGCGCCAATCTCCACGCCCATGGGTGAGCGCAGACGGGCCACGGCCTCGTCGGAGAAGCCCGCGGCCTTCAGCCGCATCCGGAAGCGCTCGGCCTTGCGCCGACTCCCAATCACCCCCAGGTAGGCCGAGGGCTTGTCCAGCAGCGCCTCCACCACCGCCTGGTCCAGCGGATGGTCGTGCGTGGTGATGCAGAAGCAGTGTCCGGTGCCCCCGCTCAGCGTCCGCGCGTAATCCGCCGGGTCCTTCAGCACCAGCTCGATGCCGGGAAACCGCTCGGCGGTGGCCCACTCGGGCCGGGCGTCCACCACCGTCACCCGGAAGCCCACCCGGTGCGCCAGCAGGGCCAGCTCGCGCGCCACGTGCCCCGCGCCGAACACCGTGAGTCTCGGCGGCGCCCCGTGCTTCTCCAGGAACACCTTCATCCGGCCCCCACAGCACATGCCCAGCTCGTGCGTGAGGTGCGTCTCGATGACGCGCGTGCTCTCCGGGGATTCCAGCAGGGCCCGCGCGGCCTGGACGATTTGATGCTCGATGGCACCACCGCCCACGGTGCCCCGCAGGCTTCCATCCTCGAGCACCACCATCTTCGAGCCCGGCTTCTGCGGCGTGCTGCCGGCGCTCTCGATGACGGTGGCCAGTACGAACGGGCGGCCCTCGGCCACCAGGGCCGCCATCTGCGCGTAAAGGTCCATGGCAGGGGACACTCTACCCCCGCCCCGGGCTAACCGAAGAAGACCTGGGCGACCTCGAAGAACTCCTGGGGCACCTTCTTGAGCTCCCGGGTGGCCTCCGCCAGGTCCACGCTGATGATTTCATTGCCCCGGAGCGCGGCCATCTTGCCGAACTCACCCCGGGCCACCATGTCGCACGCGTGCACGCCGAAGCGCGTGGCCAGCACCCGGTCATGGGCCGTGGGGGCGCCGCCGCGCTGGATGTGGCCCAGCACCGACACGCGCGTCTCGTAGCCCGTGCGCCGTTCGATTTCATTGGCCACGATGGCACCCACGCCACCGAGCCGGGGCCGGCCCGCCTCGTCCAGCGCGCCCGAGGTGACCAGGTGCTCCTGCTGGTCCTCGCCCGCCTTGATGCGCGTGCCCTCGGCCACCACCACGATGGAGAAGGAGCGCCCGGTGGCGTGCCGGTGCTTGATGTGCTCGGCCACCCGCACCAGGTCCGCGGGAACCTCGGGGACGAGAATCACGTCCGCGCCGCCGGCCATGCCCGCGTAGGTGGCGATCCACCCCACGTGCCGTCCCATCACCTCGCACACGATGACGCGCTTGTGCGACTCGGCGGTGGAGTGCAGCCGGTCGATCGCCTCGGTGGCGATGGTCACGGCGGTGTCGAAGCCGAAGGTGAAGTCCGTGCCGTTGAGATCGTTGTCGATCGTCTTCGGCACGCCCACGATTTTCAGGCCCTCCTTGGCCATGCGCGTGGCGGCCGAGAGCGTGCCCTCACCGCCAATGGCGATGACGGCGTGGATGTCATGGCGCTCGATGGCGCGCTTGACCTTCTCCAGGCCGTTCTCGACCTTGAAGGGGTTGACGCGGGAGGTGCCCAGGATGGTGCCACCGCGGTGAAGGATGCCGGAGGTGGTCTCGCGCGTGAGGCGGAAGTGGTTGTCCTCGAGGAGACCCTTCCACCCGTCACGCAGACCCATCATCTCGAAGCCATGGGCGCTGGCCCGGCGGACAACGGCGCGGATGACCGCGTTGAGGCCGGGGCAATCACCCCCGCCTGTAAGGACGGCGACTTTCATGAGGTAGTCCTTCTAACCCACCTCGAAGCCGAATCATCCGCGAAGTTGAGGCAAACCGCCCGCCAGCCACGGTGGCATCCGGCCAGTGGGGCAAGGCCAGGTTGGAACGGAGGCGGGCGGGCAGGGCCCCCCCGGCCTGTGGGGTCTACCCGCGCGGCCTCCAGGACAGAAGCCGATGCAACGGGTGACGTCTTGCTTGGTCGGGCGCCAGGGCCTGGCCTATGCTGATGGGTGCCTTGAACGTCCGCGTCTTCGCCTCCGAGCTTGAAGCCGCCGCCGCCTGCGCGGCCCTCGTCGCCGCCGCGATCAGGGAGAAACCATCCCTGGTGCTGGGGCTGCCCACGGGCCGCACTCCGCTCAACGTCTACCGGGAGCTGGTGGCGCTGCACCAGCGTGGGCAGGTGGACTTCTCGCGGGTGACCACCTTCAACCTGGACGAGTTCCTCGGGCTGGCGCCGGACGACCCCAGCAGCTACCGGGCGTACATGGAGCGGCACTTCTTCCAGCACGTCAACCTGGCACCCGAGCGCATCCACTTCTTCGATGGGAGCGCGGAGCGGGCCGAGCGGGAATGCGTCCGCTACGACATCAAGCTGTCGGAGGCGGGAGGGCTGGACCTGTTGCTGCTGGGCATCGGGCCCAACGGGCACGTGGCCTTCATCGAGCCGGGGGACAGCCTCCAGGCGGGGAGCCACCGGGCGCGCCTGTCGCGGGAGTCCCGCCTGGCGGTGGCCTCGCTCTTCGGGGACGACGTCTGGAAGGTCCCCCTGGCGGCGCTCACGCTGGGCATGGCGGGACTGCTTCAGGCGCGCCGCATCATCCTCCTGGCCTTCGGGGTGAGCAAGGCGGCGGCGGTGACGGCCATGCTGCGCGGCCCCGTCACCCCCATGTGTCCGGCCTCGTTCCTCCAGCTCCACGGCAACGTGGAGGTCTGGCTGGACGCCGAGGCCGGGCGGGGCGTGGACGGCTCGCGCTAGTCGCGGCCGCTGGCCACGGACTGGGAGGTGCGCTCGCGCACCAGGCGCAGCAGCCCGAGGAACTCGGCGCGATCGCTCATGCCCTCCACGGCGCCCTCGGCGAGCGACTCGGCGGTGGAGAGGCTCCAGTCCCCGGCCTGGGGCGCGCCCCGGAGGATGTCCGCGGTACCGGCCACGGCGGCGGCGAAGCGCAGGTTGGCCGAGGCGTCGCGCAGCGAGCCGTGCAGCCCCGAGCGCTCCAGGGAGAAGCGCTGCTCGGCGGCCTCCACGCCGCCGGGACGCTTGGCGCGCACACGCACGGTGGCCACGTTCGCGCCCTCGCCGGCGAGCTCCACCTCGTAGAGGGCGGTGACGGTGTGGCCGGCGCCAATCTCTCCCGCGTCCACCTTGTCGTTGCGGAAGTCGCGGTCGGCGATGGCGCGGTTCTCGTAGCCCAGCAGCCGGTAGCCGCGCACGGTGGCGGGGTCGAACTCCACCTGAATCTTCACGTCCTGGGCGATGACCTCCAGCGTGCCGGCGAGCCGCTCCTGGAAGACGCGGCGGGCCTCGCGCTCGCTGTCGATGTAGAAGCAGTTGCCGTTGCCCTTGTTGGCCAGCCGCTCCATCAGGTCATCGCGGTAGTTGCCCATGCCCAGGCCGATGGTGGACAGGGTGACGCCCTCCTGCACGTAGCCCTGGACGCTGGCGAGCATGGCATCGGCGGTGAGGTTGCGGCCGAGGTTGGTGTCGCCATCGGTGAGGACGACGACGCGCGAGACGCGCTGGGAGCCGGCCTTCTTCGCGGCGTGGCGGTAGGCGATCTCCAGGCCGTCGCCCATGGCGGTGCCGCCGCCGCTGGTGAGCGCGTCGATGGCGGCGAAGAGTGTGTCGCGCTCGACGGCGGAGGTGGGGGGCAGCACGTCGCGCACGCCGCCGGCGTAGGTGACGAGCGCCACGGTGTCCTGCTCGTTGAGGCCGTCCACCATCAGCTTCATGGCGGTCTGCGCGAGCGGCAGCTTGTCCGGCTGGCCCATGGAGCCACTGGTGTCCACGAGGAACACGAGGTGGGTGGGCTTGCGCTGGCTCTTGGCGAGGTTGCGGCCCTGCAGGCCCACCTTGACGAGGTGGCGGCCGGGGGTGAAGGGCGAGGGCGCGCCCTCGAGGTCCACCCGGAAGTCCCCCTCCTCGGGGGCGGGGTAGCGGTAGCGGAAGTAGTTCATCCACTCCTCCACGCGGATGGAGTCACGGGCGGGCAGGCCGCCTTCGGCCACCTGGCGGCGGAAGAGGGTGTACGAGGCCGTGTCCACGTCCACGGCGAAGGTGGAGAAGCGGTCCTCGCTCGTGAGGGTGAAGGGGTTGGGGCGCTGCTCGGCGTGGGTGTTGCCGGTGGAGACGGGCTCGGTGGGGGCCGGGGGAGGGGGCACATGCGGAGGCGCTCCCGACGCGAACGTGAGGGAAGGGGCCGCGGACGAGCCCCCTTCGTCGTTCGCCCCGAAGCTCTTCAGTGACTTGCGCTGCAAGTGCCGGTTCGCCATGGCGCCGCCGTTCGCGTATTCCGCGCCGGAGAGCGAGGCCGCGCTCGATCCGAAGAGCTTGCGGATGTTGTTGCCGAACAAGGAGAGGGTGGCCACCGCGAGGGCGAGGACGCCCAGGGTGATGACGGCGAGCTTCGAGAGGCCGGCGATTCGTTTCATGCGAGGGGGAATCGCATGTCCTCCGGGGCTCGCGCGTCCGTCATCCGGCGGAGGTCGGTCATCCGGCGGAGGGTCGGTCAACGGGCGGATGGCGGGGGGTGCTCACCGGCCGGGCCTGACGCTTCGCGGCGGGAGCGGGCTTCGCGGGCCGGGGAGGAGGACGGGGCCGGAGGCGCTCGTAGTGGGTGAGCACCCGGTCCACGTAGAACTCCGTCTCCCCGTTGCGAGGGACACGGCCATTCACGTTGCCGGGCCCGGCGTTGTAGGCGGCCACGGCGAGCCGCACGTTGCCCCGGTAGCGCTCCAGCTGCTCGGCGAGGTAGCGCGCGCTGCCATCGAGGGCGGGTGCCGGCTCGAAGGGATCCTCCACGCGCAGCAGGCTCGCGGTGGAGGGCATGAGCTGGCCGGGGCCCATGGCGCCCGCGGGGGAGATGCGGTGGGGCCGGGTGTTGGACTCCACCTCGACGAGCGCCTCCAGCAGGCCGGTGGGGATGCGGTGGCGGCGCTCGGTGTCGCGGATGAGGGGCGTGAGCTCCGGGTGCCCCTCGAGCATGCACGAGGGCCGGTGGCGCGCGTACGCGGCGAGGGCGTGGGCCTTCTGCTTCAGGAAGGACAGGGAGAAGGGGGACACGGAGGTGTCGCCGAAGAAGGCCACCGCGAAGTTGAGCAACACGAGCGGCAGCACGGCGCACAGCGCCACCTTCACCCAAGGAAACCCGCCGCTGTCCCGTCTCCGCCGCACAGCTTCCTTCCATACGGGCGGCCGGGCCTCTCGTCCAACTTCCGGCGGGCGGGCCGGGGCCCTGGGCGGGCCAGCGACCTCGTTCCCGCGTGCACCCGACGCACTGCGGCGGGATGGTCATTATCTTCCTGATGAACGGGTGGTCAGCATTTCAGGCGGGGCGCCGCGGGGGCCCGGGGCGTCTCGCGAGGAGCAGGCGAGATGATCGGCATTCCACTGGGCCTGGTGTATTCCAACTTCGGGGAGTGGCTGCTGCACCGGTACGTGCTGCACGGGTTGGGCAAGAGACACAAGAGCTTCTGGAGCTTCCACTGGCACGAGCACCACCAGCGCTCGCGGCGCCACGAGATGGTGGACGCGCAGTACCGGGGGCCCTTGTGGAGCTGGACGCCGCAGAGCAAGGAGGTGTTGGGGCTCGCGGCCATCGTGGTGGGCCACCTTCCCCTGCTCAAGTGGGCGCCGTGGTTCGTGGCCACGGTGTGGGCCTCCACGCTGCTGTACTACGTGGTGCATCGGCGGGCGCACCTGGATGAGAACTGGGCGCGCGAGTACCTGCCGTGGCACTACGACCACCACATGGGGAAGGACCAGAACGCCAACTGGTGCGTGACGTACCCGCTCTTCGACTACGTGATGGGAACGCGCCGCAAGCACTTGGGGACGCCCGCCCTGGCCGAGGCCCGGGTCCCCGCTGCTTGAGAGAACCCTCTCCCGAGGGAAGGGGAGAGGGCCTCGTGGACTCCGGGTGCTGCTTCAGGCGGACGGCGCCGGAGACTTCTCGGACGCCGGAGCCGGCTCCGAGGGAGGAGCCGGAGGCGGGGAGCTCATGGCGGCCTGGGCGCGGCGGGCCATCTCCTTCGGGGTGAGGTCCTCCTTGTGGGTGGCGATCTGCCAATGGTGGCCGAAGGGATCGATGACGACGCCGTAGCGATCGCCCCAGAACGCGTCGCCGATGGGCATCGCGACCTTCGCGCCCGTGGCCAGCGCCTGGTTGTACACCGCGTCCGCGTCACGCGTGTAGATGAGCAGGCTCGACGAGGTGCCGCCGACGCTCAGGGGCGAGCGGGAGCCCATGCCGGGGAACTCGTCCGAGTACATCACGATGGAGTCGCCGATGCGGAACTCGCCGTGGAGGACCTTCCCGTCCGGCGTCGTCATCGCCTTGCCCACTTCCTTGGCGCCGAAGGCCTTCTTGTAGAACTCGACGGCCTCCTTGGCGCCCTTCACCACGAGGCTCGGCGTGATGATGTGGTAGCCCTTCGGAATCGGCTGGGCCTTCTTGCCCTTCTTCGCGGGCACCTTCTTGGCCGCGGCCTTCTTGGCCGCCGCCACCTTGCTGGTCACCTTGCTGGCCACCTTCTTGGCCGCCGTCCGAATCTTCTCCGCTGCCTTCTTCGTGGCCTTCTTCATCGCCATGGTTCACCCCTTGGGGACTTCACATCGCGGTTGCGGACGGAAACCATGAAACGAAACCGGGCCGCCTTCAACGGAGATCCTCACGGGACCCACGGGGGTGTTACGTCGCCGGTGCTTCCTGGATGGAGGGCCGGGCCTCCGCCGCTGCCAGGGCCCTGAGCTCACGGCGGCGCGCGAGGAAGGCACGCCACTGCCCGCGCCGGGCCGCCCGCACCACCAGACCCACGCCCGCCGCGGAGACCAACAGGACGGCCACGCCTCCGCCCTCCACGCCGAAGGAACCGCCCGTCCACGTCTCCGGACCCACGAGCCGGGCCTGGAGCAGCCCCGGGACCGGGTTGCCCGACACGGCCACGCCCAGCACCGCCCCCTGGACCCAGTTCCAGGCGAAGTGCACGCCGGTGACGAACCACAGCGAGCGCGTCAGCATGTAGCAGCCAGCCAGCAGCAGGCCCCCCTCCAAGGCGATGGCCAGCGTGGCGAGCCGCGTGGCATTCGGGTTGCCGAAGTGCATGAGGCCGAACAAAAGGCTGCTCAGCAGCAGCGCCACGCCCGAGCCGATCCACTCCTCCAGCAGCCGGAAGAGGAGGCCGCGATAGATGACCTCTTCCCACAGCGCCGCGAAGGTGAAGATGGCCGCCCAGGTGAAGGCTCCGGTCGCCGTCTCCAGCGCGCCGCGCGGCACCACGTCCACCACCTGGTACCAGCCGGGGACGGCGAGCACCCCCACCACCGCGGTGATGAGGCCGGTGCCCAGCAGCATGCCGCGCCCCCACTGCTGAAGCGCACCTCGCGTGTCCAGGCCGAGCTGGGCGGGCCCGCGCCCCTCCAGCCACCGGCCCACCACCAGGAGCGCGAGCAGCGTGCCCACCGCGCGGAGCACGGAGACCTGGAAGGCGAGGGCGGTCTCCTCCCTCAGCCGAGGCAGTACGAGGCGCTCCAGCCTCCAGAGGGCATCAATCGTGTAGTTGCACAGCAGGAGTGACAGGACGAGGCGCGAGAAGGGGTGCTTCACGGCTCGGGTGAGGGTGGGCAGCGCGTGGGTGGTGGGGGAAGACACGGTGAGGAGAGGGTATCGGCCCTGGGGGCGAGTGGGCCAGCACCGGGAAGCGGGCTCGGACGGACGCCATGAGCCGCTCGAGTCCGGAAGCGCGGGGGAGAGCTCAGCGGGGAGGCGGGAGTGTTGGGCGGAACACGCGGTAGAGGAACTCGGTGCCCAGGGCGCCGGTCAGCAGCCGCTCCTTGCGGTCATTGAGCAGGGACTGTGTCCAGGTCGTGAAGCCCCCATCTCCCACGGGCAGCTCGCGGCCATCCGGGTGGCGCAGCACGACGTGGACGGTGGGGCCTTCGTAGTAGTTCACACCGTGGAGCCGTGAGAAGTCGAAGCGCCCCTCCGTGCCGGGAAAGCGCGTGGCCAGTGGCTCCAGCACTCCCGTGCGCAGGCGCTCCATCCGCTCGCCCAGGCGCCGCAGCTCTCCGTCCAGGACCTTCAGGGGCTCGGTCACCGCCCCGGGGAGCTTCAGCCCGCGCCGCTTCAGCTCCTCGTCGAACTTCATGGGGCTGACGTGCCCGCGCAGGGACTCCAGCGGCACACCCGCCGATGTCAGCAGCGCGCGCATGACGCGGGTGTCGCTCAGTTCGATGCGCACATCCGGGATGTTCCAACCCGCGGCACGCAGGTCCGCCAGCAGGGTCAGCCAGACGGCGAGCTGTTCGCGCAGGGCTTCCTGCTCGAAGCGCTCGTCCCCGGTGTCCCGGCCTGCCGTCACCAGCGCGAAGAGGCGGAAGTGGCGCGAGAAGCCCGGGTCATCGAATGGCTGCATGCGGATGAGCCGGTGGCTGGCCGCCAGCCGCACCACCCCGGCTCGGCCCTCCCGCTTGCGCCGGCTCGCGCACTCCAGCGCCATGGCGATGGTGGGATCCGCCAGGACTTCCGTGCCGCGCGTGGCCGTCAGCACGTTGTTCTGGTCGATGCCCGTCAGCGCGTTCACCCCGAAGGGGGCCACCGGAGAGAGCTCCACCGCATCGAAGCCCTCCGCCGCGGCGAAGGCCCGCGCGTCCAGCTCCGTCAGGACGCGGGCGTCCGCGGTGTCGGCCCGCACCAGGCCGTTGCGCTCGACGAGGCGCAGCGCGTCCGCCCATGTCACCGAGCGGCTGCGCTCACGCATCACGTGCAGCAGCAGGGAGGCCAGCTCCGAGCCGGGCAGCTCATCCACGAGAATCCGGGTGAGCTCCTCGTTGCCAGCGCGCTTCGCGATGGCCTCGGCGATCTGCTTCGTGGTCGGGCGCTCTTTCCCCATGTCCCCCCACGTTAATGCTGACTCCGGGGCCGCGTCTGCTCGTAGATGCGGCGGAGTGTCTCCACGCCGGGGGTCAGCTCGCGCCGGGCCATGGCGTGGACGGCCTCGAGCAGGCGAGTGTTCACCGGCACCGGGATGCCGTGGGCCTTGCCTCGCTGGACCACCTCGCCGTTGAGGAAGTCCACGGGGGGCTCACGGCCCCGCTCGATGGCCGCCAGCATGGACGAGCGCAGCCGCCGGTACCGTGCGCCGATGGCCAGGAGCATCGCGTGCCGGCCCACGAGGCCGAGCGAGCCCCGTGCATGCTGCTCGGACTCCTTCAAGGTGAGCCACTCGAGGTCCACCGTGGAGGCCACCTTCTCCAGCTTCACGTTCTCGGCGCGGGCCACCTGGAGGACCTCGGTGAAGACCTCCATGGCGAGCCGCCGGACGAAGCGGTGTAGGAGGAGCGGCCCCACCCTGCTCCCTCCCACGGTGCCCAGGGTGGAGATGGCGCAGTTGATCGCCAGCTTGCTCCACCGGGCGCCGCGCAGGTTCTCCGTGAAGGCCACCTCGCTCACCGCGCGCAGCACCTCCGCCAGCCGGGCCAGCCTCGGGTCCTGCTTGCCGGAGAGCGCGCCCACCGCGAAGCCCCCCGAGGAGGTCCGCTCGTAGACGCCGGTCTCCGGGGACGACGCGCCCCAGGCCACGATGGCGCCGAGCACCCGGTCCTCGCCCACCACCCGGGCCACCAACTCCTCGCACAGCCCGTTCTGCAGCACCACCATGGCCCCCTCGGGCGCCAGCAGGTGGGCGGTGTCCCGGGCGGCCGCCTCCACCCCGTTCGGGGGCGTGGCGAGCAGGATGAAGTCGTAGGCGCCCTCGGGGGGAGGCTCGACGAAGACCTCCAGGTGTCCGCGGACGGTGCGCTCGCCCTTCTCGTCGCGCAGCACCGGGCCGCGCGTCCGGAGCACGCGGGCGATCTCCTCGCGGCGTGCCACCGCGGTCACATTCCCGCCGGCCTCCATCAAGCGGGAGAGAATGACACCGCCGATTCCGCCACAACCGACGACGAGGACTCGGGGAGCTGTCTGTGCTGGGTCCATGGCCGCCGTTGCCTACCACGAGCCGTGCCCGGACACGTGGATGCTTCGCCAGGAAGTCCGTGCCGGGATCGACGGTTGTTTCCCCGCCCGCGAAGCCGCCGGTGCTTGGGCTCTAATGAACGAGATATCCGACACCCCCCCGCGATAATATTCCCCCCCTTTCGTGCCCCCCGGCCCCTTCACGCCCTCGCCCATGACCGCTCGCACCGAAAACCTGAATGTCGTCGGCATCGACCAGATGCCCTCTCCCGCCGAGATCAAGACGCGCGTGCCGCTGACCGAGCGTGCGGCCGAGGCCGTGCTCGCCGGGCGCCGCGCGCTGATGGACATCCTGGACCGCAAGGACCCGCGCCTGTTCGTCATCGTGGGCCCGTGCTCCATCCATGACCCGGCGGCCGGTGTGGACTACGCGCGGCGGTTGCGCCAGCTCGCCGACAGGGTGCGGGACACGTTCCACGTGGTGATGCGCGTGTACTTCGAGAAGCCGCGCACCTCCACCGGCTGGAAGGGGTTCATCAACGATCCGCGGATGGATGACTCCTTCCGCATCGAGGAGGGCATGGAGCGGGGCCGACGCTTCCTGCTGGACGTGGCCGAACTCGGCCTGCCGGCGGCCACCGAGGCGTTGGATCCGATCGCGCCGCAGTACTACGGCGATTTGATCTCCTGGACGGCGATCGGGGCGCGCACTGCGGAGTCTCAGACGCACCGCGAGATGGCCTCGGGGCTGTCGACCCCGGTGGGGTTCAAGAACAGCACCGACGGCTCGCTGGAGGCGGGGGTGAACGGCGTCCTCTCTGCCTCGCGGCCGCACAGCTTCCTGGGGCTCAACGAGCGGGGCGAGTCGGCCATCATCCGGACACGGGGCAACGGCTACGGCCACCTGGTGCTCCGGGGCGGGGGCGGGCGGCCCAACTACGACACGGTGTCCGTCTCGCTCGCCGAGCAGGCGCTCGCCAAGGCGAAGCTGCCGGGCAACATCGTGGTGGACTGCTCGCACTCCAACTCATGGAAGAAGCCGGAGCTGCAGCCGCTGGTGATGCGCGACGTGATGCACCAGATTCGCGAGGGCAACCGCTCGGTGGTGGGCGTGATGATCGAGAGCTTCATCGAGGCTGGCACCCAGCCCATCCCCGCGGACCTGACGCAGTTGCGCTACGGCTGCTCGGTGACGGATGCGTGCGTGAGCTGGGAGACCACCGAGGAGATGCTGCTGGGCGCCCACGATGTGCTGCGTGGCTCACTGCCGAAGCGCCGCGCGGCGTGAGCCCATTTCCCTCGTGGATGGGGTGCTGAGGCTCAGCGCCCGCCGCGCTTGCGCGCCGGAGCCACCTTCCGCGCCGGGCGCTTCGCCGCGCTCTTGCTGGCCGGGCGCTTCGCCGCGCCGCCAGCGCCTTTCCGGGCAGCGGCCTTCCGGGGTGCCGCCTTCTTGGCGGGCTGCCGGGGCGTGGTCAGGAGCGTCTCCAGCGCCCTCATCGCGTCCACGGTGGTGAAGATGCCCTCCACGCGGCCCTCCTGGGCGACGACGGCGGAGCCGTACTTGTGCAGGGCCATGGTGCGAGCCACCTCGAGCAGCGGCGTCCCCGGGGGCACCGTATAGGCCTCCTGGGCCATGGCCTCCTCCACCGCGACTTCCTTCGGGTCCACGCCCTTGAGGGTCTCGATGAGGTGCAGGTCCCTCATGGACACCATTCCCACCAGCTTCCCTCCCTCCAGCACGGGCAGGTGGCGGATGGCGTGCTCGTTCATCAGCCGGTGCGCCTCGGTCAGCGGGCTCTGCGCACCGATGGTGTGCACGACTCGGGTCATGAAGTCATCGACGACATGGGTCATGGCGGTCCCTCGTGGGTTCTCCCGCTTCAAGCTAGCAAGCCGCTGGCCATCCTGAAGCCGGGAGCTTCCAGAGGCGGGCCCATCTGTTCGGCGCGCAGCGTCTGCGTCCCGGCCCGAGCGGGGCGCAAGGGCTGCGTCCCCGTCCCTGTGTGGTGTGCGGCACCAGGACCTCGCGTTTCGTGACATGACTCCGGCGGTCATCTACAGTGGGGTGACCGCAGAAGACACACGAGAGGAGTCCCCCGAATGCAGTCCGCGACCGCGCTCCCCGGCTTCGAGCGCCTGTTGGAGGTATGCCAGGGCCGGGCCCATCCCCTGAAGCTGGAGCCGCCGCTTCCGTCCGGCGGCCCGGTGGAGCCGTCCGTGGCGGGGCAGCCGATGGACCCCCAACTGGCGGCCCTGTATGCGCGCGCGAGCCTCCTCTGGGTCAGGGACGAGTTCTACCTCTTCCCCGTGCGCCACGAGCGTCGGCCCGATCTGCACCGGGTGAATGCGCACTGGCGCAAGGATTGGGCGGAGCCGTTCGGTTCGCTGCTCGTCTTCGCGAAGGACGACCGTCTGGCCTACTGCTACGCCACGGTGCCGTCGCTGGCGGATGCGCGAGGTGTGCAGCCGGTGGTGTGGGTCGACGTCTACGAGGCGTTGTATGCCGTTCCCATCGCCTCGTGTGTGGACCACTTCTTCACCACCTACGCCCGCTACCTGGAGGCCGCTCCGGAGCCCTCCACGGACGAGGAGGACGCTCCTCCACGCCGGAGGACCTTCCCCTGGAGCGCTTCCGAGGCCATTGCCCGGGACACGGAGCTGGTGCGTCGCGTTCAGGCCGGGCACTTCGACTTCCTGATGAAGGAGAGCGCTTGGGCGCGCGAATGGGTGGAGACGTGGGCGGGCAGGCCTTAGGCCTCGAGGAATTTGATGCCGGTGATACCTTCTTCTTCCATCGCCCGTTTGATTCGTTCTGAGACGATGAGGACCACCAGCCAGCCCCAGGGGCGGAAGATGTGGGCGCCCCCTGTCTTCTCCGGGTCTACCTTCAGACCTCGAACGTTACTGTATTCGCCTATCCTGTCTGGCTCGCCATCCTCGGGTCCCCAATAAAATACCTCGTCACACCGGGCATCGTCGATGCAGCGAATGACTTGCAGGGCATTGAGGATGAACCAGGGCTCCGATTGTCCCTCCACCTCCACGGGGATGAACTGCACCTCCTTCTGCAGTCCCAGACGCTCGAAGAGCGAGACGACCCGACGGTGGACAACGGGAATCCCCATGGACTCCGTGTATTCGAGTGCAACGCCCGTGGGCTTCACGGACAGACGGATCGGCTCATCGATCTCCAGGAAGCGCCCCTCGTTGAATCGCCAGGTGTCGAACAACTCGCGCCTGTCGTCATCAGGCCTGCCCGCGTCCTCACCATCCTTGAAGAGTGGCATTCTCAAATGCCAACGCCCCGGGATGTATACGTCGTCGTATATTTCGTAATACTTCATCTGGGCAGTCATGGTTCTCTCTTGATGAGTTTGTTGAGCGTGGAGCCCGGCGTACATACCTCCCCTGCGAGCTTGTCGAGTGCTCTCACGAGTTTGGTTCGGCACTCGGCCTGGGATCTACAAGTCCGAAGCGCGTCATTCAATCGCTTGAAAATCTCGCGGTGATACGCCTCGGGGTGAGGTCCCTTGTGGTCTCGCAGGTAGATGATGTTCGCCGGGTCCTCCATGCTCATCCCCGCCTTTTCGAAGAGTGTCTCGAACCGGGGCGTCCAGGGGCCACCGTTGCTCTCGGAGATGTCATTCTTGTTGGTGCACAAGTGGTGGCGCTGGTGACCGTCCCGCCCCGACTCCGCACACGCCCCTGTCGTCCGCGTTGCGCTCACCGCCGACGTCACCGCCGCGGCCGTCGTGCTCGCCGTCACCCCCATCAGGACCACCGTCCCGTTCGCCACGCTCACCTGCGCCTTCGTTCCCGCCCCCACCCTCAAGCCGCCCTTCACGCCTCCTCCCGCCATGGCGAAGCGCGGCGGTGACACACTCGCCCACAGCCCTCCCTTCGGCACCTCCGGCAACCCTCGCGCCAGCTTCGCCCCCGCCACCGTCACCAGCACTCTCAGCCCAACTCCTCCCAGCGCCTTGCCGAAGCGCTCGGCCGCTGCCTCCAACTCCTCCCTTGTCCTCGCGCCTTCCGCCTCTCGGTACAGCCTCAGGCACGCCAGCCCTACGTTGTAGAGTTCCGCCGCGCTGTACGTCAGCAGCAGTCCCATCGTCACCGCCGCCGCGAAGGCCTTGGAGAAGAGGGGCTCGGGCGCCGCCCACGCCATCATGTACAGCACCATGGACGTGCCCACCGACAGCAGCACGGCAGGTGAGCTGAACAGTTCCAGCGCCGCCTCCCTCACGCCCGCTCCCATGTAACGCGGCGAGAGCTTCAGCGCCTGAAACCACCTGGCACTCTCCAGCGAGCCCGGAAGCTCCATCAGGGGAGCGCCCAGCAGCGCCTCGTACTCCTCTCGCACCATCCTCTCCAGCGCCGAGGGTCGGGTGTCCGACGGTGGCACCAGGCCCGCCATTGTCCGTGTATGGGCCTCCGACAGCAGACTCAGCCCTGGCCTCGGCTTCGCCTCCTTGAACTCGCCTTCCAGTGCCGCCACCACCTCGCGCGCATCCTCCACCCGCCACAACGCCAGCGCAGGATCCGGCTCCAACCTCTTGAAGGTCAGCCTCAGCCCTTGCCCCGCCTCTTCCTGGTACCCGCTCACCGCCACCGGTTCCAACACCGGTAGCCGCGCTTCGGCTCCTGCCGGTGCCGCCAGGAGCGCCCACGGCACCATCAGGAACACATAGAGGGCATATGCGCCTCTCGACTTCATGTCCGCTTCCTCCGGCCCTGGGGCTGCCAGGGATGGCCCATACCTGGGGCGCGGTTGATGGGCCGCCGCCGTCAGAAGATGAAGTCGAAGTAGTGCACCTCGGTCCTGAGTCCGGCGCAGGCCATGATGTCCGCTGTCCAGGGCCGGGCCGGCAGTGTTCCCTGCGTCTCGAACACCAACTCCAGCCGATCCTCTCGCGCCAGTTCCGCCACTCTCGCCGCTTCCACTCCGCGCAGCGCCAGTTGTGTGGGCGAGAACGCCTGGGAGGGCTGCCGGTACTCGACCAGGATCCGGATGACCTCCTCCGACCCCACCCGCCTCAACGACACCTTCGCGTACTCCAGCCCGCTCAGGTCCGCGCTGTCGTTCGTCACGTCCAGCTGGAACAGCTTCAGCCGGAAGTCCGTCTCGAGCCGCCCCTCGGGCAGGTCCGCGCCAATCTGCCCCAGCGGGAACTCGAAGGTGTGCACGAGCGTCCTCGAGTCCGGCCCAGCACCGGGGAACTCGATGCTCCGCTGGGTCTTGCAGATCTCCTCCGTCTCGGCGTTCACCACGAAGAAGGTGTCGGCGATCTTCCGGCAGCCGGGAGCGAGCAGCGTGGTGGCGGTCAACAGGAGGACGCGGGGAAGGGCACGCATGGAGAAGCCTGTCAGTTGAAGTAGATGAGGAGGCCCAGCTTCGCCACCGGGCTGGAGAGACCGATGTTGAGCGGCCGGGCGGTGAGCTCCGGATCGTCCGTGGCTTCGAGGATGAAGTCCCTCGCGTTGCGCACCTCGATGAACCAGTAGCTGATGCCCACGCCCCCGAAGAACGTCACGTAGCGCGCGGGCGAGAACTCCAGCCCGACGCTGCCGCTCACCTGGTGGTAGCCCACATTGCGGATGCCCGTGGCCGGCGTGGTGGGCTGCCCGTGCAGCTGCGTCAGCAGCTTCTCGTAGTTCGCGTTGAAGTAATACCCATACTCCAGCTCCAGCAGGGGGGAGATGGTCAGATCGAGCGGAATGAGGCTCAGCCCACCGCGCACCCCGAGACCCAGGTTGTTCCGCGTGGCGCCCACGTGGGCCCGCGCCCAGCGCCGGGGATGGATGATGGCCGCGATTCCCAGGCCCTCGGGTGCGCCCGCCACCAGCCTCATGCCGAACCGGGTCTTCCACGGAGGCGTGGCATCGGAATCCGTGGGGGCGGGCGTGGCCACCGTCTCCTCCTGCTCCGAGGCCGGGATGTCCACGTCATCGGGATCCTGCTGCGCCCGGGCGCCGGGTGACACCGCCAGCATCAACAGACAGGTGAGCGCACGGGCCCACCGGGCATGCCCCCTGACGAGGCCCGGTGTGTCCAGGCCGCCCCTCGGATTGACTGTCGTGTGCATCGCTCCGTCCCCTCAGGACCATCCCGGCCCGGAGCGAATCATTCGCGAGCCGGGGCCCGGAGAGAAGCCGCGAACACAGGGTTCACTTCCTGGCAGGGCAGACAGGCGGACGGGCGGGGGGCCGTGGGTGGAAGACATCCGCCTGCCCCGGGGAGGGCTCGACCCATCGGCGGGGTCTGCTACGGTATGCCCTCCGGGTGCCGCTGGCCCGTGGAATTTCTCGATGCTCAAGAAGATCCTGATCGCCTCCGCGACGCTGGTGGGGCTGTTGCTCGCCATCGGTCTCGTGCTGCCCTCGACGTTCCGCGTCGAGCGCTCGATGACCATCCAGGCCCCGCCCGAGGCGGTCTACCCCTACGTGGCCAACCTCGAGCGCTGGCGCGAGTGGGGGCCGTGGCGCGCGGAGAAGTACCCGGGCAGCCAGTGGACGTTCGGCGGGCCCCAGGAGGGCGTGGGCGCCGTACACAGCTGGAGCGGCGGGAGCGTGGGCAATGGCACCCTGTCCCTCACCCAGGCGGATCCGAAGACGGGCGTGGCCTATGACATGTCCGTGGAGCACGGCCGCTACCTGGTGCACGGCCGTATCTCCTTCGCGCCCGAGGGCCAGGGCACCCGCGTGACGTGGGTGGACGAGGGCGGCGTGGGCGGCAATCCCCTCGCGCACTACCTCGTCCCCCTCATCCGCTCGAGGCTTGGCGGGTACCTCGAGGAGGGCCTGGCGGGACTCGCGAAGCGGGTGGAGTCGAGCCCGCTCCCGGCCAGTGCCCCGCCCGAGCCGGCGCCCGCTCCGGTTCCGGTGGAGCAGGCCGAGGCTCCGGTGCCGGCCGCTCCCGTGCCGTCCGCGCCTCCTCCAGTGGAGGTCGCGCATGCGCCCGACGCGGGCGAGGGGACCGCCCCCGTGGCCGTTCCTCCGGTGGAGGCCGCGCATGCGCCCGACGCGGGCGAGGGCACTGCCCCGGTGGCCGTGCCTCCAACGCCCGAGGGTGAGGCTGCTCCCGCCTCGCCGGGCACGGTGGTTCCCTCCAGCGAGCCGGTTCCCGCGGAGGCCTCGCCGACTGTTCCGGTTCCGACGCCCGCTCCCACTCCGGCTCCGGCCGAGGGGCAGACGGCGTCGCCGACCTGACACCGGTGGGCCACGCGCGGACGTCGCGGGCCCGCGCACCCGTTATGCTGCCCGGCCACCATGTCCGAGCGCTTGCGCACAGAGGTCTCCTCTGGCTCCCGGGTGGAAGTGCCCTCTTCCGAGGACATGCGCCGTCAGCTCGAGGGCCGGGCCGAGGTGGTGGAGGCCTCGCGCGAGCGCTACGCCGCGCTGGAGTCGCTCCTCTCGGGTGGAAGGTGGAAGCGGCGCCTGCGCGCGGAGCCCGGTGCGCTCGCGGCGGTGCTGCGCCACGAGGCCGCCTTCCACGAGGCCATGGACCGCATCCAGCGCCGCGCCCAGATGGACGGCTGGCCGGTGCACTCCCCGGTGCTCGTCATGCTCCGGGACGTCTGGACGCTCCGGAGCCGGCTGGAGGCGCTCGTCCGCAAACGGCTCGATGCGCTGGCGCCCGTGTCCGGTGCGACTTCCCTGTTGGAGGACCTCTCCCGGCTCGAGAGGCTCGTCTTCGAGGCCATTCCCCTGGAGCCCATCCCGGGCGAGGTGCGCCTGCTCGAGGGTGACACGGCCGATGCCGCGTTGGTGCTCCGGCTCTACGTGTCGATCATCGGGGCGCTCGTCCTGGGGCCGATCGCCCACGGTTGGGGCGGAGCGCTCGTGGCGTTCGTGCTGCTGGTGCTGCTCATCGCGAACATCGTCCATGGCGTGGTGCGCTCCGGCAGGTACTGGCTCACCAGCCAGCGGCTCGTGTGGAGGCCCTACTCGGGCGAGCCGGTGCAGATTCCGCTGCGCTCCCTCCTCGAGGATGGCCTCCAGACCTCCTTCCTCGGCGTGCGCGTCCTGGGAGAGCGGAAGCTCTTCATCCAGGACGTGGCGCAGGGCCATCTCCTCGCGGTCCTGATGGAGCTGCGCCGTCACCCGTCGCTGGACTTCGCGCGCACCGAGCGTCTGGCGGATGTGCTCTGCTACAAGGTGACCCTCGAGGGGGCGGTCCTCCCGGGCGGCGCGTCCGGGACGGGCTACGCGGTGCTCCGTCCGGGTTACGTCGCCTTCCTGCCGGAGAACCGGGGCACGCAGGTGCTGCGGGCCATCACGGGTTCGCGCTCCTCCCCGAACGTGAGGGCGGGCGAGATACCGCACATCATCGAGCAGCTCCGGTATCTGCCCTCGGAAGCCGGGTTCGATGCGTGCGTGGAGCGCGCCGTGGCCGCCGCGGGCGGCGTGCGCTGGAGCGCGTGGGAATCCCGCTACGACGCGAGCACCCCGGTGTGGAAGGAGATCCGCCTCCAGACCCAGGCGCCGGGTTCGAGCCCGGGCTCCCTGCGCGGCAAGGTGGACTGGAGCCAGCAGGCGGAGGCCATGCGGCTGCTGGCGGATTGGCCCAAGCGCTGAGTGTCGGCGCGCGGACGCGCCCACCTCCCTGGGGACCAGTTCCTTGGACCCTGGCACGTGTCCAGTCTCGCCGCACTCCGAGAAAGGGTGCGAGAGCCAACTCTCGAAATCCCCGAAGGCTCGGCGAAAGGGCCTATGATCGACGAAGTCGATCAGCGCTTGAAGAGCTGGGTGGGACGGGTGCTCGGGGATGCGCCCGTGTCCCTGTCCGTGCCGGAGCGTGACTCGGTGGACCGGCTCGTGGGGCTCTATCTGCTGGAGCTCGCGCCAGCGCCGCCGCCTCGCACGTCGCGCCGGCCGCCGCTGCGGGTGTCGCTCTGCTACCTCGTCACCGCGGGTGGGGAATCTCCGGAGCGGGCCCACCACCTGCTGGGCGAGCTCGTCTTCGCGGCCATGGAGGAGCCGGGCTTCGAGGTGGACCTGTCGCCCGTGCCGGTGCCGTTGTGGGCGGCGCTGGGGGTGGCTCCGAGGCCCGCCTTCCGCCTGCGCGTGCCGCTGGAGCGCGAGCGTCCGCTGCCGGCCATTCCGCGCGTGCGGGTGCCGCTCATCACCCGGACCGTGCCGGGGACGGTGCTGTTGGGCCGCGTGGTGGGGCCCGGAGACATCCCCATTCCGGATGCCCAGGTGGAGCTGCCGTCCATGGGCCTGAACGCGCGCACCGACGCGAAGGGCCTTTTCCGCATCGCCTCGGTGCCCGCCGACACGCCGCTCGGACGGCTGGAGGTGCGTGCGAAGGGAGCAGTGCTCGCGGTGCGTGCCGAGGAGCTCCCCACCGAGGAGGGAGCGCTGTTGGTGCGCCTGCCGTTGAAGGAGGGATGACGTGGCGACGAGCTATCTGACACCCGGTGTCTACATCGAGGAGGTGTCCACCGGACCCAAGCCGCTGGAGGCCGCGGGGACGAGCACGGCGGGCTTCGTGGGCAAGGCCCCCAATCCCGGCGCGCGCCTGCACGAGCCGGTGGCCATCAACAACTGGTCCCAGTTCGTGAAGGAGTTCTGCCAGGGCAAGGAGGTGAAGAGCACGCCGCTGTCGCTGGCCGTGTACGGCTTCTTCGAGAACGGCGGGCGGCGCTGCTTCGTCGTCAACATCGGCGACAGTCCCAGCCTGCTGGGCAGCGGGCCGAAGCGCGAGGGCCTGGACGTGCTGCGCGAGGTGGACGAGGTGGCCATCGTCGCGGCGCCCGGCTACACGGACCCGGGCTCGTACAACGCACTGCTCACCCACGCCGAGCAGATGATGGACCGGGTGGCCGTGCTGGATGCGCCCGAGGACGCCACCGTGGAGCGGCTGTGCGAGGTGGGCACGGTCTCGGCGCCCGTGGCGGGCAGGGAAGGGGAGGCAGGCGCGGGGCCTCGGCGTTCCAAGGGCGAGCGGGCCCGGGACTCGAAGTACGGCGCGTTCTATTTCCCGTGGGTCTCCATGTACGACCCGTTCGATCGGAAGCGGCTGGTGAACGCGCCGCCGTCCGGACACATCTCGGGCATCTACGCGCGGGTGGATGGGACGCGCGGGGTGCACAAGCCGCCGGCCAACGAGGTGGTGAACGCGGCCGAGGGCCTGGCGACGCCGTTGACGCGCGAGGAGCTGGGCGTGCTCAACCAGTGCGGCGTCAACTGCATCCGCTTCTTCCCCCGGGATGGCATCAAGGTGTGGGGCGCGCGGACGCTCTCGAGCGACCCCGAGTGGCGCTACCTCAACGTGCGGCGGCTCTTCTGCATGGTGGAGGAGACCATTGGCCAGGGGACGCGCTGGGTGGTGTTCGAGCCCAATGACTTGTCGCTCCGGCGCGCTGTCATCCGGGACGTGAGCGCCTTCCTGCGGCGGCTGTGGCGGGACGGGGCGCTGGTGGGCCGGACGGAGCAGGAGGCGTTCTTCGTGAAGTGCGACGACGAGACGAACCCCCCCGAGGTGGTGGACGCGGGGCAGTTGATCTGCGTCATCGGAATCGCGCCGGTGAAGCCGGCGGAGTTCATCATCTTCCGCATCGGCCAGCACTCGGGCGGTGTGGAGCAGACGGAGGAGGCGGCCCGTGGCTGATCCGAAGCAGGCGGAGACTCCACCCCCGCAGCAGCCAGGTGCCCAGCCGGGAACGCTGGTGGACCCGCTGCGCGCGTACAACTTCAAGCTGGACATCAACGGGGTGAACGAGGGGCACTTCACCGAGTGCCATGGGCTGGAGGTACAGGTGAACGCGCTGCGCTACCGCGAGGGCGGCGCGGGCGCGGTGGTACGCAGGCTGGCCGGGCCAGTGGCGTATGGGGACGTCACGCTGCGCTATGGGCTGACGACGTCGCGCGAGCTGTGGAACTGGTTCATGGAGTCGGTGAACGGCACGCCGAGCCGCAAGAACGTCTCTATCTTGATGACGGGACCGGACGGACTGACGGAGGTGTTCCGCTGGAACCTGGTGGATGCCTGGCCCTCGGGGTGGAAGGGCGCGGCGCTGGATGCGCTGGGGCAGATGGTGGCCATCGAGTCGGTCACGCTCGTCTTCGAGTCCATCAACCGTGGCGGCTGAAGGGGCGGACAAGAGCCGGGGCAGGGCCCTGGTGCGCACGGTGGCGCGGTGGGTGAAGGGCTGGGCGGAGTCCGTCCTGAACGAGCCCGCCGTGGAGTTGCCCGTGGAAGACTCCCTCTCCCCCTGGGAGAGGGGTGGGGTGAGGGATGTCCTGCCGCCGGACGCGGGCCCACCGGAGCACTGGAGGCAACTGGTGCGGTCCACGCGGCGAGGCCCGCCCGCGGACTGGGTGGAGCGCGTACGCCGTGGGGCGCCGCATCTGCTCGAGGGACTGGAATTGGAGGAGGCGGCCGTGCCTCCTCCAGCGCCCCGGGCTCCGGTGGAGCCTCCGAGGCGGGAGCCCATGTCTGTCATGGGCCCGGTGCCCGCTCCTCAGTCGCGGCCCCGTGTCCCATTGTCGAGTCCTCCACCCCCCGGCCGCGAGACGCCCGGGCGCGTCCCGCTGATGCGGCCTTCTGTTCCCCAGACTCCGGTGAGCGTGGCTCCTGCCATGGTGCACTCCGTCGTGCACTCCGCTCCCGCGCCCGTGCGGAGCTCCGGACCGCGTACGGGTGCGTCCGTGCCTCGTCCACCGCCGGAACGAGAGGCTACCGCTCCGGTGTCTGGCATTGCGCGTCTGGATGTCCGGGCGATGCCGCGTGACGGTGGTCCCATTCCCACGGCTCTCCGCGTGGGCCCACAGCGAGAAGCGGGCTCCACCCGGACCCGAGGGCTCTCCTTCCGCCCGCTCCCCGAGACCTCCTCGTCTCCGGAGAGCCAGAGGTTCATGCCCTTGCCCGAGACACGTCCGGTCCAGCGGGAGAACCCGGGATCCTCGATACCCTCACCCCGTCCCTCTCCCGAAGGGCGAGGGGAGAGTGGCACGGTCATGGCTCCAGAGTTCGCGGTGGGTGCGGCCTCATTGCCTCCGCCGCGGTCTTCTTCGTTCCCGATGCCGGAGCCCTCTGTCCGGGAGACTTCACGTCCACGGGACACTCCCAGGTCCGCGTCATCCCTCATTCCCAGCATGGCGTTTTCTTCCGACTCTCTGCCCTCATGGCCGGAGCCTCCGGAACTTCCTTCCCCTGAACCCGGCGATCCGCTGGTGGTGCTCCGTCATTGGGAGCGGCTGCGCCGGCTGGAGCGCGAGCAGCGAGGTGAGTGATGGAGCGCGTGGCCTTCCTCATCGAGCCCGACGGACTCCGGCTGGGCGCGCTGCTCAACCCGGAGACGCTCGTGGTGCGCCGGACGGCGGGTGTTCGGCCCCGGCGCGCGCTCGGTGTGCCGCTCACCGGCTCGGGGCTCATGGACGACCCGCTCCTCTTCACCGGCGGCGGCACCACCGAGCTCAACCTGGAGCTCCTCTTCGACGTGACGCTGGCGGGCTCCTCGGTGACGTCCGAGGACGTGAGGGACCTGACGCGGCCCCTGTGGCAGCTCGCGGAGAACGCGCATGCCGAGGACGGTTACGGCCGGCCCTCGTTGCTGCGTGTCGTCTGGGGCAAGGTGCTGAACATGCCGTGTGTGGTGGCCGCGGTGGCCGAGCGCCTGGAGCACTTCACTCCCACCGGTGCACCCCGCCGTTCCTGGCTCTCGCTGCGCCTGCTGCGGGTGGAAGAGGAAGTGGCCCGGCAGGTGGAGGCTCCGCGCGTCCCCCCGGGTGGCGTCGGCGCCGAGAACGAGCAACTGGCCGGGCAGGTGGCCGCGAGCCTCCCGCCCGAGGCCTTCGACACCCAATCCGTCCTCAGCGGAGGACCGGATCCAGGCTCGGGCCAGCGCCTGGATGAGATCGCCTGGGAGCGCTACAGGGATCCGTCGCTGTGGAGGCTCATCGCCTCGCTCAACGGCATCAACGACCCGATGCACCTGAACACGGGCACGGTGCTGCGCCTGCCACCGGCCTCGGCCATCCGGGGGACGACATGAGGTCCGTCCGGGGACTGCCCGAGCTCCGCGTGGAGGTGGACGGGACGCCCCTGGCGCCCGAGGAGCTGCGTGCCCTGGAGTCGGTGCGCGTCCAACAGCACCTGTCCCTGCCCGCGCTGTGCGAGCTCACCTTCACGGACCCGCGAGGCGCCCTGGCCACGCGGGGCCTGCCTCCGGGGACCGCGTTGCGCGTCTCGGTGGCGGCCCGGCGCGAGCCGCTCTTCGTTGGCGAGGTGACGGCGGTGGAGTACGTGCACGGTGGCTCGGGCACGAGGCAGGTGCGCGTCCGGGGCTATGATCTGCTCCACCGCCTGCGCAAGCGGCAGCCGGTGCGGGTGCACGCGCAGGTGACGCCGAGGGACCTGACGCGCGAGCTGGTGTCGGACCTCGGGCTGTCCGTCGAGGCCTCCGAATCCGGGCCGCTCTCGCACCACCTCATCCAGCACGGACAGTCGGACCTCGAGTTCCTCGTGGAGCAGACGGAGCGCTGCGGCCTGTGGCTGGTGCTGGAGGAGGGCGTGCTGCGGGTGCTGTCCCTGGACGGACACGGAGACCCCATTCCCCTGGTGATGGGTGAGTCGCTGTTGGAGGCGTGCGTGGAGGTGAATGGGGACCCGGCGTGCCGTTCGGTGTCCTCGGCGGGGTGGAACGCCCTGCAGGGCCAGGTCTACACGGCGAGCCCCTCGGGAGGCCGCGTGGGCCGGCGGGTGGAGGCCTCCGTTCCCCCGGAGCGCGTGGGCGGCAGTGGCGAGCGGGCGCTCGTCAACGAGAACGCGGAGGACACCGCGCACGCGGAGGCACTGGCCCTGGCGGAACTGGACCACCGGCTGGCGCGCGAGGTGGTGCTCACCGGGGTGGCGGAGGGAGACCCCCGGTTGCGCCCCGGCACGCGCGTGGACGTGCGCGGCGTGGTGCCGGTGGTGGCGGGCCAGTACGTCCTCACCTCCGTCACGCACACGCTGGATGCGCAACACGGCTTCCTCTCCGAGTTGTCCTCCGCGCCACCGCCCCGGCGGACCCGGCCGCGCGCCTCCTCGGTGGTGCCGGGCGTGGTGAGCCGGGTGGACGACCCCGACAACAAGGGCCGGGTGCGCGTCTCGCTGCCCACCTGCGGTGACGTGGAGACGGATTGGATGCAGGTGCTCTGCGCGGGCGCTGGCGCGGGCAAGGGCCTGGTGATGCTGCCGGACGTGGGCGACACCGTCTTGCTCGTCCTCTCGGGGGAAGACCCGGCACGCGGCGTGGTGGTGGGCGGCCTCTACGGGGCGAACGGACCCCCGGACACCGGTGTCTCCGGCGCGGCCGTGCGCCGCTTCAACCTGCTCACCCCGGGTGGGCTCAAGCTGCGCCTCAACGACGAGACGCAGACGCTCCGGGTCGAGGACCAGCTCGGCAGCTACCTGCAGCTGTCTCCCCATGTCGTCCGCCTGCATGCCGAGACGGCGCTCGAGATCGAGGCCCCCGGCAAATCCGTCACGATCGAAGCCGCCACCATCGATTTCCGGAGGAGGGACTGAATGCGTTGGGTGACCGTGGACGCACTGATGCAGTGCGCGCACCTGGGCAGGATCGGCCTCACCGCGTCACAGTCGTGGGTGACCATCGAGGGCCGCCCGGTGCTCGTGCAGGCGGACCCCGAGGGCCGGCCCATCACGGGCTGTCCCAACATCGGGCCCACCATCAAGCCGTGCACCACTACGCTCGCGGTGCGGGCGGGCTACTCCTCGTGGATCCGCGTGGACGGCAAACCCGTGGTCCTCGACATCGTCACCGGCCTCACGGATGGCACACCGCCGGGCGTGGTGAAGTACCACTGCACCGCTCCCGGCCAGCCCTTCGTGTCGGAGGACCGATGAACGTTCCCCGCTACCGTGCGTGGCGCTTCCTCCACCCGGACCTGGACCTCGTGGGTGTCGGGCCCGGAGGCCTGCACCTGTCTCCCTCGGGTGGCATCGCCATGGTGCAGGAGGAGTCCTCGGTGCGTCAGGCCATCCTCCTGCTGCTGTCCACCGTGCCCGGTGAGCGTGTCATGCGACCGGACTACGGCTGCGAGCTGCACCGGCTCGTCTTCGCTCCCAACGACGACACCACCGCCGGCCTCGCCATCCACTATGTGCGCCGCGCCCTGGTGCGCTGGGAGCCGCGCATCGACCTGCTCGACGTGGACGCCAACCGGAGCGCCGAGGAGCCCTTCCGGCTCGACATCTCGCTCGAGTACCGCGTGCGCACCACGCAGCGGACGGAGCGGCTGCGCTTCGGCCTCGACCTCGCGGGAGGGCCCGCCTGATGCCGTTGCCTTCGCCCAACCTGGATGACCGCAGCTTCCAGCAACTCCTCGAGGAGGCTCGCAACCGCATCGCGCGGACGAGCCCCGAGTGGACCGACCTGAGCCCGCATGACCCGGGCATGGTGCTGCTGGAGGTTTTCGCCCACCTGACGGAGACGATGCTCTACCGGCTCAACCGGCTGCCGGAGAAGGCCTACGTCGAATTCCTCCGCCTGCTCGGCGTGCGCCTGCAACCCCCGAGCTCCGCCACGGTGCGGTTGCGCTTCAGCCTCGCGCGTCCCGCCACCAGCGTGGTGGAGATTCCGCGGGGCACGGGCGTCACCACCTCGCGGGCCGAGGCCGGCGCCGAGCCCGTCATCTTCCTCACCGCCGAGCCCGTGCGCATTCCCGTGGGAGGCACGGAAGTGGACGTGCTCGCCCACCATGGCGAGCAGGTGGAGGCGGAGCTGGCGGGCGTGGGCACGGGAATGCCGGGCCTGTCGGTGACGGCGCGCCGCCCGCCCATCGTGGCACCCACGGGAGATGGCCGGGACTTGATGGTGGGCGTGGAGGCCCTGCCGGGCGAGCTGGATGGGCGTGTGCCGGCGCGCAAGCTGGGGGACAAGACGTATCGCATCTGGCGCGAGGTGGAGAGCTTCGCCAACCTGCCGCCGGACGAGCCCGCATATGTGGTGGACCGGATGACGGGCACTCTCACCTTCGCGCCCGCGGCCCGGATGACGGGAGAGGATGGTGCGCTGTCCACTGAACCCCGAGCCCTGGCGGCCGTGCCGAAGGCGGGGCGGACCATCATGCTGTGGTACCTGCGCGGCGGAGGGCTCACCGGCAACGTGGCCGCCGGAGCCCTGGACACCCTCAAGACGGCGCTGCCCGGGGTGAAGGTGACCAACCCCTCGCCGGCCGTGGGAGGCCGTGCGGCGGAGACGCTGGAGAACGCGCTCGTCCGGGGACCGCAGGAGCTGCACTCGCTGGGGCGCGCCATCACCGCCCAGGACTACGAGCGGCTCGCACTGCGCAGCTCGGGAGCGGTGGCCCGTGCCAAGGCCTTCACCCAGGCCCAGCTCTGGGCGCATGCCCTGCCGGGCGCGGTGGAAGTGCTGCTGGTGCCCTACCTGCCGCCCAATGTGCAGGGAGCCTCGGGCGAGGGCGTCACCCAGGAGTCCCTGCGCCAGCACGAGACGGAGGAGGCCCGCGCCCGCATCGAGACGGCGCTGAACGAGCGGAGGCCCCTGGGCACCACGTGCCAGGTGGGCTGGGCGCGTTACAAAACGGTGCGCGTACGGGCCCGTGTGGTGGTGCACCGGGCGGAGGACGCGGCCGCGCTGAAGCGCCGCTCGCTGGAGCGGCTGCACCAGGCCCTCAACCCACTGCCCACGAAGCTGCAACCGGGAGGCTGGCGCTTCGGCCAGTCGCTGCGCGTCTCGCACGTCTACGACACCCTGCTCGCCGAGCCCGGGGTCAGCTACGTGGACCAGGTGCGCCTGCTGGTGGACGAGGTGCCGAAGGACGTGCGCACGCTCTGCGAGGACGCCTTCCAGCCGCGCACCTACTACGCGGGGGGAGGGGATGCGCTCTTCCGGACCGTGTCCGACGCGGATGGCTGGGAGCGCGTGGGCCGCTTCCCCGGAGAGCAGGTGGAGGTGGTGGAGGCCCACCCGCATCGCGCCGGACTGGTGGCCGTGGCCGCGCGGCTGGCGGATGAGCCCCAGCGCTCCCGGCTCCACCTCTCGCTGGACAGCGGCGAGACGTGGGAGCGCACCACGCACACGCTGGACCATGTGGAGGACCTGGCGTGGATGGTGCGCGACGGCGTGCCCGTGCTGCTGATGGCCACGCGCGTGGGCCTCTTCGAGCTGGCGGTGGAGGAGGGCGCCACCCCGTTGCAGGTGTTGGTGGACCCCTCGGACCACGACCTGGGCTTCCTCTCCGTGGCCGCCTCCACGGATGCGCGAGGTGGGGTGAGCGTCGCGGTGTCGGGGATGAGCCTGCGCGGCGTGTACCTCTCCAGCAGCGGTGGGCGCGGCAACAGCTTCCGGCACATCGGCCTGCGCAGCCAGGACGTGCGCGTGCTGGAGGTGCAGCGGGATGGTCCGCGCTCCTTCCTCTGGGCGGGGCTGGCCGCGGCCAGTGGCGCGGATCCGGGCAAGGGGTGCTTGAGCTGGGAGCTGCTCGGCTCGGCGGACCCGCCGGACGGGTGGCGCCCCCTGGACAAGAACTGGGATGGAGGAAGCTGCCTCGCGCTCGCCTTCGATGGGGCCCGGGCCTATGCGGCCACGCACCGGGCGGGCGTGTTGTGGATGGACGCGAGCCGGCGCGAGGCCTCGTGGAACCGCCCCGGGGTGGACAGCGGACTGCCCCTGCGCGAGCGCGAGCGCCTCTTCCAACCCGTGTTCGCCCTGGCGGCGGCGCCCGGAGGCGGGCTGCTGCTCGCGGGAGGCCCGGCTGGAGTCCATCGCCAGCGCGAGCCCGGTGGGCAGTACGGCAACTGCTCGACGCAGGAGTTCACGGAGAAGGTGACGCTGCCTCCCTCCTGGCTCCTGGTGTCGGGCCCGCATGAGCTCGAGGTGGTGACGGTCGATGAAGCGGAATGAAATCACCCGGCTGCTGCCTGGCGTCTTCCAGCGGACCCTGCACGAGAACGGTCCGCTGGTGGCGTTGATGGACGTGATGGAGGCGCTGCACGCGCCCTCCGAGGCGATGCTGGCCGAGCTGCCCTCGCTCTTCCACCCGCTGCGAGCGCCGGAGCGCTTCGTGCCCTTCCTGGCGCACTGGGTGGACCTGGGCGTGCCCGTCACCACGGGCCTGGGGCGGATGCGCGAGCTGGTGGCCGCGGCGGTGGAGCTGTCTCGCTGGCGGGGCACGGCGCGGGGGCTGCTGCTCTTCCTGCGAACGGCCACGGGCCGCGAGGACTTCGTCATCGAGGAGCAGGTGCCGGGCCCCAACGGACGTCCCCGGCCCTTCCACCTGCGCGTGCGTGCTCCGGCGGAGCTGGCCGCGCACCGGCCCATGGTGGAGGCCATCATCGAGCGGGAGAAGCCCGCCTACGTCACCTACGAGCTGCACTTCGGGCAGCCCACACCAGGAGCGAGTTGATGCCGCGCGCCTTCGACGTCACCGCCACCACGAGCAACGTGCAGCTGGACGCCGCGGGCCACGGCGAGGTGTCCTTCACCATCTCCAACAAGCTGGGCGCGGGAGTGACCGTCCGGGCCACGGTGGTTCCGGATGGCAACACCCGGGCCGAGTGGATGCAATTCCCGGACGGGATGGAGCGGACCCTGTCGCCGGATGGGACGGCGGTCATCCCGGTGAGGCTCTCCGCTCCCGCGGGCACGCCGCCGGGCTCGTACGGCTTCACCCTGGATGTGGCGAGCATCTCCAACCCGGACGAGCACTATGACCGGGGACCCGCGGTGGCCTTCATCGTGCGGGAAGCGGCGGTGCCCGTGAAGAAGCCCTTTCCCTGGTGGCTGGTGGCGCTCGCCGCCGGGGTGCTGCTCATCGTGGGCGCGGTGGTGGCCATCCTCTCCTCGCGGGGCGGGGACGAGGGGCCCGGGCTCGGGGTGGCCTGCGCGAAGAAGGATCCGCGGTGCGGGAAGGACCTCACGTGCGGCACGGGCAACGTCTGTGTGGGCACGGCGGGCTTCAAGGGATGCGCGAGCGGAGGGCAGTGTGCCTCGGGCCGTTGCGAGGGGGACACCTGTGAGGAGCGCGTGGCCCTGACGGGGACGTGCGACAGCGCGGATGACTGCGCGGAGCCCCTGGCGTGTCACGAGGCGGCGTGCCGGGGGCTCGCGGGTTTCACGGGCTGCGACAAGCCCGAGCAGTGCGTGACGGGACGCTGTGAAGCGAGCGCATGCAAGGAGCAGGTGACCCTGGGAGACACCTGTGACAGCAACGACGACTGCCGCTCGCCGCTGACGTGCCACCAGGGCTTCTGCCTCATTCCCCTGGGGGAGAAGTGCACCCACCCCTCGCAGTGTGTCTCCGGTTCCTGCGATGGGACGTGCAATCGGGGCGTCGTGCTGTGCCCCAGGTGCCCGATCGGGACGATCTGCATCAATGGTGAGTGCGTGAGGTCGGTCATCATCCGGGACCACCGCACCCTCGATGAGCTGAAGCTCGAGCCGCGGCGCACGGTTCCCACTCCCTGAGGAACGCGCGCATGACCCAGCCCAAGCCCTCCACCATCCTGCTCATCCTGGCGGTGTTCGCCTGTGTCGCGCTGTACGTGCTGGGGGCGGGTCTGGGCGCGCAGGACCGTTCCGCCAGGGGAGCCAACCCGGCGTCGAAGCAGGAGCGGGAGCGGTGGCGCGAGCGTTTCGTCAAGCCGAAGCCGGTGGCGGAAGAGGACCTGAAGACCACGGGTTGCGTGCTGTCCGAGGGCACCGTGCGGGTGGCGCGGGGGCTGGCGTGCCGGGTGGACATCGCGAAGTCGGGAGCGCGGGTGCGCACGGTGAACGTGGAGCCGCTGTCGGGGAGCCAGGTGGACGTGCGGCTCGAGCCGAAGGGCGGGCCCGCGGTCCCGGCCACACTTGACGGCCTGGACGAGCGCCGGGGGCTGGATGTGCCGGAGGAGGGGGCCACGCTGTCGCTGACGTGCACCCGGGGCGTGGGGAACACCGCCGAATGCCCGGTGAAGCTGCGCTGAGGCTCAGGCCGCGGTGCGCTTGAGTTTGAGCACCCGGAGGATGGAGACGAGCGCGCCGATGAAGAGCACCAGGGCCCATACGAGGCCGAGGATGGCGACGATGATGGCGCCCACGGCATCGGTGATGCTCACGAGGATGATGGGCACCCAGCCGTGCAGGATGCTGAGGAGGGCACCGGCCACCAGCGAGGTGAGGAAGAGCAGCACGAGGCCCTTGTTCTGGAGGAAGCGCGGCTGGGCGAGCACGAGGCACACACCGGCGGCCACCTTGAAGGCCATGAGCAGGCCGAGTGTGGCGGAGGCGCCGCCGCGGTTGAAGAAGCCCCAGATGGCCAGGTAGGCGATGGTTCCGAAGGGCACCGCGGTGAAGAGGGAGACCATGAGCAGCAGCAGACCGATGGCGCCCACGAGCATGGCGATACCGGCCAGCAGGGCGACGATGGCGCCCACGAGCGACACCACCCCCTGCACCTGCCCGTGGACGCGCTCGGGGATGAGCAGGCTGGCGCCCATGAGCCCGAGGGTGAGGAGCAGGAGCCCGTCGACGAGCGCGAGGTAGGGAATGCCGAGGCCTGGAGTCGGGGGATTCTCGCGTTGCATGGCGAGCACTTCGTCGACACTGACGTCGTCCTGGGCGCCCTCGCTGCGCAGGTTGGCCTCGATGTCGGCGCGGCTGGCGACGGGGCGGGGCAGCAGGATGGAGGCACCCACCTCGACGAGCACACAGAGGCCGAGCAACACCAGTGCCGCGATGAACAGTGGCTTGCGCAGCTCCATGTGTGGACTCCCCCCGGCTCTCCCCTGCCGCCACGAGCCGCGCGGGAGGATAAGCACGGGGGGATGGTCCGGCTGGGAGGGGCGCCGCGTCTGTCCAGGTGCTGACTGGCACCAGGGCATGAAAGCGCTCCATGCCTCGCTCGCTGGCTTGCCATGGGCGGGTCCCTGCACTAGTGCTCCCCTCATGGCCGACGTGCTTCCCGAGGCGTTCCTCCGTGCTGTTGCCGATGGTTTCCCCGCGGACTTCCTGACCCGCGAGCCCAGCGAGCTCCAGGAGTACGGGCGCGACTGGACGCGCGTTCATTCTCCCGCTCCCAGCGCGGTGGCCTTTCCGCGCACCACGGACGAGGTGGCGCGGTTGCTGGCCCTGTGCAACCAGTACCGCGTGCCAGTGGTGCCCTCGGGTGGGCGCACGGGCCTGGCGGCTGGAGCGGTGGCCGCGCGGGGCGAACTGGTGCTGTCCCTCCAGCGGATGAACCGGATGGAGCCGGTGGAGCTGCTCGGCAACACGGTGCGCGTGCAGGCCGGAGCCGTCACCGAGGCCGTGCACCACCACTGCGCCGAGCACGGCCTCACGTGGCCGGTGGATTTCGCCTCCAAGGGCTCGAGCCAGGTGGGCGGCAACATCGCCACCAACGCGGGTGGGGTGAAGGTCATCCGCTACGGCCTCACGCGCCAGTGGGTGCTGGGCCTGCAGGTGGTGACGGCGCAGGGGCAGGTGCTGGAGCTCAACGGCGCGCTGGAGAAGAACAACACCGGCGCGGACCTGCGCCAGCTCTTCATCGGCAGCGAGGGCACGCTGGGCATCATCACCGAGGCCACGCTCAAGCTGACGCCGCTGCCGGGCAAGCAGGACGTGTTCCTCTTCGCCGTGCCGGACGTGGCCGCCGTGCTGCGGCTGTTCCGCGAGGCCCGCCGCGCCCCGTTGCTGCTGAGCGCCTACGAGTTCTTCACCGACAAGTGCCTGGCGCGGGTGCAGCGCCACCGCAAGTTGCGTTCGCCCTTCGAGGCCCCGAGCGGGTGCTACGTGTTGATGGAGGCCGAGGGCAAGGACGCCGCCGAGGTGGAGGGCTGGCTGGGCTCGCTCTTCGAGCGGGGGCTGGTGACGGATGGCACCATGGCGCAGAGTCCCTCGCAGGCCAGCGAGCTGTGGGCCCTGCGCGAGAGCATCAGCGAGAGCCTGTCGGCCACGGGACTGCCGCACAAGAACGACGTATCGCTGCCGGTGGCGAACCTGGAGGCCTTCTGCTCCGAGATGGACGCGGTCTTCGGCGAGCGCTACCCGGGCTGGGAGATCGCCCTGTTCGGCCACATCGGGGACGGCAACCTCCACATCAACATCATGAAGCCCGAGGCCATGGAGAAGGCCGAGTTCCTCGCGCACACGAAGAAGGCCGACCCCACGATGTTCGAGCTGGTGCGCAAGCACGGCGGCAGCATCTCGGCCGAGCACGGCATCGGTTTGCTGAAGAAGGACTACCTGGCCTTCTCGCGCTCGCCCGCCGAGCTCGAGATGCTGCGCACGCTCAAGCGCGCCCTGGACCCGAACAACATCCTCAACCCGGGGAAGATCCTCGACGTGTAGAGGGCCCTTCCTCTTCCTGGCGACAAGACCCTTCACGTTACGTCTAACGTAGGTTGCTTCCGGGTGACTTCGGAAGTAATCTCATCGTGAGACGACGTGCCTGCTGCCCGAATACCGGGTGGGCAGGCCGCCATGCATGTCCACGGCCCCGCATTGCCGAGAATCGCGGCTCCCGGGGACTGGCATCGCGGACGCGGAGGGAAGATGCTGAGTCCTGGAACGACGGATTGGACTGGATCGACGGACTGGAGAGGACGCGCTGAGATGGCGGAGGAGAAGCAACCCCATCATCGTGAGGCGACCTACGAGGATCTCATCGCCCTTCCTGCCCACGTGGTGGGGGAGATTCTCGAAGGAGAACTCGTCGCATCACCCCGGCCCGCGAGCCCTCACTCGGCGGCCAGCTTCGCGCTGGGTGGCTCGCTCTTCGAGCCTTTTCAACGTGGCCGGGGCGGTCCGGGGGGCTGGTGGTTCTTCACTGAGCCGGAGCTGCACTTCGGCAAGAACGTGCTGGTGCCGGACCTGGCGGGCTGGCGGCGCTCGCGCATGCCCGTGCGCTCCGATGCTCCCAACTTCACCCTCGCTCCGGACTGGGTCTGCGAAGTACTCTCCCCGTCGACGGCCCGCCTCGACCGGACCGTGAAGAAGCGCATCTACGCCCGGCAGGGGGTGGAGTACGTCTGGCTCGTGGATCCGGTGCTCCGCATCCTGGAAGTCCTCCAGCGCCACGAGGGACGGTGGTTGGAGAAGGGCTCCTGGAGCGGCAACGCCCGTGTCCGCGCCGAGCCCTTCGAGGCCCTCGAGCTGGAGCTCGAGGCTCTCTGGTTCTCCGAGTCGCCCGAGCCCGGTGAATCCCTTTCAGGGAAGTGACCGAATATCCCCTCTCCCCTCGGGAGAGGGTCAGGGTGAGGGTATCTGCACCTGTTCTTCAACCCATGGAACCCCGTGTGGACAGGGGTTCAACCCGGGATTCTTCGACCTTACCCATAATTCTGAGGCTCGACGGAGAAGTCTCGGGCCCTCAGTGCGCAGAGGACAGATCTCAGCAGTAGTGGGGAGAACCAGCCATCACCGCCATGGCCACCAGGCTCAAGAGTGCTGGTGGCCATGGCGTTCTCCGAACTCAGCTCCACTGCGGATGGTGTGCCGCAGCCCACCTAGCGTCGAGAGACCGAGTTGGTTGGGCTCTCAATGCTGGAGCCCAGCGCAGCACGCTACTGTGTCGCTGCCTGCAGCGCCTTCGCAGCCTTGAGTCCCACCGCAGCAATGTCCTGGTCGATTGCCGCGAAGGTCTTCGACAGGTCCGGGAGCTGGATGGCAGGCACCTGCGTCGCCGCCTTGAAGGTCTCCTGCAAATCCAGCTTCACCGCTTGGTCGATTGCCGCGAAGGTCTTCGACAGGTCCGGGAGCTGGATGGCAGGCACCTGCGTCGCCGCCTTGAAGGTCTCCTGCAAATCCAGCTTCACCGCTTGGTCGATTGCCGCGAAGGTCTTCGACAGGTCCGGGAGCTGGATGGCAGGCACCTGCRTCGCCGCCTTGAAGGTCTCCTGCAAATCCAGCTTCACCGCTTGGTCGATTGCCGCGAAGGTCTTCGACAGGTCCGGGARCTGGATGGCAGGCACCTGCATCGCCGCCTTGAAGGTCTCCTGCAAATCCAGCTTCACCGCTTGGTCGATTGCCGCGAAGGTCTTCGACAGGTCCGGGAACTGGATGGCAGGCACCTGCATCGCCGCCTGGAGGCCTTCGTGCAACGCCCGGTTCATTCCCGAGATGGCCTCAGAGACCTGGAGGGCTGGGCCGTGCGTCAGCGCCTTCAACGACTCATGCAAGCCCCTGGTCATCACGCCCAATCGCTCAAGATCGATCTGCGGCTTGGCGAGGGGTTGCTCACCGATGGAGTGCTTTCGGAGGACGTGCATCCTCGCGTCCGTGTACGACTCACCGGTGCGCTCCATCCGCTCTCGGATCAGGCGCTTCAGCTTCCTCTGGTTCGCATTGTTGCTCATGTCGTACCTACCCTTTCGAGCATGACAAGGCTGTCCGTGCACTGCGCTTGCCGCCCGTTAGGAGGCACAACAAGACCATCTTGTGACTGAGTCACTTTGCCCCTTTTGAATGGCTCCGCACGGAGAGCCAAGCGGGTTAGGCGCAGATGGGCGCCAGCGGCCAGAAGTGTGTCCTGGGCTAACGTTCAGGTCAAGTATTTGAAGGAGACGTCCAGTCCCAGAGGACGACCCTTCACTTCCACACCCGCGTGCCTGCCGCAGCATGAGCCTCCCTGGAACTGGCCCAGCCACTCTGGCGGAGGCTTTTTCGCGTCGTGCGGACTGCGGCGAGAGGCTGCGAACCGCCCGATAACGGTGGAGCTATGGCAAGTCGTGCGGGGCCATCTGCGCGCGCGAATGGCTCAGAACGAACGGGACCCAAAGCCTCTGCCCACTCCAACACCCGCGTGCTATCGCCAACACGACACCCGCACTGGCAATGGAGAGGGGCGTGCCGTTGACGACCCGCACTCCGCGTCCCCATCTTCGCGGACTTGTAGTTCCACCCAACCGCGTGAGTTGGGAGCGAGGAGGAAGCAGCAACAGGAGACACCAAAGAAAAAGGGCCGGACCTGGAAGTCCGACCCTCATTCCGGGAGGAGAGCTGCTGGAAACAGCCCGACTCCCATTCACAGCTGGAACGGGCACTGGAATGCCACGCTCCTGTCCTTGCTAGGGGACACAGGAAACGTAGGCACCACCGACGCACGTGTCCAGCGTCGGGAGAGGTGTGCCTCGAGAGAAGTCCATTCCCGAGCGCTTCGACGCCTACGTGGAGAAGGTGGGCGGGCGGCTGTACAAGCCGTGCCGCCGCTTTCTACGCGAAGCCCTCTTCGGCCTGGTGGAGAAGAGGAGCGTCCTCCTCTCCCAAATCGGCCGGGCCCTGAAGGAGCCGAGCCGCCTCATCCACACGGAGAAGCGCCTCTCGCGCAACCTCGCCAACGAGCGCTACGACGACGCGGCGGTGGAGCAGGACTACCTGCAGCTCGTCGCCCCCATCCTCCGGGACGAGCGCTACCCGCGGCCCACCATCGCCGTGGACATCACCGACATCACCAAGCCACGCGCGAGGAAGATGCCGTACCTGGCCCGAGTCCTTGATGGCTCCACGAAGGAGGTAGGGAATGGGTACGACATCATCTCCCTCGAGGCCGTGGGCGTGCGCGGACGACGTCTGCCGCTGCTGTCCCGGCTCTTCTCAACGGAGTCGCCCGAGTACAAGAGCCAGAATGCCACGGTGTTCGACGCCATCGCGACGGTGCGCCGGCACGTGCCGGACGACGCCTTCTGGGCCTTCGACAGCGGCTTCGACGGCGGCATCTTCTTCAGGAAGATGGAGGAGATGGGCGTGGACTTCGCCGTGCGTCTGCGCCTCGAGGGCAACAGCCGTACCCTCTTCACTTCCGAGGGGAAGACGAATGTGAAGGGGCTGGTGGAGAGCACGCCGCGCCTGTACGTCCATCGGCCTCGTGGCACCAAGAAGAAGCAAAACTGGCTCCTCCAGGTGGGGTGGGCGAGCAACGTGCACTTGCAGCAGGAGCACCCTTCCTCCAACAAACAAACGGGCAAGCCAGGTGCCAAGTCCTACTCCCTCGTCACCGTCAGCGGTGGTGCGTTGGGGCAGGAGCCGCTCGCCATCCTCACCACGTTGGAGGTGAAGACGGCCGACGACGCACGGCGCGTGGCGAACATCTACCTGGACAGGTGGGGCGTGGAGGAGGCCAACCGCTTCACGAAGCAGGGTTTCGACCTGGAGGACGTGCGCGCCCTGACGTGGACGGGGCTCAAGCGCATGGTGCAGCTCGTCCACCTCGCCTACGGCTTCCTCGCGCTGTTGGTGCACGGGCCGAGAGCGCAGGTGGAACGCATCGCCGCGCACTTCAAGGCGTTCGGCCCCGTGCCTGTATACATGTACTACCGGCTGCTCGAGGGCATTGGAGAACTTCTCCGGGCCACCATGGACAGCGGCCCATAGGCCTCACCGGCGTGGCTGGAAGAGCTGCGTCACGTCCACCTCGAAGCCCTCGCACAGGCGCGCCAGCGTGGTGAAGGTGGCGTTGACGTCCTCGCCCTCCACTCGCTGGAGGAGGCGCGTCGGCATGCCGCAACGGTGCGCGGCTTCCTCCTGCGTCCAGCCCTTCGCCTCGCGTAGGCGCCGCACGCCCGCGGCCAGCCGCGACTGCAGGTCGCGGTAAGCCGGGCTCTCGTACTGCTCCGCCCGCTCGGGCCGGCGTGTGCGGGGCCGCGCCATCTTGCGCCCGACCGTAGGAGCGCCTACAACGGCGGACCACGACGCTAGAGACGTGGCGCTAGTGTCGTGCGGGCGGATAGCACTCCGGGAGAACTCACATGGCGCTGGTTCGGTGCAAGCAGTGTGGTGGTGACGTGGCGTCCAACGCGGCGGCCTGCCCGAAGTGCGGAGCACCGCCGCCTCGCGGCATTCGTCTAGGCAGACTGTTCGGCATCGCGGGCATCGTCACCTTCTGCTTCGTCGCTTGGGTGATGGCACAGTCCCCAGACGGAGACGGTGCTGCCCCCGCAGCCGCCAGGCGCATGCCGGACGCGAAGCAGGTGGAGATCCGCGCGCTGCTCGCGGAGTACACGGACAACGAGGTTCGGGCGGACGCGGCCTTCAAGGGCAAGCTCATCCAGACGACGGGCGTCGTCGATGACGTGAAGCGAGACGTCCTCAACACCGTCTATGTGGTGGTCGGCACCGGCAAGCAGTACGAGGTCCGCAGGGTGCAGTGCTTCGTCGACGAGGACAACGCCAACACGGTGGCCTCCCTCACCAAGGGGCGCCGAGTCACCATCCGCGGGCGCGTGAAGGGGCTGATGATGAACGTGCTCGTGGAGGACTGCGAGCTCGTCGAGTTGTAGCCGACGTTCTCGAGCGAAGCACGAACGAAGAGGGCCGCCCCGGCGTGAACTCCGGAGCGGCCCGCTTCTAACTATTCGCAGACAACCAGGAGCGGAAGAGCGCTAACTGTTCATTGAACAGTTTGACGGCTTCCTGTTGCAGTCGTTCGAGATGCTTATCGAGCTGCTCAAACTCCTGTCGCAGTCGTTCGCAGTCCTCGTGGGACAACGGCGTCAGCACCAATATGGACTCTGCGATTGTGCGAGTCTGCACTGCTGTTCCGGTACCAATGCGCACACGGATACTCATGGTGGGCCTTTCTGGCGCCACCCGCATTGACGGGACGAGTCGCTTGTATTATTGATGTGGCGCTATGCGCGGCTCCTCCGCTCAACCGGGGGGCTGTGTTGGTCCGGATGGCTGTCCGAGACCCAGGGGCCAGGGAAACCTGGCCCCTTTTTTATGTCTAGCACAACTGGCCGCCAATCTAACTGGCCCCGCAAGTGACATGTTCTTCTTGTACCTAGCTTGCCAACTGTAGGGCCGGCCTTGAGTGCAAGTATTTAGAGCCGGCCTTACGCGTAAGGGTTTGGAAAAACCTAGTCGCCTATGATGTTTAGGGCACTACGGCCACCGCCAGACGGCGTTCACCGGAGCGGTTCGTGGGAACTGGGCGGTGCCGGATTGGGGCCATGCTGCCGGGACATACACCCGTGAGACCCGCCCAGGGTGATGCACACCAGGTGCTCCTTGCCGCGTGACAACACAGCGCGCGTGTCGCGGCCGATGACGGCCTCTCGGCCCAGGTCATCTGACAGACCGGGACCCCTCCACAGCTTCGGACGGGGAGACGGGCCGGCCCGTCCTTGCTCCCCATCGTCAGCTCTACCTCACTTCGACGACGGGGGCGGCGCCACGCACGTCGTCGTCACCGAGAAGTGGTCACCCTTCTCCTCGACGCGGACGCTGTACTTCGCGCCGCACTTCGTGCAAGCCGTGCTGTCGCTGCGCAGATGCCCGGTGGTCTCCCCAAGCTCGATGGGAATCGAGAGCGTCTTGCAGTAGCGGCAGAAGTGCTTGAACGTGTGGTAGCTGCTCATCGGTGTAACCTCCTCCCGCACGAAGGCGGGAGCAGAGGAGTGCGCCGGAAAGCTCCGGTTGGCAAAGACTCCCTTGAGAGTCGGCGCCGGCTGTCCGGTAGTCGCCTTTGGGCCTGTTCAGTGCGACTTCAGCCGCATGCTGACGGCGGACCGTGATGCCTTCTATGATGATCAGGGCCAGCGCCAGACGGCTGCCACCGGCAACTCCCGTGGCAGTCGAACGGCCCTATGCTCGGAGCCGGGCAGCTTGCGCCAGCGCCCCTCCGGCCCGCCCAGGGCGATGCACACCGACAGCTTGCGACCGTCCGGCAGCAGCGCCTCGGTGAAGCGCCCCAGCACGGCCTCCTCGCCATCAAGGTTTTGAATCCCAGAGCCCGTCCAGAGCCTCCCGTACAGCACGGTGCCACCGGGCAGTTGCGGCGCAGTCCCCTCGCGCTGCACCACGCGGCCGACGATGGGGCCGTCGCGGTAAGTGCCTTCCTCGGTCGGGTCCCCAGGCTGGTTGATGTCGACGATGGCCTGGAGCCGCATGCCCTCGTTGAGCTTCAACTCCTCGAACATGTTGTGCCTAGCCTCGGCGGGGCAGTCCTCTGGCTCCGGCCGCACCTGGGCAGCGGGACAGCCCAGCCCAGCAGCGGTGCACAGCCACACGGCGAGGACTCCGAAGCGTGAGCGGCTGGAGGGAGTCGAGTCCTGGGGCGTGGTGAGAGGGGGCACGGGCGCACTTCCTTTCTCGGGGGGGCCGGATGCGATGGACTCCGACATGTGGGTCCGCGCGAGTGTGGATCGCACCAGCCATGAGGCAAGGAACAGGCCGGCGAGGAGAAGCAGGCCCACCATGGCGAGGCGCCCCATGTGCCACGTGCGGCGCTTCTTGGCGGGCGCCTCCTCGCGAGCGTCCTCCGACGGCCTCGTATCCTCTGGAGGCGGAGCTGCTTCACCCGCGGGTGCTGCTTGCTCGGGCTGGGCCACCTGCTCCGGTTCCGTCTGCTTGGGCGGCGCCTCTGCCGGGCTCTCCGGAGCGGTGAGGGGCACCCTCCAGGCGGGGGACTGTCTCTGCTTCTCGGTGGCCTGCTCCAGTGCCTCGAGCAGGGCCTGGGTGTTGGGGTAGCGGTCCTCGGGCCGCTTCTCCAGCAGCTTCATGGCGATGTCGCTGAGGGAGCGTGGCACCAGGGGGTTGAGCAGGTGGGGCGCGGCCGGCGGGACGGCAGCGATAGCCGCCAGCAGTTCCTTATCTGGCAGCTCCGGGTCGAAGGGATGCAAATCCGTGAGCCCCTGGTAGAGCAGCACGCCCAGTGCGTACAGGTCCACGGCCACCCCGCCTTGGAAGGGCTCACCCCGCTTCCACGCCTCGGTGCGCGTGTAGGCCAGGAGTTCGGGCGGCACCAGGTGGAGTACGCCCTCGGGCAGGCCCAACGTCTTCGTCAGGGCCCCGGGGAGGCGCGCGGTGCCAAAATCGATGAGGAACGGTCGGCCGTCCTTCCTTCGGATGAGGATGTTCTCCGCCTTCAAGTCCCGGTGGAGCACGCCGCGTGCGTGCAGCACCCCCACGGTGCGCACCACACTGGAGAAGGTGTCCACCAGCTCAATGGCGTGAGGGGGCTTGCGCCAGCGCCTCTGGTGCCAGGTTTCCCCGTCGATGAAATCAGTGATGATGAACGGGTAGCCCTTGGTGGGGTGGGGCCAGAAGTCCACCGCGTACACGCGTAGCAGGTTGGGGTGGGAGGAGTAGGTGAAGAGGGTCGCAGCCTCGCGCGCCAGGCGCCGGTAGACGCTCGTCTCCTCCACGTACTGCTCTTCCGTGAGCTCCTCCGTGGACTGGGTGAGGGGGAGCAGCGCCATCTTCATGGAGTAGGGCTGGCCGTCGCGCTCCACCTTGAAAACCCGGGAGGAGCCGCCGCGGCCCAGCACCTCGACGATGTGCCAGGGCCCCACCACATGGCCGGGTTGAAGGTGGTCCGGGTGTTGGGCTTCAGTCGTCATGGGCCGGCCCTCCTAGAGTGCAACCTCGGTGATGGGCAGGAGCCGCCCGCCCTCGGTGTCCACCAACTCGAGCTGGAAGAGGACCTCGTTGGAGGCAGGGGGCTCCACCATGACGGCCACGAGAGCGAACTCCCCCGGCTGGAGCTGGGGCTTCTCCATGTGCACCGAGAGCACCTTCACCGGCGTCCCCTTCACGCTGGTGAGCCGTGCCGCGCCGGGCACCCAGGCGGGCTGTCCCGGGCGGTTGCGCACCTGGACAACCACCATGGCCCAGAGAGTGCCCCGGTAGCCGGTGCCAAGCCCCGGCTCAAGGCCGCCCTTGTACCCGGGAGCCGGCTTCCCGAAGAAGGGCTTGGCGCGGACACCCTTCGAGTCGAGCACCCCGGAGAAGGCGAGGTTGGGAAGTCCGCTCTGCGCGCACTGGGCCTTCAGGGAGACGAGTTCGGCTTCCACGTGGGACAGCCTGGCCTCCAGCGCCTCGACGGTGCGCGGGCGGCGCACCACCTCCACCTCCTTGTCCACCAGCGTGGGGTGGGAGACGAGCGCGAGGGCTGCATACGCCGGGGTGCCTCCGTCCTTGTAGCGCACCCGCACGCCCAGCTTCTCCCCCGGGCCCGGCTCGACGGAGGGCTCGAGCGCGAGGGTGAACTCCCCCGGGTCCACCAGCTTGAAGCGCGTCGCCCGCCCCTCCACCTCCACCGAGGCCCTGTCGATGGGGGCACTGAAGCGCAGGTAGGTGGTGACGTTCGCCGCCACCCGTACCTCCGGCACGGGCTCACCGGGGCCGGGGACGACGACTTGCCGCTCCTGGCGCTCGCGGGCCGGGAGTTTAGACGGCTGGGCCGCCGCGACCTCGTGGACGGCCAGGGTGAGTAGGACCAGGAGACGAGCGGACGATGGTAGTGCCAGGGCGGAGAACCTCTCCGGTTCACCGTAGCAGATGCCGCCCCCAGGGCGATCGTTACACGGCCGGGGCATGTGGCGGCCGACTCATTCCACCACGACGGCGAGGGACATGTTTCGGGGAGGAGAGCCCTGCGCCGTCTCGACTGAGAACCGCTCGACGGGAGGGGTCCTCCGAATCAGGTGCTCAACGGCGTTGATGCTCGCCGGAGCTTGGTGGCCCGTGAGAGAGGGGGGAGGGACGAAGAAGCCGGCGAGGAGAAATCCCCGCCGGCCGAAACCTTCTTTGGGGGCAGGGACGCCTCCAACTAAGGGCTCTGGACATGGACGTAGTAGCACATCTGTTCTGCAGCAAGCGACGCCGAAATCACGTGGTCGCTTACCTGTTGGGTTCGACCGCCCCTTAACCGCATCAAAAAAGCCGCAACTACGAGGTCCCGCCGGGCGAGGGACCTTACCTGCCGAGTCTGAACTATTATGGCGACCTCATGAGGCTTGCCGCTCCATTCCTGCACGGGTACAAGTTGCGGTAGCGGTAGGCGAGGGACGCCTTCGACTAAGGGCTCTGGACAAGAATCCTGGTTGAGCGTCCCTCATCTCCCGCACATCGATGGAGTCCGCCCCGCCAGGGCGATGGTCGATGTGTACTTACCGGCGGAAAGAGGTACTTCAGTGGTTTTGATGATCAGCTACGACATCATCGCGCCTGACGTGGAAACGTACGTCCACGGCGGGTTGATGCTCGACTACACACCCGAAGAGCGCGATCCCAAGAAGGTGTACGACGACCTGGAGGAGTTCATCGAGAAGACCGCCCCCGGGGCGAGGCGTCCGCTCAAGTCCCAGTGGTTCGTCGAGACAGAGGAAACGCCGAACTGGTGGACCACGAAGTTGATGAAGATCCTCGACCATAACGATCGCCTCTTCGTCTGCCGCATCTTCCCGAACTCCATGCCGGACCCGGACGGGAGACAGGACACCGCGTACGCAGGTACAGATACAGGTGCTATGGGCTCTGAGATTGAGTGGCTGAACTCCCACGTCAGGCTGAGCAGCCCCAGATGAGTTCAGCGTCGCTCTGATTCACCCTGCGGCGCTCGCCTCCAACCATGGGCGAGCGCCGTTTTCTCTGCGGGTGGCGACCGGAACCACGTCCGTCCGCGTACTTCTGGTGTTGGGTACTGCCCTCGCCGTGAACTCGCGAGATTCTCACCAGCGCACTGAGCCCGCCCCGTCGGGCCGCAGAAAAACGGGTAAGGTCGAAGGGATTCGAGGCACCCTCACCCCGTCCCTCTCCCGGAGGGCGAGGGGAAATGGCCGCGCTTGTTCCCTGCGGCACTCCTTCACGGACAGGGTTGAAGCGAATCAGGACACGATGCGCGTCTTGATGTCCGTCTGCAGGCCCGCGATGGCCTGGCACACCGGGTTGGCCACGTCCTGGTCCAGGTCCATCACCAGGTAGCCGATGTTCGAGTCCGTGCTCAGCACCTGCGCGTGGATGTTGGCGTTGAGGTCCGAGACGATCTTGTTGATGTCGCGGAGCACGCCCGGCGTGTTGCGGTGCACGTTGAGGATTCGGTGCGTCTTGGGGATCAGCGGCGTCTCCACCTGCGGGAAGTTCACCGCCCCCGTCGTGGCCCCGCTCTTCACGAACTTGATGAGCGAGGTGGCCACTTCCTTACCAATCGCCGCCTGCGCTTCCTCCGTGGAGCCGCCGATGTGCGGCGTGAGGATGACGTTGGGCAGCCCCTGCAGCTCTGTGGCGAAGCCGTCGCTGTTCGTCTCCGGCTCCGCCGGGTAGACGTCCACCGCCGCGCCACTCAGGTGCCCCGAGCGCAGCGCGTTCGCCAGTGCGGGAATATCCACCACCGTGCCCCGGCTCGCGTTGATGAGGCAGCTTCCCTTGCGCATCCGCGCCAGCTCGGGCGGGCCAATCATCCACTCGGTGGACGGCGTGGCCGGCACGTGCAGCGTCACGAAGTCCGAGTTCTCCAGCAGCTCGCCCAGCGTGGCCGTGGGCCTCGAGTTGCCCAGCGGCAGCTTCGTCATGACGTCGTAGAAGAGCACGCGCATGCCCATGGACTCGGCCAGCACGCCCACCTGGGTGCCGATGTGCCCGTAGCCGACGATCCCCAGCGTCTTGCCGCGCACCTCGTGGCTGCCCGTGGCCACCTTGCGCCACTGGCCCAGGTGCACCTCGCGGTTGCGGTCCCCCAGCTGGCGCGTGAGCATGACGATCTCCGCGATGACCAGCTCCGCCACGCTGCGCGTGTTGCTGAAGGGCGCGTTGAAGACGGGCACCCCGTGGACGTTGGCCGACTTCAGGTCCACCTGGTTGGTGCCGATGCAGAAGGCCCCCACCGCCAGCAGGTTGGGCGCCTTGGCCAGCGCCGGCTCCCACACGTTCGTCTTGCTGCGGATGCCCAGCAGGTGCACGCCCTGGATGCGCTCCTCCAGCTCCTCGGGCTTGAGCGCTCCCTTGAGCCGCTCCACCGAGAAGCCCTCCGCCGCGAGCATCTCCTCGGCGGACGCGTGGATGTTCTCCAGCAGCAGGACCTTCAGGGGGCCTTCGATGGACACCGGAGTGGAGGGCGACGGGAACTTGGGCGTGCTCATATGAAGCATCGCGTTAGATCCCGCCCCCCGGGCTGTCAAGCCTCTGCTACGCCCACACCGGGGCCGCCCGTCACGAGGGCGAGCGGCCCGGGGGGGCCGGGTGTGGCCTACTGGATGGTGTAGGCCACCGTTCCGCTGCAGCTGTTGCTGGAGTAGCAGCCGGCGCGGATCTGATACGCGCCCGCCGCGCTCGCGGGGACGGTGTACGTGAGGTACGACAGGGTGCCGCAGCCGCTGCCGTCGTCGTTGCCGGCCACCTGCGCGCCCGCGGGGCTGTACAGCCGCAGGTAGGTGTCACCCGTACCGGAACCGCCGCTCACCGTGCAGGTGCCCAGCCGGATGACCTGGCCGGCCGCCAGCGTCACGCTCTGGTTGACGGTGTTCTGCTGGGCGCTGTTGGTGTTGCTGGCGCTGAAGTTGAACGAGCCGCTGGAGCTGCCGCCGCCCGTGCCCGGCGTCACCTTCCACACCACGGTGCCGCCGCAGCTGCCGCTGGAGTAGCAGCCGCCGCGGATGGTGAAGGAGCCGGCCGCCGGCACGGTGTACTTGATGTAGGAGCCACGGCCGCCGCACGAGTCATCGTTGTTGGCCACCTCGGTGCCCGCGCCGTTGGCGAGGCGCAGGAAGGAGTCCCCGTCCACCACGGCGCCGTCCACGCCGCAGGTGCCCAGCTCCACCACGTCGCCCGCGGCGAACGTGAGCGTCTTGTTCACCGTGTTCTGCTGGGCGCTGTTGGTGTTGCTCGCCGTGTACGCGTACGAGTTGGGCGGAGGCGGAGGCGGAGGCGGCAGGCCGCTGCACAGCTGCGTGTTGCCGTTGTTCGTCGCGGCGCAGAAGGCGCGGATGGCCGGGTAGACGTAGGTGATGTCCTCGCCGCGGCAGCCCGTCTCGGTGCACACGTTCGCCACCCGGCAGCTGCCGCTGGTGACGTAGTCCGTCTCGCCGCGCACGAGGATGCCCGCCACCGTGTAGCTGCCCGTCTCGTACACGCCCGAGCCCGAGTTGCCACCGAAGGTGTCCGTGGAGGCGATGAAGTAGTCCAGCGTGCCCGAGCGCGTGTCACGCACCGAGCCGCCCGAGTCGATCTTGAAGGGAATGCCGCTGCCGCTGCCGATGACGGCCACGTTCTGCCCCACCGTCATCGGGCTGTTGCCCGTGCGCACCGGCGCCGGGGTGAAGCGCGGCGTGGCCGGCCGGTCCAGCCGCAGCACGGCGTAGTCCAGGTTCTGCCCGTTCACCGTGCCCTGCTGGCGCGCCACGATGGCGGCGCAGCTGTAGATGTCCGCCGTGGTGACCGTCTGCATCGCGCCCGCCGCGGTGCGGTAGTAGTTGAAGACGAGCCGCGTTTCGGCGCAGGCCGAGGCGCTGGTGACGCAGTGGCCCGCGGTGAGCACCAGGTCGTCGGCGATGAGCGTGCCCGAGCAGAAGGCCGACGTCGGATCATCCCGGAAGCGCTCGGTGGAGCACAGGTTGTAGGCGCTGCCCAGCACCGCGCCGGTGAAGGTGACGTTGTTGGGGTTGGACGCGTTGAAGTCGGACGGGTTCATCAGCGCCACCGTGGCCTGCTGGGCCCGCAGGCGCAGCGTGGCGTTCGAGTGCGCGTAGACGTCCTGCCGGTTGTCCGTGCCGTAGATGACTTCGCTCTTCTTCTCGCCGAGCTCCGGGGCCGGTACGCCCTGGGCCGCGTCCAGCTCCTCGGCGGGACCACACGCCGCGAGCGTGAGGGTGCACATCAACGCGCCCACGAGGGGCCGGGCCGTCCGCCCGAACCGGGGATTTCGCATGGGGATTCGCTCCTGTTTCTTTGGGGGTGAGAAAAACACGCCAGACTGGGAAGCCGGGCGAGCCCATGATGCCCCAAATAAACCCTACGAGGGTGTAGGTTTGGACAGAGCGTGCGTGGGAGGACGTCCCACGGGTGCGGCGGACTACTCGTCGTCGGGGTTGCGCAGCCAGGCCAGGGCGGCGTCGCGCGTCTCGAAGGTGCGCGTGGGGATGGTGAGCATGGCCTGCTTCGTCATGCGCCAGGCCTGGAGGCCGGAGGCGGCATCACTCACCACGCGCGCCGAGCGCTTCATCCCGTGCAGCTGCGCGAAGGCGTTGAGGCTGGCCATGGTGGCCACCATCTCCGGCGGCATCACGCGCAGTTGCCCCTGGTCCACCAGCGCGCTCCAGGGGCCGCCCATGCGGATGATCGCCTCGCGGATGCGCTTGAGGTAGTCCGTCACGTCCTCCGCCGTGGGCTGCGGGGGATAGACGACGTCGATGATGCGGTCTGCCTCGTAGACGGTGATCTGAAAGGGCATGCGGGGCGCACTCTAGCCTCAGAGGGGCCCAGGTCGAAAACCCCCGTCAGCTCTCCTTTTTCCGGCCGTCCCTGGAGCCGGGCCGGAACGGCCGGAAAGGGGGAGGGTCATGAACAGGAAGCTGTATGTGCTGAGCGCGGTGTTGGGGTCGCTGCCGGCCCTGTTTCCGGTGACGTGCTCCCCGTGGGCGTCTTCCGGGCAGAGGCGGGCGGAGGAGTCGCGGGGTGGTGCGTCGAGGCGGACGGAGCGGTTCATCGGCGGCAACGAGGCCGTGGTTCCGCCGTCCTTCCAGGAGGCTCCGGGCCTGGAGCCCGGCGTCCCGGCGCACCCGTGCGAGCTCATCACGGTGATGCAGGTGCCGTGTGACCCCGCCTCGGCCACGTGCGAGTACACCTATTGGCAGTGCCCCGAGAGCGTGGAGCCGCTCCGGGCGTAGGGGGCCCCGCGGCCCGGGGCTAGCGTCCCGGGCCCGGAGGCCTGCCTGTCCTACGCCCGGGTGGCCGAGCCGTGGGGCGCCGGGGCGCGGGCGTCCTTGGCGCCCCTCTTCGCGGGTTCCTAGCTTGGCAAAGGCCCTGGGTCCGGCGCGTGCCGGCCCGGGACAGGGGCCAGGGGACATGGCCCGGGAGGTTCCGCATGGGGACGCGAGTGAAGCTCTTGGGAGCGGCCGTGCTGGCGGCGGTGCTGGGCGGCGCGGGGTGCGCGGGGACGAAGGAGGCGGCGCGGGATGTGGAGTCCGCGGTGCCCGGCCTCTCGCAGAAGGACGAGGGCGTGGTGACGAACGTCGACAAGGACGCCCACCGCATCGCCGTGAAGAGCGTGAGCGAGCCGACCGGGCAGGAGGTGTGGTTCGCCCTCACCCCGGACACGAAGCTGGAGCGCGACGGGCAGCTGGTGACCTGGGATGACCTCGACGAGGGCGCGCCGGTGCGCGTGAGCTTCGAGCCGGCCGCGGGCGCCGAGAAGACGTACAAGGTGGAGCTCCTCACGGGCCAGAAGGCGGAAGAGGTGAAGCACAAGGCCGAGCTCCTCGGCCACTAGGGCCCGGCGCGGGCGTCCGTGTGGGAACGGGAATGACGCGGGCGGGGTGGGGCGTGCTCCTCGCGCTTGGCGTGGGGAGCCAGGTGGCGGGGGCGGCGCCCTGGTCCAAGCTGCGCGAGCTGACCGTCATCGCGGGGGCAGGCGTGGAGGGCTATACCCTGAACCTGGCGCCGCTCATCGAGCCTGGGGTCACGTACGGGGTGATGCTGGACGTCCTGCCCCCTCCATTGCTGGGCGTGCTGGACGTGGGCCTGGAGGCGGGCTTCTCGGGCGCGGTGAACGGGCTCGACACGCGGAATCCCCAGGCCTCGGCGGACGGCGTGGAACTGGTGCGCCATGGCTTCCACGCGGCGGCCTCCGTGGCCCTCTTCCGCTCGAGGGTGCGGCCCTACGTGATGGGCGGCCTGGGCCTCAGCGTCTACAACATCCGCGGCACCGTGCGGGGCTTCGGCGATGACCTCGTGGGCAACGTCCCGCTCGGACTGGGCGTGCGCACGTCCTTCCGGGGCATCACCGCCGACGCGCGCCTCAACTACACCGTCCTCTTCGATCAGCGCTACGTCACCGGCGCGCCCGTGACCAACGTGGGCGAGCCCGCGGCGCTCACCATCGGAAAGGCGGGCCGCTACTCCGGCACGCTCAACCTCGGCGTGACGTGGTGACGGCCCGGCCCGTGGGCCTCCTTCAGTTCACCGGAGCGGGGCCCGCGCCCTTCAGGTGCTTGTCCAGGAAGCCGAGCATCCGCGAGTAGGCCTCCACCTCGTTCTTGCGCTTGCTGAAGCCGTGGCCCTCGTCGGGGAAGATGACGTATTCCACGGGGACGCCGTTCTTCTTCACCGCCTGGACGATCTCATCCGACTCGGGCTGGATGACGCGCGGATCATTGGCGCCCTGGAGGACGAGCAGCGGCTTGGAAATCTTCTCCGCGTGGAAGAGGGGCGAGATGTCGCGCAGCATCTGCTCCTGCTTCTCCGGGTCGCCCATCTCCTTGTAGAGGGCCTCGCGCTGGCTCTCCCACCAGGGCGGGATGTTCTTGAGGGTGCGCAGCCAGTTGGACACGCCGAAGATGTCCACGCCCACCTTGAAGGCATCCGGGTGGAAGGCGAGCGCGGCCAGCGTCATGTAGCCGCCGTAGCTGCCGCCGGCGATGCCGATGCGCTCGGCGTCCACGTAGGGCAGGCTGGCCAGGTACTTCTTCGCCTCGATGCAGTCGAGCAGCGGCTCGCGGCCGTGCTTCTGGTCATCCGCGCCGTAGAAGCTCTTGCCGTAGCCGGAGCTGCCGCGGTTGTTGATGCCCAGCACCACGTAGCCATGGTTGGCGAGGTACTGCTGGATCGCCGCGTAGCCCTTGCGCGTCTGTCCACCCGGGCCACCGTGCACCCAGACGATGGCGGGCGCCTTGGCGGTGGCGGTGGCCTGGTGCGGCTTGTAGAGGATGTTGGGAATCTCCATCCCGTCGAAGGACTTGAAGCGCACCACCTCGGCGTCGATGAGGTCCTTCGGGTCGATGTCCCGGTTCAACGCGTCGGTGAGGCGGGTGACCTTCTTCGTGCCGAAGTCATAGACGTGGAGGTTGGACGGGGAGCGGTCACCGTTGTGGTAGAAGGCCATCCGCTTCTCGCTGTCGGAGATGGTCACCGAGGTGATGTCTCCCTCGGGCAGTTTCGGCAGCGCCAGGGGCTTGCCGGCCTTGACGTCGTGCACGCGGATGACGGTGCGGCCGTCCTCGTTGATGGCGGTGACGCGGTAGCCGCCCTTGCGCGAGAAGTAGGTGTACATCACGTCCCAGTCCGCGCGCTCCACGACTTCCGTCTTGCCGGTGGCCAGCTCGTAGCGGGCCACGTGCTTGAACTCGGAGTCCTGGTCCGTGAGGAAGTAGAGGGCCGTGGAGGCCGGGTCGAAGCTGGTCGCGACGAAGTACACGTCCCCCTGGTGAGGGGTGATGTGCTTCAGCTCCTTCGTCTCCACGTTGTAGAGGTGGATGTCCGTGTCCTGGTTGGTGCGCGGCTTGTTGAAGGCCACCCACTTCCCGTCGAGCGAGACGTCCGAGATGTTGAAGCCCTGCTCGTTCTGGTAGACGAGCGTGCGCGCGTACGTCTTCGCGTCGTAGCGGTAGAGGTCGAAGAAGCGCGCGTCGCGCTCGTTGGTGAGGACGTAGAAGGCCGAGTCGTCCTTGTTCCAGCCCATGAAGATGGCCTTGAGCTTCTCGCCGGGCGTGAGGTCTCGCTCCTTGCCGTCCGGGGTGCGCACGTAGAGGTGGTTCTGCTCGTTGCCCCCCTGGTCGCGCGAGATGAGGATGCGCTCGTCCTTGGGGAAGAAGCTCTCGGAGTAGGTGGAGTCCGTCTTGGATTGCGTGAGCGCCTTCGCCTTCCCGCCGGTGAGCGGCACGGTGTAGGCGTTGAAGATGCCGCTCTCGTTGGAGGTGAAGAGGACGCGCTTCTCGTCCGGAGAGAAGGAGGCGCCGCCGAGCTTCGTCGTCGCCATGAACTGCTCGATGGTGTACTGCTTCGAGGGCCGCGTGCCGGCCGCTGCCGGTGCCGTCTTGGGCGCCGCGAGCGCGAGGGTGGGCACGAGCGCGGCCGCCGCCAGCACTCGGAGGAAGGTGGACCTGGGCTGCATGGAGTCTCCGCCGGGAAGATGAATCGACTGCCGGACACTCTACCTACGGGGATCAGTCCTCCCGATTTCCCGCCATCCCACCCCTGAATTTCTTCCCGCTTACCGGCATCGCACTGGGAGACGGGGTGGCCAACCCATTGGAATCCATGACGTGGGGCGTGGCACGCGGCGCGCAATGAAGAGCGCACGGGTTGGGGGTCGGGGGTGGGTTGAGGGGATTGGGGCCGGGAGCGCTCGGGCGGGTCGGGGTGGTGGGGGGACGGGGGGCGCCCGAGCGCGTGTAGTTCGTTGGGGGCGTGTGGCGTGGGGGGTGGTCGTGGGCGTGCGGCGGATGCGGCTGGGCGAGCTGTGGGTGGCGAGCGGGCTGTTGGCGTCGGCGCAGGTGGAGACGGCGCTCGCCTTCCAGGCGCGGTGGCGGTGCAGGTTGGGGGAGGCCGCGGTGCGGATGGGACTGCTCGGGCCGGAGCAGTTGCTCATCTCGTTGGCTCGTCAGCTCCAGGTGCCCTTCATCCGCCGCGAGGGTCTGGAGCGCATTCCAGAAGGCATGGTGCGGTGCGTGCCGCCGCGGGTGCTCGAGCGCCTGCGGATGTGCCCGTTGCGGGTGGAGTGGCGTGACGACGCGCGCGGCACCGTCTTCGTGGCCACCAGCGAGCCGGGCAACCTGGTGAAGCTCGACGACATGGCCTTCGCCACCGGCTGCTCGGTGCGCCCGGTGCTCGCGCTCGCCGAGGACATCGAGCACCTGCTGGGGCGCGTGGGCGTCCTCGCCGCGCGCGAGCGCTCCATCGAACTCAATCCCGAGGACGCGCACGTGCGTCTGCGCATCACCCGGGACTATTTCGCGCTCTAGCGCTTCGGGCCAGGCGGATGGAGACCGCGAGGACTCCGAGGACAGCGCCGCTACCCGCCGAGCACCTGGAGGGCGCGGGCGTAGTAGGCGTCGCGGCTGGCCTTGCCGTTGTAGCCGCCGTTCACCCGGTAGGTGATGGCGTCGAAGTTGCCCGCGTCCGCGTAGCTGTTGAGGTTGCGGTTGTTCCAGTACCAGGCGGCGGTGCGGAAGCCCACGTCGGGGTCCGCGGCGCGCGTCGGGTTGTTCTCCAGGTCGATCCCCAGGGCGCGGCCCGCGGCGCGGTAGTTGGAGCGGCCAGTGAGCTGGATGGGACCACGGCCCTTGTAGCGCACGCCGTCACCGGGCTGCGTGTTGCCCAGGTCCGCGCGGCCCTCGTAGGCGGCGCCGGAGGCGATCTCCTCCATGTAGCGGAACTCACCGCTCTCGTGCGCGAGCTGCGCGAGGAAGGCGGCCTGCCGCCTCGGGGTGTTGATGCCCGCCTCGGCCATGGCCGCGTTGAGGTGCGGCATCATCTGGTTGGCGCGGGCCTCGGACAGGTGGGGCATGATGGCGCGCAGCTGCTGGATGCTCACGCCGCCCGCCGTGCCGGGAGGGTTCGGGCGCGTCACCGGTCCGGGCCCGCTCACGGGACCCGAGGCGCCGGGGATGGTGAGCTGCTGGCCCACGTGGATGAGGTTGGGGTTGGAGATTCCGTTGGCCTGGGCGATGGCGCTCACGCTGGAGCCGAAGCGGGAAGCGATGCCACTGAGCGTGTCACCCGGCTGCACCGTGTAGCGCTGGCCGGACGGCGCCGGAGGAGCAGGGGCGGGCGCGCTGGGCCCCGATGCACCCGGGATGGTGAGCTGCTGGCCCACCCGGATGAAATTCGGGTTGGAGATGCCGTTGGCCTGGGCGATGGCGCCCACGCTGGAGCCGAAGCGGGAGGCGATACCACTGAGCGTGTCACCCGGCTGCACCGTGTAGCGCTGGCCGGAGGACGGCGCCGGAGCCGGAGCACTGGGTCCGGAGGCACCCGGGATGGTCAGCCGCTGGCCCACCTGGATGAAATTCGGGTTGGAGATGCCGTTGGCCTGGGCGATGGCGCCCACGCTGGAGCCGAAGCGGGAGGCGATACCACTGAGCGTGTCGCCCGGCTGCACCGTGTAGCTGGCGCCCCGGCCGCTGAAGGAGTCCGGGGGGCTGGTGGGGCCGGCCGGACGGCGCGGCCCATCGAAACCATCGGGGATGGTGAGCTGCTGCCCCGCGTAGATGCGGTCCGGATTCTGGATGTTGTTCGCCCGAGCCAGTGCGTCGACAGAGGTGTTGTACTTCCGGGCCAGACCGCTGAGCGTGTCGCCCGGCCGGATGGTGTGCACGGCCATGGAGGAGGACCCCGTGGGTGTAGAGCGTTCTGGTTGATTGTCGCACGCAACCCTTCTCGAGTTGCGTGCCTGCTTCCATTTTGGATCACACGCCCTCCTGCCCTCCAGGGCAGCGCGGGGCCGGTGGTCTTCTCCAGGGGAAGGGAGTGGAAGGTCTCTTCGTTTTGGTGGCGATGGAAGGACCTCCCTCCTCTTCGAGCGATGCAGTTTCTCCTGGTCATGCCCCCAACCCGCGGAACAAATTGGCCTCGCCTGTGATGGAGTGGGTCGATTGGAGTGATGCGTTCGTTCGGGCCACGTCGTGGCTGGATGATGTTCACGCGCAAATCACCCAGGGCGGAGACGTTCAGTCCGGCATGGAGTCCCTGCACCGGGGACTGCGGACCCTGCGCCGCAAGTGGGACCCGGAGGAGTGGCGCCGCTTCTGTCTGGAAGCCGTGCGCACCCACCCCCTGCGTGAGGTCATCCACCAGTGTCCCTTCACCCGTCATGCGTTCGAGCGTCCCCGTGGCTACGCGGGGGATGCCGAGCTCATCGACTACCTCTACAACGACCACGCGCACGTGGACGGCCTGGAGTACCAGGGCCGGGAAATCTACCGCTACATGCATGACCAGCCGAGCGCGCGCAGCGTGCGCGAGCGGCGCGAATTGCTGGCCGCGGAGCTCGACGCCACCGCCGAGCGGGCGCACCTGCCGCGCATCCTCTCCGTGGCGTGTGGCTACCTGCGCGAGGCGGAGTTGTCCACGGCCGTGCGAGACCACCGGCTCGGCGAGCTGATCGCCTTCGATCAGGATCCGCTCTGCCTGGCGGAGATCGCCCGGGAGTTCCCCACCGGTCCGGTGCGGACGGTGTGCGGCTCGGTGCGCTCCCTGCTCCTGGGGAAGACCTCCTTCCGGGACATGGACTTCGTCTATTCGGCGGGCCTGTACGACTACCTGGCCGAGGGCACCGCCGCACGGCTCACCCGGCTGCTCTTCCACATGCTGCGCTCGGGCGGAAAGCTGCTGGTGGCCAACTTCGCCGTCATCCCCCCCGAGACCGGGTACATGGAGGCCTTCATGGACTGGTGGCTCGTCTACCGTGACGAGAGCCAGATGAGGGCCCTCACCGCGGAAATCGATCCCTCGGAGCTGGCCGAGGTGAAGCTGTTCCGCGACAGCGTGGACAACGTCATCTACCTGTCGCTCACCCGCCGCTGAAGCTCAGTGCGTCTCATGCGCCTCGCGCGGCTCCTCGGGGCCGCGGCGGGGCAGCGTGATGGTGAAGGTGGCGCCCTTGCCCAGGGCACTCTCCACCTCGATGGTGCCCCCGAGCGCCTGGACGATTTCCCGGACGATCCACAGCCCGATGCCGAAGCCACCGTAGTGGCGCACGGACACGGCGCGCTCGAAGCGCTCGAAGATGCGCGCCGCGTCCTCCTCGGCGATGCCGATGCCCTCGTCGCGCACCCGGAGCCGCGCCTGGGTGGCGTCTCCCTCGATGGTGATTTCGATGGGACGGCCCGCGCCATACTTCGTCGCGTTGGTGAGCAGGTTGACCACCACCTGCTCCAGCCGCATGGCGTCCCAGTGGCCCACCATGGTGGAGGGCAGGTTCAGCCGCAGCTCGCACTCGGCCCGGGAGAGCGCCTCGCGTGAGCGATCCACCACGCCGCGGACCAGCTGCACCAGGTCCACGTCCTCGAGCTTGCCCAGCATCTGTCCCTGGGCGATGCGCGAGATGTCCAGCAGCTCGTTCACCAGCTTGCCCAGGCGCTGGGTCTGGAGGTTGGCGGACTCCAGTTTGGCACCGAGCCGCTCCGGGGGCAGCCGCTCCAGTCCCTGGCGCACCTGCGACATGAGGCCCTGGATGTGGAGCTGGAGCGAGGTGAGGGGCGTCTTCAGCTCGTGCGCGGCGATGGAGAGGAAGTCATCGCGGCGCCGCACCGCCTCCTGCTCCTCGCGGTAGAGCCGGCCCCGCTCCTCGGAGAGGGCGGCCATGCGCTCGAAGCCCTCGGCGTTCTCCAGCGCGGCGCCCGCCAGGATGCAGACGAAGGACGCCAGCCGCTCCTCGTCCTCGCCGAAGAGCTCGCCCACCTGACGGTGGCTGACGCACACGCACGCCACCGTCTTGCCACGAACCTGGATGGGGGCGCACAGCAGCGAGCGCACACCCAGCAACTCCATGCTCTCGCTGACGCCACCGGGCATGCCCTGGCCCATCACCGCCGGGCGTCCCGTCTCCATCGTCCGGGCGATGGCCGTCCGGCCCACGCCCGCCGCCGCCAGCTCGTCCTCGGGCAGCAACGCCTCCGGGTCGAACACCACGCAGTGCTCCGGGCGCAGCAGCTCCATCATGGAGCGGCGCGCGGCGTCGAACACCGCCTCGCGGGTGAGGGCGGAGGCGATGCGCCGGCCCGCGTCCAGCACCCGGGGGAAACGGTCCGCCAGGGAGAGGGTGTCCGAGCGCTCCGCGCTCCCGGCGCTCTCCTGGCCCAGTCCCTGCTCCAGCTCCTGGAGCTCTCGGGTACCCGTCTCCAGGTCCGCGGCGGCGCCCGGCCAGCCGAGTGCCCGGCCCACCTGCCCACGCGCCAGCAGCGTCTGGGCGCGCTCGTGGCGCATGCCCAGCTCGTTGGCCACGCTCAGGCCCTGCTCCAGCCAGCGGCGGGCGCGGCGCGCGTGTCCGGACATGGCCGCCAGCAGGGCCCGCTCGCGCAGGGCGTGCGGGAGGTTGTTGCGGTAGGTGTTCGCCACGTCGTGCGCGCGCCGGGCCACGTGCTCGGCCCGCTTCAGCAGCGCCTTGCGCTCATGCGGGGCCAGGGGCGACACCTGCTCGGCGCGCTGGCGCAGGGCGGTGGCCAGCCAGCCCGGAATGGGCGACACGTACTCCGAATGCAGGTGGGCCGCCTCGGCGATGCGCTGCGCTTCCTCCAGCGTGGCCACCGCGCCCTCGGCGTCTCCCTCGCGCAACTGGCGGATGGCCTCCGCCTGGAGCACGCCCGAGTGCGATTGGGGATCCGCCTCCGGGTTGGAGATCTCCCCCTCGAGCAGCCCGCGGGGGATGCGGCCTCCCGAGGCCTTGCCCCAGGCCTCCAGCGCCAGCCGCACCGCGTACCGGTCTCCAATGGCCAGCGCCTCGCCGTGCAGCCGCTGGCTGGCCTCCAGCGCCTCCTTCAACTTCCCCTGCCGGTACAGGCACATGATGGTGTTGAAGGTGGCGTTGTTGACCTCCCAGCGGTCTCCCGTCCGGTCCAGCAGCCGCACCGCCTCGCGGCACTTGTCGATGCTCTCCTCGAAGCGGCTCTCCGCGTAGAGGGCCAGGGCGTAGAAGTGCAACGTCTGTCCTTGTCCCCACACGTCGCCCATCTCCCGGCGCATGGCCAGGGACTTCTCCGCGTAGGCATTGGCCCGGCGGAACCAGGGCAGGGTAGTCATCGCGGGCGAGTGCTCCGAGTAGGCCTGGGCCAGCTCGGGTGTGGGCGGGTAGCGCTCGGCGATGTTGAGGTCTCTCAGGTGGGCCCAGATGACGGCCATGCGGCCGCGCAGGTACCAGTAGTTGTAGGCCAGCCGGCTGTAGATATGGACGGCCAGCAGGTCCTCCTCGCTCTCCTCGAGGGGACGGCGGGCCAGCCACAGCCTGGGCAGCAGGGTATGGCCCGCCTGGACGCCTACCTCCCAGAGGGCCGCCAGGCTCAACGCGGCGGACGAGCGCGGCACGAAGCGGCCGAGCAGCCGGAGGGCCTGCTCCATGGCCGCGTTGCCCTCGTCCACGTTGCCGCGCCGGAAGGCCAGCTCTCCCAGCTTGGCCAGCGTGCGAGCTTGATCCAACCGGTTATGAGCGAGCGACTGGGCGAGCGTGAGCTGTTGCTGGGCGGCGTCATAGCCGCCGCGCAGCATGAGCACGTCCCCGAAGCCGGCGCTGATGCGGAAGCGGATGCCCGGGTCGGCCCCGGACGCGCCCCGCTCGGCGATGCGGTAGTTGTGCTCCGCCGTCTCCAGGGCGAACTGCTGCCGGGCCCGTTCGGCGGCCACCAGCGCGTACGGCAGCGCCTGGGTGTACTCGCCCGCGGCGTCGAAGTGGTAGGCAAGCTCGAAGGGGTCCGCCGGCGGGTTGGCCGCGATGGCGCGCGCCGCCAGCCGGTGCAACTCCCGGCGCTCCTCGGGCTTGAGCAGGCCCAGCAGCGCCTCGCGCAGCTTGTCGTGGACGAAGGTGTAGCGGCCGCTCGTGCCTTCCCACAGCATGTGCCGGCGCCGTGGCTCCACCAGTCCCGCCACCACCCGCTCGCGTGTCGTGCCCGACAGGCTCGCCACCCGCTCCAGGTCGAAGTTCTTGCCCAGCACCGCGCCCACCGACAGCAGGCGCAGGGACTCCGGCGGCAGCAGCTTCAGCCGGCGCACCAGGAAGGAGGCCGCCTGTCGCGAGGAGCGCACGTGCGCCATGGCCTCGGGCTCCACCTGCCAGCCCCGTGGCCCCGGCACCAGCGCGCCGTCCTCCACCAGCCCGTGCAGCACCGCCGAGGCCATGAAGGGGTTGCCCTCGGACAGCCGCACCACCAGCTCCATCGCCTCGCGCGGCAGCGTGCCGGCCATGGACTCCAGCATGCGCGCCACGTCCGCGGGCCCGAAGGCCGTCAGCCGCAGGTGCGCCGCCGGGTTGAGCCGGCGCAGCACATGGCCGGGACCCACCTCCTCGCTGCGGAAGGACACGATGATCATCACGTGTCCGCCCACGCTGCGGCGCGCCTGCTGCCAGCTCTCCAATGACCGGAGCGTCGGCTCATCCGCCCACTGACAATCCTCGAGCAGCACCACCGCGGGCTCCGCCTCCGTGCCCAGCGCGCCCAGCAGCGTGGTGAGGGCCCAGGTGCCGCGGCTCTCGCCCAGGGACTCGGGGCCCAGGCCCTGCTGCGCGGGGCGCAGCACCGGCTGCAACTGCGGCAGCACCGTGCACACCGAGGCGGCCTGTTCCTGCAACCGCTCGCGCAGCAGCTCCGCCAGCGCGGGCCGCTCCAGGGCCGCCGAGGCGATGCCCGAGGCCACGTCCGCGAAGAGCTGGAAGGGCCGTTGCGCGGACTGGGCCACGGCCTGTCCTTGTAGCAACCAGGCCCGGTGCTGGCGCGCGCGCGTGGCGAACTCCTCCAGCAGCCGGCTCTTGCCTCCACCGCTCTCGGCCTCCACCACCAGCAGCCGCCCCGGCTCCGTGCGGGCACGCTCCAGCTCGCGCTCCAGCAGCGCCAGCTCCTCGTGCCGGCCCACGAAGGAGGGCTCGGTGAGGCTGTGGCGCATGTCGTGGGCGCCCGCCACCAGCTCCGGATCCTGCTCGCCCCGGGCCAGCGCCGCCTCGATGGCGCGCAGGTCCTCGCGCGCGGACTCGGCGGACTGGTAGCGGTCCTGGGGATCCGTCTGCAGCAGACGCGAGACGACCTCCTCCAGCGCGCGGGGCACCTCCACGCCGGTGGTGCGCAGCCGGGGCCGGGTGGTGAGGTGCTGGCGCAACACCTCGCCCACGGAGGCGCCGTCGAAGGCCGGGTGGCCGGCGAGCGCCTCGAAGAGGACGGCCCCCACCGCGTACAGGTCCGAAGTGGCCTCCACCGGACGGTTGAGGAGCCCGGCCTGCTCGGGCGAGAGGTAGCGCGCGGTGCCCACGGGCAGGTCGCGCAGGGACGGGTCCAACCGTTCACTGCGCGCCAGGCCGAAATCCACCAGCGTGGCGCGGGTGAGGGTGGGACGGCCCTCGACGATGATGTTGGAGGGCTTCACATCCCGGTGGAGGATGCCGTGGGCGTGCGTCTCGGCGAGGGCGGCCAGCACACACTGGCCCACGATGAGCGCCTCGGGGACGGACAGGGTGCCACTGGCGAGCCGCTCCTGGAGCGATACCCCGGCCACGAAGGGCGTCACCAGGAAGAGCAGGTCTCCCCCGGTGCCGAAGTGCAGGACGGGCACGAGGTAGGGGCTGTGCAGGGAGCGCAGCACGCCGGCCTCGTGCTCCAGGCGCTGGCGGGCGGTGGAGACCAGGGACATGGCGGATGTCGTCTTGATGACGAGCCGGGCCCCGGTATGCAGGTCCACCCCGAGCCACGTGGTGATGCCACGGCCCTGCTTGATGCGTTGGGTCAACTCAAAGCGGTTGCCCAGCCGCCTGCCGGGATGCGCCCCTTCCAGAGAGGGTCCAGCCTGTTCGTAGCCCTCCGCCATCAATGCCCTCCCCCTCTGGTCGCACCACCTACGGTGGTGGGGTCGGCGCGTCATCGACAAGCTTGGGACCGCCGAGTGCGGTGCCAAGGGGGGCGAGGCGGCTCATGCGCCAGAGGGTAGGGTGCTTCAAATGAGCAGGCGGGCTCACTTCCGCATCCCCTCGGGTATGGGCACGGCCGCTCGTGCTGTCGTCTGGAGAGCAGGGGAGCGGGCGGGCCTTACTCCCGGTGGACGTCCCGGAAGGCGAGCATCTCCGCCAGTCGCAGCTCCCGGGCGTCGTCGAAGCCACAGGTAGCCTCCCAGGTGGGCGGGTTGGAGTAGGTGCCGAACAACATGTCCCACCAGACGATGTCGCCGTAGTTGTCGCGGTGCTTGCCGTATTCGTGGTGGATGCGGTGCATCTCCGGGCGCTGGAAGATGAAGCCCACCCAGCGGGGAGTGCGCACGTTGGTGTGGTAGAAGAATTCGCCCAGCGCGGTGCAGGCGGTGTAGACGGCGCCCGCCGCCGGGCTCAAGCCCAGCACGGTGTAGATGAGCAGGCCGCCAATGATGGAGTTGGCCACCATCTCCAGCGGGTGCTTGTAGAAGCTGGTGATGACCTCCAGGCGCTGGGGGCTGTGGTGGATTTGATGGAAGAGCCGCCAGAGGAGGTCGCTCTCGTGCCGGGCCCGGTGCCACCAGTAGAAGACGAAGGTGGCGATGAAGTAGGCGAGGACGCCAGCGGCCAGCGGGTTCAGGACGCGCGAGAGGTGGAAGAGGGAGGCGGCCGCCAGCCAGCGCTCCCAGGTGAAGCCGGCGAGCACCACGACGCCCACCTGCACCAGGTTGATGAGGACCACGCGCAGGTGCCAGGTGCGCACGCGGGGCAGCCGCCAGCCGCGGAAGAGGTGCTCGAGGGCGAAGCAGACGACGGCGATGCCAAACAGCATGGGAAGCATGGGGTCCTCGCTTGCGTGATGCGAGGTGTACGGGCCAAGGGCCTCCCGATGCCTTTCTGGCGTACAGACAGTGTCACCTGGGGCGCGTCCGGTGGCGCCGGATGGCGTAGCATCACCAGCCCATGGGCCGGACTCCGCCGCTCGCCGAGCGCCTCGGACACGTGACGACGCAGGCCACCTTCATCCAGGCGGCACTGCTGGCCGCGCACGGAGCGGGAGCGCGCGCGGGAGGCTTTCGGGCCTCCGACGTGCGCTTCTTCTTCCTGCTCTTCACCAACTGGGTGGAGCATGACGTCACGAGGCCCTCGCAGGACCTCGACCTCACGCAGGTGCGCCGCACCCTGGAGCGGTTGTGCCGGAGCGGGTGGGCCGAGCCCATGGCGGGAGAGCGGAGCCGGAAGGCGCCGCGGGGCCAGCGCTACCTGCTCACGGAGGCGGGCCTGGTCTCCCTCGCGGAGTCGCTCGCGGAGTTGGACCGGGCCCCTCTGGAGGAGGCGCTCTTCGTGGCGTGTTTCGCGGCCAGCTACCTGAAGGCGATTCTCGCACGTGTGCAGGGGCGGACGGTGCTCGGCACGGCGGCCCGGCGCCGTGTGGCCCAGGTGCTGGACCCCGCCCGCATCCTGCGCAACGCCCGGCGCAACACGGCGGCCGTGCTCGCGGACCTGGAGGAGCGGTTGCGCTCCGGCCTCGCGCTCGAGGAGGCGGCGGGAGAGGCCCTGGCGGAGGGCGCTTCCGAGGCCCAGGTGGTGCGGCGGCTGGAGTCGCTCGGCTCCTACCAGCTTCACCGGGTGCGGCCGCTGGCGGAGCTCCTGCTCGGACTGCCGGATGACCTCCGGCGCTTCGAGCTCACGGAGGGGATTGGTATGCGCTCGCGCCTGCTCTTCGCTCCCCTGGCCGAGCGCTCCCGCGCGGAACTGGCGCTGCTCGAACGCCTGGAGCAGCACCTGGCCCCGCGCGGGAATGGACGTGGGTGAACGGGAGACAGGCTACTTGTACTCCACCGTCAGCGTGGCGCCGGTGCCCTCGGTGAGGAAGAGGTACGAGGTGCCCGAGGGGTTCTGCTTGAACTGGAGCCGGGCCTGCGTCTTGCCCGTCTTGTTGATGGAGGCCAGCCCCGAGGCGTTGAAGTCCGCCGAACTCTGCGTGCCGGTGGTGAACTTGATGATTTCGGCAATGGCCGAGGCGGTGGCGGCCGCGGCGTAGTCGGCGGTCTCCGTGGCCGCGCTGGTGCCGAACACCCCGTTCTTCAGATCGATGACGAGCGTGTTGCCGGCGGCGGGGTCGGCCCACGGATCACCTCCCGCGGAGGACAGCGTCACCTTGAGCGAGGCGCGCACGATGGTGGCGGTGTCCGGCAGCGAGGAGGTGTCGAACGAGAAGAAGGCCCGGTTGATCTTCGCGTCCGTGCCCTTGCCGATGGCCGGCGTGGTGATGGTGCCCACCGCGGGCGAGCTCCCATCCGCGTTCGCCTTCACGTATCCGTCATCCGCCGCGATGCTGGAGAAGGACACGGCCGTGGTCCCTCCGCTGGTGTTGCTCACGGTCACCGAGGTGTCGTTGTCCGTGCTCACGTTGTTGGCGGCGTCATAGGCCTTGGCCATGAGCGAGTGGCTGCCGTTGGCCACGCCCGCCGTGTTCCAGGTGAAGACGTACGGGGCCGCCGTGTCGGTGTCCGCCAGCGAGCCGTCGATGTAGAACTCGACCTTCCTCACGCCGGCGGCATCCGTGGCACTCGCCGTCACGTCCACGGTGCCGCTGACGGTGGCGGCGTTGGCCGGGGCGGTGATGTTCACCGTGGGGGGCGTGGTGTCGGACGAGGCGCTCGGCGGGCCCACGGAGATGCTGTCCACCCAGGCCCTGGCGCGGCTGACGCTCGAGCCGGTGTCCGTCGCCGTGACGATGAACTTCAGGATGACGGTCCGGTTGGCGTACGCGGACAGGTCGATGTCGGCCCGCTGCGTCCAGGTGGCCTCGGTGGTGGTGCCCATGCCCGTCCGGGTGACGGAGTCCACGACGTTGTCGGTGCCGTTGTTGACCACGACCCTGAAGCTGGCCGAGGCCATGGTGTTGGCGCCGGAGAGGTCCAGCTTGCGCCAGTAGGTGAGCCGGGGGTTGGCGGTGAGCGTCACGCTGACGCTCGCGGTGCGGGTGACGGTGTTGAAGGCCGGCGTGGCGGAGCCCAGGATGGACTGGCTCCCGGTGATGCCGGTCTGGTCACTGGCGTCGAGCGCCCACTCGGAGATGCTCCAGCCCGTGTTGTCGGGGCCGGCTTTGGAGAAGCGCTCGGTGAAGCGCACGGAGTCCTGGTCCACCGTCACGGACACCGTGGCCGAGGCCGCCGTGTTGCCCGCGGCGTCGTAGGCCCTCGCCTGGAGGTTGTGGACGCCCGGGGTGTACGAGGTGGTGTTCCAGTTGTACGTGTACGGCCCGGCCGCCAGTGACGCGACGCCCTGGCCCACCACGGTTCCATCGATGAGGAACTCCACCCGGGTGACTCCGGTGTCGTCCGAGGCGGTGACGGCGATGTCCACGGCGCCGGCCACGGTGGAGCTGGCGGTGGGGAAGGTGATGGCCACGGTGGGCGCCGTGGTGTCGGAGATGCCGCCCGTCACGGTGACGGAGACGGTGCTGGAGGTGGTGGTGTTGCCGGCGGTGTCATAGGCCCGGGCCACCAGGGTGTGGGTGCCGTTGGTGGCCGCCGCGGTGTTCCAGCTGTACTCGAAGGGGGACGCCGAGTCGGTGCCCACCAGGGTGTTGTCGATGGAGAACTCCACCTTGGCGATGCCAACGTTGTCCGTGGCGTTGGCCGTCACCCGCACCGTGCCACTCACGGTGGCGCCGTTGGCCGGCGCGGAGAGGCTCACCGTGGGCGGGACCGCGTCGGAGTTGTCGAGCCCGAAGAACTTCGCCACGTACCAGGTGGAGCAGATGTCCGTGTCCAGGATGTACGCGCCCGCCGTGCCGCACGCCGCGCTGCCGCCGGGGAACTTCGTGGCCGGGTCGATGGGCGTGCCGTGTCCCATGCCGGTGATGGCGTAGGTCTCCACCACCACGTTGCCCGCGGCGTCCTTGTAGCCCTTGTGCGGGTAGCCGGCGACCGTGTCATTGACGTCCGCCGTCAGGTCGATGCCGTGCACCGCCGTCCACTGCTCCACGGCCTCGTTCTGGTTGGTGTTCTTCACCACGTAGTCGCCCGTGCCGTGCCAGATGGAGATCTTCGGGTAGGGGCCCGTGTAGCCGGGGTAGGCGTTGCGAACGAGATCCCCCCACGCCGCGGGCGTCTTGTCCGCGCCCGGGCTCATGCAGGAGAACGCATCGGTCATCGAGGTCGCGCACTTGTACGGGACGCCCGCCATGGGCGCGGCTCCGGCGAAGACATCCGGGTAGGCCGCGGCCATGACGAGCGTCATCGCGGCTCCCGCGGACAGGCCAGTGACGAAGACGCGGCGCCCGTCGATGGAGTGGTCCGCCTTCATCTTGTCCACCATCTGCTTGATGGACAGCGCCTCGCCCTGGCCTCGCGCGATGTCACCCGGCTCGAACCAGTTGAAGCAGATGTTCTGGTTGTTGCCGCTCACCTGCTCCGGGTACAGCACGTAGAACTTGAGCTGGTCCGCCAGCGCACTCCAGCCGGTGTTGGGGTACGCGCTGGCCTGCTGGGTACAGCCGTGCAGCGCCACCACCAGCGGCGCGTTGGCCGGCATGTTGGCCGGTACGTATTTCCACATCTTCAGGGCGCCGGGGTTGGTGCCGAAGCTCGTCACCTGCGTGAATGGGCTCTCGGCCACTCCCAGTTGCTCCAAGGAAGGGGCCTCCTCTGGCGGCGGCAGGCCCTCGCACCCGAGCACCGCCAGCGTGAGAAGTGCCCCCACTGCTCCTCCGAAACGACGCTTCATCATGGGTTCTCCCTGGGAAAGGGGAGGTAATGCCTTACCATAATCCCTTGAATGCTGCTTATTGACGCGCAATGTCAAACCCTTGCGAACATGAAGCTAGCATCATGAAGACATGAACCCGGCATCAGCTTGCACCGCCGAGTATGACGCGCGACGTCAAGGGCATGCGGGAGGCGCGAACCTGAACCGGGCATCATACAAACATGAGTCCGGCTTCATGTTACGGTAGTATGCCGCCGCCGCCCGATGGCCGGCTTCGAGCAGGCGTCACCCCGACTCGCGCAGTGCCCCCAACGCCTCTCGTCTTCCCACAGGAGCCACACATGAGGATGTCCAGGTTCTCCCTCCGCTTCTACGCGACCGGACTCGCCGCCTGCACGCTGCTTGGATGTCCCACGACGACGGGTGGCGGTAACAAGGACCCGTACTCGGTCCCGGTGACGCTCGAGAACTGTCGCGAGCAGATCGCCGACCTGCAGGAGGCGCTGAAGGCGGAGGGCGTGGACGTAGCGGGCTGGTCCTTCCGGGATGCGGCCCAGATGGCGGAGCCCGCGCGCACGGATCGGCAGACGCCCGCCACCTACAAGGACTATGACGGCAAGTACCGCCCGTTGAGCAACCACCCCGGCTGCTCCATCGACAACCTCTACTACGACAAGTCCAACACCTCGACGGCGGAGGGCCGCACGCCCTTCATCGATGGCAACAACGACGGCAAGTGGAACGCGGATAGCACCGTCGGTGTCGCCAACAAGGCCACAGGCCACGCCGATGGGGACCTGGCCCGCATCGAGGGATATCCCTGCGCCGCCAAGCAGTACACGCAGACCAACGAGGACACCACCAAGCCCATCGTCATCCTGGTGCACGGCAACTCCACCCGGCCGCACTCCTGGGAGAAGTTCCTCCTGCCGGCGGGCACCGTTATCAACGCCACCTTCGAGAAGGTGCAGTTCAGCCCGGACACCGAGGCGCGCACGCAGCTCGCCGAGAAGCTGATCTCCGATCGCTACCAGGTCATCGCCGTGGACTTCCGCACGGATCTGGTCGTCACGGTGGACCCCTCGTCCAACAGCACCTCGGAGAACGCGTCGGGCAACATCGACCACGGCTGGTCCACGCCCATCCTCCAGGGCCTCGTCAAGGCGGTGATGCTCAACAACCCGAACCGGAAGATCGCCCTCGTGGGCCACTCGCTGGGCGTGACGGTGGTGCGCGATGCGCTGCGCCGGCTGTACGTGGACTTCGTGGATGGCAAGCCGGACGCCGTCAACCCCTTCACGCGTGTGAGCCACGTCATCCTCGGCTCGGGCGCCAACCACGGCGTGTCCACCTTCGACCCTCCCAGCACGCTGTGCTCCACCAACCCCACCATGCGGGGCACCATCGTGTGCGAGATGGGCAGCCGCGCCAACTACGTGCAGACGTACTTCCACGCGCCGCTCAACGGGCCTCGCGACCTGTTCGCCACCCCGTGCGCGGACGGTGACTTCGCCTTCGGCAAGACGGGCCAGTGCGGCGGCAACGTGGTGAAGTACTTCACCATCACCATGACGGACATCCAGCAGGGCGCCAACTACCAGGACCTGTACGTGTCCGAGTCGGCCTCGCGCATCGAGATGCCGGGCTGCGTGACGAACAAGCTGACGACGCTCAACGACTACGACACCAGCGGTTACTTCAGCAAGGGCTTCATCGCCAACCACTTCGGCTCCGTGCGCTCCGATGCGGGCCTGAAGCTCGTCATGGATTATCTGGCGAACTAGCCGCCGTCCCTGTTCGTCTTCCTCCGCCGCCCGTGGCCGTGGCTGCTGCGCGGGCGGCGGTCTCCCTTCTGGAGAGCAGCCCAGGAAAGTCTTCCCCCCATGAACCCGTCCTTCCCCACCGCTTCCCGCGTGGCGCTCGTGTGCACGCTGGCGTCCGCCCTGGTGTCCGCTCCGGCCCGGGCGCAGGACTCCGAGGCCCCCGCCGCGGCCACCGCTGATGCCCCTGTCGCGCAGACCGCGCCCCAGGCCGCTCCCGTCCTCGCGCCCGCGGCGCCCGCTGCTCCCGCCCGGCCGGATCCGGCCGAGAAGCAGGACCCGGAGGCGTTGGTGCTGGGCACGCCCACGCCCGCGACGCGGCCCCTCTTCGCGCTGGGCAGCGACACGTACTTCATCAGCCCGGTGCTCTCCATCGCGGGCGGTCTCCACTCGGAGAACCTGCTGGTCAACCCCAACCCCGACAAGGAAGGCCGCATCACGACGATCGCCATCGCGCGCTTCGGCGCCGAGGGACGGTTGGGGCCCTACGTCACCTTCCGCAGCGAGTTCGAGCGCAACATCCGCAACCATGGCTCGGGCATCTGGGAGGGCACGGCGTCCATGTCCGTGAGAGATCAGGTGCTGCGCCTGCAGCGGTGGGGCGCCACCGTGGAGGCCGGCATCATCCTGGACCCGGCGAGCGTGGACTTCTTCTCCGCGCACCAGGGTGACGTGCTCCTGGCGGACAAATACACGCGAGATCCACTGCTCTTCAGCGGCTTCAACCGCGGCCAGGGCGTGCAGGCGCGCTACACGCGCTGGGGCTTCACCGTGGGCCTGAGCTACACGGAGGCCAACCCGCTGAGCTCCTCGTCTTCCTACATGGTGGGTGGCTCCTTCGGTGGCAACAGCCGCTTCTGGCAGAAGCCCCTGGGCACCTTCAGCAACGGCCAGCCGGATGACGACATCCACTTCCGCGTCATCAGCCCCTCGCTCACCTACGACCACGTCTGGTTCGAGGCGAAGGCGATGGCCCAGGTCTTCAACATCAACACCCAGGCCAACTCGAAGCTGGATCCGGCGCTCACGGGTTACAACGTGCGCGGCAACGTGAAGCTCAAGCTCAAGGGCATGGTGCCGGCGCTGCCCTTCGAGGTGACGCCCTTCTTCAACGTGGCACGCGTGGAGAACGACGTGACCAACTCGGTCGCGGGCTACAGCAACGAGCTCCTGGATACGCGCTTCAACGCGCTCACGATGACCGGCGGCCTGGACGTCTTCCTCTTCGGGAGATCCGGCGTGGGCTTCCAGATCACTCGCGTGGCGGACCAGACGCCTTCCTTCATTCCTCCCGTCGGCTCCACCCCCTCGAGCGAGCCCGTCATCGGCACGGCCACCACCTTCCTCAACGTGGGCGCGACCTGGTGGATGTTCGACCAGGTGGCCCTGGGCGCGCGCGTGGCCACCTATACGCGTGAAATCGATGGCAAGCCGGAGCTGGAGGAGCGCGACCTGTCGGGCTTCCTCACGCTGCGCATGATTCTCTGAGAGGGATGTCCATGGGTGAGTTGACGGGAAGGACCGCGCTCGTGACGGGCGCGGCGAGTGGAATCGGCCGGGCGGTGGCCGAGGACCTGGGTGCTCGTGGGGCCCGGGTGCTGGTGTCGGACCTGGACGAGGCCGGCGCGCGCGCGGTGGCCGCGGGAATTCCGGGTGCCGTCGCGCAGCGGGCCGACGTGTCCTCGCGCCAGGAGTGCCAGTCCCTGGTGGACCGGGCCCAGAAGGAATGGGACCGGCTCGACATCCTGGTGAACAACGCCGGGCTCCAGCACGTGTCTCCGGTGGAGGAGTTCCCGGAGGAGCGCTGGGAGCAGATGATCCGCATCATGCTGGTGGGGCCCTTCCTGCTGACGAAGTACGCCCTGCCGCTGATGTACGCGCGCAAGTGGGGACGCATCATCAACGTCTCCTCGCTGCACGGGCTGGTGGCCTCGCCGTACAAGTCCGCCTACGTCTCCGCCAAGCACGGCCTCATGGGGCTGACGAAGACGGTGGCGCTGGAGGCCGCCGACAAGGGCGTCACGGTCAATGCCATCTGCCCCAGCTACGTGCGCACGCCGCTGGTGGAGAAGCAGATCGCCGACCAGGCCCGCGTGCACGGCATGACGGAGACGGAAGTCATCGAGCGCGTCATGCTGGCCCCCGCGGCGGTGAAGCGCCTGCTGGAGCCGGGCGAGGTGGCCGCTTACGTGTCCTTCCTGTGCTCGGAGGCCGCGGGGGGTATCACCGGGGCCGCTCAGGTGATGGACTGCGGCTGGACGGCTCGTTGAGAAAGGGAAACACCGTGACGGTATCCAACGACTCCCAGGCGCCCGCGCAGGAGCAGCACTCGAACATCTGGAAGGTGGCCGCCGCGAGCTTCATTGGCACGGCCGTGGAGTGGTACGACTTCTTCTTGTACGGGACGGCGGCGGCGCTCATCTTCAACCGCCTCTTCTTCCCGTCCTTCGATCCATTGATGGGCACGCTGGCCGCGTTCGCCACCTTCGCGGTGGGCTTCGTGGCGCGGCCGCTCGGCGGCATCATCTTCGGCCACTTCGGCGACAAGCTCGGGCGCAAGTCCATGCTCAGCGCCACGTTGATGATCATGGGCCTGGCCACGTTCGCCATCGGTCTGCTGCCCACATACGAGACCCTCGGCGTGGGGGCGCCCATCCTGCTGGTGCTGCTGCGCATCCTCCAGGGCTTCGGGCTGGGTGGTGAGTGGGGCGGCGCGGTGCTGATGGCCGTGGAGCACGCGCCCGCGAACCGGCGCGGCTTCTACGGGAGCTGGCCGCAGATGGGAGCGCCTGCGGGCCTGCTGGTGGCCAACGCCGTGTTCTCCATCTTCTCCCGGCTGCCCGAGGAGCAGTTCATCTCGTGGGGCTGGCGCGTGCCCTTCCTCTTCAGCGTGGTGCTCATCGGCATTGGCGTCTTCATCCGCGTCAGCGTCGCCGAGTCCCCCGCCTTCCGCGCGCAGCAGGCCGCTCACGCCGCGTCCAAGGCCGAGAGCGCCCCCCAGAAGCTCCCCATCCTCGAGGTGTTGCGCACCTACCCCCGGCAGATCCTCCTCGCCATGGGGGCGCGCTTCGCGGAGAACGGCTTCTTCTACATCGTCACCACGTTCGTCCTCACCTACGGCACCGAGCAGCTCAAGCTGGAGAAGGCCACCATGCTCAATGGCGTGCTCGCGGCCACCGCCGTGCACCTGGTGGCCATTCCCGCCTTCGGGGCCCTGTCGGACGTGGTGGGCCGCCGCCCCGTCTACCTGGGCGGTGCCATGGGCTGCGCGCTGCTCGCCTTCCCCTTCTTCTGGCTCATCGAGACGCGCTCCACCGCCCTCATCGTGGTGGCCATCTCTCTGGGCATCATCGCCCACGCCGCCATGTACGGGCCCCAGGCCAGCTTCTTCTCGGAGCTCTTCGGCACGCGCGTGCGCTACAGCGGCGCCTCGCTGGGCTACCAGCTCGCTTCCGTGTTCGCCGGAGGCCTGTCGCCGCTGGTCGCCACGTTCCTGCTGTCCTGGTCCGGGGGCAAGGCCTGGCCCGTGTCGCTCTACATGGTGGGCCTGGCGCTCGTCACCCTCGTCTCCGTGTACCTCTCCGCCGAGACGTTCCGCGGGCACCTCTCCGAACCGGCCCCCACGGCCCCTCCTGAAGGAGCCGCGGGGAGCGGCGAACGGCGCGAGGTGGCTTGAGCTTCAGCGGGGCCTACTTCGCGTAGGTGGCCACGTCGGCGCGGACCACGCCGACGATGTTCTCCCAGTTGCCGTTCTGGTAGTGGTCGTAGTCCTCGCCGTCATCGCGGAACTCCACGGTGTGGTAGCTCCACTTGGCCTTGCCGTTGCTGGTGGCGGCGGTGCCCGTGTTCAGGGTGCCGTCGCAGAACCAGTCACCGGGGTTGCAGAAGCCGCCCTTGGCGGAGACGCCACCGGTGGAGTGGTACGCCACGGCCTCGTCGTCCTGCCCGGAGAGGATGCCGGAGTAGGCCGTGCCCTTGGAGGCGGCGAACATGTAGAACCACACCGAGCGCGTGGTGTTGTGGTTGTACATGGAGCGCGCCGTGGAGGTCATCAGGTCGCCCACGATGGCGTCACCCGTCGCCCACTCGCCGTAGTCGGCCAGCTCGCTGCCACCGCCAGCGCCCGAGGCCACGTCCACCCACTTGATGTTCCAGCCCACCTGCGTGGTGCCGTCCGTGTTGCCGCACACGCCCGAGGAGTTGGGGACGGCGTTCTTCTTGTAGCGCGCCGAGCCACCGTACAGCGACAGCGCGTAGCCGATCTGCAGGTTGCCCGCGCTGTGCACGGCGACGTAGCACCAGTTGGTGCCCGTGCAGAAGCAGTCCAGCGCGTCACGGATGCGGAAGTTCTCCACGGAGATCTTCTGCCGGCCATCCCAGTTGACGGCCTTCTTGTTCACGCCGGCCGCGACGGAGGTCGGGCCCCAGTTGGAGAAGTCGGCATAGTTGCCGCGCTGGGTACCGCCGCCGTTCTTGCCGTGGATCCACAGCGTGTAGTTGGTGGCCGAGGCCTCGGGGGCCACGAGGAGGGCGGCGGTGGCCGTCGCCGCGAGGACTGCCGTACGGAGCGTCATGGGGAACTTCCTGTGTGGGGGTTCACGCCCGCCTGCCTTCCAGCCGGGCGTATGAAAAACCTACCACCAAGATTTCCCGTTCAATAGGAACACCTCTCAAAATCTGGGAAAATTGTTCACCCGGTGAGGCCAGGCTGCCGCCCCAGGGCGCGCGCCAGTTCGGTGCGAGCGGTGGCCAGGTTGTACGTGGCCTGGACGCGTTGGACGGCGGCGTTGGTGGCGGAGAGCTGCGCGTCGGACAGCTCGATGATGTTGCCCACGCCAGCGCGGTAGCGGCCCTCGGCCAGACGCAGCCGCTCGCGGGCATTGGTGAGCGCCTCCTCGGTGGCGGACACGCTCTCGCGCGCGGCGTTCACCGCCAGCTGCGCGCGCTCCACCTCCAACCGCACCAGCTGGCGCAGCGCGTCACGCTGGGCCTGGAGGTTGGTGAGGTTGGCCTGCTGCTCACGCACCTGGGCGCGGGTGACGCCGCCCTCGAAGAGGGGCCAGCTCAGGCCCACCTGCCCGCTCACCCCCCACTGGAGTTTCGTCGGGTCCGCGCCCGCCTGCGAGCCCGACACGGACGCGGAGATCCTCGGCCAGTAGGCGCCGCGCGTGGCGGAGATCTGCATCTCCTGGGCACGCAGCTGGTGCTCGCTCGCGGCCAGCTCGGGGCGGCCCTCGATGGCGGTGTCCACCAGCGCGTCCACGGTCAGGGCCTCGCCCTCCACGGGCGCCACGACCGCGTCCTGCACGGCGTAGTCGGTGGGGCCCTCCAGGCCCATGGCCTGGTTGAGCTGGGCCCTGCTGGTGGCGGCGTTGTTGCGCGCCTGGATGAGCTGCACCTGGGCGTTGGCCACCGCCGTGCGCTGCTGCAGCAAATCAATCTCCGGCCGCGTGCCGACCTGCACCTGGGCGTTGACCTGCCCCAGGCGCGCCTTCTCGTTCTCCAGCGTCTCCTCGGCCACCTGCACCAGCGATTGCTGGGCGAGGACGTTGAAGTAGGCGGTCTGCACGTTGGCCAGCACGTCCAGCAGCGTCTGGTTCTCCGTCTCCTGCTGGGCCTCGGCGGACTGCTGGGCGGAGCGCCACCGGCCCGTGGTGCGGCCGAAGTCCCAGATGAGCTGGTTGACGGACGCGCCGGCGTTGAAGCCCTCGCGGCTGATGAAGCCGGAGGAGTTCGCCGTGTTCACGCTCTGGCCCTCGGACAGCGAGCGCTGGTAGGAGAGGTTGGCGCTCACCTGGGGCAGCAGCGGGGCGAAGTTCTGGTCCACGCGGGCGTTGGCCGCGGTGGTGTTGGCCTGGGCCTGGCGCAGTTGCGGCTGCCGCTCGGTGGCGGTGCGCAGGGCTTCGTCCAGGGTGAGCACACGCTGCTGGGCCCACGCCGGAGTGGCGGCGAGCAACAGGGCGACAAGGGGCAGTAGGGTTCTCATCACTCGTACCTCAGTGCGTCGATGGGATCGAGCTGGCTCGCCTTGCGCGCGGGGTAGAGGCCGAAGCCCACGCCCACGAGCGCGCTGAAGCCAAGCGCGATGAAGATGACATCCGGGCGGACCAACAGGGGCCACTGGAACTGGCTGGCGAGGAACCGGGCTACGCCCAGGCCCACCGCCGCGCCGATGAGTCCTCCGAGCAAGGCGAGCGTCAGCGCCTCGATGAGGAACTGGGCGAGGATGTCCCGGGGCCTCGCGCCCACCGCCACGCGCACGCCGATCTCCCGGGTGCGCTCGGTGACGCTCACCAGCATGATGTTCATGATGCCGATGCCGCCCACCACCAGGGACACGGCGGCGATGGAGGCCAGCAGCAGGCTGAGCGTCTCGGTGCTCTGCTGGCGGCTGTTGGCCAGCTCGGACAGGTCCCTCACGTCGAAGTCGTTGGGGGCGTCCTCCGCCAGCCGGTGCCGCTCGCGCAGCAGCGCGGTGACGTCCTGCTGGGCCTTCGCGGTGCCGGCAGTGGCATCCGCCTGCACGTTGAGGACACCGGTGATGTACTTGCCCAGGCTCTGCGACTGGAGCTGCCGCTGGAAGGTGGTGGCGGGCACGAGGATGCTGTCGTCGTAGTCCTGCCCCATGGGCGATTGGCCCTTGCGCGCCGTCATGCCGATGATGGTGAAAGGCGTCTTCTTGATGCGAATGACCTGGCCCACGGGGTCGAAGCCCGCGCCATAGAGCTTCTCCACCACCGTCTGGCCGATGACGGCCACCTTGGCGCCCGCCTCCACGTCCGCCTCGTTGAAGCGCCGGCCCGTGGCGATGCTCCAGCCGCGCACGCCGAAGTAGTCGGGCGTGGTGCCCGTGACGCTCGTGGTCCAGTTCTGGTCCTCGGAGAACACCTGGGTGTTGGTGCGCATCTCCGGGGCGGCGGCGCGCACGCTCGGCAACTGCGTGCGGATGGCCTCCAGGTCGTCCCAGGTGAGGGTGGGCTGGCTGCCAAAGCCTCCCCGCGCGCCACCCGAGTTGGTGGAGCCGGACATGACGATGAGCATGTTGGTGCCCATCGCGTCGAACACCTTCTGGACGCTGGCCCGGGCTCCATCGCCAATGGCCACCATGGCGATGACGGCCCCCACGCCGATGATGATGCCCAGCGCGGTGAGGAAGGAGCGCATCTTGCTGCGCAGCAGCGAGCGCACCGCCAGCGACATCGTCTCGAGCACGTTCATGACACGGCCTCCTCGAGCGGCGGTATTTCCGCGGGCACCGGCTGCTGGCGCTTGTCCGAGATGATGCGTCCGTCCCTCACCACCACCACGCGCCCGGCGTGGCTGGCGATGTCCGGCTCGTGCGTCACCAGCACGAGGGTGATGCCCTCCTGCCGGAGTTCCTGGAAGAGCGCCATCACCTCGATGCTGGTGCGAGAGTCCAGGTTGCCCGTGGGCTCGTCGGCGAGGATGAGGCGGGGTTGACTGACCAACGCCCGGGCGATGGCCACGCGCTGCTGCTGGCCACCGGAGAGCTGGCGCGGATGGTGGTCCAGGCGCGCGCCCAGTCCCACCCGCTCGAGCGCCTCGCGGGCCCGCCGCTTGCGCTCACGCGCGGGCACCCCGGCGTAGAGCATGGGCAGCTCCACGTTTTCCAGGGCGCTGGTGCGCGCCAGCAGGTTGAAGCTCTGGAAGACGAAGCCCAGGGTGCGGTTGCGCACGATGGCCAGGCCGTTGCGGTCCAGGCGCGACACATCCTGGCCATCCAGGAAGTACTGGCCCGAGGTGGGCCGGTCCAGGCAGCCGAGGATGTTCATCAGGGTGGACTTCCCCGAGCCGCTCGAACCCATGATGGCCACGAACTCGCCCGGCTCCACGTGGAAGTCCACGCTTCGCAGGGCCGCCACCTCCACGTCTCCCGTCTGGTAGATCTTGCTCACGCCCCGCAGTGCGATGAGCGGCATCTGCTGTAGCTGACCGTTCATGTCGCGCCTCACGTCCGTCTAGAAGGGGCCCGGGGCGCGGAATCCGCCACCGGACCTGCCGCCACCCATGCCGCCCATGCCACCCGTCCGCTGGCCGGAGCCCTGGCCCGCGCCCTGCGTGGACTGCGTACCCGCGGCCGTGGCGGTGATGACCTGATCTCCCTCGCGCAGCTCACCCTCCACCTCCGTGTACGTGCCGTCCGTCACGCCGGGCTTCACGCGCACGGGGTGGGGCCGCCCATCGCGCAGCACGAACACCGTCTTGGTGCCGGGCGCGGGCTTCTCGAACGTTCTCGAGCCACCCGGGGCGCCCGCGCCATTCGGGGCGCCCGCGCCGCCCACGCCGGGGCCCTGCCGCGCCGCTCCCGCTCCCGCTCCCGCGGGGGGCTCCGGGGGCCGGAAGCGCAGCGCCGCGTTGGGCACGGTCACCGCGTTCTCCCGGTGCGCGGTGATGAAGGTGACGTTGGCCGTCATGCCCGGCTTGAGCTTCAGCTCCGGGTTGGCCACGTCGATGACGGCGTCATAGGTGACGACGTTCTGCACCGTCTGCGAGGCGTTGCGGATCTGCCGGATGGAGCCCTCGAAGGTCTCTCCCGGCCAGGCATCCACGGTGAAGGTGGTGCGCATGCCGTCCTGCAGCCGGCCCACGTCGGACTCCGCGACGCTGGTGTTCACCTGCATCTTGCGCAGGTCCTCGGCGATGGTGAACAAGGTGGGCGCCTGGAGCGAGGCCGCCACCGTCTGGCCCACGTCCACGCTGCGCGAGATGACGATGCCATCGGTGGGCGACACGATGGTGGCGTAGCGCAGGTTCACCTCCGCCTCGTTGAGCGCCGCCTGCGCCTGGGCCAGCGCGGCCTCGGACGAGGTCACCTGGGCCTGGGACACCTGGGCGGCGGACTCGGCGGTGTCCAGCTCCGACTGGGAGATGAACTGCTGGTCGCGCAGCGTCTTGGAGCGCTCGGCCTGGCGGCGGGAGTTGTCGGCTTCCACGCGCGCCTTCTGCACGTTGGCCCTCGCGGCGATGAGGTTGGCCCGGGCCCGTTCCACCGCCGCCTGGAGCAGCTGCGGATCGATGCGGGCAATCACCTGGCCCTTCTTCACCGGAGAGTTGTAGTCGACGAGGATCTCCTGGATGCGGCCGGACACCTGGCTGCCGACCTGCACCGTGACCAGGGCGGACACCGTGCCCGTCGCCGTCACGCGCGACTCGACATCGCGCCGCTGCACCGCCGCCGTCTCGTAGCTGGCGGCCGGATCCTTCGCCTTGGGCTTGAGCAGCCACACGCCCGCGGCCACCACCATGGCGATGACGCCCAGCCACAGGGGCCATTTGGCGGGCAGGTGCCAGCGCCGGGTGTCTTCCACCGGCACGGGCCGGGGCTGGAGGGGAGGGGACTGCTCTTCGCGTCGCGGTAGCTCGGTCGTTGACCTCATGGACCCAGATCTAGGCCCCACGACATTTCGGTGAATCTCGCCTTTGTTACGAAATATGACGGGCCGGGTGCGTCACCGTGGCCGCCTGCCCTGCGTCAGGGCCGCCGAGCCCTACCTCTCTCGTCAGGGTACCTTCTCCGGCTCACTGATGAACAGAGCGTGAAACAGGGTGGTATCCGGTGGCTCCTGCGGCTCCACGATGAGCGGGATTCGAGTCTCGGCGATCTCGCGAGGAAGGGCCTCGGCACCGAAGGTCGCCTCGATTCCCCTGGCGATGATGGATGCGGGCCCCTGCATCTCAGGTGGAAGCGAATAGAGGAAGACCTCGTCGCTCCGCTCCCGGCCCTTGTCGGTGTACCAGTAGGTATAGCGTGCTCCGTACACAGTGTAGACAGGCGCCAGAATGCTGAGACAGCCGACGACGGACCAGCTACTCGTTATCGGCCGGATTTTGTCCTTCGGATATGTAGCGCAGCGGAAACACGAGTCACATGGGGCCGTGACGTTTCCGATATCGAAGTCAGGTAGCTCTCCTCTGAGCTCTCGCAGGAACGCCCGCCATTGGTCCATCCGCTCGAGGGCTCGTGCCCATTGTTCCGAGAACCTGTCTTCCTCGGGGCTGTTTTCCGGCCTGTAGTTGAAGTCCTTGTCCGGACGGAAATAGTTCCGAACTATGGAGAGCAGCTCTTCCGCTGAAAGGGGCATGAGTCGTTATTGGTTTACAGGGATGATGGTGGGGGTTGTTGCTTCATGACACAGTGTCTTCACTCGTGAACCCAGCACAGCGCGGTTCAGGATTTCGTTGAACTTCTTCTTGAACTGCTCGCAGAGAAGGCCAGGACTCGGAGATGCGGGTGCGCTGAGCACGATGCGCCCAGCCTCGTTGGCGCAGTCGGCGGCGATGCGCTGGGCCAGCGTCACGGATAAGTACCCATCCGCTTCGGTTTCGATGGGCATGTCGACACCAAATCTACAAACGAATGTACTCATGTCCTGCGTGTTGATGACGGGCACATGGAGGCAGGCAGCGCGCCAGCCGTCCGCTCCTGGCTTGGTTTTTTCAACCACGGTCACGAAATCGAAGTGACGAGGTAGATAGTGGTTGATGGTGCACCCCGTGAGGATGAGCAGCATCACGAGGGACCAGCGGAGAGGTAGGAGCACAGGCATTCGTGCTGGCATGAATGCCTACGCTATCACCCACCGCTAGACGCGAATCCTACGTGCCCGTCAGCGGCTGCCCTGCGTCCGGAGCGGCGGGGAGGGTGATGCGGACCGTGGTGCCCTGGTCGGGCTGGCTCTCCAGCGTGAGCGTGCCCCCGTGGGCGACGATGATCCGCCGCGCCAGCGCGAGCCCCAGCCCGACTCCACCCGTCTTCCGGGCCCGGCTGCGGTCGCTGCGGAAGAACGGCGTGAAGAGATGGGGCAGGTCCTTCGCTTCGATGCCAATGCCCTCGTCGCGCACCTCCAGCTGGAGGCTGTGCTCTTGCGGACGGGCGAGCAGCCGGACGGTCTTCTGGGGATCGGAGTATTTGCCCGCGTTGTCGAGCAGGTTGTCGAGCGCGCGCCGCAACAGCACCGGGTCCGCCTCCAGCACGGGCAGTGTTCCCCCATCCACGTGCACCTCCAGCCGGTGCGATGGATGGGTGGAGCGGAAGCGCGCGGCGGCCTTGTCCACCAACGTCTGGGCCTCCACCAACTCCCGGCGCAGCGGCGGAGTCGCGCCGTCCGGATTCTGCTCCGTGGAGAGGTCCAACCGGGCCGCGGTGAGCACGTCCGACACCAGCCGCTCCAGCTCGTTGAGGTCCTCGGCGATGTCCGCCAGGGACTCGCGCGCCAGGGTGGCGTCCCCCTCGTTGGCCAGGTCCAGCGCCACGCGGATCCGGGAGAGTGGAGTGCGCAGCTCGTGCGAGACGTTGGCGAGCAGCTCCTTCTGCGAACGCAGCAGGTGGGTGATGCGCTCGGCCATCTCGTCGAAGGCCTCGGCCACCTGTCCCAGCTCGTCACGCCTGCGCACGCCCGTGCGCGCGCTCAGCGTGCCCGCGCCGAAGGCCCGCGCCGCCGCGGCCAGCCTCTGCAGGGGCACGGCCAGGGAACGGGCGAAGACGATGGACGTGATGGCCGTGCACCCGAGCACCACGGCGAGCATGATCCCCAGGTCGGGCGGAGGCCCGGGCGGTTTGGGCAGGTCGATGATCGCGTAGGCCCGCATCGCGCCCGTCTTCGGGATGGCCACCCGTACGAGGTGGGGCGGCTCGGGTTTGCTCTGCATGCGCTCCTGTTCGAGCCGGCGCAACTCCTCGGCGGACAGGGGCGGGTGGGGGGAGGGGAGGTTGGAGGCGAGGAGCTGGCCATCCGGGGTGCGCATCGTCACCTGCATCCGGAGCTGCTGGCCTGCCTGGTCCACCACCTCCCGCAACTTCCCGGGCTCGTCCAGGAACAGGGTCCAACTGGAGACGGCGTAGGCCGCGGCCCGCTCGGAGAACCGTGGCCGGTTTCCTTCCTCGGCGTACCGGCGGGCCAGGTTGAACGCGAAGGAGATGAGCACCAGCTGCGCGAGCCCCACCAGGTAGATGCGCAGCAGCAGGCGGCCGGGAAGCCGGGCCTTCATGTGTCGTCACCGGTGGCGAGCAGGTAGCCCGCGCCTCGCACCGTCTTGAGCAACTTCGGGTTGCGCGGGTCCTCTTCGATCTTCTGGCGGATGCGGAAGATGTGCACGTCCACGGAGCGGTCGAACACCTCGTCCGCGTTGCCCTTCACCAGGTCCAGGAGCTGCTCGCGGCTGAGCACCCGGCCGGCGCGCTCGGCCAGCGCGCGCAGCAGCGTGAACTCATACGAGGTCAGCGGCAGCACCTTGCCATCCAGCGTCGCGCTGAGGCTGCGGGGATCCAGCGACAGCTTGCCCGCCTGGATGGGCTGGGAGGAGGGTCCGGCACGCCCGCGGGCCCGGCGCACCTGGGCGCGGATGCGCGCGAGCAGCTCGCGCGAGGAGTAGGGCTTGGCCAGGTAGTCGTCCGCGCCCGACTCCAGGCCGAGCACCCGGTCGGCCTCCTCGCCGCGCGCCGTCAACATGATGATGGGGACATCACTGCGCGTGCGCAGCTCGCGGCACACCTCCATCCCATCCCGCCCCGGGAGCATCAGATCCAACAGCAGGACGTCGTAGTTGTGGCGGGCTGCCTCCGTCAGTCCCTCAGGCCCGGTGCGGGCGACGGTGACGATGATGCCGTGCTCCTGGAGGTAGCGGCTGGTGAGCCGGGCCAGGCGCTCGTCGTCCTCCACCAGCAATACCTGGATGGTTCCTTCGTCCGTGGTGGAGTGTGTCGTCGAGTCCATACGCGTCTCTCTCCTCCCGCTGCGCCGTCCGCCCCCAAGGGGCTCAGCGATAGAAGATACGACCCGGGAGCACTTGGAGGGGGTCTGATACGGCTGGACGGTTGCTCCCGGGTCGCATCCTGGAAGATGCACAACGCTTATTAACCGCGCGCTTCGGATGGATGACGAAATATTTCCGAGCGGACATGGCGGGCACGGGCCCTGGCCCGGTTGCTTATGATTCGCGGCATGTTCAAGACCGCCTTTGTCATGACCGCCCTCCTGGGCGCTTCGGCTCAGGCCCCGGCTCCGGCCCCGGTCATGAAGTCCGTGACCTTCGAGGGCGCGTGCGACGCGTCGGGCGCCGTGGTTCAGGGCCAGTGGATGTTCACCGTCGCGGATGACGAGGACAACGTCATCCGCGTCTATGACGGCAAGAGCGGAGGCGGCCCGGTCAAGACCTTCGACCTGTCGCCGGCGCTGGAGCTCCCCTCCGGGAAGAAGCGGGCCCCCGAGACGGACATCGAGGCCGCGACGGAGATACCGCCACTCTCCTTCTGGCTGACCTCCCATGGGCGCAAGAGCTCCGGGAAGGTGGACCCCAACCGCTTCCGCTTCTTCGCGACGCGCACCCTGGAGGATGGGACGCCCCGGCTCGAGGGCAAGCCCTACGCGCGGCTGCTCGATGATCTGCTCGCGGCGCCTCAGCTCGAAGCGTTCGGCCTCGGCCCGGCCGCCACGCGTGCTCCGAAGGAGGAGGGCGGCCTCAACATCGAGGGCATGACGGCGATGGAGGATGGGAAGTCCATCCTGATCGGCTTCCGCAATCCGCTTCCCCAGGGCAAGGCACTCACCGTCGTGCTCTTGAATCCCACGGAGCTGCTCCAGGGAAAGAAGGCGCGTCTGGGGCCCGCGCGGCTGCTGGACCTCGGAGGGCTGGGGATTCGCGCCATCTCCTGGTGGCGGGGACAGTACCTCTTCATCGGAGGCCCCATCTCCGGGCAAGGAGGCTCGCGCCTCTTCACCTGGGATGGCGGGGCCGGAGAGCCCAAGGCGGTGGAGGGCGCCGACTTCACCGGCCTCAACCCCGAGGCCTTCGTCACGTTCGAGGACAAGGAGGAGATCCTCGTCCTCAGCGATGACGGGAGCAGCCTGATCGACGGCGTCGAGTGCAAGCGGCTCCCGGAGGCGGCGAAGAAGCGCTTCCGGGGCGTCTGGTTGCGGTTGCCCGGGAAGAAGTGACGTTCAGGAGTGCTCCAGGACCACGCCCTCGATGACGCTGGCGACATCAAGGCACTTGCCGGTGGCGGTCTCGATGAGGTCGTAGATCTCCTTCCACTTGATGATGGTGAGGTGGTCCACGCCACTCTTGAAGAGCTTGCCCTTGCCGGCGCGCAGCAGTTCGTCCGCCTGCGTCTCCAACTGCTTGATGGCCCTGCAGCCGGCGAGAATCCGATCCGGCTGCTTGATGTGCCGCAGCAGCCCCACCACCTCGCGGACCTTCTCCGTGCACACCACCAGCACTCGCGCCAGCTCGGTGGCTTCTGGCAGGCTGCTCTGGATTTCGTAGGAGTGCAGCCGGGCCGCCGCCGCGTGGGTGAAGTCCAGTACGTCGTCGATGCGCGACAGCAGGGAGTGGATCTGCGTCCTGTCGAAGGGCGTGATGAACTGCTGGTGCAGGCGTTTGAAGGCCACGGACGTCACGGAGTCGCCCTTGTGCTCCACCTCCTTGAGCGCCTGGACCCGGTTGGCCACGTCCCGGTAATCGCTCAGCAGCGTGTGCAATATCCGGGCTCCCTCCACGGTCACGGCGCACTGGGCGTCGAAGTCGTCGAAGAACTCGTCGGACCTGGGCATCAGCTTCTCGAGCATACGGATCTCCTGAGGGTGGGGTGTCGGGGTGGATGCTCAACCCGGATCGATGGACGCGCTCCGGACTCCCGGCAGCGCGCCGCGCACGGCCTGGAGCAGCTCGAAGCCGTCCATCCGCTGGGGCATGGCGATCTCCACGACCGCCGTGCCCGACAACGCCGAGGGCGCTTGTTCCAGGGTGACGACACGTGCGCCCGGATGCAGGGCCCGGAGGGGCGGCAGCGCCGCGCTCACGTCCTCCAGGTCCAGGGACAGCTTCACCCACTGCGTGTCGTTCCTGGCCGTCGTGTCCAGGATCATCAGCACGGCGCCGAGGAAGAACGTCGCGACCAGGGCGATCTGGAAGGCGCCCAGTCCGCACGCCATGCCCACGCCAATCAGCACGAACATGACGGCCGCGTCGCGCGGGTCCTTGATACCCGAGCGGAAGCGGATGAAGCCACCCAGGCCCACCAGGCCGAAGGCGCGCGACATGCTGTCGCCGATGACGGTCGTCATCACCGCGCCAGCCACGGCGATGAGCAACTGGGTGTGGGCGGTGGAGAGGATGGGGCCCGGGACATTGGGCATCCACCTGCGCCAGGGCCGGTAGGCCAGGAGCGAGCCGAGCACGAGGGCGAGGCTGAAGCGTAGCAGGACCTCGAGGGTGGGCAGGATGTGGGGGCTGACGGAGGAGGCTTGTGTCAGGGCATCAGGCGGAGGCATCGCGAAGCTCCTGGGTGGTGGTGTCCCGCGTGGCGCGGACGGCCTGGCGCAGCAGGGCGAAGTCATGGGGGTGGCTCTCCAACAGCCGCTCGATGAGCGCCCGCCCCCGGGAGGTGAAGGCCAGCGGTCCGAGGTTCTTCACCGTGGCCGCGGGCCAGGTGTCCGCCAGCGCCGTGCGCAGCTTCCACGCCGTGGCGCCTTCCATGCCCACGAAGGAGTCCAGCGCTTCCTCGCACTGCACGCCGAAGGACTCGCGCAGGGCCCAGGCGCGAGGAACATCCAGGCCCTCCAGGGTGCCGAGCACCGCCCGCGGGGCACGCGCCACGTGCCGCTCGCGCATCTCCCAGGCCCGTTCGCTGTCGAGCCCGTCCAGGGTGCGGAGCACCGCGTCCGGAGCCACCTCGAAGGCGCGCTCGCGCCACTCCCAGGCCCGCTCGTCATCCACGCCCCGGATGGAGCGGCAGGCGATGCGCGCCACCCGCTCCAGTCCGAGTGCCGCCTCGCCTCCCATGTCCGAGAGCCACCGGCTCCGCTCCCGCCAGGCCCGCTCACCGCCGAGCCCCGCGAGCGAGCCCACCACCTGCTCCGCGGCGGAGAAGTAGATGCGCTCGCGCATCGCCCAGGCCCGCTCCGAGTCGAGCCCGTCGAGCGATTCCGCCACGGCCTCCTGCTTGCGCGTCTCCCAGCGCTCGCGCAGCGCCCAGGCCTCGGGCACATCCGCGGCCAGCTCCTTCAGCGAGCCGAGCACCTGCACCGGTGCCGCCTCCTCCAGTTGCCGCCGCAGCTCCCATGCGTTCGCGTCCGTGAGCCCGGACAGGCCATAGGCGATGACTTCGGGGTGCTTTCCAGCCAGCTGGCTCCGGCGCTCGTCGATGTCCGGACCCTCCAGGCCCGCGAGGAACCACGCGGCCAGTTGCGGCTCCTCCTGCATCCAGCCATCCAGACGCGCGAGGAAGCGTCCCCGGACCTCGGCCAGCGAGCGGAGGGGCGGCGCCGGACGGGCGCGCACGGGGTTGGAGGAGGGAACGTCGCCCTTCACGAGCCGCAGCACCTCCTGCACCAGCAGGCCCACCATCGTGTCGAGCGGCACGTCCGCGTTCTCCACGAGGCTCCACCGCTCCGGCGCCTCCGCCGCGAGGGCCCGGTAGCCCGCGCGCAGCCGCGCCTGCATGCCCACTCCCGCCAGTCCCTTCCGGGACGAGGTGCCCTGGGGCGGTGCCAGCAGCTTGGAGATGCGGCGGCGGGCGCGGGCAATGGCCGGGTCCACGTCGATGAGGAAGACGCGGTCCGGTTGCAGGCCCCTCGCGCAGGCATCCAGGATGGGCCGCACCTCGTGCTCCGGCAGCCCGCGTCCCCACCGCGCGAGCACCTCGGCGGTGTAGAGGAAGCGATCCGCGATGACGATCTCGTACTCGGCGAGCGCGGGGCGTGTCACCTCCTCCAGCAGTTGCGTCTCGCGGGCGGCGTACAGCAGCAGCTCCGCCATGGGGGTGAGCGCGAGGTTGCGCGGGTTCTTGGTGAAGAGCCGCAAGCCCTCGGACACGGGGGAGGCCAGCTTGCCGTCCTCGCGCACGTGCCGCACGCTCAGCCCCGCCCGGCGCAGCTCGCGCGCCACGCGGTTGGACAGCGTCGTCTTGCCGGAGCCATCGATTCCTTCGAAGACAATCAACATCAGAAGCTGACCTCCATCTGCAACATCACCGCGCGCCGCTCGGCGAGGCTGTTGTCGAGGGACTTGACCGCGGCCGGCACGGAGGCCTCGGCCCGGCGGCTCTCCACCTGGGCCTGAAACCGCCAGCGGTTCCTCTGTCCGAAGTTGAGTCCACCCCCCAGCTCCCAGAGCCGGTCGTCCTGGAGCTGGAGGTGGGGGTCGAGCGCGGAGACCATCACGAAGGGTTCGACGTAGAGCCCGCCCTTCTTGCTCCCGCCGATGCGCCAGGCCGTCAGTGCCCGCCCCATGAGCAGCGGCCCGTCGCTGCCCACGAGCTGGGTGGTGCGCCCCACGAGCACCTCGGCCCAGGTGCGCAGCTCGGTCGGGCCGAGGGGCAGTGCGTGCCTCGCGTCGAAGCCGGCCGTCCACTGGGACGAGGAGCTGCCCAGGGCGGACGCTCCCAGCTCCAGCGAGTCCAACACCTCCCACGTTCCCCGGAAGCCAGGCGTGAGGCCCAGCCCGTTCTGCACGGCGACCTTCTCGTCCTCGCCCAACTGCCACACGCCGGCGCGCAGCTTGAGGGCCCGCGTGCAGCCCGTGCACTTCCACTCGAGCTGCGCGCCCAGGCTGCGGCCGGTCTGCCCCAGCCCGTCATTGAGCACATCGCGCAGCAGGCCCCGGCGCACCAGGGGGAGCCGCGTCGTGGACTCCAGCTCCACGAGCGACAGCGGCACCTTGAACTGGCCGGCCCGTATCGCGAAACCGCCGGAGATGTTCAGCCAGGCATAGGCGTCCTTCAGTCCGCTCAGCCCATCGGCGATGTCGAACTCGACCACGGCCCGCAGGGTCTTCTTCCAGGCGTAGGTGACCTCGAGGCGCGCGGCGGGAATGGACAGCTTGCCGGCCCAGGCATCCGCCCCCTTGGCGTCCACAGCCTCGCGGATGGAGAAGCGGCCTCCCACGGCCACCGTACCGAACGCGGAGGGCAGCTTCAGGCTCCCCTCGCTCTCCCCCGCGGGGGGCGTGGGCGTCTGGGGGACGGTGTCCGGGGCCTTGGGGGCCTCCGGGGCGGCGGGAGGTTCGGTGTCCTGCTCCTGTGCCCGGGCGGAGGACACGAGGAGCAGCACGGCGAGGGCCAGGATGCGGGGGCTGTGCACGGCGGGGGGGTCCTTGAAAGTCATTGCGTGGACGGCGTGCCGGCGAGACGCGCGCGCATGCCGTGTTCGAACTTCGAGCCGCGGGTCTCGAAGGGCTCCAGCTTCCAGAGCAGCCACTCCAGCCAGGGCGGGAAGTCCCCCTGCCACTTCACCTCCAGCAGCGTGGCGGGGGCGCGGTGGAGCAGCCGGGGCGGAGCGGCCGGTTCGCCCGCAGCGCTCTGCTCCGGCGGGAGGGCGAAGAGCAGCTCCTCGTCCACGGTGATGCGGACGCTGGCATCCGGGTTGGCGTACGTGTTGCGCCGGTACCACGCTGTCACCCACGGCCTCACGGGCGAAGACGCGGCCTGCCGCAGCAGGGTGGCCGCCGCGCTCTCCCCGGGCAGGGGCCTGCCCGAGAGCAACGCCGCCGCTTCGTCCGCGGAGAGCGAGGCGCGAATCTTGGTGCGCCGCTGCCCGGAGCTCGTCTTCATCTCCAGGTAGCGCGTTCCCGTCAGCACGGGAGGGCACGCGAGGTTCACCGTCCCCGCGTACTCCCGCAGCCGCAGGCGTTGGGGGCGTCCGGCCCGGCACGAGCCCAGGAAGTCCAGCCCCTCGGTGTCGAAGTACGTCGTCCGCGTGAAGGAGAACGGAAGACTGGCGTCGTACACGCAGGGGTTGGTCCACTGCCGGGTGTCCCGGAGGAAGTTCTCCAGGGCCTCGCGCGAGGGCTGGAAACGCCGCTCGTGGTCCAGCTCTGGCGCGGGGGTGGACATGGGGGAAGGGCTCGTCCGGGCCGGGGCGTTCATGGGGCCGTTCCGAACGCGGCTTCGACCTCGGCCTGACGCTTCGCCGCGAAGTTCAGCAGGCCGTTGGTGCCACTGAGCGAGTCCTCGAAGGCCTGGGGGCCACTGATGAAGGTGTAGCCCGCCTGCTCCGCGTTCTCGCCCACCACGTATGGGGCGATGAGCTCATGCGCCTCGCGCAGCCGGGCCTGCAGCGATTCCGGGGACAGCGGGCCCCGCGCCGCGTCCAGCGCGTAGCGCTTGTAGATTTCCGCGTAGGTGGGGTCATCCATCAGGAAGCGGATGAGCGGCCAGGTCGCGTCCACCGTGTCCTGCGTCAGCGACGACGGCCGCCCCATGCCGTCACCCATGGCCCGGTCGTGGTCCCAGGTAATCCAGTGCAGACGCCCGCCATCGTCCGGGTTGGAATAGAGGTAGTAGTTGTGCGCCATGGCGCCGTAGGCGTCCCAGTTCTGCAGCGCCGTGTTGACGGCGAGCCACTGGAGGAAGCCCTCCACGTCCAGCTTCGCCTCCAGGCGCGCACGCCAGGCCGCCGCGTCCGTGCGGTCCGAGTTGAGCGCGGCGATGGCCTCCTCCACGGCCGTCCAGCCCTGCTCCTCGTTGGACTGGATGTCGAAGGACTCCTGGTCGAAGGCCTGCCACCGGGCGCCCACGCCATCCGCCTCGTAGAGCGCTCCCTTGTGGCCGCCGAAGCTCCGGTCGAGCAGCGGCTCATCCGGGTCCTCGTTGAGGGTGTAGAGGCCGAAGTACTGGGGCCCGTTGCCGTGGTCCACGTACAGGGCGACGAAGGCGGTGTGTCCGGCCGGCACGCCGAGCTCGCGGAAGATGTCCGTGGACACCTTGTCGCGCAGCAGCGACGTGTCGGCCGCGCCGTTGCCGAACGACAGCTTGTCGAAGCCGTAGAAGCGCTGGTCGTCGATCTCCGGGTGCTGGTCCTCGAACTCGTCGAAGTTGAGCCGGAAGGGCAGCTTGCCCACGCCGCTGCGCCACGTCTGCGACAGCGACGAGTTGCCCTTCATGCGAATGCCCACGTAGTTCCAGGTCTTCCCGTTGAAGTGCACCGTGGAGGGCACGTACACCGGCGTGTTGGGGATGATGTCCCCGCCACCGCCGCCACCTGGCGCGCCACCGCCGCCCGGGGCACCGCCGCCCCCTGGATCGCCACCACCGCCGGGTGCTCTCGTGGGCCGGCACAGCAGTTGGGCGCCATCCGGAGACTTGCCGCAGGTGCTGGTGAAGGTGCTGCCGTTGAGGGTCGCCGTGCAGGCGTCTCCCTCCGCCTTGTCCTGGCATGCCTGCACGAGCTCGGGGGGAAGGCCGCCGCCACCGGGCATGCCACCTCCACCTCCACCTCCGGGCATGCCGCCACCGGAGCCGAACGCCCCCAGCATGCCGGTCATGTCGTCCTGCATCGTCTGCCAGTCCTCCGGCGTGATGACGACGTCGATCCGGTTCACCTTTCCCTGGGCGAAAACGATGTCGTAGGCGGGAGGGGCATCCTTCCCGTGGGACTCCTCGCTCCAGCCCTCGGGCCGTTCGATGCCGCCACAGGCGGCCGCGAAGGTGAGGGCGAGCGTGGCGAGTGCTCCAAGTCGCGGACTTCTCTTCATAAGGGTCCTCTCGAAGGGGGGCGTGGTGCTTCGAGTGGGCACCCTGAAGGGAGTCCGTGACCTGTTCTTTACGCGGGTGTGACGAAATATTTTGGATGTGAATACGCGGTGACGGCCCTCTCATCGCCTGGGAAAAGATCCATTTCCGGGTCCTCCCCTCAATTCCAACTCAGGAGCCCCCAACGGCATGGGGGCTGTGAGTCTCGAGTGGAGGAAGACGCCATATGAAGACGCGAGGCGGCAGGCAGGGCCGTGTGGGTAGAACGGGGCCGTGGTGTGGACGGCTGTTCATCGCGCTGGGAGTGCTGTCCGGGGCGGGGGCGTGCGGCACCACGGACGTGAAGGACGAGCCGAAGACGCGGAGCGAGGACAACCTCTCGGAGCGCTGCGAGGTGCGGCCGCCTCCCACGGGAGACTTCGCGCCGGAGCTGCAGTGGGCGTGGACGGGCAGTGAGGTGCTGCCCGAGCACAATCAGGTGATGATGACGCCGGTGGTGGTGGACGTGAACGGGGACCGTATCCCGGACATCGTCTTCAGCACCTTCTCGGGGGCCAACTACAGCGGGAACGGGGTGCTCCGGGCCGTCAGTGGAGATGACGGGCGAGATCTGTGGGCCGTCACGGACCCGTATGCCCGGGTGAAGCCCGCCGCGAGCATCGCCGCCGGTGACCTCGATGGCGATGGCCTGGTGGAGATCTGCGGCATCCCCGAGAACGGCCGCGGCATCGTCTGCTTCGAGAACGATGGCACCTTCAAGTTCCGCTCGGCCGAGGACGCGTACGACTACAACGAGTGGGGCGGTCCCTCGCTGGCGGACCTGGACGGCGACGGCACCGTGGAGATCCTCGACGGCAACCGCGTCTACAGCCACACCGGCGCCCTGAAGTGGGTGGGCTCGGATGGCATGGGCGGCGCGCAGTACACGGGCCCTGTCTCCTTCGCGGCGGACATCGACCAGGACGGCACGCAGGAGGTCATCAACGACCGGGCCATCTACCGCGCCGATGGCACGCTCAAGTGCGCCAACACGGAGATTCCCCACGGTTTCGCGGGCGTGGCCAACTTCGACGAGGACGCGGCGGGTGAGGTGGTGGTGGCGGGCCACGGCAAGGTGAGCCTGCTCGATGACGACTGCTCGCTCTTGTGGAGCGTGGACGTCCCCGCCGGTGGCCATGGCGGCTCGCCCAACATCGCGGACTTCGACGGGGACGGCCAGCTGGAGATCGGCCTGCCCGGCGAGTGGGCGTACTCCGTCTTCGCGGCGGACGGCACCGTGAAGTGGTCCAGCCCCATCCAGGACTACAGCTCCGGCCGTACCGGCTCCACCTCCTTCGACTTCGAGGGCGACGGCAAGCTCGAGGTCGTCTTCGCCGACGAGCTGACGCTGCGCATCTACGACGGTGCCACCGGCGCGGTGCGCTGGGAGATCCCCAACACCTCGAGCACCACGCACGAGAACCCCGTCATCGCGGACGTGGATGGGGACCATGCGGCGGAGCTGGTGGTGGTCTCCAACAACCATGCGTCTCCGGGCGGCACCCACGGCGTGCGCGTGTTCCACGACCGGGAGGAGGACTGGGCCGGCACTCGGCGCATCTGGAACCAGCACGCCTACTCGGTGACGAACGTCAACGACGACGGCTCCATCCCGGCGCGCCCGGCGAGCAACTGGTTGAACTCCAAGCTCAACACCTTCCACGCCAACGTGGCCGGCTACTTCGGCGACGGCCCCGGCCCCTTCTCCGCCTCGGACCTCTCCGTGTCCGATGTGTCCGCCACGTGTGATGGCGAGGGCTCGCTCGGCCTCTCCGCTCGCGTGCGCAACCAGGGCCAGGCGGTGGCGGCGGCGGGCCTGAAGGTGGCCTTCTACTCGGGGAACCCGGCCTCCGGTGGCACGCTGCTCACCGTGGCCCGGCTCGCCGAGGCGGTGCCCGCGGGCGCGGATGTCCTCGTCACCACCTCCGTGATCTCCCCCAGCTCCGGCACCTCCGAGCTCTTCGTCCGCGTGGATGACGACGGCACGGGCACGGGCCGCGACACCGAGTGCCGCGAGGACAACAACGCCGCCTCCGCCTCGGTGGACTTCACCTGCGAGGCGCCGCCTCCGGGCAACCTGCCGCCGGTGGCCATCTGCCGTGACGTCACCGTGCCCGCCAATGCCTCGTGCCGGGGCAGCGCCAGCGTGGACAACGGCAGCCATGATCCGGACAACGGGCCGGCGCCGCTCTCCATCTCCCAGTCTCCGGATGCGTCCTTCGGTCCGGGCAGCCACGCCGTCACCCTGACGGCCTCGGACGGCGAGGCGAGCGCGCAGTGCGTGGGCATCGTCACCGTGGTGGACTCGGCGAAGCCCACCATCTCCTGCCCCCTGTCGGTGGATGCCCGGTTGAGTCTCGGCAGCATCGGGGTCGCCGTGCGCTACGCCGTCTCGGCCCAGGACAACTGCGGCCCGGTGACCGTCACCTGCTCGCGGCCCCCCGGCTCGCTCTTCTTGCTGGGCCTGACGAACGTCACGTGCACCGCCACGGACACGTCCGGCAACACCGACTCGTGCAACTTCGGCATCCGCGTGAGCCTCGGCATCTCCCTGCCGTGATGTTCGGCAGTTGACACCAGGCCGGGAAAGCTCTCACTACCCATCAGCTTTCCCGGCCCGCCTGTCCGGGCCATGACGAGGTTTGGGCTCACGGCAAATTTTTTCCCTACCTGGGTGCAGGGGCATGGGTTAGAGTGCACCCACCCCCCCGAGGCTCCAACACGAGGGAAGAAGCATGGGTAACGCACTGCATTCATCTCTGGCCGTCCCCCCACGGCCCTCACGGTCCTCTCCCGCCATCGCCGCGCTGGCCACGCCCGCGCTGGCCACCCTGTGGGAAGAGCCGATGCACTTCGCGCCGGAGACGTCACGGCTCCCCGAGGAGCTGAACCGGCAGGAGCTGTTCTCGCGCATCTGCGTGAGGGATCCGTACTACGCGCTGAGCGAGGTGCGGGCGGTGGGCAAGGGCGAGCTGACGGCGCGGGTGCCGGTGGAGCAGGAGACGGGGGGCGAGGCCTCGCCCATCAACGCGGCGGAGGTGGGGCGGCATCTGGCCATCCTCGGCTCGTGTGCGTCGGCGCTGGTGAACCCCAAGGAGGGGCAGCACTACTACCTGGCGCGGCGCGCGCGGTTGGAGCGGCTGCACGCGGACCCGCTGCCCCGGGCCACCGAGCTGCTGGTGGGCACGGCGAAGGCGGAGTTCCGGGAGAAGCGCACCGCCACGGCCCAGACGCGGCTGATGGACGCGCGGGGCCAGGAGCTCTTCTCGCTGGAGGTGGACTACAACGTGCTGTCCGCGGCGGCCTTCCTGCGCCTCTTCCAGGGGGCGCGCCAGGAGATGCGCCGCGAGCCCCGGGCCGAGCGCGGGCCCCGCTGCTCGTCCGGCGACTTCGCCGCGATGAGGACGAACCCCCACCGCCAGCCGCCGCCGCTCCACGGCTACGTGCGGGACGGGGAGTGCCTGAAGGCCACGCTGGGCCCGGTGAGCGCGGAGCTGTGCAAGGGCCACTTCGCCCTGCACCCGGTGCTGCCGGTGGCGGTGGTGATGAGCGGCCTGTCCGGGCTGGCGGGCTCGCTGCTGCGCGAGCTGGTGGGCAACCCGGCCGTGCGCTACCTGGTGAAGCAGGGCGAGGTGCGCGCCGACAGCCTGGCCTACGCCGGTGAGTCGGTGACGTTCGGTTCCCACCTCCACGGGGTGGAGGGCCGCGACTACCGCTTCTACTGCTGGGCCTCGGTGGGCGAGCGCCTGGTGGGCGTGATGGAGCTGACGCTCACCTGCCTGGAGTGAGCCTCACTCCCAGGTGATTTCGAAGTCCACCGAGTCCAGGCCGAGCACGTTGGCCCTCACGGTGCCCTTGAAGCCGAGGGCCTCCAGCGCGCCCTCGAAGATGCCCACGTGGTAGGCGGCGGGCTGCATGTCGCCGCAGTAGGAGAGGATGCAGCCCTTGGAGCCGGCGGGGCGGTGCTCGCGCTTGCCGTACGTCACCACGGTGCTGAAGGCCACGCGCGTCTGGGCGAAGAGCCGCTGCGGGTCCCCCTTGCCGAGGATGCCGAAGACGACCTGGCCCGGGCCGGTGGAGAAGTTCTGCACGCAGGCGCGGCCGCAGGCGTTGAAGACCTGGTTCTCGTTGCCCAGCTTCCACTCGAGCGCGTCCGCCGCGCTGTAGAGCATGGTGAGGTAGTCCGAGGCGGGATAGGTCCGCAGGTCCGCGATGTCCTTGGCCAGGGCGCCGGTGCGCACCTGGCGCAGCGCCTGGGGGCCTCCCTTGCGTTCGATGAGCTCGAAGACCACCCGGAAGAAGATGCCCCGCACGGAGTCCGGGGGCTTGGTCAGGGCGATGCGGGCAGCGAGCTCGGTCTTGTTCGAGGGCATGGCTGGGGTGACAGCTTACCGGGAGTCCACGCCGGGTCGAGAAATCGCGACTCCGGGTAGTGGACAATTGGCCAACCTTTACTCGGAGTAGGGGCCTTTGGCATGACGCGCATGTCTTCCAGGCACTTCCTCCAGAAGGTGGTGAAACCATGAAGCTCTACAGCTACTGGCGCTCCTCTTGTTCCTGGCGCGTGCGCATCGCGCTCAACCTCAAGGGCCTGCCGTACGAGTACGTGCCCGTGCACCTGGTGAAGGACGGAGGCCAGCAGAACTCCGACGCCTACCGTGCCATCAACCCCATGCGCACCGTGCCCACGCTGGAGGTGACCGAGGGCGGCAGGGTGCACCGCCTGGCCCAGTCCATGGCCATCCTCGAGTACCTGGAGGAGCGCCACCCCACGCCCGCCCTGCTGCCGGCCGAGCCCTTTCTCCGGGCCCGCTGCCGGATGTTGTCGGAGATGGTGAACTCGGGAATCCAACCGCTGCAGAACCTGTCCGTGCTGCAGCGCATCAAGGGTGAGCTGAAGGGGGACGACAAGGCGTGGTGCGCGTATTGGATAGACCGGGGCCTGGCGGCCTTCCAGGAGGTCGCGCAGGAGACGGCGGGGACGTACTGCCTGGGTGACACAGTGTCGTTCGCGGACGTCTTGCTGGTGCCCCAACTCTACGGAGCCCGGCGTTTCGGAGTAGACCTGCAGCCGTACCCGCTGCTCACCCGTATCGAAGCGGCGTGCGCCAGCCTTCCCGCCTTCCAGGCGGCACATGCGGACCGGCAGCCCGACGCGGTGCCGGCTTGAATTGAAGGAGTCGACGAATGGCGAAGCTCGAGTCGCTGGGCATCAAGGGATTGGAGAGCGTCCACTGGTACGTGCACGACCTGGAGCGCAGCCGACGCTTCTACGTGGACGGGCTGGACTTCGCCGAGCAGGGCGTTTCCTCGCCACAGCTGGAGAAGGAGGGGCGGCAGAAGTCGGCCGTCTTCCAGGCGGGCAACGTGGTGCTGGTGGTGAGCCAGCCGGTGGGCGAGGGCGGCCGTGCGTGGCGCTTCCTGCGCAAGCACCCGGATGGGGTGGGCACGCTCAACTACCAGGTGGAGGACATCGACAAGACGTACCGCCTGCTGGAGCAGCGCGGGGCCACCTTCATCACGGACATCCAGCGCCACACGGACGACAAGGGCGGCAAGCTGGCGCAGTTCTCCATCACCACGCCGTTCGGTGACACCACGTTCCGCTTCATCCAGCGGGATGGGTACAAGGCGCTCTACCCGGGCTTCGTGCAGCACGACAAGCCGCGCGGCGGCAACAACCGCTACGGCTTCACGCACATCGACCACATCACGTCCAACTTCCAGACGATGAAGCCCATGCTCCTGTGGATGGAGCACGTGATGGGCTTCGAGAAGTTCTGGGAGATTCAGTTCCACACCGACGACGTGGCCGCGCAGCAGAAGCGCGCGCACGGCTCGGGGTTGCGCTCCGAGGTGGTGTGGGATCCCGTGAGCCGGGTGAAGTTCGCCAACAACGAGCCGTTGCGGCCCTTCTTCAAGGCCTCGCAGATCAACATCTTCAACGAGGACCACCGGGGTGACGGCGTGCAGCACCTGGCGCTGGTGGTGAAGGACATCCTCACCTCGGTGAAGCAGATGCGCGAGAAGGCGGGCATCTCCTTCATGCCCACCCCGGGCACGTACTACGACGCGCTGCCCCAGCGCATCCAGGACCTGGGCATCAAGAAGATCGACGAGGACATCCAGGTGCTGCGCGACCTGGAGGTGCTCGTGGACGGCGCGGGGGAGCACAGCTACCTGCTGCAGATCTTCATGAAGGACGCGGCGTCGCTCTACAAGGATCCGGGCGCGGGTCCGTTCTTCTACGAGATCATCCAGCGCAAGGGAGACCAGGGCTTCGGTGGTGGCAACTTCCGAGCCCTGTTCGAGAGCATCGAGCGTCAGCAGAAGTCAGAAGGGCGCGCCTGAGCCTTCCCGCCTCCTAGAGGTCCCGCTTCTCGAGCTTCGCCAGGAGGCTCGCCAACTGATCGGCCGTGGCCTGGACGGTGTTCTGATTCGTCCAGGAGGGCAGATCCGTCCGGGCCGTGGGGGGCGTGACGGCGACCTGGACCAGATTGGTCGTCTCGTTGGGATCCTTCGAGAGGTCGTACAGCTCCCACTCCTGTGCGGCCTTGCCAGAAGGATCGAAGTAGCGCGCGAGCTTGTAGTCCATCGTGCGGACGCACCGCACGTGATTGGGTTGCCGGACGGAGCCCGGAGCGAGCTCCACCGGCTGTTTGCCGTGCTTGCCCGTGCGCACGGCCTCCACGGTGGCCTTGTAGACCTCGAACTCCTTGTACGAGTGGGCCTCCTGCAACGTGCGCGAGGGGGGCAGGGGCGCGGTGATCTCATCGTCGGTGATGAAGAGGACGCCCTCGCGCGGGCTGCCGTCCGGATGCTTCACGACGTGTGGCGCCCACTCGCCCCGGATGAGCGGTGACAGATCGATTCCCGGCAGCGGGGGCACGGGCCGGCGCTCGGCGAGCGTGCGGCTGATCTTCTCACGTTGCTCGGGGCCAACGCCGGCCAGGCCGAGGATGGTCGGCAGGATGTCGATGTGGCTGGTGAGGGCGTCCACCTGGCGCAGCACCTGCCCGGGAGGCGGCGTGCCGGGGTTGGCCGGCTCCTTGCCGTGCTGCTCCAGCTGATTCCTCACCCAGGGCCGGTAGTTCACCACCACGGGGACATGCAGCGCCTCCTGATAGGCGGTGTGCCACTTCTCGAGCATCATGCCGTGGGCGGCGCCGTACTCGCCGTGGTCGGTGAGGAAGATGACGAGGGTGTTGTCGGCCTGGCCGGACTCCTCCAGGGCGGTGAGCACCGCGTCGATGTGCGCATCCACGACCGAGTGCAGCCAGGCATAGAGCTGGAGGAAGAGCAGGCAGCCCTCGTCGGGCTTGTCCGTGAGCTGGAAGGGGATGCAGTTGCGCAGGGCCAGGGAGACGGCGAGCTCCAGGGCCTGCTCGGGATTGGCCGTGGGCACGGCGCTGGCGACGTTGAAGCCGGCCTTCGCGGACAGCGCCAGGCCCATCTTGTAGGCGTAGTCGTGCTGGCAGGCCGGCTTGTCGGCCAGCGACTCGTTCTGCGTGGGAGAGGCCCGGGCACGGTCCTTGGGGAAGCCCAGGGGGTTGAGGGGGATCCGCATGGTGCCCGCGATGGGGGGCGGCGTGACGTCTCCCTGGGCCGGCACGGTGAGCGGTCCGAACAGGGACTGCGTGGTGGGGACGGGAAGCGTCTTCCCATTGGGCAGGGTGATGGGCTCCGCCGGCTTGTCGGCTGGCAGGGCCTGGGCAATCACTCCGGGATAGGTCGCGATGTCATGCGGGTTGGTGAAGGAGGCGACCGCGAACCAGGGCTTGATGTCCTGGGTATCGGGACCGGTCGAGTTGGGATCCCTGGCCTGGTCCGAGGCATAGGCGCGGTTGTAGTTGAGCGCCAGGCCCTTGCGCCGGATGAAGGCGCAGGCCGAGTCCGTGAAGCCCTCGTCGCGGTAGATGCCGAGGTTGTTGGGCTGCGAGCCGTGGGGCTCGGGGTAGGACATCTCCCAGTCATCGAAGCCGTAGCGCTGGAGCGAGTGCTCCGGCGGATTGCTCACGTGCCACTTGCCGAAATAGTGCGTGCTGTAGCCGGCCTCCCGCATCCAGGTGCCGAGCGTCGGAATGCCATCGGCGTCCAGCCAGGGGAAGTTCGAGGAATCACCGTTCTTGAACAGGCCATCCGTCTGCGTGACGCCCGTGCGTGTGCCGTACTGGCCCGTGTAGATGACGGCGCGGCTCGGCGTGCACGCGCTGGCGGCGATGGTGTGATTGCGCAGGACGACCGCGTTCTTTCGCAGCCGCAGCAGGCCGGGGAAGAACTTCGCGTAGGGATTGTTCTCGTCCACCTCACCATGGAAGCCGAGGATCTGCTTGAGCGGCTCGGGGAAGCCGCCATCGGGGCCGTAGGAGAAGCGCGGGAAGCGGTACTGATCGCAGGTGATCAACAAGATATTGGGGCGTGTGGGCATGGTTCCTTCTCCAGAGGCTTCTCATCGCGAGGCCTGGAGCGGCCCCGGCACGGGCCAGTGTGCCCCCACAGGAGTGGACCGCGCCAATGAATGGCGCGTGAATCCACCCGGGTCTTGTCGGCACGGACGGGCGGCTACCGGCAGGGGTAGTTGGCCTTGGAGCATGTGACGCCGTTGTTATAGGCGTCGTTGAAGTGGTTGTAGAACCCGTTGTAGAGCGGATGCACGGTGCCGGTTTCGGGCGCCATCTTCACGAACATCTCCTCGTTCTCGTTGAGCGCGTCCTGGGACCAGTTCTGCGAGCCGGAGTAGACCCGGTAGCCGTAGCTGGTGCCGTACTTGCCGTAGACGAGGAAGAACTTGTCGTGGACCTTGTCCTTGCGGCGGATGTTGACGCCCGCGTCGAGCAGCTCGTTGTAGACGGACTGCGGCATGCTGATGCCATCCGTGGAGTCCCCGCCCACCACCATCCACACGGCGCAGCCGCCGGCCCGGTAGCGCTTCACCTGCGCGAGGATCTCCGGACGCCCGGTGGTGACGAACGACATGCCGATGCGCAGCCGGCAGTTGGCGTCGGGCGTGACGTCGTTGAGGCGGGTGACGATGGTGTCCGTCTGGTTCAGCCCCTCGGGCGAGGCGTAGCCATCCGCGGGGTTGGCCAGGTAGTAGCCGCGGCCGCTGGCGGAGTCGTAGTAGTCATTGCCGGAGAAGTGCCGGCGGTTCCACATGTCCGAGAAGTTGGCGTTGAAGCCGTCATACAGCGTCACGGCGTCGTAGATGGTGACGGTGTTGTTGAACGCGTCCGGGCCGCTCGCGTAGGTCAGGTTCGACGAGCCGAACCACACCACGTACGGACGGGCCACCCCATTGGGGTCCCTGGTCTGGCTGAACGTGAACATCTTCGTGTGCATGTTGCCGGCCGCGCTCGTGCCGATGCAGCCGCCACCCCCACTCGAGTTGGTACAGAACCGGTGGTTGGTGAGCTTCTTGATGGTGGCCACCGCCGGGTCCGTGGAGGTCGCGTTCTTCCCGTCGAGCACGACGGATACCGAGACGCCGCGGTTCTGCGCCGCGAGGAGCGAATCCGCCACCCCGTCGATGCTGATGGAGTGGATGGTGCCCCGGATGGTGGCGCCCGCGGGCGTCGAGTCGATGAGCCGCCTCAACTCCGTGATGATGGTGTAGTCCCGGCCTGCGAACGCGGGCGGGTTGCTGAAGTGCGCCCAGACCGCCTTGCCGCCCACCGTCCCGGACGCGACGCTCACCCCCGACCGGATGGCGCCTACGTCCACCTCACCGCTGTCCTGCTCCGCGAAGGCCTCGCACCCCGTGGCCACCCACGTGCAGAGACCCACGGTCAGCGCCCTCAGAAAGCGAACACCCGGCATCGAACGCGGCATATCCTCTCCTGATTCTGGAAAATCGAGAAAACTAGATTTGCCGTATAGAGAGGCGAAACCTGAAAGTCAAATGAGGTCCACTCCGGGAGCCAACCCGGGTGAGTCCAATACCCTCACCCCGTCCCTCTCCCGGGGGGCGAGGGGAGAGGGGCACGGTCAGGGGACTGTGAACCGGTGATGTCTCGGCTCAGGTGAAGGGCAGGGCCGCCACGGTGGCCTCGGCGGGGCCGTCGCCCACCGCCAGCACCGTCCCCGGCTCCAGGTGGTCCCGGTGCACGTAGCCCAGCGCCACCGTCTGGCCCTTCAGGGGCGAGCGCACCACGCTCGTCACCCAACCCACCTTCTTGCCGTCCTTCTTCAGCTCGGTGCCCGGCGCCGCCTCGGTGCTCCCCAGCAGCAGACCCGACAGCTTCCGGTTCATGTGCCCCCGGAAGGTGGCTCGGGCGATGACCTCCTGCCCGATGTAGCACCCCTTGTTGTACGAGATGGCGTTCGTGAGGTTCGCCTCCAGCGGAATGGTGGTGTCCACCATGTCCTGGCCGTAGCGCGGCACCCCCGCCTCCACCCGCAGCATCTCGTGCGCCCGCCAGCCCAGCGGCTTCAGCCCGAAGGCTCCTCCCGCCGCCACCAGCGCCTTCCACACCGCCTCCAGCCCTCCCCGGGGCATCAGCAGGTCCACCCCCGGCTCCTGTCCGGGGCGGCCCACCGCCAGCACCTCCTGGCCCGCCAGGGACAGGGTCCGGGTCGCGTCCGAGGGCAGGGGAGCGAAGGGCCCGCCCGCCACCGCGCCCAGCAGCTCGGCCGTCCGGGGGCCGAGCAGCCGCAGCACCCCCAGCTCGCCCGTGGCCTCGAGCAGCTCGGCGTCCTCGGAGATGAGGAATTTCCCCAGGAATTCCTGGACCTTGGCGCCCATCCCGGGCTCCACGTCCAGCAGCAGGTCCGCCTCGCGCCGGAGGATGCGCGCGTCTCCCACCATGGCGCCCTTCACGGTGATCATCGCCGCGTAGGTGGCCGCCCCGGCCGCCAGCCCCTTCACGTCCTGCGTCACCATCCCGTGCAGGAAGGACACGCGGTCCTCGCCGGTTATCCGCAGCGCTTCCCGGTAGGTGGCATCATGGAGGGCCACCGCCTGCCGGGCCGCCCGGTACTCGGCTTCCACATCCCCGTAGTCGGCCACGGCCTCCCGGCCGTTGATCTCCAGGAAATGGGCTCCTGCCTGCTCATGAAGAAAATGCAGAGACAGCGGTTCCATGACCGTCGCTATATAGAGGGCCGGGAGTGAATGCCACGATGGATGTGAAACACCTGTCCGACTTCCTGGGCTTCTCGGCCGAGAAGCTCCAGAAGCACAACCTCTTCAAGTCCGAGCGCTTCTTCCTGGACGTGTACTGCCTGACGCCCGGCCAGAGCCAGAAGCCCCACCGGCACGCCACCTCGGACAAGGTGTACCTCGTCCTCGAGGGGCGGTGCCGCTTCCGCATTGGCACCGACGAGGCCTCGCATGGCCCCGGCGCCTCCCTCTTCGCACCCGCGGGCGTCGAACACGGCGTCACCAATGACGGCCCCGACAACGCCCGCCTCCTCGTCCTGATGACCCCCCCTCCGGAGCACGCATGAGCAAGAAGGCCAATCCGCCCCCTCCTGTCCCCGTCCGTGGTGCCGCGGCGCTACTGGGCCTGGCTCTCGCCGAGGCGGCGCTCTCCATCTACCAGTGGAAGGAACTCCTCACCCTGCGCGGCGGCGGTACCACCAGCTGCGGCATCTCCGAGAAGGTCAACTGCGAGACGGTGTGGAACTCGGCCTTCGCCAGCGCCGTGCACGAGCGGCTGGGCATGCCCGTGGCCGTGCTCGGCCTGGTGTGGGGCATCGTCGCCATGGCGCTCGCGGCGCTCTTCCTGGCGTGGCGCAGCAGCGGGCACACCGTGCGTCCCGCCACCAACGGCCTGCGTCTGACGGCCGCGGCCGGTGTGGCGGCCAGCCTCGTCTTCGGAATCGCGAGCGCGAGCGCCGGGGCGCTGTGCCCCACGTGTCTGGGCACCTATGCCCTCACGCTCGCCTTCGCCGCCGTGGCCTGGAAGGGCCTGCCCGGCCCGGTGGTGCCGCAGACGGGTGAGTGGGGCCGCGCCCTTCAGTGGACGGGTGGCTTCGCCGTCGCCGCCTACGTGGCGCTGCTGATTCCCGGCATGCAGACGCCCAAGTCCAGCGCCGCCGTGGACAAGGTGGCCACCATGAGCTCCACCGCCGCTCCCGGCTCGCTGGAGGCGTACCTGCTCAGCCTGCCCCCGCAGGAGAAGCAGGCCGTCTCCAACGCGCTCGCCCGCTACAAGATGGACACGCCGCTGCCGGCCCTGTCCGCCACGCGCCGCCGCTATGGCCCCGAGAACGCGCCGGTGAAGATGGTGGAGTGGACGGACAGCCGCTGCCCGCACTGCAAGAGCCTGGTGGAGGTGCTCGCCCTCATGAAGAAGCGCCTCCCCGAGGGCAAGTTGTCGCTGGAGGCGCGCCAGTACCCGCTCGACGCGCAGTGCAACACCGCCATGCCGCCGCAGGCCACCGATGGCTCCGGCACCCGCTGCATGGCGGCCAAGGCGCAGATCTGCACCGAGGACGCTCCGGACTACTGGGAGCTGCGCGAGAAGCTCTTCGCCGCCCAGGCCTCGCTCAATCCGCAGAACGTGCTGAGCATCATGTCCTCCGGCACGGTGACGCGCTCGCAGCTCGAGGCGTGCATCGCCAGCGCGGAGACGCAGAAGAAGCTGGCGGAGGACATCGCGTACGCCCAGCAGCACGACCTGCACGGCACGCCGCTGGTGGTCATCAACGGCCGCGAGGCGCTGCCCATCCCGTCCTTCCTCTACGCCCTCATCATGTCGGACGGGAACCCGGACGCGGCGGCCTTCAAGGTGCTGCCCGCGCCGCAGCAGCGGGCGCTGCAGGCGCACGATCACCCCCACTGAGCGGACGGACGCCATGGGCAAGCGCGACAAGAAGCCCGAGGCGCCCGCTCCGGCGGCGCCCTTCCACAACCCCTTCGCCGCGCTGAGCCTCAAGCGCGAGGAGCTGCCCGCGGGGCCGGCTCCCGCGCCCGTGAAGGCCGAGGTGTCCGAAGGGCCCAAGGGCCCGGCGCGCGCCGTGGTGCGCATGGAGCGCAAGGGGCGGGGTGGCAAGGAAGTGACGGTGGTGGAGCAGCTGGGGCTGTCCGCCGCCGAGCTGGAGAAGTGGCTCAAGGCCCTCAAGGGCGGCCTGGGCTGCGGCGGCACCGTGGAGGAGGACACCCTGGTGCTGCAGGGCGACCAGCGCGAGCGCCTCCCCGCGCTCCTGGAAGCCCGCGGCGTGCGCCGCGTCACGGTGGGGTGACGCGGGGGCGGAGGGTGGAGCCCGGGAGGCTCGACACCCTCACCCCGGGGGGCTTGCCCCCCTTTGAACGACGGGGGGGCTCCTCTCCCGGCTGGAGAGGGGTAATGACTACAGCGCCGAGATGACGGCGTCGGTGAACTCGCGCGTGGTGGCGCTGCCGGCCAGGTCGCCCGTGCGCGCCTTGCCCTCGCCGTGCACCTTGGCCAGCGCGTTCTCGAACTTGCGCGCCTCGTCCCGCAGGTCCATCCAGTCCAGCATCATCACCGCCGACATCATCAGCGCGGTGGGGTTGGCCAGGCCCTTGCCCGCGATGTCCGGCGCCGTGCCGTGCACCGCCTCGAACATCGCCGTGCGCTCACCGATGTTGGCGCCCGGCACCAGGCCCAGGCCGCCCACCAGGCCCGCGCACAGGTCGCTGATGATGTCCCCGTACAGGTTCTCCATCACCAGCACGTCGTAGCGCGTCGGGTCCTTCACCAGCTGCATGCACATGTTGTCGACGATGACCTCCTCGTAGTGGATCTCCGGGAACTCCCGGCCCACCTTGCGGGTGCAGTCGAGGAAGAGGCCATCCGACAGCTTCATGATGTTGGCCTTGTGGACGCTCGTGACCTTCTTGCGCCCGTGCTTCTTGGCGTACTCGAAGGCGAAGCGGGCGATGCGCGTGGAGGCCTTCTCGGTGATGATCTTCAGCGACTCCACCACGCCCGGGACGATGATGTGCTCGAGGCCGGCGTAGAGCGACTCGGTGTTCTCGCGCACCACCACCAGGTCCACGTTGTCGTAGCGCGTCTTCACGCCGGGCACGCTCTTGACGGGCCGCAGCGAGGAGTACAGGTCCAGGCGCTTGCGCAGGCCCACGTTGGCCGACGCCATGCCGCCGCCCACCACCGTGCCCGTGGGACCCTTGAGCGCCACGCCGCTGCGCAGCACCGCCTCCACCGTCTCGTGGGGCAGGTTGGTGCCGTACTTGGCGATGACCTCCGCCCCCGCGTCCTTGAACTCGAACTCGAGCGGAGCCTTGAGCGCCTCGAGGACGCGGATGGTGGCCGCCATCACTTCGGGGCCGATTCCGTCGCCATTGATGACCGTAACCGTACGCGTATTCGCCATGTCTCGCGCTTCAAGCACAAAAGGCAGGGCCCCGAAAGCGGGAAAACGCGCCGGGCGCAGCCTGGCTAATGCGTCGGTGGAGTCTGGATGGGTGGCGGTTCGGAGGGATGCTCCGGGGGCCGGGGCTGATTCCTCCGGCGGCCCCGGCGGCGCGGGGCGAGCGTGGCGTAGGGCCGGTAGAAGGACTCCCACAACGCGGCGCGCCGTCCGCGCGGCCGGGTGCGCAGCTCGCCCAGTGGGGCCTTGGTGAAGAACGAGGCCACGAAGAGGTAGGCGAAGACGAGCACCATCAGGAAGAAGAAGCCCATCACGAAGCCGCCGTGGATGGGCCCGATGTGCGCGCGCTCCACGAACTCGGCGAAGTTCCTCGCCGGCCACGGGTGGCTGTACACCTTGACGAACCAGGAGAGCGTCAGCACCAGCAGGATGGGGCCGTACGCGCGGTTGAGGCGGGTGGAGATGGCGGAGAAGAGCGAAAGCTGGATTTGTGGCCGCTCCATGATGCCGGCCAGCTCGCGCAGGGCGTCCGGGTCCACCGGCTCGCGGCGCAGCATGGGCACCCAGTAGCCGTCCTCCAGCAGGCGCACGCGGCGGATCCACAGGTCGTAGTAGCGGTAGCGGCGCGCCTCGATGAAGAGGAACGAGAGCACCATGCCGATACCCACCAGGAAGACGACGGGTTCGGCGCCGCCGGAGAAGCCGAAGGAGACGACGGCGGCGGTGGTCGTCATGGACCAGTTGGTGGTGTTGTCCAGGCGCGACCGCCAGGTGTCCGAGCGGCTGAGCTCGCCCCGGAACAGCTGCGCCATGGACGCGTCCGAGAGCGGCAAGGCCTCGTATTCGTTCTTGTCGCGCTCGTTACCGTCACTCGCCATCGTCTGCTCTCCCCTGGTGGGCGGCCCGGGCACACGGGTGGCCGTGGCGGGCCGCCGTGCCCACTCTCTCCCGGAGGAACCATGGCCATCCCTTTCCTCCATGACACCCCGCCACCCGTGGATGCGGTGGCCGCCGTGCTCCAGCTCCTGGAAGATGAGTCGGAGCGCGTGGTGCGTCTGTGGTCCAAGCGGATCCGCGCCGAGACGTATGAACTGGACATCTCCGGGCGCAACCTGCGGGCGCCCCTGCGCCGGTTGATCGACGAGCTCGTCCGCCTGCTCAGGGACCGGGGCAGGGACGCCCTGTTCCTCTGGCCGGAGGTGGTGCGCTCGCACGGGGCACGCCGGTACAACCAGCGCTTCGAGGTGGAGGACCTGGCGCGCGAGTTCAAGTCGCTGGAGGAGGTGCTCCTCTACGTCTACGCCCGGCGCAACGGGGTGCTGGAGCCGGAGGTGGCCACCTTCATGGTGGAGCTGGTGGGTGAGGCGCACGCCTCGGCGCAGGCCTCCTTCGCGCGGGTGTTGAGGACGGAGGAGGTGCGCTTCCGCGAGGCGGCGGTGATGGAGTCGGTGCTGCACCACGTGGAGGTGGGCATCCTGCTGGCCGAGGTGGACGGCACGGTGTCCTTCGCCACGCCGCCGGTGAGCCGGCTCATCGGCGTGCCCATGCGGGCCGTGGTGGGCTCGCGCTCGCAGTCGCCGCTGGCGGTGGTGCTCTCGCAGGTGAGTGCGCGCCAGCCCAATGGCGAGTCCTTCAAGTTGGCGGACATGCCCTTCATGCGGGCGCTGAAGGAGCGGGGGCCGGTGCGCGGCGTGATGATGGTGGTGGAGCGGCCCGGCGGGGGCGAGGCCACCCTGGAGATGAGCGCCACGCCCATCTGGGAGGAGGAGGGCGAGCTGGCCGGTGTCATCCAGACCTTCACCGACCGCACCGAGGCCGCCACCAAGACGAAGGCGCTGATGAACGCCAACGACGCGGTGCGGCGGCTGCAGGGCCGGCTGTTGCAGCGCACGCGCACCCAGGCCCTGGGGCAGCTGGCCAGTGGCGCGGCGCACGCGCTCAACAACTTCCTCAACGTGCTGCGCCTGCGCATCACCCTGTTGCGGCGTGAGTTCAAGCCCGAGCACCTGGACGCGCTGGACAAGACGGTGGGGCAGGTGGGCGAGCTGGTGGCGCGGCTGCAGGAGTTCAACGTCCAGCGCACCGAGGAGCAGTTGTCGGACGTGCAGGTGGACGCGACGGTGCGCGAGGCGCTGGAGCTGGCGCGGGCGGAGCTGGAGGGGCGCGAGCCGCCGGTGACGGTGGAGCAGCGGCTGGGCGAGCCGGGGGCGGTGAGGGCGGACCCGGGCTTCTTCCGCGAGCTGGTGGTGAACCTGCTGCTGGCCGAGCGCGAGCGTCTGAGCAACGAGGGCGGGCGGGTGCTGGTGGAGACGCGCCGGCAGGCGGACGGCTGGGTGACGCTGCGGGTGGCGGACTCCAGCACGCAGTACGAGGCGGAGGACATGACGCGCATGTTCGATCCGCTCAACCGCGATGCGGGCGCGCCGCAGCTCTCGCTGCTGCTGGCGGTGGCGCGCAACCAGGTGCAGCGCTGGGGCGGTGAGCTGACGGTGGAGAACCTGCCCGAGGGTGGCGCCGCCTTCGTGGTGCGGCTGCCCCTGGCCCGGTCCGAGGAGGATGTGGAGCGGGCGCGGGAGGGCCGGGAGGCGGCGGCGGGCCCGCGGCGCTTCCAGCAGACACGCCGGGTGCTGGTGGTGGACGACGATCCGGACAACGCGCGGATGATGGCGGAGGTGCTCGGCGAGGAGGGCTACGACGTCAAGGTGGCCAACAGCGGGGACGTGGCGCTGAAGATGTGGGACGAGCGCCGTTACGACGCCGCCCTGCTGGACGCGGTGATGCCAGACATGTCGGGCTGGGAGGTGGCGCGCGAGCTGCGCAAACGCTCACCCCAGGCCCTGCTGGCCATCGTGACGGGCATGGACGTGCGTGGGCAGAACCGCGCCAACCTCGCGCTGGTGGACGCCGTGTTCCGCAAGCCCATCGACGTGGGCGCGCTGGACGACTTCCTCGGCCAGTCCGAGTCGCCCGCGGCGGGCGGTGGTGGCTCCGGAGTGGCCCCACCTCCCGGGTGAGCAGGCCGCTGGAGGAACGGAGAAGGGCCATTTCCGGGTTGTGGGCCACACCGTGAATGTATTTCTTCAAGCTCAATGACAGACAAGCGGTAAGCCTGACGAAGGGAGGCGGAAGGGTTACAGTGTGGACATGCTCGATTCCTCGATGAGCGGGGGGGGATGCATGCAGATGGTCGATGAGCGGGGCTGGTGGGTGCCTGCTCCCCCGGGCTCGGACGAGGATCTGCAGCAGCGGCTGGCAATGGCCTCGCCCGCGGACACGGCGCGGGGCATGTTCCTCCGGGCCACGCTGGACGCGGTGCGCACCCTGGGAGACGAAGAGGCTGTGCGCAGGTGCCAGCGGGCGAGCGGGGAGGAGAAGCTGGTGGAGTTCTTCACCTATCCCGTCAGCGCGAACCTGCGGATGGTCTTCACCGCGGCGCGGCTGCTGGAGGCCCGCTCCGGCGGCATCTCCGAGGCGCTGAGGCAACTGGGCCGTGGGGCCGCGGAGTGTTTCCTGTCCTCCACCGCCGGCCTGGCGCTCCAGTTGCTGGCCGGGGGAGACGCGAACCGGATGGTGGGCAACATGCCTTCCATGTACCGGGCCTCGGTGAGCTTCGGGGTGCGCTCGGTGGTGTGGATGGGGCCCACGAGCTGCCGGCTCACCATGCGGCGCGAGTTCATGCCCGCCTCCTTCCAGGAAGGACTGCTGCTCGGTGTGCTCCAGAAGGCCAAGGCGCGGGGCGCGCGGGTGATCGGCCATCAGCTCTCCACGTTGGAGAGCGACTACGACGTCTCCTGGGTGGCATGAGCTGAGTCGGGGGGACCCCACCCACCGGGTCACCACGGACTTCAGACCGCGCCAGAGGCTTTTCTCCGGCGGGACTGTTTGAATCCCATCCCATCGTAATCGTGAATAGCATTGCAGCGCTGAAAGCTTTCATAGACAGGGAGGGCGCGTGCGCTGCGAGTACAATCCCACAACGAGAGTGGACGAAACGAGGAGTCCGGGCCGTTTTTCCCTCGGAGGACGGGCTCATTCGTGACACCCCCTACTGACAGCAAGTCCTGAAACAATTAGGATAGACATTCCTCAGCCGGGCTGATTCCTGCCAAGGGGGACACACATGGCCGTGACCGGCAGCGCACGCACCAGGTGGGAAAAGGCAGACACGTGGGAGCAGGAATTGGAGCGGCGGATGTGTCTGGCGACCTCGGAGGACACCATCCGCGGCATGCTCTTCAACGGGACGTTGGAGGTGCTGCGCACGGTGGGTGACGGCTCGCTGGCCCGGCGGTGTGTGGAGGCGTGTGGGGAGTCCAGCTTCCTGGACTTCTTCAGTTATCCCGTGCGGATGCACTGCCAGATGGTGAGCACGGCGCTGCCGGTGCTGACGGAGCAGTTCGGCACCTCGGAGGAGGCGCTGCGTCAATTGGGGCGGTTGGTGGCCAATCGCTTCCTGCGGGTGGGGGCGGGCAAGGTGATGTTGTCGCTGACGCCGGGCAGCCCGAGGCAGTTGGGGTATTCGTTACCGGTGGCCTACCGCCTGGCGGTGAGTTTCGGGCAGTACGAGGTGAGATGGACGGGGCCGCGCAGTGGCCAGTTCATCCTGAAGCGTGACTTCATGCCCCACCCCTTCCATGAGGGGGTGGTGGAGATGGCTCTAGGTCTGTTTGGCGGGCGGGAGGTGAAGGTGAGCGGGCGGCCCACGGGGGGGCTCGATAGTGAGTGTGACTTCTGCTGGCAGTGAGACCAGGGGGGAGCGGGGAATGAGCGGCGCGGCGATGGCGTGGAGTGTGTCCCCCCGGGATGGTGGACAGTACTGGGGCCAGCGCATGTCGCTGGTGAGCTCGGAGGACATCGCGCGCGGGTTGTTCCTGCAGAGCGTGTTGAAGTCCATCCGGGCGCTCGGGGACGAGTCGCTGGAGAAGCGCAGCGCCAGTGCGTGCGGGCAGGCGCGCTTCTTCGACTTCTTCAACTACCCCATCCGGTTGCACCTGCAGATGCTGTCGGTGGCGATGCCGGAGCTGGCCACGCGTCACACGGACGCGGACCAGGCGTTGTGGCGCATGGGGCACTGCGTGGCCATCGACTTCCTGGAGTCCGAGGCTGGCCGGACGGTGAAGGTGCTGGTGCGCGGCGAGCCCAAGCGCCTGGTGAACAACCTGCCGTTGACGTACCGGATGTCGATGACGGGCGAGCGCTCGGTGCGGTGGACGGGGCCGCAGTGCTGCCGGTTCACCATGAAGCGCGACTTCATGCCCCCCTCGTTCCACGAGGGCATGCTGGTGGCGATGCTCGAGCGGTTGAATGCCAGCAAGGTGAAGGTGGTGGGGCGTCAGACGGACCTGTTGGAGAGTGAGTACGACATTTCCTGGCAGTAAGAAGGGGTGACCCTTGCCCGGACGTCTCGTTCCTATCGCGGTGGAAGTGGATCCCATCGGCAGGGGGCTGGGCATGGGCATGGAGTCCAGCGGGGCGGAGTCCCCCGGGGATGTCTGGGCGAGGGATCTGGCACAGCGTGTGGCGTTGGCGACGCCCGCGGACACCGCGTGGGGCGCGTTCCTGCGAAGCCTGTTGGAGGCGATCCGCGAGCTCGGGGACGAGGGCCTGGTGCGGCGCTGCCGCGAGGTCTGCGGGCGGGAGCAGCCCGTGGAGTTCTTCCGCTACCCCGTCCGCTGGAGGCTCCAGATGATGGCGCTCAGCCTGGAGGCGCTGGCGGCGCGGCATGGCGGCAGCGCGAAGGCCCTGCGGCTGCTGGGCTGGCAGGCGACGGGCTCCTTCCTGTGCTCCCATGGGGGCAGGTTGATGCTGATGCTGGCGGGCAGTGACCGGAAGCGGGTGCTGGAAGGGGCCCACATCGGCTTCCGGATGGGGTTGAGCTACGGCACGCACACGACGCGGTGGCTGGGCCCGGCCAGCTTCCACTGGCGCATGGAGCGCGAGTTCATGCCCCTGCCCTTCATGGAGGGGGTGTTGCAGGCCCTGGTGGAGCGGACGGGAGCCCGGAACGTGCGGGTGGTGGGACGCCAGACGGGCGCGCTCGATAGCGAATACGAGCTCTCCTGGGAGTGAGCCGCGGGCGCGGTGCATGGCTAGACTGCCGCCGTGGACCCGACTTCCCTGGAACGCATCCGCCGCAAGGTGGAGGCAGGCGAGCCCCTGAGTGACGTGGAGCTGGAGGCGCTGAGCACCGCGGCACGGAACACGCCGGGGCCCACGCTGCGTCTGGCGGTGGCGCATGCGTTGGTGAACGCGGGCGCCGAGCGCGAGGCCCTGCGGCTGCTGGAGACACTGCGGCGCGACTTCCCCCAGGACGTGCAGGTGCGGCTGGGGCTGGCGCGGGCGTTGCTCGGGCTGGAGCGGCCGGGCGACGCGGAGGCGGTGCTGCGCGAGGCGCTCGTCCTCAACCCGGGAGACCCCGAGGCCCAGAAGGTGCTCGCGGTGCTGGCCCTGCGGCGGGGGGAGCATGGCCGGGCGTGGGCGTACGTGGCGGACGTGCTGCGGAGGGACCCGTTCGACGAGGAAGCGCGGCTGTTGGAGTCGGAGCTGGATGCCGCGGACGTCTCGCCTCCGCCAGCGCCCCGGGTGCAGGCGTTGCGCCCGGAATTCACCGCCGCGCTGGTGGCCGCGCTGCACCGGGCCGGAGTGGCGTGCCGCCGGCAGGGGAAGGATCTGCTGGTGAAGCTGGCCTCGGGCGAGGTGGGGCGGGTGGACGTGGCCTCGCTCTACGCGGCCTACCGTGACGGCTCGCAGGAGCTGGGCACGTACGTGCGGGGCCTGGTGGCGCGGCTGCGGGAGCTGTCCGGGCTCGCCGTGGATGCGGGCACGCTGGAGGCGCGGTTGCGTCCGGTGCTGCGGCCCGGGGGCTTCGAGACGCAGGCGGCGGGAGCGCTCCACCGTCCGGGACCCGCGGGGCTCGAGGTGTTCTACGTGCTGGAGGACGCCGAGTTCGTGCACTACCTGCCGGAGGATTCGCTCGGGCCGGCGGGGCTGTCCGCGGAGGCGGTGGACGCGCTGGCCTGGCGCAACCTGGAGGCGCACCCCGCGCCGGTGCGGCCGGTGGTGCTGGACGAGGGGCAGGTGGTGCTCGCGGAGACGTTCAGCGGCCTGTGGGCGGTGGCGGGGGGTGATGGGTACGACGCGGCGCGGCTCCTCACGGCGGAGCAGCGCGGACGGCTGGTGCTGCACGCGGGAGAAGTCCCGCTGCGCGTGCACCTGGGCTGGCGGGAGTTCGCGCTGGTGTGCCGCGAGTCGGACGCACCCGCGTGCGAGGCGTTGGCCCGGTTGGGAGGGGCGCCGGATGGAATCCCCGGCCTCTTCCGGCTCGAGGGCGGCACTCTCACCTCACTGTGAGCACATTACCCCGCGGTCGCCGGAGGAGGCAGCACGTCCACCACGTTCACCTCGCGGAAACCCGCCGAGAAGAACAGCACGCGCAGCGTGTTCTCCGCCGAGCGCCGGGCGCGCTCCTTCAACCGGACATCTCCCTTCACCTCGCGCTCGAAGGCCTCGCGGGCCTTCTCCAGCAGGAGGGTCGTCTGCGCGCTGTCGAGGTTGGAGCCGATGATCTCCGTCTCACCGGGCTTGAGCTCGACCTTGACCTCCAGTGGAGGCAGGACCACGTCGACGCGGGTGCCCTGGATGCGCATGGCGGAGCCATCGAGCCGGCTGAAGTCATAGCCGAGGTGCACGTCGGCGAAGACGATGGCGCGGCCGATGGGCGTGCGGATGGTGTAGCGGGCCCAGTTGATGACGTCCTTCCAGAGCGCGTCCGTGGCCTGGGGCTGGGGAGAGAACTCGACCTTCTTGTAGAGGGACACCTGGAGCGTCTCGAGCCGGGCGACCTCTCGGACGCGGGTGACGAGCGCTGGCGTATCGGGCAGGGCGGGGAGCTTGGGACGGAGGAACAGGAACGAACCCACGGCCCCGGCGATCAAGGCGACGAGGACGAGCAACACCCGCGAGATGAGTCGCAGCATGGGCGCCATTCTAGCCAGGGTGGGGTAGGGTTCGCCGAGCCATGAGCCCGCTGTCCCTTCGGGATGAAGAAATCCAATCACTCGGTGAGCAGGGCTGGTTCACCCGTGCCTCCTTCCTCGGGGAGACGGAGGCCCGAGCCATCCACGCCGAGGCGAAGGCGCGCGTCGAGGCCGGCCAGTTGCGTCCCGCGGGCATCCGCCGGGGCGCGGACCACACACTGGACCGGGACACCCGTGGCGACTTCATCACCTGGGTGAAGGAGGAGGAGCGCGGCTCGGCGATCGGCCGGCTGAGGGAGGCGTATGCCGCGCTCGGTGAGGCGCTGTCGGCCGAGGCGTATCTGGGACTCGGGCGGTTCGATCTGCAGCTCGCCTGGTACCCCGGCGAGGGAGCGAGGTACGCGCGCCACTTCGATGCCTTTCCCGGCCAGTCCAACCGGCGCGTCACGGCCCTCTACTACCTCAACCCGGACTGGGTGCCGGCCCACGGGGGCCTGCTGCGCATCTACCCCGAGCGCGGCCCGGTGGACGTGGAGCCCACGCTGGATCGGCTCGTGGTGTTCCTCAGCGAGCGCATCGAGCACGAGGTGCTGCCCGCTCATGCTCCCCGGCTCGCGCTCACCGCGTGGTTCTACGGGCGGAACGCGGGGTAGTGTAGTGGGCGAAGACCCTCACCCCGGCCCTCTCCCAGAGGGAGAGGGAGTAGGCGTGGGCTGGCGCTTCGGGGACTGGGCTTCGCAGGCTTGCTCCCGGATCGTTTTGTCTCCCAGTGGCAGCCGCCAGAAGGCGCGAGCATCGGGTCTCGTGGAGAGTTGCTTCCACAGCGCCTCCACTCCACCGGCCTCGCGGGCAATCCGCCTCGCGAGCGCCGCCGCCCGTGCATAGGCCCGCTCCCGCACCTCCGGACGCACTTCCAGAAGCTCCGCCGTGAGGGCCCGGCAGTCCTCCGGCCCACTGGCGGTGGGCCCCGGCTCCACCAGCGCCGTGGCGAATCCCTCGACGAACCAGCGAGGCAGTGCCGGCCCCGCATGGGAGATCAGCGCCAGGTGCGCCACCTCGTGCCTCGTGAGCGCGCCCAGGTCTTCCATCCGGTCCACCACCCGCGCGGGCGGGAAGAGCACCTCGCCCTCCACCACTCCGGCCGCGGCGGTGCGCGGCAGGCCGGTGCGCGCGCTGAAGGCCTCCACCGACTCGGACAGCGCCGCCCGCACCTCCGGCACCTCCGTCCTCACGAAGGGCGGCAGGGACTGGCGTGCCCGCTCCAGCGCTCGCGCCACCCGCGTGGCCACGCCCTCCGCGCCCTCCTCGTGACTCACCACCGTGGCGCCCACCTGCACCTCGGCCGCCAGCACCGCGCTCATCACCACGCTAAGGAGGGGGCTCGCCAAGCACGCGCTCCGGGAAGTAGTGCTTCAGGATCTTCTCGTACTTGTACCCGCGCCGCTCCAGCTCCGTGGCGCCGTACTGGCACATCCCCACGCCGTGGCCGAGTCCCCGCCCCTCGAAGCGCACCTTGCCGCCGGCTTCGCGCGCGCTCACCGAGAGGCTCTTCAACGTCTGGTAGCCCAGCGCCCGGCCCACCCGGGCATGAAAGGCCTCGCCCGACAGGGGCACGCCGAAGGTGCGCACCTCCAGCGCCCGGCCTCCGCCGTCCTTGCGCAGCACCTCGAAGGCCGGGCCCTCGGCGGGAATCCCCAGCGCCCGGGCGAGCTCCTGCCGCGACACCTCGAAGTGCCAGCGGTGGTGCGGGGAGGCGGAGCACAGCGGCCCGGACGTGCCCAGCCGATCCTCCACCGCGCTGGAGGACTCGGACGAGCCGAAGACACTCGCGGCAGTGCTCGTGGCGCCACCGCAGCTCGAATGGAAATAGGCCGGTGCCAGGGGCTCTCCGGCCTTGCGTCCGCGGAGCACCTTGCCCCGGGTGGCCTCCACCGCCTTGTCCACATTGGTGCGCTCGTCCTGCCGGCCCCGGTAGAGCTGGCAGTGGGTGAGGTCGCACACGTCATAGCCCGCCTTCTCATGCCGGTTGCGCCCGGCGATGGCGTAGGTGCGCGAGACGACGGCCTGGGCCTTGAGCGCCTCCGGTTTCCCGGCCAGCTCGCTGCCCACCACGCCGCGGAGGTACTCCTCCACGGAGAGCTCGTTGAACAGGGCGATCTGCCCATCCAGCACCGTGGCCCGCATCGCGCCCCGGTACCGCCGTGTGGTGGCGCCGAGCCGCACCACAACGCCCTCTCCCGGCGCGTAGAGCTCGTGGCAGCGCCGGTCCGGCCGGCCCAGGTCCAACAGCCCCTGGTCTATCTCCGCCGTGGCGCCCGTCAGGTCCAACGTCTTCCCATCGCAGCGCAGCCGCCCACCGTGGGTCGTCACCGTGGCGCGCATGGGGCGCAGCTTCTCCAGGACACGCACGCGCAGGTGACCCGGGGGGCGCTCCCAGGGCGTGGTCTTCGGCGCATCGTCCCCGAGCGCGAGGCCCAACAGCTCCGTCCCCGGCTGCGCGGCCTGGTGGGCCCCGCGCCCCTCCCGGGCGAAGGCCACCACCGCGAAGCGCGGCGCACGAAACGGCGCGAACCCGATGAACCAGCCGTGCGTGTGCCAGCCCTTCTCCCATCGCGCGGTGCCCGTCTTTCCCGCGCCCTCCAGTGTCCCCAGCCGCGTGGCCTCCAACGTGCCACTCTCCGCCGCCTGCCGCATCGCCTCGCGCAGGACCTCCACCGCCGCCACGTTCCCGAGGCGCGGGGCCTGACGGCCTCCCACCTCGCCCAGGCTCCGCGTCTGTCCCCGGCCCGCCACCACCGCCGCCATTTGAAGGAGCTGGAGCGGCGTCACCTGCACGCGCTCGCTGTCCCCGGCCGCCACGCGGATCCGGTCCTCGCGCGAGAGGGCCGGGGGCAACACGCCGCTCTCTTCGCCCGGCAGTGCGCCCGTGGTCCTCCCGAGCCCGAAGTCCCGCAGGGCGCGCAGCAGTGCCTCGCCCTCCAGCACATCTCCCAGCGCGTGGAAGTAGAGGTTGCAGGAGAGCGCCAGCGCCCGCGTCATCTCGAGGCGCCCATGGCCCGAGCGGAGCCAGCACGTCCGCTCCCGGCCTCCAATCTCCGCGCGGCCCGTACAGCGCTGCGGCCCCTCGGGCAGCCGGTGGGAGTCGAGCGCCGCGTAGGCACTGGCCAGCTTCAGCACGCTGCCGGGCGGAAAGGCGCGCGTGAGGATGTCGGGGTGATGGGCCAGCACCAGCTCGCCGGTGGCCAGGTCCATCACCGCCGCCGCGTCATCCTCGCCCGGCAGCAGGGCCTCGGCGCGCTCGGCCAGCCGGGTGCGCAGCTCGGGCGTGCTTCCGGCCACGGCGAGCACCAGCAGCAATCCGAGCGGCACGAGGGTTACTCCACGACCCGGGCGGCCTTCACCGTGAAGGATCCCACCTCGAACTTGCCGCCCGTGCGGGTCAGCATGTGACGGAAGGTGTGCCGCTCCTCGCGGTCCGTGCCCTCGTGGAGGAGCACGTCCACCTTCACCTCGGTCTGGGCGTTCCCGTTGTCGGAGAAGTAGTCCACCAGGATCGCGTAGTCGCCCGCCTGCGAGTTGGCCTGGGTGTAGATCTCCGGCCCGTAGCCCGTCGTCACGTCCACGTCGAGCGAGCCGCCGCTCTTGGTCTCCTTGTGCCCGTACCAGGACTCCTCACCCGAGGGCTCCACCACGTGCAGGTCGAGGTCGGTGCCATCGGTGTCCCACGAGAGCACCACGCGCAGGTCGAGCTTCGGCACCTTGGCGAACACCGACGCCTTGGCGCGGCCCACGCCCGACGCGTTGGCCGCCGACACTTCAATCACGTTCATCCCCGGCGACAGCACGAGCGAGATGTCGAACGAGCCGCCGCGCAGGGGCAGCGGCCGCTCGGTGCCGTTGATGGAGAGGGTGCCGACACCCAGCGAGGTGTCGGAGACGGTGCCGGTGATTCGTGCCACGCGGTTCGAGGTCCATCCCCCGGCCGGAGTGGCGAGCGTCACCTTGGGCGCGTCCTTGGCCCAGGCGGAGGTGGCCCCACAGAGCAACAGCGTCAGCACCGACAACAGGGTCCGGGCGTTCACGGCTCACCTCCCACCGTCAGCGTCTGCTCGTTCGAGGTACCCCGCACCTGCGGGTGGTACATGAGCGAGGCGGTGGCCGGCATCACGTGCATGGTGCCCGCGAGGCCCGGCGCCATCATGTAGCCGAAGACGTTCTTGCCCGCCTTCACGTCGCTCACGAAGAAGACCACCTTCTCGTCGCGCACCTCGCGGTGCAGGCCCTTCGGGTGCAACTCCCTGCCTCCGGGCGTGCGGCCCACGTCGGCCTCCTCCACCTCGCAGCCGGAGCACAGCGGATCCTCCAGCATCACGTACTCCGCGGCGTTCGGGGAGTTGAGCTCCAGCTCGACGAAGAGCAGCCCATCCTGCTCCGCGCTCTTGCCGAGCGGCTGGAGCTTCTCCTCGAGGCCCGCGCCGCCCTGCTCGCGCACCACGCGGTGGTAGCGGCGGGTGATGGTCAGGCCACTGCTGCTCGCCTTCAGGCCCTCGCCGGCATCCACGTACGACAGCCGCGCCTCGAGCATCATCCCTGCGCCCTCGCCCTTGCGCGCGACCTGGATGATGTGCGGGCCCGGCTTCACCGTCAGCGTCTCACCCACCATCAGCTCGGGACCATAGAGGTCCTCGCCCGCGTAGGTGCGCTCGCCGAACGGCTGACCATCCAGCACCGCGGCCACGGTGGCGCCCTGCGTCTGGCTGGCGAAGCGCGGGAGCACGTCGGCCAGCGCGGACACCACCACCGCGGTGTCACGGGTGCTCTGCCAGTGGCCCTCGCGCCGCTGCTGCAGGAGGAACTTCACCGCGCCGTCGATGAACGGGCTGGACGGCCGCGCGCGGGCGAGCGCCCGGAGCGCCGAGGCCGTGGACTCGATGGGGTCCTTGTCCCACGTGGCCATGGCCGGCTGGATGCGGCCCTGCCACCAGGGCTCCGTCCCGTTGCCGCCGAACACCACCAGCTCGCCCACCCGGTTGGCCGAGCGCTCGAGCTCCTCGGCCAGCGCGGCGGCATCGTCCTGCTTGCCCGACTCGGCCAGCGCGAGCACCACCAGCGACTTGGTGTACGCGGAGAGCTCGGCCTGATCGCGCACCTTCTGCGAGAGCGCGGTGAGCATCGAGTCCGACGACTTGCCCGCCACCGCCAGGTTGTAGAGCAGCTTCGCCCGGAGCCCGTCATCCATCTCCCCGTTGGTGAGCGAGGAGAGCTTCGCGAGTCCGCGGGTGAGCATGTTGTCCAGCTCCTCGTTGCCGTAGCCGAGCGAGCGCGCCATGGCCAGGCCCTGCACCACGTAGCCCGTCATGGCCGCGTCGGTCGCGTCCTCCTCCCACCAGCCCCAGCCACCATCGCCGTGCTGGAGCTGGCGCAGCCGCGCCACACCCGCCATCACCATCTTCGGCAGCTCGTCGTGGCGCTGCTTGCGCGGAAGCTTGAGCTGCTCATACGCCTTCACCGCCACGAGGTTGGGCACGAAGCGGCTCATCGTCTGCTCGGTGCAGCCGTACGGGTAGCCCACCAGGTAGTCCAGGGCGCTCTCGATGGCCGGCGCGATGCCAGTGCTGGCGTAGACGGCCAGCCGCGAGGCCTCGGGGTGGGCGGAGGCCGGAACCTCCAGGGCCAGGTCCACCGGCGCGGTGGAGTCTGCCCCCAGCGAGGCGACGACGGCCTCGCTCAGCAGCGCGCCGTGGGCCAGCCGCGGCACCTCCAGCTCCATGGAGTCGGAGTGGCTGCCCAGCTTGCCGTGGGCGCGCAGCTTCACCTTGCCGTTGCCCCCCACCACCTTCACGGGGAACACCGCCACCGCCTGGTCATTGCCATCCACCGAGAGCGTCTTCTGCTTCTCGGTCAGCTCGACGCCGGTGGCCTCGAGCGTCACCGTGGCCGTGCCCTTCTGGCTGGTGGAGTTCTCCAGCAGCACGCCGAGCTTCAGCGTGTCGCGCTCGCGGAAGAAGCGCGGGGTGGCCAGCCGCACCTGGAAGTCCTGGTGCACCCGCGCCTTGCCCACGCCGAAGCCCACCGAGGTGTCCGCGGTGATGACGCGCGCGGTGGCCCGCCACGTGGTGAGGTTGTCCGGGAACGTCACCTTCATCTGCGCCTTGCCATCCGGGCCCGTGGCCAGGTTGGGCGAGAAGACCAGCGTGTCCTTGAAGTCCTTGCGCACCTTGCGCGAGAGCGTCTTCAGGTCACCGAAGCCCGCGCGGCTGCGTTGCACGAGCTGGCTCATCTGCTCGCGCACGCTGCGGCCGTAGCCGTAGAAGCGGAAGGTGGTGGAGCTGGTGCCGCGCACGTTGTCGCGCACCGGGTGGAAGAAGAACTCCGGCAGCGAGGGGGCAATCTCCGGCGAGACGGCGTAGATGGCCTCGTCCACGACGGACAGGGCGATGTCGGCGTTGGCCACCGGCTTGCCGTCCGGCGACTTCACCGACACCGTGAAGGTGCCCGTGTCGCCCGGCGCGTACTTCTCCTTGTCCGCCGTCACCTCCACCCGCAGCACCCGGTCCGTGGGCGGCACGCGCACCAGCAGCTCCTGGCGGAAGGTGCGCCCGGCGGAGATGGCCATGGCGCCCACGTACATGTTGGGCGTCATCTCCTTCGTTACCTTGAAGCGCAGCACCGCCGAGTAGCCCTTGAGCTCGAGCGCCTCGCTGGAGAGCACCTCCAGGCCCTGGTGCGTCAGCAGCACGCTGGCCGAGTCGAACGGGGCGCGCACCAGCACCACCGCCTCGTCGCCGGCCTTGTAGGTGGGCTTGTCCGAGTACAGCTCGAACCCGCCCTTGGCCATGGGGATGTCCCCGCCCTTCTTCGTGACGAAGAAGGGCACCGTGGTGGTGATGGTCGAGCCGGCATCATCCGTCGCGCTGAGGGTGGCCACGTAGGCACCGGGCTCGGTGGGCTTCAGCTTGTGCAGGCCTCCCGCGGCGGACGCCGCCACCTGGAGCTGATGCGCCGTCAGCGACGCCTCGGCCACCGAGTCACCCGTACGCTTCTGGTACTTCACCTCCACCTCCACCTGAGCGGCCACCGGCTTCTCGCCGTAGTCGCGCGCCACCACCTGGAGCGACACCTCTTCCCCCGGCTCGTAGACGAGCTTGTTCGCCCGCGCCGACAGGAAGAAGCGGCCCACCGTCACGTCCACCGCCTTCTGGCCCCGGGCCGTCTTGCCCGAGCCGTCCACCACCTTGGCCTCGATGGAGTAGGTGAAGTCCTGGCCGTCCGAGGCCGTGGGGAAGGTGAAGGCGAACGTCCCGTTCGCGTCCAGCTTGCCGGACGTCTCCTGGACGATCTCCCGCCCCGCCGAGGCACGCTCTCCCTCGGAGACGAAGAAGTCCGCCTCCGCGTCCACGAAGTCCGGGACGAAGAAGCGGCTGCGGTACACGGTGAGCTGCACGTCCGCGTTCTTCACCACGCCACCGTGGAAGAAGCGCGCCAGCACCCGGCCCGACACCTCGTCGCCCTCCACGTAGGAGGGCCGGCCCAGCTGCACGCTCACCTGGTACTCCGGCTTGGTGAACTCCTTCAGCTTGAACTCGCCCTCGAAGGACTCGCCCTCCACCTCGGCGCGGATGCGCCAGACGCCCGCCGCCGGCTGCGCCGCCTTGTCCGGCAGCTCGAAGCGCCCGGTGAAGCTGCCATTCGCGGCGACGTCCACCTCCATCGTGTCCATGGCCGTGCCGCCCGGATCCACCAGGGACACGTCCGCCTTGCCACCCTTCGGCGGCGCATAGGCCGTGCCCGCGCGCGAGCGGATGATGCCCTTGAAGTGCACCTCGTGCCCCGGGCGGTACACCGGCCGGTCCGTGAAGAGGTACACCACCCGGTCATTCGCCGCCCCCGAGTAGAAGGAGGCATCCGCCAGCGCCACGTCGTCGCCCTTGCGCGCCAGCGCCAGCGTCTGCGTGGGCGCCTTCACCTTGGCCTTGAAGAGACCGTCACCGTCCGTCACGCCCTCGGCGTACGGCTTGCCCTGGTCGTACAGCGTCACCTTCACGCCCGGGAGCGCCGCGCCCGTCGTCTGGTCCACCGCCAGCGCCACCGTCTGCTCCGGGCCCTGCTTCACCATCAGGCCGATGCGCGACACCACCGCCAGCGTGTAGCCCACGTCCTCGCCCGTCACGCCCTCCACCAGGTAGACGCCGCTCTCCTTCACGCCCAGCTCCAGCGTGCGCAGCGTCCAGTTCCCGCTGTTGCCCGAGTACCCCTCGCCGTCCTCGCCGCTCTCCTCCGACGGCTCCGACTCCGACACCGAGCCGTCCAGGTCCTCCCGCCAGTAGCTGACGAGCGGATACTCCTTGAGCAGCGGGATGCGGACCTGCTCGCGGGCCGGGGCCGACTGGGCCTTGTTCAGGCCCGTGTTGGCCGGCTCGAGCACCGTCAGCGCCGAGGCGCGCGCCTGGGGGGAGATGGCGTCACGCACCTGCTCGCGCAACGAGGTGGCCGCCGCGCGGTAGCCGCCGGTGAGCACCGTGAAGAGGTGCTTGTCCCGCAGGGTGTTCTTCGTCACCGGGCGGTGCAGATCCGTCTGCCCGAGCATGAAGGCCTCGGGCTCGGGGATGCGGTAGACGCGCATGGAGAGCGCGTTCACACCGCTGGCCTCGATGCTCACCGTGGGCTGGGTGCCCGGAGCGGCCACCGTCTGCGTGGACAGGTAGAAGCGCCCGCGAGCGGTTGCGTCCGGCGCGGCGAGCACCAACAGCACGGCGAGCAGCAACTTCAGTCGAGAATCTTCCATCGGTAGAACCCCACGAAATGCGGGTTGTCGTCGCGCGGGCGCCACTTCTCGTCCGGATGCGACAAAAGGTCATTGAACAGCACCCGTTTGACGATTCCCTTGGAACCGCCGGGCCGGCTGTCGGGGCCGGTATGGTAGACGACCTCGGGCCCGAGCCCGTCGAGGTCACCCAGGTACACCATCGAGTGGTAGGACATCCCGCGGGCCTCGGGATCCTCGAAGAAGAGCAGATCCCCCGGCAGGGCGCGTCCGGAGGGGATGCGCACCGCGTTGGCGGACAGGAGCCAGCGCGCGCTGGCGGACGCGCTGAAGGCCGGCTCGAGCGGCCCCTTCGCGTCATAGGCGCCGGGCGCCACGCGGAAGAGCTTGTCTCCGAGCACGGGCACGGCGGGGTAATGGTACTTGCGCACGTCCGGCGCGGAAGCCGTGTGGAGCTCGCGCCCCTTGCGCCAGCCCGCCCCGTGGGCCTTGAGGGCCTCCTTGTAGGCGAAGCGCAGGAGCCCCGCGCAATCCTGGTGCACCTCGGGCCAGTGCGGGTCTGGCTTGGGGTATTGCGCGGCGGCCAGCGTCACGAACCAGCGGCGGAACGCCTGGCGGTCATCCTCCGAGTCCAGTTCGACGGCGTCCGGGAATCCGTCCCGGTCCGTGTCGGAGTCATCCGCCCGCAGGCGCAGCTCCACTGGCGTCTCCGTCACCAACCCGAGCGCATCCTCCACTCGCAGGGTGCCGCGCATCTCGCCCGGCGTGGTGCCCGCGACGACGGTGCACACGGGGCCGTGGGCGCCCGCGCCGCAGGAGGCACGGGCGATGGAGGGCGAGAGCGAGAGGCTGGCCTGGGTGGAGGGCAGCAGTGGCGCGGAGAGGCCCAGCAGCGAGCGCGGCTGGACGTGGAAGCTCATGGAGGCACTGCCATCGGCGGGCAGCTCGGACGCGGAGCGCTCGACCCGCGCGGAGGTGCGCAGGCCCAGCGCTGGCGCGGCCAGCACGGCGGCGATGGCGAGAGCCCACTTCACGCGTCGGCCCCCTTACTGCTGCACCGGCAGCGGCTGGAACTGGCCGGCCACCACGCTTCCGTCCACGGCGAGCCCACCGCCATAGGGGGGCAGCTTCTTCATCGCCTCGCACAGCGGCGCCACGGTGGCGTCCACGTCGCCGGTGTCGAATTTCTGGCTCTGGCCCTGACCCACGGCGCGGAAGAAGGTGAGCATGGCGTCGGCCGCGCGGGCCGTGTCCACGTAGGCGGTGAGGAAGCGGGTGTCACCGCTCTTGCCCACCTGCTGGAAGCCCTTCACGTCCGAGAGGGCGGGGCGCTTGCCGAGCCCCGCCTCCACCGCGGCCGTCAGCGACTCCAGGTCCGTGGCCGCCAGCAGGTAGTCCTTCGCCAGCGCCAGGCACAACCCCCCGGTGGAGTTGCAGAAGCTGGAGATGCCCGGGGCGATGTCCTGCTTCTCGGGCTCGTCCAGCCAGTTCTTCGCCAGCTTGGGGAAGGCCTTGGCCGCGGCGGCGCTGTCCTTCAGGCCCAGGCCGACCAGGTGGTTGAAGCGCGTGTCCGACACGCCGAGCAGCCCATAGAAGGCCTCGTCGGTGAGGGCGTCCTCCAGCTCCTTCGGGAGGACGAGCGCCTTGCGCATCTCCTCGGCGCTGTTGCCGCCCGAGGTGCCGAGCCGCTCGAGGAAGGCCTCGGCATTGGCCGCGCCGAGGCTCGAGAAGAGCACCGCGTCCTTCGGCACGTAGGCCAGCGCGCGGAAGGCGGCCACGGTGTCGGGGGAGGCGTCGAGCTCGCCGCCGAGCTGCATCTGTCCCGAGTCCACGTCCAGCCCGAGCGCCAGCTGCGACAGGTTCAGCAGCAGCGCCGGCGGGCCGTCCGGCTCGAGCGTCATCAGCGCGGCGAGGCGGTGGCCCTGCAGCTTGTCCACCTCCTTCTTGTAGCTGGCGACGGACTCGACGGACTCGCCGCCCTTGCCGAGCGCGAGCGAGAGGGCCGCCCTGGCCAGCTTCTCGTCGGTGGAGGCGATGAGCACGTTCTGGAAGGCGGCCACATGGAGGATGCGGCTTCCGCGCCGCAGCTTGTGCAGGGGGTGGCCCTCGTGCTGCTCGGTGCTCACGCCGAAGCCCTTCAAGGTGGAGGCCATCAGGGCGAGCCGGACCACGAACTCCTGGGAGCCATCCACTTCCTTCACCAGCAGGAGGCCGGCGTCCTCGTCGTCGTTGTCCGCCACGCCGATGGCGGCCGGGCCGGAGAGGGCCTCGGCGAGGCGATCCGCGGCGAGCGGGTGCTCGGAGGCGGAGGCCAGGTCATGGCTGAGCGAGAGGGCCCGCTCCATCTGCGCGGAGAGGCTCACGTGCTCGATGGCGCGGCCTTCCACCAGCGCCTTGCCGGGCGCCGTCTGCATGAAGGCGTCCCAGGTGCCCCGGGCATCGGCGGCGGCCACCACCATGGAGCGGGGCGAGCTCAGCACGGCCTTGGGCACCAGCGCGGTGGGCCGGGAGACGGCGGCCCTGGGCAGGGACTTCAACAGCTCGGAGGGCACCGGGCCCTTCTTCGCTTCCTTCTCTCCTCCGCCGCAGGTGCAGCCAGAGAGCATGGCGAAGATGAGCGCAACTGCCGCGAGTGATCGGCTCCGCATTCGTTCAATCCCCCCCGTCGAGTGTGGGCTCGGGAACGCGCTGTTTCGTAGCACACACACGCCCCGGAAACCTAGGGGCGGGGGGGGCCGTCACCGCGGCGGGGGGGCCAGCAGCACCACCGAATAGCCCACCGCCACCCGCGGTCCTACGTTCTCATACGAGTGTTTCTGGTCCCCGCGGAAGACCACGACGTCGCCTACCTCCAGGAGGAAGCGCTCGCCGCTGGCCACCAGCGCCAGGTGGCCCGACTCGCACACGAGGTATTCGCGCGTCCCCGGCGTGTGAGGCACGCCCGTCAGCCGGGCCCCGGGTGGCAGCTCCATCCGGTCGAACTCCATCCCCGGCAGCGGATCCGGCAGCAGCTTGCGCACGAAGCCCGGCCCCCGCTGCCGCACGGACAGGCTCTCCCGAGGGTAGTGCCGGGCATTGGCCCGGGGTCTCGCCACCAGCTCCTCCAGGGACACCTGGAGGGCCGACGCTACGCGGTGCAGCACGGCCAGCGTGGGGTTGCTCGTCCCCGACTCCAGGTTCGCCCACGTGGCCCGGGGCACGCCCGCCAGCTTCGCGAGCTGGGCCTGCGTGGCCCCCCGTGCTTCCCGGAGCGTCTTGATGTTGCGTGCCAGCCAGCCCGCCAGCTCCTCGTCGCTCATGCGATGGCATTCTGCCAATGCATTGGCACGGCCACCAACGGATGAGCACCTGGGGCGTACTTCATTGTGCAAGGAGGAGACACGATGAAGCTCGAGGGAAAGGCCGTACTGGTGACGGGAGCGAGCCGGGGGCTCGGCGAGGCGTTGATGGAGACCTTCGCCCGGAAGGGGGCGAGGGTGGTGGGCGTCTCGCGCAACGCGGACGAGATGGAGGCGGTGGCCTCCCGGCTGCGCGCTCGGGGCTACGAGGCCCATGCGCTCGCCGCCGACGTGGGAGACAAGGAGGCCATCCACCCGTTGGTGGGGGCCGCCTCCGCCCTGGTGGGGACCATCGACGTACTCGTGCACAACGCGAGCACGCTGGGGCCCACGCCGCTGCCGCTGCTGCTGGACACCGCTTGTGAGGACCTGGGGCAGGTGCTGGAGGTGAACCTCGTGGGGCCCTTCCGCCTCACCAAGGCCATCGCTGGCGCCATGGTGCTGCGGGGCGGGGGCGTGGTGGTGCACGTCACCTCGGACGCGGCTGTCTCGGCCTACCCGCGCTGGGGTGCTTACGGCGTGTCCAAGGTGGCGCTGGAGCACCTGGGCCGCATCTGGGCCGCCGAGCTCGAGGGCACGGGCGTGCGCTTCCTCAACGTCGACCCCGGGGAGATGGACACCGTCATGCACCGGGACGCCATCCCCGAGGCGGACCCGTCCACCCTCGCGCGTCCCCGGGACGTGGCCGCGCGCCTGGTGACGCTCGTGGAGTCCGTGGAAGCGCATCCATCCGGGGCCCGGGTGGATGCCGCTCGCGTCGAAGTGGGACGCCCGGAGGCCGCATGAACGCCGCACGTTGGCCCCGGGAGCAACCGGACTCCGGACGCCTGCTCCACGTGGCGCCCCGCTCGGGGCGTCTCGACGATGTCCGCATGAGCGAGCTTCCCCGGATGCTGCGTCCGGGGGACCTGCTCGTCCTCAATGACGCCGCGACCCTGCCCGCGGCCCTGCATGGCCGCACGGAAGCGGGTGCGCCCATCGAGTTGAGGCTCGTGGCCCGCGAGGAGGAGGGGACCTGGACCGCCGTTCTCTTCGGCGCGGGGGACTGGCGCATGCGCACCGAGGATCGGCCCCTGCCTCCATCCGTCTCCCCGGGCGAGCGGCTCGTGCTCGGCGGGCTGGGGGCGCGCGTGGTGGCGGTGCTCCCTCCGTCCCCACGTCTGCTGCGGGTGAGCTTCGAGGCCCGGGGCGCCGCGCTGTGGTCCGCGCTCTACCGCGCTGGAAGGCCCGTGCAGTACGCGCACGTGGAGCGTCCGCTCGCGCTCTGGCACATCCAGACGGCCTATGCCGCGCGGCCGTGGGCGGTGGAGACACCCTCGGCGGGGCTGCCCCTCACCTGGGCGTTGCTGCTGGACCTGAAGCGCCGGGGCGTGCGGCTGGCCTCGCTCACGCATGCCGCGGGGCTGTCCTCCACGGGGGACGCCGTGCTGGATGCCGCGCTGCCTCGCCCCGAGCGCTTCGACGTTCCCGCCGCCACCGTGGAGGCCGTCCACGCCACACGGGCCGCTGGTGGACGCGTGGTGGCGGTGGGCACCACGGTGGTGCGAGCGCTGGAAGGACGCGCGGCGCAGACAGGAGGCCGATTGGAAGCAGGGGAGGGGGTGACGGATCTGCTGCTCGGCCCGGGCTTCGTGCCGCGCGTGGTGGACGGGCTGCTCTCTGGGATGCACGAGCCCGGCACCAGCCACTTCACGCTGCTCCAGGCATTCGCCCCGGTGGAACTGCTGCGCGCCGCCACGGTGTTCGCGGAGGCTCGCGGCTACCTGGGGCACGAGTTCGGTGACTCGTGCCTCCTCCTGGACCCGTGAGCGCATGGGAACATCACCCGCTCAGGCCGCTCGGGTGTGTCGGTAGACTGCGCCCCTACTTCGAGCCGTGCGCGCCATCTGCTGCGCTCGGCCCGGTGGGAGGTGCCACGTGTGCAACTGTCGTGAGGCTGCGTGTCTGGCAGCCGGCGCAGCCCGGTGGGGGGTGCTGCTGGGGGCCATTTTTCTCACCACCGGGTGCGCCACGCGGGTACCGCACCTCGGCGGGGATGGCCCCCGCGGCGCACGCGTCCTCTTGAGTTCTCCCCTGGTGCCGCCCCCCTTAACTCCCCATGAGGCAGGTGAGCCGGAGCGGTTGCATCGGCGCCGCAGCGCCCGGGGGCTGGACTCGGACACCCGCGTCGGCGCAGGCGAGGCGGCAGTGCATGGGGTGGGCACCTGTGGCGGCCAGGCCTTGCCCCTGGGCTGGCCCGACTTCTCTTCCAGTGGCGAAGCACTGCTGGCCCCCTTTCTCACGTGCGCCTCGCCCGCCGAATTCGTCGCACTGCAACAGCGTGAGGACATGCCCCGGCTGGTGGAGGCCCTGGACGAGTGGAGCGCGGTGCGTCTGGGAGCCCTGGGGCCGGTGCGCGAGGACGCCGCCGCCCTCCTGCAACACAAGCGCGCCGCCTTCCTGGTGAGCGCCACCGAGCGCTACGGCCCCTTCCACGCCGAGGTGTTCGCCCTCTTCGTGCTGCACTCCGCCCACGACGACGAAGTGGACGCGGTGCTGCGGCTGCTGGCCCGGGACAAGCAGTTGGGGCAGACGCTGGCCCTCATGCCCGCCGTGCGCCAGGAGTTGGAGACGCGGGGCCTGCCCCTTTCACGCTACCCGGAGCGGGGCGAGCAGTCCGGGGACGTGCTGCGGGGCCTGGGCCGTGCCGCCCGGGATGTGCTCTCCACGAGCTCCCTGGTGGACGGCGGGCGCTACCTGGAATTGACGCAGAGGTGGGCGCACCTGCCCCCGCCCTACCAGCACGCCGCCCGCGAGGTGGAGCGCGCTCTGGCGCTGCGGCACTTCTCTCCAGGCAGTGTGGCGCTGGGCACCTTCGACTCCATGACATTCGGAGTGCCGCTGGGCTTCTACTACCTGGTGGCGGGCACGGGGCAGGGGGCGTACTCGCTGTCCCAGGGGCACTACGAGCAGGCCACGCGCGAGCTGGCCCCGGCCGTGCTGCTGGGCACGCTGTATGCCGGGGGCAAGGGCCTGCGTGCCCTGTCCCAGGCTCGGACAACGCTGGGGCCCCAGGCGGTGGAATCGCGCCTGCGGGAACTCGCGCGGCAGGTGGAGGACAGGCTGGGGGTGAACGGCCTGCGGGAACTGGCCCGGGACATCCGCACGAGCCGGGAAGCAGGCGAATTCGTGGCGGTGGGAGGCGTGGACGCCGCGCTGGCGCTGCGCGACGCCCGGGGAGATGTGGCCCGGGCGCAGGCAATGATGTCCCGAGCACTGCCCGGGGCTGGTGGCGCTCAGGCGGGAAGCGGAGCGGGGCAGGGCTCTGGGCGGGTGGGCACCGGGGGGAGCGACGCCACACCTGCCAGCAACAAGGCCGGTACGGCGGAGCGCGCCAGGGGACTGGCCTCGCTGGTGGACGGCGGGACGGGGCTCACCCTGGAGGTGGTGGAGGCACGGCTGGCGCTGGTGGAGTTGGAGGCTCCGGGCCCGCGTCTGTCCCGGGATGTGGCGGCGCTGGAACGGCAACGTCCCTCGCCCGATGCTCCGCCGCCTGGAGTCGAAGGCAACCCACGTTGGGGTGAGTACGTCACCTATTACGAGAAGCGCCTGGGAGAGCTCCGACAGGGCAAGGCCGCCAAGGGGCCCCTGCGCTGGGTGGACTACGAGCAATTGTGGGCAAGGTTCGCCCGAGGGATGGCCTTCGAGCGTCTCATGGTGGAGTTGCTGGAGGCCGACGCGAAGCGGCCCCGGGCCGATCGCCACTTCCTCGGTGCCTTCATCCAGCCGCGTGTCTCGCGCTCCGTGGGAGTCTGGAAGCCGGAGAGCGGCCTGCGCTATGCGGATGTGCTCGTCATCGAGGAGGGGGGACCTGCCGGAGCGCCCCCTCGCGTCGAGACGTTCAGCTTCAAGAGCCGTGACCTCTCTGAATTGAAGTACGATGCCTTGAAGGCGCAGATGGTGGAGGATGCGCGCGAAGCGCTCCAGAAGTATGGAGGGGTGCTGGACATCCGTCGGCACTCTCTCCAATCTCGTTTGCACCAGGGCCGCGAGGTGTCCGTCCAGCGGGTCCGCCTCGTCTACGAGGGGAACGAGCTCAAGCCCAACAGGCCAGAGTTTTGGGTGGAAGCCATGCGAGAAGCAGAGCGCCAGGTTCCAGGAGTGGAGGTGCTGTTGCAATGAAGGTGCTGGAGTTTCACGGCGAGAAGGACGAGGACTTCCTCCGGCTTTCTTTCGAAGGCGCCTTTGAGCCATGGGCGGAAAGGCAGAGCGAGTTGGAGCCCTTCTTCCGCGCGCTCGAGGCGCATGCCGACGGGTGGATGCCGGACGTCGCTGAAGGCAGGTGGCGGCGCAAGTACGCCCGCGCCGCCATCTGGAAGGCGTTGGAGGAAAAACACAGTGGGGCTCGCACGAGCTTCGGTCTCTACCGGACGAAGTGGCCCGCGTTGGATATGTCATTCGGACTCTGGCTGCCCCCTGAGCCGCCCACGCTGGATGTTTGGCTCAAGGCCAAACCGCTCTCCTTCTTCGCGGACGCGGAGCGCTGCCGCCACTTCGTGGAGATGGTACGCGCCTGGGCCTGCCGCTACCCGGTCTCCCATGCCCTGGCCCACAGCGGCGATGACGTGGCGTTGACGGGCTTTCCTGACTTCGGCCGCAACAAGGAGACCTGGTACCGGGATGGCTTCGACAAGGTGTACGAGGTGGGCTGGCTCAACGTCTTCGGTTCCAGGCTGGTGGAAACGGTGGGTCGCGAGCGCATGCTGTCCACGCCGGCCTGGCGGCTGGAGGAGTTGCCCAATGGCTGCGTGCTGCTGGTGACGTGGCCCACCGCCGCGGACTTCGCCAGCGACGAGGCTCGCCTGGCGCAGGCCCGCGCCCACTCCCACTTGCGGCCAGACCTGGACTTCGAGACGGTGCTGCGCACCCTGCGCGAGCGCAGCGCCATGCTCGCCCCAGTGGAGCCCCGTTTCCACCCGGACGTGGCCCCACTCCTCTCTCTCGTGGTGGAGGACACCGCCAGTTACGAGCGCCAGCGCACCATCTCCGGGCTCAACGCCTGGTTGCCTCCCGAGCCCGAGGAGTGGCGCCCCGCCGACGCGGCCCTCCCCCCGGACGTGGATGACCCAGCGCGCGCCCTGGAGCACTACGGCACCCTCGCCGAGCACCTCGTGGCCCTGCTGCACACGAAGGTGTCCTCCGTCTTCGACGAGACGCCCGAGTCCCTCACGGACGTGGACTTCTACTTCTGGCGCGAGAACTTCCCGAGGAGCCGCCTGCGGGAGAACATCGAGGCATACGCGGTGCCCGCCATTGGCGCATACCTGGGTGAGGTGCTGGTGCGCAACCTGGGCGGGCGGTGGATACCGCGCCAGAAGCTGGAGGAAGCCCAGGTACTGGTGGGCAGCCGGGTGTGGTTTCCCTTCGTCAGAGCCCGTCGCTACATGGCCTCGCGACAGGCTCTGTTGGACTACTCCCTCACCCGGCTCTACCGCGTGGCCGCGCGCCACCGCTCGTGAAGGCAAACCGGCTCACGTCAGCATGGACGGCTCGAGCTCCACCTTCATCCACCCCGGCTTGCGAGCGTCGAAGGAGCGGTAGGCATCCAGGGCGCTCGTCAGCGGCTGCACGTGCGAGAGGATTTCGGTGGGGTCCACCGCGCCCGTGCGCACCAGCTCCATGAGGTGGGGGATGTACTTGCGGTGGTTGCAGTTGCCCATGTTCAGGGTCAGGTTCTTGTTCATCGCCAGGCCGAGCGGGAACGTGCGCATCTGCTGCGGGTACACGCCGATGATGGCCAGCGTGCCGGCCTTGGCCAGCGACTCCACCGCCCACATCACCGCCTGGGCCGGCGCGTCACCCGGCACCCAGTTCTCTCCCGCCGGGTTCGTGTGCGGCGCCACTTCCTTCACCTCGCGCTTGAACTCGGCCTTGTCCTTGCGCGCCTCCTTCGCCGCCGGCCCGTGGTGCGCGTGCATGGCGTCCACGCCCACCGCGTCGATGGCCCGGTCCACACCGATGCCACCCGTCAGCCGGAGGATGGCCTCCACCGGATTCTCCGCGTCGAAGTTGATGACCTCGGCGCCCAGGTTGCGCGCCGCTTCCAGCCGGTCCGCGTGGCAGTCGATGGCGAAGATGCGCCCCGCGTCCATCAGCTTCGCGCTCAGGATGGCGAACAGGCCCACCGAGCCGCAGCCGAACACCGCCACCGTGTCCCCGGGACTGATCTCCGCGATGTCCGCCCCGTAGTACCCCGTGGGGAAGATGTCCGACAGGAGGATGGCCTGCTCGTCCGTCACCTCGTCCGGAATCTTCACCAGCCCTACGTTGGCGAATGGCACCCGCGCCTTCTCCGCCTGCAACCCGTGGAAGGGCCCGCTCATCTCCGGCCCGCCGAAGAAGGCCGTCCCCGCGCGCTTGCCGTTGGGGTTGGCCACGTCGCATTGCGCGTAGTACCCCGAGCGGCAGTACGAGCACGTGCCGCAGGCGATGGTGGACGGAATCACCACCCGGTCTCCCACGCGCAGGTTGCGCACGTCCGGACCGAGCGCCTCGATGATGCCCACGCCCTCGTGCCCGAGGATGGTGCCCGGCCTCATGCCCGGCATGGTGCCACGTACGAAGTGCAGGTCCGTGCCGCAGATGGCGCTCGCCGTCAGCTTGACGATGGCGTCCGTGTCCTGCTGGAGGACGGGCTCCGCGACGTCGTCGAGCCGGATGTCTCCAATGCCATGAAAGACGACTGCCTTCATTGCCGCTCCTTCCCCCCGCGGGGCTCCAGGCGCTGAGCGCGCTGGCGTCGGAATCTCCCCGCTAGGGGTGAGCACGCGCCCCGTCCGATGCCAGACAGAGGCGCTTCCCCTCCTGGAGGGCGGGCGGCGGGGCTAGCGTCCGACGTGCAGGGCGAGCCGCTTGCCGAAGACGCGGCGGAAGAGGGCCGTCTCGCGCTCCACCGTCCACAGCTCCAGGTCCACCGGCTGGCGCGACTTGAAGTGCAGGGACACGGCGTCGCGGCCGTTGACGGCCCGCAGCTCCTTCACCGGTTGGTGGTGGCTGCTGTCCAGGGCGTTGGCCACCCGCAGCAGCGTGGCCAGCTTGCGCACCAGCCGGGCCTCGGTGGTGCTCAGCCCCTGCATCCCCGAGTGGTTCAGCTCCGGCGGGCTGCGCTGGTGGTAGCGTGCCACCCGGGCCACCAGCTCGCGCTCCTGGTCCGCGAGGCCGGGGATGTCGCCGTTGTGGATGAGGTAATAGGTGTGTTTGTGGTGGCGCTCGTAGCTGACGGCGTTGCCCACGTCGTGCAGCAACGCGGCCGTCTCCAGGTACGGCCGGCACGAAAGCGGCAACTGGTGCAGCGCGGCCAGGTCGTCGAAGAGGGTGAGGGCGAGCGACGCCACCTGCCGCGCGTGCTTCTCGTCGAAAAGGAGGCGCCGTCCCATGGCCACCGCCGCGTCCGCCAGCGAGTGGTCCTCACGCGTCTCGTCCTGCCGGTACAGCAGGTCCACCAGCAGCCCATCGCGCAGGCCCCGGTTGACGCCGGTGACGGTCTCCACGCCCAGGTGCTTCGCCACCCGCTCGAGCACGGTGGCGCCCGCCACGATGATGTCCGCGCGCCGCGGATCGAAGCGCTTGCGCCGCCGCTCGGGCGTCATCTCCGCCAGGGTTTCCACGGCGCTCGTGAGCTGGCGCACGGAGACGTGCCCGGTGCCCTCGCTCGCCGCGAAGCCCACCACCGCGTTGATGGTGCCCGAGGAGCCCAGGGCCACCCGGGGCAGGTTGGGCAGACGCTCGGGAATGCCCTTGCGCAGCTGCTCCTCCACGTAGCTGCGCATCAGCCGCAACTGCTTGGGCGTCACCTTCCCGGCCGCGTCGAACATGTCCGTCAGCCGCACCGAGCCCAGCGCCAGGCTCCACAGCTCATCCGGCTTCTCCCCCGTGGCGAGCACCACCTCGGTGGAGCCTCCGCCGATGTCCACCAGCAGCGAGCGCGTGTGCGGCGGCTTGCGGTGCAGGACTCCGAGGCAGATGAGGCGCGCCTCCTCCTTGCCGCTCACCACCTCCAGGTTCAGCCCCGCCTCGTCGCGCACCCGCCGGACGATCTCCTCGCGGTTCTTCGCGTCCCGCATGGCGCTGGTGGCCACCGCCCGCACCCGGGCCTTGTGCCGCCGGCACAGCGCGGCGTAGCGCCGCAACGTGGACAGCAGCCGGTCCGCCGTCTCCTCGGGCATCTCCCCGCTGGTGAAGACGCCTTCTCCCGGGCGGATGGGATCTCTCTCCTGGTGGAGCGTCTCCAGCGAGCCTTCCGCGTCCGGCCGGGCCAACTCCAGGCGGACGGCGTTGGTGCCCACGTCGATGGCGGCGAGCACGGGCTGTTGGGGAGAGGTGGGCATGGGGTTGGCGCTCGGGGTGGTTGCTGCTCGAAGGATAGGGCTCCACTGTCGGGCGGCCCACCTTTTACCGGGGCTTCTTGACAGGTCCGTGACGTGACGTCACGGGGCCGTGACGTGACGTCACCCGTTCCCTGCCAGAGTCTAGTCCCGTGAGTCCCGTGGAATTCAATGATCCGCAGCTCTTCATCAACCGCGAACTGTCCTGGCTCGCCTTCAACGAGCGGGTCCTGGACGACGCGCGCTTCCGGGAGCTGCCGCTCTACGAGCGGTTGAAGTTCTTCGCCATCGCCGCCTCCAACCTGGACGAGTTCTTCATGGTCCGCGTGGCGGGCCTGAAGCAGCAGCTGGCCAGCGGCGTGGCGGAGCCGGCGGCGGATGGTCTGCTTCCCGCCGAGCAGTTGAGCGCCATCAGCGAGCGGGTGCACGCCCTGGTGGATTCCGCCTCCCGGCTCTGGGCCGAGGAGCTCCTTCCGGGGCTGCTGGCGGTGGGGGTCTCCCTTCTCACACGGGACAAGCTGACGGCCGAGCAGAAGCTGGCCGCGCGCACCTACTTCACCACCTCCGTCTTCCCGGCCCTCACTCCGCTCGCGGTGGACCCGGGCCACCCCTTCCCCCACCTGCGCAACAAGTCCCTCAACGTGGCGGTGCTGCTGCGGCGCGAGGGCCCCAAGCGCCGGCGCAACATGCAAGGCACCTCGCTGGCCGTGGTGCAGGTGCCGAGCGTGCTGCGCCGGCTCGTGCCCATGCCTGGCGAGAAGGGTCTGGCCTTCCTGCTGCTGGGCGAGGTCATCGCCCTGTGCGCCGCCGAGCTCTTCCCTGGCTACGTCGTCGAACACGCCGCCGCCTTCCGCGTGACGCGCAACTGGGACCTCAACGTGGACGAGGAGGAGAGCGAGGATCTGCTCTCCACCATTCAGGAGGAGCTGCGCCGCAGGGACCGGGGCGCCGCGGTGCGCCTGGAGCTGGATGTCTCGGCCAGCCCGCAGATGGAGTCCCTGCTGATGGCGGCCCTGAAGCTGGGGCCCATGGACGTGTACCGGCAGCAGTTTCCATTGCAGCCCTCGGACCTGATGGCGCTCACGGAGCTGGATGCGCGGCCGGAGCTGCGCGTGGAGTCCTTCACGCCCACGGTGCCCCCGGTGCTGCGCGACGTGGAGTCCATCCTGGACGTCATCGCCGGGCGCGACATCCTCCTGCACCACCCCTACGAGTCCTTCGATCCGGTGGTGCGCTTCCTGGAGGAGGCGGCCGAGGACCCGGACGTGCTGGCCATCAAGCAGACGCTGTACCGCACCAGCGGGGACAGCCCCATCGCCCGGGCGCTGTCGCGCGCGGTGGAGAATGGCAAGCAGGTGGCGGTGCTGGTGGAGATCAAGGCCCGGCTGGACGAGGCCAACAACATCGCCTGGGCGCGGAAGATGGAGGAGAGCGGGGTGCACGTCGTCTACGGGCTGATCGGCCTGAAGACGCACGCCAAGGTGGCGCTGGTGGTGCGCCGCGAGGGCAATGGCATCCGCCGCTACGTGCACCTGGGCACGGGCAACTACAACCCCCACACCGCGCGCCTGTACACGGACCTGTCCCTCTTCACCTCGCGGGAGGAGATCGCAGACGACGTGAGCGCGCTCTTCAACATGCTCACCGGCTACGCGGTGGCCCCGCAGTGGAAGCGGCTGGCCGTGGCGCCCATGGGCCTGCAGGAGAAGGTGCTCGCGCTCATCCAGCGCGAGGCGGAGAAGGCCCGGCGGGGCGAGCCCGCTCGCATCGTGGCGAAGATGAACTCGCTGGTGGACTCCACCGTCATCCGCGCCCTCTACGCGGCGAGTCAGGCGGGGGTGGAGATCGAGCTGTTGGTGCGGGGCATCTGCTGCTTGAGGCCCGGGGTGCCCGGAGTGAGCGAGCGCATCCGCGTGACGAGCGTGGTGGACCGCTTCCTGGAGCACAGCCGGGTGTTCGCCTTCGGGGCGGGGAGCAACCCGGAGGTGTGGATGAGCAGTGCGGACTGGATGCCGCGCAACTTCCTGCGCCGCATCGAGACGATGTTCCCCGTGGAGGATCCGGCCATCCGCCAGCGGCTGCTGGACGAGGTGCTGGGGGTGGCGCTCCGGGACAACGTGAAGGCGCGGAGGCTGCAGGTGGACGGTACCTACGTCCCGGTGGGCCGGGACGGGACGGCGGTGCGCAGCCAGGGGGTGCTGATGGAACTGGCCCGGCGCAACAACCAGCCGGACACCAAGCCCCTCCATGCGCTGCGGCACGCGACGGCCCCGGACGCGCCCGTGCCCTCGCGCCAGGTTCCCCAGACGGGGAGCTGAGCCGGCCCCATCGGGAAGGTGGGGGGCATCTCATTCTGGGATGGTCACTTTGTTACCCATGGCGTATGTCATGGCCAATGGAACTTTTCCAGGCGGGGGCACATTGGTCGGGACGGAGGGAGTCCGCCGTGGCGTGTGCCCGGCGCGTGGAGGTGCTCTTCCGGCAGTTGGGACGGTGTGATCCAGCCTATGCGCGGTGGTTCGAGTACGCGTACTCGCGCAGGCACTCGCTCCAACTGCCGTTCGAGCCCACCTCCGAGACGTTCCTGCGTTTCTTCGAGCGCAGGAAGTACCGGCTGGCGAAGCAGGTGTTCACCTTCGAGGCGTGGACGGGACAGGAGCAGCAGGGACGGGGCGGCATGCTGAGCTTCACCTGTGGCTCGAACGAGCCGTTCTACCCCAACGGGTGCATGCTGCATCTGCCCCGGGAGGAGCCGGCCGCCAGCCGGGTGCTCACCGTCTCCGTGCTGAAGGAGGTGGTGCGCGCCATGGTGCAGGCGTGGGACCCGGACGGATGCGCGGTGATTGCGGAGGGAGACCGGGGCGCGAAGAAGACGATGGAGGACGGAGGCACCTGCCTCGGGTGGCTCACGTATGTCTCGGGCCGGCGGGGCAAGGTGCCGTCCCTGCCGAGGCCCGCGCGTGCCGAGCCGATGGAGGACCAGGGCACGCTCATCGTCCTCACGCCGGAGCGCTTCTCCCTGGAGAACCCGGTCCATGTCTCGCTGGCCGGGCGAGTCCGCGAACGGCTGGAGAAGGCCGGCCTGCTGTCCCCGCTCCCGGGCTGAGACGGGTTGGGGAGGGGGGCTCGGGGGAAGGTCACACCTGTCCATGCTCCGCGAAGGTTCAGGAGCGGTCAGCCCGGACGGATATGACGGGGAAAACGGTCTGCCACCGGAGGCTCCTCATGCGCCCGCCTTCACCCCCCTCGTCCCCCGCCGGGCAGAGGCTCTCTCACTGCGTGGCGCTGACACTGGCGCTGCTGATGTTGGGTGGGTGCGCCACGGGCGCGCCTCCGCCGGGGCCAGGGGCTGAGCGCCGCCTGGGGTCATCTCCTGGCCAAATGCGCCTGCACTACACTCCGCGCGAGGCCACGGGGCTTGCAGTAGCCGGAGGGCCGGGCGAGGAGCCTTCACCCGCCCGCGACTCCCAGCCGCCCTCTCCTGAACCCGGGGCACCGGAGCGGCTGCACCGCCGCCGCGCCCGGGAGGCGGTGACGGCGGGGGGCCCAGGCGGCTCTGACGCGGCTGTGCGGCAGAGCGCCCTCGCGACCCACCTGGCCTCTCTCAGCGCCCTGCGCGAGGTGTCCGCCTCCTCGCGCCGCCTCTCCGGCGAGCTCTCCAGACTCGAGGCCAGCTCCCTGGGCCTCGCCGGCGTGGGCAATGGCATCTTCGTCCGCTACGTCGACTACGGTGGACGTCAACTGCGGTGGATTGACGCCGAGCTCGCCGCCGCCACGGAGCTTGCCTCCGAGGCGTCGCAGGTGGAGGAGCCGGACATGCAGCTCGCCCTGCTGCGCCTGGCCGGCCCACGGCTGGAGGCCGCCATGATGGGCTCCATGCTGCTGGCCGTGTGGATTGACTTCCTCACCCTCACCGACGCAGCACTCTCCCGGCGCCTCAATAGCGTGGAGGCGCTCTTCATGAGGATGGACGGCTGGCGGAAGATGCTGGAGCCCGCCATGACGGCGCTCTCGTCCCAGGAGCCAGAGCAGGTGGAGGCAGCGGCGCGGGACATGCCCGCCCTGGTGGGCCACCTCACGCGCGATCTCGCCGCGCTCCTCGAGGACATGAACAAGGGGGCGAAAGTCCTCGAGGCGGCGCTGGTGTTGAAGGAGTCCATGGAGGCGCTCACCCTCCTGTCGGCGCTGAAGTTCACACTGCCCGCGCTGCGCGCGGCGGCTCCCGTCACGCTCGGCGTGGGCCTCATGGTGGGCCCCAACGGGGTGATGATGGGGACGCGGATGGTCGTGTCCTCCGAGTGGGTGGAGATGATGCGCCAGTTGGTGCGCGCGGGCGTCCTCTCCCTGCCCGCCGTCAGCGCCGCGGTGCGGATTCAGGCCGGCCACGTGATGATGGCGCGGGGGCACGGCGAGCTGCCTCGGGGCGTGCGTGAGGCGTTGGGCGACAGCCCCGAGGTGCGGGGCATGCGCGTGACGGGCAAAACGGGGGCCGGCATGGCCGAGCCTCCGCGGCACCACGTCATGCCCAAGGAGTTCCGCGAGTGGTTCGAGAAGCGCGGCTTCACCGGCGAGATGGATATCGACGAGTTCTGCGTCAAGCTGGAGCAGGCGCACCACGAGGCCATTCACGGTGGTGGCGACTGGAAGCTGGGGCGCACATGGCCCGGTGAATGGAACCGGATGATCATGAAGACGCTGCGCGATGCCGAGACCAGGGTAGGCCGGATGTTGACGCGAAATGAGATCCTGAACATCGTCGCGAAGGCTATGGAGGACTACTTCATCCCGATGAATTTCATCCCGTGGAGAGGGCCATGAGCGACGGACATCCTTTTCAGGGCAACTGGGTGGCACGCCTGTATGAGCGGGTCCGCGAGCGGGGTTACGACTCGCTCACCGCCTTCGCTGATGCGCGCCCTACCATGCCACTGCATTTGCTGGCCAAGGAACTGGGCAAGGACGACGTCGCCGGAGTGCAGGTGCTGCGCGGGCTGCTCGCTGAGGCAGAGCGGCGCAAGCAGGTCACACGCTTTGTGCGAGATGTATTTACGCGCCTGTGGAGCCAGAGCGTCCCCGAGGGTTGGCCGGTAGTACTGGACGATGCCAACCGTTTCAAGGTTGCCGAGGCACTCGGCCGCTGGTCCGCGTACACCCCTGAAACTCATGAGGAGCGCGTAACGAAGGCCGGCGATGCGCTCCTCGCTACGCCACCGCCGCCCGGCTGGCGGCCTCTCGGGCCTGACGACGAACTGCTGCTCACGCTCCTGCCCGACGAAGAAGTTTGAGCGTCACCCTGGACAGGACCATGAGCGACGGATGTGCCTGGCAGGGCAATGTGAAGGCGCGCCGCTGCTCGCGCCGGTTGTTTCCATGCGGCCCACCACCTGCGACGCGGCCCACGCGCGTTGCCAGATCAGGGGAAGGTCACGCCACGCACGGTGAGCGTGCGCGCTCCGCCCGCATCGACCAGATGCAGGAGGAAGGTGCCCTGGAACTGCTCCACCGGGGCCTCCGCCTCCACCACGAGCCGCGCCTGGTCTTCCGGTCCGAGAGGCTTGGGTTGCCACACCCGCGTCACCCGCAGTCGGACACCGTCCGTGCTCACCAGTTCCGCGCCCTCCGTCGTCCAGGGCAGGGCGCTCGTGTTCTTCACGTTCAGTTCCACCGCCACCTGGTTCTGTTTCTCGGCGCGGTAGCTCCAAGCTTCACCCACAAGAAGTGGCGCTCCGGGACGCTGGGTGATGAAGGGCTGGATGTATTGCGCCACGACGGCCTTGCCCTTCTCCACCAGCCCGGTGCTCAGCAGATCCGCGAGGCTTCCGGGACGTGGCCCCTCCGGACGGGCACGCTCCCGAGCCAACGTGGCCTCGCACCGCTCGGCCCGCTCGCGCTGCTGCCGGGACTCCAGGTGCAACGACTCTCCCGAGCGGGGCTGACGGAACACCCTCACCTGGTGCTCGGCCCGGAGGGGGTCCACCACCAGCCGGAAGGTGACGCCGACGGGCACCTGTCCGTCCGCGAAGCGCACCGTCACCGTGAGCGGCCCGTCCGGTGGCGGCGTCTCCGCGGGCAGCAGCATCACCATGCCTTCGGCCTCGTTCACCGCCACCTTCACCCACTGCCCGCCCGCCACCTGCACGCCACCGGGTCGCAGGGGTGTGTCGAACACGAGCGTCGTGGACTGGTGGGGATGGATGCGCACCAGGTGCTGCTCCCCGGCGTTCTCCGCCGTCAGCTCCAGGTGGCGTGCACCCGACGTGTCCCACTCTTCCAGAAGGGGCCGGGCAGGTGCGGGGGTGGACACGAGGAGCGCGAGCAGCAGGGGGGTGGTGAGCAGCGTACACATGGGGGGTGACCTCCAGGGTGGCCTACCCTAGCAGGGCCTCGGAAGTGGGCTCCTCTTGTTCCTCTCGTTACCGGGATCGCCACTTCTTGTCGTACCGCCATGCCTCGCCGAAGCGCTCCACCATTTCGAGATACCCAAAGCTGTTGACGACGGCGGTGTCCTGGCCACTGCCCTTCAGCTTTTCCCAGCCCCAGTTGGGCCCGGACCTCAGCTCCAGGCACACCGGATAGGACTTGCCCTCAGGGGTGTACGCCTGGGTGAAGCGGGCTTGCACCCGCTCGCCGAAGAGCAACTGGCCGGTGAACAGGGTGTTGCGCGGCAGCTTGCCCCAGTGGTCCTGGCCATTGAGACGCACCGTCACCAGTCCCGGCCTCACGGTGCTCTCCCCCCCTTGCCACGGGTGAATCTCGATCCCCTCGGACTCGCGAGAAAGCGCCAGCTCCTTCATGGCCTGGGCGGCACCGGGGGGGCACTCGGCGGGAGGCGGCAGCGGGGGCGGGGGCAGCACGTGGGCCGTGGTGGCGGGGCTGGGACACCCGCTGGCCAGGGCGCAGCCGAGCATGGCCGCGCCCACCTTCGTGGCCGTGGAGCCCGTCTGCTTGGGGGGAGTGGAGGCTTTGGCTTTCGTTGAAGTCTTCACGCGCGTCTCTTGAGGGAGCGTCGCACGGGCGACGGGCGCGGGGGTTGCCGCCCCATGGGGCGCCGCGCCGCCGTCACCTTCTGGCTGCTTCCACGGGGGCGCCATTTCCTTGCCTTCCCACTTCTGGGCGATAGGAAAGAACTCCGGTGGTAGTCTGGCGCGAGGTGTCCCCACCGGTGGGGTGGAGTGCATGGAGGCATGGAGCGAGGGGCGCATGGCGAGCCACAGCCCCAGGCCCAATACGAGCGCTGCGCTGGCGGCCAGCAGCACCCGGCGCCTACGTGCGGCGGGCCGCGGGGTCTGCCGGGCCGGTGGCGCTGGTGGTGCCTCCGCGCGGACCTCGTCCACCGCTCGTGGCGCTTCGGGCCCGGCGAGCGGAACGGACTGCTGCTCGGCTACCTGGGTCACGGCCACTTCCGGTGTCACCTCGGGCTGCACCTCCGGCGCGCAGGGGGGCACGAATGGCTCCGAGGACACCTCGCGCGTGGTGCGGGCCTCTGGCGGCGCGTGCGAGCGCAGGGTGGACACCGCGTCGGGCGCACGGGGCCTGCCGCGCACCGGCAACCGGGCGTAGGCGGCCCGCCGCTCATAGATCGCCATCACGTCCGCTCCCCGCCCCATGCCGCGCTCGAGCAGGGTGGTGGCGTGGTGTGGCCCCCACGCCTCGCACAGAGGCACCCGCCACGCCTCGTCCACCTGCTTCAGCGCTTGCGAAATGGCCGCGTCCACCGCGAGCGCATCCGCGTATCCCTCCTCCGGATGTTTGCGCAACATGCGCCAGCACACCTCGCCCAGCGCCTGCGGCACCCGGGGATTGTGCTCGTGCGGCACCGGCGGCTCCTCGTGCAGGACGGCATGCACCAGCTCACCCTCGCGGCCCTGGAAGGGCAGCCTGCCCGTGAGCGTGAAGTAGAGCTCCACGCCGAGCGCCCACACGTCGTCGCCCGGGCAGGCACGCGAGTCCTCCAGGCCACGCCACGCGCGCCACACCCGGGGGCTGAGGTAGGGCCAGGTGCCCGGGGGGAAGGCCCCCGTCACCGGAGGGGCGCTCTCGTAGGTGGCCACGCCGAAGTCCACCAGCACCATGCGGCCCTCGCCGTACACCAGCAGGTTGGCGCCCTTGACGTCGCGGTGCACCACGCCGGCCGCGTGCACCACCGATAACTGGCGCGCGCCCTGGCCGAAGAGCTGCGCCACCTCGAGGGCACAGGGATTGTTGAGGCGCGTCCACACGTCCAGCGGCAGCCCGCGCACCAGGGGCATGACGAGGAAGAGGTAGAGGGGCGCGTGCGCGGGCCACACGCCCTCGTCCACCAGGGGCAGGCCTCCGGCGTGGCTGAGCCTCCGCATGACATCGCGCTCGCGCCAGGCCCAGCGCGCAGAGCGAGGCAGGAAGAGGAACTTCACCGCGTACTGGCGGCCCTGGCGCGAGGCTCGGAACACGGTGCCCTGGCCGCCGGTGCCCAGCCTCGCTTCCAGCGTGTAGCCGGCCACCTCCAGGCCCGGCTGTGGCCGCCACGACGCGGACTCGTCCTGAAGGGGCTTCACCGCCCCTGGCCGCCGCTGCTCATGCCCACCGCTCCGCGTGCTGGCCTCGCTCATGCGCACCACCTCCGAGGTGGGCCAGCCTACAGGACGGCGGAAGGCGTGTGGGTATACACGGAGAGCACTGGCCGCGGCCGTCCCAAGATCGTTCGCGCGGTGGGTATGCCCCACCGGTGAACGCCGCTGGGGATGGGCTTGACTGGTAGACGTCTATCAGTGATGTGGGGAGGTGTGTGTTTGTGTGTCTTGACTGGTAGACGTCTACCAGTGTTCCAGTGTTAGACGTCTACCAGCCCGAGCGCACGGACCCCTTTCACCGCGCTGGGGCGACGGAGGCGCTGCCACTCGCTCGCTGTTTGTCGCGTACAGCGGCTCCGCCGCGAGGGTCCGCCTGGGCGCATACGCCTGGGAGGCGTTTCTTCCTGGGAGGCCTTTCATGCGTCTGCTTTCACGCTGCGCTCACCCTGACGGTGGTGGGAAGCACTTCAGCCGCGTGGTGCTGCCGTTGGCTCTGCTGGTGTTGGGCGGGTGCGCCAGAGGCGCGCCGCTGGCCGGACTGCTCGTCAGCCCACGCTCGCACCGCCCGGCGCCAGCCATTTCCACCCAGGCGCGCCCGCCCGGGCCCGTGGGCGACGCCGGCCGGAAGGTCGTTGCGCCCGGGGACGCCCTCACGACGGATGAGGACGATGATCCGGAGGATGACGTCGAGGAGGGGCTTGATGCCCCGGTTCTGATCGCGGATGCACTCGGGGACGAGTCCGGCTCGCGGATGCGCCACCCGGTGCGAGCGGAGGACGAGCCGCTGGAGGACGCGGGTGGGGGGCAGGTGGGCTGGAGGGATGGAGTGGGGGAGGGTCGCCCCTGGCCGGTGCCCTTCAGCGTGGACCATTTCCAGGGCCTGCTGGCGCAGGTGGGCATGTCCCCCGAGATGCTGCCGGAAGACGGGAGCACCCTGTCGCCCCAGCAGGCGGTGCAACTGTTGGCGCACCTGCTGGAGGCGGAGGCGGGGCTGGGGGAGTTTCCCCGCCAGCGCATGGCGGCGCACCTGCTGCTGGAGGTGGCCACGGGCGAGGGGCCAGTGACGCGCGAGCAGTTGCACGCGCGCATGGATCGCTTCCACCGGCTGAGGGTGGTGCGGCCGGACGGCTACCTGGTGCGGGCGGTGACGGGCGAGGCGGTGCAGCGGGCCGGCGAGGTGAGGCTGGACCCGGACGGCACGTTGCGAGCGGGCCGTTACGAGGTGGGCCCCTTCTACGCGGTGGAGGACTGGCAGCTGTGGCCGGTGGACACGGGGCTGGAGGTGCCCCGAGGCGCGAAGCCCCTGGGCCCCTACGTGCCGGATGACGGCGTGGTGCTGCCAGCGCTGGAGGGGGCGGGGTTGGCGCTGGGGGACACGCTGGAGGGCTTGAGCCAGCTCGTCTTCCATCCGGGTGAGAGCCTGGAGGGCCTGACGCGGCTTCCGGGAGCGGTGCGCGTGCTCTTCCAGAATGCTCCCGAGTATTGGGAGGCCTTCCGCCAGAAGCCACGCGGCGAGCAGGTGCGCGCGGTGTCGCGGCTGATGGCGAACGCGCTGCTGACGGTGGGCACCTCGGGGGCGGGGGCGGTGAAGGCTGTGACGTGGGGAGAGAAGCTCGGCCGGCTGTCGGTGCCTCTGCTGACGCTGACGAAGCGAGGTGAGCTGGTGCTGCGGCTGGTGGCGGTGCCCGGGCGGGCCGTGGTGGTGGCGGGCCAGGGGCTGGGCGTCGCCTGGGGACTGCACCTGGCCAAGGTGGGCCCGGGCCCAGGTGGCGGTTGGGTGCCGCCGGTGGGCGGGCTAGGCCAGTGGGTGCCCAAGAACGAGCGGATGTCACCGCGCTCGCGTGCCTTCCAGCACAAGGTGACGAAGGCTCCAGCGGGCTGGGTGTACCGGGTGTGGCTCAATGGTGAGAAGGCCGACTTCGACGGGTTTGACTTGGAGCAGAGGCTTCTGCAGGAGACGAAAGGCCTGGGTTACGACAAGCACTTCGACGCGGACCTTGAGCCCAAGGAGTATTTCAAGGGAGCGGACAGGCTCGTCAGGCAGGCTGAACGGCAACTACGGGTGGCCAATGGAACTCCCATCCGCTGGCTTGTGGCGGAGCCCCGCATGGTGCCCATTCTCCAGAAGCTGTTCTGGGAGAACGACATCAAGGGTATTGATGTGGTGTTTACTCCACCTCCCTGAGGCGCAGCACTCATGAGAGAGACCTATTACGCAGGCATCTACTGGGGGCGCCGCAAGGAGCCCGCCGAGGAGTGTGCCCGGCGTGCGGAAGCGTTCTTCCACCTGCTGTCCCAATGCGATCCCATCTACACCCGCTGGTTCGAAAAGGCCGATTCACGCAAGAAGGCGCTCCAACTCCAGTTCGAGCCCACTGCTGAAACCTTCCTGCGCTTCTTCAAGAAGAGGACGTACCAGGAGGGACGGGATGGCTTCATGCTCGGGTTCTGGACGGGGCACGAGCCGGGACACGGGGGGCGGGTCACCTTGCGCTGTGGTTCCGCGGCCGAATTCGTTCCAAACAGATGCCTCCTCAACCTTCCGAAGGAGGAGCCGGAAAAGGAGCGCATGCTCAAGGTGGACGTGCTCGCCCAGGTGCTGCGCGCCATGGTGCTGGCGTGGGAGCCGGACTGGGGGGTCATCACCTCCGGTGATTTCCGGGACAACCTGTCGCCGCAAGGCAATGTGGAAACCTTCGTGGGTTGGTGGACCTACTTTTCTCGTCACCGGGGGGAGGTGCCACCCCTGCCGGAGCCGGTGCGGGTGCAACCGGTGGAGGACAAGGGCTCGCTCGTTCTGCTCACACCCGAGCGCCTCACCGCCTCCAATCCCGATCACCTCGCCCTGGGCCGGCGTGTCCAGGAGGAACTGAGCGCGAAGGGATTGCTCGAGCCGGTTGTTTCCAGACGCCCGGCCACCTGAGGCGGATGCCTCGCATCCGTCCATCAGCCAACGGTGGAGGACGAGCGGGATTCCCCGGCTCGGTTGCCATCCTTGACCCCGTGCCCATCTTGCGGGACTGCGGTCACATCATGCGACACCGGGTGCCGCAGGCTCCATCCGTTCATGCTGTGCGGGTGGATGAAATGGAGACGGGTGTGTCCGAGCAGTCGGCACAGGAGGGCATCCTCGACTTCCTCGCCGTGCCCGTGCTGCGGGTGGAGGAGGGGACGGGCCAGGTGTTGTCCGCCAACGCGGCGGCACGGGCACTCCCCTTTTCCCTCGAGGCTCCTGCCCCTGGCTCCGTCCTGGACGAGACGGGCGCGCCCCTGCCTCCCGAGCGGTTCCCGGTACGGCGTGCCGCTCGGGGCGAGCCCCTGGAGGGCGCGCTCTTCCGCTGGAAGACGCCCCAGGGTGACAGGTTCCTCGTCGTGCACTCGCGCATGGATCGTTCGCGCTCACCGGCCGTGGCGACCGTGTCCTTCCAGGACGTGACGCAGTGGCGCCGGACCGAGGAGGATCTCCTCCGGGCGCTCGGCGCGCGCGACACCTTCCTGTCCGTCGCCTCGCACGAGCTCAAGTCCCCCCTCACCGCGCTCCAGCTCGTCCTGGAGCGGCTGCAGCGGGGCGCCCGCCGCGACGTGGGTTTTTCCGGTGCCCAGCTGGCCGAGCGGCTCGAGCCCGCCTTGCGTCAGGTGCGCCGGCTGGGCGTGCTGATGCAGAACCTGCTCGACGTGAGCCGGGCCCGCAACAACCGCTTCGACCTGGAGCGTGAGCGCTTCGAGCTGGGCTCGCTGCTCCGCGAGGTGTGCGAGCACTTCACCGAGCAGGCGCGGCAGGCGGGCTCGGTGTTGACCCTGGAGGACTGTCTCCAGGTGCAGGTCCATTGGGACCGGATGCGGGTGGAGCAGGCGCTCACCAACCTCGTCACCAACGCCATCAAGTATGGCGCGGGCGGGCCCATCGCGGTCCGGGCCGAGCTGCGCGGCGGCATGGTGTCGCTCCAGGTGATGGACCGGGGCGCCGGCGTGGCCCCGGAGGACCGCGAGCGCATCTTCAACCCGTTCGAGCGGGCCTCCTCGGGCCACCGGGGGGTGAGCCTGGGGCTCGGCCTGTACATCGTCCGGGAGATTACCCGTGCCCATGGGGGCTCGGTGGAATTGACGGCGCGCGACGGCGGAGGCTCCTGCTTCACGCTGCGCCTGCCCACGGAGGCGGCACAGGAGGGGTATGAGTGAGTCCGAGACAGAGGGCACGGGCAACACGGCGCGGGACCCCCGCATCCAGAGCGGCATCCCAAGGTTGGACTTCATCCTCAAGGGAGGGCTCAAGCAGGGCGGCATCTATGCCTTGATGGGGCCTCCGGGCGGCGGGAAGACCATCCTCGCCAACCAGCTGTGCTGCAACCACATCCAGAAGCAGGAGGGGCGCTGCGTCTACATGACGCTGCTCATCGAGTCGCACGCGAAGATGCTCTCGCACCTCTCCACGCTGAACTTCTTCAAGCCGGAGTTCATCCCCGAGCGCCTCTACTACATCAGCGGCTACCAGCAGGTGCGCGAGGGGGGCTTCAGCGGGCTGATGGAGCTCATCCGCCGCACGCTGCGCGACCGCCAGGCGACCTTCTTCGTCATCGACGGCATGGAGAGCGCGGAGCAGTTCTCCACCTCGCCCCAGTCCTACCGGGAGTTCGTGCACGGCCTGCAGGCCTTCACCAACCTGCTGGGCTGCACCACGCTGCTGGTCTCCAACGTGCGCGAGCGCACCCACGTGGAGAACGCCGTGGTGGACGGCGTCATCGAGCTGTCCGACAAGCTCGTGGGCCCGCGGGCGGTGCGCGAGCTGACGGTGCACAAGTTCCGTGGCAGCGACTACCTCCGGGGCCGCCACGAGGTGGAAATCACCGGCGAAGGCCTGGTCATCCACCCGCGCACGGAGATCCAGTTCGCCAGGCCGCCCGAGCAGGCGCACGAGCAGCGCGTCCGCATGGGCTTCGGCCTGAAGCGGCTGGACGAGATGCTCGACGGGGGGCTGCCCTCGGGCTCCACCACCGCGTTGATCGGCGCGCCGGGCACGGGCAAGACGCTGTTGGGGCTCTCCTTCCTGGTGGAGGGGGCCCGCCAGGGCCAGCATGGCACCTACTTCGGGTTCTACGAGCCGCCCCCCCGCCTCATCGAGAAGGCCGAGGACGTGGGCCTGCCGCTGGAGCGGTACGTGAAGGACGGCAGCATCGAGCTGGTCTGGCAGCCCCCGCTGGAGCACTTCATGGACGCGCTGGCCGAGCAGCTGCTGGAGAAGCTGCGAGCCGAGGACAAGAAGGAGCGCCGGCGCCTGTTCATCGACGGGGCCGAGGGCTTCCGGGCGGCGGCGGTGTACCCGGACCGCGTTCCCCGCTTCCTCTCGGCGCTCACCAACCAGCTGCGCATGCAGGACGTGACCACCGTCATGACGGACGAGCTGGAGCTCTTCCAGCCCGAGCTGAACCTGCCCACCCCGGAGCTCGCCAACGTGGTGGAGTCCGTCCTGCTGCTGCGCTACGTGGAGCTGCGCTCGCAAATCTACCGGCTGCTCTCCATCATGAAGATGCGCGAGAGCCGCTACGACACCTCGCTGCGCGAGTTCCGCATCTCCCGCGAGGGCATCGACGTGGCCGACTCCTTCGCGAGCGCGGAGGCCATCCTCAGCGGCCACGGGCGCATCCGCAACGGGGAGAAGAAGAAGAAGGCGGAGAAGCCCAAGAAGAAGAAGCCGGGGATGCTCAAGAAGGTGCTCGGGCGGGGCAGCCGGGGCGGCGGGAGGGGACGATGAGGACCATCCTGGTCGTCGAGGACGAGTTCGACGTGCAGCAGGTCGTGGCGGACGTGCTGCGGGACGAGGGCTACGAGGTGTCCGTCTGTGGCAATGGCCGGGATGCCCTGCAGAGCCTGCGCGCGCACCGCCCGGACGTCGTGGTCATGGACGTGATGATGCCCATCCTCTCCGGCATGCAGGCGCTCGAGGAGATGCGCAGGACGCCCGGCCTGGACGGGGTGCCCGTCATCCTCATGAGCGAGACCGCACCGAGAGCGGGGACGCCTCGTCACTGGCAGGCCTTCCTGAAGAAGCCCTTCCGGCTGGAGCAATTGCTGGACGCGGTGGCCCGGGTCTCCGGTGTGGCGGGCAGGGCCTGAGCGTCAGCCCCGGCGGCGCATGCGCCGCGAGCCGATGAAGCTGGCGACGCGCTCGGCGAAGCGCGCCACCGCCAGCCCCACCACGTCCAGCAGCCAGCGCTGGAGGCCCGAGCGCGCGCAGTCCTCCAGGGCCACCGGCTTCGCCCGGCCCATGTGCTGCCGCACCCAGCGGGTGGCCTGCCCGGCCGCGCCCGCCTCCTTCACCTCCACCAGCGTCTCCAGGTTCACCAGGGAGAGCGGATCCAGGTTGAAGCTGCCCACCAGCAGGTGCCGGTCATCCACCACCGCGGCCTTGGCGTGCAGGGTGGTTTCCGTCCACTCGTGGATGTGTACGCCTCCGCGCAGCAGGGTGCGGTACAGGCGCATGGTGGCCGCGCGGGCGAAGGGGACGTCGCTGCGGCCGGCCAGCAGCAGGTGGACCTCCACCCCTCGTTTCGCCGCGCGGGTGAGGGCGCGCACGAAGCCCCGGTCCGGCAGGAAGTACGCGTGGGCCAGCACCACCTCGCGCCGGGCCTGCTTCAACGCCTCCAGGTAGCGCGCGCGCAGGCGTCCACCGCCGCCGAAGCCGGACAGGAGGATGCGCACCGGGCCCGCCTCCAGCGCGGATGCTCCCGCGGTGAGCCGTGCGCCCAACTGCGCGCAGATGCTGCCCCGCAGCTCCAGGGCCAGGTCCGCCCACCCCGGCCTGCCTTCCTCCGTGGCGTAGTGGTCCCCGATGTTGATGCCACCGAGGAAGGCCACCGTGTCATCCACGAGCAGGATTTTGCGGTGGTTGCGCCAGAGGCGGCCCATCAGGAGCACGGAGGTGAGGGGGTTGTGGACGCGCACCTTGATGCCGGCCGGACGCAGACTGTCCGCCAGCGCGCGGCTCCCGCCGATGGAGCCCCAGCCATCGACGATGACCTTCACCTCCACGCCCCGGCGGGCGGCGGCGATGAGGGCCTCGACGAACCGGGCGCCCACGCCCTCGTGCTCGAAGGCATAGACCTCCAGGTGGACGCGCCGGGTGGCCGAGGCGATGGCCGCGAGCATGCGCGGGTAGGCCTCGGCGCCCCCGTCGAGCAGCGTGATGCGCTGCCCGTGCGTCTCCGCCGACAACCCCTGTTCAGACTGCTCCTCCCCGGATGATCCCTCCCTCTCCCTCCGGGAGAGGGCCGGGGTGAGGGTATCTCGTACCGGGGAGTCCATCCGTGTGGCCATGCGTCAGTCGTCGTGCTTGCGCGCGCCCTTGCCCTTGCCCTTGTGGCGGCACTTCTCGCCATCCCAGTACTGGCTGGGGTGGCAGTCGGGGCGGGACTTCATCTCGGACTTCTTGGTCCGGTGCCCGTGATGGATGTCTCGGACGACGATGCAGCCGGGCAGCAACATGAATACGGCGGGAAGGAGGAAGAGGGTCTTCTTCATGGCGCGCGCAGCGTAGCGGGCGAGTGATGTGGGTGGGTCTGCTCTCTCGTGAACAGGGATTTCTACCGTCTGGCTGTCTGCACTCCGGGCGTGTCGACGCCTCGCGGGCAAATCGGTAGCCTCGCGTGCGTGCCAGCCAGTGAGAAGCCCGTCGTCAGACATCGGAAGATAGGCGCCTACCGCGTGCTCGGAGAGCTGGGGCGCGGAGGCATGGCCCAGGTGTACCGGGGGCTTCACGAGATGTTGCAGCGCGAGGTCGCCATCAAGGAGATGCTCGCGGACCCGATACGTGACAAGGAGGCCGTGTCACGCTTCCGCCGCGAGGCGCTCGCGCTCGCCGCCTTCCGCCACCAGAACATCGTCACCCTGTATGACCTGGTGGAGAAGAACGACGTCCTCTTCATGGTGATGGAGTTCGTGGACGGGCCCACCCTGCACGAGCTCATCAAGGAGGGGCCGCTGCCTCCCGAGGTGGGTGCCGCCATTGGCGCGCGCATCGCCGGGGCGCTGGAGCATGCCCACTTCCGCCGCATCATCCACCGCGATCTCAAGCCGGCCAACGTGATGCTCTCCAAGTCCGGCGACGTGAAGCTGATGGACTTCGGCGTGGCCAAGGACGTGGGCCTGGAGGCCCTCACCGCGCAGGGCATGGCGGTGGGCACCCCCTCCTACATGTCCCCCGAGCAGGTGACGGGCGCGCCGGTGGACGGGCGCACGGACCTGTTCGCACTCGGGGTGCTGCTCTACGAGGCGCTCTCCGGCGCCCGCCCCTTCCTGGGCCGCAACACCGGCGAGGTCTTCGCCCGCATCCGCGACGGCGAGTACACCCCGCTGAGCAAGGTGGCGCCCCACGTCCCCAAGCCGCTGGCGGACATCGTGAAGCGCGCCCTCGAGGTGCGGCCGGATGATCGCTTCGTCAACGCCGCCGCCATGCGCCGCGAGCTGGAGCTGTTCCTCGCCCAGCGCGTGGGCATGTCCTACGAGGCCCTCCTCGTCGGCTTCCTCCGCCACCGCAAGAAGCTCACCGAGACCGAGGCGCTCGCCCACCTCACCCAGAAGGAGCTGGACGTCGCCGACATCTTCGAGGACCCGGCCTCGAAGCTGCTCTCCAAGCCGTGGGCCCGCTGGCTGCTCGCCTTCGTGGCCGCCGCGGGAGCCCTGGGCACTGGACTGGCCCTCTCCCACTCGTATTGGATGGGGCTCGTGCGGCAGCTCACCATCCGCTGAGCGCACGCACCCGGGAGCTTTTCGTCATGGGCAAGCTGATCACCTTCATCCTCGCCATCGCCGTCACCGCGGGCGTCGCGTACTACGCGCTCAGCAACGCCCCGCGTGATTCCGATCCGGAAGGGGAGACCAGTCAGGCCAAGCGGCAGCTCGACAACGTCCGCGGCGCCGCCGGCCGCATCGAGTCCGACGCGGACCAGCGGGCGCGGGAGCTGGAGCAGAAGATGGGGGACTCGCAGTAGAGCGAGCCCCCCGTTCGCCCTTCCTGGCTACCCGCAGGTGATACCGACGTTGTCGTAGCGGACCGCTGACGTCCTGTAGACCAGGGTGCTCAGGTCTCCCTGGGCGAAGCCGCTCTCGCCACAGGCGCAGGCCGCTTGCGTTCCCGTGCACGAGGTCCAGCTCGTGGTCTCGCCGCCCGAGTCCTTCAGGTACTCGGCGTTGAAGACCGCCTTGTTCTGGCTCGTGAAGTACGTCTTGTAGACCCCGCACTCGTTGTACCGCTGGCACTCCTCGTTGATGGCGAAGTCGAAGGACGAGGCGAGCTGCGCGACCTGATCCACGTCGTTCTTGAGCGCGATGCCCAGGCACCGGGCATGGGCGGCATCGGCCAGCCAGCGGTTGTAGGCGAGCTGGTCGGCCGCCGTGAGGCCCCAGCAGGCCTGATCGGTGCAGTTGATGCTGTCATCGTGCGAGTAGCCGTCGATGTTGTCCGGCTCGACCGCGTCGCAGCCCTTGTCTCGCGCCAGTTGCAGGCGGGACTCCATCACGGTCCGCACCGCCGGCTTGCGGTGGTCCAGCCACCACTCGCAGCTCCCGCCGCTCGTGCACCAGTCGCCCATGACGTGGACGGATTGGGCGCAGTTCTCGCCAGGGCTGCAATAGGTGTCCTGGGGGAACTGGCTGGCATCGCTCCTCCAGTTCTCGTAGCTGCCAGCGCTGAAGTAGCAGACCACCTTCTTGCCCGCGCTCTTGTACTCCTGGATCTTCGCGCTCGAGGTGTCGAAGAGGTCGACCACGTAGACCTGGGCGCCGAGGGTCGTGGGAATCGCGCTGTTCTCCAGATCCCACATCCAGGTGGTTCCCCGGGGGAAGCTCGGGACGGTGCAGGCAGACCCCTGGCCACAGACGTTCGGCGTGCCGCCACCGCCACACGTCTCGGGGCTCTGGCAGGCACCACAGCTCGGCACCGTGCGCGTCTGGCCACAGTTGTCGGTGCCCGTCACCTGGCCACAGCTTCGGCCCAGCCGCGTGCAGAAGGCCGCGTCCGTCTCGGCGGTGCACGTGGTGGGGCTGTCCCACGACACCTGCAGGCGCAGGCTGTCCAGTTGCGCCGCATCCGTCCCCGCTCCCTTGACGAGGCGCGCGCGAATCTCGCCGTCACCCGACACGAAGCTCGATGCCGTCTCGGTGCTCGGGAGGTTGAGCGTCAGGGCCGGCGTCCACACCCAGTCACCCCGCCCCTGTGAGGTGGCGACGTTGACCCAGCTCGCCGTCGTGAACCGGTAGAGCTGCCACCGGTAGTAGGACGTCGCGACCCCCGGTCCCTGGTACTTCGTCAGCAACTGGAGATTCGTGATGTGCGACGGGGCCGGCGCTCCCTGGGTGAGGCTCGAGAGCTTGAAGGACAGATGGCCCGTGTAGGCCGCGCTGAACTCGATGTAGTTCGCGTAGCAGTCCGCGTATGTGCCCACCGTGCACGTCGCGCTGTTCGCCTTGAGCACGGTCATGCCTCCGCTCTTCCCGGAGGCATCCGTGTTCGTCTGCGTGCTCGCCGTGGAGAAGTCGATGATCTCCGTGCCGCTCAGGGCCCGCTGCTGCTCACCCGGCCCCTCCCTCGGGTCCTCCGCCTCCAAGGGCGTGCACCCGTACGTCAGCACCGCGATCCACGGGATGAGCCAAGCACTCCATCTCGACATCTCGCCTCCAGCGTTGTTCGTGGGCCGCCCATCTCATGGGCACGGCCTCCGAGCAATACTGGATTTCACATGTAGGCGGTTTGTCCCGTTTTCCAGGAAATGGAGCGGGCCTACTTGCGGCGCGCGGGGGCGCTCTTCTTCGCCGCCGGCTTCGCGCCCCGGCCCTTCTTCTCGTGCGTCACCGTCACCAGCGTCCCGATGCCGCCGCGCACGAAGAAGTCTCCCTCCACCGTCAGCTTCCGCGGCTTGATGGCGCGCACGATGTCGTCGGCGATCGTGTTGGTCACCTTCTCGTGGAAGGCCCCCTCGTCCCGGTACGACCACATGTAGAGCTTCAGGCTCTTCAGCTCCACGCACAGCTCGTCCGGCACGTAGCGGATCTTGAACTTCGCGAAGTCCGGCTGCCCGGTCAGCGGGCAGAGGCACGTGAACTCCGGCACGTCGAACGCGATCTCGTAGTCGCGATCCTGGGCGGGGTTGGGAAAGGTCTTCAGTTCCTTGGTCGGCTGGGAAGGCATGGCGGGGTGTCGTCTAACACACACCCGGCCGATTTCAGCCCCTGTATGGCGAACGCCCCCCTGCCTGCCGGGTCCCCCCTCCTGTCCGCCCCCCAACGTCCCCTCTGTCCAGGGGGGAGCAGCCGGGGCCAGCCCATCTTGTGTCTCCGGTGGCACGGGCGTAACTCAGATCCTCGCCCCGAATGCTGCCCTCCGATTTCCAGGACATCCTCGCGTGCGTCCCCCAGGCCGTGGTGCGGCTCGGGCCGGATCTGCGAGTGGAATGGTTGGAGCCGGACTTCGGCGCCAAGACGGGCATGGTCCTCCAGGTGGGAGACCCGGTGCTCTCGGCCCTCGAGGGCGGCTGGGGCCGGGATGCCCTCGAGCGCGCCCTGCGCGAGGGCCGCTCCCACTCGGGCCATGCCATCACCTCCAGCCTCAAGCAGATGCGCATCCGGACCCGGCCCTCGGGCCCGGACGCCAACCCCGGGGCCTGGCTGCTCTTCGAGCCCTCCGGCGCCGATGACGACGTGGCCTTCGCCCAGGCCCTCCAGGAGATCGCCCGCGAGGTGGGCGAGACGCTGGACGTGGACAGCGTGTGCAAGGCCGCCGTGCTGGCCGTGGTGCGCTGCGCCCAGGTGCGCCGCGCCGAGGTGTACCTGTCCGAGGAGGGCCAGCCCCTGCGCCGGGTGGCCGTGTCCGACCTGGCCAGCGCCGACTCCCCCGAGGACGCCCTCGAGGATCATGCCGACTCCTTCGAGGCGGCCCTCATCACCCGCCAGCCCCAGATTGGCGTCCAGCGCGGCTACGGGGACGCGGTGGGCTCCATCTTCGCCGCGGTGCCGCTGCTGTCCCAGAAGCGCGCGCTGGGGCTGCTCGTCCTCTACAAGGAGCAGGGCACCTCCTTCTCCCTGCGGGAGCTGGATTTGTGGAGTGCCGCCGCCGGGCAGGTGGCGGTGACGGTGGAGAACGCCCGTCTGCTGCGTGAGGCCCAGGCGGCCCTGCGCGTGCGCGAGGAGTTCATGTCCATCGCCTCGCACGAGCTGAAGACGCCCCTCACGCCCCTCAAGCTCAACCTGCGCTTCCTGGAGCGCTGCCTCGCCCAGGGCCAGCGCGTGGACCCCGCCGCCGTCACCAAGTCCAAGCGGCAGGTGGAGCGGCTGGAGCGTCTGGTGAACGAATTGTTGGATGTCTCGAGACTGGAGGAGCGCCAATTGTCCCTGCAGCTCGCGCCGCTGGAGTTGGGCCATTTGGTGGCGGAAGTGGTGGATCAGTTCCGCCACAGCCTGGAGCGCCCCTTCAGCCTGGTGGTGCCGCGAGAGCACCTCTGGGTGCAGGCGGACCGGGAGCGGCTGGAGCAGGTGCTCATCAACCTGCTGGAGAACGCGGACAAGTACAGCCCCAAGGGCGAGCCCATCTGCGTGGAGGTGGAGGCGCTGCACGGTGAGGCCCGTCTGCACGTGAGGGACCGGGGTATCGGCATCCCCACGCAGGACCAGTCGCGCCTCTTCCAACGCTTCTACCGGGCGGGCAACTCCTCGCACCGTCACTTCGGCGGGCTGGGGCTGGGGCTCTTCATCAGCCACTCCATCGCCCAGCTGCACCACGGCGCGCTGTCCATGTCCAGCGCCGAGGGCCACGGCTCCACCTTCACCCTGGGCCTGCCGCGCATGTCCGCCAACGAGGTGCGCCGTCTGCCTCGCCGGGTGCTGCTGCTGGACGAGGATCCGGTGCAGGAGCTCACCGCCGAGCGCCTGCTGCGCGCCGAGGGCTTCGAGGTGCTCACCGCACACGGGGGCGTGGAGTCGCTGCGCCGCGCCGCCTCGCTGCCGGTGGACCTGGTGCTGCTGTCCGAGGGGGCCCCGCCCACGCAGCTGGGCCTCTTCCTGTCCGCCTTCGCCGAGCTGCCGCGCGCCCGGCCCATTCCCATCGTCCTGGCCGGGGCCTCGCGGCCCGCCTGGGCCCACCCGGAGCACTCCCAGTGCTCGCGGCCCTACCGGGAGCAGGAGCTGCTCACCGCCGTCCGCACCACGCTCGGGCTGGCCGGCGAGCGGGGGCGCGCCGAGGACCCCTCGGAGCGCGTCCCCCTGGAAGCCCTCATGCTCCCGTGAGGGCCCCCACCGGGCCCCCGCTCCCCTGCGCGCTCCGGGCGCTTGCGAACGTCACTGAATCTTTCTTGCCTGCTTACACGGGCTGACGCAGTGCACTAGACTCTCCGCGTCGAAGAATTCACCCGCCGAGAGGGAGTGCTGATGTCGCAGCGAGGCCCGGGCCGCTATGGGTTGTACGAACCGGACACCGAGCACGATGCCTGTGGAGTCGGCTTCGTGGCCCATATCCAGGGAGAGAAATCCCGCGGCATCGTCGAGGACGCGCTGGAGCTGCTCAACCGGCTGAGCCACCGGGCCGCGGCCGGCAGGGACCCTGAAACCGGTGATGGCGCCGGCATCCTCATCCAGCTCCCCCATCGCCTCTTCGAGCGTGAACGGCTGGGCTTCGCGTTGCCGCCGCGCCACCAGTACGGCGTGGCCATGGTGTTCCTCCCCTCGGACGCCGAGGCGCGCATCGCCTGCGAGGCCGCCCTGGAGCAGGTGACCGCCGACGAGGGCCAGCGCGTGCTCGGCTGGCGCGACGTGCCCGTGGACTCCTCCCACCTGGGGAAGCTGGCCCGCGACAGCGCCCCCGTCCTCCGCCAGCTCTTCGTCGCCCGGCGCCGCGTGGTGCCCAGCGCCTTCGAGCGCAAGCTGTTCCGCATCCGCAAGCTGGCCGAGCGCCGCATCCGCGAGCGCGCCCTGGACCCGGACGGCCAGTTCCACGTGGCCAGCTTCTCGGCCGAGACGCTCATCTACAAGGGCCTGCTCCTGCCCCGGCAGCTCCCGCGCTTCTACGTGGACCTGCAGCACCCCGAGTGCGTGAGCGCCCTGGGCCTCGTGCACTCGCGCTTCTCCACCAACACCTTCCCCACCTGGGAGCTGGCGCAGCCGTTCCGCTACATCGCGCACAACGGCGAAATCAACACGCTCCACGGCAACCGCAACTGGATGAACGCCCGGCGCGGCCTGCTGCAGTCCGCCAAGTTCGGCGGCAGCCTGGAGCCGCTCTTCCCCATCATCGTCCCCGGGAAGAGTGACTCGGCCCAGTTCGACAACATGGTGGAGCTGCTGTACCTGGGCGGCCGCCCGCTGCCCCACGCCATGATGATGATGATTCCCGAGGCGTGGGAGGGCCACACGCTCATGAGCGACGAGCGGCGCGCCTTCTACGAGTACTCCAGCTCCCTGCTGGAACCGTGGGACGGGCCGGCCGCCATCGCCTTCACCGACGGACAGCTCATCGGCGCCACGCTGGACCGCAACGGCCTGCGCCCCGCGCGCTACCTCGTCACCGAGGACGATCGCATCATCCTCGCCTCGGAGACGGGCGTGCTCGACGTGCCCGCCTCCCAGGTGCGCCGCAAGGGCCGCCTCACCCCCGGCCGCATGCTGCTGGTGGACCTGCTCGAGGGCCGCATCCTCGAGGACGAGGAGGTCAAGCGCGACATCACCACCCGCTGGCCCTACCGGCGGTGGTTGAAGCACAACGTCTTCACCTTCGATGACCTGCCCACCGTGCCCGCGCCGCGGCGGCTGGGCGGCGAGGAGCTGTGGCGGCTCCAGCGTGCCTTCGGCTACACGGACGAGGACATGCGGCTGCTGCTGCGGCCCATGGCCGAGACGGGCAAGGAGCCCGTGGGTTCCATGGGCACCGACACGCCCCTGGCCGTGCTCAGTGACCAGGCCCCCTCGCTCTTCAACTACTTCCACCAGCTCTTCGCGCAGGTGACCAACCCGCCCATCGACCCCATCCGCGAGTCGCTGGTGATGACGCTCGCCACCGGGCTGGGCCCCGAGGGCAACACCTTCGAGGAGACGCCGGAGCACTGCCACCGCCTGTCGCTGCCGGGCCCCATCCTCACCAACGGGCAACTGGCGAAGCTGGCCGCCATCCGCAACGAGGGCATTTTCGAGACGCAGCCGCTCAGCCTCCTGTACCCGGTGAACGGGGGCGAGGACGCGCTGGAAGCGGCCGTGGAGCGGCTGTGCAGCTCGGCCGTGGATGCGGTGGACGCGGGCGCCAACATCCTCGTGCTGAGCGACCGGGACCTGGACGCGGCTCATGCCGCCATCCCCGCGCTGCTGGCCGTGTCCGCCGTGCACCAGCGGCTCGTGCGCGACGGCATCCGCATGTACACGGGCCTCGTGCTGGAGACGGCCGAGGCCCGCGAGGTGCACCACTTCGCGTGCCTCTTCGGCTACGGCGTCTCGGCGGTGAATCCGTACCTCGCGCTGGACACGCTGCGCGCCCTGGCCGACGCCGGCGAGCTGCCCGTGGACCAGGAGAAGGCCCAGGAGAACTTCATCCACGCCATTGAAGAGGGGCTGCTCAAGGTGATGTCCAAGATGGGCATCTCCACGCTCCAGTCCTACCGTGGCGCGCAGCTCTTCGAGGCCGTGGGCCTGCAGCGGAGCCTGGTGGAGCGGCACTTCACCGGGACGCCCTCGCGCGTGGAGGGCGTGGGCCTGCCCGAGCTGGGACGCGAGGTGAGCGAGCGGCATGGGCTCGGTTTCGGTCCGGCGGCCGAGCACGAGGCGGAGCTGCTCCCCGTGGGCGGCCATTACCAGTGGCGCCGCCGGGGCGAGACGCACAAGTGGAACCCCGCCACCATCGCGAAGCTGCAGCAGGCGGCTCGCACCAATGACGCCGCCGCCTTCGCCGAGTACTCGAAGCTGGCGGACGACGAGTCGCGTGCCTTCTGCAATCTGCGCGGGCTCGTGGAGGTGACGGCCGGGAGGCAGACCCCCGTGCCCCTGGAGGAGGTGGAGCCGGCGTCGGAGATCGTCAAGCGCTTCGTCACCGGCGCCATGTCCTTCGGCTCCATCAGCGCCGAGGCCCACGAGACGCTGGCCATCGCGATGAACCGGATGGGCGGGCGCTCCAACAGCGGCGAGGGCGGTGAAGAGGCTCGCCGCTACACCCGGGATGAGAATGGAGACCTGCGGCGCAGCGCCATCAAGCAGGTGGCCAGCGCCCGCTTCGGCGTCACCACCGAGTACCTCGTCAACGCGGCCGAGCTCCAAATCAAGATGGCCCAGGGCGCCAAGCCCGGCGAGGGCGGACAGCTCCCGGGCCACAAGGTGGACGATCGGATCGCCCGGGTCCGTTGGTCCACGCCGGGTGTGACGCTCATCTCCCCGCCGCCGCACCACGACATCTACTCCATCGAGGACCTGGCACAGCTCATCTACGACCTCCAGTCGGTGAACCCGTCGGCGCGGGTGAGCGTGAAGCTGGTGAGCGAGGTGGGGGTGGGCACCATCGCCGCGGGCGTGGCCAAGGCCGGCGCCGGTGGCGTGGTCATCTCCGGCTACGAGGGCGGGACGGGCGCCTCGCCGCTCTCCAGCATCAAGCACGCGGGCCTTCCGTGGGAGCTGGGGCTCGCGGAGACGCAGCAGGTGCTGGTGCACAACGGTCTGCGTGGGCGCATCCGCGTCCAGGTGGATGGCGGCCTGCGTACCGCCCGGGACGTGCTCGTCGCCACGCTGCTCGGCGCCGAGGAGTTCGGCATGGCCACCGCGAGCCTCATCGCGCTCGGGTGCATCATGCTGCGCAAGTGCCACCTCAACACCTGCTCGGTGGGCATCGCCACCCAGGAGGCGGGCCTGCGCGAGCGCTTCCACGGCAAGCCCGAGCACGTGGTGAACTTCTTCTACCTCGTGGCCGAGGACCTGCGGCGGCAGATGGCGGCCCTCGGGGCGCGCCGGCTGGACGAGCTGGTGGGCCGCGTGGACCTGCTGCGCCAGCGGCCCGCCTCGGACCACTGGAAGGTGAAGCGGGTGGACCTCTCCGGGTTGCTCACGCTCCCCCACGCTCCCTCCGAGGAGCCCCGGCGGTGCGACTCGGCGTGGAGCAAGGACGTGTCCGACCACCTGGACCATGACCTCCTGAAGGACGCCAAGGCGGCGCTGGAGGGCGGGGCTCCCACGTTGCTGGTACGGCCGGTGAGCAACACGCACCGTGCCGTGGGCGCCATGCTCTCGGGTGAGGTGGCCCGGCGCCATGGGGCTCGCGGGCTCCCGGACGGGCAGCTGCGCATCCGGCTGAAGGGCTCGGCGGGACAGAGCTTCGGGGCCTTCCTCGCCAGCGGCGTGACGCTGGAGCTGGAGGGCGATGCCAATGACTACCTCGGCAAGGGGCTCTCCGGCGGGCGCGTCATCGTCTACCCGCCCTCGGACAGCCGCTTCGCCCCCGAGGAGAACGTGCTGGTGGGCAACACCGTCCTCTACGGCGCCACGGCCGGCGAGGTGTACCTGCGCGGGCTCGCCGGTGAGCGCTTCGCGGTGCGCAACAGCGGCGCCCAGGCCGTCGTCGAGGGCGTGGGTGACCACGGCTGCGAGTACATGACGGGCGGCGCGGTGGTGGTGCTAGGGCCCACCGGGCGCAACTTCGCCGCGGGCATGAGCGGCGGCATGGCCTTCGTGCTCGACCGCGAGCGCTCCTTCCGCGAGCGCTGCAACCTGGAGATGGTGGAGCTGGAGTCGCTCGTGGACGAGTCCGAAATCTGGCTCGTGCACGGGATGATCGAACGGCACCTGCACCACACGGGCAGCAAGCTGGCGCAGCGGGTGCTCGACAACTGGGAGCGCATGGTGCCGCAGTTCGTGAAGGTGATGCCCACCGACTACAAGCGCGTGCTCCAGGCACGCCGGGCGGCCCGCAAGCCGCCTCCCGCCACGTTGCCACGGCTCCAGGTCGTGGGAGGGGAGGGCTGAGCCATGGGAAAGACGACCGGCTTCATGGAGTGGCAGCGCGTGCACGCCCCCAAGCGCGAGAAGTCCGAGCGCGTGGGGGACTCGCGTGAGTTCGTCCTTCCGCTGTCCGCCGAGGATGCGAAGCGGCAGGCGGGGCGGTGCATGGACTGTGGCGTGCCCTTCTGTCAGCAGGGCTGTCCGCTGGGCAATCCCATCCCGGACTTCAACGACGCGGTGTACCGGGGCAAGTGGAAGGAGGCCTTCCTCGCCCTGAGCGCCACCAACAACTTCCCCGAGTTCACCGGACGGCTGTGCCCGGCTCCTTGCGAGGCGGCGTGCGTCCTGGGCATCAACCAGGATCCCGTCACCATCGAGCAGATGGAGAAGGAGATCATCGAGCGGGCCTTCGCCGAGGGCTGGGTGCGTGCGCGGCCTCCGGCGAGTCGCACGGGCAAGCGCGTAGCGGTGGTGGGCTCGGGGCCGGCGGGGCTGGCGGCGGCGGCACAGCTCAACCTGGCGGGGCACAGCGTCACCGTGTTCGAGCGGGATGATCGGCTCGGGGGTCTGCTGCGTTATGGGATTCCCGACTTCAAGCTGGAGAAGTCCGTGCTGGACCGGCGGCTGAAGTTGATGGAGGCCGAGGGCGTGGAGTTCCGCTGTGGCGTGGACGTGGGCCGCGAGCCGGGCTTCGCCGCGCTGCGTGAGCAGTACGACGCCGTCGTGCTGGCCATGGGCGCGAGGAAGGCGCGGGAGCTCGAGGTTCCCGGGCGCGAGCTGTCCGGCGTGGTGCAGGCCATGGACTACCTGGAGCACCAGAACCGGGTGGTGTCGGGGCTGGCCACGCTCGAGCCCCGGTTGAACGCGGCGGGCAGGCGGGTGCTGATTCTCGGTGGTGGCGACACGGGCTCGGACTGCCTGGGCACGGCGCTGCGCCAGGGCGCGGCGAGCGTGACGCAGGTGGAGCTGATGCCGGCTCCGCCGAAGGTGCGCGCCGAGGGCAACCCGTGGCCGCGCTGGCCGCTCATCTTCCGCACCTCGTCGAGTCAGGAGGAGGGTGGGGCGCGCGAGTTCGGGCTGATGACGAAGCAACTCGTGGGTGAGAATGGGCAGCTGCGGGCACTGCACGCGGTGCGGGTGGAGGTGCAGCGGGAGGCGAATGGCGTTCCTCGGCTGGTGGAGGTGCCCGGCTCCGAGACGGTCTACGAAGTGGACCTGTTGGTGCTGGCCATGGGCTTCACGGGGCCGGACACAGGGCTGCTGGCCGAGCAGCTCGGCACGAAGCTCACGCCGCGCGGCAACGTGCAGGTGGACTCGCACTTCGCCACGTCGGTGGACGGCGTGTTCTGCGCGGGTGACGCGAGCCGCGGGGCGAGCCTCATCGTCTGGGCCCTCGCGGATGGACGCGAGACGGCGAAGGCCGTCGACACGTACCTGACCCGCGAGGACTCCGCGCTGCCGACCAAGGGTAAGGACTGCGCCTTCGGCTGACCTTGGGCGTGAGATTGCTTTCGGCGATCTGTTGGATGTTCGCGTTACGTGAGGAGTTGTTCGAGCAACGAGGCCAGGTGCTGGATTGACCTGGCGAGGGCGGTGGGAGTGGTGAGGCTCATGCTTTCCAGGTAGACCTTCGTCCCGTCGCGTACCGTCACCATCGGGTATGGCTGCTCCCCGGCCCCGACGAGTACGGCGTTCGACGCGCCGAGTACCCTGCAGTACGTGACCAATTGGTAGAGGTCGGCCTGAGCGGGCTCTTGTGCCACCTTGTATTTGGCGTCGACGACCACCCTCCGACCGTTGGGGCCGCACACCAGCAGGTCTGGCCGGATGTTGACCCTTCCTTCGACGTCCAGCGTGTCGCGCACTTGGCTGCGAACCTCCATACCAAGAGGTTTGAGGCTGGCGGACAACCGTTTCGTGAGCAGCGTTTCGAAGAGGGCATTCATGTTGACGAGGAATCCCGGCGAGCGCAGTGCGCCGTGACGCTCATGGAACCCCGTGGCTCGCAGAATGAGAGCGGCGAGACGCAGCGCTAACCGGTAATGTCGCGTGCGTGGGTCGGAGCCGAGCCTGTCGATGCCGCCCAACTCCGGAATCACCTCTGTGACGCCAAGGAACTCGGGCCGTAGTATGCGTGCACGAGCCCTCCAGTTCTGGGACACGGCTTCGTTCATGACGAGTGCGCGGAGCGCCGCCAACAGCACCCGGTTCTCTGGGGTGTCGTTGGTGAACTCGTCGAACTCACAGTGGACCTGGGGGCGGGCTCGGGAGTGCAGGTTCGCAGTCCTCCTCACGTCCAGCCGTCCTCGGACCGCGATGACCTGGTCGTCGTGCCGGACGTAGAGCCGATGCAGCCCTTGTCTCAGTACTTCACCAACCTCGTGCAGGTAGGCCCGTGCGATGAAGTCCTCAAGCCGCTCTCCTTCGGCGACGCCTACGTCTGGCCTCCATTCCACGAGCCCGCTGACCTCGACCAGCATGGAGAGGAGAGTTTGTATGGGGACCTTGGGCTCGATCCTGAGATCGAATCCGGCGGCGTGGAATCTCCCCACGTAAGGGCCGGGGATGATGCGCGTGGCGCCAGTCCGGTCGAACTCCACGCGCAGAATCCCGGTGGCAGCACGAACGAGGGCCGCCGCATCCTCGGGAGTGAGTTGTTCTACACGGGCTGTCCACTCGCGAAGGATGAGTTGTCGAGACGTGGGGGCCGGGGCCGCAGGTGTGCTCACAATGGGCGTTCGCCTCCGCTCGGACTCACTTCGGCGCGTTCCTCCGCCTGCTTCCGGAGTTGCTCGAAGGAGAATGCGTCCAGCTTCTCTGGCTCGGAGAAGAACAGCTCCCGGAGAAGGGGCTCGATGGTGGCTCCCCAGATGAGCTCGAGCCGATCCTCATCCAGGTCTCTCACCATGAAGTGGGAGTGCCCGACGAGCCTGTCTCGCTCGATGCCCGCCTTCTCCAACTCGGTGTTGAGTGCACCGAGCAGATCCGCGAACCACTCCTCCCGGCCGTGTTGCACGAGGTACGCGCGCAGCACCTCCTCGTTGGGCTGCACCTCCACGAAGTGGAACCGCCTTCGGAGCGCTAGGTCGAGCAGTGCGATGGACCGATCGGCGCTATTCATCGTGCCAAGCACAATGACGTTCTCGGGGACGGAGAACGGCTGTTTCGAGTAGGGGAGCACCACGTTGTGGCCGCGGCGCTCGAGGAGGAAGAGCAGCTCACCGAGGATGCGCGGGAGGTTGCCTCGGTTGAATTCGTCGATGAGCAGGACGAACCGGGATTCCGGTCTGGCGCGTGCACGCTCGCAAACCTGCCGGAACACGCCTGGCTCGACCCGGTACTGCAGTTGTCCCTGCTCCACCACGGGACGCAGGCCCTCCACGAAGTCCTCGTACCCATAAGAGGGGTGGAACTGCACCGTGGTGACATCGCCCTCCCCCCGCGTGAGGTACTCTGCGTACTTCAGCGCCACGAAGGTCTTGCCCGTACCGGGTGGGCCGTAGAGGACGAGCTGCTTCTTGTCGAGCAGGAGGCGGTCGAGCTTCTGGAAGAAGCCGGGTTCCATCAATGTCTCCGCCGAGAGCGCACGAAGGGTGATGCGGCCGGTCTCCGCGGGTTTTCCTCCCGTGGCCGGGGTGGCGCTGGTCTCGTCTGGAGCGGGAGTGGCTTCCGGCTCGTCAGGTGGCGAGGAGAGCAGCCAGAGGACATTGTCGTGGAGGGCTGGCGGAATGTCGTGGTCGGCGAGAAATTGCCGGATGTTCTCGCAATATCTCAGATAGTCCTTGCCGCTGCGGACCCGGTGCGTCGTGCGTGTACCGAGAAGGCCGTGCAGTGACTGGTCGAGATTTCGGGTCCACACCGCGTAGCGCTTGGGATTCCGAAGATAGAGGATGGCAGTGGGAAAGCTGCGCCCCGCTCCAGGGATGTTGGCGGCCCAGAAGCCATCCAGGATTTGTGAGACGGACGCGTCGTCGTCCGCTCTCCACAGTTCCTCAATGAGGGGGTTGAGCCGATCGAGCGAGCTGGCAACCAAGTTCGCGTTGTGCCCCATGAAGGCGGGCACGAAGCGGGTGTACACGACGCCATTCGCACCCACACAGGTATTGAGGTGCTTCATCACCTGACGCAGCTGGGCTTCGGTCAGACGGCCAAGATTCTCCGCGATGAGGCTTCTCGCGGATGCCTCGGCCTTCTCGCGGACCTGTCTGTCCTGCTCGGCGTCACGGATCCACTCCGCGATTCTCTTGCTCACATCAGGGGAGAGATTGCTGGATGCGCTCATATTCAGTCCTCCGAGGGGTCCGACACCAGCTGACGTTCGGGCCACTGGGCCCCTGGCGGCGGCTGCACGCGGACGCCTCGCGGACCCAGGGGCCGGAAGCGCACCCTCCGCCCCACCAGGTGCCTCCAGTCCTCGAGCATCACCGACCAGCGCCAATCGATGTGGTCCTCGTCGTCGGTGAACTCCAGCAGGAACCGCTGATGCTGGTCATCCACCGGCAGCCCTCGGCTGTGCAGCACCTCGCCCGTGGCCGCGTCCTCCAGTTGCACCCAGGGCCCTCGCCCCAACTCCCGGTTCTCCTGCGGCGCCCAGGCGAACCAGCTCCCCCGTAGCAGCAGGCGCCCCCGGAACAGCCGTGGCTCGTCGAATCGGGGCCGCCGGGGCCAGAAGGGGAGGGCGTCCTTCATGGGCGGCCTCGGGATCGAGAGCTCCTCGTGCTTGCCCCATCTCACCGGGAATCGTGCCTCGTTCGAGGGGACTCGGCCCGGTGCGCTCCCCGCCAGGGCCCGGCTGTGCTCGACGAGCCAGCGCTCCGTGTTCCTTCCCCAGATGGTGCTGGAGCCCTCGTAGTGCTGGCGCTCGTACTCGGCCCCCGTGGTGAGGTAGCCCACGTAGTCGCCACACACGCCCGCCACCATCACCTCCCGTGCCCCCAGCTGCCGCATCTCCCGGCTCAGGCGATGGCCCAGCCAGGACGTGGGCTCGCCCGGAAGTCCCATCAGCCACACGCTCCCCACCTTCAGCAGCCGCAGCGGCAGGGCCGGGGGCTGGTACTTGAAGAGATCGGAGAGGATGCTCTCCAGCAGGAGCGGTGGCTCCTTGGGCCACTGTGGATCCGTGTCGCCCAGCGTGTTCCGCATCCCCTCGCGGAAGAGCAGGGGAACCCCTCCACCCAGCTCCGAGCCACCGAGCGTGGGGCCTCCCACCTGGGCCTCATGTGGCAGCCGCGTGCCATCCGGCAAGGTGGCGTCGCGAATCGAGGGCTCGTCGAAGTGCACCGAGAGGCGCACCGATGTCTCCGCCCGCGCTCGTGCGTCGCCACAGGCCTCGAAGAGGCGCTGGCCCAGCTCCTGCCCCACCTTCTCCGCCAGCTCCAGGTTTCGCGTCCGGCCGTGGCGCTGCCGTTTCAGCTCGTCCACCGACAGGCCGGGCAGCGTCGGGTCCGAGTCCCCCACGGTGCCCGCGGCGAGCCCGAGGATCGGCTCGGTGCCCGGCTCCGCGCTTCGCATCAGGTGCTCGGCATGGTGGGTGGCCACCCCGAAGAGGTCCGCGCTTCCCAGGGCGTGGTTCAGGGCCAGCATCGCCGCGTGCACTCCGAACGTGCCGAAGGCTCCAATGGGCCGGTGGGGCGGCTGCGCCTCGTCCGCCCAGAGCACCTGCACGCGCGGATCCACGCTCACCTGCTCGAGTGACAGCCCCGAGGGGATGGCGGACGGCGTGCCCCCAGGGAAGCCCAGGGACTCCGCTTCACGGCGGAACGCGGCGTCCTCCATCCCGGGGGCGTTGTCGCGGGCCGCCCTCAGGCTCCGGTTGCGCGAGTACCCCCAGAGCCGGGCCACGCCGTGCCCGACGCGTGCCGGGCGCAGGCGCTCGCAGGCCTCGCGCACGCCTCGCTCCAGCCGCTCCACGAGGTACGCGACCCCTTGCGCGTCCAGCCCTGGCTTGGGTTGCGCGAAGGAGTCGTAGAACGGACTGCCGTAGAAGTTGCCCGGCCCGCCATGCGTGTGCGTGCCCGCGAGGAAGAGCCGGTCAATGTGCAGGCCCAGGGGCGCGGTTCGTTCCGCGAGCCGCTCCGCCAGGTAGCGCGAGCCGGCGTGCAGGTCCGCCGCGATGAGCGCCACCCGCTCGCCGTGCCCATCATCCAGCACGAGCACGCGCGCGTGGAGCCGTCCCCACATCGCTCGCATCCTGTGCCCGGACAGGGACCAGCCCGCCGTGGGCGTGAGGAAGCCGGGCGTGATGTCCACCCGGGCGGCTCCGGCCCGCGGGACTCCGTCGGTGAGCGTCCTCCCGGGCGGGACACGGGTGACCGTGAGATCCTCGGGTGGCTCCTCCAGACCCAGCACGATCGACGGAAGGCTGGTCATGGCATGTCGCTCCTTTCGTGTGGCCTACTTGCGGATGCGTCGCCGCTTCACGGTGATGTCCACGATGGTCGCGGGGCTCCCCTCCGTGCCCGGCGCCGGGGCCTTGCGCACCCCGAGCACCAGCAGGCTGTCCTCGACGCCTCGGATGCTCTGGATGGCGTCCGGGAAGCCGAGCTCCACCACCGGGCGTCCGTTGATGCGCACGATGGCGTCCCCCGTGGTGAGCCCCGCCTCCCACGCGCCTCCTCCCGCGAACACCTGGCCCACCATCAGCGCGTCCTCTCGCGGCGCCAGCACCGCGCCGATGCCCACCATGTCCACCTGCGGCTCCTCGCCTTCCTCCGTCCTCCTCAACTCGAGGATCCGCGGTGCCGTGGTCTCCGGGCCCACGCGAATCCCCGAGATGATGCGGCTGTGGTGCCCGTCGGCGGAGACGTGCAGGGACATCTGCCCCGAGGGCAGTCCATCCAGCGTGAAGTGGCCCTCCGCGTCCGTGAGGGCGTCGTAACGCACCGACAGCGCGCTCTCCGCGCCCATCCCCTCGACGGAGACGCGCGCGCGCTCCAGGGGCAGGTTCGTGCCCTCCTCCACCACCCGCCCCGTCATCTTCGCCCCTCGCCCGAGCGAGACGTCCGCCGTCACCGTCCCCGAGGCTCCTCGTGGCACCTCGACGTGGGTCTCGGATGGGGCGTAGCCGTACGCGGCCACCTGCACCACGTAGCCCCCGGCGGGCACTCCGGCCAGCTCGTAGTGCCCCTGCGCGTCGATGAACGAGAGCTGCGCGAAGGGGACTCGCTGGAGGGGTCCCCGCTTCGTGAACACGGCCAGCGTGAAGGAGGGCATGGGCTTGCGGGTGGCCGCGTCTCGCACCGTGCCCGCCAGCTTCGCTCCCCGCGCGAGCGTCAGCACCAGATCCTTCCTCCCCGCCGTCACGTCCAGGAGCTCTCCCGGCGCCAGCCCCATCAACCTCGCGGTGACGTCATAGAGCCCCGGTGCCACGCCTTCGATCGTGAAGCGTCCCTCGTCGTCCGTCACCTGTTCGTAGCCGTGCGCGTCTCCGTACTGCTTGGGCCATGCGCTCTCCGCGGATTCCACCGACACCAGCGCCCCCGCCACGGCCGTTCCACTCGCGTCCACCACCCGCCCCGCCAGCGACTCGTCCAGGGGGGCGTCCCCGGAGCCCTCGTGCCTGCCCAGTTTCAACACCAGCCGGCGCGCCAGCAGGGTCCCGGCTGTCACCTCGGCCTGGGCGGAGGCGTGGGCCGGGTGGCGGGCCTCCACGATGGCGCCCTCGGGACCGTGGAAGCGGAACTCCCCGCTCGCATCCGACGTGTAACGGTCCGGCGTTGGGAAGAGCACCGACTCCCCGCTCCGGCCGGTGAGCACCCGCACCTGCGCTCCCGCCACCGGCTTCCCGTCCGCGCCCTCCACCCGCCCCAGCAGCTCCACCTCGGGCGTCAGGGCGAGCACGATGTCCGAGAGGCGCTGGCCCGGCACGGCCGTGAAGCGGATGGGGCTCTGCCCCCACTCGGGGCCGAAGGGCAGGTAGCCCCGCGCCGTCACCACCGCGAGCTGCCACGTGCCCGCCGAGTACGGCACGAAGCGGAACCGTCCATTCGCATCCGTGCGCGTGGACGTGGCGCCTCCCGAGCCCGCGAAGGTCAGCTCCGCGCCCTCCACGCCATCTCCCGTGGTGGCCGAGATGACACGGCCCTCGAAGGCCCCGTGCGCCTCCGTCGAGCGCTCGGCGTACGTGGCCGGCACCAGGCGCGTGGGCGGGGCCGCCGTGGTGTGGGTGGGTTTCGGCTCCGGTGCCGTCTCCGTTGCCGCCGTGGCGGGAGCGGGCTTCGGGGCCGTGGCGCCTGGAGGCCGCGTGGCCTGGGGTTCCGCCTCTCCGTCCCGTCCCCCGAGGACGAGCAGCAGGCCTCCCAAGAGCACCAGCACGATGGCGAGCAACCTGACTGTGCGCTTCCGATCCATGGCGCGGAAGGCTAGCGCAACCCCCGGGTCCTTCTTATAGCTTCGCGCCGCTTCATTCCCCAGGAGGCACTTTCATGAAGGTCTACGGTCATCCGTTCAGCACCTGTACCCGCAAGGTCCTCACCACGCTCGCGGAGAAGGGCCACGAGGCCCAGTTCGTGATGGTGGATTTGACGAAGGGCGAGCACAAGGCGCCCCAGTACGTGGCGAAGCACCCCTTCGGCGTCATCCCCTTCTTCGAGGATGACGGCTTCACCATGTACGAGTCGCGCGCCATCATCCGCTACCTCGACGCGAAGCTGCCGGGCGAGAAGCTCACCCCGAGCGATCTGCCCTCGCTGGGCCGCATGGAGCAGTGGCTCAGCGTCGAGCAGTCCTATTTCTCCCCGAGCAGCATGGCCATCATCATGGAGACGTTCTTCAAGCCCATGATGGGCGGTGGGAAGCCCGACATGGACAAGGTGAACAAGGGCCGTGACGGGACGGCGAAGACGCTCGACGTCGTCGACCGCGCGCTCATGTCGCAGGCGTACCTCGCGGGCGACCGGTTCTCCCTCGCGGACATCTCCTGGATGCCCTACCTGCAGTACCTCTCGGCCACGCCCCACGGCACCCTCATCACCGAGCGTCCGCACGTGAAGTCGTGGTGGCAGCGCCTCAGCACCCGTCCCTCGTGGAAGAAGGTGAACGGCTAGTCCGCAGTCCCCTCAGTCCCCGCGCGGGTCCGGAAGCGCGCCTCCCGGTGCCCCGGACCCGCCCGGTCCTGGTTCCTGGCCAGGATGCAGCACCTCCTCTCTTCGGCTTTCGCAGACGCCTCGCGCCAGGAGCGGCTCCGCTCTTCTGGTTGGCCGCCCGGCGGCCGCCAGTCCGCGAACGTGGACGCGGACAAGTCCGCCTTCCGACGTTATCTTGGAAGTCATGCCGAAGGCATTACCGCAAAAGTCCACCACGCTGCCCGGCAAGTGGCTGCGTCACTGGCTCACCCGGGAACAGCTCCAGTTGCTCGCGGGCGAGGACATCTACTCCCAGGGAGCGGCCCTGGCCGCCAAGGGGCGGGTGCGCTCCTGGTTCGCCGTTCCGGATGTGCTGCACGGAGAGGTTCGCAGCCGGGGCGGCGGTCATCTTCCGGTGTCGGTGTCCGCCAACGAGCAAGGGCTGCTCGGCAACTGCTCGTGCTCCCGGTTCCGGTCCACCGTCATCTGTCAGCACGTCGTGGCGCTCGGGGTGGCCGTCCTCGAGGCCCTCCGTCCCGAACAGGGGGCGGCCGCTCCCGCCGGGCAGGAGGAGTCCCCGCCCGGTACTCCCGAGGAGGTGACGGCCTGGCTGGAGGCGCACCACGTCTCCCATCTGCGCGCCGTCTCCGTCTCGGAGCTGGACTCGCTCCTGCCGCGGGGGTTTTCCCTTTCCCACCGGTTCTACTTCCCGGGGGATTATTCGGTCGCATCCGTCCTGGACGGTTCGTGGCCGCTCCCCGAGGATTGGTCCGAGAAGGCGCGGGATTCCTACAGGCACGCCGCGTGGCTCCGGGCCCGCGTCGAGGCCCACCGGGTGAGCCTGGGGTTGGAGCTGGAGCGCACCCGTCGCGGGTTTCCGCCGCCCACGGATGCTCGGCTCGAGCCCCTCGTGCCACTGCTCCAGCGGGAGCGGGCCCGGGTCCGCGAGCACGCCGCTCCTCGCCTCCTGCCCGACAACGAGCGCGTGCTCCGCTTTCCGGAGAATCGCCCGGTCGCGCACGTGCACGAGTCCGGGTATGGGCGCTCCGGGACGCATTATTTCTCGGAGCACTCCCATCATCAGTGCGCGCGGGTGGATCTGCCCCTGCTCCTCGAAGGGGACGAGGACGCCCTCACGTGCTCGACGTGTGCTCCCCGGGCGCGCGCGCGCTGCATTCACGCCCTCACCGCGATCGACGTGGTGCTCGCCGCGCTCGGGGACTCGCGGCGGGCGAAGGAGAACGCACTGCTCGCCGAGCGGCTCTTCGTGGCGCCCGGCCGGGAGTTGCTGGCCGCCATGGACAAGGTGGGACTTGGGCTCCGGGCCCGTCAGGAGTCCGCTTCCACCCCCGCCCAGGTCAGCTTCCGCCTGGAGGGCTTCGCCGAGGGCGAGCCCCGTCTGCGGCCCTATCTCCATCGGCCGTTGAAGCGGGGCGGGTTGTCCAAGGGGACGCAGGTGGCCCTGCGCGACGAGGCCGAGGCCCGGGCCGCGCTCGTTTCCCCCGAGGAGGTGGAGGCCTTCGAGCTGTGCCGCCTCACGGCGCGGGTAACTGAGCCCGCGGATCGCCGGCGGTTGCTCGTCCAGGCGCTGAAGCTGCTCGAGCACCACCCCCGGCTGGTGTTCGAGGCGAGTCCGGAGACACCGCTGCGGGTGCGCTCCGCGTCGCTCGGCTTCTCCATCGAGGAGGGCGAGGACGCGCAGGAGGGGCTCCGGGTGCGCCCCACCTTCGGTGGCGAGCCGGTGTCCATGCGCATCCTCCAGGGGTTGATGGCGGGGCGGGCGCCGCTGCCCTGGCTGTACGTGGAGCGGGAGCTTCCGCGGGTGACGTTGGTGTCCGCCTCGCCCGAGGCCCTGGCGGTGCTGGCGCCGTTGGTGGACTACGGAGGACATCTGCCCGCCTCGTCGCGCGCGGAGTTGCTGCACCGGCTCGGTGGGGTGGAGTCGGCCGTGCCCGTGTCCCTGCCCCCGGCGCTGGAGGCGCGCGAGGTCCCCGCCGTGCCCGGGTTGTTGCTGCGCCTGCGGCCCTCGGGAGGGGAGACGTTGGAGGGCTCGTTGCTCGTCCGGCCCCTGCCCGAAGCGCCACCGCTGGTGCCGGGCGAGGGCGCGGACGTCGTCCGGGGACTGCGGGGTACGGAGCGGGTGCGGGCGCGGAGGAACCTGGAGTCCGAGCGCACCGAGGCGGGCGCGCTGCTGGAGCGGCTGGGGTTGCCGGTGGAGGCGCATGGCCACTTCACCCTGGAGGGCCCGGAGGCGGCGCTCGGCTTCCTGGAGCGGCTGGAGCCCCTGACGGGCCCCTCGCTGCGCGTGGAGTGGGAGGAGCGGCCGTGGAGCGTGGTGCGCTCGCCGGATGCGCAAGGGTTGAAGGTGGAGGTGCACCGGGAGCACGACTGGTTCGGCGTGCGAGGGGGCGTGGAGCTGGAAGGGGAGCGCGTGGAGCTGGCCCTGCTGCTGGATGCGCTGCGGCGCGGGCACCACTACGTGCCGCTGGCGCCGGGACGCTGGATGCGGCTCACCGAGGCCTTGCGCGCGCAGCTCGCGCCCCTGGCGGACCTCGCGCACCCCTCGCATGGCAAGTGGGAGGTGAGCGCGGCGGCGGCGTCCACGCTGGACGGGCTCGCCGAAGCGGGCGCGAAGGTGGAGGCTCCACCGGACTGGCGCCACCTGGCCGGACGCATCCGCGACGCCCAGAAGATGAAGGTGCCGGTGCCCTCGTCCCTGAAGGCCCGGCTGCGCGACTACCAGCGCGAGGGCTTCGTCTGGATGGCGCGGCTGGCGGCCTGGGGCGGGGGCGGGTGCCTCGCGGACGACATGGGGCTGGGCAAGACACTGCAGACGCTCGCGCTGCTGTTGCACCGCGCGGAGGCTGGTCCGGCGCTGGTGGTGGCGCCCACCTCGGTGTGCTTCAACTGGATGCGCGAGGCGGCGCGTTTCGCTCCCTCGCTGAAGGTGCACGGCTACCGCGAGGCGGAGCGCGAGGCGCTGCTCTCCGGCCTGGGGGCGGGTGACGTGGTGGTGGTGAGCTACACGCTGCTGATGCGCGATGCCGAGCGCTTCTCCGAGGTGTCCTTCGCCACGCTGGTGCTGGACGAGGCGCAGGCGGTGAAGAACCCGGACACGGCGCGGGCGAAGGCGGTGCGGGCGCTGAAGGCCGAGGCGCGCATCGCCCTCTCGGGCACGCCGGTGGAGAACCGGCTGTCGGAGCTGTGGAGCCTGTACCGGCTCGTCTTCCCGGGGCTGCTGGGCAGCCGCGAGTCCTTCCGGACGCGCTTCGCCGGGCCCATCGAGCGGACGAAGGACCCGGAGGCACGCGCGGCGCTGGCTCGGGTGGTGCGGCCCTTCCTGTTGCGGCGCACCAAGGCGGAGGTGGCGCGCGAGCTGCCCGCCCGCGTGGAGACGGTGGTGCCCATCACCCTCTCCGAGGGCGAGCGGCGGCTGTACGAGGACACGCGGCTGGCGGCGCTGGCGCGGCTGGCGGACGCGAAGGGCCCGAAGAAGCGTTTCGAGGTGCTGGCGGCGCTCACCCGGTTGCGGCTGGCGGCCTGTCACCCGAGGCTGGTGGATGGGGACTCGCCGCTGCCGTCCTCGAAGCTGGAACGGCTGGTGGAGGTGGTGGAGGCGGTGCGCGCCGGGGGAGGGCGGGCGCTCGTCTTCAGCCAGTTCGTCAAGCACCTGGCGCTGGTGCGCGAGGTGCTGGAGGCGCGGGGTGTACCGATGCAGTACCTGGACGGCCAGACGCCCGCGGCCGAGCGGGAGACGCGGGTGGCGGCCTTCCAGCGGGGCGAGGGGGATGTCTTCCTCATCTCGCTCAAGGCGGGAGGCACGGGCCTCAACCTCACCGCGGCGGACCATGTGCTGCACCTGGACCCGTGGTGGAACCCGGCGGTGGAGGATCAGGCCACGGACCGGGCGCACCGCATCGGCCAGACGAAGCCCGTCACGGTGACGCGCCTCATCTCCGAGGGCACCATCGAGGAAGCCATCCTCGCGCTGCACGAGGAGAAGCGGGACCTGGCCAACAGCCTGCTGTCCGAGGCGGATGGGGCGGCGGCGCTGTCCACCGAGCAGTTGCTCGGGCTGCTGCGCTACGGGGCCGAGGGAGAGGACGCCGCCGCGCACATGCTCCCCGCGCGTCCGGCCAGGGCACGCGGTGTCCCGGCGGAGCGGGGCCTGTCACCGGGGTGAGTCCGGCGAGGGGCTGGGGGCGAGGCCGGGCCGCGTGAGGACGCGGAAGTCGGTGGGCCTCACGCCCAGCCGCGTGAGCGCCATGTGCGCCCTCGGGTGGAGGAAGGTGGCCAGCTCCACCTCTCGCTGCCGGGCGTAGCGGCTCCTCACGGCCTCGGGCTTGTATCCCGGGTGGCACATCAGCTCGGTGACGCCTTCCCCGGGAAGCGTGGCGAGGTGCCGTTCCAGGCGCTCCAGCGTCCAGTACGCCTCCGCCCCCGCCTCCCCGAGGAAATGGTCATTGGTGCGCACGCCGTGGGCCCGCAGCGCGTGGCGCATGGGCGGGCTCGTGGAGCGCACCGGCAGCCGGAGCACTCGCGCGGCACGCACCAGGCCCGCGAAGACACCGGGGTACTGGTGCAGGTGCTCGTGCACGTCCACGTGCGTGGCCGGCTGGCCGAGCAGCACGTCCAGCCGCTCCAACTGGGCGAGCGCCTCCGCCTCCACCACGTCCGGCGTCAGGTGCGGGGCGAGCGGCTCCGAGAGCAGGCCTCCCTGGAGGAGCTCGCCGGGGAAGGCCGCCCACACCGGGAAGCCCCGGGCGAGGTTGAAGTGCAGGCCGATGGGCAGGCCCCGGGCCTCGTGGGCGGCGGCCTCGGAGTAGGGCGTGTTCACCATCAACGTGGCCGAGGAGACGATGCCCTCGTGCATGGCGCGGAGGATGCCCCGGGTGACGGCCGGGTCGTACCCCAGCTCGTCGGCGTTGATGATGAGGGCTCGCTCTGGCTCGCTCACACCGTGGCCCCGGCGGGCTCGCGGCCCCTCAGCAGGCTGAGCATCATCGCCCCCAGGCCGAAGAGGATGGTGGCCAGGGCGACGAGCCCGCCCAGGATGGGCACGAGCCCCACCAGCGTCAGCAGCACCAGCCCCAGCAGCAGCGCCACGGCGAGGTGGGCCCCCGTCTTGTGGAAGCGCTCGAGCAGCCACCGGCCGAGGAACAGGCCCACCACCGGGAAGGACAGGGCGATGGCGAAGGCGTAGAGGGCCAGGATGAAGAGGCCGATCCACCAGCCGCCGAGCAGCATGCCCACGAGGAAGACGAGGGCGGCGAGGAAGGGGACGCTCACGAGGAGCGCGGCCCCCCAGCCCAGGCTCGGCAGGGGCCGCTGGCGCAGCATGGCCGTCACCCGGCGCGCGAACCGGGGCGCGAGCAGGGAGAACAACAGCCCCAGCGCGAACAGCCCCACGAGCGAGCGCACCCAGAAGTAGAGGCCCATGGCGGGGCTCCTCCCCTGGCCGTGCCGGGCGGCGAGATGCTCCACCGTGCCCGACACGACGGCGCCCGAGGCGAGTTGTGCGTCCTGGTCACTGCGGTAGCTCAGGTTCCCGCCGACGCGGGCCTCCTCGGTGAGCCGCAGCGTGCCCACCTCGGCGTGCGCGTCCTGGCCCACAGGGGCCGCCAGCGTGAGCGTCCCCGCCGCGGCCCGCAGCTCGCCCTGGACGGGGGCGTAGAGCCGCGCATCGCCCGAGGCGAGATAGAGATCCTTCCCCACCCGGGCCTCGGGGGTGAGCCGCAGGTTGCCGGCGGCGAGCATGGCGTCCTCGCCCACGGGCCCGCTCACGGAGAGATCGCCGCCCGCGGCCCGGAGGCTGCCGCGCACCGGGCTGGAGATCTGGGTGTTCGAGGCGGCGGACATCACGTCCCCCTCGACGGTGCCGGAGATGTCCACCTGCCGTCCCATGGCGATGACGTCGCCCCGGACGGTGCCTTGGATGTCCACGGCACGGCCGAAGGCATAGAGGTCCTCTTCGATGACCTCCTGGGGGCCCACCCGCACCACGTCGCCGCTGCGGAGCTCGGCGGCTCCCGACAGGCCGGGCGCCAGGGCCCAGAGCACCAGCAGGGAGGGGAGCCAGGGGAGCCAGGGGCCCCGGTACCACTCGGCCTTGGTGGACATGATGCAGCCCTCCCGCGGGTGACGGTCCATGTTCAACGCTGGAGGTTCCTCCTCGACCGGGCAAGGCACCGGGAGCGGCCATGCCTTCCGCCGCAGGCACCATCGCCCGGAGCGCGGGCCTTCCGTCAGGGGCGCGGGTGGGCCTGGAAGAAGAGCCACATCTGCTCGGTGGCGTCGAGGTCCTGCGTGGTGTAGCCGAGGCCGGCCTCGGGCGGAATGAGGCCCCCGGGCCAGGTATGGCCACCGCCCTGTACGGTGCAGAGCGTGACGGCGGTGCCCTGGCCACAGTTGGTGACGGTGCTGCAGGTGCTGTCGCCCTGGTCGTACGTGGTGATGGCGCTGGTGAGACAGGCGTTGCGGGCGGCCCAGCTCGCCACCGAGGCCTGCGCGGAGATGTAGGGTCCGCCGAGGAAGGGGATGGTGCCGCCCTCGTAGCGGATGGCCTGGTCGTCCGTGCCATGGAAGTGCATCACGGAGACCGGGCGCACGGGCTCGCAGGGCTCGAAGCCCGCCATGCCGGCCACGGGGGCGATGGCGGCGATCTGTCCCGCGCGCTCGCAGGCGAGCCGGTAGGAGAAGAAGCCGCCATTGGACAGGCCGGTGGCGTAGATGCGTTTGGTGTCCAGACAGACGCGCGTGTCGAGGTCCGCGAGCATCGCGTCCACGAAGGCCACGTCGTCCACGCGTGGGGTGGCCATTTGAGCCGGGCCGCAGCAGACGCCCGCGTTCCAGCTGCGCGTGTCCTCGGCCTGGGGGTCCTCGGTGTCGGTGTTGGTGACTTCTTCCTGGTTCAGCCCGCGGGGGTACACCGCGATGAAGCCCCGGAGCTCGGCCTGCACGGACATCTGGCTCAGGTCTTCCTGCTCCTGCTCGTTGGAGCCGTAGCCATGGAAGGAGAGCACGGCGGGTGTGGGCCGGGTCGCGTCGTAATTCAGGGGGATGTGGACGTGGAAGAAGCGGGTGCGTCCCTCGTGGGTGATGGTCCAGTTGTAGGTACCGGGGCCCACGGTGAGACCGGTGCAGGAGGTGCGCTCGGGAAGCGGTGCGGGGGCGGGGGCCGCGGCTGGGCCGTAGTCGGGGACCTGGGGCTCGGGCTCGGGCTCGGGGCCCGCGGTGCGGCCGGGACAGGCCGCCGTGAACAGCAGCGCGGCGGCGCCGAGGATGTTCAGCAGGGAAGGGCGAGTATTCATGGCGCCTTCAGCACTAAGGCGCCGGTGCGCGGCCGGCAGCACGCGGCTTCGCCTTCTCCAAGTATCGGGCTGACAGTGAACGCTCTGGCAGGTGTACGGAGTGCCGGAGATGTTGTCCCGCCGGAAGAGGACTGCCCCCAGGTCGGAGAGGGGGTGACCTCACCTGGGAAGACATGGCCTTCCCACACTCCCCGTCTTCTACTGCCTTCTGACTCCGTGCTGGTCCGTATGAGCGGAGCGGGAGATGCCCGTGAGTACCGTCATCTGGAGTCTGTCCAGCCCTCAGGCCGTGCGGTGTGGGGTGGCATTGCTGGTTTCGTGGATGCTCATCGGTTGCGCCACGACTTCTGGCCAGAGTGCGCCACCTGCATGGAATGCGGAGGTACCACGGTGCCTGCTGGCGATGAGCGATGGTCCGGCGCCGGTTGAGCCGCCCTCGGGTCCAGCTGTTCGGGGTTACAACGTTCCTGGCCGGAATCCGGATTCGCAGATGCCCTGGGAGTTCTTCCTCGGTAACGCCGCGCACCGGCTCATTGCCTATATGTACGGCGTGAATCATCCGCAGAGCGAGGTCCACTACAACACCAAGACTCTCTTCGACATCGTGCAGCGAGGAAAACTCGGAGATCCGTCACGTCTTCTCGAGGGCGAGCGCGAGCTACGCCCTGATATCGCCGATGTTCGCAGGCGACACCTTTTCGAGATCAAACCCTGGAATGAGCAGGGCCTCCAGGATGGCCGTCTGGAGGTGAGGTTCTATCTGGATGCTCTGAACCGGGCCGTTCTGGTCGGTAGATCCTTCGTAGGAGGAACGGAGTTTCGTGGCGAGGTCCTGATTCGCTTCGCTCGGGGAGAATACATCTGGCGTCTGGAGTGGCAGACCACCGAGCCAGGAGTTGTCCAGTACCGGTGGACTCGAAGCCAGCAACGATTCGAGTCCGAGGCAGCGGCATATGAGGCCGGGCAGTGGGTGGACATCACCGAGCAGGAGATGCGGCAATACGGAGGGTGGGTGGGGCAGGCCGTGGAGGGCATGGTCAACCGGCGCGAACGGCTCGCTACTTTTAGTGGGGTCGTTGGCGTCGTTATCGAGGTCATGGGCGACGCCGCGACCGGTTTCTTCTCGGGAGCGATCTTCGGCCGGATGAGCTCAGGTCCGGGAATCCAGCGGCCTCCTGCGCAGGGTGGTGGACAGGTCATCCCTTTTCCAGCGCGGCCTGGACCCACCGTGCCTCCGAACCAGGTGCCCGCTGCCGCGGGCATGTCCCTTCCTCGTTGATGACGCGCTCTGGTAGGAGGTCTGCCATGGCGCCTGGACAGCATCCTTCGCTGCAACTGCCGTCCTTCCTGTATGGCCTCTACCCTTCGGTCAACCAGAAGACCCACAAGGAAGGTCTGAGGTGCGGCGAGCAGTACGGGAAGGATGGTTCCTTTCCCGTCCCGCCTCAGATGTTGGAAGTAGCTCCCGGCGAAGTGGTTCTGACACATGGAGTTGCCGACTTCCGGCACGAGCAACCGGTCTGGCGGTTGTACATGGTGTCGAATGTCATGAGCGGGATGTATGAGGCCCTCAACTGGCGGAACACGCTCCCGGTGGATGACCTCTATGAGACGTTCTGCCGAGAGTCCGCCTGGGGGGCGTTGTACTTCGCGACGTCACAGGATGCGCCGAGGAGCGCGGAGCGCACGGCGCTGCGCCTCCAAGCGGTGCTGCGTTTCTGGGAGCCGCTCCAGTCCGTGCGTTACCTCTTCAAGACCCTGGGGCCCGCGCTGACCCTGGATGAACTGATGGTGGCCTCGTGTGGTTGGGCCATGGATGCGTGGTGTCCGGTGGGCGAAACCTCGGTGTACGCACGCCTGAAGACGGGTGCGGAGCGCATGGCGCGAGCGACGCGGGAGGACAGCCTCGAGGCCATCCTCCGGCAGATGCCTCGTGCCCTTTCGTATGTGCGCGACCTGAAGCACCGCGCTGTCGTGTCCGACCCCTCCTTCCAGCGCGAGCGTCTCGCCGCACTCGAACCCTCCGCGTTCGAGCGCGTGTCCGGCGCGTGCACGGCGGACCTGCTCGAGAAACTGTACGATTGGGAGCACGAGCTCGGCCTGCACTAGAAGGTGACGTGGAGGGCCGTGCCCGGTAACTCCACCCAGGCCGTGACCCCCCTCTGTGGTGCCTGGCTGGCGGTGTACCCCCTACCCGGGGTGAATCCCCTGGTGCCCCCGGTGGGTCCGGGCTTCCCACCGGACGCCTGGCGGCGGCCCGTCGTGACCTTCCTGTTGCGCAGCGCGTTGGGGGCCCTCCGTGGGTGGATGGTTCTTTTCCCGCTGTAGCGCCCCATGACGCGTGCGGAGTGCTAACCTACCGTCCGGTCGGCGCCCGGGGGCGGGGCGCGCTGACGTAACACGGTCTCGGACAACCGGAGGGACGGGTGGGCACGCTCCTGAAAGGTGGCATCGTCGTCGAGCTCGAACCCGCGTGTGTCGAGCGGGTGGACCTGCGCGTCGAGGGCGAGCGCATCGTGGCCCGTGGGCCCGATCTGCAGGCCGCTCCGGATGACGAGGTCCTCACGCTCTCGGGCAAGCTCGTCTTCCCGGGCCTGGTGAGCGCACACCAGCGCCTCTACGCCAGCCTCGGGCGCGGCATGCCCCGGCCCAAGCTGGACGGCTACGAGGAGCTGCTCGAGAAGGTGCGCTGGCGCTACGAGGACGCGCTGGACCTGGACGCGGTGCAGGTGGCCGCGACCGCCGGGGGCCTCGAGGCCCTCCAGTGCGGCACCACCTCTGTGTTCGATCTGCACTCCTCGCCCCGGGCCGTCCAGGGCTCGCTGCTGCGGGTGGGGCGCGGGTTGCACGAGGTGGGCCTGCGCGGGGTGCTTGCCTACGCGGTGACGGACCGGCGCGGCGCGCTGGGGCGCGAGGAGGGCCTGGAGGAGACGGTGGCCTTCACGCGCAAGGCGCGCGGGCGGCTCCGGGGACAGGTGGGCTCGGCCCCCCTCTTCACCGTGAGCAAGGAGGCCCTGGAGGGCATCGCCGAGGCCGTGAAGAGCACCGGCGCCGGGCTGCACGTGCCGCTGGCCGAGGACCCGCTGGACGAGAAGCTCTCGGTGGAGCGTTATGGCTCCTCGCCGGTGATGCGGCTGGTGGATGGCGGGCTGCTGTCTCCGCAGGCGCTGCTGGCGCACGTGGGACACCTGGCGTGGCCCGAGCTGGCGCAGTTGCTGCCCACGGGCGCGTGGCTGGCGCACACGCCGCGCTCCAACATGGAGGCCGAGGTGGGCTATGCGCCGGCGCTGAAGTTCGGCCACCGGGCGACGCTGGGTGCCGACGGGGTGAGCGCGGACATGTTCGCCGAGGCCCAGGCGGCGTGGCTGCGCTCGCGCGACGCGGGGCAGCCCATCGACGTGCTGCGCTACCTGGCCAACGGGCAGCGCCTGGCCTCGCAGGCCTTCGGGCTGCAGGTGGGGCAGATGCGCGAGGGCGCGGTGGCGGACCTGCTCATCATGGACTACCTGCCGGCCACCCCGCTGACGGCGGAGAACCTGGCCTGGCACGTGGTGTTCGGCCTGGGCTCGCGCCATGTCGAGTCGGTGATGGTGGACGGCGTGTGGCGGGTGTGGGCGCGCCGGCCCCTGTCGGTGAACCCCTCGGTGGTGGCGGAGCAGGCGCGCGAGGCGGCCGCGGCGGTGTGGGCTCGCATGAGCGAGAAGTAGGCCCCCCGGGTTGCGCCGGAAACGGCGAAGCCGTTAACTCGGGGGCATGCTCATTCCCACGCTCGTAGCGGGCTTCCTCGCGGGAGCCTCCCCCCAGGTAGGGGACGTCGCGCCGGACTTCACGGTGGAGGACACCGCCGGCAAGTCGTACACGTTGTCGGAGATGGTGAAGCAGGGCCCGGTCATCCTGGCCTTCTTCCCCAAGGCCTTCACAGGTGGTTGAACCCGCGAGCTCTCGGCGTACCGCGACCGTTACGCGGAAGTCGAGAAGCTCCACGGCCAGGTCCTGGCCGTCAGTACCGATGACAAGGAAACGTTGGCGAAGTTCAAGGAGTCGTTGAAGGCGCAGTTCCCGTTCATCCCGGATCCGGACGCGAAGCTGACGAACCTCTACGACGTGAAGACGCCGGTGTTGAAGCTGGCGAACCGCTACACGTTCGTGATTGGCGAGGAGCGCAAGGTGCTCAAGGTGGAGTCCGGCAAGGACGCCATCGATCCGAACGGGGCGATCGTGTCCTGTCCCATCCGCAAGCCGAAGGCGGATGCCGGCGCGGCGGTGAAGGAAGCCGGCAAGGGCACGGACGCGGGCAAGAGCCCGGACACCAAGAAGTAGTGCCGGGGAAGTCCCAACCCCTCTCCCCTCGGGAGAGGGACGGGGTGAGGGTGCCGGAGCTCCCGGGTTCCGGCCCCTCCGTGTTCCAGCTACTCGGAGCGCGTGCCCGGTAGGCACACCCATGGCTGGTCAGGTTGGTTGCGCCCACAAGCGAAGCCCGGCTCACAGACTGGAGGTCCCTCTGGCGAGCACGCCTTGCGGCACTGGAACAAGGAGCAGACCGAGTCTTCAGGGCAGGGAGGCGTACTTCGGCCACATCGGCGCAGACACTGCATCCAGATGCGTCCCGGGGTGGTCGGAGAGGTATTCCGGGTGCAATGCAGCCCCTGGGGACAAGGATTCAGCTCGCAGTCCTGGCCGTATACCGTCATGCAGACAGATCCATGCCCTCCCATCAAGGAAACGCACCGTTGGCCCGCGGGGCAGGCGCGGCCCTCGCAGGTAGGCACGCAGGAGGGGGCGTGGTCACCCTCCTTGCAGGTGTACCCCTCGGGACAACTGGAGGGATCCTCTAGACTGCAGGGTCGGCCACAGAAGCCCGAGCAGATGAGGCCCTTCTCACAACCGTCCACGAGAAGGGCGGGAAGCTCCTCGCACAGCTCGCCCTCCTTGCGGCCGCCCTGCAGCGAACAGGCACGGATGAAGTCCTCCTTGTTTCTGGCTCGCAGCGTCCGGCAGGCGAAGTCCTGCGGACAATCCTCGTCGGTCTCGCACGTGCTGTCCGTGCAGTACTGGCGTCCCGTCCGCAGGTTGTAGAAGCAGCGGAGCTGCGACTCGCAGTCCGCATCCGTGTGGCAATCCTGCTCGTAGGTATGAAGGCCCTGACGTACCTGTGGCGCGAGCATGGGCACGAGGTGGTGTCCCGCGGGCGGGGAGGGCCGTGCGCCGTGGTGGGACATGGCAAGGTAGACAAGTCCCAGCAAGGGCAGCGGCAGCAGGAGGATGCCGAGCAGGCCCGGGAGAACCGTGCGCCATTTCATCTGCCCACCCTCATTGCTTTGGCCTGGGGGGATGGCACTCCAGCGGACATACGTTCTGCTCGATGGGCGGTCTGTCCCAGAAATCCGCGCCGCACTGCTCCCACCACTCCTCTTCCTCGAGCGTGCAGTTCCGATTCGACAGATACTCTCGCATGTCCTTGGCCAGGGCTTGATCGATGTTTCCCCCTCGCCCCCAGGCATGCGGACAACCCGTCTCCAGCACGAGCAGCGGAACCAGCATCAGCAGCCTTCGCGGCATCATCCCCTCCCTGCGCCCGGGTGGCATCGGAACTCCTCGAATATCAGGAGTGACGCGCGCGGTGGAGGACCTGCTTCGCCCGCGGTACCGTGACTGCGGGAGTCAAGTCGGCCGGGCTACCTCGCGAGTCATCATCCATGATAGACAGGGGCGCATGCTCCCCCTGCTCTGGCTGTTGCTCGCGGCTCCCGCGTCTCCCCCCGCCGTGTCCTCCCCCGTGGACCCGGCCTTCCTGTCACTGGCCCGGGAGGTGGAGGCCGCGCTTCTCGCCGGAGACGAGGCCACCCTGGATGCGCGGCTCGATGGGGAGCAGTTCCTCCAGCGTGTGACGCGGGGCCTGCCGGTCTCGAGCACCTTCCTCGAGGCGCTGACCGGCGAGGTGCGCGCGGACGGATGGCCCCTGGGCCGCCGGTTGTTGGGCTCGAAAGGGCAGGGCCTTCATGCCCGGCTGCTCCAGGTGCGCATGCGGGGGCGCACGCCCTTCGCGCTCTTCCGTATCCTGTCCGGCGCGGGGTTGAACTACCTCGAGCTCGAATTGGGACGTAACGCCCGGAACGAGGCCGTCATCGTCGACCTCTACCCCTACCTGGAGGGAGAGCGCATCAGCGAGTCCATGTGGCGGGTGTACCTGCTGGCCGCGGCCGAACGCGGGCAGTGCCTCACGCGGAAGCTGCTCGGCGTGGAGCGGCAATGGGTGGAGCAGTTGCCGCGGTGGCGGAGCATCGAGCGTCTGCTCGGAGCGGGCCAGGGCCGCGAGGCGGTGGAGGAGATGGACCGGCTTCCGCCGCGGTTGCGCGGGGAGAAGTTCGTGCAACTCAAGCGCCTGGAGGTGCTCGCGTCGCTGGACGAGGCGGAGTACGCGCTGGGGCTGCTGGCCTTCGAGAAGGCCTTCCCCCAGGAGCCGTTGCTGGACCTGTTCACGTTGGACAACCCGATGCTGCGCGGAGAGCGCGCGGTGATGATGGCGGCGATCGACCGGCTCGACAGGCAGGTGGCGGACCCCTACCTGGATTACCTGCGGGGCCGGATGATGCACGGGCAGGACGAGCTGGAGGGGGCGAAGCGCTTGTTGCAGAAGGCGCTCGAGGAGGACCCGGGATTGTGGGAGCCCCGGGTGGAGTTGCTGAGTGTGGCCATCGAGGAGGCGGACCACGCGGGCGCGGTGCACATTCTCGAGGAGATGGAGCGAGGGGCGGGAGGGCGTCAGATGCGGGTGCGCATCCAGGAGGGGCCACAGGCCAGGGCCTTCCTGGAGTCGGCGGAGTACAAGGCGTGGCTCGAGCGGCAGCGCGCGCGTGAGGGCCGGGACGGCGGCTCCGAGGTGGCGGAGCCCGCCGGGCCCTAGAAGAAGCGCGGGGCTTCAATCCTCGAAGACGAAGCGGTCGACGGCCACCAGCGGAACGGTGCGCGGCAGCCGCGCATAGCCGGGGGGGCCCACCGTGGGCTCATAGGCGCCATCCCGGTTCAAGAGGTTGAAGCACACGGGCACCTCCCGCCCATCCGGCAGCTTCGCCTTGTCCCAGCGGCCGAAGATCTGCTTGCGCCCTTCGTTATCCGTCCCGTTGCCGGTCACCCACAGCCGGCCGTAGAGCATCGAGCCCGCCGGCAGGTCACCGAAATCGTCCATGAAGGTGCTGATGATGGGGCCGTCCCCGTAGTTGTCCCCGCCGACCACGAGGGGCTTGGTGACATCGAGCCAGGCCTCCCGGCCGTCATCGATGTCGATGCGCAGGGCCTTCATGGCTGCGAGGGCCTCGGGAGGGCAGGGGCCCCGCTGGGGTTTGAGCTGGGCGCCCGCGCAGGCGGTTCCGCCCTGGACCAGGCAGATCAGCAGCGCTCGCTTCCAGGCATCGGAAGAGGCCGTCTGGGGAGGGGTGGGACGCTCCTCGGGCTGGGGGCTTTCAGGTCCGTTCTTCTTCTTCATCGACGCTTCATCCTTTTGTCGCACCGGGGGAGTGGCCGCGGGGGCGACGTCCGCCGGGGAGGGCGGGGCCGCGGTGGGCGCAGTGTCCGGTGCGTCCGTTTCGGGCGCCACTTCCTGAACCGCTGCGGGCGGGTGGTTTCTGGCTACCTTGGCGGTGGGGTGAGGAGACGAAGGAGGGGCTGCTGGTGGCACGCCCCACCTCGTCACGAGCTGAGTGAAGAGGAGCACCGCCGTAAGTGCCACCAGGGCCGCGAGCCCCGCGAGCGGGGCCAATCGCCTGCGCGGTGGCCGCTCCGGGGATGGCGGAGGCGGGGATGGCGGGGGCTGCTCCCGCATGGGAGGAGGGGGCGGCCGACGGATGCTCCGCTTGGAGGTGACCGCTCCCGCTGGCCCTTCCGCCGTGGGTGACTCGTCCCACTCGAAGACGCTGGCCTCCCAGGGCTCGCGTCCTCCGAAGGTGACGGCCGCCAGCAGGGCCGCGTGCGTCTCTTCGCCATCGCGGTAGCGCGCCTCGGGGTGCCGGGCCATCAGCCTCATGACGGCGTCGCTGAAGGCGCGTGGCACCCGCGAGTTGACGTCGATGGGCGCCACCGGTTCCCGGTGCGCGATGTCCAGGTACTGCATGAACTTCATGTCCCCCGGAGGGAAGGGGTAGTGCCCCGTGAGCGCCCGGTACAGGCACACTCCCAGCGCGTACAGCTCGTCCGCCGGACTGTAGGCGTAGCGCGCCCGGGGGTTGTCCTCTCGGGCCAGCCAGAAGCACGCGGCCTCGGGGCTGCGCAGGTGGGTGGTGCCCGGAGGCAGCGGCGTCTCGGTGAGCGTGCCCGCCCCTTCGTAGTCGCCCGAGCCGAAGTCCACCAGCACGGGGCGCGTGTCCGTCTCCCGGACGAGCAGGTGCTCGGGCTTGAGGTCGCGGTGCAGGACGCCCCGCTTGTGCAGCGTACCCAGCGCCAGGGCGGCCTCCGCGCCCACATACGCCACGCGCGAGAAGTCGGGGTTGTGCTCCTCCACCCACAAGTGGAGGGGCAGACCGGGCACGAGCTCCAGCACGAGGAACAGGTGCCCCCGGACCGGGTGGGGCCAGCGGCCGGCGCCCAGGCAGCGCACCACGTTGGGGTGCACCGCCTTGTCCATGAGCAGGGCCGCCTCGCGTCCGGCCCGCACGTCCGCGGGGTTGAGGAACACCTTGATGGCGCAGAAGGTGCCCGGCCGCTCCACCGACTCCGCCCGGTAGACGGCCCCATAACCTCCCACCCCCAGCTTCTCTCCGAGGCGCCAGCCGGCCACCACGGTGCCGGGCTCGAGCCATGCCACGTTCAAGATGGGCTCGTTCATGTCCAATCGCTCCCCGTTCATAGATTCACGTCCCCGGCCCGCACGGTGGGCCCACCGTTCCGCTCCCGCAGCTCCAGCCGGAGCGTCTGGGGCGGTGCGCCGGGAACACGCTCCACCTCGAAGACCACGGTGCGCTCCTCCCCTGGGCCGAGCTGTCTCCCCTCCATCCACACCGGGAAGCGGCCCACCACGCCACCGCGTGCATCCAACAGCCAGGCCTCGCCCGGCACCCAGGGCGTCGTGGCCGCCGCTGACAGCTCCAGCGTCATGGCCACCACGGCCAGTGTCTTGGCGAGGTAGAGGGTTCTCTCCTTGATGAAGATCGGATCCTCGGGGGAGGGCGCGTTGGGGCCCATCCACCATGCGACGGTGACGCCGCCGCGGAGCAGTTGTCCCGAGAGCACCAGCCGCGCGAGCAGCCCCGGCTCCTCGTAGGCCTGGGCGTCCTCGGGCCGGAGCGGAGGCGACCCGGTGTTCACGGCTTCGGGCCGTGCGCTCCCGGGCTCGACCGTCACGGTGGGCGTGCCCGGCTCGCTGTTGCGCCGCGAGAGGGCCGCCGGGTCGAGCGGGGGGACGAAGCGGAACGTGGGGGGAGTGCCCGGGGCGGCATGGCCCGGCGGGGCCGGTGGGGAGGTGACCTCTGGAATCACCTCCTGTGTAGGGCGGGGTCTCGGGGAGGTGACCTGGGGAAGCGGGATGTCCGGAGGGTCCGCGGACAGGGCGGCGAGCAGGGCGAGGTGACCGCAGAGGGTGGGCAGCATGGGCTGGGAACTTCCTGCCGCCGAACCTGCGAGGTCAAGCCGGAATGCGCGGAGATGTTCGCCCCGAAGGCGAGAGACCTGGAGCCGTGTCCCTACGGCTCGCTGGGTCCTTCCTCGTCATCCTCCACCTCGTACCCATCGGCCATGGAGAGCGGGTAGAGGGCGCGGTGTTGGATGTTGGGGTGATACACCGCGAGATAGGGCTCACCCGCGATGGACACCCAGGCCCATCTGGCGGGCGTGGGTTGGGCCTTCCACCAAGCCTCTGCTTCCTCTCGCGTGGCGAAGGATGCGACGGCGGCGGGTGGATGTCTCTTCTTGAGATCGGCGAGGTGGTACCCGAGGTCGTGGACGCGCGGTAGGCGGAAGATGCCCACCCGCTCGTCATGGACGACCCAGTGATAGGCGTCTGAGATCAGCACACTGGCGGAATCGGGAGGAATGGGCTGATTCTTGAGCCATGCTTCCGCCTCCGCCTTCGTGTTGAACGAGGCAATGACATACGGAGGTGCATCCGCTTCCAGATGCTCGAGATATTCATTGAATGTGCGGTGCTGCCCGGTCGCGGAGATGAAGTGGAGTGTGTCCACAATGGATTGGAGCACCTCCTTGTCTCGGGTGGAATCGGCCTCGTCGCGGCGGCTCGTGAGAAACTCCCTCGTGCTGTTCAGCTGATCCTCGAGACTCGCGAAGTCATTTCCAGGTGTTTCGAATGTGCCGGGGGGAGGGTGACCGCTAGCTTCGAGCCCCCTGCGGAAGTCCTCGAAGCGATACGGTTGGCCAGTCGCGTAGACAAAGAGGAGCGCATCTCGTGCCAATCCGAGGAGCCGCCTGTGCTCCGGAGATGGATGTGCGATCCATTGTTTCCCAACCGCTTCTTGTGTGTCGTACAGCTCGTATGGAAGGGGCCGGTATGTCATGGCTTCACCTGCGCGAGTTGGGAGCCGAGGCCTACGGCCATGAGCCTCCAGGCGAAGGTCGTTTTCACGTGGCGACTATCCGTACCGCACAGCGGGCCGTCCAACCGTTTCCTCTGTTGCTCGCTGGTAGAGCGGGTGATGCGTGGCGCGCTCCGACTGGAGGGCTGCTCACGAATCCGCCGGCCCCCCTCCACCGTGAAAGTGACATTCCACGCGGAGGTTTTCCGATGCCCCCCTCGCTCGACATCTCGTCCCTTCACTCTTCCACCACGCCTCGCGAATTGCGGCTGGAGTCGCGTGGCCCGGAGGTCGCCGATTTACAACGCAAGCTCCTGCAGGCCGGCTTCGACGCGGGAGTAGCGGACGGCATCTTCGGCCGGAGGACCGAGGCCGCCGTGAAGGCCTTCCAGCAGTCCAGGGGCCTGGCCGCGGATGGCATCGTCGGGACGCGGACCTGGACCGCGCTCGGTGTCCACGTCGAGGGCGAGCCCCCCGAGGTCCCCATCTCCGTGCGGCTCAACGAGAAGCAACTCCGGGAGATCATGCCCCGGCTGCTCGCCGGCCGTGCCGACGAGTGTCTGCCCTACCTCGACGCGGCCATGGTCGAGGCCGACATCCTCACCCCCCAGCGCCAGGCGGCCTTCCTCGCCCAGCTCGCCCACGAGAGCGCCGAGCTGCGCTTCTTCGAGGAGCTCGCCACCGGTGAGGCGTACGAAGGACGCCGGGACCTGGGCAACACGAGGCCGGGCGATGGCATGCGCTACAAGGGCCGCGGCCCCATCCAGCTCACGGGCCGGGACAACTACCGGGCCGCGGGCCGTGCCCTGGGCATCGATCTGGAGGGCAACCCCCAGCGGGCCGCCGATGTCGACGTGGGCTTCCGCGTCGCGGCCTGGTTCTGGAGGAGCCGGGGACTCAACGCGCTCGCGGACGTGGGTGACTTCCGGGAAATCACCCGCCGCATCAATGGCGGCTTCAACGGGCTCGCGCAGCGCGAGATCTACTACCGGCGCGCCCTGGAGGTCCTCACCCACTGAGCCAGGTTCCGTGCTCGGGCCCCCGAGTTGTACCGGGGTGTGACAAGAACGTTTTCGGACCGCTGGAGCTCCCTGTCCGGTTTCGTACGGCGGAGACGTTGACCCACGAGCATCCGGGGCGTTGATCCGTTCAGCAGCCGGGGCTCCAGGGGGCCCCCCCGTCTGGCACGGGGTCCCGGGTGTGTTACCGCTTATAACCATGCGCGAACTTTCCTCGCTGCCCGCCACCGTTTCCGCACGCCCGAGCGCGTCCGGGAAGGTGCGCCGTGTGCTCATGACGGCGAGCACCGGGGGCCGCGTGTGGACGTATGCGCTGGAGCTGAGCCGGGCGCTGGGCCGCCGGGGTGTGGAGGTGACGCTGGCCGTGCAGGGCATGCCGCTCACCGCGCTCCAGTGGGCCCAGGTGCGGAGCGTGCCGGGGCTCACCGTCGAGCAGAGCACCTGGCGGCTGGAGGGCCCCGAGGACGCCTGGGACGACGTGGCGGCGGCGGGGGAGTGGCTGATGGAGCTGGAGTCCCGCTTCCAGCCGGATGCGGTGCACCTCAACGGCTACTGCCACGCCGCGCTGCCTTGGAAGCACCGTCCGCTGGTGGTGGCCCACGCGTGTCCCCTGTCGTGGTGGGAGGCGGTGAAGAGCGAGCCGGCACTGGAGCGGGACGTGCGCTACCGCTGGGAGGTGACGCGGGGCCTGCGCGCCGCGGGCCATGTGGTGGCGCCCACCTCCGAGCTGTTGGACTCTCTGTCGCGGCACTACGGGCCGTTGCGCTCCTCCGGCGTCATCCCCCATGCGCGCAGCCACGAGGACTTCCCGCCGGGGCCCGTGCGCGAGCCCTTCATCCTCGCCACGGGCCGGCTGTGGGACGAGGCGCGCAACCTGGAGGTGCTGGAGACGGTGGCGCCCCGGCTGGACTGGCCGGTGCTCGTGGCTGGCGACTGCCAGCACCCCGACGGCGGCGAGGTGCGTGCCCGCTATGTGCGCGCGTTGGGGCGGCTGCCGCAGGCGGAGCTCGCCGGCTACATGGGCCGGGCCTCCATCTACGTGCTCCCCGCGCGCTACGAGCCCTCGGGCCTGCCGGTGCTGGAGGCCGCGCTCGCCGGGTGTGCGCTGGTGTTGGGAGACATCCCCTCCCTTCGCGAGATGTGGGAGGACGCGGCCGTCTTCGTTCCACCGGAGGACACGGACACGCTCGCGCGCGCCCTGCGCCGGCTGGTGTCGGAGCCCGTGCTGTGCAGCCGGATGTCCACCCTTGCACGGACGCGTGCACTGGAGTTCTCCCCGGATCGCATGGCCGATGCCTACCTTGAGGTCTATGCCGACCTGGACCGTGCGTCCGGGGGGGTGCCCACGGTCCAGCCCCAGCTGGCGCGTGCCACCTGAGCGGCGACTGTTGGATGGGCGTCGATACCGGGCTGGGGGGCCGGTTCGAGCGGGAAAGGATGTCGCATGCGCAGCCACGGACTTCGGATCGCCTTCTTCGGCGCGAGTCTCGTCTCCGCCCGGTGGAACGGGGCCGTCATGTACTACCGCGGCCTGCTCAAGGCGCTCCACGCCCGGGGCCACCAGATTACGTTCTACGAGTCGGCGCTCCCCGAGCGTCAGCGCCACCGGGACCTGAAGGTGGCTCCGGACTGGGCGACGGTGGTGGTGTACTCCGTGGAGGGCACCGCCGGGCTCGAGCGCTGTCTGGAGGAGGCCCGGGACGCGGACGTGGTGGTGAAGGCCAGCCACGTGGGCTTCCTCGACGAGTGGCTGGACGCCCGCGTGCTGGAGCTCCGGTCCGGCCGCACCCAGGTGGTGTATTGGGATCTGGACGCTCCCGTCTCCCTGGAGCGCATGGCGGGAAACCCGGAGGACCCCTTCCGGGCGCTGGTGCCGCGCTATGACCGCGTCTTCACGCTGGGCGGGGGAGACCCGGTGGTGCTGGCCTACCGCGACCTCGGCGCGCGCGAGTGTGTTCCCATCTACAGCGCGGTGGATCCGGACGCGCACCCGCCGGTGGGGGCCGAGCACCGCTTCGACTGTGACCTGGCGCTGCTGGACGACCGGCAGCTGGACCTGGAACGGCGCGTGGAGTCCTTCTTCCTGCGTGCCGCGGACCTCCTGCCCGACAAGCGTTTCCTGCTGGGCGGTGAGGGGTGGGGCGAGCGGCCGCGGCCCGTCAACGTGCGGTACGTGGGCCCCGTGCCGCTCCGGGAGCACAACGCGTTGCGCTGCTCGGCGCGCTCGGTGCTCGACATCAGCCGGGATGGCATGGCGCGCTTCGGCTTCTCGCCAGCGCCGCGTCTCTTCGAGGCCGCGGGCGTGGGCGCCTGTTTGATTACGGACGCCTGGGAGGGCATCGAGCTCTTCCTGGAGCCGGGGCGCGAGTGCCTGGTGGCGCAGGACGGCCTGGAGGTCGCCGAGGCGGTGCTGTGTCTCACGGACGACGGTGTGAGGGACCTGGGCCAGGCCGCGCGCCGCCGGGTCCTCGCCGAGCACACGTACGCGCACCGGGCGGTGCAGGTGGAGCAGGCTCTCGGCCTGGGCTGAGCCACGTCCCGGGACTGTTCCTGCCGTCACGGTTCCAGGTGAATTCCCTCGCCCCCTCAAGGGTTGCGCCTAGCATGCGCCCGCGCGTTTGGAACCACGCGGCGGGACGAGCCGGAGACCCATGCCCAAGGCACCCAGGAAGACCCCCGAGGGACGCCGGGGCGCTCGCTCCGATGACGACCGGGCGGCCCTCCTGCGCCGGCTCGCCGAGCTGGAGGAGCGCGAGGCGCATGCCCGCCACATCGTCCAGCGGGTAGGCGTCTCCATCTGGGAGGAGGACTTCTCGGGGGTGCAGGAGCTGCTGCTCGAGCTGCGGCGCCAGGGAGTGCGGGACGTGCGCGCCTGGTGCGCGGCCCACCCGGACTTCGTCCACGAGGCGGTGAGGCGGGTGCGCGTGGTGGGCGTCAACGACGCCACGCTGCGGATGTTCGGCGCCTCCAGCCAGGAGGAGATGCTCGGCTCGCTGGAGCGCATCTTCCTGCCGGACACGCTGAAGGTGTTCGTCGAGCAGATGGAGACGCTGGCCGAGGGCCGTCCCTTCCTTCAGTCGGAGACGGTGGTGCTGACGCTGGACGGGCGGCGCATGGAGGTGCTCTTCACCTTCAGCTGGGACGCGGTGGTGGGGCGGGCGGACCGGGTGCTGGTGACGCTCATGGACCTTGGCGAGCGCAAGGCCGCCGAGCGGGCGCTCCAGGAGAGCGAGGCGCGCTTCCGCAACATGGCGGACCACGCGCCGGTGATGATGTGGGTGACGGATCCGGATGGCAGGTGCACCTACCTCAACCGGCAGTGGTACGCGTTCACCGGCCAGACGGAGGAGACGGGGCTGGGCTTCGGGTGGCTGGACGCCGTCCATCCCGAGGACTCCGCGCCGAGTAGAGCCATCTTCGTGGATGCCAATGCGCGGCGCGCGCCCTTCCGGCTGGATTACCGGCTGCGCCGCGAGGACGGGGAGTACCGCTGGGCCATCGACTCGGCGGCTCCCCGCTTCGGGCCGGGCGGGGAGTTCCTCGGCTATATCGGCTCGGTCATCGACATCACCGAGCGGCGTCGGCGCGAGGAGCTCCAGCGTTTCCTGGCGGAGGCGGGCACGGCGCTGGCCTCCACGCTGGACTACGGCGCGACGCTCTCCACCCTGGCGCGGCTGGCCGTGCCCACGCTGGCGGACTGGTGCCTGGTGGACCTGTTGGAGGAGGACGGCTCGGTGCGCCGGGTGGAGGTGTCATCGGCGGACCCGGCCGATGGGGCCCTGGCCGAGCAACTGCGCCGCTTTCCGGCCCGGCCGAACGGAAACCCCGAGCACCCGCCCACGAAGGCGATCCTCGAGGGCCGGCCAGTGCTGCTGCCGGAGATGCCTCCCGAGCGATTCTCCTCCCATGGGCACGACGAGGCGCACGCCCGGACGATGGCCGCCACCGGTCCCATCTCCCTCATGTCCGTACCGCTGCTGGCCCGCGGGCGCACCCTGGGGGCGCTCACCTTCATCACCACCGCGCGCTCCGGCCGGCACTACGGGACGGTGGAGCTGGAGGCCGCGGAGGACCTGGCCCGGCGCGCCGCGCTCTCGGTGGACAACGCCCGGCTCTACCGGGACGCGCAGCGCGCGGTCCGGCTGCGCGACGAGTTCCTCTCCATCGCCAGCCACGAGCTGAAGACGCCGCTGACGCCCCTGGTGCTCAAGCTGCGGGTGCTCTGGCGGGAGATAGAGGCCCGGTGCGAGCCATCCCTGGCCCAGAGCCTGCTCGGGCACCTGGCGGTGAGCCGCCGCCAGGTGAAGCGGTTGTCGGAGCTGGTGGACGGCCTGCTGGACGTGTCGCACCTGAGCGCGGGGCGGCTGCGCCTCGAGCGGGAGGCCGTGGACCTGTCCGAGCTGGCGCGGGAGGTGTCGGCGCGCTTCCAGGAGGAGTCGGAGCGGAGCGCGAGCCCCCTGCGGTTGGTGACGGACGGGCCGGTGGTGGGGCAGTGGGACCGGCTGCGGCTGGAACAGGTGGTGTCCAACCTGCTTTCCAACGCCCTCAAGTACGGGGGAGGCCATCCCGTGTCCATCCGTGTCGAGGACACCGGCGAGAGGGCCCGGCTGGTGGTGAGGGACGAGGGCATCGGCATCGAGCCGGACGTGCTGCCCCGCATCTTCCACAAGTTCGAGCGGGGCGTGTCGGAGCGGCACTACGGCGGATTGGGGCTGGGGCTGTACGTGACGCAGCAGGTGCTCCAGGCCATGGGGGGCACCATCTCCGCCGAGAGCACTCCCGGCCAGGGCGCCACCTTCACGGTGGAGCTGCCGCGAGTGCCGGCACCCGATGCCCCCTGAGGCGGGGGCGTCCAGGACCGCCCGTCAGTTATGCGCCTCGGTGGGCGCCACCAGGTGCTCACCCCGGGCGTGCTCGCGGGCGTGGTGCGAGGAGAGGAAGCGGCGCACCAGTGAGCGCGTCAGCAGTCCGCACCGCTGGCCCTCCTCCGTCGCCTGGACGGGCAGGGCATCCACGTCCTCCTGGTCCATCAACACGAGCGCGTGGGCCAGGTTCGTGTCGGGGGTGAGCAGGGGCACCTTGCGGGCGAGGTCGCTGGCGACGAGCATGGGATGCAGCTCCTCGTCGCGCCAGATGTCGCGGAACTGGTCCACCTGGACGATGCCGTAGAGCTGCCCGTTCCCATCGAGCACGGGCAGGGTGCCGCTCTCGGTGGTGAGCACCTGGTCCATGAGGGGGCGCAGGTGCATGTCGGCGGGCACGGGGGCCAGCTCGCGCATGAGCGCGCTCACGGGGGTGCTGGACAGCAGCTCCGCGTCCGTCTGCGGCTTGGGCGCCTTGCGCTCGGTGAGGTAGTGGCAGAGCGCGGAGGAGATGGTGCACGTCACCATGAGGGGCAGGATGATGGCGTGGTTCCCGCTCAGCTCGTAGAGCATCATCATGCCCATGAGGGGCCCGCGGGTGAGCGCGGCCACGGCGCCGCCCATGCCGACAATCGCGTAGGCGCCGCTGGGCCCGGTGCTGGCGGGGAAGAAGTAGTGCACCAGCGTGCCGAAGGCGCCGCCGGCCATGGCTCCCATCACCGCCGAGGGGAAGAACGTGCCTCCCGAGCCTCCCGAGCCCAGCGTGAGGGCGGTGGCCACCAGCTTCGCCACGCACGCGGTGACGAGGAAGACGAAGCTGAGCTGCCCGATGGCCGCCAGGTTGATGTACGCATGTCCGCTGCCCCACACGGTGGGGGTGAGGAGGGCGAGCACGCCCGCGCACAACCCGCCGCACGCCGCGCGCAGCGGCAGGGAGCGCTGGCCGAACCACACCGACATCCGCTCGCTCTTCATCCGCCCGGCGAAGAAGTCCTCCGAGTGGTGCATCAGCCGCACGAAGGCGTACGCGAGCAGTCCGCAGATGAGCCCCAGCATCCCGTAGAAGACGACCTCGAAGCTGCTCACCAGCTGGTAGTCGAGCCGGTGGAGCATCGGTGCCGCGTCCATGGTGCCGCGGCTGACCAGCGAGCCCGCCACGCTGGCGAGGATGATGGGCGAGAAGACGCGCAGCTCGAACTCGCGCAGGATGATCTCCATCGCGAAGACGGCGCCGGCGATGGGGGCGTTGAAGGAGGCGGAGATGCCGGCCCCGGCGCCGCAGGCCAGCAGGATGGCCAGCTCGCGGCGGGAGAAGCCCAGCGTGCGGCCCACGGTGGAAGCGAAGGCGGCGCCTCCGTAGACGATGGGACCCTCGCGCCCGGCCGAGCCTCCGCTGCCGATGGTGATGGCGCTGGCCACCAGCTTGAGCAGGCCGAACTGTCCGGGCAGCTCCTGGTTGCCCTTCACCGCGCGCACCACCTCGGGCACGCCGTGGCCGTGGGTGTTGGGGTAGTCGCGCAGCAGCCGCCCCACCACGAGTCCACCCAGCGGCGGCGCCAGCAGGAAGACCCACCAGGGCAGGTGCGGGAGGATCTCCGTCACCTCGTGGGCCTGGCCGAAGACGCGGTTGAGCGCGGTGAGCGCCACCAGCGGGTAGTAGAGGGCGAGCGCGCCCAGCACCAGCAGGGCCAGCAGGCGCAGCCGGCGCTTCACCTCGTCACGGGGCCCACCGGGCTGGATGATCCGCACCAGCAGCAGCGCCCCGAATGCCAGGGGCAGGCCGATGATGGCGAGCTCCAGGTGCCAGTTCGTGGTGCGCAACGTCTCCCATACCGACACCAACGTGCGCGAGCCGGGCCGGCGCAGGGCCTCGCCGAGCCACGCGCTGCTGAAGGTGATGCCACTCACCAGGCCGATCAGGTTGACGAAGATGCCCGCGGCCAGGCCGCTGTAGAGGCCCACGATGGCCCCCGCCACGGGCAGCACCGACGGACCCGGCAGGTGGATCCGATTGGAGGCTTGCAGGCAGGCATGGATGAAGCGCTGCGCGGCCTCGCGAAGCGAGGTGCGGGTGATGGGCGGAGGCTCGTCCTTCATTTGGAGCCCATAGTACCCACCGCCGCGCCGGAAAATTCAAGGCGCTTGATGATTCAATGATGAGACTGAAGGTGCGGCTGGAACGAAGTGGTTTTCACGGAGCGTGATTGCCGGTGGGCAGGCGGGAGCGCACCAGGAGGGCGAGTCCGCCGAGCAGCAACCAGGGGCCCACGTGCGAGGCCGCGAGGTGCGCGGCGCTCCCATCCGGGCAGTGCACGTGGAGCAGCAGCAGGCCCACTGCGCCCGCGGAGAGCCCCGCGGCCACGGCGCGCGCCGGGTGGTACGCCGAGCGCCGCAGCATCACCAGCGCGGACAGCAGGGGCAGCGCGGACAGGAGCATGTGCGTCCGCATGCAGCCGATGGCGCCCGCGAGGAAGCCCTTCACCGCCAGCCCCGAGCCTCCCAGCACCACGGACAGCGCCACCACGGCCGTGCACGTGCCCACGAGGCCCCAGGCCACCCGCCGCACGGGGGCCAACGCCACCACCGCTCCGCCCACCATGGTCAGCAGGACGAGCAGGGCCAGCACCACCACCACCGCGGGCGGCGCCGAGTTCAGGAACAGCCCCAGCGGCGTGAGCGCCAGCGCGCCGAGCGCCGTCAGGCCCACGTACGCGCCCACCAGCATCAGCACCTCGCGCCACCAGGGCGTGGGCGCCGGGTGGGCGGCCAGTTCCTCCAGGGCCTGGGCCGGCACCGCCATCTTCACGGCCGGGGCCTCCACGGGCTCCAGCGCGTCGAAGCCCTCCACCAGCGCGAGGCACTCCGCGCACGAGGCCACATGCGCGGCCAGCTCCGGCGGAAGGGGCTGGCCCAGGGCGTCCAGCACGCGCGAGCACTCGGGACTCATCCGTTCGTTTCCTCTCGCAGGGTGGCCAGCAGCTCGCGCAGCCGCGCGTAGCCCCGGTGTGCCCGCACCTTCACGGCCGACTCCGTCAGCCCCATCGACTCGGCGATCTCCGCGAAGCCCATGCCCTCGAAGCGGTGCAGGACGATGGGGATGCGCTGGCCCTCGGGAAGTTGCTCCAGGGCCCGCTGCACCGCGCGCTCGAGCCCCGCGTCCCGGGGGCCCGGCTCCTCCACGGCCACGCTGGTGGGCAGCTCGCCCTCGTCCGTCAGGTCCTCGGGGCGTTTGCGCCGCTGCCAGTCGCGCGCCGCGTTGGTGGCGATGGCGTACAGCCACGGCTTCACCCGCGCGCCCTCCTGGAAGCGGCCGCGCCCCCGGACCATGGACAGGAAGGTCTGCTGGGACAGGTCCTCCGCCGCGGCGGGGCTGCCCGTCAACCGCGCCAGGTAGCCGTGGATCGGCCTCGCGTAGCGCTGGAAGAGGGCATCGAAGGCCCGGGAATCGCCCTGACAGAAGCGCGTCATGAGTACCTCGTCCGAGTCACCGGCGGCCGGGGAGGGCGTCGGTGCGTCAGCGGTACGCGCGGGGGCGGTTCCTGGTTTCAACGAAGGAGGCGTCACGGGCGGGGCGGGATGGAAACCCTACCCCAGCCCGGAGCCTTCCGGGGGTGCTTCCCTGCTCGCTCTACTGGCGCTTGAGCATCGCCTGGGGTGTGGGCGCGGAGGTGGGCAGGCTGTCGGCCGCGTTGGCCAGGGCCTCGCGCACCTTCTCCTCGGCGGCCTTCATCTTCTCCTCGGCGGCCTTGCGCTGGGCGGCCAGGGGGGCGAACCAGCGGCTCGGCGGGTTGAGCGCCGCCTGGTCCTCGGCCGAGTACTTCAGGTACGAGTACTTCGTCTGCTCGGACGGGAGCCGCAGGTCACTGACGAGGCCCACCCAGGAGAGCGCCTTGAGGGAGTAGTAGCTGAGGTCCACCTCCCACCAGAACCAGCCCTGGTTGGCGGTGTTCTGGTGGAAGTGGTGGTTGTTGTGCCACCCCTCGCCCAGGGTGATGAGGGCCAGCAGCCAGTTGTTCTTGCTGGTGTCCGTCGTCTTGTAGCGGCGCTTGCCGAACACGTGGCTGAGCGAGTTGATGGTGAAGGTGCCGTGGTAGAGCAGGGTGGTGCTCACGAAGAAGCCCCACACCAGCATGGAGAAGCCGCCGATGAAGTAGAGGGCCACGGCCAGCAGGACGGGCGGCACCACGAAGAGGCGGTTGAGCCACACCAGCTCCGGGAAGCGCGCGAAGTCCTTGATGCTGTCGTAACGCGTCTCGTTGTACTTGTCGCAGAGGATCCACCCGGCGTGGCTCCACCAGAAGCCCTTCTGCAGGGGCGAGTGGATGTCCTGCTCCTGGTCCGAGTGCCGGTGGTGGTGCCGGTGGTGGGCCGCCCACCAGAGAACACCCTTCTGCGTCGCGAGGGTACCCGCCAGCGCGAGGAAGAACTGGAAGCCGCGGCCGGCCTTGTAGGCGCGGTGGCTGAAGTAGCGGTGGTAGCCGGCGGTGATGCCCCACATCCGGAAGATGTAGAGGCCCACGCACACCGCGACATCCACCGGCTTCGCCCCCGTGTAGAACACGAAGAGGCACATCAGGTGCACGCCCACGAAGGGAATGGACGAGAGCCAGTTGATCTTCTCTTGCTGTGCGGGAGTGGCGGCTTGAGCAGTCAAGGGTGCCTCGGCTGGAATCAGACCGAGCGGCAAGGTGCTCAGTCTCATCCCGCATCAACACCCCCCCGTGTCATGGGTCTGTCAGGCGGAAGCAGATTTCCGCAGGTCCGCCAGCCAGTGCTCGAAGTCCGGCTGGCCATGCAGCGGAGCGAGGTCCTCGTCGGAGTCCGCGTAGGGGCCATCGTGGAAGCCCAGCTCCGTGGCGCGTCGCAGCATGCGCATTGCGTCATTCAGGTGACGCGCGCGGGCATGGGCGCACGCCGCGTCATAGGCGAGCCGTGAGGAGCGGACGTGGGCGAGTCCCGCCTCGCAGATGGCCGCCGCCTCCGAGTAGGCGCCGCGGATGAAGAGGGGGCGCTGGGCGCACAGGAAGGCGGCCTCGAGGTCCACCCCGGGGAGACGCAGCGCCTTGGGCACGCGCTCCGAGCGGATGAGGGAGCCGGCGTACTCGTGCATCACGGTGCGGTCGTGCGTCTCGTGCCAGGCCATCTCCCACAGGGCGAGCGCCCGGAGCTCGTCGCCGATGAGGGAGAAGGCCGCGGCGAGGGCCTGGGTCTCCACGGGCCGGCGCCGCACCTGGGAGAAGTGGTCGAGCGCCGCGCGGCCCTGGCCATTCTTGAGGGCGGCCCAGCCGAGCAGGTGGTGGGCGCGCGAGGCGAGGTCCGGGGTGCACTCCTCCGAGTCGAGGATGGCGAGGCCGTGCTGGCGCACCTCGTCCAGCCGTCCCTGGGCGAGGGCCGCCTGGGCCTGCTGCAACTCCAATTGGAGCGGCGGGGGCACCACGCCCGAGGACACCTTCATGTCGCCGCGGAGCACGGCCATCACCAGCCGCAGCGCGTGCAGCCCGTACATGCCGAAGAGCACGGCGAGCAGGGGGATGGGCCGCTCCATCGCGAAGGCGAAGGCCATCACGGCGAGGCACAGCACGAGCGCCAGCAACTGCGCGCCGAGGAAGCCCGCCTGTCCGAAGAAACGGGTGGCCAGGGCGCTCACGATGGTGCCCCCATCCAAGGTGGGGACGGGGAGGAGGTTGAAGAGGGCCCAGAAGATGTTGGCCACGCAGAACCAGGTGATGAGCGCGCGCGCGGACAGCGCGTCTTCCGGCAGGCCGAAGTGTTGGAGCCCCAGGGCCGCCAGGGCCAGCATCAACCCGGAGAGGGGCCCCGCGGCGGCGATCATCGTCCGCTGGTGCCAGGGGATGGGGGTGGGGGAGTTGGGCCGGGTGGTACCCCCCAGCCAGAGCAACGAGATGCTCGGCCGGTAGCCGAAGGCCCGGAGCATGAGCGCGTGACCCGCCTCGTGGCCGAGCGCCGACACGAAGACGATGAGCATCCACGCGAGGACGACGAGCATGCCCGCCTGGAGGGCCTCGGGGCTTCCGGGCTCCTGGACGAGCTGCTCATAAGGCCAGAAGTGCAGGTGCAGCGCTGTCGGACTCTCCCGCACCGTCAGCACCATGAGGACGCCCAGCAGGGACGAGAAGAGCAGGTGTGAGAGGTGGACCTCGACGGGGATGGCCCCGAGCCGGAAGCGCAACATGGGGCCAGACCTTAACCAAAGGAGGCCGGGCGTGCAGGCCAACGCCTGGACCCTGGAACAATCTCCCTGATTCGCTAGGTTCCCCCGCCGCATGCTGCGGATTGGTCCCTACACGCTCCCCAACCCCTTCATCCTCGCGCCCATGGCGGGGGTGAGCGAGAAGCCCTTCCGCGTCATCGCCTTCGGGATGGGGGCCGCTCTCTGCCCCACCGAGCTGGTGAGCTCCCAGGGCCTCATGCGCACCAACCAGCGCACCCTGAAGTACCTCCGGTATGACGCCGAGGTGGAGCGGCCCTACAGCCTCCAGATTTTCGGGGGCGAGCCGGAGTCCATGGCCCGCGCCGCCGTCATCGGCAAGCAGTACGGGGCGCAGATGATCGACATCAACATGGGCTGCCCGGTGAAGAAGGTGACGAAGAACGGCGCCGGCAGCGCCCTGCTGTGCGAGCCGGACCGGGGCGCCGCCCTGGTGCGCGAAATCCACGCGGCCACCGGCCTGCCCGTCACCTGCAAAATCCGCTCGGGCTGGGACGAGCACACCCGCAACTACCTCCAGGTGGCCGGCAAGCTCTTCGAGGCCGGGTGCGCCGCGCTCGCCATCCACCCGCGCACGCGCGCCCAGGGCTACTCGGGCAAGGCGGACTGGAGCGTCATCGCGGACCTCAAGCGTCACTTCCCGGACAGGCCCATCATCGGCAACGGGGACGTGAAGACGCCGGAGGACGCCCGCCGGATGCTGGAGACGACGGGCTGCGACTTCGTGATGATTGGCCGAGGTGCGCTGGGCAACCCGTGGATCTTCCGCGAGCTGCTCGGGGGCCCGCCGCCCACGCCGCAGGAGCGCTGCGAGCTGGTGCTGCGCCATCTGGCCGCCCACCTCGAGTTCGTGGGCGAGGAGCTCGCCGCGGTGCGCTCCTTCCGCAAGCACCTGGCCTGGTACGGCCACGGCCTGCACGGCGCCGCGCTCTTCCGCTCCGAGGTGAACCAGCTCGACACGGCCGAGGAGGTGCGGGACGCGGTGAGGCGCTTCTTCGTCTCCGCCCACGCCGACCCGAATGCCTCCGAGGGCGAGCAGGACGTCGATTACCGGGCCGCGCTCGGCTGAATGCCCCCCGAGCTCCCCGCGACACCCCTGTAGCGCCCGCGTTTTCGCGCGTGTGCGGCGAAGAAGGTCATCTCGTGAGCACTCCGTGCGAGCGTGCGCGCTGGCACCGGTGCGGGTGCGCTCGAGGCCCGCGTTGCGTGCGTCGGTGCGCGCTCGCGCGGGCTCGAGAAAATGGCCGTTTTCCCTCGGAGCGGAGCGAAACGCGGCGGAGGCCGAGAAATCGGCTCGCGCGAGGCCGGAGCAGGTGGGGGTAGAGGCCGATTCGGGGGTTTCGAACGCGCGCGATGCCGAAAAATCGGCGCGCCACGCGTTGCACTACATCACCATGCGTTGACACACTGGCAAGGCATCTCTACCATTCATCACAAGCACTCCTTCTGCGAGTGCAGGCCCCACTCGGAACGAGTGGAGGTGGAGTTGAACCAACGGAGGGTTTAGATGGCCGCGAAGAAGAAGACCGCGAAGAAGGCGCCGGCGAAGAAGGCCGCTGCGAAGAAGACCACCCGCAAGACCGCTGCTCCGCGCACCGCGAAGAAGGCGGCGGCGAAGAAGGGCGCGGCGAAGAAGGCCCCGGCCCGCAAGAGCACCCGCCGCAAGACCGCGGCGAAGGCCCCCGAGGCCGCCCCGTCCGAGGGCTAGACGTAGGCCAGTAACTTCGCGCAGTTTGAACGGCTCGGCGGATTTCCGCCGGGCCGTTCTTGTTTTTTCCGTCAGGAGGACTGGGGTGTCACTGCGATCCTCGGAGTTGGAGCAGGTGGTGGCGGAGGTGTCCGCGCAGTTGGCGGGCGCGGTGGTGCAGAAGGCGTGGTGTCCGCTGCCGCGCCTGGCCTACCTGGAGCTGCGCGTGCCCGGGCGCTCCGTCCTCTTGTGCCTGTGCGCGGAAGGCGAGCTCTCGCGCCTCTCGGTGGCGGAGGATCGCTTCCCCACGCCGGGAGAGCCGGCGCCCTTCCAGCGCTGGCTGCGGCAGGAACTGGTGGGCTTCAAGCTGACGGGGGCCGCGTGGCGGGAGTCGGAGCGGGTGGTGACGCTCGACTTCCAGAGCGAGGACACCCGGCGCCGGCTGGTGCTGGAGCTGGGCTCGCCGGGAGGGCTGATGCTGCTGACGGAGCCGGGCCGGGTGCTGATGCTCTCCGGCGAGGGCCTGGCGCAGCGGCGCTCGCTGCACCCGGGGGCGCAGTGGACGCCGCCGGAGCCGCTGCCCGCGGACGCCCTCGCCAAGGCCCGGGCGGCCACGTCGCGCCTGGTGCCCTTCCCGGGGGACTTCCTGGTGTACGCGGAAGCGGCCGAGCGGCTGATCGGCCCGAAGGACAAGACGAGCCGGGCCGAGTCCATCCGCCGGAGGCTGGCGTTGCCGTACCGGGCGAGGCTCAAGCGCTCCGGACGCACGCTGGAGAAGGTGCGCGCGGAGGCGGCGCGGGGGCCCGAGGCCGAGAAGCACCGGCAGTTGGGCGAGCTGCTCACCCAGAACCTCTACCGCCTGAAGCGGGGCGCCACCGAGGTGACGCTCACGGCGTACACCGAGTCGGGGATGGAGGAGGTGAAGGTGAAGCTGGACCCGAAGCGGACGCCGAAGGAGGAGGTGGACTGGAACTTCCACCAGTACCGGCGGTTGCTGAGGGGCGTGGAGCACGCGCGGCAGCGCGAGGCGGAGATGGCGCGCGAGGTGGCGCACGCGGAGGCGGCGCTGAAGCAGCTCGAGGCGCTGGACGAGGCCTCGTTGCTGGCGCAGGCGGAGGTGCTGCAGCTGACGGCGGCCGAGGCGGGCCCACCGGAGGCGAGGCCCTTCAAGGAGTACGTGGGACACGGGGGCCAGCGCATCTGGGTGGGCAAGGGAGGCGAGGACAACGACACGCTCACCTTCAAGGTGGCGAGGCCGTACCACCTGTGGCTGCACGCGAGGGGGCTGCCGGGCAGCCACGTGGTGGTGCCGTTGGAGAAGGGGGTGGAGGTGGCGCAGGAGGTGCTACTGGACGCGGCGCACCTGGCGCTGCACCACTCGGGGGCGAAGGGCGAGCCTCGGGGCGAGGTGAGCTGGGTGCCGGTGAAGTTCGTGAAGAAGGTGAAGGGTGGAGCGCCGGGCCGGGTGCAGTACACGCGGGAGAAGACGCTGGTGGTGCGCCTGGAGCAGGATCGCCTGGATCGGTTGTTGAAGACTCGTGGAGGCGAGGTGCCGCCCGTCCCATGAGCGCGAAGTCCCCCATGGGCCCGGTCTGCGCCCGCTGTCCGGTGGTGCTGGGTACCTCGTGCTGCGAGGTGAAGGAGGACGAGCACCTGGCCACGCTCACGCGGGCGGACATCGAGCGGATGACGGCGCACACGGGGCTGTCACCCCGGCGTTTCGTGGCCGAGGAGTACCTCACCGGCGAGGAGGCAGCGGAGTACGAGGCGCGCCGTCCGCTCTACCGGGGCTATTTCCGCAAGGGCCCGGTGCGGCTGATGCTGGCCACGCGCGCCGGCGCCTGCGTCTTCCACGAGAAGGAGCGGGGCTGTGGCCTGCCCGCGGACGTGCGGCCGGTGGCCTGCCGGCTCTATCCCTTCGAGCGCTGGCCGGACGGAAGCTGGAGCGTGCAGATGAGCCGCTACGGTGACCTGGCCGAGGCACGAGCGGGCGGAGGAGCCTGCCTGGGAGTGGAGGAGGCCGAGCGGATGGAGGACGTGCTGGCGGCCTTCGGTACCACACGGGAGTCGGTGGAGTCGCTCGGAGAGCAACTGGCGGAGGAGACGAGGGCACACGGGCGGGGTTGACGGGGCGACGCTGGGCAGGCGAGCGGCTTGCGCCGGCCTTGAGTCCGGGAGGCCACTGGGTACGATGCCGTCCGCGTGTCGTCGCTTCCGCCCCAACATCAGATGCACCTCTTCCCGCGCGCTCCCGTTCGTGAGGGGGGCACATCCCTGCCCACGCGCACCCGCGCGGTGGAGTCCTCGAACCGTCTGGCCACCGCCCTCCACGAGGAGGAGGTGCCGGTCGCGGAGAACTTCCACCGGGAGAACGCGCTACGCGGCCCACAGCCCTCCCTCGGCGCGGCCACCCGTGAGGAACTGTGGGCCCGGGCCGAGGCGCTGGCCTTCCGGCTGTCCGCGGACTTGAGGATGCCGGTGCGGCTGGCGGTGACGGACAACCGCTCCACCATGGTGTCCTTCCGGCGCAGCGCCAACGCGCTGCAGCTGCGGCTGCACCACATGTTCCTGGACGCACCGGAGCCGGTGGTGCGCGCGGTGGCGGACTACGCGGGCCGGGGCAACCGCCTGGCGGGCGGCGTGCTGGACGACTACATCCGGGGCCAGCAGCCGCGCATCCGTCAGGAGCGCCACGCGGCCGAGGCCGACCTGGATCCCCAGGGCCGCTGCTTCGACTTGCAGGTGCTCTTCGATCAGCTCAACCGCGTCTACTTCCACGGGAACATCCAGGCGCGCATTGGCTGGGGCCGCATGCCTCCCCGGCGGCGGCGCAAGTCCATCCGTCTGGGGGTCTACGACCATCAGACGCGGGAGATCCGCATCCACCCCGGGTTGGATCGCCCCGAAGTCCCCTCGTACTTCGTGGAATTCATCATCTTCCACGAGATGCTCCACCAACTCTTCCCCAGCTCGAACGGGACGGGCCGCCGGGTGCATCACCCGCGGGCCTTCCGTGAGCGGGAGAAAGCCTTCCCGCTCTACTCCGCCGCACTGCGTTGGGAGCGGGAGAACCTCAACCTGCTGCTGCGAGGCTGAGACGCGGTTCCCTGCTCGCCGCTTTACCAATTTACCAATCGGAGGGCGCGTGCGGACGCTGCTTGACCCTGCGCGTCGCCCGACCCAATCCTCTTTTGCCCATGCGACGCGCGAAGATTGTCTGCACCCTTGGTCCGGCCTCCCAGAGTCAGGAAATGCTCGAGGCCCTGATTGAAGCTGGAATGGACGTGGCCCGGCTCAACTTCTCTCACGGCAGCCACGAGAACCACGCCGAGAACATCGCCAAACTCCGGGCGGCCTCGCTGAAGGTCCGCAAGGCGGTGGGTATCCTGGGAGATCTCCAGGGCCCCAAGATCCGCACCGGCCGCTTCATCACCGGCAGCACCGAGCTGAAGGAAGGTGGCGAGTTCCACATCACCACGGACGAGACGGTGAAGGGCACGGATGAGATCGTGTCCACGACGTATCCGTTCCTGGCGGCGGACGTGAATCCGGGAGACCGCATCCTGCTGGATGACGGCCTGCTGGAGCTGCGGGTCATCGAGACGGACAAGAAGCAGTTGATCCGCACGAAGGTGATTCATGGCGGCATCCTGAAGAACAACAAGGGCATCAACCTGCCGGGAGTGGCGGTGCGCGCGGACGCGCTGACGCCGAAGGACCGGGAGGACCTGGTGTTCGGCATCAAGGCGGGAGTGGACTTCCTGGCGCTGTCGTTCGTGCGGCATCCGGCGGACATCGACATGGCGCGCTCGGCGATGGCGGAGGTGGGGCGGTCGGTGCCCATCATCGCGAAGCTGGAGAAGCCGGAGGCGATTGCGCGGCTGGACGCCATCCTGGACAAGACGGACGGCGTGATGGTGGCGCGTGGTGACCTCGGCGTGGAGATTCCGCCCGAGGAGGTGCCCTCGGTGCAGAAGGACATCGTGCGCCGGTGCAACATGAGGGGCCTGCCGGTCATCGTGGCGACGCAGATGCTCAACTCGATGATCGACAACCCGCGGCCCACGCGAGCGGAGGCCAGCGACGTGGCCAACGCGGTGTTCGACGGGGCGGACGCGGTGATGCTGTCGGGCGAGACGGCGAGCGGCAAGTTCCCGCGCGAGTCGGTGGAGATGATGGACCGCATCGTGCTGGCGGCCGAGTCGACGATGCGGGCGCAGGGGCTGAACGCGCCGACGGAGTCGCCGGTGGGGTTGCCGTCGCACTTCCCGGACGTGATTGCCGCGAGCGCGTGTTACGCGGCGAGGCAGGCCGGGGCGTCGCTGATCGCGGCGTTCACGCTGTCGGGCGTGACGGCGCGGTTGCTGGCGCACTACCGGCCGCCGGTGCCGATCGTGGCGTTCAGCCCGAACCAGGAAGTGCGGCGCCGGCTGGCGCTCCTGTGGGGCGTGGTGCCGCGGGTGCTGGAGCCCATCCAGGAGACGGAGGCGATGGTGCGCCGCGTGGAGGAGGAGTTGGTGGCGCGGGGCCTGGCGCAGAAGGGTGACCGCGTGGTGATCGTGTACGGCGCGCCGGTGGGCCAGCCGGGCAAGATCAACAGCCTGCGGCTGCACACCATCGGCAGCTGAGCGGAAGTCCCCCTCCCTCTCCCTCCGGGAGAGGGTCGGGGTGAGGGTCTACCGCGCGCCTACCCGCGGAAGTCCTTGAGGGCGCGCTTGGGGACCTCGGCCTCGACGAAGATGCGGAACAGCTCGTTGTCGAGCTGACCGCCCTGGACCTCGCGCTTGAGGATGTCGAGCGCGAGCTGATGAGGAACGGCCTTCTTGTAGGGCCGGTCGCTGGCGGTGAGGGCGTCGTAGATGTCCGCGATGGACATCATCCGGGACTGCACGGGGATGGTGGGCTCGGGGATGGCGCGCGGGTAACCGGTGCCATCGAGCTTCTCGTGGTGCGCGTAGGCGATCTCCGGCACGCGGCGCAGGGTGCGCGTCCAGGGAATCTGCGACAGGAAGCGGTAGGTGTGCTCGACGTGGCTCTCGATTTCCCGGCGCTCCTCCTCGGAGAGGGTGCCCTTGGCGATGGAGAGCGAGTGGATCTCCCGGTCGAGCAGCAGGGGCTGCTCCTTTCCGAAGGAGTCCTCGAAGTGCAGGTGGCGCAGCTCGTGGAGCCGCTCGAAGTTGCCCTGGGCGAGCACCGTGGGCCGGTTGCAGGTGAGGACGAACTCGAGCACCTCGTCCAGGTGCTTGAGGTCCTTGAGGAGCCGCTCATCCTCCTCGGCGTCGATCTCCGCCATGTGGTGCACGCCGCGCAGCTTCACGGCGGCGAGCCGGCGGCGGTAGCTCTGCAGCTGCAGGTCCTTACGGGCCAGCTGGAAGCGGGAGCGCAGCCCCTCCATCTCATGGGGGTAGAGCTTCTCGGCCTTGACGAGCACGGGCTCGCGCACGCCCACCTTGCCGAAGTCGTGCAGCAGCGAGGCGTAGCGGACCTCCTGGAGCTCGGTGGCGGTGAAGCGCGTGTGGGCATAGGGCCCGGCGTGCACGTGCTCGAGCGCGCGGGCCATGGTGACGGTGAGATCGGCCACGCGGCCCGAGTGACCGGCGGTGGTGGGATCCCGCGATTCGATGGCCACCACGGAGGCGGAGACGAAGCCCTCGAAGAGGCGGTTGATCTCCTCGTGAAGCAGGGCGTTCTCGATGGCGCCGGCGGCCTGGGCGCCCAGGGCGAGCAGCAGCTCCTCGTCCTCGGAGTCGAAGGGGCGCCCACTGAGCTTGTTGAGCGACTGGATGACGCCGGTGACCTCGCCATTGGCGTCGCGCATGGGCACGCAGAGGACGCTCTGGGTGCGGTAGCCGCTGAGGGTGTCGAAGGTGCGGTTGAAGCGCTCGTCGGCGTAGGCATCCGGGAGGTTGATGATTTCTCCCGTCTGGGCCACCTGGCCGGCGATGCCGCTGCCCACGGGCAGACGGATTTCATTCTTGGAGCCCTGGGCCACCTTGCTCCACAGCTCGTTGCGCTCGCGGTCGAGCACGAAGAGCGAGCACCGGTCCGCCTCCACCACCTTGCTGGCCTCGTAGAGGATGAGGGGCAGCAGCAGGTCCAGGTCGCGCTCGGCGCTCATGGCCTTGGTGACGTCCAGGATGGACGTGAGCTTCTTGAGGCGCCGGGTGAGGTCTGGAGGATCGGGCGGGGTCTGTGGAAGCACCGGATAGGACTCCAAAAGGGCGGCGGCGCACGGCCTGGGAGTCATCTTCTTAGCACGGGAAATACGTGGATCGCCCCTCCCCCCCTGCTCGCTCGCTCTCCAAGCGGGTACCACCCGGGAGCGGAAGTGGCTATGTAGCGCCCATGACCCGCCGCGTCCTCGTGTCCCCCTCGCTCCTGTCCTCCGACTTCGGCCGCCTCGCGGAGGAGGTGCGCGCGGTGGAAGCCGCCGGGGCGGATTGGGTCCACGTGGACGTGATGGATGGGCGTTTCGTGCCCAACATCACCATGGGCCCGGTGGTGGTGGAGGCCATCAAGAAGGCGGCCACCCGGCCGCTCGACGTGCACCTGATGATCGTCGAGCCCGAGAAGTACGTCGACGCCTTCGCGAAGGCGGGGGCGGACATCCTCACGGTGCACGTGGAGGCGTGCACGCACCTGCACCGGGTGATTCAGCAGATCCGCCACGCGGGAGCGAAGCCGGCGGTGGTGCTCAACCCGGCCACGCCGCTGTCGGCGGTGGAGGAGGTGCTGGGAGACGTGGACATGGTGCTGCTGATGAGCGTGAACCCAGGCTTCGGGGGGCAGAGTTTCATCGCGCCCACGGTGGACAAGGTGCGCCGGCTGCGCGCGATGATGGATGAGCGAGGGTTGTCCACGGACATCGAGGTGGATGGGGGCATCAACGCCGAGACGGCCCGGCGGGTGGTGGACGCCGGGGCCACGGTGCTGGTGGCGGGCTCGTACGTGTTCGGCTCGAAGGACTACGCCGCGGCCATCCGATCGCTGCGGCCCTGAGGGAACGCCTCGAGCTCAGTGGGCCGTTGTGTCGAGGCCGGCCATCCGTGCCACCCGGGTCATGAAGGTGTGGTCGAAGGGCTTCACCTCGTAGGCCTCGGCGCCGAGCTCGAAGCAGACGTGGCGGGTGAACTGGTCCTCCACGCCACTGAGGATGACGACCTTGCAGTCGCGCGTCTCGGGGTCCTGCTTGAGCTGGGCGAGCAGGTCGCGGCCGTCCTGGTGCTGATGGATGTCCAGGATGATGACCGCGGGCCGGTGCCGCCGGGCCAACGAGAGGACATGGTGGGATGTGGTATCCGCCACCGAGGCGAGGCCGGAGCGGCGAGCCTCGCGGGTGAGGGCGGATACAACGAGCGGCTCGTCATCGGAGATCAGGACGACTGGAGGAAGCATGGGACCCCGGGGTGCCTTCGCTGTACGGAGGAGGGTCAAGCAAGCGGTGTTCCCGAGGCCGTCCCCAGGAAAATGGGCCGGTTACGAGAGGGGAGGCCGGGTCCCGGGGGCCCCACGAGTCCTGGAGAACCCCTGGAGGGTTTCAGGAATGAAAAGCTGATCCAAGGACGTTGACTAGGCCGGGCGGGTCTTGTACATCCCCGCCCACTTCGACGGCCCGAGAGCAGTTCCGTCGAGGGGCATAGCGGTATCGGGGAGTGGCTCAGCCTGGTAGAGCACTTGGTTCGGGACCAAGGGGTCGCAGGTTCAAATCCTGTCTCCCCGACCATCAGAAGGGCGCGGAATCCTAGGAGAAATCCTCGGGTCCGCGCCCTTCGTCTTTCCGGGGCCAGGAGGCCAGCATGCGCCTGCCCCGGCTTTGTGGCTCTCCCGCGGTTTGTGTGAATCCTGGGCGCATACGAATGGCCCCAAGAACGAGGCCCGCCTGTTCGCTACCGCTGAACCACACAGAGCCACGTAACTGGGGCAGGCTCAGAGTCAACATGGCCCTCATCCATCGCCCGCGGGGGCGGTCGTGCCGCCGGCCTGGCCCTCCCTTCGCCCTTCAGTTCCATCACGGCGATGTGCCGCTCCTCATCCACATCGCCTTCGAGAGGGAGTTCCGGGTTCCCGTTCCTCCCGCTGGGGGAGCGCGCCGATGACCGCCGGGCGAAGAAGGGACCCGGTTGCGGCCGGGCTTGGCGCACTGCTGCTGGGCCTGCTGGCCGTGCCCTGGGTCTATGCAACGTTGTTCAACGCGCTCTTCTCGTTTCCGTCGCCCTTCGCCGCGGTGGTGACGCCCCTGCTGCTCGTGGCGACACTCGATCTCGGGCTGGAAGCATTCGCGCGTCTCCATGGCTTCGAGCGGCTCCGGCGGATTGGAGCGATGATTTCCGTGGGGGTCCTGCTCTCGAGCCTCTGGGTGTTGTCGAGATTCACCTTGATGACCCAGTCCGAGCGGCTGGGTCTCCTGGCGACCGTCTGGCTCGGGGCCTCATTGCTCTGGCTCGTCGTCTCGCTGGCGTTGGGGGCGGTCGGACCGGAAGCACTCCTGTACTCGCGCCTGACCTCGCCCGCGCGAAGGCGAGCCGGGCTGGCCATTGCGCTCCTCCTGTTCGGAGTGCTGTCCGCGCTCTCCTTGTACTTCCTGGCGGCGCCGGCGGGGTTCATTGGCGGCCCGCCCTCTCCGATTCCGATCGGGTGATGGGGCAGGTGAGCCGGACTCCTGGTTGACTCGCCGGCAAGCTCCTGGGGCCAGGACCCGCCGCGGGGCGCTTGCCCCCGCTCAAGCGGCGCCGCGTGTGCGGTAGTCCGCACCCAGGCGCCGGACCGTGGTCTCCTCCTCGGTCAGGTCCAGTCCCCCGGCCGTCGTGAGGGTGGAGACCTGCGCCAGGACGGCCTTCGAGACCGCCTCGGGCCGCCCGGCGTTGAAGGGGGGCTCCGGCGCGTACTCGAGCACGAGCTGGATGGCCTGGGCGACGACGGGGCCCGCCAGCTCCGCCGCGAGCGTCAGTCCGAAGTCGATGCCCGCCGTGACGCCTCCGCCCGTCACCAGCCGGCCGTCGCGCACCACGCGGCCCGCGTCCGGAATGGCGCCGAAGAGCGACAACTGGTCGCGGAAGCCCCAGTGGCACGCCGCGCGTTTTCCCTCCAGCAGTCCGGCCGCTCCAAGGATCAGCGAGCCCGTGCACACCGACGTGACGAAGCGGGCCGTGGCCGCCAGACGCTGGATCGCCGCCATGAAGACCGGGTCCTGCATCGGGCGCGACGCGGGTCCTCCCGGTACACACAGCACGTCACACCGCTCCAGATCCTCCAGCCGGGCCAGGGGGTCGAGCCGCAACGCGCCCTCGGTGACGGGCTGCCCTCCCACCGTGGCGAAGACCTGCTTCACACCGGGGAGCAGCGAGAACACCGCCTGCGGTCCCATGAAGTCGAGGTACGACACGCCCGGGTACAGCGGAAAGACAATGACGAGAGATGAGGCCATGGTTTGGCTCCGTGTCTGGGTTTGACGGTGGCACTCTCCGCCTTCAGACTCGTGGCGGAAAGGACGTAGTTCCCTCGTTTCCCGCCATGGTCCGCGACATCGGGTTCCTCATCTTCCCCGCGTTCCAACTGCTGGACCTGACCGGTCCCATGTCCGTCTTCGAGGTGCCGTCCATCCACGGACCGGCGCCCTATCGGATGTGGCTGCTGTCCGAGCACGGCGGCCTCGTCGAGAGTTCCGCGGGCGTCCAGATGCTGGCGCGGCGGATGGACGAGGCGCCGCCGTTGGACACGCTCGTGGTCGCGGGCGGACCCGGGACCCAGGAGGCCATGGGCTCCTCCGCGCTGCTGGACTTCCTGAGGGCCTCGCGGTCCTCCTGCCGGCGCGTCGCGAGCATCTGCACGGGCGCCTTCCTGCTGGCCGCCGCGGGCCTGCTCGATGGCCGGCGCGCGACCACGCACTGGCGTCTCTCCGCCGGGCTGCAGCGGCGCTTTCCCCGCGTCCACGTCGACGCCGAACGCATCTTCATCCAGGACGGTCCCATCTGGACGGCGGCGGGGGTCAGCTCGGGCATCGATCTCTCGCTCGCGCTGCTCGAGGAGGACCTGGGCCTGGAGGTGTCGCGCACCGCGGCGAGGGACCTCGTCGTCTACCATCGCCGGCCCGGGGGCCAGTCCCAGTTCTCCACGCTGCTCGACCTGGAGCCGCCCTCGGACCGCATCCGCCTGGCGCTGAGCTTCGCCCGCGAGCACCTGCATGAGCCCTTGAATGTCGAGCGGCTCGCCCGGGTGGCGTGTCTGAGTCCCCGTCAATTCGGGCGGGCGTTCCTCGCGGAGACGGGACAGACACCGGCCAAGGCGATCGAGCAGCTGCGCGCCGAGGCGGCCCGGTTGCGCATCGAGACCAGCGCCGAGCCCATCGAGCAGGTGGCGCGGGCCGTGGGCTTCTCGGACCCCGAGCGCATGCGCCGGGCCTTCTTGCGTGTGTTCGGCCAGCCTCCCCAGGCGCTCCGGCGCGCGGCGCGCACTCTGGATGGGGCGCCGTCCTCAGGGCCGCAGAACGACAGGTAGACGTTCGTACCGGTGCCACAGGGGGAGGCTCTGGAGCTTGAGTTCCCCGGCGGGGACAGCCAGGCGCATGTTGGGAAATCGCTCGAACAGGGTCTTGAGCGCGACCCGTGTCTCCATCCGGGCGAGTGCGGCACCCAGGCAGTGATGGGGCCCATGTCCGAACCCCAGTTGCTTCTTGGGCGGCCGCCGGATGTCGAAGACCTCGGGGTTGGCGAACACCGCGGGGTCCCGGTTCGCGGCGCCCAGAATCGGAATCACGGGTGCGCCCTTCGGGATGCGGACCCCGCGTATCTCGATGTCCTCCACCGCGTAGTTGGGCTTCGTGCCATGAACCGGCCCCGCGTACCGCAGGATCTCCTCTACAGCCGGGTCGAGGAGCGTCGTGTCGCCCTTCAGCGCCTCGAGCTGCTCGGGGTGCTGCAACAGGGTCAGCACGGCGTTGGTGATGAGATGCACCGTGGTCTCATAACCCGCGACGATCAGCAGGATGGCCATGCTGACCAGCTCTTCACGGGAGAGCTTCTCGCCATCCGTCTCCGCTTGAATCAGCCCGGTGAGGATGTCGTCTCGCGGGTCCGAGCGCTTGCGCTCGATGAGCTCCTCGACGAGGGCGACCGTCCGGGGCATGTCGAAGAGCAGCGTGCGAAGGATCGCCCATCCATTGAACCCCTCCGAAAGCGCGCGCAGCCCCGACCTGAATTTCGGCATGTCCGCCTCGTCGACGCCCAGCATCTCGCGGATCACGGTCACCGGAATCGGGAGGCTGTAGGCCTGAATGAGATCCACGGTGTTCCGCCGCTCGGCCTCGTCGAGCAGCTCGTGGGTCAAGGCCTCGATGCGCTCGGACAGCTTGCCCAGGGCCCTGGGGGTGAACGCCTTGGCGACCAGGGTCCGTTGCCGGCGGTGCACCGGGTCGTCATTCGTGATCATGCTCGAGATCATCGGCGTGAGCCCCTTGGGCAGAGGGAGTGGGAGCCGCCCGCCTCCTGTCGCGGTCGTCCGGTTGCGCACGAGGCGAGGGTCCCTGAGCGCACTGACGCAGTCGTCGTAACCGGCCAGGAAGAACACGCGCAGGACGCTGAGCCGCCCCTGACAGACGGGCGCCTCTTCGTGCATCCAACGGTAGTAGCGGAACTTGTCTTCGATGAACTGCCGCGACGTCACATTCACGGAGAGGCGCGGGACCTCGTGGGTGGCTCGGCGACTCATCGTTCTTCTCCAGGTTCACGGGTGGTATGCGTCCGACGCCGAATGGGGCCAATCCGGTCCGGTCAGGTGGAGGGCGCGTGCTCCGCCAGCACGCGGTCCAGCGCCTCCGCCTCCCGGCGCAGCTCCGGGTCCGCGTCCCCCAGCACCTTCGCCACGTGGGCGCGCGCGCGGGCCGGGTCCGTCTTCGCCAGGGCCATGGCCTGGTAGAGGTTCGCGCGGGGGTGGCCGGGATGCGCGGCCAGCACGGGGGCCAGCACCTGCTCCGCCCGTGCGTCCTCGCCCCGCTCCAGCAGTGACATGGCCAGCTCGCAGGCCGGTTCCGGCTCGGACGGCGCCCGGGCATGCGCGAACTCCAGCAGCTCCACCGCCCGGGTTCGCTCTCCGGCCAGATCCAACGCGAGCGCCAGCCCGTGCATCACCTTCACGTCTCCGGGAGCCTTGTTCAGCGCCTCCTCCAGCAGCCGGCGCCCCTCTTCCACGTCTCCCGCTTCCAGCCGGGCCATTCCGTCGCGATACAGGTCCGTTCCCACCGAGCTCTCCTCGCACCACGCGGCGCGTCAATCACGGGTCCGCAACTTCCGGACGGCAAACTTCGATAATTCGAGAGGAAGCGTTCCCCCGAAGGTTCCCATGCTCGTCCGCAATTCCCCAGTCTCGCCCCGCCGCCCGGTCAACTCCACTCCGGAGACGTCCGCCGAGGCACCGTCCTCCGCCGTGGCCCAGGCGCAGACGCGTCCCGTTTCGCAGGACACGTTCACCGGCGCGGCCAGCGCGCTGCAGCGCACGGCGAAGGTGGGAGCCGCCCCCGCGGGCAACCACGGCACGCTGATGCGCGAGTACCTCACCGGTGCCCGCCCGCCCCCCGCCGATTTCGAGCAGGTCATGGGCTACAAGCCCTACGCCATCCAGACGAAGCACGGCCAGCGGATGCAGGACCCGCACGGCTCGGCCTCCGCCCCGGGGAAGATTGGCCCGGACAAGGAGTTCGACCCCGCGGCCAAGACGCACGACTATGGCTACGACCTGCTCCGCTACTACGCGAAGAAGGGCACGCCGCTCGGGCCCGAGGCGCGCAAGGCCGCCGATGCCCTCTTCCGCGAGGATCTCTTCCACTACGCCAACGACCAGAAGGGTCTGGGCAACCGCATCAAGTTCAAGGCCTGGGCGCAGATCTACGCCACCGCGGTGGAGCTGAACTCGCGCGTCCAGAACCACGGCCCTCCGTGACGCACCGCGGGTAAACCCTCCGGGCTCTTGAGAGCTCTGGACTTGCCACCTCGGACTGCTAGAGCACGGCCCCCATTTTCCAGGAGGGTCGATGCATCGGGTTGTCGGGGTCGCGGTGTTGTTGGTAGCGGGCGCTGCTTCGGCGGGCACGGTTCAAGGGCCGCTCGGCGGTGACACGACGTGGACGGTGGCGAACAGTCCCTACACGCTGACGGGTGACGTCATCGTGCCCGCCGGGGTGACGCTGACGATCGAATCTGGCGTGCAGGTCATCGCCGCCACGACGGATGCCACGAGCTCCGGCTCGGATTCCACCAGGGTGGAGCTCATCTCCCGGGGCACCCTGCGGGTGCGGGGGACCGAGGCCAGCCCCGTCACCTTCCAGGCCTCCACCTCGGGCTCGAGCCAGTGGAGTGGCGTGCGCGTGGAGTCGGGGACCGCCACCCTCACCAGTGCCGTCATCCGCGATGCCTTCACGGGCCTGCGGGTGAAGGGGAGCACCGCCTCCGCCACCATCTCCTCCAGCACCCTTCACGGCAATATCAACGGCGCCTCGGTCGAGGACGAGGGCACGCTCTCCATGGACCACACCGTCGTCCACGACAACGGGGCCGGCGGCATCGACGTTCGTGACAGCAGCACCGCCAACCTCCACTACAACACGATCGTCGCCAACGGCCCCTCCGGAGTCTACGTCTTCGGCTCCTTCTGCCGTGTCACGCTGTACAACAGCATCATCACCGACCACACCGGTCATGGGCTCTCCGCTCGCTCCGGCGGGACGATGACGCTCGCGTACAACAACCTGTGGAACAACACGCTGGGCAACTACTCCGAAATCCCCCCGGATGCCTCCAGCCGTTCGTTTCCCCCCCTCTTCGTCTCCTCCTCCAACTTCCGCCTCACCCGGTACTCGCCCGCGCGGAAGGCCGCCCTGGGTGGAACCTCGGACATAGGAGCCCTGCCCTATACGGGAGATCCGTCCCCCGTCCTCGCTGGCACCATCCATGAGGACACCACCCTCTCCGGCGCCTTGACGCTCGCGGGTGACCTCAGGGTGGCCACCGGTGCGACCCTCACGTTCGCCCCGGGCACCACCGTCACCGTCGCCAACAGCGACTTCATGAAGGGCGGAGAAGATGCTTCCCAGGTGGAGCTCTTCTCCCGGGGAACCCTGCGCGTGCTGGGCACCCGCTCCGAGCCCGTCACCTTCCGGACCGAGATCCCGGCCCCGTCCCCGGGCCTGTACAAGTGGCGAGGCCTGCGCGTGGAGTCGTCGGGGACGGCCACCATCACCGGTGCTCTCATCCGCGATGCTTACATAGGCCTGGACGTGAGGAGCGGAGATGCCGTCGACCTGTCCTCCAGCACCCTGAGCGGCAACTCCGAGGGGGTCTACGTCAGCAGCTCCAAGTCTTTCTCCATGACCCGCACCGTCGTCCATTCCAGCTACTACTCGGGCGTCAGTCTGAGCACCAGCGGCTCCGTCATCCTCGACTACAACACCATCGTCGATAACGGCCACTACGGGGTCGAAGTCTCCAGCGGCACCAGCCCTGGCGTCACGCTGCGCAACAGCATCATCACCGGCAACGGCTCTTATGGCGTCTACCGGAGCGGCGGCACGCTGACGCTCTCGCACAACGACGTGTGGGACAACTCCTCGGGCAACTACTACAACACCAGCGCGGGTCCCAATAGCCTCTCCGCCGACCCCCTTTTCGTCTCCCCCAGTCACTACCTCCTGCGCTCCATCTCGCCCTGCCGCGGCGTGAGCTCGGACAAGACGGACATTGGCGCGCTGCCCTACGAAGAGCGGGCCGTGGCCTCCGTGGAGGTCGTTCCGGACAGCGTCCGTGTGAGGGCCGCCGCGACCACGACCTTCATCGCTCGCGCCTACGACGCGGCGGGCACTCCCGTCCACGATGTGCCCTTCACCTGGAGCGCCAGGGCCGAGGCCGGCACCATTGATGACACCGGCCTGCTGACCGTCTCCTGCACTACCGGGACGGTGAGCTCGGGTGTGACGGCCACGAGCGCCCATGGCGTGAGCGGCAGTGCGACCGTCATCATCATTCCCGGACCAGCGGCCCAGGTGACCGTGACGCCCGCGGCCCCGGGCCTCGAGGCCGGTGCCTCCCAGCGCTTCACGGCGGACGTGGTGGACTCCTGCGGCAACCCCAGCAATCTCTCCCCCGACTGGAGTGCCGCTCCCGGCTCCGGAACCATCTCCTCCACGGGCCAGTACACCGCTCCCTGCACGCCGGGCAGCTACCCCCGGGCGGTCACGGCGCGCGCGGGCTCCGTGATGGGCACCGCGGACGTGTCCGTCTCCACGGGCCCGCTCTCCCGGCTCGTCCTCTTGCCCGAGTCTCCCCGCCTCGAGCAGGGGGCAGAGCAGGCCTTCACCGCCGTGCCCACGGACAGCTGCGGCAACACCCGGACGGACTCCATCTCCTGGCGGCTCGCCAACGGGGGCGGAACGCTCGACTCCACGACCGGCGTCTTCACCGCCGGGACGGTGCCGGGCTTCTACGCCAACACCATCGAGGCCTCCGTGGGCTCCACGGTGGCCCAGACGAGCGTGACGGTGCTGGGCGGTCCGATCGTCTCGCTGGAACTCTCCCCGAACCCCGCCACGGTGGGGCCCTCGGGGAAGGTGACCTTCACCGCCACCGCGCGGGATGCGTCCGGCTACCCGGTTCCCGCCAGCACCTCGTGGGAGATCCTCGAAGGGGGTGGCACCATCGACGCCTCGGGCGTCTTCACCGCGGGCACCGTGGCCGGGACCTATGCGAACACCGTGCGCGCCATCGCGGACGGCGTCTCGGCTACCGCCACCGTCATCGTCGAGCCCGGGCCCGCGGAGCGGATCGAACTGAGCCCCTCCACCGTCAGGCTCGCCCCGGGAGGTACGGTGCGTTTCAGCGCACGGGTGGTGGATGCCCATGGCAACGTCCGGACGGACACGGTCTCCTGGCGCCTGGGGTCCTCGCTCGCCGGGACGCTCGGCGCCTCGCCGGGTGACTTCACCGCGAGCACCCGGGCGGGGAGCTACCCGGCCGCCATCGTCGCCGAGTCGGGCGGACTCAGCGCCTCGGCCTCCGTTGTCATCCAGCCCGGAGCGTTGGCCCGGCTGCTGCTGAGCCCCACCTCCGCCTCGCTCCAGGTGCGCGAGTCGGTGGCCTTCACCGCGCGGGGCCTGGATGCGTACGACAACGAGGTGCCGCTCACTCCGAGCTGGGAGGTCTCCGGTGGCGGCGGAACGATCGACGTCCATGGCACCTTCACCGCGGGCACCACCGCCGGCACGTACAACGACACCGTCCGGGTGAGTGCCGAGGGCATGAGTGCCTCGGCCAGCGTGGTGGTGAGGCCGGGCCCCGTGGTGGGCGTGAGCCTCACTCCAACGAACCCCACGCTGCGTCCACTCGGCACGCAGCAGTTCTCCGCGAGGGCCTGGGATGCCTTCGGCAATCAGTGGGCGGCCTCCGAGCCCACCTGGTCGGCCGCGCCCTGGGCCGGAACCATCACGCCCACGGGCCTGTTCACCGCCGGAAGCTCGACGGGGGTCTTCGGTGATGCGGTGTCCGTCAGGATCGAGGGCGGAGTGGGCGCCGCCACGTCGGTGACGATCCTCTCTCCGGACGGACCGGACGCGGGCACGGGTAACGGGCCGGACGCGGGTGTGAATCCCCAGCCTCAGGAGCCCTCCGCCCAGGGCTGTGGCTGCTCGGGCCTGGGCGATGCCTCGGCGCCGATGATGGTCCTGCTGCTGCTGGCGCTGGCCGCCCCCCGGCGCCGGAGCGCGCGAGCCTGAAGTCCACGAGGCCCTGGAGTTTCACGGACCTCCGTTGAAACTCCAGGGCCTTGGTTTTCCCCTGGAGCCTCCCCCGCGTGCCGTTGGAGGATCTCCGGATGAGGAATCTGGACCGGGCCCTGGACTTCCCCGCGACGCGACGCGATCCGGAGAGTGGCTACACGCTGCATGGCAGCCGGTTCGACGATCCCTACGCCTGGCTGGAGCGGCTCGACGCTCCGGAGACCCAGGCGTGGATCGCCGCGCAGGAAGCCGTCACACACTCCGTGCTGCGAGCGGTACCGGAACGCGATGCGCTGCGTGCATCGGTCGCTCGCTCCGCGCGTCATGCCCGGCTCTCGCCGCCGATTCCCGCCGGGCCGCACGGACGCGAGTTCCTCTGGCGGGCGGACGCCAGCGACGACAAGCTCAAGCTCATGCTCCGGCGCCGTGAGGGCGCGCCGCTCGAGACGGTGCTCGACCCCAACACGTGGGCGAGCAACGAGGCCCTGGTGTTCGCCGCGCCATCACCCGACGGGGCCCTGGTCGCGTTCGGCAAGGCCGTGGGCAGCACCCATGACGCGGTCATCCACGTGCTCGACGTCGAGACGGGGCGGCTGCTTCCCGACCGGCCTCGCGGGACGAGCCACTCGTCCCTGGCCTGGCGGCCCGACTCCTCCGGGTTCTTCTATGCGGCGTGTCCCGAACCGGGCGAGGTGCCCCCGGGCGACGAGGCGCATTGGAACGCCATCTACGAGCACCGGCTCGGATCGGGCACGCCGGCCCGCCGCGTCTTCGGCGACGACCAGGTGAAGGAGTACTGGTGCTCCGTCAAGGTCAGCGAGTGCCGCCGCTTCGCCGTGCTCTCCAAGTGGGACTACGTGCACGCCAACGCCGTCTACCTCCTGCGCCTCGCCGATGATGCGCTCGTGCCGGTGGCTCCCTCCATGCGCTCGCTCAACCAGGTGCAGGTGATCGGCGACTCGTTGCTCGTCCACACCGACCTCGATGCGCCACGCGGCCGTCTCTGCGTCGCACCGCTGTCGGCACCGGCGGAGTGGCGGACGCTCATCCCCGAGGGCCCGGACACACTGCAGACGGTCGCTGGCGCCGGCGGCCGGCTCTACGCCGTCTACTCGCGGGCGGCGTCGCATCACGTGCGCATCCACTCCGAGGACGGCACTTGGCTCCGTGACCTCGTGCTGCCAGCCCTCGGCTCCGTGAATCGCAACGAGGGGGACGGCATCGTCAGCGGCATCAGCGGTGCCTGGAGTGGCGACGAGGTGTGGGTGAACTTCATGTCGTACGTGCAGGCACCCTCGGTCTATCGGTACGACTACGCGGCGGACCGCCTGGTGCCGTACCACGTCCCCGACGTCGGGCTCGATGCGTCCGAGTATGTGACGGACCAGGTCTGGTACGAGTCGCTCGACGGGACGCGGGTGTCGATGTTCATCATCCACCGTAAGGACCTGCAGCGCGACGGTCGCCAGCCCGTGCGTCTGAGCGGCTACGGGGGCTTCAACATCCCGGTGGAGCCGCGCTTCACGGCGCTCCATGCCGCGTGGCTGAAGCTGGGTGGGGTGCTCGCCTTCGCCAACGTGCGCGGTGGCGGCGAATACGGCCGCGCCTGGCACGAGGCGGCCATCAAGACGCGGCGGCAGAACGCCTTCGACGACTACATCGCGGCGGCGCGCTGGCTCGTCTCGGCGGGCTACACGACGCCCTCCCGGCTCGCCTCGCGCGGCAACAGCAACGGGGGGCTGCTCGTCGCCGTCACCGCCCTGCAAGCGCCCGAAGCCTTCGGCGCCGTCTTCTGCCGCGCGCCCACCCTCGACATGCTGCGCTTTCCGAGGTTCGGCTTCCTGAGCTCGGCGACCGTCGAATACGGCTCGCCCGAGGATCCGCTGGAGGGCCCGTATCTCGCCGGGTACTCGCCCTATCACAACGTCCGAGCCGATCGCCGTTACCCCGTGATGACCTTCGTCCCGGCGTTGAACGACCGGACCGCGCCACCGCATGATCCGCTCAAGATGGTTGCCAGGCTCCAGGCGGAAGGCACGGGAGGCGGTCCCTATTTCCTGCTGCCGCTCCGGGACTCGGGACACGGCGGCGGCACCACGCTGCCGGCGCTCATCGAACAGGACGTCGACGAGCTGTGCTTCTACTGCCAGGCGCTCGACGTCACACCCGCTCGCGCTGCTCGAGGCACCGCGCATGCGTCCAGGTGATGACCTTCAGCGTGAGGTCTGCCCGCTCTCCTTCGCCTTCTCATCGCGACGCTTGTACTTCGGCTTGCGCACCTCGGCGGGGTCGGGCGGCTGGGTGTGCGCGCACTCCAGGAGGGAGGGCGGATCGAAGCAGTCGATCCGGAAGTCGTTCTTCTCGCACCGGCCGCGAGGAGTCGCCGCGCACTTCACCTCCGTGCGGTTGCTCTTGCAGTCATAGCCGCACGCGATGGCCGTCGAGGCCGTGAGGCAGGCAGGCGGTGGCGTCTCCGCGCCCAGCTCGTGGATGGTGGTCTCCAGCGGGTCCCAGCATTTCAGCTCGCCGAAGTGCTCCCGGCATACGCCATAGGGTGTCCGCGCACAGGCGATCTTCCCCTGCGCCACGAGGCAGTTGAAGCCACAGGCCACCTCGTTGCCGAGCGCCTTGCACTCGGGGCGCAGGCCCTCGTCGGGCGGGTGGTGGATGGCCGCGAGCGTCGGGTCGAAGCAGTACACCTCGCCATTGAACATGCCGCACGTCCCATAGGGGGTGCTGGCGCAGCGCACGTCGTCGGTGCTCCTCTGACAGGAGTAGCCACAGGCCGTCTTGTCGTTGACGTACTGGCACGTGACGGGAGGAATCGCCGGCGTGCTGGCGAGCAGGGTGATGCCGAGAAGCGTGAGGAGCATGGAGGGCACCCGGGATGCAAGAGACGAAACCCCGACGTCAGCGGGGTCCGTTTATTCAATCCCCGGGTGCCCTTCGTGGATTCAGCGCGAGGGCCGCTCGATGCGGCCGTCCGCGTGGCGGGCGAAGCGCCCCTCTTCACGCGGGTGGACCGGGTCGTTGGACTTCCAGGGCCAGCCACCGAAGCCCGTGCGCTGGTAGTCGTTGAAGGCCTGCTGAATTTCCGCGCGGCTGTTCATCACGAACGGGCCGTACTGCACCACCGGCTGCCCGATGGGGCGCCCCTGCAGCATCAGCACCTCGCACGCGCTGCCCACGGCCTCGAGGCGCACCGCCGCGTCGCTGTGGACCACGAGGGCCTGGTGTGCGCGGATGTCGTGGTCCGCCACCTTGAGCGCGTCGCCCTCGAAGAAGTAGAGCGTGCGGACGGCACGCGGATTCGCCGCGGGCGGCAGCGTCCACACCGCACCCGCCTCCAGGCGGATGGTCCAGATGGCCACGTCCGTGTCGGGGCGCGAGGCCCACGAGCGGGGCGGAGGCGGTGGCGCGCGACGGCCCTCCAGCTGCCCCGCGGCCACGGTGACCTCGGTGCGGCGGCCGGCCTCGTCCGTGAAGGACACGTGGGGGATGTCCTGGCCCCAGAGCATCGCGAAGTGCGGCGGCGCGAGCTTGTCCTCGGCGGGCAGGTTGAGCCAGATCTGGAACAGCTCGGTCGGGTTGGGGCGGCTCGCGTCCACGAGCGGGAACATCTCCGAGTGCACGACGCCCGCGCCCGCGGTCAGCCACTGCACGTCGCCGTGGCCGAAGCGCGCCGCGGCGCCCAGCGAGTCCGAGTGGTCGATGAGGCCCTTGCGCACCAGCGTCACCGTCTCGAAGCCCCGGTGGGGGTGCCCCGGGAAGCCGGGGACGGCCTCACCGTGGTACATGTTCCAGCCGTCCTTGCCGTCGAAGTCCTGGCCGATGTTGCGGCCCGTGAGCGAGGCCTGGGGCCCGAGGTGCTCGTTGCCGGCGGGGTACGCGTCGTTGTGGTGCACGCAGAACAGGAAGGGATCCGCGGTCACCCAGGGGAAGCCCAGCGGACGGGTCTCGATGAGGGGGCTCTTCATGATGGCTCCAGAGGTAACGCGCTCGCCGCTATGCCGCACGCAGGGTGAGCACCGTCACCTCTGCGGGGATGCCCATGCGGAAGGGGAACCAGTGCCCCGTCCCGCTGGAGACGTACAGGTGTGAGCCGCCCCGGCGGTAGCGGCCGAGCATGTGCTCGAAGGCGAAGCTGAAGAGCGGGATGCGCCAGAAGCCCACCTGTCCTCCGTGGGTGTGGCCGGCCAGCGTCAGCCGCGCGCCGCGCTCGGCGGCCAGCGGGAAGAAGTCCGGATGGTGGGTGAGGCAGAGCACCGTCTCGTCCGGGCCCACGCCCGCCCAGGCCTTCTCGGCCGAGGCGCGCATCTTCTCCAGCCGTTGCTCGCGGGGCAGCCGGTGCCGGCCTCGCTCGCCCATGGGGTAGTCCACGCCCACCACGCGCAGGGGCTGCCCGCGGTGCACGAGGACTTCATTCTGGTCCACCAGCAGCCGCAGGCGGCCCCGGGGCGCGGCACGCTCGTAGCCCGCGAGCACCTCGTGCAACCCGCGCCACTTCTCGTGGTTGCCCAGGATGGCGAGCATCCCGTGGGGCGCCTTGCATGCTTGCAGGGCCTCCAGGGTCGCGTCCAGCTGGGTGAGGTCGTCGATGAGGTCGCCTGTCATCACCTGCAGGTCCACCCCGGCCGCGTCCAGGGCCTGGACCGCGCCGCGCACGTGCTCCACGTCGATGAACTCGCCCACGTGCACGTCGGTGAGCTGGCCGATGCGGAAACCGTCGAGCGCCGGGGGCAACCCGGGCAGCCGCACCTCCTCGTGCCGCACCTCGAAGCCGCTCATCCCCGCCACGGTGCCGCTGGTGCCCAGGGTGGCCGCCACCGCCGGCAACGCGAGGCCATGCATGAACTCGCGCCGGCCGGGATCGGCCAGTGCTGGAGCGGGAGTGGGGCGCAGCCGCGCGTGTGCCACACCGGCCAGCCGCAGCAGGCCTCCCACCACCAGGGACACCAGCGCCGCCACGGACCACGCCGTGAGCGCCCCTCGTGTCACCGTACCCAGCACTCCAGGGCCAGCCCGTGCGGCCTGCGCGCCCAGGAAGGCCAGGTGCACGAGTGCGGTGACGGCCCAGAACACCACGGTCCCGCGGCGGGTGCGCAGGGCGGGCCACAGACCGCGCAGCACGAGGAACGCGAGCGCCGTGAGCAGCCCGGAGAGGAACACCAGACCCAACGCCCTGTTCATTCTTCGTTTCCTTCCGGCAGCGCCTGCAGGTCCCGGGTGAGACGCTTGAGGGCGTCCCGCAGCTCCACCGCCTGCTCGGGCGGAAGCCGGAGCTTGCAGATCATCTCGACGGGAACGGACGCCGCGCGGGTGCGCAGCTTCTGCCCGGCGGGCGTGAGCTCGACCAGCACCCGGCGCTCGTCCTCGGGGGCACGCCGGCGGGCCACGATGCCGTTGGCCTCCAGCCGCTTGAGCAGCGGCGTGAGCGTGCCGGAGTCGAGCCCCAATGCCTCGCCCAACTCACCCACCGTGCGCGGCGAGCGCTCCCAGAGTGCCAGCAGCACCAGGTACTGAGGGTAGGTGATTCCCAACGGCTCGAGCAGCGGCCGGTACAGACGGGTGATCAGATTGCTCGCCGAATACACGGCGAAGCAGAGCTGATTGTCCAGCCGGCAGAGCTCCGCCAGTTCCTCCGCGCGTACGGCCCCGACCTTTTTCTTCTCAGCCATGCTGCCTCTCGGACCTGATGCGCTTCTCGTAGTGCGCCATTATATGGGGTGCAATGGAATCGCGCGTCTTTCTACCCGCCCCCCTGGTCTCCATGCGAGGGACACTCCCATGCCGGTAACCGTCCCTCTCTCCGTCCTTGATCTCTCGCCCATCGTCGAAGGGGGCGACGCCGGCCGGGCGCTGCGCAACACGCTCGATCTCGCCCGGCACGCCGAGCGGCTGGGCTATCGACGCTACTGGCTGGCCGAGCACCACAACATGGCCGGCGTGGCGAGCGCCGCCACCTCGGTCGTCATCGGCTACGTGGCCGGTGGCACTTCGACGATCCGCGTCGGCGCCGGAGGCATCATGTTGCCGAACCATGCGCCGCTGGTGATCGCCGAGCAGTTCGGCACGCTGGAGTCGCTCTATCCCGGACGCATCGAGCTGGGGCTGGGGCGCGCTCCGGGCACCGACACCGTCACCTCCCACGCGCTCCGGCGGACCCTGGCCGGCGACGTCGACTCCTTCCCCCAGGATGTCGTCGAGCTGATGAACTACTTCCGTCCCGCCGAGCCCGGCCAGCGGGTCCGGGCCGTGCCCGGCGCGGGCTTGAACGTCCCCCTCTGGATCCTCGGCTCCAGCCTCTTCGGCGCGCAGCTCGCCGCGGCGTTGGGTCTCCCATACGCCTTCGCCTCGCACTTCGCGCCGGGCCACATGATGCAGGCCATCGACGTCTACCGCAGCCGCTTCCGTCCCTCGGAGCAGCTCGAGCGTCCCTACGTCATGCTGGGCCTCAACGTCTTCGCGGCCGATACCGACGAGGAGGGCCGCCGGTTGATGTCCTCCATCCAGCAGGCCTTCCTCAACCTGCGCCGCGGCCAGCCGGGTCCCCTGCAGCCTCCAGTCGGCCACTTCGAGGAGGGGCTGCACCCCATGGAGCGGGCGGGCCTCGAACAGGCGCTGTCCTGCTCCGTCGTGGGCTCTCCCGAGAGCGTGCGCCGGGGACTGGCGGACTTCATCTCCCGCACCGGCGCCGACGAGCTCATGGTGACGTCCCAGATCTTCGACCACGCCGCGCGCCTGCGCTCGTACGAGATCACCGCCGAGGCCCGCGACCTGCTCGCCCGCGCGAGCTGAAGCTCTTTCCCAACGGATGCGACGAGGCCGGGCCCGCCCCCGGCCTCTTTCTTGGGCCAAATTATATTGCGCGCAATTTGATTGTGACCTATCTAATTCCCCGCGACCCAACGACGTCGGCACCTCAAGGAGATGCACATGAGCACCAGCCCCACGATTCTCGAGAAGCGCCTCTACACCGCGACGGCCACCGCTACGGCGGGGCGTGACGGCCGGGTGAAGAGCGACGATGGCCACCTGGATGTCGCTGTTGTTCCGCCGCGCGCGCTCGGTGGCAGCGGTGCCGGAACCAACCCCGAGCAGCTCTTCGCGGGTGGCTACGCGGCGTGCTTCGGCAGCGCCCTCGGGCACGTGGCCCGCGCGCAGAAGATCACCACGGGGCCGGTCTCCATCACGGCGAACGTGACCATCGGGCCCGTGGGCAAGGGCTTCGGCCTGGCCGTGGAGCTCATCGCGTCCATCCCCGAGCTGCCGCGCGATCAGGCCGAGGCGCTGCTGCGCGCCGCCCACGAGGTGTGCCCGTACTCCAACGCCACGCGCGGCAACATCGTCGTGGACCTGCGCCTCGCCTGAGCGGGGCCGGGTGACGTGGGCCTGTCACACGGGCCCGCGTCTTCCCCGCGGCCACGCGGCCGGTTCAGACCTTGATGACGACCTTGCCGAAGTGGGCGCCGTCCTGGAGGTAGCGCAGGGCCTCGCGCGCCTGCTCGAAGGGGAATGTCCGGTCGATGACGGGCTTCAGCTCGTGCTGGGTGATGGCCCGGTTCATGTCCTCGAACATGGCGCGGCTGCCCACGTAGATTTGATGGAAGTGGACCTGCTTGGAGCCGGTGAGGGCCGGGTCGGGCTTGCCGAAGGCTCCGCTGAGCAGGCCGATGAGGTGGATGTGCCCGCCGGACGCCACGGCGCGGACGGACTTCGGGAGCGTCTGCTCGCCGCCCACCTCGATGACGTGCTCCACGCCCTTGCCGCCGGTCAACTCGAGGACCTTCGCCTCCCAGTCCGGCGTCTTCTTGTAGTTGATGAGGCTGTCCGCGCCGAGCGCCCGCGCGCGCTCCAGCTTTTCGTCCTGGCTGGAGGTGATGATGGCGCGAGCGCCCAGTATGCGGGCGAACTGGAGCGCGAAGATGGAGACGCCGCCCGTGCCCTGGGCCAGCACCGTCTGGCCCGCCTGGAGCTTGCCCTGGGCCACCAGCGCGTTCCACACCGTGACGGCCGCGCAGGGCAGGGTGGAGCCCTCCTCGAAGCTGTAGCCCTCCGGCAGGTGCACGAGCGCCTCCGCGTCCACGGTGACGTACTCGGCCAGCACGCCGTCGTTCTCCCCCGCGCCGAGCGCCCGGAGCTGGCCCCGGTTCGCCTCGCCGTCCGTCCAGTTCTGGAAGAAGGTGGGGGCCACGCGGTCGCCGGGCTTCACGCGGGTGACGCCCGTGCCCACCGCCACCACCTCGCCAGCTCCGTCCGACACGGGGAGGATGGGACGCGGGGAGGGCTGCATGTAGCCGCCCTTGGCGACCATCAGGTCCCGGTAGTTCAGCGACACCGCCCGGATGCGCACCAGCGCCTGGCCGGGGCCGGGCTTGGGCTCGGGCCGTTCCACCTGGACCCAGGCCTCGGGGCCGCCCGTCTTGTGCAACTCATACGCCTTCATGGGGAATGACTCCTCCTGTGACGTGGATGATGTGCCGCACGTCCTAACGAGGGCCGTTGGCCATCTCCACCCCATCCTTCGGGCGGGAGTCAGATGGTGGGCAGCAGCACGCGGAAGCACGTGCCCTTGCCCACGGTGCTTTCCACGGTGAGCTCGCCCCCCATCGCGATGACGATGCTGTGGCAGATGGCCAGCCCCAGGCCCGTTCCCACGCCCGCGGGCCGGGTGGTGAAGAAGGGCTCGAAGATGCGCTTCAGGTTCTCGGGCGTGATGCCGTGGCCGGTGTCGCGGATCTCGATGAGCACCTTGCCCGCCTCGGCGCGCACGAGCGCCTCCACGGTGTTCTCCTTGGGGTTGCCCTCGGGGATGGCCTGGGCCGCGTTGAGCAGCAGGTTGAGGAACACCTGCCCCAGGCGCGACTCGCTGCCGCGCACCGGTGGCACGTCCTCCACGTGCCACACCATGCGGGCCCGGTGCTTGATCTCCGGCCTGGCCATGTTGATGGACATCTCCAGCGCCCGCCGGACATCCGCCTGTTCCTTCTCCGGGCCCGAGTCCTCGCCCCGCGCGAACAGCTTCAGGTCGCCCACCACATTGCGGATGCGCGTGGTGCCCTGCCTCGCCTCCTCGATGGCCTCCGCGCACTCCTCCAGCCTGGCCGCCAGGGGAGCGAGCTCGGGTTTGCTGGCCAACGCCTGCCGCACCTCGGCCAGCCCTTCCTCGATGAAGTGGAGGTTGGAGGAGATGTAGCCCAGGGGGTTGTTCACCTCGTGCGCCACGCCCGCGGCCAACGTCCCCAGGGCCGCCAGCCGGTCCGCCTGGAGCAGGCTCAGCTCGAGCGTCTTGTGCCGGGTGATGTCGCGGACCAGGAAGGCCACGCCCGGACGGCCTGGCACCAGCATCGCATCGGCGCAGAACCACCGGCGTCCGCTCGCCACCTCCACCGAGTACTCGAAGCGCTCGGGCTCCCCCCGGGCCAGCACACGCTGGATGCTCTCCAGGGTCAGCGCGGCGGTCTGGGGATCCATCGCCTCGGAGATGTGGCGTCCCTTGATGGCCTCCCGGGGAAGCACCAGCAGCGCGTCGTTCTTGGTCCACACCGAGAGGAAGTGGCCACCCGCGTCGAACTCGAAGACGAGGCCGTCGGTGAGGTCGAGCACCACATACAGCAACTCCTCGATGGATTCCTTGGACTGGGGCACCGCGTCACCGGGGCGCGAAGGCGCGCATCTCGCCCCGAGCGTACCAGGACCAGACCCCCCAGAGCCATGTGCCCCGGCTCAATCCCCCCGGGTTTTCTCCCTGGCCACGGCCGCCATGGGCTCGTTGGCGAGCACGCTTCCACCCGGCAGGACCGCCGTGGGCTCCTCGCCGCGAGCGTGGAGCGGGGTGGGCTCCAGCCGCGTCACCTGCTCCGAGCTCCGCGCCGGTGCGCGGCCTCCCTTGTTCGCGAGGGCTTCCTGGACGATGCGGGCCAGCTCCCGCTGCCCGTGAGGATGGGGGGCGAGCGCTCCCGTCATGGCACAGAGCTGCTCGCGCAGCTGCTGGCCTCGGGCCGTGCGCTCCATCATCCGCCACTGGAGCAGGCCCATGATGGCGGCATCCAGCTCGGCGGGGACGTCCGGGCGGGGGACCGAGGGCGGCACGAGGAAGAGCGGTGGCTCGCCGCGCACCATGTCGGAGGCATCTTCCCCCTGGAAGACGCGCCGTCCCGTGAGTGCCTCATGCAGCGTGAGGCCGAGCGCGAAGAGGTCCGCTCTGCCGTCGAAGGGCTGGCCCCGGGCCTGCTCGGGGGAGAGGTACCCCAGCTTGCCGCGCACCCGGTCCGCCTGGGTGAGCCGGACGTGGATGGCCGCACGGGCCACCCCGAAGTCTCCCAGCTTCACCTCGCCGATTCGCGACAGGAGGATGTTGGGCGGATTCACGTCCCGGTGGACCAGATTCAGCGGGATGCCCTCGCTCGAGGTGCGCCGGTGCACGTAGTCGAGCGCCTCGCCCAGCTCGGCCCCGATGTACGCCACCACCTCGGGAGGCAGCGGCCCGTGGCTCTTGAGCAGCTCGCGCAGGGACAGGCCCTCGATGTACTCCATGGCCATGAAGTAGGTGTCCCCGAACCGGCCCACGTCGAGCACCTGGACGATGTTGGGGTGGCACAGCAGCGAGCCCAGCTCCGCCTCCCGGCGGAAGAGGGTGACGAAGTCCTCGTCCTCGGCATAGGCCGGGAGGATGCGTTTGACGGCCACCACCTTCTCGAAGCCTCCCTCCGGGCTGTAGGTGGCGCGGAACACCTCGGCCATGCCTCCCACTCCCAGCCGCTCGTGGAGGAAGTACTTGCCCAGCAGATCCTTCTCACGGATGGCTTGGAGCGCCTCCTCGGCGCGGTGCGTGAGGTAGCTGGCCACCATCGCCGCCAGCCAACCGATGATGAAGTAGTAGGCGGCCCGCAGGATGACGAGCGGCGGCGTGAACATCAGGGGAATGGGCTCGGCCAGCCGGGGCCAGGCCAGCAGGGCGTAGAGGAGCACCGTCTCGGCGGCCACCAGGCCACCGGCGAAGAGGGCCAGGTGGCGGTTGCCTCGCAGGGCCGCGAGCACGATGGTCGCGCTCCAGAGGACGGCCATGGGATTGGTCAGCGCCTGTTCGACAGTGCCGAAGGCGATGTCGCAGACGAAGAGGTACGCGCCGGTGGAGGTCTCCAGGCCGACGTTGATCCAGTGGAGCGCGGGATGGAACCAGCCGCGCCGCAGCCTCCAGGTCTGCCACCCGTAGTAGAGGGCGAAGAAGGCACACAGGCCCGCGACGGACAGGGCCCGGGGCCAGCCGATGCGGTCGCCCAGCGAGAGCGTGGAGACGATGAAGAGACTGGCGACCAGGGTGATGAACCGGGTCACCGCCGCTTCGCGGGCGGCGACGTCCGCCCGGAAGTGTTCCGCGAGCAGCTGTGTGCCGAGCGGCGCCGCGTTGCCTGGAGGGTCGGAGTGAGGCATGGGAGGCCTCATTCTCTTGCAGCCGGGGCGGCAAGGCGAATCCAGACCTTCCCGTGTTTGGGGGGTTCAGGGCTCGCGGGACAGTTGACGGACGTGGAAGCCCTTCCGGGTGAGCAGGGCGAGGATGCCTTCCTCTCCCACGAGGTGTCCCGCGCCTACCACCGCGAAGTGCGTCTCCGGCTGGTCGAGCATCGTGGCGAGCTGGTCCGCCATCCGCCGGTTGCGGGTGAAGAAGAGGGCCTCGTAGAAGGGCCTCATGGTGGGGTCGTCCACCCGCTCGAAGAGGACCTGAGCGAGGGCGTCGGGGTTGCCGCCTTCCCAGGCGGTGGCGATGCTCGCCATGTACACCGACGTCTGCGAGGACTGCTGGAGCTGCTCGCGCAGCATGAGCTCCTGCACGGATTCCGGGAGCCCGGCGAGCATGCGCAGCTGCTCCTCGATCGTCTCCAGTTCCACGATGCGCTGGGTGCCGCGCGCCTTCGTCAGCAGCATCCGGTCGATACCGCCCGCCTCCGAGTAACCGGCCTTCTGCATCTCCAGGAGGGAGAGCGTGAGGGACAGCAGCCAGGGCCGCATGCGCTCGGCGGCGACCGGGGGGAGTCCCGCCTTCTGGAGCGTCTCGGGCAGGAGTGCCTTCGTCTCGGCGCTCAGGTGCGCGCTCAGCGCATCGGGAGGAGCGAAGGTGCCCAGGCTCAGCATCAGCTGCTGGGTCTTCCCCGGGTCGGCCTTGTCCGGGTCCAGCTCCACCACCAGCGCCTGGGAGCGCGCGAGCGCGGCCTCCATCGAAGGCGGGAAGACGAACTGGCCGGGCCGGCCCAGGTGGACCGAGCCGGTGAGGTAGAGCCGCTTGTCCGGAGCGCCCGGGCGCGTCACCTCCCAGAGGAAGGCACGCTGCTCCGTGGCGGCGGCGGATTGCGGTGTGGAGGCGGGGCGCTCCGCGGAGGTGGTGGCACAGGCGGTGCCGAGGAGGGCGAGGAACGCGAGGAGCAATCGGGTCGGGCGCATGTTCGGTCCGTTGAGGGGGAGGGGCCCATCATGGCCGGGCGGTGTGCCGGTACGCGAGTCTCCGAGGAACGTGCACCCGAAGTCCCGCCGGGATATCCCTCCACCCTGGACGTTCTAGGCTCGTGGTCGGGGTTTTCCCAGGAGGGAGCTCGGATGCGCTCGGTGAGGCTTTTTTCGGTGGGGCTCATGCTCCTGCTGGCTGGCTGCGCCACGGGGCTGAATGGGTTGGGGATTCCTGATGGGGAGGCCATCTACGATGTCCCCCTCGAGGAGCTCTGGCCCTCCGTCCGGCAGTTCTTCACGGACAACGAGCTGCCCTTCCGTGAGGACAAGGGCAACTTCGTGTTGGAGACGGAATGGCGCGAGGAGTTCGGGGGCTCGAAGGTGGCGGGCTTCTGGCACCGCTATCTCGTGCTGGGCAAGCGCGAGACGCCCACGCGCGGCAAGCTGTGGATCATTCGCGACACCCGGAGTGCCAACGGGACACTTGCCCCCGCGGGAGACCAGGAGGCGCTCCAGTCCCGTCCGATCGCGGAGAACGCCATCGTGGCCGGCTCGGCGCAGGGTGTGCGCGATCTGGTGATGGAGTGGAAGGTGTTCCATGCGCTGGCGCCCAGGCTGGCCAGGAAGGCGCCGGACGGAAAGGAGACGGAGGCCGCGAAGGCGGAGGCCCCGGAGGTGAAAGCGGCGCCCGTGCTGGCGGTGGAGTGCGGGCTGCCCATCGTCGGGTTGCCTCCCGAGGTCAAGCGCGGGGGCGTGATGCTGCTGGGCGAGCTGCACGGCACGCGGGAGGTACCGCGCTTCGTCGCGCAGGCGGCCTGCCAGACGGCCTCGAATGGGATTCCCGTGACGGTCGGGTTGGAGCTGCCGGTGGAGCACCAGCAGCTCGTGGCCACCTTCCTCCGCGGTGCTGGCTCGGAGGGCGACTGGCTGAAGCTGATGGAGGCACCCTTCTGGCGCAATCCCCATCAGGATGGGCGGGGCAGCGAGGCGATGGCGAACCTGCTGGAGCAGCTGCGCCAGCTGCGCGCCCGGGGGCTGGACGTGGACGCCTTCGTGTTCGACCACCCGGGGCTGAAGGGCCAGGAGCACGAGGACGCCAGGGCCGCCACGGTGCTCTCGCGGGTGCGCCAGACGCCGGGACGCTTCTTCCTGGTGCTGACCGGCAACATCCACGCACGCGCCACCATCGGGGTGCCGTGGAACAACATCTACCGGCCCATGGGGGTGCTGCTGTCCGGCAAGGTCGAGCTGCTGTCGCTGGACATGGCCTACAACAGCGGCTCGGCGTGGATCTGCGCGGTGGAGGGCGGGGCGCAGGTGGAGTGCGGGGTGCGGCCCGCGCGTGGCAAGGACAACGGGAATCGCTTCTTCGTGCACCGGTTCGAGCAACGGAACAAGGCGGGCTACCACGGCTTCTTCTACGTAGGACCCGTTACGGCCTCGCTGCCCGCGGTGCACCGGGGACTGGGCCGCCCCGGGTCGCGTGACGACTCGCACCATCCGTCCGTGGAGCCGGGGGACATGCGGTGAGCTTGTCAGGATGTCGGGGGGCCATAGTACGTGGACCCTCATGACAGTTTGGAATCGACGTGGGGGGATGGGCTTGTATTCGGCGCTGTGCGTCCTGGTGGGAATGGGATGCCAGACGTCCGCCAGGCCTGATGAGCAGCATGACGCGGCCGCGGTAGTGGAACGGCTCCGCACGCACCGCATGAAGGTGAAGGAGGCGGGCGCCGGGCCTCGTGCCGTGCTTCCGCCCTCGGGTGGGGCGCACGTGGAGCGCGGGGAGGCCGGTCTCACGGTGAAGCCCTCGCGTGAGGGCATGCGGCGTGGGGCGCGCGTGGTGTTGCCCGAGGAGGCCCGGCGGCCCTTCCAGGTGAAGGACCTCGCCTCTGGACTGTCGCTGGACGTGGCGCTCGAGGGGGCCAGCGCGGCGAAGGCCGAGGTGGTGGATGGTTACGTCGTCTACCCGGACGCGCACGCGGGCGGCGCGGACGTGGTGCACCGCTTCACGGCCGAGGGCACCGAGGACTACCTCGCCTTCGAGCGGGCGCCGACGGTGCCGGAGGTGCACTACGGCCTGTCGCTGGGAGCGGGCGTGGCGGGTCTGCGCCTGGTGGAGGACACCCTGGAGTTGCTGGATGGCAGCGGAGCCCCGCGCCTGCGGATGGCGCCGCCCTACCTGGTGGGGGCGGACGGCCACGTCACCCGGGCGCACGTCTCCGTCGAGGGGTGCGAGGTGGACACCCGCGCGCAGGCGCCCTGGGAGCGGCCCGTGACGGCGCCGGGCGCTCGCGAGTGCAGGGTGCGCGTGGGGTGGAACGCCGAGGAGGTGCGCTACCCGGCGGTGCTGGATCCGGTGTGGAGCACCACGGGCTCGCTCGCCACGGCGCGCAGGGCGTTCACCACCACCGTCCTCTCGGACGGCCGCGTGCTGGCGGCGGGCGGCACGGATGACACGTGGTACCCGTCCTCGCGCGTGGAGCTGTATGACCCGGTCACGGGCACCTGGGCCACGTTGGGCTCCATGGCCCGGGCGCGGCAGTTCCACTCCGCCAACCTGCTCGGCTCCGGCAAGGTGCTGGTGGTGGGTGGGGATCGCCCCGGCTATGGGGGGATCAACGTCGTCGAGCTGTTCGACCCCGCCACGGGGAGCTGGAGCAGCGCGGCACCCTCGAACGTCAGCCGCATGTCTCACCAGGCCGTCCTCCTGCGGGATGGCCGTGTGCTCGTCATGGGCGGCGAGGATGCTTCCTATGCCGTGACTCCGAGCGCGGAGCTGTACGAGCCGGTGAGCAACACCTGGACGCTCACCGGCTCGCTCTCGATGATGCGGAGCCGGCACGCCGCGGTGGTGCTCTCCGACGGGAAGGTGCTCGCGTTCGGCGGGAGCTACACCGGAGCGATGGTTTCCTCCGAGCTCTACGACCCGGCCACGGGTACCTGGACGCCCGCGGGCTGGATGTACAACGGACAGTACAACCCCCTGGGCGTGCTGCTCCCCGATGGCCGCGTCCTGGCGGTGGATGGCTCCTCCTCCTCAGTACTCTCGGTAGAGCTGTATGACCCCGTCACGAACACCTGGGCACCCGGGAACAGGCCTGTCTACCCGCGGGGTGATGGGACGCTCAGCCTCCTGCGGGATGGCCGGGTGCTGTTGGCGGGCGGCCTGAGCACGCAGGGCTCCTTCAGCTCGGACCTGTATGACCCCGTCACGAACACCTGGAGCCTCAGCGCCCCGCTGTTGACCGGGCGGTCCCTGCACTCCGCCACGGTGCTTCGGGACGGCCGGGTGCTCCTGGCGGGCGGTGTCAATATCCAGACCTACGCCTGCCTCACGAGCGCGGAGGTCCTCGTGGTGCACGATGACGACGTGACGGCACCCGAGGTCTCTCTCACCTCGCCCTCGGAGGGCGCCTCGGTGGCGGGGGAGATCTCCGTGACCGCGAACGCCTCGGACGACCACGGGGTGCAGCGGGTGGAGTTCTACGACGGCGAGACGCTCATCGGCACCGATGCGGCCGCGCCGTACTCCGTCACCTGGAACGTCCGGTACCTGGCCAATGGACCCCACGTGCTGACCGCCCGGGCCCATGACACCGTGGGCAACCTGGCGACGAGTGTCCCCATCTCCGTCGTGGTGGACAACGACATGGTGCCTCCCACCGTGACCGTCATCTCTCCCGCGGAGAACAGCACCCAACAAGGGGTGATCACCTTGTCGATGGAGGCCTCGGATGACCGGGGCGTGACGAGGGTGGAGTTTTGGGACGGCGATACGTTGCTGGGCACCGACACCACCGCGCCCTACGAGATGAGCTGGAATCTCGCCTCCGTGCCCGGTGGCCCGCATCGCCTCAGGTTCAGGGCCTACGACGCGGCCAGCAATCAGGGTTGGAGCTACATCCTCATCACCGTGAGCCAGCCGGGGACGGCCTCCTACGATAGCGACATGCAGGTGCCCCGGTGTGCCACCGTGGGCTCGCTCTGCGACTCGGGCTCGTACTTTGCCGGGAGGGGCGGGCGGGAGTTCAACCCGCCGAATACCCTCTGGCGCTCGTGCGCGGACGGCACCCTCGAAGAGCACTCCACCTCCAGCTCGATGCTCGACCGCATCCGCGTCTTCACCCGGGATGGGGGTCCGTTCATCGCGGGCAGGCTGGTGGATGTCGAGGTGACCGGGCAGGCCTCGTTCCACTACTCGTGGGAGCGGCTGGAGCTCTACTCCGCGACCGATGCCACCCAGCCGGTGTGGACGTCCCGCGCGCAGTTCGCGCCGTCTTCGCCGGGTCCCTGGACGATGCGCGCCTCCTTCGTGCTGCCCATGGGGGCGGCGCAGGCGGTGCGTGGGCGCTACCTCTCCGGGACCCCCACGGGAGCGTGTGGCACGACGGGCGTCTTTGGTTTCAACTCCTTGGATGACCACGACGATCTGGTCTTCACGGTGGCCGCGGATGTGACGGCCCCCACGGTGTCACTCTCCGGGCCCGCCGAGGGCAGCACGGTGGGCGGCACCATCGAGCTGGCCGCCACGGCGAGCGACGACGTCGGCGTCACCTGGGTCCAGTTCTACGATGGGACGACGCTGCTGGGCACCGCGGCCGCGCCGTACTCCCTCGCGTGGAACTCGAGGGGGGCAGCCAACGGCAGCCACACGTTGCAGGCGAAGGCCTATGACGCCCAGGGCAACGTGGGCACGAGCGCCTCCCTTACCTTCACCGTGTTCAACGACGTGACGGCCCCGGCCGTGTCCCTCACCGAGCCTGGCGAGGGAGTCACGGTGCGCGGCATCATCGCGGTGTCCGCCACGGCGAGCGACGACATCGGTGTCGCCGGTGTCCAGTTCTACGATGGGACGACGCTGCTGGGGACCGACACGACCGCGCCGTACTCGATCTCGTGGGACACGACGCCCGTCCTGGGCGGCAGCCACACGCTGAGGGCGAGGGCCTACGACGCGGCCAACAATATCAGCGCGTTCGTCTCCGTCACCGTCAGGGTGGCCAACGACGTGACGGCCCCCACGGTGTCGCTCACCGCGCCGGCCGAGAACGCCACGGTGAGCGGCTCCATCACGGTGTCCGCCACGGCGAGCGACGACGTCGGCGTCACGCAGGTCGAGTTCTACGACGGGACGACGCTGCTGGGCACCGACACGGCCGCGCCGTACTCGGTCTCGTGGAACACGAAGGGGGGCCCCAACGGCAGCCACACGCTGCAGGCGAAGGCCTACGACGTGACGGGCAACGTGGGCACGAGCACCGCCCTCGTGGTCACCGTCGCCAACGACGTGACGGCGCCCACGGTGTCCATCACCGCGCCTGGCGCGGGCGCCACGGTGGGCGGTGCCACCACGGTGTCCGCCACGGCAAGCGACAACGTCGGCGTCACGCGGGTCGAGTTCTACGACGGGACGGCCCTGCTGGGCACCGACACAGCCGCGCCGTACTCGATCTCGTGGAACGCGGCGTCCGCCGTCAATGGCAGCCACACGTTGCAGGCGAAGGCCTACGACGCCGCGGGCAACGTGGGCACGAGCGCCTCCGTCTCCGTCACCGTGTTCAATGACGTGACGGCCCCCACGGTGTCGCTCACGGCGCCCACCGCGGGCGCCACGGTGAGCGGCACCGCCACGCTCTCCGCTTCGGCGAGCGACAACATCGGGGTCACGCGGGTCGAGTTCTACGACGGGACGACGCTGGTGGGCACCGACACGGCCGCGCCGTACTCGGTCTCGTGGAACACGGCGTCCGCCGTCAATGGCAGCCACACGTTGAAGGCGAAGGCCTACGATGCCGCGGGCAACGTGGGCACGAGCGCCTCCGTCTCCGTCACCGTGTTCAATGACCTGACGGCTCCCACGGTGTCGATCACCGGGATTACCTCGGGCGCTGCGGGGCCTGGCTCCCACACGGTGTCCGTCTTGGCGAGTGACAACGTCGGCGTCATCCGGGTCGACCTCTACGAGGGTGCGACGCTGGTGGGCAGTGACACGACCGCGCCGTACTCGGTCTCGTGGGTCACGTCGAGTGTCGGCATGACGCTGGTGGCGAAGGCCTACGACGCCGCGGGCAACGTGGGTACGAGCAGCCCTGTCACCGTCAACGGAGGCAGTGACATGACGGCGCCCACGGTGTCTCTCACGGCGCCCACCGCGGGCGCCACGGTGAGCGGCACCGCCACGCTCTCCGCGACGGCGAGCGACAACATCGGGGTCACCCGGGTCGAGTTCTACGACGGGACGGCCCTGCTGGGCACCGACACGACCGCGCCGTACTCGGTCTCGTGGAACACGACGGGAGTCGCCAACGGCAGCCACACGTTGCAGGCGAAGGCCTACGACGCCGGGGGAAACGTGGGCACGAGCGCCCAGATGCAGGTGACGGTCAGCAATGTCGCTCCGTCACCGGGGATGGCGGCCTATGACGGCACGCTGGGTGCGCCCCGGTGTGCCTCCGCGGATGTGTCCTGTGACTCGGGCACCCTGCTCAATGGCCGGGCCCAGCTGGGGCCCGAACTCAACGCGCCGAACACCGTGGACACGTGCACCGACGGCACCAGCGGTGGCTACCATTCCGACGAGTCGCTGGACCGGCTGAAGGTGTCCACGGTGGATGGTTCCCCTCTCGCGGCGGGGAAGACGCTCCGCATCGAGGCCACGGTGTGGGGGTACTCCGCCTTCAGCTCCGACTACCTGGACCTCTACTACGCGCCGGATGCCAGCGCGCCGAGCTGGATGTACATCGGTACGATGACGGCCACCGCCGCGGGCTCGCACGTGCTCTCCACGACGTACACGCCGTCCTCGGGGAGTGCCCGTGCGGTGGTGCGCGGCGTGTTCCGCTACGCCGGCAGCCTCTCCTCGTGCGGTGGGGCTGCCTACTCGGACGTGGATGATCTCGTCTTCAACGCGCAGTAGCGCGTGAGACATGGAGGGCACGGGCGTGGGCCAGACGTCGCTTCCGTGCCCTCCTGGAATTCGAGCTTGGATTACTCGATGAAATGAGACTCCTCGTACTCGATCGTCGTATCAACCGGGGTTCCGAGGTTGCGCTCCTTGTACTTGTATCCCGCCTCGTGGTGCTTGCGGACGGACATGGAGACGCGTGGCTCTTCGGCGAGGCCCAGCATGCCCGCGAGCACGCCTGGAACGTTCTCTCGATGCATCCCCAGGAAAGGGATGTAGCAGCCGCATTCACCGCAGCAGACAGGTTTGGCGCGGAGGTAGTGGAGGGTGAGCCAGATTCGTATTCGCTGCCCTTCGAGTTCGACGTGCGTGACCTCGAAGGGAACCCAGGGGTGGCCGCCAACGGTGGCCAGCGCTTCGGTGACGGATTGGAGCAGTTCCGGGTCCGACATGTCTGGAGGCGTCATGGGCTCGTGCGGCCGGGCAATACCTCCCGCAGGCATCGCGAGATGTCCCCGCGCCAGGTCCACTGCTGGGGATAGCCGAGCGAGGCCTCCTCGAAGCGCACCCCGTCGCGCCACAGCGTGGCGGGCATGTGCAGGTGGCCGGAGACGACGACCTCGGCGCGGAAGCGCAGGTGCCAGTCCTCCGTCTTCTTCGTGCCGCACCAGATGGAGAAGCGGGGGATGCGCGGCAGCCGCACGTGCTCGTAGCGCAACGGGAAGTGGTTGATGAGGATGGTGGAGCAGTCCGCCGGCAGTTGCTCCAGCCGGGCGAGTGTCTGCTCCACGCGCGCCGCGCACCAGGCGGACCGGGTCGGATACGGGTCCGGGTGCAGCATGGCCTCGTCGGTGCACAGGATGTGGTGCTCCATCGCCCAGGCCACGGCGTCCTTCTCGGCCACGTGGTCCGGGCGGAACGAGTAGTCGTAGAGCAGGAACATCGGCACCAGCACCCGGTGCGGTCCCTCGCCCGGCCAGCGGGGATACGGGTCCTCGGGCGTCAGCACGCCGTGCGAGCGGCAGTGCTCCACGAGCTGCTGGTAGCGGGCCTCGCCTCGGAGGGCCGGCTGCTCGCGTGCCATCGTCCACAACTCATGGTTGCCGGGCACCCACACCACCTTCTGGAAGCGTGCCGTCAGCGTGCGCCAGGCGAAATCCATGTGCTCCAGCGTCTCGCCTACGTCTCCGGCGACGATGATCCAATCCTCGGGATGGGGGGCGAGCGATTCGAGCGCCTTGCGGTTGTGCTCGTAGCGCACATGGAGATCACTGAGGGCGTAGAGCTTCATGGTGGGGGGCGTGAACCGTCCACATTACTGGACTCCCGAGCGGCGTGGTCGTTTCGCGTGCGCTTTTCCTTCGGGCCTCCTCAGGGCACCATGGGACTCGCGCTTCGGCCTTCCGAATGACGAACGAGTCACCCCAGGCACGTCATGCCCGGAAGCCTGCTTCCCAGGCTCCGCAGTCCCCGGCTCCCACCCCCGAGCCCGCCGATCTCATCGTGCGCTCGGTGCTGCCGGAGGACCTGTTGGTGGCGTTGGAGAGCGAGCGCTCCCTGTACCGCTGGGTGATGCTCAAGGGCGCCGAGGACGTGCGGCTGGAGGACGAGTCGATGCTCGGCCTCACCCCCCAGCCCGCCGCGGACGCGAGCTGGGGTGGGGGACAGCTCATCGGCTTCCTCCCGGACGAGCGCAAGTTCGTGGGGGAGATCGTCCACGTGGACCCCACGAACGGGCGCGTCTTCCTCTCCACACGCTCGCTGAGCCACATCCCGCCCGAGGTGCTCTCCGCCGAGCGCTGGGCCTTCCAGCCCTATGACTTCTCCGAGGCGCTCCTGGCGGCCTCGCGGGCCTACGACTCGCGCGGGCCCCGGGTGCGCGAGGCGCTGGACCGGGTCCGTGGAATCATCCCCGACGATGGCGCCGGCCCCTCGCCCGGGCCCGAGGACCTCTGGGAGAAGCCGTGGTCGCTCCTCTGGGGGCCACCGGGCACGGGCAAGACGGAGACGGTGGCGCGGCTGCTCGCGCAAGCCATTCAACGCAACCCCAAGGAGCGCATCCTCGCGGTGGCGCCCACCAACCGGGCAGCGGACACGCTCGCGCTGCGGGTGGCGCGCATGCTGTCCAAGGCCGGGGCCCTGCACGCGCCGGACACCACGTGCCGCATCTTCCGGGGTGGCATTGGCGTGGGCCCGGAGCTGACGAACGCCTTTCCCGCCGTCCTCCAGGACTCGCGTTACCAGAAGCAGGCGGCGCGCATCGAGTACATGGAGGAGCGCGTGCGCCGCGAGTACCTCGAGGGGGCGCCTCCCTCGCGGCTGGCCACCGTGAAGGCGGAGCTGCGCAAGGTGCGTGACGGCCTCACGGACGAGACGCTCTTCGTCGCCCGCGAGGGGCACGCCACCCTCATGGTGCTCACCGTGCACCGGGCGCTGCGGCTCGTGTCCGAGCTGGAGGGCGCCGAGCGTTTCGACCGGCTGGTGGTGGACGAGGCGGGCATGGTGTCGCGCGCCGCGGTGGGGCTGCTGGCGCCGATGGCGCGCAAGGTGTTGCTGGGCGGGGACCCGAAGCAGATCGGCCCGGTGAGCCGCGCGCTGGAGGGCGTGGAGCGGCCGGTGCAGACGTGGATGCGCGGCTCGCCGCTGTCGCACCTGGAGGATGCGAAGGCGGCGGTGGAGGCCTCGCACGTGCTGCTGTTGCGGACGCAGCACCGCATGCACCCTCAAATCGGCTCCGTGGTGAGCCACTTCAGCTACGCGGGGATGCTGGAGGACGGCGAGGGCCCGCGCACCCGGCAGCCGAAGACGGTGGACGTGTACCCGGCGGCGCGTGCGTGCTGGGTGGTGCTGGACGAGGCCACACGGGACGCGCGCCGCGTCTGCCACGAGCGGGGCGAGTCGGGCCGGGGCTACCGGAGGCCCTTCTCGGCGGAGCTGCTGGTGGCCCTGGCCGCGCCCGCGCTGAAGGCGGGGCTCAAGGTGCTGGCGGTGACGCCGTACCGGGCGCAGGCGGCGTTGCTGCGGGCGCTGGCGCAGCAGAAGGGGTGGAGCGAGTCGCGCTTCCAGGCTTCCACCATCCACCGGCAGCAGGGCACCGAGTACGACGTCGTCGTGGTGGACACCGTGGCCGCCGGGCGCCCCTTCCCGCCGAGCGAGCTCACCCCCATGCTCAACGTGGCGGCCAGCCGCGCCCGTGAGTACCTCTTCGTCCTCTCCTCGCGCGCCGAGTCCGAGGCGGCCATCCCCTCGCAGTTGCTGGAGCTGCTGACGCCGGTGGCTCCCAGCCTGGAGCCGCGTCTCTCGCTGCAACCCCTGCTGGTGATGCCGGGCGTGCGCGCGCAGGTGGCGAAGCGGCCCGAGGGGCTGGGGCAGGAGATCGACTCCCTGCGGGGCATGGGGCCGCTCTTCACCCAGGAGCAGGTGGCCCTCTTCGAGCGCCGCTTCGACGAGGGGCACCACCTGGTGCGCGGGGTTGCGGGCAGCGGGAAGACGTACGTGCTGGCGCAGTGGGTGGCGCGCTACCTCGCCGAGCACCCGGACGCGCGGGTGTTGGTGTCCTTCTTCAACAAGGCGCTGACGCCGTTGCTCTCGCGGCTGTTGGTGGCGGCGATGCGGCAGCGGCTCGGCAAGCGGGCGCAGCTGATGACACAGCGGGTGACGCTCATGCACATGACGGGCACGGGCTCCTTCGCGCCGGAGAGCTTCGACGCCGTCTTCGTGGACGAGGCGCAGGACCTGAGCGCCCCGGAGCTCGCGCACCTGTACTCGCTGGCCCGTCCGCTCTCGCGCGGCGAGGGGCCTCCGCTCAAGGCCTTCCTGCTCTTCGCGGACGACTCGCAGAACGTGTACGGCAACAGCTCCGTGGAGGCCTTGCGCAAGGAGCTGCCGGCTCTCGACTTCACCGGCCGGGTGCGCGTGCTGCACGAGGCCTTCCGCTCCACGCGCCAGGTGTCCGAGCTGGCCTTCAACGTGGTGTTGGATCCACTCGGCCTGCACCGGGTGGCCAACCCGGGCATGCGCGAGTTCATGCGCGCCCACGAGCTGCGCGAGCAGGGCCTGCTAGAGGAGCCGGTACCGGGAGTGGATGGGTTGTACCGGCTGCAAGCCACCGAGCGCGAGGGCGTGCTGCCGGTGGTGAAGGCCTTCGATTCGGCGCAGGCGGAGGAGGTCTGGCTGGTGCGCGAGGTGAAGCGGCTGAGCCAGGAGGAGGGCGTGCAGCCCTCGGACGTGCTGGTGGTGGCGCCGGTGCGGCCCGCCCGGCTGGCCGAGGCACTGGAGCGCGAGGGGTTGAAGGCGGTGGCCTTCGGCGGGCGGAGCGGCCAGGACGTGTCCGGCTTCAGCGTGGGGAAGGTGGACTACATCCGGGTGACGACGGCCTTCTCGTGCAAGGGGCACGAGAGCCCGGTGGTGTTCTTCTGCGGTGTGGACGCGCTGGACGACATGTCGTGGATGGAGACGAAGCCAGGGCGCACGGAGCGTGAGTTGGAGCGCACGCGCCGCGCGCTCTTCTACGTGGGCGCCACGCGGGCCATGGTGCGCCAGTACGTGAGCGGGCTCGCCGGGGCGCGCTTTACCCGGGCGTCATGGGAGTACGCGCGAGCGCTCGCGCGCGGCGCCCGCTGACGGTTTGGCGTAGAATGCCCCGATTCATTTGAGCTTGGAGAAGGTAAGGGGGGCGCATGCCAGGAGATGCCAACGACCTTGAAGACGTACGCGCGCTGGAAGCTTGCTGGGAGCGGCTATGTTCAACGGCGCATAAAGCGAGCGAGGACGAGTTCCGGCAGCTCGTCAAGAAATGGGGAGAGTGGCGGCAGCTCGATCCCATCTCCCTACCGACGGACCTGCTCTCGCCTTTGGGGCAGGAGTTTCGTGAAATCACCCACACACAATTGCTGGCTCATTTCTTCAATCCCCGGGCCGCTCATCAGCTCGGTGCTGAGCCATTACATGCCTTGCTCGATTGTCTATATAACATCTTGAAAGAGGAACATGCGTCCGAGGCCGCAGTGCTCAAGACGCTGGAGGGGGTTGATAGCGCGCGGGTTGAGGCGGAGCGCACGGTTCGTATTCAAAGTGGTGTCGGAAATGAGAATCCCAGGACGGATCTCTGGATTGAGATTCCGGCCAGCGTGCCCAAGGTCCTCATCGTCATTGAGAACAAAATCGGCGATCAAGCACGGCTCAATCAGCTCAAGCAATACGAGCAGGCCATCGAGAAGCGGCTCGAGCAACTGGGTCGGAAGAGCATCCAGCCACTTGTCTTCCGGGTCTATCTGACACTTGAGGGAGAGCCTCCGCCGCAGAATTCCGGCGAGAAACAGTGGTTCCTCACGAGCTATCTGGTTCTGGGTCATCTCCTCATGCCGGTTCTGTCTGGAGAGCGTTCACCGGGTCGCGAGATGTTGCGCCTCTATTTGGCTACCCTCTTTCAAAAGCTCTACGGGCTGAAGTGGACGGACAATCCCTCGGCTGTACGTCGTGGAGATCTCGTCCATTACCTGCGTACCTCCTTGGAGAACCGGTAATGCCAACGATTGGACACAGCCTTGCCTTCTACCTCTCTCGCTATGAGGACATGGAGTTCTTCTACCGGCTGGGCTCGAAGCCCGACGAAGTGCTCCAGAAGGATTGGGATGCGTTCCAGAAGGTCAAGGAGCATGCTCTGGAACAAGGGCGGCGCGTGGTGAGCGCATCTTTGGATGCTATGGTGCGCACACTGAAGACCCATGCGAGGTTGGAGCCGAGCACGCGAGACACGACGGCTCGCACGCAGTGGTACTCGCAAGGTCATCTATTCGCGAGTGGCAAGCGCAAGCCGTTCGGGTGGGCCGGTACCACGATTGTTTCGACCGAGGGTGGTTCCCTCAAGGTCTGGCTGGGCTATCGCTCGGAGCGCAGGATGCGCGCGCAGGTGTTGTCGGAGCGTTTGCGTGGAGCGGGCGCGACCGATATCACCCTGGGTGAACCTCCCGTTTTTCCCAAGCCAGAGCTCGTGATGTTCGGAACGCTGCCGCTGAGGAGTGAAACCACGCTCGAAGACTGTCAGGAGTTCATCAGGCGTGCGGTTTCCGAGAAGTTGCTGTCGCACTGGCAAGAGGTGCTGGACGTTGCCGCGCTGTGAGGTTTGGTCCTCGGAGTGCGCTACGGGCGCATCAGAACGGGATGCCTCCATCGTATTCGTCGAAGCAATCGCGGCAGAACGGTTTGTTCTTCGTGGCCGGGTATTCGTCACCGCACCCGTGACAAAAACTGTCCCTGTAGTCAGGGTTGGAGTACCGGGCCCAGACAGCGTAGTGCTCAGCGCAATAAGGCTTGGAGGGGTTCAACTCCAGGGTCTCTCCGCAGCGGATGCAGTGACCGGTCTCGCCGAGTTCCTCATCCTCGAAGAAGGGGTTGTCGTCGTCCTCTTCCTCGGGCGCGGGCATCGATAGGGGGCGCCCGTGTGGCGCCACCTCTTTCCGGACGAATTCGAGGATCTTCCCGTACTCTGTCCTTCCCGCTGGCACCCATATGCCAATCTCGATGCTGTTGTTGAAGGACGACTCCAGGAGATTGAGCGAGGTGACCAGCGCATGGCGCTCGGAGACGTACACCTTGGCGTGAAGGTCCGGCACCTCGTACACCTTGAGTCCCTGCTCGACGAGTCGCCTGATCATGTCGAGCCCCTTGGTTGAAGGCCCGCTGTTCTGGTGTGCATCGCGCGCTCGGATGACGAGGGTGACGGTCACCTTCCTGCTCAGCGCGTTCCGGATCTTCCGTTCGACGTCCCGGAGCTTCTCGATAGCGAGGTAGGGACTAACCAAGGTGACCCACTTCTGTGCCTCGTCCAGGAGGTCGTGGAGCCGAAGAATCGTATGCGTTTTTCCCACGACCTCGACTCCCTCTGAGGGCACGGGTTTTTCGGCGACCTTGCTCATCGGTACCTCCTCGCTTTCGCGTGGGGCTGTTTGGCGCGCTTTTATACCCGGCTCGCCCGGGTGGGGTGGCCCTGCTCCGTCGTGGGCAGCCCTTGCCCCCTGGCCCCGCGTGTTCACGCAACGGCGGAGCGAAGAGCTGGTGCGGACGCGAGCGCGCGCGCGCGGTGCCCGGTGAGCCCACGACAAGACCTGCCAGGTGCATCTTGGTTTTCCGCCCGTTTCCGACCTGGTAGGTCCCAGGGTTTCGCGGCCCTCCGCGCTTCCGGCCCAACCTTGGAGGTTGGTGGGGGGTACCCCGTCCCGGTCGCTCAGACGCACATTGACCCCCTGGGGGCCGCCGGGTGAAATTGAGGCCATGAGCGATACCGAGGACACCCAGCAGTACAAGGTCGTGGTCAACCACGAGGAGCAGTACTCCATCTGGCCGGCCGACCGGGAGAACGCCCCCGGCTGGAAGGATGCCGGCAAGTCGGGCACCAAGGCCGAGTGCCTCGAGCACATCAAGCAGGTGTGGACGGACATGCGTCCGCTGAGCCTGCGCAAGAAGATGGACGCGCAGAAGGGCTCCTGACGCGCCCGCCCGGGCTCACTTCGGAGTGGCGGTGCCGGACATCAGGAAGGCGCGCAGCCGCTCCGGAGGGCAGGGCTTGAGCAGCACCGTGACGTGGGGCGGGATGATGTCCCGCGAGGGCAGCTGGGTGGTATGCAGGCCGCAGAGCAGGTGGGGCGTGCGGGCCCTCAAGGCGGCCAGCAAGGACAGCCCGTCAATGCCCGGGAGGATGTACGCGGCGATGACGACCGAGGGCGGTTCTTCTTCCGCCATCCGCAGCGCCTCTTCACCGCTGGTCGCCAGGCGCTTGGTGCCCGGCATGTCCCGCAGGAGCCGTCGCAGCGCGGAGAGCTGCAGGGGATCCTCGTCGACGAAGAGGTAGGAGGGCAGGGTGTCCACGGTCATCCGGGACCTCCAGGACCCGGTATGTAACGTGACGGGTCCTCGGACGTAGATACTACCCCAGTCGTCCTGGGAAACCAACCTCCCGAGTCATATTGCCACCGGTGAACCACTCGGGTCCCGGGACAATGGCAAAAAAGCTCGCAACCAGGTTGGGAGAGAGCGCGCGCGCAGCCCGGCAGCGCCTCAACCTCACACAGGAAGACGTGGCGGAGCGCATAGGTATCGCCACGGAGGTGTACGGGCGGCTGGAGCGAGGCAACATGCTTCCGAGCGTTCCCACTTTTCGCAAGCTGTGCGCCGTGCTCGGCCTGTCCGCGGACGAGGCCCTGGGTCTCACCAACGAGAATCCCCTGCCCTGGACGCCTCCGGCTCCCTCTCCCGAGGCGAGTGAGCCCGCGGAGCTGCGCCGTCTGCTGCGGCGCGCCCGCCAGTTGGATCGCAACTCGCTCCGGGTGCTGAGCCTCGTGGCCGCGCATCTGGGGCAGAAGACCGGGTAGGGAGGGAGCCTGTCTCACGGTGAGAGCCTCGCGCGCAGCCGCTTCGCCGATGGGAATCCATGGAAGAGCACCACTTGTGGATGTGCCTCCAACAGCGCGCGTTCCTGGACATCCTTCGCCAGCGCCCGATCCACCCCCAGCAGCAGTCCCGCATCTGGACGCGAGCGCAGCTCCTCCATTCTCCTCGACAACGGGCCCGCATGCCATGCGTGGAAGAGTTCCAGTGCCACCTCGCGTCCCGTCTGTTTGTGACGGAACGTGAGATCCGGCACGCACAACCCGGCTGCTCCGGTGTGGCGGGGCAGGGGTAGCAGGTCCAGCTCCCAGTCCGCGTCGTCGAAGCCCTCGGCCAGCGTGGCCACCTCGGGTGGGATGTGGCCCAGCGCGGAGCCGTGGGGGGACACCAGCGGATCCTTGTCGTCCAGCACCAGCGTCACCCGCCTCCGGGGGCTCTCCAGGGAGGCGGTGAGCTGCCAGCGCTCCAGCACGGGCACCACGGACAGGAAGTTCGCCAGCTGCAGCCCGTACTTCTTCTGGAGCGCGAGCATGGCCCCGGGGCCCTCCACCTCCAGCACCCAGTCCTCGCCCTCGCGCCGCACCTCGGCCACCAGCCGGCAGAACTTCAGCCAGCGCAGCACCTTGCGCACCCGCAGCAGCTCCGGTGCCTTCGCCCGCAGCGTCAGCCGCCGCGCGTCGAAGAGGGGGCCCTGTGCCAGCGCCAGGTTGTAGCGATCCAGCAGCTCCGCGGACGTCAGTGCCTCCCAGCCCTGCAACCTGCGATGACCTGGAAGGTCGGCGTAGAGGGCTTCGCGCAGCTCGGGCAGCGGGCGCGGGAAGGCCTCCGACAGCCGGGCCTCGTAGGCCTCCACCGTCGCGTCCGAGGGCAGTGAGCGCAGCACCCGGGCCGCTTCGCGGAAGGCCGTGGCGCGCGCCTCGGCGATGCCCTCCGAGGGCTCGTCGAAGAGCATCCGGTCCACCAGCAGCTTCACCAGCCCCCGCGCCACCTTGGGCCGTGTGTGCGCGCCGGCCCGCAGCGCGAGCGTCTCCTCGATGTCGTCGCGCGAGCGTCCGGCTCCCGCCGCCACCTCGGCGATGAGCTCCGTGGCCAGGGTCCGCAGCGCCAGGTCCTCCCGCTTCACGAAGGAGGGGCGCAGCTTCCCGTCGCGCACGCGGAAGAGGTGCAGCTCGCGCGTCAGCACGCCTCGCCCTCCTCTTCCTGGTAGGCCCGGTGCTGGCGCCGCCGCTCGCTGATGGAGGCCTCGGCCGTCTGTGCCGAGCACACCTCGTACAGCAGTGCGCGCTTGCCCGGGCGCTGGCGCAGGATTCTTCCCAGCCGCTGCACGTGCTCGCGCACGCTGCCACTGCCGCTGAGGACCACGCCCACCCGCGCCTCCGGTACGTCCACGCCCTCGTTGAGGACCCTCGAGGTCAGCAGCACCGGCAGCTCTCCACTGGCGAAGGCGGCCAGCAGCGCCTTGCGTTCGGGCACCGGCGTGTGGTGCGTCAGCGCGGGCAGGAGCAGCCGCCGCGCCAGCGTGTACACCGTCTCGTTGTCGTCGGTGAAGACGATGACGCGGTCCTCGCGGTGCTCCAGGAGGATGTGCCACAGCACGTCCTGCTTGGCGCTCGAGGTGAGGGCGATGCGGCGCTGCTCGCGGTAGCCCCGGTAGGCCGCGCGCCCTTCCTCCGTGCGCTGGCTCTCCGCGAGGAAGCGCGCCCAGCCCTCCGGCACGTCGAAGCGGATGCCCCGCTGGCGGATGAAGCCGAGGTAGCGCGCACGTGCCTCGTCATGCCGCGCCTGCTCCTCGGGCGTGAGGGGCACCTCCACCCGGCGCACCTCGTAGGGGGCCAGGTAGCGCCCCTGCAGCTCGCGGATGTCCGTGCGGTGCACCAGCGGCCCCAGCAGCTCCGCGCACACGCGCTCGCCGCCGTCGGTGCGCTCCAGCGTGGCGGTGAGGCCCAGCCGGTACGGCGCCAGCGAGCCCTCGGCGATGAAGCGGTAGCTGGGCGCCGGCAGGTGGTGGCACTCGTCGCAGATGAGGAAGCCGAAGCGGTTGCCGTGGAACTCCGTCTGCATCGCCGCCGAGTCGTACGTCGTCACCGTCAGCGGCTGCCGGTCACTCACCCCGCCCCCCAGCATCCCCACCGGCATGCCCAGGTGCTTGGACAGCACGCCCTGCCACTGCGTCATCAAGTCCAACGTGGGGACGACCACCAGGGTCGGACGCTTCACCCGGGCGATGGCCAGCACCGCCAGCAACGTCTTGCCCGCGCCCGTGGGCAGCTCCACCAGCCCTCGCCCGCCCGCACCGCTCCAGGCCTCCAGCGCCGCCTTCTGGTGGGGGAAGGGCTCGATGGGCGTGGCCAGCCCCACCTCCAGGGGCTCGAAACGCTTCGCCCGGTCCTCGTAGGGCAGGCCCAGCTCTCGCAGCCTCAGCACCACGTCCCGGTAGTGCCGCGCCGCCGCCCGGTACACCCCGGTGCGCGTGTCCCGCTGGAAGACGGCACGCAGGGTGTCGTCTTCCGGCAGCGCGGGCGCGACCAGGGTGCCGCAGTCGAAGTGGAGCTCGGTGGCCATCAGGTCGGGAACGGGGAGTGAGCCGGGAGTAACCCGATCTCCGAGCCAACGCCAGAGCATGACTTTCGAGGTTGGCTCACTCATGGTCCGCAGGATGCTCGGAGAGGAATCTTACAGGGGCTTCACAGGCTGACGGTCGACAACAATGCCAGAAATCTTACATTCCCGGTATTGCTGGATATGTCTCGGAGCGCTCGTGGGTTCCCACCGTCCGAGGTGGGGTGCTGGCGAGGGAACGAGGGCTCGAATCTCCTCCCACCTGCGTCGGGCCTTCCAGGGCGCTACCCTTCATCCATCTCCATGCGCCGCATCGTCATCCTCAGCCCGCACCGTCCCTCCCGAGAGCTGCTCTCGCGTCTCCTGTCGGAGCCGGGCCTGTCCGTCGCCGCCATGTCGGATGCGGACGAGGCGCTGGACTCCATCGCCGACGAGGAGCCGGCTCTGGTGGTGGTGGACGCGCGGCGGCCGGACGAGGACCACCCCCTGATGCTGGGGCTGCTCAAGCGGCGCTACCCGCGTCAGCCGCTCATCACCCTGGTGCCCGGACGCCTGCGCGTCTTCGACGGCAGCGAGGAGCGGGTGCGCGACGTGCGGGACGGCTCGGCCGAGGGCCTCCACCTGCTGCTCAGTGAGTTGCAGCGGGCCACGCAAGATCTGCTCGCCCAGCACCTGTTGCGGATGCTGCGGCCGCCTACCGGCGAGGCCTGAGCCGCGCGCCGCCGGGCGCCGGTGTCAGTGCAGCAGACCGTCTCCCGCGGGCGGAGCGGACTCACCGTGGGCGACCTTCAGTGGGGCGAGCCGCTCCAGGTACTCGCGCTCCACGCGGGTGCCGGAGGTGGGGAGGCCGAGGCCCTGCTCGGACCACTCGGGGAGGAAGAGCAGGGGCTGTGCCTCGCCGTTGTAGCCGAGCTGGACGAGCTGCTCCGGCTCGAAGGTGCGGCAGCGCTGGGCGCAGCAGGGGAAGGTCACGAGGACGCGATAGAGGCCCTCGGGAGGCAGGGGCTCGAGGTGCTCGGCCCAGGAGGCATCCGGCAGCGTCGTGCCGCGCGAGTGCCAGCGAGCCCGGTTGGCTGCCCAGCCGCTGGGCAGGTAGAGGCCGGGGCCCGGGTCGCCATGGTTGTGGAAGTAGACGAGCCGGCCGGCGGGGATGTGCGTGCCGAGCGCTTGGCGGGTGCGGTACAGGCCGCAGGGGGGAAGGCTCATGGCGGGGTTGTAGTGCGGTTGGGAAAGGATTTTCCCTCTCCACGGAGTTTTTTCCGGCCCCCGAGTCCCCCTTCGTCGTCCCATGCGCGGGACGGTTTCCCAACCCCCTGGAATCACGAGGAGCGAGTCCGTGCGGAGGCGTCGGCACGGCGTGTGCTCATGCCTCCATGCGCAGGACGGGGCGGTGCTGCAGGACGGGGTTGGACGGGGTGGGGTGGGCGGTACCGTGGGGGGCCTCGCGACGGGGCGGTGGTGCTGGGGTTGGGGGCGGATGGACCGCCCGTCGCGGGGTAGGTGGGGTGGGGAGGGCGAGGGGTCGCCCTGTGTGGAAGCCCGGCCGGGTCACACCGGCCGGGTGTTCGCATTGCGGGAGGAGAAGAAGGCCAGCACCTGGGCCTCGCCCCAGTAGGACGGGGAGAAGGGGCTGCCGGCGACGAAGCCCACGTGGCCGCCGCGCTCGGTGACGACGGCGTGCAGCGCGGGGTTGCTCTCCACGTCCCGGGGGTGGGTGGAGGGGGGAATCATCGGGTCATCCTTGGCGCTCAGCAGCAGGGTGGGGCGGCGGATGGCGTGGAGGCGCGGACCCGAGGAGGCCTCGGCGTAGTAGTGGACGGCGTCGCGGAAGCCGTGGAGCGGGGCGGTGACGGCGTCGTCGAAGCCGCGGATGGTGCGGGCGCGCTCCATGGCGGCGCCGTCGAAGACACCGGGGAAGCGGCGGAGCTTCTCGCGCGCCTTGCTCTTGAGGGTGCGGAGGAAGCGCTCGCGGTAGAGGAGCTGGAAGGGGCCGGGCCCGTCGAGCGTGTCGGCGCAGACGCCCAGGTCGAAGGGAGCGCTCACCGCGGCGGCGGCGTCCACGAGCGAGTTGTCTCCCGTCTCCTCCATGAGCCGCAGCAGCACGTTGGCGCCCAGGGAGAAGCCCGCGGCGAAGAGCGGGCCGGTGACGCGCGCGCGCAGGTGTTTGATGACGGAGAGCGCGTCGCCGATGTCGCCCGAGTGGTAGGAGCGGGCGAGGCGGTTGGGCTCGCCGCTGCAGGAGCGGAAGTTGATGGCGGTGGCGCCCCAGCCACGCTCGGCGGCGCCGCGGAGGATGGCGGTGATGTAGCCGGAGCGCGAGGAGCCCTCCAGGCCGTGAAGCGTCACCACATGGGGGGCGCCCTGGGGGCCGTCGAAGGAGTCGAGATCGACGAAGTCTCCGTCGGGCAGCTCCCAGCGCTCGCGCTTCAGGGGCGGGGTGTGCGTGGGACGCACGAGCGAGGCGAAGATGGTCTGCGCGTGGGGCGAGGCGAGGCCGCGCGCGGGGGCGAAGGGCTCGGTGGGCAGGAAGGACACGGGCGGGGGGATATCACCCGTGGCGGGCCTTGCGCATGGAGGAACAGCCGTGTTCGCGGATGACCCGGGCCTCGTCCGTCAGCTGGAAGAGGGCGAGGTACTTGCCCACGCGCTCCTCGAGGGTGGGGGCGTCGATGAGGCGGCAGACGTCGTCGGCCTGGTAGGAGCGGCAGACGTCGGGGCGCCGGTCATACACGGAGCAGAGGTTGCCGGCGGTGAGGTGGGGGCAGCGCACGCCCAGGGGCTTGTCGAGGGCGGCGATGTCCGGCGCCACGCAGCAGGCGCCACAACGGGTGCATTCCATGGACATGGGAGGTGCTCAGTGCACGGCATCGCCGGCCAGGATGTTGGCCGAGCCGAAGTTGTTCACCTCGAGGGGGACGGACTGGCCCTTCTTCCAGGTGAGGAACTCGGCCTCGCTCTTGGGCTCGTGCACGTGCTCCTTGGAGTCGCCGTCCTCGTAGCCGATGCGCACGGCGTACTTCTCCTCGCGGCGCAGCCGGTCCAGGGCGCCCTGCGCGAGCGTGGGCCAGCGGGGGACGCAGTCGCGGTCGGACTCCACCTTCTTGTCCATCGGCTGCCAGACGTAGGTGTCGTAGGTGCAGCTCACGTCGAAGACGGGCTCGGAGCGGTAGCGCGTGCGCATGTCGCAGTCCTGGTAGGACTTGCTGCAGTACTTGGGCTCGTCCTTGCAGGTCTCCTTCATGTAGCCGTTGCCCATCTTCTTGCGGGTGCACTTCTCCGTGGTGCCGCACTGCTCCCGGCGCGTCTTGGTGGTGCACACGCGCTCGGTGCCATCGGCCACCTGGCGGGTGCCGCGCTGGCGGGGGAAGCAACTGCGGATGTTCTCCACGCCGGCCACCTCGCCCGAGCCATTCACCGGCATGCGGGAGGCGCGGGTGCTCAGGTCGCTGCGCCAGCCCTCGCGGGACACGCGCTGGAAGGTTTCGCGGTGCACGGTGCGCGTCCACTCGGTGGTGGTGACCTGGCCGGTGACGCCGTGGGTGCGCGAGCCCCAGAACATGCAGGAGCCGATGACGGTGAGGAGGCCGACCCCCACGTAGAGCCACTTGCGTCCGGAGCCCGGGGCCGCCGCCGGAGGGGGAGGCACGGAGGGCGGGCGGCGGGAGCGGGGTGCCTCGATGGGCTCCTCGTCTCCCTCGGAGAGGGCGCGCGAGGTGGAGGAGCGCTCGGCGCGGCAGTTGCGGCAGATGGGGGAGTCGCCGCGGTTGGAGGCGGAGCAGTAGTCGCAGAACCAGTCGGCCCCGGCGTGGGCGGCGGAGAGGGCCTTCTCGTCGGTGACGTCCTCGCGCAGAGACTTGCCGGTGGCGTCATCCACCTCACCGAAGTCGAACTCGGACTCCTGGCCCGTCTCCTCGCGCGGGTTGTTGCAGTTGGGGCAACTGCGGTGCCGCGCGAGGATGTTCCGGGTATCGCAGGAGGTGCAGTTCCAATTGCCCTCGATGATGCGGGTGCGCTCGGCCATGGGCGCATCCTAGCGGTTCCTCACACCCAGAGCCCACGGGGGGCCGGGAGGAGGGGGGTGACGGGCACCCCGGGGCGGAGGGGCCGCACCATGGGCAGCGAGCCGTCACGGGCCAAGCGGGTGGTGCCCCCGCCCTTGAGGAGGGGAAGGAGGGGGGCATGGGAGGGCTCCTCCCAGAGGACCACGCGGGAGAGGCCGGAGCGGGAGGCCTCGCGCCGGGCGGCCTGCAGGAGGGCCCAGGCCTCGGAAGTGGAGCGCGCATCGAGCATCAGCACCGTCAGCTCGGCGCTCCGGCCCACGAGTCCCCAGAGGATGGTGGAAGCGCCCGCGGTGGCGCCGGCGGAGGCGGGGAGGGAGCAGCCGAGGTGCCTGGCGTAGATGCGGCCGCGCTCCAGGTGCCAGTCGAGCTGGGCGGGCGTGGGCCAGAAGAAGAAGGGCACGTCGGGGTGGCGCAGGCGGCCGAGGGCCGTGGCGAGCTTGTCCTCGCGCAGGAGCGAGTCCACGGGCCCGGCGGGGTCTCCGGGAGTGGGGGACAGGTGCCAGTCCCAGGCGGGCAGTGCCTGGTAGCCCGAGCGCGCGTAGATGCGGGGGCCCACGTCGGAGAAGAGGAGGGCGGCGTGGGCGCGAGGCTGGCGCTCCAGCTCGGCGGCGAGCAGGTCCATCAGGCGGGTGGCGTACCCGTGGCCGCGCAGCCGCTCCTCGGTGAAGACGCTGGCGATGGCGAAGCTGTCGCCCGGGGCGAGTGAGCCCCCATCGGTGCGCAGGAAGCTGCCGGTGCGGAACGTCTCGCAGGAGGCGAGCACGCCGCCGTCCTCGGCGCACAACAACCAGGTGCGCATGCCCGAGCGGGACCAGGGGTGGGCGCGCAGCCGGTTCTCCCGGGTGGCGTACTCCTCGGGGGAAAGGAGCTTGCCCCACTCGGAGTAGGTGAGGGCGTCGCGTTGGACCATCTGTTCTTCGGTGGCGGCAACCAGGTGCATGCGTCAACTCCCCCTCTCCCTCTGGGAGAGGGTCGGGGTGAGGGTGTCGCACACGGCGCCCGCAAATGGAACGCGGCGCCGGGCGATGAGCCGCGGCGCCGCGTGGGGTACATCCCGGAGACGAACCTACTTCGGGTTGGTGCCCGGGGCCTTCAGCCCCCCACCGTAGCGGCCGGACTGGCCGGGCGTGGACACGGGCCACTCCTCCGGCGTGGATGCGGACGGCAGGGTGGGGCGGAAGCGGGTGCCGATGTCGAAGAGGGTGAAGAGCAGCAGCAGCACCACGAACAGCATGGAGGTGACGAACACCACCCGGCTGGCGCCCTGGTGCTCGGCCAGGTGCATGAAGTACAGCGCCACGAGGGCGCCCTTCACCGAGGCGATCACCAGCGCGAGCGCCAGTGCACCCGTCTCGATGTGCATCTTGCCCGTGTACACCGTGAGGCCGGTGAGCGCCAGCAGGGCGAGCCAGATCACGACGTACTTGCCGGGTCCGGAGTGGTGCTCCTGGCGCATCTCCCGGTCTTCCTTGAACGACTCATTGGCCATGGCGGACATGAGAGGAGCGCTCCCTTAGATGAGGTACAGCATGGGGAAGAGGAAGATCCACACCAGGTCCACCAGGTGCCAGTACATGCTGCCCAGCTCGACCGCCGTGTAGTTGTGGTGGCTGAACTCGTTCCTCATCGCCTTGAGGGTCACCCACCCCAGCACGATCATGCCGATGATGACGTGGAAGGCATGCAGGCCCGTGGAGAGGAAGTAGATGGTGAAGTAGGCGGAGGCGCCCGGCAGGGTGAGGCCCGGGAAGGCGTAGTAGGGGCCGGGGAGCTGGTGCTCGTGGAACTTGTGCTCGTACTCGAAGTACTTCACCACGAGGAAGCCGATGGCCATGAGGATGGTGAGCACGAACATCCACACCACCTTCTTGTTCTCCCCCTCCTTGGCGTAGTGCACCGCCATGGCGGCGGTGAACGACGAGGTGATGAGCAGCAGGGTGTTGAAGGTGCCCATCGGCAGGTTCAGCTCACGGCTGGCCAGCGCGAACGCCTCCGGGAAGAGGAAGCGGTAGTTCGCGTAGATGACGAACAGGCCGGCGAACAGCAGGATTTCCGTGGCCAGGAACAGCCACATGCCGAGCCGGGCCGCGTGGTTCTGCACCTCGAGCGAGGCGAAGTGCGCGGCCACCTGGGGCCGGTAGGTCACGCCGGCCGCGCCGGCAGTGGCGGAACTAGACTGCATCGGGCACCTCGGCCTTCTTGGGCTCCACGTAGAAGTGGGGCTCCTCGGAGTACGTGGGCTGCGGACCCACGAAGTTGTGCGTCGGAGGCGGAGACTCGGTCATCCACTCGTAGCCGCGGCTGCGCCACGGGTTGGAGGCGGCGCGGCGGCCGTACACCAGCGCGTACGTCAGGTAGATGGCGCTGATGAGGAAGCCGAACGCCAGCAGCGAGGCGCCGGCCGTGGAGGCCACGTTCAGCGTCTGGAAGCGCTCCGGGTACTCGTAGTAGCGCCGCGGCATGCCCGCGTTGCCCAGGAGGAACTGCGGGATGAACGTGGCGTTGAAGCCCAGGATGATGAGCGCCGCGGACACCAGGCCCCACCCCTCGTGGTACATCTTCCCGAACATCTTCGGGAACCAGTAGTGGATGGCCGCCATGAAGGCCATGATGGTCGCGCCCACCATGATGAAGTGGAAGTGCGCCACCACGAAGTAGGTGTCGTGCCAGGGCACGTCCAGCGACGCCGTGGCGAACGCCACGCCCGTCATGCCGCCGAACACGGTGAAGTACAGGAAGCCGCAGAAGTAGGCGAAGGGCGTCTTGAAGTCGACCGCGCCCTTGTAGACGGTGCCCACCCAGTTGAAGACCTTGATGGCGGTGAACACGCCCACCAGCATGGTCAGCACCGCGAACACGCCCGCGTTGAACGTGGACTGGCCGGACACGAACATGTGGTGGCCCCACGCGAAGAATCCCACGAAGGCGATGCCCAGCGACGAGAACGCCACCGCGCGGTAGCCGAAGATGTTCTTGCGGCTGAAGGCGGCCACCACCTCGGACATCACGCCGAAGGCCGGCAGCACCATGATGTACACGGCGGGGTGCGAGTAGAACCAGAACAGGTGCTGGAAGAGCACCGGGTCTCCGCCCTGCGCCGGGTCGAAGATGCCGAAGTGGAAGATGTGCTCACCCACCACCAGCAGGAGCACCAGGCCGAGCACCGGCGTGGCCAGCACCTGGATGCACGCCGTGGCGTACATGGCCCACACGAACAGGGGCATCTTCCACCAGGTGATGCCCGGCGCCCGCATGGTGTGCGTGGTGACGATGAAGTTGAGGCCCGTGGCGATGGAGCTGAAGCCGATGATGAACGCGCCGAACAGGATGGGCGCCACCGTCGTCGTCGTGTGCGTGCTGTACGGGGTGTAGAACGTCCAGCCCGTGTCCATGCCGCCGTTGATCATTCCCCAGATGGCGATGACCGCGCCCGTCAGCAGCAGGTAGAGCGACAGCAGGTTCAGCTTCGGGAAGGCCACGTCCTTGGCGCCCAGCATCAGCGGCAGCATGAAGTTGCCGAAGGCGCCCGGGATGGCCGGAATCATGAACAGGAAGATCATCACCACGCCGTGCATGGTGAAGGCGCGGTTGTACGTCATCGCGTCGATAAGGGTCGGGCCCGGAGTCAGCAGCTCCAGACGGACCACCAGCGCGTAGATGCCGCCGATGAGGAAGAAGAGCAGGACCCAGATGAGGTACATGACCCCGATGCGCTTGTGGTCGAGGGTCAGCAGCCACGACTTCACCGTGGTGCCGTCGACCAGGTAGCTCGGGTGATGCTCGTGATGCTCATCCGGCGCGGGCACGGCGCCCGGCTCGGCTGCGATGCTACTGGATGGGCTCATAGGTCGGTCCTTGAGAAGCGCCGGTGCGGATGTCCGGGGTGCGCAGGGTCTTGATGTACTCGACGATGGCCGCCGTCTGGGGCCCCGTCAGCTTGCCCTGGAAGGTGGGCATGACGTTGGGGTAGCCGGCCACGAGGTGGGCACCCGGGTCCATCATCGACTGGGTGATCCACGCCTCGTCCACGCGGATGTCGCGGCCGTTGTCCAGCGTCTCGGCGCGGCCGTACATGCCCAGGAAGGTGGGCCCGATGTGCGGCTCGCCGTTGACGGTGTGGCACTTGAAGCAGCCCACCTCGGCGGCCACCTTCTGGCCCTGCTCCGCCATGCGGGCCGGGTGCGGCTCGAGGCTCAGGTCCGCCAGCGCGTCCTGGCGGTTCTGCAGCGCGCCCTTGCGCTGCTCCTTCACCCACGCGTCCCACTCCTCGGCCGAGAGGACAACCACCTCTCCCAGCATCTTGGAGTGAGACAGGCCGCAGTACTCGGTGCACAGAATCTGGTACGTGCCGGGCTTGGTGGCCTCGAACCAGGTCTGCGTGTAGCGGCCCGGAACCGCATCCATCTTGATGCGGAAGGCCGGCACGAAGAAGGAGTGGAGCACGTCACGCGAGGTGATGAGCAGACGCACCGGGCGGTTGGCCGGCACGTGCAGCACGTTCACGCCGTTGGGGCCCTCCGGGTAGGAGAACTTCCACATCCACTGCTTGCCCATGACGTAGACGTCCATGGCGTCCTTGGGCGGAGTGGAGACGAAGACGAAGTCCCGGAAGCCGATGACGAACCAGGTGAGGAAGAAGAACAGCGGCAGCGAGACGAAGAGGAACTCCGTCTTCACCGACGGGACGACGTACTCCGTCGTCTGGTTCGGCTTGCGCTTGCGGTAGCGGAAGAAGAAGAAGATCGCCGCCGTGCCCACCACGAGTGAGCTCAGCATCGTCACGGAGACGACGAAGTAGTGCAGGTTGTCTACCCGCTCCGCGAAGGTCGACGCCTGCTCCGGGAGGAACAGGATGTTGTTCAGCAACTCGTTCATGCTGCTGCGCCTTTCTTCAGCTCACGCCTCCAGTAGTAGGCGAGCATGGTAGCGAGCGCGCCAAAGACCATGAGCGCGCCTATCCGGAGGAATCCAAAGATGTAGAAGCCGTACCGCCGGGTGGCGGTGTCATACTTGAAGCAGGTGAGGACGATGCGGTCGAAGCTGGTGCCCACGCGGCCACCGGCCGCCTCCAGCAGGGCCAGCTTCATGTCCTTCGCGGGGAAGGACGTGCCGTACAGGTAGCGCGAGATGGACCCCTCGGGGGTAAGTACCATCAACACAGCCGGGTGTACGTACTGCTGGGTGCTCGTGTCGTAGGTGTATTTGAAGCCCACCGTGTTCGCGAGCTGGTGGATGTTCTCCTCGGTGCCGGTGAGGAAGTGCCAGGGCGCCGTCTCCGGCAGGCCCATGGACTGAAGGTGCTTCCGGCGCCGCTCGTGGCTCTGCGCCGGGGTGTCCTTCGGGTCGATGCTGACCGTGACCGCTTCGTAGTCCTTGCCCAGCTCGAGCCCCAGCTCCCGCATGGTGCGGATCTGCTCGTTGATGACGAGGTTACAGAGCAGGGGGCAGTTGTAATACACGAGCGTGAGCAGCACCGGCCGCGTCCGCGGCAGCACGTCCCGCAGGCGCACCGCCTTGCCGGTGGCGTCGGTGAACTGGGCCTCCAGCGGAGCCAGGTCCCCGAGGTGCTCCTCGACGTCCACCCCGCGCACCTGCGGCGGGGCATCCGACTGGGCGTCGACGATGCTCTTGGGGACCTTGCCACCGCCCGGGAGGGCGTACGCCGGCTGCCCGGCGCAGAGCGCCAGGAGCAGGGCCGCCATCGTGGCGCGGACAGAGAGGGGAGAAGTGGGGGTGTACATCGCGCTTCTTCTTCTACCGCGAAACTACGGCTGCTGGGGCGCCGGCTGCGGCGTGGGGGTGGGGGCCTGCTGTTGCTGCCGGGTGGCGGCCTGCTCGGAGATGACCTGGTCCATCGCCGCGGAGATGGTGGGACGGGCCACCACGCCGGGCTCGTCCGCCCAGCCGCTCTCCAGCGCCTTCTGCTGGGAGGCGATCTTCTCCTCGGCGTGCGTGTCCTGCTGGAACAGGCGCTGGTTCACGATGCCAACCTCGTACGCCGTCCTGCCGTCCTTGTCCGGCGTGATGAGGGCGGGGATGGGCGCCGGGCCCTCGGGGACGAACTCCTGCGTCGTCGCCACCTGGAGGCGCCAGGCCCAGATCCCACCGACGATGAAGATGACGAGGGACACCACGCCCACCTGGATGACCTTCGCGGTGCCGATGTGGTCTTCCTCGGCGGCCACGCCATGCGCGCCACGGATGACGCGCGACTCGAGCTCCGACTCGGTCTTCTTCATGGCTGCACGTACCTCAGGGACTCCGAGATGTAGGGATCCTTCACGGGCAGCGTGTACCGGCCCCGGGCCTGCCACATGGCCGCGGCCACCGCCAGTCCACCCACACCGATGAAGGAGGTGATGAGCGTCCAGTGGAACGACGGGCCCTGCGGCGAGTACGCCGGCCAGATGAGCCAGTACAGGTCCACCGCGTGCATGATGAGCAGGTAGACGGCCACCACGGCGAGCAGCCGCGGCTTGAGCTTCAGGTTGCGCGACAGCAGGGTGAAGAAGGGCACCGCGAAGCCCATCACGAAGAGCGAGATGGACAGCGGCTTCCACGCACCCTCGATGCGCAGCTTGAACCAGCCGGCCTCCTCCGGGATGTTGGCGACCCAGATGAGGAGGAACTGGGAGAAGGCGATGTAGGCCCAGAAGGCCGTGAAGGCCAGCAGGAGCTTACCCAGGTTGTGGTAGTGCGCCGTCGTCACCAAGGTCCCGTACTCGTCCTTGCCCTGGGCGTTCACCGTGGCGATCGTCAGCACGCAGAAGGCGGCCAGGAAGCTTCCGGCGAAGTAATAGACGCCGAAGATGGTGGACTGCCAGAGCGGCGTGAGCGTCATCAGCCAGTCGAAACCAGCAAAAGTAATGGTCAGCGCAAGGAACGGGAGCGAGCCGGGGGAGAAGCGGCGCTGCTTGACGGTGAGCTCCAGGGCGCCCGTGGTGTCCTGCTCCATGCTCCAGCTGCGCAGCCGCCAGGACACGAAGATCCACACCGCGAAGTAGATGGCCTGCCGCACGTACAGGAAGGGCAGGTTGAGGTAGGGCGCCTTGTGGTGCAGGTGGTGCAACTCCACCGGGGTGAACGTCACGCCGTCGGTGCCGGGGAACACCCAGCCCTCGCCGTGGTTCACCCAGGGGAAGATGTACTTCGCTCCGAGCAACAGGGGGATGACCAGCAGCGCGAACACGAACACGCTGGAGCCCATGGTCTCCATCGTGCGGCGCAGGATGGTGATCCACTTGGCCTTGGCGGTGTGGAAGATGGCCACCATGATGATGGCGGCCACGGAGATGCCCAGCCAGTAGGTGAAGCCGAACAGGTAGCTGAACATCGTCGGTTGGGGGGCGGTGAAGAACCCCACGGCGGTCAGCACCAGGCCGACGACACCCACGGCACCCGCCAGGGTCATCGTCTTGGAGCCGCCGTTGAAACGATCCACGGCAATCATCACCGGTTCTCCTGCGGAAGGGGCTGGCCGCCCACCTGGCTGTTGCGGGCGCGCTGGAGCGCACGGACATAGGCCACGACGGCCCAGCGCTCCTTGGTGTCGAGCTCGCCCGAGAAGGACGGCATCACGCCGTAGCCCTCGTTGATGGCGACATAGAAGTGACCGTCCGGCTTGTTGGCGAGCTCGAGCAGGGACGGAGGCAGGCGCAGGGCCATGTTCTCGGCCACCACGCTGTTGCCGTCACCGAGCCGGCCGTGGCACTGCGAGCAGACGATGTTGTACTTCTTCTGGCCCAGCTCGAGCACCTCGCGGTTGAGCTCGAGCGGGATGCCGGAGACGAGCGCGCCGTTGACACGGCCGGTGCTCATGCCGGGGTTACCCACCGGGCGCTCGCGCGGGATGGTGCCCTCGGGCGGGACGCGCATGGCCCTGCCATCCGCCCAGAACTCACTCGTCTCGTAGTACTCGTACTTGGCCTGAGCCTCCATGCGCTGGAGGAACTCGGACGGGACGTTGCAGCCGGCCAGGGCGAGCCCGGCCGCGGGGATGAGCCACTTCATTCCTTCTCTCCCGTGACCACGGTCACATGGGTGGCACCCAGGGACGTGAGCTGGTTCTTGATGTCGTCGGGCTTCACGGTGGTTTCCGCGGTGGGCACGCTCAGCCAGTAGCCGTGCGTGGACGCGCTGCGGAACTCCTCGCTCTCGAAGACCGGGTGGTACGGCTGGGGCAGGCGGCTGAGCCCCAGCAGACCGAAGAAGATACCGAACGCGGTCAGCAGCACCGACAGCTCGAAGGTGATGGGCACCCAGGCCGGGAGGCTGAACGTCGGACGACCACCGATGTTGAGCGGGTAGTCGATGGTGTTCATGTACGTCTGGAAGGCGAGCGCGGTGACGATGCCCGTCAGTGCGCCACCCAGGGCGATGAAGGGGACGCGCGAGGGCGGCAGGCCCAGCGCCTCTGACCCACCGTGCAGCGGGTAGGGCGAGTAGGTGTCCATGCCTTGGTAGCCCTTCTCCCGCATCTGCCGGGTGGCATCCACCAGGGCGTCGGGAGTGGCGAACTCGGCCAGCACCCAGCTATCCAGAACCTTGGTTTCGGCGGACATGGTTCAGTGCGCTCCGTGGGTGAGGGTCCCGGCGGCGCCAGTCTCCGCGCCATGAGCGGCGTGGTGGGCGGCGTGCTTGAGCTCCAGCTGGAGCTCCTTCACCTCGCTCACCGCGACCGCGGGGACGAACTTGAGGAACAGGAGGAACAGCGTGCTGAAGAGGCCCAGGGTGCCCACGTAGATGGACCAGTCCACCCAGGTCGGGCTGTACAGGTCCCACGAGGACGGCAGGAAGTCCTGCGTCAGCGACGTCACGATGATGATGAAGCGCTCGCACCACATGCCGATGTTCACCAGGATGGACGCCACCCACATGATGGGGATGCTGGTCCGGCACTTCTTGAACCAGAAGATGTTCGGGGTGATGACGTTGCAGGCGATCATCAGCCAGTACACCCCGGCGTACGGACCGCGGGCGCGGTTCACGTAGAAGGTCCAGATCTCGAACTCGCTGCCGGAGTACCAGGCGATGAAGTGCTCCATCAGGTAGCCGTAGGAGACGATGAGGCCCGTCGCCAGAATCACCTTGTTCATGTTCTCAAGGTGGCGGTCGGTGATGACGTCCCGGAGCTTGAGGTACTTGCGGGCGGGCACCATGAGGGTGATCACCATCGCGAAGCCGCTGAACACGGCGCCGGCCACGAAGTAGGGCGGGAAAATGGTGGCGTGCCAGCCGGGGATGAGCGAGGTGGCGAAGTCGAAGGACACGATCGTGTGCACGCTGACCACGAGCGGGGTGGAGATACCGGCCAGCAGCAGGTAGCCGATCTTGTAGTTGTGCCAGTGACGGCCGGAGCCGCGCCAGCCGAGGGCGAACAGGCCGTAGATGGTGCGCTGCAGCTTGCCCTTGGACGAGTCACGCAGGGCCGCCAGGTCGGGGATGAGACCCACGTACCAGAAGAGGGCGGACACGGTGAGGTACGTGGAGATGGCGAACACGTCCCACACCAGCGGCGAGCGGAACTGCGGCCAGGCGCCGAGGGTGGAGGGGTAGGGGAAGAGCCAGAAGGCGAACCAGGGACGGCCCGTGTGCAGCAGCGGGAAGAGACCCGCGCAGCACACGGCGAAGAGCGTCATGGCCTCGGCGAAGCGGTTGATGCTCGTGCGCCACTTCTGCTGGAAGAGCAGGAGGATGGCGGAGATGAGCGTACCGGCGTGGCCGATACCGACCCACCAGACGAAGTTGACGATGTCGAAGGCCCAGCCGTTGGGCTGGTTGTTGCCCCACATGCCGATGCCGCGGGCCAGGGTGACGGTCACACCCAGGACGAGCAGACCGAGCGCGGCGAGCGCCAGGCCGAACAGCATGAACCAGCCCTTACCGGGCTTGGCCCACACGTGATCGAGCAACGTGTCGTTGAGGGATTTGTCGTCGTGGTGCGGCGCGACGAGGGGCCGCGGCTCGAGCGGATCGAGCGAAGCGGCGGTATGAGCAGCGGTCTCGGCCATGGCTCAGTGGCCTCCTTCGTGCGAGCCGCCGGTGGGCTTGGCGGCAGCGAGGGCGGGATTGGGATTGCGCAGACGGATGAGGTGGGCGGTGCGAGGCTTGGTGCCCAGCTCGTTCAGCAGCTTGTAGGCGCGCTCGTCGTTGTGGTGCTTCGTCACCTGGGCGTTGGGATCGCTCAGGGTGCCGAACACGATGGCCTCGGTGGGGCACGTCTGCTGGCAGGCGGTCTGCAGCTCCTTCTCGAAGATGGGCCGCTTCTCCACGCGCGCCTTGATGCGGACGCGCTCGATGCGCTGCACGCAGTAGGTGCACTTCTCCATGACGCCGCGGTTGCGCACCGTGACGTCCGGGTTCATCTGCATCTTCTGCGTGGGCGTCTTGTCCGCCGTGTAGTGCAGGTAGTTGAAGCGGCGCACCTTGTACGGGCAGTTGTTGGAGCAGTACCGCGTGCCGACGCAGCGGTTGTACACCATGTCGTTGAGGCCCTCGTCCGAGTGGACGGTGGCGTTCACCGGGCACACGTACTCGCAGGGCGCCTTCTCGCAGTGCACGCAGGCGACCGGCTGCATGACCATCTCCGGGTCGTGCAGCTCCTGGCCGGAGAAGTACCGGTCGATGCGCAGCCACTGCATCTCGCGGCTGCGGGAGACCTGCTCCTTGCCCACGACGGGGATGTTGTTCTCCGACTGGCAGGCCACCACGCACGCGGCGCAGCCGGTGCAGCGGGCGAGGTCAATGGCCATCGCCCACTTGTAGTCCTCATACTTGAAATCCGGCATGAGGTTGGCCTTCTCGACGTCGCCGCGAACGCGGAACAGCAAGGGGCTCGCGTTCTTCTTCTCCTGCTCCTGCTCGTGCCGGAACTGCTCCACCGGCATGTCCAGGGCGATGGGGCGGCCCTCGGTGCGCCAGTGGCTCTGGGTGAGGGCGAACTTGTGCGTGGCCTTCACCTTCTCCAGCTTGGCACCACCCTCGAACCAGGGCGCGTCCACGCTGCGCACGAGGTTGGCGTTGAAGCCCACCTCCTTGGCCACCGTCTCGAACAGACCCGTGCGGCCGTAGCCCAGCGGGAGGACGACCACCCCATCGGCGATGCCGGGGATGATCCACACCGGAACCTCGAGCGAGCCGGTGCGCGTGGTGAGCTTGACCTTGTCACCGGGCTGCAACTTCTCCGCCTCGGCGGTGGCCGGGCTGACGTAGGCCGCGTTGTCCCAGGTGATCTTCGAGATGGGGTCCGGCAGCTCCTGCAGCCAGGACATGTTGGCGAACTGGCCGTCGAAGACCTTGTAGTCCGTGACGAAGTTCACCTCGAGGCCGCCGGAAGCGGGCGGGGTGTAGCCCTCCACCACGGCGCGGGCGGCGTCCGGGTTGGGCGCGGCGGTGACGGCGGGCGAGGCCGTGTCCGGCACGATGCCCACGGACACCCACGTCTCCCAGGCCGTCTCGAAGTCCGCGATGGCGGCGGAGCGGCCGCGCCAGAAGTCGCGGATGATCTGGTAGCTGCTGCGGTACGGCTCACCCAGGAAGAGGGCGAGCAGCTCCGAGGTGGGCACGCCGTTGTAGAGCGGCTGGATGAGCGGCTGCACGACGGTGACCGTGCCATCGGCGGAGCGGCCATCGCTCCAGGCCTCCAGCTCGTGCGCGGCCGGGATGAACCAGTCGGCGTACGCGCTCGTCTCGTCCTCGAAGAGCGAGGTGTAGACGACGGTGACCTTGTTGCGGTTGGGGTTCTCCGGGCTCAGCGCCTTGCGCAGCCCCAGGTCCGCCGGGGTGCTGTAGACGGGGTTCCAGGAGGTGATGACGAGCACGTCCACGCCACCGTTGTTCAGCTCCTCCACCAGCGGGCGGAGGCCGGAGGCCTGGGTGTTCTCGGTGACCACCGGGGCCACGTAGCGGACCGTCTGGCCCACGTTGTCGAGCGCCGCGTTGATGGCGGCGGCCAGGGCGTGCACCGCGGCGGGCTGACGCTCACCGGCCACCACCAGGCTGCGGCCAGCGGAGCCGCGCAGGTCGGCGGCGACGGCGTCCACCCACTTCTGGTGGGCGGCGTTCAGCTGGGCCTTCGCGGAGGCGGCGGCACCCAGACCCGCGGCCGTTCCACCCACGCGCGAGGCGATGGCGGCGGCGATGGCGAGCACTTCCTGGGACTTCGCGCGCAGACGGTGGTCCGCCATGCCGCCGGTGAGGCTGTAGCGCGGCTCGGCGACGTAGAGGCGGTTGAGGCTGCCCTCGGCCGGGTCACGCCGGCGGGCGAAGGCACGGGCGTAGGCGAGGTTGGCCGGACGGCTCTCCAGGAAGTCGGCGTCGAGCGAGACGACGATGTTCGCCTTCGTGAAGTCGTACACCGGGGTGGCCGGCGTGCCGAACACCGCGTTGGTGCCCTCGTTGGCCGGATCCTGGGTGACGGACGTGTAGGTGACGAACTTCGCGTTGGGCAGGCGCGACTGGATGCGCGCGCGCAGATCGCCGTGCACCGGGGAGGCGTTGGGCTCGGTGAGGAAGCGCACGCGCGCTCCACCGTTCTCCTGCGCCGCCTTGGCGATGAACGTGCCGATGTCCTCACCGAAGGTGCGCAGCGAGCGCGGCTCCTTGCGGTAGCGCAGCACGCGGGCGCGCTGGGGATCGTACAGGGAGAGCAGGAAGGCCTGCTCGAAGGTACCGGCGGCGCCCAGGTTGACGGGGTGCTGCGGGTTGCCCTCCACCTTGATGGGGCGGCCCTCACGCGCGGTGATGAGCAGACCGGAGGTGTGGCCCCCGAACGTCATGCCCGAGGCGTAGTGCAGGGGATTGCCCGGCACCATCTCGGGAGGCGTGCGGGTGTAGGGCACCATGCGCTCGTCCACCGGACGGGTGGAGCAGGCGGTGGCGCCGGCCAGGGCCAGCGAGGCGCCCAGCAGCTGCATGAACTCGCGGCGGGCCACGCCGGTGGGCGCCAGGTCCGCGCCCACGGGGAACTCGGGGCGGGTCTCCTCGAGGTACTCGGGCTGGCCGAGCCTCTCCTCGAGGCTGCGCCAGTACGTCTTTCCGTAGGCGCCCTCGGACTGCACGGAGTGCGCGGCGGCGTGATCGAGCGCCTCACCCACGACGTCGTTGTGGTCGTGGTCGTGAGCGGCCTCGGCCTTGTCGGAGACGACCGGCAGGGCGAAGGAAGTAGGGGTGTCCTTCATGGGGGCTCCGTCGAGCTTGGACTTCAGCGGTGGCATGTGGTGCAGCTCGTGCGCGAGTGAACGTCGTACTGTTCAGCCAGCGCGTCGGCGAGCTGGGCGGCCTCCTCGTGCTTCTCGGGCGGCTGCCAGGTCATGCTGGTGATGAACTCCTGCGGACGCAGGTTGGGCTTCGGGTTGCGGTGGCAGTCCAGGCACCACTGCATGGTGAGCGGCTGGTACTGCTCGATGGCGGCCATCTGGTCCACGCGGCCGTGGCAGGTGACGCAGCCGACACCCTTGGCCACGTGGATGGCGTGGTTGAAGTAGACGAAGTCGGGCAGGTTGTGGACGCGCACCCAGGGGATGGGCTGGTCCGTGAAGTACGCCTGCCGCACCAGCGTCAGGTACGGGCTCTTGTTCCACACCTGCGCGTGACACGACATGCACACGGTGGTGGAGGGGATGCCCGCCGACGGCGACTTCTCCACGGAGAAGTGGCAGTAGCGGCAGTCGATCTGCTCGTCACCGGCGTGGTGCCGGTGATCGAACTCGATCGGCTGCTCGATGGGCCGGTTCTGGTTGGTGACGAACGGGGAACGCACGTACGCCATCAGACCGCCCAGCGCGATCGCGGGGATTGCAAGAAGCGCCGCGGCCGAGGCTCGCGACACCGTGTTCGTCCAGCGTGGGAAGAGAGGACCGCTCATATCCAGGACCGGGGGCTAGTCAATTGGGGCAGCTCCAGAGGACGCGACCGGGAGGACGGTGCGGCCGGACCGGAGGTGGCACGGGAAGACTGGAACAAGAAGCTCATGCACGGCGTTGCTGTGGCTGCGACGGCTCCTGCCCTGACAGGAGACATGCGGACACGCCCGACCCCATCCGACTGAAGATGTGCGGTGGGTGGGGTCCCTCCTCCTTGTCCCCTCCCAACGCGGCGCGCGACCATCGAGCATCATTATCCGGGTGTCAACCTTTCTCTGTCCGCGAGCGGCGGGATACCACGGACCCGCCGCGTTGTGGCGCGGGTGGAAACTTGCCCGGATGATGTTCTCTTCTACGAGATGGAAGGGGGCTTGAACTCGAGGCCGCTCACGCGTCGTTCGGATCACGCCAGCGCTCGCGGCGGCGCTCCAGAAGTCGGTCCACCAACTGCCGGACCCGGGGATCGCGATCAAAGTGGCGATCATGCCGGCTGCCCTTGCCCTGGTTGCAGCGGGCACACGCCAGGCCGAGGTTCTCCAACGCGTCGGTGCCGCCGTGCACCCGGGGGATGATGTGCTCGATGGTGGCGCGGCTGATGGGCTCGCCGTCCAGGCTGATGGCCAGGAACGTGTTGCAGTGCAAGCACTTTCCGAGCCACACCTCGCGCCCGCGGTGGTCGGTGCGCTCGAAGGTGGCGTCGGTGGCCACGATCTCGAGGATGCGGCGGCGCTTGGAGGTGCTCACACCTCTTCTAATAGATGGAAGGGGCGCCGGGTGCCATGGGGGGTGGGGGTGGAGCGAGCATTCCGCCCATGCAAGGAAAGACGGTGGTCATCACCGGGGCGTCCTCGGGAATCGGTGAGGAGCTGGCGGTGGCGCTCGCGGAGCGCGGGGCGCAGCTGGTGCTCGCGGCCCGGAGCGAAGCGGAGCTGGAGCGGGTGAAGCAGCGCTGCGAGCAGGCGGGAGGCCGGGCGGTGGTGGTCCCCACGGACGTGGGTGACCCGGAGGCCTGCCGGAGCCTGGTGGCGCGCGCCGTGGAGGCGTTCGGCGGCATCGACTGCTTCGTGAACAACGCCGGGATGGCGATGCGGGGCCGTTTCGAGGATGTGACGGACCTCTCCATCTTCGAGCGCCTCATGCGGGTGAACTACCTGGGGGCGGTCTACTGCACGCACGCGGCGCTCCCGCACCTGAAGACGCGCAAGGGCCTGCTCGTCGCCATCTCCTCGCTGACGGGCAAGAACGGCGCGCCCACCCGCAGCGGCTATGCCGCGACCAAGCACGCCATGCAGGGGTTCTTCGACTCGCTGCGCATCGAGCTGAGCGGCACCGGCGTGGACGTGCTCGTCGTGTCACCGGGGTTCGTCACCTCCAACATCCGCTCGCGGGCACTCGGCCCGGATGGCTCGGCGGGCCACACGGACATCGCCGAGGAGAAGGGCAACCGGGTGATGGACACGCGCACCTGCGCGGAGCTCATCCTGCGCGCCATGGAGCGCCGCGAGCGCGACCTGGTGATGGTGCCCGCCGCGAAGCTGATGCTGGCCATCAAGGCGATTGCGCCGGGCGTCATCGATCGGATCGCCTCGCGGATGCTGAAACAGGTCAAGCCCTGACGCCAGTGGCGAGCAGGTCCTCGCGCAGACGCGTGAGCACCTTTCCGAGCAGGTTCTGACCCCGCCACGTCGCGGGGTCCTGGATGCGCGGGTCCTCCTCCGAGAGACCCACGCCCCAGATGCGGTCCATCGGGCTGGCCTCCACCAGCTCGGTGCCCTTCGTGGCCAGCAGCGCCGCGAGCAGCTCCGCGTTCTGCGTGAACTTGGCGTGGCTGCCCTCATAGACGATGCGCTCGCGCTCGCGCTCCCACACCGCGCCGTCGAAACCGCGCACCTTGCGCCCCAGTGCCTTGTGCTGCTTGGGCGTCTTCGCCTCCAGGATGCGCGCCGCCATCTCCTCGTCCCCGAAGAGCACCGCCTTGCCGTGCATCATGTACTGCTCGGCACACGTGAAGCGCACACCCTCCACCACGAACTCCGACGGGTGCCACTGCGAGAAGGGGGACTGGTTCCGCCAGAAGAAGGTGAACCTGCGCTGTGCGTCGCTCATGAGGGACCCTCGCATGGTTGGTGTTATATGAACACCAAGTCTGACGGGGCAAGCTCTCGTCCCTGACAGCGCACCTGGGGCTTCAAGAGGTGGGCGGCCGGTAGGACACGCTGGTGATGGTGTACTCCATGGCGCCTCGGGGACGCTCCACCCGGACGGACTCGCCCGGCTCCTTGCCGAGGAGGGCCCGCGCCAGGGGCGACTCGACACTGAGGCGGCCCGCCTTCACGTCCGCCTCGTCCGGGCCGACGATGCGGTACGCCGTCTCTTCTCCCTCCTCGCCCTCGAGCGTCACCCACGCGCCGAAGTAGACGTGCTCCTCGTCGGGGTGCTCCGAGTCCACCACCTTGATCTCCTCCAGGGTGGTGGCCAGTTGCCGCGTCCGGCGTGCCCAGTCAGGAGGGCGCGCACTACTGTGGAGCGCCGTCAGCGCCGTGAGCTCCTCCTGCAGGGCCCGGTAGCCCTCGGGCGTGATGTACCGCTTCTCGCCGGTCGTCGAGCGGGGCCTCGGGGGCAGCAGTACGTCCTCTCCGCCCGTATCTTCCTTCGTGAAGGCCTTCGACATGTTGCTCCCTTCCGGATGCTCGGCATCCTGCCTGGGGACTCATGGCTTGTCCCATGGGACAGGGGCCCTTGTGGGCATGCTCGGGCACACCGACATTCAGACAACCATGGGACTCTCTCAACTCATCGAACGTCATCGGCAGGAGGTCATCGTCCGCTGGAAGGAAATGGTGCGCACGCTCAGTGACGCGCGGCACCTCTCCGAGGAGAGCCTCGAGAACCACGTTCCGGACCTGCTCGACTGGCTTGTCGTGCGGCTGCGCGATCGCGATGCGGCCGATGTCTACGGCAGCCAGATGCTTTCCCGGGTGCATGCCTTCCAGCGCGTCGGAGATGACTTCGACCTCGTGGAGGTGCTCGCGGAGCTCGCCGTGCTCCGGGACGTGCTGCTGGGCGTCTGGGCGGAGCAACCAGGCGAGGCCTCGCCCGCCGAGGTCATCCAACTCAACCGCGACCTGGATGACGTCGTGGCCGTCTGCACGACGGAGTTCGCCCGGCAGATCCTCGCCAAATACGGAGCCCCTCGGGAGGCCACGCAGGCCATGGGGCCGTGAGTCCTTCCGGCCGCTCTCCTGGCCGCCCTCCAGTCCAGGGAGCGGGGAATGCCGCGTGTGCGAGGGATGCCGACGATTGCCCGGGAAGAAAACCGGGAGGCGCAGGCACATGGCGAGGAAGACGTTGAGGGGCATCCGGGTGGGCGTGCTGGCCGCGGATGGTTTCGAACAGGTGGAGCTCACCATCCCCGTGAAGGCGCTGCGCAAGCGCGGTGCCCAGGTGGACATCATCTCCCTGCACAAGGGACACATCCGGGGCATGAATCTGATGTGGCCGGGCAAGAAGGTCCGCGTGGACGAGACGGTGGACAAGGTCCGCCCCAGGGACTTCGACGCGCTGCTCATCCCCGGTGGCTTCGTCAACCCGGACAAGCTCCGCCAGAGCGAGGAGGTGCTCGACTTCGTCCGCGAGTTCGACCGCCACGGCCGGCCCATCGCGACGTTGTGTCATGGCCCCTCGGTGCTCGTGTCCGCGGGCCTGGCCAGTGGACGCAAGCTGGCCTCGTGGCCCGGTATCAAGGACGACCTGCGCAACGCGGGCGCCCAGTGGATGGATGAGCCCGGCGTCCGCGACGACCGCTGGTTCTCCAGCCGCAGTCCCCTCGACATGCGCCACTTCATCAAGGGCATGGTGTCGCTCTTCGATGAGTATGCCCCGCGCAACCACCCCGTGGAGAAGCGCTCGCACTGGGGCCGCTGGCTGTTCGCCGGCCTGCTGGGGCTGGTGGCCATCCGCCCGGCCCGTGCTGCCCTCGCGCGCTAGCGGCAAGGCTGGCAGGGCTCATCGGGGGCGGCTACCGTCCGCTCCCATGTGGAAGATGACGACACTCGAGCAGAGAGCCCGCGAGGAGGGCACGCCCGTCATCGACGGAGAGACGGCCACGTTCGTGTGGCGCGGGCGCAAGCCCGTGTCCGTGGCGGGGGACTTCCTGGATTGGTCGGGTGAGCCCATCCCCCTGAAGGAGGTGGCTCCGGGGCTGTGGACGCACACGCTGACGCTGCCGCGCGACTCGTATGTGGAGTACGCGTTCCTGGACGCGAAGGGCCGGCGGGTGAGGGATCCGCTCAACGAGCGCCTCACCTCCAACGGCTTCGGGGACTTCAACCACTACTTCCACATGCCCGAGTCGCGGCCCACGCCCCTCGCGCTGCGGCAGCGTGGCGTGCCGCGCGGCACCGTCACCCGCCACCTGGTGGAGACGCATGAGTTCTGCGTGGGCTCCCAGCGCGCCGTCCACCTCTATGCGCCTCCCACCTCCGAGCCCTGCCCGCTGGTCGTGGTGTTCGACGGGCCGGACTACCTGCGCCGCTCGAAGCTTCCCTCCATCGTGGACAACCTCGTCGCCCAGGGCCGCATCCGTCCCATCGCGCTGGCCATGGTGGCCAACGGTGGCCCCGCTCGCACCGTCGAGTACACGTGCAGCGAGGCCACCGTGGTCTTCCTGCTCGACAAGGTCCTGCCGCTCGCCCGCTGTGAGCTGAACCTCCTGGATGAGACGCGCGAGCCCGGTGTCCATGGTGTCCTCGGCTCGTCGCTGGGAGGGTTGATCTCCCTGTACACGGGACTGCGTGCCCCGCACGTCTTTGGCCGTGTGCTCTCGCAGTCGGGCGCTTTCAGCGTGTGGAACCGTGACTTCGTGGTGTTCGACCTGGCTCGCAATGCTTCGTCCCGGCCGCTCGATGTGTGGATGGACTGCGGCCACTTCGAGGCGCTCGTCGAGGGCAATGAGCGCATGCTCCCCGTGCTCCGTTCCTCCGGGCACCGCGCCGAGTACCGCGAGTATCATGGGGGGCACAACTACTCGGCCTGGCGTGACAACGTGTGGCGTGGCCTGGAGTGGTTGTTCGGCACCGGGAAGCAGGGCCGTCGCGAGGAGTGAGACGCTCGCTCGGACAGGGGCCGAGGCGACGGTCTTGTCAAGCCGGGCCGGTGGGACGGCATCGGGCTCCCGTGGCCCTTTCCCCGCCCGGGAATAACGGGGACAATCCATCGGTGATGGGGTGACCGTCTGGAACACCCTCACCCCAGCCCTCTCCCAGAGGGAGAGGGGGCCTACACAGAGGAACGTGATGAACGCTCAGGAGCGCAAGGCGGCCTACCGCCAACGCGCGGAGAAGGGCGAGGCGGTCCCCGTCTCGGTCGTGCTCCCCGCCGACCTCGACACCCCGCTGTCCGCCTACCTCAAGCTCGGTGGCGCGCGAGGTTTCATCCTCGAGTCCTGCCACGGTGGCGAGCGCTTCGGCCGCTACAGCCACATCGGCACCGCACCCTCCGGCCGGCTCCGGCTCGACCGCACCGGCGGCACCCTCTGGCGCGGCGACCAGCAGCAGCGTTTCGAGGGTGCTCCGCTCGACGTCCTCCGCTCCGTCTGGCGCGACCACGCCGTGGCCAAGCTCCCCGGTGAGCCTCCGTTCGTCGGCGGCCTCGTGGGCTACCTCGGCTACAACTGCATGTCCTGGTTCGAGCGCCATGTGCCCGACCGGCACTCCAGCGACACTTCCTTCCCCGACTCCGAGTGGCTGCTGTGCGATGAGTTCGTCACCCACGACTCGCGCACCCAGACGCTGCATGCCACCGCCATCGCCCGGCCCAACCGTCATGGCAGTGCCGCCCAGGCGCTCGCCGACGCCGAGGCCCGCGCCGAGGCCCTCGCCGCGCGGCTGCTGCGCCCGCTGCCCGTGGATGCCTATGTCCCCCATCCGCCCATGCGCGGCGAGGCGGAGATCTCCGTCAACTGGGACCGCGCCGGCTACGAGGCCGCCGTCGAGCGCGTGAAGGAGTACATCCGCGCGGGTGACTGCATGCAGGTGGTGCTCGCCCGCCGCTTCGAGGCCCGGGGGGCGCCGCCGCCTCTCTCGTTGTACCGGGCGCTGCGCCGTATCAACCCCTCGCCGTACCTCTTCCACATCGAGCTGGGCGAGGCGCGCGCGCTGGTGGGCGCCTCCCCGGAGCTGCTGGTGCAGGTGCGTGATGGGGATGTCGTGGTGCGCCCCATCGCCGGCACTCGGCGCCGCGGTGCCTCCGATGCCGAGGACCAGGCCCTGGAGAAGGAGCTGCTCGCCGACGAGAAGGAGCGCGCCGAGCACATGATGCTGGTGGACCTGGGCCGCAACGATGTGGGCCGCGTGGCGGCTCCAGGCTCGGTGCGCGTCGAGGACCTGATGATCATCGAGCGCTACAGCCACGTGATGCACATCGTCTCGCAGGTGCGCGGCAAGCTCGACGCGAAGTACGACGCGCTCGACGCGCTGGCGTACACCTTCCCGGCGGGCACGGTGTCCGGGGCTCCGAAGATTCGCGCGATGCAGATCATCGACGAGCTGGAGCCCACGCGCCGTGGCCCCTACGCGGGCGCGGTGGGCTACCTGTCCTTCTGCGGCGCGCTGGACCTGGCCATCGCCCTGCGCACCTTCTACATCGACGGGGACCGCACGCTGTGGGAGGCGGGCGCGGGACTCGTGGCGGACTCGGTGCCCTCGAAGGAAGCGGACGAGACGGAGGCCAAGGCACGGGTGCTCGCCACGGCCCTGAAGCAGGCGCGTGAGGGAGGTGTGCGGTGATCCTCGTCATCGACAACTACGACTCGTTCACCTTCAACCTCGTGCAACTGCTGTACACGCTGGGTGCCGAGGTGAAGGTGGTGCGCAACGATGAGATCGACGCCGCGGGCGTGGCGGCATCGGGCGCCTCGCACCTGGTGGTGTCGCCGGGGCCGTGCACGCCGCACGAGGCCGGGGTGAGCATGGCGGCCATCCGTGGCGCGAAGGTGCCGGTGCTGGGCGTGTGCCTGGGCCACCAGTCCATCGGGGCCGTGTTCGGCGGCAACGTGGTGCGGGCGCCCGAGCCGGTGCACGGCAAGACGGCGTCCATCCGCCACGAGGGCCGGAGCATCTTCGAGGGCATGCCGGCGGGCTTCCAGGCGGCGCGCTACCACTCGTTGGTGGTGGACGCGGGAACGCTGCCGGCGGAGCTGGAGGCGACGGCGTGGACGCCGGACGGGCTCATCATGGGCCTGCGGCACCGGGAGCTGCCGGTGGTGGGCGTGCAGTTCCATCCGGAGAGCGTCCTCACGCCCGAGGGCCCCCGGCTGGTGCGCAACTTCCTCGATGGGAAGCTGTAGTCGAAGGCCCTCTGTAGACAATAGACAGGCAATAGACAGACCCACGCCCCCTCTCCCTCGCCCTCCGGGAGAGGGTCGGGGTGAGGGTGCCGGAGGTCCCGGGTTGGCTCCGTGCAGCCGGTTTCGCGGGTTCACGCGCGCAGGAAGAACGCGGTAGTCATCGCCACGTTGAAGGCCGTGATGCCGAGGCGGAGCCGAGCCGGTGGGATGCCTCGGCCCACGCGCGCACCCGCATAACCACCCGCCACCGCCGCCAGCGCCATCAGCAGCGTCTCGGCCCACCAGACCTTTCCCGCGATGACGAAACACGCAACGGCCACCGTGTTCGTCGCCCCGACGAGCAGTGTCTTGGCCGCGTTCATCGCCTGGAGATCGTTGACGCCGAAGAGACTCCAGGCCGCCATCATCATGAGTCCGACGGCACCTCCGAAATAGCCGCCGTAGATGGCGAGAACGAACTGTCCCCCGAGCAGCAATGCCGGCCCGATCCGGATGAACCGCCGGAGCACCGCGCCCGCCTGCCGGCCGAAGGCGAAGGCCAGCGTGCCGAGCAGCAGCAGCCAGGGAATCACCGCGTTGAAGGTGCTCTGAGGCGTCAGGAGGAGCAGCAGGGCTCCCGTGAGCCCGCCGGCGAGGCTCACCGGGAGCAGCGCCTTCACCGAGACTCCCTCGAAGCTCCTGAAGTCGTCACGGTAGGCCCAGGCACTGGCGAAGCTGCCCGGGAACAGCGCGACGGTGCTCGACGCGTTGGCGGCGACCGGGGGCACGCCGCTCCAGACGAGCGCGGGGAAGGTGACGAACGAGCCGCCACCGGCGACCGCGTTCATCGCGCCGGCCAGGAAGCTGGCGGTAGCCAACAGCAAAGGAGATCCCATGCGCCCAGATTGAGGGTGCTGGCGAGGCCGGACAATCTGGGATTGGCTGAGGCTGCCTTCGTCCCAGACGAAGGCTGGCGCACTGGCATGCTCCGAGGAACCGATGATGCGTTTCGATCTGACCGACTTGCGATTGTTCCTCCACGTGGCCGAAGCCGGGAGCATCACGGGAGGAGCCCAGCGGAGCCATCTCGCCCTGGCCTCCGCGAGCGCTCGCATCCGCGGCATGGAAGAGGAACTCGGTGTCCCGCTGCTGGAGCGGGAGCGGCGCGGGGTCCGCCCGACTCCGGCGGGACGCGCGCTGGTCCATCATGCGCGCACCGTGCTGGAGCAGCTCGAGCGGATGCGGGGGGAGCTCGGCGAGTATGCCCACGGCTTGAAGGGCCACGTCCGCCTCATGTCCAACACCTCCGCGTTGACCGAGTTCCTCCCGGAGGCGCTGAGCTCCTTCCTGGCGGAGCACCCGAACGTCAACATCGACCTGGAGGAGCGGCTCAGCTACGAGATCGTCCAGGCCGTGGCCGAGGGACGGGTGGATATGGGCATCGTCTCCGATTCCGTCGGCCTCACGGGTCTCGAGACCTTTCCGTTCCGCGTGGATCAGCTCGTGGTCGTCACGGCGCGAGCGCATCCCCTGGCGGCCCGCCGGGAGCTGCGCTTCGCCGAGGTGCTGGAGCATGACTTCGTCGGGCTGGCCTCGGGGAGCGCGCTCCAGGACTACCTGTCCGAGCACGCGGCACGCGCCGGGCGCCGGTTGAAGCTCCGGGTCCGTCTGCGTGGCTTCGATGCGATCTGCCGGATGGTCGAGCGCGGCATCGGCATCGGCGTGGTGCCCGCGACCGCCGCCCGCAGATGTCAGAAGTCCATGGCGATCCGCGGACTCCGGTTGACGGATGCCTGGGCCCGGCGCCAGCTCACCCTCTGTGTGCGCCGGTTCGCCGAGTTGCCGCTCCATGCGCGGCAACTGCTCCAACACCTGAGCGCGTCCGCCTGAGGCCCAGGTGTGGCCCTCTCAAGGGGGCGCCACCTCGCGGAAGGGCAGCACCCAGCCGTGCACGCTGTCCCACGGTCCCACCGTGGCCAGGTTCACCGTGGGATCCACGAGCCGCTGGCGGGGCCGTCCATTGAGGCTCGCGAAGGCGTCCACGCGCACTTCCACTCCCGGGTGTCCCTGCTCGGCGAAGTGGCGCGCCAGGTAGTGCGCGAACGTCAGCAGCATGTCCGGCTGTGTGGCCATCATCTTCACCTGGTAGGGCGAGAGGTGCTGGCTCGGGGACACCACCCACCGTTTCCCCGTGGCGGGCTCGTTCACGCGGAACTCGGCCATCCCGTCCTTCTCCATCAGCATCACGTTCCACGAGAAGCGGTAGCCCTCCTCCGTCCACATCACGTCGCCCGGGTAGAGCAGATGCCGCAACGGCAGGAGGAACTGCACTCCCAGGAAGGCCACCGCCAGCGCGGGTCCGAGCCAGGAGTTCCTCGAGGGCAACGTGGGGGACTCGGGCTCTCGGTCCTTCACCGGCTCGCGCCGCAGCCAGCTCGCGAGCCGCCGGGGCCAGTCCGGCGGGAAGAAGAGCAGGGCTCCCGCCATCATCAGCCACGGGAACATGCCGATGGGGAAGAGCATCCGCGTGATGACGTGGAAGCCCACCACCGCCGCGTACGCGAGCCACCGCGTCCGCTTCCACAGCAGCGCGGGCACCACGCACAGGTCGAAAACCGCTCCGGCGATGCTGAAGGCCTGGGGCGCCCACGGTTGCTCGAAGAGCCGGCCGAGCACCGGCAGGTCCGTGCTCGCCGAGAGCCAGATCTTCATCGGCTGCGCGTGGATGAGCCAGTCACTCTTCAGCTTCGCCACCCCGCCGAAGAAGTACACGAGCCCCACCTGCGCTCGCATCAGCCACAGCCACCACGCGGGCACGTGGCTCCGCCCCTTCATGTCCAACGGGAGCGCGACCAGCAACAGCCCCGCCAGGGAGATGAAGTAGTAATGGTTGAGATAGTACGTCTTGTCGATCAGGTGCGCGTACGTGAACGTGAGCAGGAACGTGAGTGCGCTCGCCCGGTACGCGATTCCCAGCGTGATGCCCAGCGCTCCCAGCCCCATCAGCGCGAAGTGGATGTACATGCCCACGCCCGGCCACGGGCGGATCCACTCCAGCCCCGCGTACGGAAACAGCACCTTGGGGGCGAGGTAGTGCTCGTGGATCCACCCGTACGCGAAGAACCTCGCGACGGCGGCCATCATCAGCAGCCCGAAGATGACCCGGTACGCCACCAGCGAGGAGGGGTCCACGGGGGCGAAGAGGGTGGCGGTGAGACGCTGGTGGAAGGCGCGGAGGGAGAACCCGGGGCCCGTGGCACCCTCACCCCCGCCCCTCTCCCGGAGGGCGAGGGGAGTGACTGGGGCGAGGGGAGTGTGCTCAGTCTCCATCGTTGTCGGTGAACTTGAGCGTCACGCCCAGGTTGGACACGACCTCGGAGGCCAGGGTGGCTCGCAGCGTCGACAGGGCCGCCCGGGCCGCTTCCACCGACTCGCGGTCGTTGGTCAGCGCCGTGCGCAGCGGGGGCGGAATCGCCTCCAGCGCCGAGCGCACCGCCGCCAGGTCTCCACGCACCGTCGCGTCCGCTTGCTTGTTGCTCGCGGCCATCACCTTCGAGAGCCCTCCGTTCCCATTCGCCCCCAGCCAGACGCGCTCCATCCCGAGCACCGCGTTCCCCAGGTCCGCCAGCGAGTTGTCGCTGCGCCGTGCCTCCTCCAGCTCGGGGCGCACCGTGCCTCCCGTCTCGAAGCCGAGCGGCTTCGACAGCTTCAACTCCATCACCTCCACGCAGGCGATGAGCCGGTTGACCGCCGTGTCCACCGCATCCTTCTGCGTGGTGTAGGGGCTTCCCTCGTTGCCCGCCTTGCTCAACTGATCGACGTAGTTGCCCTGCTCCGGCTCCCAGGCGGTGCGCGCCGCCGTGGCGAGCTTGTGCACCTCGGCCCCAAGCGCCTTCAAGTACGCCCGGCGCCGAGCCCCCGCGCTCCCATCCTCCGTGGCCGCCGCGTCGAAGAGCAGGTACTCGATGGCGAGCAGTCCCTTGCGGTTCGCTCCCTGCTCCGCGAGGAAGCTCTCCGTGAACTCCACGTTCCCCGCGAGCAGGTTGTCGATGCCCGTGGTGGACGGCACCTGGTTCACCGCGGCCGACGTGTGCTGCTCCTCCGCGGGACCGAAGCGGAATGCCTCCTGCCGCAGCCATGCCGCACGCGCCTCCCTCCAGGCGGATTTCGCCTGCGTGAGCGTGGTCTCCGTGGGCGTGGCCTCCAGCGCCGCGAGGGCTCCGGCCAGCGTCTCGGCGCGCGTGTCGAAGTCCCGGTACGCGGGGAGGGCCACGTCCCCGGCCAGCTCCTTCAGGAAGGCCAAGCGCAGGGCAGTGCCCTGGGAATCGCCGCAGCTCGCCATGGCGAGCGATAGCAGCAGGGTGGGGGCAATCAATCGGCGCAGGATGGGGCTCACAGCGACTCCAGGAAGCGCAGCAGCGCGGTACGATCGTTCACGGTCAGGTCGCGGAAGCGCTCCCTCGAGCGCTCGGCCTCGCCACCGTGCCAGAGAATGGCCTCCTCCAGCGAGCGGGCCCGGCCATCGTGCAGGAAGCGCGTGTGGCGGTTGACCGTCTCCACCAGCCCGATTCCCCACAGCGGCGGCGTGCGCCACTCGCTCCCCGTGGCCTCGAAGTCCGGGCGGCCATCGGCCAGCTCCGGTCCCATGTCGTGCAGCAGCAGGTCCGTGTACGGGAAGATGACCTGCTTCGACAGCTCCGGCGCGTCCTCCACCGTGCCCGTCTCATGGCGCGGCACGTGGCACTTCGCGCAGTCGAGCTCCCGGAAGAGCCGCCGCCCGCGCAGCACCTCGGGCTCGTTCACGTCCCGGCGCGCGGGCACGGCCAGCATCCGCGTGTAGAACGTCACCTGCTCCAGCTTCTCGGCCTCCAGCTCGGGCGCTCCCCCCGAGAGCGAGTCATGACACCCCGTCTGCGGGGGAGGGCAGTTCTCCGATGGGAACAGGTCCGAGGTGATACCGATGTCTCCCTGGAAGGCGCCCGCGTTCTGCTGGCGCAGGGAGGGCTGGTTGGCCTTCCATCCGAAGCGGCCCACACGCGGCTCGCCGTGCTCCACGTCCCAGACGTGGTTGATGCGGCCGGAGATGCCATCGCCGTCCTTGTCCTCCGGATCCGCGAGCGCCTCCAGCGCCGCGTCCGGAATGGCCTCCAGCAGGCCGAGCCCCACCATCACCGGCGCCACCCGCGGGCTCATCATCAGCTCCGGGTGCACGGGGCCGAAGGCCAGGTTCGTGAGCGTGTAGTGGGGCTCCTCCAATGAGTACGCCGTTCCGTCCGCGTACCGGCCCTCGCGCAACGAGTGCGTGAGGGTCACCTCGCCCTCCTCGGGCACGCCGAGGATGGACTGCGGCTGGAGCTGTCCACCGTAGGTGGGGTCCCCGAGCGGCTCGCCATGGGCGTCCTGCCCGGGGATGCTCAACCGGAAGAGCAGCGACATCGGCTTCTCGTCCGGTTCGGTCGGGGGCTTGCCGCGCCCGTCCTTGAAGTGACATGCGGCGCACGAGGGTGCGTTGAAGGTGGGACCCAGTCCGTCCAGGCCCGTGGTGGAAGCGGGGGCCGTCACCCAGTTGCGATTGAAGAGCGCGTTGCCGGTGAAGAAGGCATCGCGCCGATCGCCCTGGAGGTTGCGCGCCGCCAGCGTGAAGGCGTTGCGCGTGGTGTCGTGGACGGTGGTGGCACCGCCGGACAGCTCCTCGCCCGGCTCTGGCCCTTCCTCACCGCATGCGCAGGCGAGGAGGAGCAACAGACTGATCGTGCGCCGCATGATTCGTTCTCACTCCAGGTTGAGCGTGATGCCCAGCGCGGTGGCCACGTCGACGAGCGTCTCCGTCTGCGCCTCCAGCGCCTCGATGGCCGCCTTCACCTTCTGCCGGCCCTCAGTATTGTCGATCGCCTGGTCGAACGAGCCGGGGATTGCCTGGATGGCGTCGAGGCTGGCCTGCAGGCGCTGCTTCATCTCCTCGTCCAGCTTCGGGTCCACCGCCGCCACCAGCTCGTCCAGGCCCTTGCCGTCCTGGGTGCCGTAGCGCCCCAGGTACACGTTCTGGATGCCGACCGCGTTGGCGTACAGGTCCGCCTTCGTGTTGTCGCTGAAGCAGGAGTGCTCGTCCTCCTGGTCCCTGTTGTCGTAGGCCACCGTCATCCGCTCGCCGGACAGCTCGGCGCCGCTCAGGCTGCCCAGGCCGGTGAGGATCCGCAGCACCGCCTCCTTCGGCTCCTGCGCGCTGAACGTCTTCCCGTAGTTGTTCGCGCCCGGTGCCCACGCCGCCTGCACCGACTCCAGGTCCTTCACCAGCAGGTCCGTCGCGAGCTTCAGGTACTGGCGGCGGCGCTCGGCGTTGGGCGCCGTCTCGAAGTCCGAGGCCGGCCGGTTGCCCGGGCCCGTCTTGCTCTCGTCCTGGCCCCACAGCAGGAACTCGATGGCGTGGTAGCCGGTGGCGATGTTCGTCTCACCATCGCGCTCGTTGAGGGAGGTGAGCAGTTCCTCGGTGAGCGTGGGGAACTCGAGGGTGGCGTTGATGATGCCGGCCTCCGGCGCGCCCGTCACCGAGTCGATATACGCCTCGTCCAGCGGCCAGGCGTTGATGAGACCCTCGGGGCCCGTGTCCTCGTCGTCGATGGGGCCGCCGTAGAAGCGGAAGGCCTCGCTCTGGCCGTAGGCGGGACGCGCCGCCAGCCACGCGTTGCGCGCCGCCGCCAGCTTCGCCTCGGTGGGGTCCGCCACGAAGACATTCACCGCCGTCTGCAGCTCCCGCGCCTTCGTCACCACGTCCGTGTAGTTCTCATTCACCAGCGCCGCGTAGCGCTCCACCACCGGCCGGGCCCGCGACTCCTCCAGCGGATCCGTTGCACAACCCGCGGAGACCAGCGCTCCCGCAGCCAATGCCATCCAACCCAGCTTCTTCATGTGTGGCCCTTTCGAGTGCTTCCTACGAATGGGGTGGCTCGATAGCGAAATTGAAAATCAAAGTCAAAATTGGTCTAGTGGGGTTAATCATGAACAACACTGAATGCTGGAATTATTGAAAATCCATGGATATGGGGCACAGGATCCGCCAACGCCCGCTCCCGGAGGTCCATGTGAACGCAACGCGAAGAAGCGCTCTCTTCTTGATGCCCCCCTTGAAGTTGTTCACGGGGCTGGTGGCGGGGCTCGCGGGATGGGCCGCGCATGCGCAGCAACTGCCGGCGGACCAGCTCCAGCATGCGCCCGGAGCCTCCAGCGCGGACTGGGTGCGGGCTCTGCCCCAGGTGCCTGCGTACGTGCAGGGCCCGGTGCTGCCTCGGACCGTCGCCACGGGTCCGGAGGCTCCCGTGGCGTTCCCGCGCGTGGAACCCTTTCAGGGCGAAGTGCAACAGCCCTCCAAGCTCGCACGCGAGGCCCGTCCGGAGCCCGGCGAGAGGCCCTCGCGCCGCGTCCTCCTCCGTCTGCCGGAGGGAGAGCGGCAGCGGCTCCATCCCCAGGTGGAGCGTCTGCTGAATGCACGCGGCACACGGGAGCTCTTCCATGGCTGGTACTTCTTCGAGCTGCCCGAGGAGCTTCCTCCAGGCCAGGTGCGCCGGCTGCTCCAGGGGTTGCCTCAGGACGTCGTCTATGTGCCGGACAGCCCGATGGAGGCCCACGTCACCTGGAACGATCCGCTTCTCTCCACGGGGGCCTGGTGGCCGCAGAACCAGTGGTACCTCTACAACGTGGGGCAGCGCACGGGCATCACCGGCAGTCCGTATGACTACGACATCGATGCCGACGAGGCCTGGGACGTGACGCTGGCGGCCCATGGCCGTGGGCAGTTCTACTATTCGACCGTTGCGGTGGTGGACTCGCAGATCGATCTCTCGCACGCGGATGGCCCTGAGTTCGTGGGCGCTTGCACCTTTACGGATTCCTGGCAGGACTCCCGCTGCCTGCCTCCCGAGACGGCACGCACCCACGGCACCGCGGTGGCGGGACTCATCGCGGGCCGCGCGGGCAACGGCTACGGCATGTCGGGGGTGAACTGGGGCTCCCGCATCCTCGCCCTGAACGTCTCCCACCCGTCCAATCCCGAGCGCTCCTTCGGCTACTACCAGGTCATCAACGCCATCGACTACGCCACGCGCAACGGCGCCCATGTCATCAACTACTCGGGCGGATCGCGCTACGCCTTCCAGAACAACGACAACGATCCGCTCTACGCGGCCATCCGCCGTGCGGGTGAGCGCGACATCCTGTTCGTCACATCGGCTGGCAACGACAACCTCAACCTGGATTGCGGCAACAGCACCTGCCAGGTCGCGCCGGCGGGCATGGACCTCTACAACGTGTGGACGGTTGCCGCCGTGGATGACCGCTTCGATCGCTCCTACTTCTACACGGCAGCGGATGGCACCGTGTACGCATCCAACTACGGTGCCACCTCCGTGGACTCGGCGGCCTTTGGCAGTGACGCCTATGGGGGCGGTGACACCGATCTCGTCTCACTCTACCCGGGGAATCAGTTCGCTCCCTTCAGGGGCACTTCCGCCGCGGCTCCGCTCGTCAGCGGCGTGGCGGGGCTCATCAAGAGCTTGCGCCCCCAGGCCACGCCGTACGTGTACATGTCGTGCTTCGGCTACACGATCGCGCCCCAGCTCAACGGGCTCGTGCGCTACCCCGGCGTCATCAACGCGAAGAGCGCGGCCGACTGCGCGCTCTCCTTCGGGGAACAGGTGCCGCCGCCCGTCTTCAACGTGACGAGCCCGGCGCACTACGCCCGCCTCGGGGGGCGCAGCGCGTCCTTGAGCTGGCAGGCAGCCCCCGACTTCTACGTGAACTACGACGTGTTCCTGGATGGGCAGTTCGTTGGCCGCACGAGCGGCACCTCGTACTACCTCCCCAACGTGAGTGATGGCACCCACCAGTGGTCCGTGCGAGCGGTGGATGCGTATGGCAACTGGCGCAACTCCACCCATGTGTACTACTTCGTGATGGACGGTGTGTACCCCACCGCGGCCGTGCTCACCTCGCCCTCGTCCTACCAGTACGTGCGCACGGTCCGCCCGGCGCTGCGCTGGATGCACGCCTCCGACGCCAATGGCATCTCTGGCTATCAGATCATCATGGATGGCCGGAACATCGGTAACGTGGGCACCGTTGGCGGGTACGACTGGCCCACGGACCTGACCCAGGGAAGCCATTACTGGAGGGTGATGGCCTGTGACACGCACCAGAACTGCACCACGTCCCCCATCACCCGGTTCACCGTGGACACCGTGGCACCCACGCAGCCAACGCCCGTGAGCCCGGCGCACGGGGCGGTGGTCGGCTCGCGGCGTCCCCTGCTCGAGTGGTCCGCCTCGGGAGATCTGTACGGGGTGAGCTATCGCGTGAGCATCGACTCGGGAGCGTACACGTTCACGACGTCCTCCACGCAGCACACCCCGGCGGTGGACCTGGCGGATGGGCCCCACACCTGGAGCATCAGTGCCTGTGACCCCGCTGGAAACTGTGCCAGCAGCTCCATGCCCACGTTCACGGTGAGCCCGAGCCTTTGAAGGCAAGCCCGGGCCGATGCCGCTCCGTCGCGCTCAGGCGGGGATGAGCTCCAGGGGCAGCACCGCGGGCCCGCGGGTGGTGATGGCCACGTTCCACGTCACCGGCCCGGGCTCGCGCACCAGCCGCTCACACTTCTCGAGCAGCGCCTCCAGGGCCAGGCGGGCCTCCATGCGCGCCAGGGGCGCACCCACGCAGAAGTGGATGCCCTGGCCGAAGGTGAGGTGCGGCGAGCCCGTGCGCTCCAGGTCGAAGCGGTGGGCGTTGGGGAAGACGGACTCGTCGCGGTTGGCCGAGACGAACTGCACCAGCAACGTCGCGCCCTTGGGCAGCCGCACTCCGCCCAGCTCCGTCTCCTGGGTGGTGGTGCGGATGGTGGACTGAGAGGGGGCGTGGAAGCGCAGCACCTCCTCGACGAACTTGGGAACGAGCGTCCGGTCCTTCTTCAGCCGCGCCCAGATGTCCGGGTTGTCCGTCAGCGTCAGCGCGCTCATGCCCAGCAGGTCATACGTCGTCTCCAGCCCCGCGACGAGCAGCAGGACGCAGTAGCCCAGCAGCTCGTCATCCGACATGGAGCCGCCCTGCGCGCGGGCCTGGAGCAGGTCCGTCACCACGTCGTTGCCGGGCTCGCGCTGGCGCGCCTCCAGGACGCTCGTCAGGTGATGCGTGAGCTCGTCCAGGTAGCCGGTCAGCTCGGTGCGCCGCTTCATGTCCTCCGCGGGAACGATGCCAACGCCCGTCACCGCATCCGCCCAGGTCTTGAAGCGCGGCGCCAACGAGGGATCCAACCCCAGCAGCGCGCTCATGGCGCGCGAGGGCAGCACCAGGGCCATCGACTCCATGAAGTCCACCCGGCGGCGCGCCAGCATGTCGTCGACGATCGACCGAGCCGAGTCGCGGATGAATGGCTCCAGGCGGGCCACGCCCGCGGCCGAGAACGTCCGGGTGATGAGCGCGCGCAAGCGGGTGTGCGTCGGAGGGTCCATCATCAGGATGGAGTCGGCCACCGGGTTGCGCTGCTGGAGCCAGGCCGGCTGGACGGCGGGGCGGAAGCCCTCGGACGAGAAGAGCTGCGGATTCTTGAGGACGTAGAGCACGTCCTCGTAGCGCGTCACCGCCCACATGCCACTCGGCTCTACCTGGCTGACGGGTGCTTCACGCCGCAGCGCCGCATAGAAGGGGTGTGGGTCGTTCCAGATTTCAGGTGAGTAGACGTTGGGTTTGTCGCTCATGAATGGTCTCGAAATGCTGGCGCTCAACCGCGCAGGTGGGTGGTGTCGTTCCAGAGTTGGAGGACCTGCTGGTCCCCATCGCTGTCCAGGCCGAGCACGCTGATGGAGGCGGTGTTCAGCGTGAACAGGCGGCCCTCGGTGGGAGGAAGCCCGAGCCAGCGCGCGGCGAGCACGCGCAGCAGGTGGCCATGGGCGAAGAGGAGCACGTTGCCGTCCACGGAGCGGGCCTCGGCGATGATGCGGTCCGCGCGTGCACCCACGTCCCGCGCGGACTCGCCGCAGGGCACGCCATCCGTCCACAGCATCCAGTTCGGGCTGGTGGCGCGGATCTCCGCCTTGGTCTTGCCCTCGAAGGTGCCGTAGTCCCACTCCATCAGGTCCGAGCGCAGCTGCGCCACGTCCCCATAGCCGGCGAGCGCGCAGGTCTCGCTGGCGCGGCTCAGGGGGCTGGTCCACACCGCGGCGAAGTTCCAGGCGCGCAGCGGCTCGCGCAGCTTCGTGGCCAGGCGGCGGCCCTCCTCCAGCAGCGGGATGTCCGTGCGGCCGGTGTGCTGGCCGCTGCGGCTCCAGGCGGTGTCTCCATGGCGGACGAGGACGAGCACGGGGGACGCTGGCTTCATGGTGTTCCTCTCGGGGCGGGTGAACTCTGCCACCCCTTGGGGGCTCGGAGGAACACCCCCCGTGGAGCCCGGTACTCACCCACGGCAAGAGTAAGGTCGGTGCCATGACGCTTCCCGCTCCGACGTCTCGCGGCTACTCCGGCGAGGCGGCTCTCTCCCGAATGCACGCCCTCGTCCGCGACGCGTGGCGGCAATACGGTCCACGGGTCGAGTGCACGGTGGGGGACCTCGACTGGCGGCTGTATCGCAGGGCAACGGTTGAGCCCGGCGCCAACATCCGGCTCTGGGAGGCCGGCGAGACCCTGGTGGGCTTCGCGTGGTTCCTGCCGAATGGTGACCTCGACATCCTCGTGCACCCACGCGAGTACTGTGCCTCGGTGGTCTCCGAGATGGTGGCGTGGGGCGAGGAGCGGTTGCGTGCGTCCGGTGACACCGAGGTCCCCGGCCGCCCGCTCCACGTGTGGGCGCTCGCGAGCAACGAGCCGCTCTCCCGTGCGCTACGGGCCGCCGGGCTGCACCCCACTTCCGCGTGCTACCTGCATTTGCTCCGTGAACTCGATGTGCCACTCGACGCGCCGCCACTACCCCGGGGCTTCCACGTGCGAGCCGTGGCCGGTCCGTCCGAGGCCGCTGCCCGCGCCGCGGTACACCGGGCCGCGTTTGGCTCGGAGCGGGTGTCCACCGAGGTCTACGCACGCCTGATGCACGGCGCGCGGCACTACCGTCCCGCGTTCGACGTGGTGGCGGTTGCGCCGCAAGGGGAGTTCGCGGCGATGGCCCTGGGCTGGCTCGATCCGGACAACCGCGTGGGCGAACTGGAGCCGGTGGGAACGGCCCCCGCGTACCGTGGACTTGGGCTCGCGCGTGCGGTCTCGCATGAGGCCCTGCGCCTTCTACGGGGGGCTGGTGCGCGCTCGGCGGTCATCTACGCGCTGCCCGGCAATGAAGCCTCGGTCACGCTGTATGCCTCGTTGGGCTTTCGTGAGTTCGACCGCAACGTCGGCTTCGTCCGCCCGCCCCCATAAGGGGCATTGGGCCCGTGGCCGTGGGATGGTCTATCCTCCGGGCATGCGATGGCCGTGGCAGTGGATGAAGCGGGTGCTGACGCCCCAGGAGGAGGCGCGTCTCGTCGAGGCCATCCGCCGGGCGGAGCAGGGCAACCGGGGCGAGGTACTCGTGCACGTGGAGCGCCGGTGCGTGGGTGGCAATGCGCTGGCTCGGGCCATGTCGCTCTTCGAGAAGCTCGTGCGCCAGACGGCCGCGGACACCGGGGTGATCCTCTATGTGGCGGTGGAAGAGCGCAAGGTGGCCGTGTTCGCGGGCCGGGGCGTGCGCGGCGCGGCCATGCCCGGCTTCTGGGAGTCCGTGGTGGAGGCGGTGACCGAGGGCCTCGAGCGCGGCGAGCTCGTGTCCGGACTGGAGGTGGCGGTGGAGCGCATTGGTGGACTGCTGCGCACCGTCATTCCGGGTGAGGACGTAGCGGGCAACGAGCTGCCGGACCGGGTGAGCCAGGGGTGAGCGGCTCGACAAGGAGCTATTTCGCCGGGCGGACGGGAAGGGCTTCGGAGCCACTTCCGTCGTGAGGCGGCTGAGGAGCGGGCCGGCAGTAGCCCGCTTCGGCCATCTGCTGTCCCATGACGCGATACATCTCGGCGTCCCTGGGCTGCCAGGTGCCCAGTCCATCCACGTAGCGGTTGTACATGCAGAAGGCCGCCGCGATCAGGATGGTGTCGTGGAGCTCGGTGTCGGTGGCGCCATGGCGCCGTGCTTCGTCGACGAGTTCCTTTGTGACGCGCTTGCCGTCCACCTGCACCTCGGCCGCGATGGCGAGCAGGGCCTTGAGCTTCTCGGGGATGGGGGCCGTTGTGTAGTCGCGGCACACCGCTTCGACCAGATCGGCGTTGCCGCTCAGGTGGGCCGCCACCGCGCCATGGCTCGTCTGGCAGAAATAACAGGTGTTGCGGGACGACACGAAGGTGGCGATCAGCTCCCGGTCCCGGGCGCTGAACGAGGTGTTGCCAGCGCTGTGCAGCAGTACGTGGGCGAGCTCGCGCAGTGGCTTCGCGGTCTCCGGGCGGAAGGCAAAGCCGCCGGTGATTCCGGGCAGTCCTTCGGGAAGTGGAATGTGCGGCATGGTCAGCGCTCCAAGGGGGACTCGGGAGGGAGCGGAGTGTACCGCGTGAAGGGGGGGGCGTGCGTCGAGGAGCTGCGGCTGCCGCTTCAGTTGCAAGCAGGTTCGGCGCTGAAAACGCCGAGACCGGAAACCCCCTCGACGATCAGGAGCTTCCGGCCTCGGTGCTTTCATGCCTCGTGGCCTCGCGCCGTTACTTCGCGACGCGCGTGAGGGTGCTGTTCTCGGAGAATGTGCCCGAGTATGACTTCCCCTGGTAGGTCACCGTCACGTTGCCGGCGAGGCGGAGTTCGACGACCTTGCCGGAGAGCGAGGCTGTCCCGGTGGTGATGCTCATGGTGAGGGTGACACCGTTGGTGGTCTGGGTGCAGGAGGCACCGGGAGAGAGGGCGGCCACGTCGCCTTCGAGATTCGCGGGCAGGAAGCACTGCCCGCTCGAGTCGGAGATGATGAGGTCCGAGGCCGCCCCCTCCGAGATGTGCCGAACGCCCGTGACCTGTGCGGTCTCACTCGTGTATCCCGTGATGCTCAAGGTGGTGGTTCCCGAAGCGCTGTAGGTGCCGTGGAAGGACTGACCGGCGGGGCCACAGCCGATGGTCAGGAGCACGAGCAGGAGAGAGACGATGGGGTAGGAGCGCTTCATGGTGATTCCTCGTGAGGATTGCCGGTGCGCCTGAAGAGGTAGACGCGCGGCGGTTGTGTATGCGCTCCTATTGCAGGCTCCTTGCCAATGCCGGGCGAGAGGCGTGTGCCTCGGAAGGACGGAGTCCATGTCTCGCTCAGCCATCCACAATGATGGATGGGGGTCCCATCCGCGAAACGCGGAGCTTGCGCCTCCGCCTTGAGTGCATGGAGGGAGACTTCGACTGGCGGTTGTATCGTGTGACCCCACGCATGGCCCTGACCGAACAGCAGATGGACGAGGTCGACGCGATGTTACTCACGGGCAACTTGATCGCGGCCATCACCATCGTCCGTGGCCACACGGGCTGGGAGCTGGGCCGGGCGAAGGACTTCGTGGAAGCTCGGCTGGTGCACTTGCGGCAAGCGCATGCCGAGCACTTCCGCCGCCTCGACGCACCGCCACCACGGCTCTTCGTGGACTCCACCCTCATGGGCCAGCTCCACGGAGTCGGCCATGCGAATGTCCGGCCTGTGTCCGAGGTCCTCCGTCGGCTGGAGCAACTCGTGGCTGGCTACAATTACAGCGTCACGCTCGATGTGAAGGCGCTCGACCTGCCGGGGGAGGAGTTGCCCCTGATTGAGGTCATGCGGACGTGTTACCCGGAGAGCCGGCCGCACCTGTCGAAGGTCAGGCGGGTCTCGCTGGAAGAGTTGAAGACCGACGTCGACGCCTGCCTGCGCTACGAGGGTGACGAGTCTTCAGGTCCGCGGTTCACCGCCGCGCGCCGGGAGAAGTTGGAGCGGGAACTGCTCCCGGCGTTCTGGCGTGCCCTGGCGGAGCTCATCCCCTACGAGGAGGCGGAGCTCCATGACTACCCCGATGAGACGGGTCTGCCGGGCTACAGCGTGTACTGGTTCTTCGCTTATGTGCTCCACGACCGGATGCGACGGCGGTGTGTGGTCATCACGGGAAGTTCATCGGACTGATGATTCGGAAGACCCTCACCCCAGCCCTCTCCCAGAGGGAGAGGGGGTTCAGCGCTTCAGGCCACGTTTGATTTCAGCGCACACCTGCCGGGCCGCCGCCGGCCCATCCGCCTGCGCCGCGCGGACGATGGCACTGCCCACCACCACGCCATCCGCGTGAGCACCCACCACCCGCGCATGCTCGGCGTTGGAGATGCCGAAACCCGCCACCACCGGGACCGGTGACGCGCGCCGCACCATCTCCAGCCGCTCGGACAGGTTGGCCGGCAGCTCCGAGCGCATGCCCGTCACGCCCGCCACCGACACGCAGTACACGAAGCCCCGCGCATCCTTCACGATGCTCTCCGCCCGCGCCGGTGACGTGGTGGGCGCGCACAGGGGGATGAGGTCCAGTCCCTCCTTGTCGAAGGCCGCGCGGATGCCCTCGCTCTCCTCGGGCGGCAGGTCCGGCAGGATGGTGCCCGATACCCCGCGCTCCCGCGCCAGCTTCGCGTAGCGCTCCTCGCCCAGGGCCATCACCACGTTGACGTACGTCATCACCACCAGCGGCGTCTGGGGGCAGCGCGCGCGCACCGCCGGCACCACCTCGTCCAGCACCCGCTTGAGCGTGGCGCCCGCCTTCAGCGCCCGCTCGGACGCGGCCTGGATGACCGGGCCGTCCGCGATCGGATCACTGAACGCCACGCCAATCTCGAGGATGTCCGCGCCGCCTTCCACGCACGCGGCGAACACGTCCACCGAGCGGGCCAGGTCCGGATCTCCCGCCATGGCGTACGCCACCAGCGCGCCCTCACCGCGGGCCTTCGCCCGGGCGAACGCTTCCGCGATCTCGCCGCTCATGCTTTCTCCTGGGTGGCGGCGGGAATACCCCGCGCCGCGATGGTGGCCACGTCCTTGTCTCCGCGGCCCGAGCAGTTGATGACCAGGTGCTTGCCCTTGCCCAGCTCCCGCGCCAGCTCGCCCGCGCGCGCGAAGGCGTGCGAGGACTCCAGGGCGGGCAGAATGCCCTCGGTGCGGGACACCATGTAGAAGGCCGCCAGTGCCTCGTCGTCCGTGGCGGTACGCACCTCCACCCGTCCCGTCTTCGCCAGGTGCGCCAGCTCCGGCCCCACGCCCGGGTAGTCCAGGCCCGCGGAGATGGAGTGCGCCTCGATGATCTGCCCGTTCTCGTCCTGCAGCACCAGCGAGCGCGAGCCGTGCAGCACGCCCTCCGTCCCCAGCGTCAGGGACGCGCCGTGCTGTCCCGAGTCCAGGCCGTGGCCACCGGCCTCCACGCCCACCAGCCGCACGCCCTTGTCCTCGACGAAGGGGTGGAGCGCGCCAATGGCGTTCGAGCCGCCGCCGATGCACGCGATGATGGCGTCCGGCAGCTTGCCGAAGGCCACCAGCGACTGCGTGCGGATTTCGCGGCCGATGACGGACTGGAAGTCCCGGACGATGGTGGGGTAGGGGTGCGGACCGGCCGCGCTGCCGATGACGTAGTAGGTGTCCTCGACCTGGGCCACCCAGATGCGCATGGCCTCGTTCATCGCGTCCTTGAGCGTGCGCGAGCCCGACTCCACCGCGTGCACCGTGGCCCCGAGCGCCTTCATGCGGAAGACGTTGAGCGACTGGCGCTCCACGTCCAGCGCGCCCATGTACACCTCGCAGGTGAGGCCGAACAGGGCGCATGCGGTGGCGGTGGCCACGCCGTGCTGGCCCGCGCCCGTCTCCGCGATGACGCGCTTCTTGCCCATCCTCTTGGCCAGCAGCACCTGTCCGATGGTGTTGTTGATTTTGTGGGCGCCCGTGTGCGCGAGGTCCTCGCGCTTGAGCCACACCTCGGCGCCTCCCCACTGCTCGGTGAGCCGGCGCGCGGGCGTCAGGGGCGTCTCTCGCCCGACGAACTCGCGCAGCACCTGCGTCACCTGCTCATCGAAGGCCGGGTCCTTGCGAGCCTCGGCATAGGCCTGTTCCAGCTCCAGCAGCGCCGGCACGAGCGTCTCTGGCACATAACGGCCGCCATAACGCCCGAAGCGGCCCGGGGCGGTTTGCGTGTCCATGTTCTCCATCACTCCCAAGCCAGGGTCTTCACGGCGCGCACGAAGGCGCGCACCGCGTCCGCATCCTTGACGCCGGGGCTGACTTCCACCCCGCTCGCCACATCCACGCCGTAGGGCCGCGTGGCCCGCACGGCTTCCCGCACATTGTCCGGATTGAGGCCACCGGCCACCAGCACCGGCACGCCCGCGTCCGCGAGCCGCGCCACCAGCGACCAGTCGAACCCCACGCCGCCGCCCCCGTAGCCCGGCGCCGCCCCGTCCAGCAGCAGCGTGGCCACGTCGCCCGCGCCCACGTAGGTGCGCGCCTTCTCCACGTCCTCGGGCCCGCGCACCCGCAGGGCCTTGATGACCGGCACGCCGTAGCCCGCGCAGGCCTCGGGTGGCTCGTCGCCGTGCAACTGCACCGACGTCAGCCCGCAGTCCCGTACCCGCGCGCGGATGATGTCCGGCGACTCGTTGACGAACACGCCCACCACCGCGCCCAGTGCCGGCCGCGTGCGCGCAAGGGCCGCCGCCACCTCCGGTGTCACGTACCGGGGCGAACGCGGGTAGAAGTTGAGCCCGAGCGCGTCCGTGCCCGCGGCCCAGGCCACCCGTGCGTCCTCCACGCGGGTGACACCGCAGATCTTCACCCGGGTGCTCACGGCGCCCCCGCGAGCAGCCGCGCCAACGCACGGCCCGGCTCCGCGTCGCGCAGCAGGGACTCGCCCACCAGCACGGCATCGGCTCCCGAGGCCCGCGCCGCCGCGAAGTCCTCGCGCGTCTTGAGGCCGCTTTCCGCCACCAGCGCCTTGGCCCGGCTGCGCAGCGTGGGGATGACCTTCAGGGCCGTGGAGATGTCGGTGCGCAGCGTGGCGAGGTTCCGGTTGTTGATGCCCACCAGCTCCGCGCCCGCCTTCAGCGCCCGCTCGGCGTGCTCCTGCGTGTGGGCCTCGACGAGCGCGGCCACACGGCAGGCCTTCGCCGCCGCCACCATCTCCGCGAGCGGCCCGTCCTCGAGTGCATCCGCGATGAGCAGAATCGCGTCCGCTCCGAGCGCCGCGCTCTCCTCCACCTCCTGCGGCGCCACCAGGAAGTCCTTGCGCAGCACCGGCAGCGAGATGGCCGCGCGCACCTGGAGCAGATCCTCGAGGCTGCCCCCGAAGTCCACGTCATCCGTGAGCACGCTCACCGCGCTCGCCCCGGCGGCCTCGTACGCTCGTGCCACGGCGACCAGGTCCTGGTGCGGGAAGTCGCCGCCCGAGGGGCTGCGGCGCTTCACCTCGGCGATGACGTTCACCGGCAGTCCGGCGCGGTGTTGCGTGAGCGCGGCGGCGAAGTCCCGGGAGTGCGGGCGGGGCGCGCGGGCCACCAGCGGCTTGCGCGCGGCGAGCTCCCGGCGCTTGCGCTCGAAGATGAGGGCGAGCTTGTCCGTCTCGGGCGCGCTCATGACGCGCCTCCGTTCACCAGGGCCTGCAGCTTGGCCGCCGCGGTGCCGGAGTCGATGGACTCCACCGCGCGCAGCACGCCTTCCTTGAGGTCCGCCGCCTTGCCCACCACCACGAGCGCCGCGGCCGCGTTGAGCAGCACCGCCGTGCGCACGCCGGAGCGCTCACCGGCCAGCAGCGCCTTGAGGCGCCGGGCGTTGTCCTCCACGTCCCCGCCGGCGATGGCCTCGGGCGGCACGCGCTCCAGCCCCGCGTCCTCCGGGGAGATGGAGAAGGTCCGCACCGTTCCGTCCTCGCGCAGCTCCGCCACGTCCGAGACCGTGCAGGGGGAAATCTCATCCAGCCCATCCCGGCCGTGCACCACCCACGCCCGCTTGCTGCCGAGCTTGGACAACACGCGGGCCGTCTGCTCCAGGCGCTCGCCCGCGAAGGTGCCGAGCAACTGGTAGCGTGCGCCCGCCGGGTTGGTCAGGGGGCCCAGCAGGTTGAAGAGGGTATGCAGGCCGATTTCACGCCGGGCGGGCGCCACGTGCCGCAGGGCGCTGTGGTGCGAGGGCGCGAAGAGGAAGCCCACGCCGTGCTCGTCCACGTCCCGCGTCACCTGCTCGTGCGAGCGGTCCATGGGCACGCCCAACGCGGCCAGCACGTCCGAGCTGCCGCAACGCGAGGACACCGCCCGGTTGCCGTGCTTGGCCACCGTCACCCCCGCGCCCGCGGCCACGAAGGCCACCGCGGTGGAGATGTTGAAGGTGTGCGCTCCGTCTCCGCCCGTGCCGCAGGTGTCCAACACCACCTCGGCCCTGGGGTGGATGCGCGTGGCGCAGGCGCGCATGGCCTCCGCAGCCCCGAGGATTTCCTCCTCGGTCTCTCCCTTCATCCGCAGCGCGACCGCGAAGGCGCCCACCTGGGCTGGCGTCGCCTCGCCCGCGAGCATCTGTCCCATGACGCGGGCCATTTCCTCGCGCGACAGATCGCGCCGGCCCACCACTCTGCCCAGCGCTTCCTTGAGCGTCATGTGCCTACTCGGATCTCCGAAGTGTTCCACCGCCGGAGGGCTGGCGGCCAGGTTGAAGAGGGGGGCCTTGCAGGAAGAAAAGGTGTCCACTTCTTCTGAAAATTCCCGAAGAGTCTCGCTGGGCGATATGTGGGAATCAATGTAGGACGGGGAATTTTCATTTTTACGGAGGGTGCGTCTTGGCGAGGCCGAGCGTCATCGTGGTGGGGGCCGGGTTGGCGGGGTTGACGTGTGCCCGGCTGCTGCACGAGGCCAAGGTGAAGGTGCGGGTGCTGGAGGCGAGCGACGGCGTGGGAGGCCGCGTCCGCACGGACCCGGTGGACGGCTTCCTGCTGGACCGGGGCTTCCAGGTGTTCCTCACCGCCTACCCGGAGCCGCAACGGTGGCTGGACTACAAGGCGCTCGACTTCCAGCGCTTCTTCCCGGGGGCGCTGGTGTGGCGCGCGGGGAGGCTGCACAAGGTAGCGGATCCGTTCCGCCGGCCGCTGCAGGCCGCGGCACACGCCTTCAATCCGGTGGGCTCGTTCGCCGACAAGTTGCACGTTCTCGACTTGCGTCAACAGGCGCTGGCGGGCTCGGTGGAGGACGTGCTCCTGCGCAGGCAGTGGCCGTCGCGGGTGTACCTGCGCGACGTGGGCTTCTCCGATGAGATGGTGGAGACGTTCTTCCGGCCCTTCTTCGGGGGCATCTTCCTGGAGAAGGCGCTGAGCACCTCGAGCCGGGTGCTGGAGTTCGTCTTCCGGATGTTCGCCACGGGGGCCACGGCGGTGCCAGCGCGGGGGATGGGGGCGATTCCGGAGCAACTGGCGTCGAAGCTGCCCTTCGGGGTGGTGCAACTGAACACGCCGGTGGAGGAGGTGTGGGGCCACCGGGTGCGGTTGACGACGGGGGCGAGGGAGGAGGCCGACGCGGTGGTGGTGGCCACGGACGCACCCGCGGCGGAGGAGCTGTTGCCGGGCATGCCGCCGAGGCGGATGAACGCGGTGACGTGCCTGTACTTCGCGGCGCCGGAGCCACCGGTGCGAGGGCCCTACCTGGTGTTGAACGGGGAGGGGAGGGGGCCGGTGAACAACCTCGCGGTGATGAGCGAGGTGGCGCGCGGTTACGCGCCGGAGGGGCAGGCGCTGGTCTCGGTATCGGTGGTGGAGCAGGCGGAGGACTCGGAGACGCTGGAGGCGCGGGTGCGCGAGCAGCTCACGGAGTGGTTCGGCGGAGGGGTGGGGCAGTGGAGGTACCTGCGCACGTACGCGATTCCCAACGCGTTGCCCGCCCAGCCGCCCGAGTCCTTCGAGGAGCCCCACCGGAAGGTGAGGCTGTCACCGGGGCTGTACGTCTGTGGGGACTACCGGGAGAACGGCTCCATCGAGGGAGCCATGGTCTCCGGACGCCGGGCCGCCGAAGCCCTCCTGAGGGACCGTGGCCTCGACTGAGCCCATTTCCCCTCGCCCTCCGGGAGAGGGACGGGGTGAGGGTATCCGTCACCCGGGTTGGTTCGTGGCCGCGTCAGTGGCCGTGCTTCCGTGGACCGCGCTGGTGCACGTGCACCCGCCGCGCTTCTTCCTGTGGGCGGCGCTCTACTGCGCGGTGTGGAACGCGCTCTCGTGGAAGGCGCTGGGCGAGCAGGGCCGAGCACTTCTCCTGCCGAGGCGCGCGGACGTGCTGTGGGGCGTGGCGCTGGCGGGAGTGCTGTACGTGGGCTCGCGAGCAGTGCTGTGGGCGACGTGCGGCGGCTTCACGGATGTCCTCTGCGATCCCTTGACGGCCATCTACGCGACGTTCGGGCAGGGCTCATTCGGAGCGGCGTTGGCGCTGGCGCTGGTGATTGCTCCGGCCGAGGAACTCTTCTGGCGCGGAGCGGTGCAACAGGCACTGCGGCCGAGGCTCGGGCGTGTCGGTGGCGCGCTGGTGGCCGCGGTGCTGTCGAGCCTCGTGCTGCTCGTCTTCCGTGAGCCACTGTTGGCACTGGCGGCGTTCCCCACGTCCCTCGCGTGGGGACTGCTCGCCGAGTGGAGACGCAGCTTCGTGGCCTCGACGGTGAGTCACTCCCTGTGGGATCTGCTCATCGTCATCCTGCTGCCTGCAGCATGAGCGGTTGGTTCAACCGCTGCTTGAATGGCTTACTGGACTCTTCCGCCTGTATTACTAGGCCGCTTGGGTGCAAGATTCTAGTCATGTCGCGTTAGGCGCAGAGATGGTTGTTCGGTATTTGGAGGCGTGATGAAGCCGGTGCTTTATGCGGGTCGTTCGATTCCATTTGAGCAGTTAGCCCCTGATGATTTCGAGCGGTTTGTTACGAGTGTTCTCAACGTGGTTGGCTCCCGCCATGGTTTTCATGAAGTTAAAAAGACTAGCGGTCCAACTGAAAATGGATTCGATGCGGAAGCTAAACCGATAACAGGAACAGGGGTCGTCTGTATCCAGTGCAAGCGGTATCAAGAAGCGCTAGGTGTCGCCCATGTTGCCTTTGAGCTTGCAAAAGTGGCGCTTCAGAGTGCGAGCGAGGAGTCCACGATACGGGTGCATCTGCTCATCACATCTGGCAAGGTGAGCAAAAAGTTGGAGTCCGCGCTTCGTGAGGATGCCAGAAGAACCCTCTGTTCCGATGCTGTTAAATGTGCTGTGTCGGCGTCTGATCTAAAAATCAAGCGAGAAGAGGTTGAGAAGAAAGGATTGGACGTAAAGGAAGTCGTGGCTCGGTATGTGCGTGAAACTTCGATAATTGCGTGGTCGGCAGAGCAACTCGATATCGAATGCACTGCGAGTTGGAGTGCATTGGCCGACGCGCTTGGTCGGTATTTCACGGTAGAGCGCGTGCTGGTAGAGCATCCCCGTCCCAATTTTGACGAGGAGCGGTACCTGAAGTCTCTGGTGTTGCCGGAAGATCGATTTGTTGCTTTGGATGCGCGGCTAGGCGAAATGCCGATGAACGTCACGACCCGCTCAAAAGCGGATCCGCTTGAGAGTGTAATCTTGCCCAAACTCTCTGTGCGGCAGGATGCTCTTGCGGCGGCTGAGGCTCAACCCACTGTTGTGCAGGAACTGGCTAGGATTCAACCTGGTGAGGGGGTTTTGCTGGTAGGCCAAGGTGGAAGTGGGAAAACGACAACCCTCCAGATGGTGTTGATGGCGGCTGCTGAGCGGCGTATAGCCGACAAACACGCTCCTTTGCCTGTCCTGTTGATGCTGGGTCATTACCGGGGAAGCCTTGATGCATTGATCCATGAGAGTCTCGGTGTTCTACATGGAAACTGGAGGTCATTGCCTGGAGACTTCTTGTTGCTATGTGATGGTCTGAATGAAGTGCCTTTGACTGATTTGGCACGGCTCGGTGACGAACTCTCTGTGGCTTCACTCAGGCAGAGGACTTGCCAAGTTGTGACTGTTCGCAGTGGTGGGTTGAGGAGTTCCGCGCGTATTAGCTCCATCAAGCGTGTGCTTCATCTTGCGCCCCTCAAGAATGCTCAGATGAAGGCAATGGCTACCAAGGTGCTCGGCGTTGATGCTGCCACAATCTTTCTCCGCCAGTTGAGAGAGCGACTCACTTCACGACGGTTCCGAATAGCTGCTCTGCCCTTTGGGTTCGCGACTGCGCTGGCTGCTTTTACTTCAAATGGGGCCCTGCCGGTAACGGATGCTGAACTCATAGAGCAATTCGTAAATGGGCGCTTTGCTCGTGACCGGGAACTCCCAAACGAGCTGGAGCTTGTTCGTGATATTCCAGAAGATACGTTGCGAGCACTGGGGGCGGAGGTGGCGTTCCATTTGAGGTTGGAACTCAATCAGTCTTCGATGACGAGTGTTGAGGCGCGAAGCGAGATTGTCCGCTTACTTAGAGGCTTTAGGAATTCTGGTGTTTTTGGTGCAGAGGTGCTCTCGGATGTTCATGTGTTGGCTTGGATGCGGCTTACGGAGTTGCTTGTTTTTTCAGCCGACGGTAGATGGGTGGGTTTCAGGCATGAGTTGATTTCAGACTATCTTGCTGCATCTGTTTTGTCACGCCAATGGAGGGAAAAGCTGGATGTGCTCAAGCGTTCCTCCATCTCCGATGATGCTTGGTATTTTGCGAGCATGGGTGTTCCTGAGGGCGAGCGAGTTGCTTACGTTGAGGCTATTTCTCTTGTGGATCTTGTGCTCGCGGCACAATGTGCTGTGGTCATGGGGGAAGCTGAGCAGGGTGTAGTATTCGCAAAGGCGAAGGAGATTGCATCGACTAACCGGCATGTGGCATTTGGCGAGGCGACCCTTGCGATGAGCGAACTCCGTACGCCGGAGTCCGTTTCTTGGTTGAGGCTGTATTTGGCCGAAGAGCAGAAAAGGCGTGTCGATGAAGATCTCCAAAGTGAAGATCCTCAAGTGACTATGGTCCTTCGGGCACTGGCTCGATGTGGTGATCGCGAGGTTCTGAAAGTATTGTTAGAGGATTCGGAACCGCTTGCGAGTGGTCCGTGGACACGAGTCGCTAGTGGGGCAATCTCGATTTGGGAGGAGGCGGCGCCTCAGGTAACGCTTGAGTTGGCTCGAGAGCGTATCTCACGGTCTGTTAACCATCCTATTCGACTGGCTCTTCGGACAATAGCTCGACACGGAGATTTCAGTGATGCTCCCTTGCTTGCGAAGGTGGTTGAGGAGTGTGCGTCATTGAGTTGGGTGATTGATGCATTCTTGAGTTTGCATCGATATGACGCTGTGCTTGCTGCTTCATTGATTCATGCAAAAAGGCGCATATCTCATCCAGAAGTCAATGTGTTGTTCCTGAAGGCTTTGTTGATCGCAGGTGAGCCGCTTGATGTTGGTGAGTTACTCGCGTTCCTTCTTGATGATTATCCGTCTCTCGTTCAAATCACTCCTGCTGAGAAAAGACGGATTCAGGAGACCGCCCTGGAAGTCTTAAAAAAGATAACATTGGAGGAACCTGACAGGAGCCGAATTCGAGGGGCTTATGACGGGTATCCTGAGCAACGGACGTTTTTGTGGCGCTTGGCGGGTGCTCAGCAGTTCGAATCTTTCGACGAATTGGCTCTACGTGTTTGTGCTAGTTCGCCTGTTGGAGAATTGGGGTTTGTTGTAGGTTTTGCTAAGGCAAGAGCATGGAGCAGGTCTACTGAAGAGGCGTTTGTTTCTTCTTTGAGGCAACGCTTGGCGGTCGACGCTTCTTTGCTTGACGATGCTTGGTGCTTCAGTAGAGTTGGAGAGTATTTGGCTTTGCACGGCGAAAAGGAGATGGTTGCTGCTCTCTTCGCTAGGCGCCTAAATGTGCTCTCTGATGCTCAGGCCAAGATAGATCGCGGCGAGCCTGTAGTGCTTCCCTGGATGGAATTGCCAGCAGAGCATGTTAAATATGAAATTGAGCGGTGGCTCTTGTGGGTGCTTCCTGTCATGCCCCTGGTTGTGGAGTTGCTTTCTGCGGACTTGATTCGGTCCATTCTTAACTTCGATCTCTCCTTTGTGTCCAAAGACGAGATGTCTACAGTCCGCTCATTGGTTCGACGGTTGGATGATGCTGATATCGATCAGCAACTCACGGCAACCAAGGATGAGTTGAGACGTGCGGCCCTGTTGGCAATTATCTCCGGACTGGGATCGACGCCTCGGCGAATGGAGGTCTTCTGCGATTTGCTTCCAGTTGGATTGGCCTGGATGGCTGTTGGTTCCAAGCTTGATGTGGTGATTGATAATTTTTGGGGATTTCATGCTGCCGAATTGTTGAGGGCGCTGGCGAGTGCTGTGGCGAAAGCGGATCTTGAAGATCGGGATCATTTGTTTATGGCGGGCGCTTTGTTGAGGGATATTCCCAATCGCATGACGAAGGAATTGGCGGAGCAGGTTGTGATGCCTGTTTTGCAGAAGAGTCAAATGATGCCCCGGGCGGAGAGAATTCTTCAGCTTTGGTGTGATATTGGATTCCGCTCCCGGCCTGATTGATGCTTGGGGCGATGAAGTTGAGTATTGGGCTTGGCAGGAACTCCTGCTGATGTCGCGTGGCGAATCCATGTGCGGGACATTGACCTTCATCTGCAGAGTGCGTTGCGCTTGTGGAGGGTTATCTGGAGGGCTCGTCATTTCGAGGGAATGGTTATCGCGAGGCAGCAGTCATTGGTGTCCCCGTGCAACTCGCGCGCTACTCCGTATTGAGGACGACGACCGCAGTGGCGCGTAGTGGCTCAACCCGGGATGTTCGATACCCTCACCCCGTCCCTCTCCCGGAGGGCGAGGGGAGTGGTGCGTGCTGTCCTGCCCGGTGTCCTCCGGTTAAAAGGGCCGCCATGACCCGACGACTCCTCTCCCTGGCCGCCGCCGCGCTGCTCTTCTCGGGCTCCGCCGCCGCCGCCGAGGCTCCCTCCCGTCTGCCCAACGCCGCCGAGCTCAAGCGCATGACGTCCCGCTTCGCCCCCGTCGACATCCAGGCCGACCTCTCCAAGCTCCCCGAGAACGAGCGCCGTGCCCTCGCGAAGACCATCCAGGCCGCGAAGCTCATGGACTCGCTCTTCCTGCGCCAGGTCTGGGCCGGCAACGAGACGCTCTTGCTCGATCTCCTCAAGGACACCTCCCCGCTCGGCCGCGAGCGGCTGCACTCCTTCCTCCTCAACAAGGGCCCCTGGTCCCGGCTCGACCACAGCGCGCCCTTCCTCTCCGGCGTCCCCGCCAAGCCCGTCGAGGGCAACTTCTACCCGGCCGGTGCCTCCAAGGCCGACATCGAGGCCTGGGTGAAGTCCCTCCCCGAGGCCCAGCAGCGCGAGGCCACCGGCTTCTTCACCACCATCCGCCGTGACACGAACGGCAAGTTCGTCACCGTCCCCTACAGCGTCGAGTACCAGGGCGAGCTCGCCCAGGCCGCGCAGTTGCTGCGCGAGGCCGCCGAGCTCACCACCCAGCCCACGCTCAAGGCCTTCCTCGTGAAGCGCGCCGACGCCTTCCTCAGCAACGACTACTACCCCAGCGAGGTCGCCTGGATGGAGCTCGACGCCAGCATCGAGCCCACCATCGGGCCCTACGAGGTCTACGAGGACGAGTGGTTCAACTACAAGGCCGCCTTCGAGGCCTTCATCACCCTGCGCGACGACGCGGAGACGCAGAAGCTCGCGAAGTTCAGCGGCGAGCTGCAGGGGCTGGAGAACAACCTCCCCATCGACCCGAAGCTGCGCAACCCGAAGCTGGGTGCGCTCGCCCCCATCCGCGTGGTCAACAGCATCTTCTCCTCCGGCGATGGTAACCGCGGCGTGCAGACCGCGGCCTACAACCTGCCCAATGACGAGCGCGTGGCGGCCGAGAAGGGCACCAAGCGCGTGATGCTCAAGAACATCCAGGAGGCCAAGTTCCAGCGCGTGCTGCTGCCCATCGCCCAGGTGGCGCTGCCCGCGAAGGACCGCAAGGACGTCTCCTTCGACGCCTTCTTCACCCACATCCTCATGCACGAGCTGATGCACGGTCTGGGGCCCCACAACATCACCGTGGAGGGCAAGCAGACCACGGTGCGTCAGGCGCTCCAGGCGTCCTCCAGCGCCATCGAGGAGGCCAAGGCGGACATCTCCGGCCTGTGGGCCCTGCAGCAACTGGTGGACAAGGGCGTGCTCTCCAAGGACCTGGAGCGCACCATGTACACCACCTTCCTGGCGTCCGCGTTCCGCTCCATCCGCTTCGGCATCAACGAGGCGCACGGCAAGGGCGTCGCCCTGCAGCTCAACTACCTCCTCGATAACGGCGCGGTGGTGGTGAACAAGGACGGCACCTTCACGGTGGTCCCCGGGAAGATCAAGGAGTCCGTCACCGCCCTGACGAAGCAGCTCATGGAGCTGCAGGCCGGCGGCAACCGTGCCAACGCCGAGTCGCTGCTCGAGAAGATGGGCGTGGTGCGTCCCGAGGTGAAGCGCGTCCTGGACAAGCTGAGCAACGTGCCCGTGGACGTCGAGCCGCGCTACGTCACCGCCGAGAAGCTCGCCGCCGAGCTCGGGGGCTTCTCCGCCCCGGCCGGGAAGTAATCCCCCCATCCGCTCGCCCGCCGCGTGCGTTTTCCCGTGCGCGGCGGGCCGGGTGGCTCGCAGAGATGAGCCGGATGCGGAACCACGGTCCTTCAGATCCCTGGGGTGTGCTCATCGCGCTGACCGTGCTCGGCGCGTGGCTGGTCCATCTCGTCTGGCTGCTGGTGGCGGACGGGCTGGCCCTCGCCTCGCCGCTCACCTGGCTGCACATCGCCCTGCAGGCCTACCTGTCCACCGGTCTCTTCATCACCGGCCATGACGCGATGCACGGCACGGTGAGCCGCTTCCGGTGGGTGAATCAGGCCGTGGGCACGGTTGCCTGCTTCCTCTTCGCCGGGCTCTCCTACCGGCGTCTGGTGGTCAATCACCGCGCCCACCACGCCGACCCCACCGGCCCCGACGACCCGGACTTCTCCACCCGCACCCAGTCCTTCTGGCCGTGGTTCGCCACCTTCATGGTGCGCTACACCACCTGGCTTCAAATCGTCGTCATGGCCGCCAAGTTCAACCTGCTGCTGTACCTCGGAGTGGCGGAGTGGCGGATCGTCGCCTTCTGGGTGGTGCCCGCGCTGCTCGGCACGGTGCAGCTCTTCTACTTCGGCACCTATCTGCCCCACCGGAGGCCGGACACCCCGGACATGGCGCCCCACCACGCCCGCTCCCTGCCGCGCAACCACCTGTGGGCCATGCTCTCCTGCTACTTCTTCGGCTACCACTGGGAGCACCACCAGTCGCCCTCCACTCCCTGGTGGCGCCTGTGGAAGTCGAGGGACGTGGCCCGGTTGTAACCGGATTCCGCTTCGGGCGTACTCAAGGGAACCATGCGCCTGAAGCTGCCCGAGCCCCAGGGGTCCGAAATCACCTCCGAGTCGCTGTACCTGCGCCGGCGCGAATTCATCAAGAGCGCCGCCCTCTTCACCGGCACCGCCGCGGCCGTGGGCACCGGTCTCCAGCTCCTCAGCAACCGGCCCACCGGGGGTGATGGTCCCTCGCTGCTCGCCACGCCGGGCGAGGCCCCCAAGGTGGTGCGGCCCCGCGGCCCGTACGACACCGACGAGCGCGCCACGTCCTACGAGGACGCCACCACCTACAACAACTTCTACGAGTTCGGCCTCGACAAGGGCGAGCCCGCCGAGAAAGCGCACACCCTCAAGCCCCGTCCCTGGACGGTCGTCATCGACGGCGAGGTGCACAATCCGCAGCGCGTGGACATGGACACGCTCCAGTCCTGGTTCCCCCTCGAGGAGCGCGTCTACCGCATGCGCTGCGTGGAGGCCTGGTCCATGGTGATTCCGTGGCTCGGCTTCCCGCTGGCGGGCCTGCTGCGCCGCGTGGAGCCCACCAGCAAGGCGAAGTACGTGGCCTTCACCACCCTCGAGGACCCCGCGCAGATGCCCGGCCTGAAGTACCCCGTGCTCGACTGGCCCTATGTCGAGGGCCTGCGTCTGGACGAGGCCCTGCATCCGCTCACGATGATGGCGGTGGGTATGTACGGCCGCGTCCTGCCCAACCAGAACGGCGCGCCGCTGCGGCTCGTGGTGCCGTGGAAGTACGGCTTCAAGGGCATCAAATCCATCGTCCGCATCTCGCTCACCGAGAAGCAGCCGCCCACCACCTGGAACAAGGCCAACTCCCGCGAGTACGGCTTCTACGCCAACGTGAATCCCGAGGTGGCGCACCCGCGCTGGAGCCAGGCCTCCGAGCGCCGCATCGGAGAGCTGCGCCGCCGCCCCACGCTGCCCTTCAACGGCTACGCCGAGCAGGTGGCCAGCCTCTACAAGGGCATGGACCTGCGCGGTAACTTCTGACGCCCATGGCCTCCCCTCCGCACCCCTGGCTCAAGCCGGCCGTCCTCGTGGGTGGCCTCTATCCGTTGGCCTCCATGGCGCTCGCGTTCGCCCAGGGGGCGCTGGGCGCCAATCCCATCGAGCGCGTGCTCAACCAGACGGGGCTGCTCGCCCTCATCCTCCTGGTGGCGTCGCTCGCGTGCACGCCGCTCAAGGTGGTGTCCGGGTGGACGTGGCCCATCCGCCTGCGCAAGCTGCTGGGCCTGCTGGGCTTCACCTACGCCTCGGCGCACTTCCTCACCTACGCCGTGCTGGACCAGGGGCTGGCCTTCGACGTCATCCTCGAGGACATCGCGAAGCGGCCCTTCATCACCGTGGGCTTCCTGGCCCTGGTGCTGTTGGTGCCGCTGGCCGTCACCAGCACGAACCGCATGGTGCGCCGTATGGGATTTCCCGCATGGCAGCGGCTGCACCGGCTGGCCTACGTGGCGGCCTCGCTGGGCGTGGTGCACTTCGTCTGGCGTGTGAAGAAGGACCTCACCGAGCCGCTCGTCTACGGGGGCGTGCTGGCGCTGCTCTTCGCCATCCGCGTGGCCGAGGCGCTGCGCAAACGGCGGGCGCGCTCCTCGGTCCAGGTTCCGGCCCGCCCGGTGTAGCGGCTCAGGCCTTCTTGGCCGGCGGCAGGATGGTGTCCACCAGCGTCATCAGCTGGGCGCAGCTCACCGGCTTGCGCACGAAGGCGTTGATGCCCGCCTTCTGGCCCTTGTTGCGCACCTCGGCGGCGTTCGCGTCTCCCGTCATCATCAGGATGGGAATCTTGGCGATCTTCGCGTCCTTGCTGGCCCGCACCGTCGCCGCGAAGTCCGCGCCGTTCATCCCGTCCATGTGGAAGTCGGTGAGGATGAGGTCCACCGGCTGCGTCTCCAGCACCTTCAGGCCCGCCTCGGCCGACTCGGCCTCGATGTACTCGAAGGAGCGCGCCATCAGGTAGATCTTCAGCAGCGTCCGGATGGAGCGGCTGTCATCCACCAGCAACACGCGCTGCGGCTGAACGCCGGGCTCCGGACGGGCGAAGGCGCGCGTCTCGGTGGAAGCCGCGGCGGCGAAGGCCTTCGCCGTCTCGGCGTTGAGCACACCGAAGGGGCGCGACGGCTCGGAGTGGGGCACTGGGGTCAGCGCCGGCCCGGTGGAAACAGCAGCGGGCCGCGGCGGCTCGGTGGGAGCCGACGTCGGACGTGGCGATGAGGTCGCCGCTGCTTCGGGCACAACTGTTGCCGGCTTCATTGGAGAGTCTCCCTGCACTGTCCCCCCTCCACACATCCCTGTCCGGGAATTCCTAACTGTATGTTGTCCGACAGGCAACGCGAAGTCAAAGTGGCCCGTGGTCCAGCGCCGGAGTTTTTCGCGCCGCTGGGATGAGCGTTTTTCACGGCACTTCGAGCACGAACGACTGGCTCTCCACCGCGGGCAGTCCGTCCTCTTTGGCGAGAGGAGGAGAGAGCTCGTTGGGCACGCGCCACGTCTGGCCGGTGAACTGGACGAGCGTGAGGGCGTAGCGGCCGGAAGGCACGGACTTCAGCAGCACCCGTTTGGTCGGGTCGCTCACGTCATACGCATAGGGTTGTATGAAGACTCCCAGTGAAGGGACGGCCACGGCTTCCATGCGCGGAGTGCCATCGGGCTTGCGCAGCGCGGCATACACCGGATCCGTCACCAGCCCCGCGGCGAGCACCACCTGATCCGGCATCCCGTCGAGGGTGCCATCGTTCCGGAGGTAGTCAGCGCCCGTGTCATCGAGGATGCCGTCCCGGTCCAGGTCGTTCTCGTCGGCGAGCGAGCCCTCCGCGCCGGCCAGCTTGCGCACCAGCACGCGCGGCCACAGGTCCGGCTGGCCGTCAGCGTCGGCGTCGTCGGGCACGCCGTCGCCGTTGTCGTCCACGTAGCGCACGACCAGGGCGGGAGCACCCGCCGTCACCCCGCCCTCGCGCACCTGAATGGGCCAGAGGTCGAGCCGCTTGGTGCCCATCACGAGGTCGAACCGGGAGGTGCCCTCCACGCGGAAGGCGGGCCGCTCGAGGGGGATGGCGCTCGTGTCGCTGAAGCTCACGATGACGCCGGTGGTGGCCTGGAGGGTTCCGTCCGGGCCCTCGCCCACCTCCACCACGCGTGGCACGCGGGTAACGGGGTCCACCGCGGCGCCGCCCACGTCTCCGGCGTTGGGCTCGCCGGTGACGCCGTACCAGGGGATGAAGTCCGGGCCGTGGCAGGGCGAGGCACCCGTGAGGCACGTGTCCGCGTCGATGAAGCCGCGCAGCAGGTAGCGTCCCGGGGCCACGAGGCTGAAGGAGAAGGACGCGGTGAAGGGGCCGGAGGAGCCCGGCTGCGCCGGTCCGAAGAGCTTCTGCGCGGGGATGACGGTGAAGCTCACCGGGCGGCCCGCGCCCTGGGGCGGAGGCGGATGGGTGGCGTCGTAGAGCAGGACGATGGCGTTGCCGCGCGCCTGGCTCTGCACCACCACCTGGCCCTCGATGCGGGACAACTCCTGGTTCTGGCGCTGGTCCGAGGTGGGCTTCACGGGCGGGGGCTCGCAGCCCGTGGCGAGCACGGACGCGAGGGCCACGCCCGCCAGCGTCTTGGGGAAGGAGGAGCTCATGGGGTCACCGTCAGGAGGGCGAGCACGCGGCGCTCGATGCGGTTGCCGAAGGGGTGCTGGGCGTGCGTGGGGCCCAGGTTGGAGCCCACCAGTGCCACCGACACCCGGTCCTTCACCGGCGTGTAACCCACGCGGGCGTTGATGACGGCGTAGGCGGGCAGGGCATTGGCCAGCGGCTCGATGAGGGTGGGGTCCTTGGAGGATGGCTCCCGCTCCACCCAGGAGGTGGCGGACGTCCAGGCCACGTCCACGCCCAGCTCCAACGCCTGGCGCGTGCGGTAGGTGACGCCGCCGAAGAGCTTGAACTGGGGCGCCTGGCTGCAGGGGCCGCACAGGCCCTGCTCGCCCTCGGAAGACACCAGCTGATAGGCGGCGTTGGCCTTGATGCCGAGGCCGTCCACCGGGGCCAGTGTCACGCCGGCCTCGGCGCCGCGCGCGGTGTAGACGGCCGCCTCGTTCTCGAAGAGGGAGCGGCCCAGCAGGTACGTGCCCGTCTCCGCGTCCCAGGACTCGCCCGCCGGCAGGGGCTTCACGGCGGACAGGTGGATGAGGTTGCTCACCCGGTTCTGGTACAGGGCCACGTCCCAGTCCATGCCCAGGCTGGGGGCTTCACCGCGGTAGCCCAGCTCGAGCGCCAGCATCTGCTCCGCCTGGAGCGCCCGGTTGCCGCTGGACAGCGCGCTGGCACCGTTGACGCCCGGGATGGGGACGTGCACGCCCATGTAGCTCTCCAGGAACGTGGGCACGCGGAAGGCCGAGGCCGCGCTGGCGCGGAAGGCATGGCCCTCGAAGGGCATGAAGAGGGCGGACACGCGCGGCGAGTGGGCCAGGCCCGGCTGGCCATTGTCCAGCAGCGGGTGCCGGTCCACGCGGTACGAGGCCACCACGCGGAAGGGCTCCGCCAGGCGCCACTCGTCCTGCACGAAGGCCGCGGCGTGGAACTCCTCGCGCAGGGGGCCCAGGTAGCTCCACGCCACGCGCTTGAGGCGGCCCTCCACGCCCACGTTCACCTGGTGCTCACCCAGCAACTCGAAGCTCTTGCTGAAGAGCACCTCGCCGTTGAAGAGGTTGGACTCGACGCTCGTGGCCAGCGAGCGCTGGCCCACGGCCTCGTACTGAGGCCCCGCGTTCGCGGAGAGGTGGTTCCAGAAGGCCTTCACCCGCAGCGGACCCAGTTCCGCGTCCGCCTTGGCGAAGGCGCTCACCCCGTCCATGTAGAAGTTGCGCAGTACCCCGAGCGGGTAGGCCTCCGTGTAGAAGCGGTTGACGCCGCCGGACAGGCCCAGCGAGGCCCCCGAGTCGAACCGGTAGCTGGTGGCCATGTTGCCGCGCGCGCTGCGCAGGCCGAGGTTCGGCTGCGGGTCCATCACCGCCATGTCCGGCCGGTCTCCCGCGAAGTCCCGGCTCCACTTGTCCGCCTGCGAGTACGCCGCCGAGGCGCGGTAGCGCAGCCCGCCCGTGCCGCCATGGCTCACGAAGCTGCCACCCGCGGTGTTGCCATTGCCGGCATGGGCCTGGAAGCGCGCGGCGGGGCCGGTGCCCGGTGCGCGGGTGATGATGTTGACCACGCCCAGCATCGCGTTGGCGCCGTAGAGCGCGCTGCCCGGACCGCGGATGACTTCAATCCGCTCGATGTCCTCCAGCTCCACGGGGATGGACGACCAGAGCGTCATGCCCAGGAAGTCCTGGTACTCGGTGCGGCCGTCCACCAGCACCAGCACCTTGTTGGCGATGCGCTGGTTGAAGCCGCGCAGCGACAGGTTGGCGCTGCCCGGCCCCAGCATCATCACCTCGGCGCCCGGCACGCGGCGCAGCAGCTCCGGCAGGCTGGTGGCACCCGACAGGCGGATGTCCTCGGAGGTGATGACGGTGGTGGCGTTGGGCGCCTCCAGCGAGGACTGGGCCCGGCGGCTGGCCGTCACCACGCGCTCCTCGTAGGGCACCTCCCCCTCGTCCTCGACGGAGCTGGCCACGTCCCCGGTTCCGGGCGCGTTGGCATCGGCCGGCGCGGACTTCGCGGTGGGGGTGGATTCCGGCGCCGCGGGCAGGGACTCGGCGCGGGCGATGGCCTTCTCCAACCGCTCCACCAGCACCGCGAGCGAGCGGGCCGCCTCGGCACCTCCGGGCGCCGGGGGCATGGGCGGCATTCCGGGCTTCTTCCCCGGCACCGCCGGCTCGGTCTGCTTCGCCGCCTCGGCGGCCCGCAGCGACTCCTCGAGCTTCGTCAGCGTGCTCTGCGCCGTGGTCACGTCCGGCGGGTTGGCGGCGATGTAACGCCGCAGGTAGTCAGCCGCCTCGGTCAACTGGCCCGCGTCCTGGTAGGCCCGGGCGATGTTGTAGAGGACGTTGGGGTGCGGCTTGATGGAATACGCGATCAGCAGCTCGGCGATGCCCTGGTCGTACTGACCCTGGCCGATGAGGCTCATCCCGGTGCGGAAATGACGGCGGGCCTCCAGGCGCGCGTCGCCGAAGGCACTCCCCGCGTACAGCACCAACGCGAGGGCGCCCGCTCGCTTCAAGGCGGTCGGGTTCATCACAATCTCAGTAGGGGTCGTCCTTGTAGCCGGCGGAGCCCCTGTCCGAGGAGGATCGGGAGCCGGACTTCTTCTTCAGCTTCTGCGTGTGGCGCACCACCGGCCCCTCGCCCGTGGCGATGGCGGTGACGCGCTGGTAGCCGTCCAGCGCGAAGGTGATGCGGGCGCTCGCGCGGCCATCGGCGTCCGGGGACACCGGCAACTCCAGGGGCGTCTCTCCCAGCACGCGCCCCTCGTACATCACCCTCGCCCCACCGGGCTCGCTGTCGATCACGAAGCGGATGGCCACGGGCTCGGCCGGGACGAGTGGCGCGGCCAGCACGTCGGGCTCGATGGCGGGCTGCTGCGCCGTGGCCTCGGGCGCGGCCTCCGCCGTGGCGGGCGGCTCGGCGGCGGGCTGCTCGGGGGCGGGTGTCTTCGCCGCCGGAGCCACCGCCTGGATGGGCTCGGGCCGCGGAGCGGGCGGAGACGTGGGGGGGCGCATGGCCACCACCCCGGCCACGATGAGCCCGAGCATCAGCGAGCCCGCGAAGAGGGCCAGGGGCAGCGTGCGCCGGACGGACGGCTTCGCGGGTGCCTCCTCCACGGCGATGTCGAGCGCCACGGTGCTCGCGCCGGTGGAGCCCGGGGAGGGCAGGGGGCCGGTCTGCGCGCCCGAATGCGCTCCGCTGCCGTGACCGGGCAGGGGCGTGAAGCCGCTGGTGATGGCGTTGCGCGGGCTGGAGAACGCCCCGCTGAAGCCCGCGGACGAGGCGGCGCGGCGGATGGCCTCCAGCACCTCGTCCATGGACTGGAAGCGCTCCTCGGGGCGCTTGTAGAGGCACCGCATCACCAGCGCCTCCACCTCCTGCGGCACGGTGTGACCGGGCCAGATGGCGGCGAAGACGGGCGGGGCCTCGTTGAGGTGCTTGAAGATGACGTCGATGCTCTGCGCCGCCATGAAGGGCGGGCGCCCGATCAGCATCTGGAACATCACCACGCCCAGCGAGTACACGTCGCTGCGCGGGTCGGACACGTTGCGCGCCTGCTCGGGCGCCATGTACTGCGGCGAGCCGAGGATGACACCGGCCTGGGTGATTTCCGTCTCGTTGGCGCCGCCCCGGTCCGGCAGGAAGGACTTCACCAGCCCGAAGTCCAGCACCTTCACCACGTCATGGTCGTCCTCCTGGTTGAGGACCATGATGTTGGCGGGCTTGAGGTCGCGGTGGATGAGGCCCACCCGGTGCGCCTCGCGCAGCGAACGCGCCACCTGCTGGGCGATGTTCATCACCCGCATCCACGGCAGCGGCCCGTGCTGGGTGAGGAGCTGTGCCAGCGTCTGCCCCTCCAGGTACTCCATGGCGATGTACAGCACGCCATCGTCCGTGCGGCCGTAGTCGATGACGGTGACGGTGTTGGGGTGGCGCAGCCTGGCGGTGACGGCCGCCTCCATGAAGAAGCGCTTCTGGAAGCCGGGGTCCTTGCCCTCGCTGTACTGGGGGTTGAGCACCTTGAGCGCCACCAGGCGCTCCAAGGGGGACTGCATGGCCTTGTACACGCGGCCCATGCCACCCGAGCCGAGCGCCTCGACGATGCGGAACTTGTCGTTGAGGACCCTGCCGATGAGGGGATCTCCGACGTCGGCCGGTGCGCTCTGGGGTTGCGCGCCGCTTTGTACCATGAGCTCCCCCGCCGCCCGCCAAGTGGGTGGGGCGAAATGTGACCTGTCCCGTATGCTACCACCAGACACGCTGATACCGAAAAGCCGGGAGCGGCTGGATTCCCGCGTTTATGGAGGGCCGAGAATACGGCTCCGGCGCCCATCCGTCACGTCCCGGACGGTTCACCTGGGGAGTCCTTCCCTGACGCGCTGCGTTCAAGCGGGCACCCCTGGAGGATGCGTTGGACTTGCGCACCGCGTCAACACGGTCTGCCCGTCCAGGGTGATTGCTCCCTGGGTGTGAGGCCTACTTGCGCTTGCGCGCGAGCGCCTTCTGCTTCGCGGCTTCCCGGGCCTTCTGCTTGGCGGCCTTGAGCTTCTCCATCTTCTCCCGGGCCTTCTCGCGCTTCGCCTGGGCCTTCTCCCACTTCACCTTGGCCTTCTCCAGCTTCACCACCGCGCGCTGGGTGAGGCCCGCCTTCTTCTTGCACCCCGTGGCCACGGCCTTGAGCACCATCGGGCGGCCCTTCACCGGCAGCGGGCTGCGCGCGAGCTCGGGCATCTCGGACAGCAGCTTCTCCGCCTCGCTTCCACACGTGCGGTAGCGGTCCCGCACCTCCGTGTAGAGCGAGAGCCTCGCCGCGATGTCCTTCTCCTTCCTCGCCTTCTTCTCCAGCTCCGGCGCCTCCTGGCTGCCCCCGAGTGGCCCGGACACGAAGTCGATCACCCTCCGCCCCTGCTTCAGCCGGGCCTCCGCCTGCTCCAGCTTCCGCTCGGTGCTCCGTGCCGAGGCCGCGTAGTCCGCGCTCTTCGCCTCCAGCTCCTTGCCCGCCTTCATCCGCTCGCGGGTGCGCTGGAGGGCGTCGCTCGCCGCCGTCACCTGCGCGCTTCCCGCGTCCTTGCTCTCCAGTGCATCCAGCGCCTCGTTGGCCGCGAACAGCGCCTCCATCACCGCGTCCCGCTGCTTCTCCACCGCGGCCTCGAGCTCCTTGCGCTCGCGCTCCACGACGGCCTGCTTCTCCCGCCGGACCTTCTCCTCACGCACCCGGGGGACTCGCGCCTGGAGCTCCGCCAGCTCCGAGCGCAGCATCTCCCCCTCGGGCGATAGGTTCACGTCCGGGTGGGCCAGCACCTCCTGCGCCTTGGTGAGCAGGGGCTCGGCCCGGTCCGCGTTCAGCTCCCGCAGGTGGTTCGACGCCTCGTTGAGCAGCAGGGTGGCCTCGTCGGTCCGCTTCTCGCCGTAGGCCTGGCGCTGCTGCTTGGTTTTGGGGCCACAGGCGCTCGAGGCCACCGCCAGGAGGACGAGGAGCAGCCAGGTGCGGGAGGTCGTGCGTACGGGTGTCATGTCGATCGCCATCCCCGGCTCGGGGTAGGGCAGAGCATGGTCCGGAAGGGTGGGTGGGAGGAAGCCCGGGGGGCCACACGGGACGCTGATCCAGAGCCGTTGAAGCCTTACAGTGGGTCCCATGACCGACCGGCTGAAGGCCCTGCTCTCCTCCGCGCCGCGCTACCCCCAGCGCATCGTCTGCATGACCGAGGAGACGACCGAGACGCTGTACCGCATTGGTGCTGGAGACCTCGTGGTGGGTGTCTCCGGTTTCACCGTGCGTCCGCCCGAGGCACGCAAGAAGCCGCGCGTCAGCTCCTTCCTGGACGCCAACTTCGAGCGGATCCTCGAGCTGAAGCCGGACCTGGTGCTGGGCTTCTCGGACCTGCAGGCGGACATCGGCCGCGAGCTGTGCAAGCGCGGGGTGCCCGTGTACCTCTTCAACCAGCGCTCGCTCGCGGAGATCCTCCAGACGGTGCGCGTGGTGGGGGCGCTGGTGGGACGGGCCGAGGCCGCGGAGAAGCTGGCGGACGAGCTGGAGGCCAACCTCGTGCGGCACGCGGAGGCGGCGGAGCGTCTCCCCCGCCGGCCCCGCATCTTCTTCGAGGAGTGGCACGAGCCGCTCATCTCCGGCATCCGCTGGTGCTCGGAGCTGGTGGAGCTGGTGGGCGGCGAGGACGTGTGCCGCGAGTCGCGCGAGTCCCAGGCCGCGAAGGGCCGCATCTTCGAGCCGGCGGAGGTGGCCCGGAGAGACCCGGAAGGCGTCATCGCCAGTTGGTGTGGCCGCAAGGCGAAGCGCGAGAAGATCGCCTCGCGGCCGGGCTGGGAGCGGGTGACGGCGGTGGTGGAGGATCAGCTCTACGAGGTGAAGAGCTCGTTCATCCTCCAGCCGGGCCCGGCGGCGCTGTCGGATGGGGTGGAGCAGCTCGCGGCCATCGTGGCGGCCATCGCCCGGGGCGAGAAGCTGCCCTCGCCCCGTCCGGGAGATCTGCGTGCCGCGCCGCTACCCGCCGACCGCCCGTAATGGGGTGATGGACTCGTAGACCACGCGCAGGAAGTCGTCGATGTCGAGCGGCTTGTGCATCAGGCGCACGCCCGCGGGAGGCTGGACCCGGGGGTGGGCGGTGATCATCAGCGCACCCGTGCCGCGCAGCCGGTGCTCCCGCTCCGCCTGCTCCAGCATCCAATCGCCGTTCTGTCCCGGCAGCATGTAGTCGGTGATGACCAGATGGAACGAATCCGACCTCAAACGGGCCAGCCCTTCCTCCGCGGTGCCGCTGCCGCAGACCGAATAGCCCTCGCTCTCGAGGAGATCGGTCAGCCCTTCGCGGATGTCCTCGTTGTCCTCTACCAGGAGAATCTTCACGTTGCGTCCGGACCTTACGGGGTGCATCTCTTGATAGGCTGAAGTCTCGCGCTTCCGGCCATGACCGGGAATCCCCTCCAGCCCGGCGGGGGCAGAAGCTGTTCACTAGCGTATTCCCGGGCCCTGGCGGCGTGTCAGGATGTGAGCGTGTCGCTCGCCTGGCTGCCCCTCCTGCTCGCGCCCCTGCTGGCGGCGGACCCTCCTCCACCCGCCGAGGGCTACGAGGACGCGCTCGTGAAGTGGGGCCTGTCCCTCGAGGAAGGCCGGAGCCTCGAGCCGGAGCCCGAGGGCAAGCGCCTGGAGGCCGTGCTCGTGGCCTCCGAGGACGTCGTCGCCCCGAGTGACCCCTATCCGCTGCTGCTCAACGTGTTCCACGCACGCACCCGCGAGGCGGTCATCCGGCGCGAGGTGCTGCTGGAGCCCGGGAAGCCCTACTCGGCGGCGCTGGCGTACGAGACGGCGCGCAACCTGCGCAAGCTGGGCATCTTCGCGGTGGTGCGGGTGGTGCCGGTGCGCGGCTCCACGCCGGACACGGTGTCGCTGCTCGTCATCACCAAGGATCTGTGGTCGCTGCGGCTCAACCAGGACTTCCAGGTGGTGGGCACGCTGATCCAGTCGCTGCGGCTGCAAGGCACGGAGCAGAACTTCCTCGGGCTGAACAAGAAGGTGGCGCTGGACTTCCTGCTGCGCCGGGACTCGGTGAGCCTCGGGCAGACGTACGTGGATCCGCGCCTGGGCGGCAGCCGCTGGTACCTCAGTGAGACGGCCTCGCTCATCTTCGGGCGGGAGAACGGCCAGCTCGAGGGCTCCCGCGGCAGCGTGCTGGTGACGCGGCCCTTCTACGCGCTGGACACGCCGTGGAGCTACCAGGTGCAGGCGGTGTGGCGCGTGCAACCCGTCCGCGTCTTCCGCGGGGCCGACGTATGGGCGCTTCCGTACCCCGAGGGCGGCACGGTGCCCTACATCTACGATGCGCGCGAGCTCAGCGGGAGCATGCTGTACCTGCGCTCCTGGGGCTCGCGCTACAAGGTGGACGCGGGCGGAGGCGTGGGCGTGTACCACCGGCGCTATGGGGCTCCCGCGGACTCCGGGTTGGACGAGGCCCAGCGCGCCTGGCTGCGGGACACCTATCTGCCTCGCGCCGAGGACGCCACGTACGTGCTCGGCTACGCGCGCTTCTGGGAGACGCGTTACGAGGTCATGCGTGACGTGGACTCCTACGCCCTCTCCGAGGACTTCCAGGTGGGGCCCTACCTCACCGCCACGGCGCGCTACGCCCCCCCGCTGCTGGCCGGGGCGGGGAACTTCGCGGAGGTGGGCCTCACGGGGCGCTACCGGGTACGGCTGGGAGACGCGCTCTCCTCGCTGGCCACCGCCGCCTCCGTGCGCAGGATTCTTGGCGGGCAGGGGGTGGGGACGTGGAGCAACCGCCGCTGGGCCGTGGAGCTACAGCAGGTCTCCCCGAAGGTACTCGGCGGGCGCTTCGTGGTGCGGGGCCTGCTGGACGTGAACATCGACGACCTGAACGAGCGCGTGCTGTTGCTCGGTGGCGGCAACGGACTGCGGGGCGCGCGGCCGGAGGCCTACTCGGGCAAGCGCATGGCGTTGCTCAACGTGGAGTACCGTACCCGGCCGCTCATCCTCTACACGGTGCACCTGGGGGGCGTGCTCTTCTACGACGGGGGCTCGGCGTTCGATGAGCGCCCTGGCATCGTGCACTCGGTGGGCGTGGGGCTGCGGCTGCTCTTCCCCCAGTTCAACACGTACCCGTTCCGCCTCGACTTCGGGTACGTCATCAACGACGAGCGCCCCGAGTTCGGCGGCCGCTTCTCCTTCAGCGGCGGGCAGGTGACGGAGTTCCGGCCCGGCTTCCTGGACGCGCCGCTCTGAGCTCTGGGGCGAGCACCTCGCCGTCGCGCTCGCGGTGCTACGCTGGCGGGAGTGCAAGGAGCAGAGACATGACGCAGACCGCGAACCCGTTCCACCCCGACCTGCAACGCGCCGCGCGCTTCTTCCCGAACTTCACGGCGAACCGGCAGCTGCTCGCCGTGGTGCGGTTCCTCACCCGCTTCCGTTCGGCACCCCGCGTTCCCCAGGACGTGGCCGTGGCCGTGGAAGACGTGAAGGTGCCCGGGCCCGCGGGGGCGCCGCCGGTGCGCGTGCGGACCTATCGGCCTCGGAAGGCCCAGGGACCGGCACCGGCGCTCCTGTGGATTCACGGTGGCGGATACATCATCGGCCAGCCGGAGCAGGACGATGCGCTTTGCCTCGACTTCGCGCGCGAGCTGGGGATTGTCGTCGTCTCCGTGGACTACCGGCTGGCACCCGAGCACCCCTTCCCGGCACCGCTGGAGGACTGCTACGCGGGGCTGCGGTGGCTCTTCGCCCAGGCAGGGGCGCTCGGCGTCCTCCCCGAGCGCATCGCCATCGGTGGGGCGAGCGCTGGCGGTGGGCTCACGGCGGCGCTGGCTCAACTGGCGCACGATCGCAAGGAGGTCCGGCCTGCCTTCCAGCTGCTCGTCTACCCGATGCTGGATGACCGCACGACGACGCGCACGGACATCGACAGCACGCGCCTGCGCGTCTGGAGCCAGGGCAGCAACGTGTTCGGCTGGAGGTCCTACCTGGGACGCGAGCCGGGTGGCGCGGAGGTGCCGGCGCATGCCGTGCCCGCGCGGCGCGAGGACCTCTCGGGACTCCCTCCGGCGTGGGTGGGCGTGGGCACCTGCGACCTCTTCCACGACGAGGACCTCGCGTACGCCGGGCGCCTGGAGGCCGCTGGCGTGCCGTGCGACGTCACCGTGGTGCCAGGCGCCTTCCACGGCTTCGACGTCATCACCCGGGATACCGGGGTGGCGCGCGAGTTCCGTGGGGTCTACACGGCCGCGCTCCGCCGGGCCCTGTTCCCTGCGCCTGGCGACGCGGAGCACGCGAAGGCGGGCTGAGAGGGGGGAGCCGCTCCAGGAATCGAGCGGTTCCCCCGGACGCCGTCACCGCCACTGGTAGACGCGCACCCAGTCCACTTCCATCTGCTGCGGCGTCCTGCCGATGAGATCGGCCGTGGACTGCGGCACGCCGTAGTGGGGCGTCGTCGCGCCGTTGTATCCGTGCGGCATCACGCCGCCGACGGCCAGGTTCAGGATGATGAAGAAGGGCCTGTCGTACACCCAAGGACCGTACCGCTCGACCTCCGCGCGCGTCACCGTCTTCATCAGGACGCCGTCGATGAACCACTTGATGTCCGAGCTGGAGAACTCGGTGCGGTACACGTGCCAGTCGCTGACGGGGGAGCTCGGGTAGAACTGCTGGAAGATGGGCGTGTTGCCCGAGTAGCCCGGGCCATGCAGCGCGCCGGACGTCCAGTTCGAGTAGCCGACGTTCTCCAGGATGTCGAGCTCGCCGCAGGCGGGCCAACCGGCCTGGTTGATGTTGTTGCCGAGCATCCAGAACGCGGGCCACAGCCCCGGGCCCACGGGCATCTTGATGCGCGCCTCGACGCGGCCATGGCCGAACTCCCGCAGGCCCGCGCTCTCCAGCCGCCCCGAGGTGAACGGATAGTTGTTGTTCCACTCCCGCCGCGCGATGAGCTTCAGCGTGCCGTTGCTCACCTGGATGTTGTTGGGCGAGTTCGTGTACTGCTGCTGCTCGCTGTTCACGTGCACGCCGGTATTGGCGAACCAGTTGGACGGGTTGACGCTGGTGCCGTCGAACTCGTCACTCCAGATCTGCACCCAGCCGCCGCTCCCACCGCCGAGGGCACCCCAGGTGAAAGACTCCCAGCACCCGCCCACGGACGCGCGGGTGGCGTACAGCGGCGCGGCCGCTCCCTGGTTCAGGTCCGTGGTCACGAACAGGCCGTTGCTCCGGGCCTTCAATGCGATGGAGCCGTTGCCGAGCTCCACCCACTCGAACTTCTCCCAGTCCTGGAACGTGGTCCGGTTGGCGACGAGCTGCCCGCCCAGGTTGGTGTCCGCGGACACGAACAGGCCGGATTCACTGGCGCGCAGGGCGATGAGGCCGCCGCCCGCGTCGATGACCTGGTACTGCTCCCAGCCCTGCACCGTCGTGCGGTTCGCCACCAGGGGCGCGGTGGCTCCCAGGTTCTGGTCCGCCGACACGTACTGCTGCGTCGCGCACGCCTTCAGCCAGATGGTCTGACCGACAGGCGCCGCGTCCGCGTCCACACCCGCCAGCAGGCTTCCAACGGCGAGCGCCATCATCCAGCCGCTCGTCGCCGCACTCCCCAATTTCCAGGCCATGTGTTCCTCCCGTGCGCCCGCGGCGCAGGTCAGCTGCTGGCCGGGCGCGTGAGCATGGAACTCCGTTAACACAGGGAAAGTCCGGATTGGGAAGACTTTGTTCTTTTTCTGGAGGAAGTCCTCGGGGCAGTGGCGCGGCCGTCCGTAGGTGGACATCTCTCTTGGGACGGCGCGGACCTCGGCTTCCTTCGCCAACTGCTCGAAGGTCCCAAAAGTGTCTCGGGTGGGGGCGTGTTGAGCCGCGCTGCCTTGGACTGGCGCTAATCCTTTTCAGGGAAGTGACCGAACATTCCCTCTCCCGGAGGGCGAGGGGATATGGCCGCGTTGTCAGCGCTTGTTCCCAGGGGCACTCCTTCACGAAGGCTTGGAGGCGGCTATGACCCGTGCGGCTGTCTCAACTCGCTGAGCGGCACGACCAGGAGCGCGCGAGAGATGAAGGAACCGATCCACAGCTCGTCACCGACGACGATGGCGCTCGTGCCCGCACTGAAGGTCTCGTTCGCGCCTCGCGCGAAGAGCGTGGCCGCCTGAAAGGTGGCCGGATCGATGCGGGCCACCTCCGTATCGATTCCGCACCCGAGGAGGAACCCACACAGGCCCACGATGGCGAGGGCGTTCGGGTGCCCTGTCGCGAGAATGGAGCCGTCGGGGGCGAACCGGAGGTTGTCTGGATGGAAGCCGAGGTCGACGGACCGGGGGCTCGTGGTGGTGGCAACGAGGGGGACCTCGTGCACCCTGCTTTTGAAGTACTCGTTCACGTACAGGCGCGAGCCGTCCGGCGACACGAGGATGCCGTTGTCTCCTTGGAAGCGGGTACCCGGAACCTCGGTCCAACCGTCGCCGGGGACCCACCGCAGCACCGCACCTTGAGACGAGGAGGGAAGGTGCGGAATGGTGACGACGATGCCGTCGTCCGGGAGGGGCGCGACGGAGTTGGCTTGATGCTTCTCGGGTAGCACGATACAGCCGGTCCAGGTCAGCGCTGGCCCCTCGGCGGAAACCCGGACGTCGAACACCTCGACTGACTCGCGGCCGCCGTGATTGATGGCGTAGAGCGTGTACTCATCCGAAGCGCGGGGACGGAGCGCGAGCCCGTGCGCGGAGAGGAGCTTCGGGTCGGGTGCACCGGGGCAGTCGCGGTAGGCCGGCGCGGCCGGGCGCGAGAGATCGGGGGTGATGGCGCGGAAGGTTTCGTCGCCGATCTTGAGGGCATACATGCCGCCCTCGGCCCAGTCGCCGTTGCCCATGTTCCCCGTGAGGACCCAGTCACTGTCCCCGAGGCGCAGCAGGTCCTCTGGCTTGTTGAGTCCACACACGGCGTGGACGCCGCTGGTGAGCTCGCACTCCCTGCCTGTTCCTCGCCCGGCTGGCCAGAGCTTCCAGTAGAGGGCGGATGCGGCGGCGAACACCAGAAAAGCGAGGAGGCCGAATGCCGTGATGCGCACGCCCCTCCTGGTGAAAAAGGGACGGGGGGCGGCGGGTGCCCGTGTCGTATCCCCGCCAGATGTCGGCATGTCTGTCACCGGAATCTCCTTCTCGTATGAAGCATAGGAAAGAGGTGGGGCCGTTACTTCACGCTTCTTCATTTTCCCGTGACACGAGTTCATTCCCGCTCTGACAGGCCGGTGCGAGGATGGTGCGCAGAAGGGGCAGGTGGCCCCGGGAGTGACACGCAATGGCATCAGGGAAAGCGATTCTCGGAAGCATGCTGGGGCGGTTCCTGTTCCGCGACGCGCGGGTGGCGCGAGTGCGGGACGTCTCGCCTCACTTCCGCTGGGTGGAGTTGGAAGGCGAGGCGCTGCGCGGCGTCTCCTGGAGCGCGGGGGACAAGGTGCAGGTGTTCCTTCCGGGCATGGGGATGCGGACGTACACGCCCCTGGCGTGGGACGCGGCTCGCGGGGCGACGCAGTTGCTCGTCTACCTCCATGGCAACAGCCCCGGCGCGGAGTGGGGCCGAAACATGCGGGTGGGGGACGGCTGCCAGTTCATGGGGCCACGCGGCTCCCTGGCGCTCACGTCCCTTCAGGGACCCGTGGTGCTGTTCGGAGACGAGACGTCCTTCGCCGTGGCCCACACGCTGCGGAACCTGCGGGCCGGCGCGGAGGGCGTCGAGCAGGTGTTCGAGGTCTCCTCCCGGGAAGAGTCCGAGACGGTGCTGCGGGAGTTCCACCTGCCGGATGGCGCCTTGGTGGAGCGCGCGCCTGGCGATGGACACCTGCCCGCCGTGGCGGAGCGTCTGGGCGACGCACTGAAGCGGCGGCCGGGCGCGCACCTCGTCATGACGGGCCGGGCGCAGGCCATCCAGGCGCTGCGCGCGCGGCTCCGGGCGGACGGCGTGGGCGCGCCGCAGAAGGTGAAGGCGTACTGGTCCGTGGGAAAGCGCGGGCTCGACTGAGGAAGAGCAGGGAGGTCCGATGCCGGCGCGCATGGCGGCGAGCTGTGCCGCTCATGCCTCGCAGGTGTCAGACCCACCCGGCCCCTCAGCGGGCGGTGAGCTGTGTCCGGATGAACTCCGTGACGTCGGCGATCACCTGGCCGGCGTTCGTTTCATTGAAGAGCTCGTGCCGGCCGCCCGGATAGATGCGCTCCATGTAGCGGTGGCCGCGAAGGTGCTCGATGCCGGGCCGGGTGCCCTCGATGGGCACCAACTGGTCGTCCTCGCCGTGGATCCACAGCAGCGGCATGCCGCCGAGACCCGGCCCCTTGTTGATCTCCTCGATCGCGCGCTGCATCGACGCGATCGTGGTCCGCTTGAACGGCCCGTGCCAGACCAGCGGATCCGCCGCGTACCGCTCGCCCACGGAGGGGTCACGGGACAACGTGGTCACGTCCAGCGGCACGTTCGGAATCTCCTCCATCGCCAGCAGGACGCTGCCCGCGCCCCATCTGCCGATCACCGGGCTCGAGAGCACCAGCATGGCGAGGGTGCCGCCGTAACGCTGCGCGTATCGCGAGGCGATGAGCCCGCCCATGGAGTGGCCCAGCAGCACCACCGGCAGGTTCGGGTGCTCCTTGCGTGCGGCCTCGTCCAGGGTGTGCAGGTCGGTGACGATGTCCTCGAAGTCCTCGACGAGGACCCGCTCCCCCTCGCTCTTGCCGTGGCCGAGGTGGTCGACCGCGTACACCGCGGCGCCGTTGCGGACGAGCGCGCCGGCCACCGTCTCGTACCGGCCGATGTGCTCGCCGTAGCCGTGCGCGATCACCACCAGGTGCGTCGGTGCCTGGGACCCGCTCCACGTCCGCGCCACGAGCTTGCCGCGCAGTCCGGGGTACTCCCACTCGCGTGACTTCGCCATCTGTCGTGTCCTCCTCGTGGCGGGCGTGCCCCCCGGGGAACTCCCGGGAGGGCGGCCCTGATGCTCGGGCTCCAGCTACTCGGCGCGCATCCAGTACTGGGTGCGCCCGATGAGTGCGATGCCGATGAAGCCGCGGACCTTCAGCTTCTTGCCACCGTCCTCGACGGCGATCTTGCTCTTGTAGGTCTTGCCATTGGCCGGGTCGAGGATGGTGCCACCCGTCCACTCATTGCCGTCCTTCTTGAGGTCGCGCAGGATGACCATGCCGATGATGGGCTGGTTCTTCAGCGCCCCCTCGCACTTGTCGCAGAGCGGATTCTGCTCCTCGGTGGGCGCGCGGAAGAGCTTCTCGATCTTCCCGTACACCTTGCCGCCCTCTTCGTAGAGGACGACGATGGACTTCGGCTTCTTCGTCTCGTCATCAATGGTGGTCCAGCGCCCCAACACGCTCGCCTCCTGGGCGAGGGCGCTCGTGGCGAACAGCACGGTCAGCGTGGCCAGTCCCAACCAACGGGTTGCAGTCATTCGGAGATCCTCGGGCGCTGGGAGTCACATGCCGCGAGGGGCCGCGCGCCGCGGTAACGTCCCCTCTGCGTTCCGTCCGCACTCAGCGTCCGAGCCTACCCCCAGAGCAGATGCACCCAAAGTCCAGTTCTGTCAGCGAGTGCCGCTGGCCGGGGGGTGTTGGCCGCGGCCTACAAGTCCGTTGCTCCCTTGTCGTCTCGGGCCTACAACCGCCACGCCGCCGCCTCGTCGTTTCGCGGGGTTGGCGTTGGTCCGCCCCTTGCTCATGGGGCACACGTCGTCGTGTCCACCTCTCACCTGGTATCGCGAGTCATCCGTATGCGTATTTCTTCCTCCCTCTCCCTGCTGTCCCTGATCGCCCTTCTCCCCGCGTGTGGCCCGACTTCCCGCGAGGATGCGCAAGGCCAGGCCACCTGGGCTGCCTGCGACTACTACGCCGGATGCGAGAAAATCGGCTCTGGCGACGGCAAGGAGTTCGAGGACCGGAAGGAGTGTGAGGTGGATATGCGCGACTTCTTCCAGGGCGCGTGGACGGCGAACAACTGCCCCGCCATCAACGAGAAGGGGCTCGACACGTGCCTGGAGCGCATCCGCTCCACCTCCTGCTCGAGCACGACGGACTTCCTCAACACCGCGTTCCTCGTGTGTGGCTCGGGCTCGGTCTGCCAGGAAGAGACCGAGGACTGAGCGCGGCCCTCACGCGGGGCTGAAGGTGCGGCGGTAGTGGGGCTACGCGTCCCACAGGTACAGGCCGAAGGGCACCCACCAGATGAAGTCATTGGTGAGGCAGAGCACCAGCGTCGCCGCGGGCCACTCGCCCCGGAGGATGAGGAGCGCGAGCCCGATGGGTCCCAGCACCTTTCCCAGCAGCCCCACCGCCGCCAGCGCGAAGCCGTGCTCGGGCCGCCGCGCCACCTCCGCGTAGAGCAGGCCGTAGACGCCGATGACCATGCCCAGGCAGGCGAAGAGGGCGGGCTGGTTCATCGGCGGCATGCCCGCGAAGCGGAAGAGCCACTGCGGATCCACCGCCGCGTAGAGGCCCCACATCAGGTTGTACACGGCCGCCAGGGTGAACACCGCGCGGTGCAGGGCTCGCCGTTTCATCCCGTGCCTCAGCGGTTGAGCTGGTAGCGGCGGGCGATCTCCGTCACCTCGCGCGTGACGGCCTGGAGCGTCTCGGTGGCCTGCAGCGTGGTGTCCAGCCGCTTCATCGTCTCGTCCATGCCGGCGGAGATGTGGGCGATGGCGTTGAAGATGTGGGAAATGCCCGTGTTCTGCTGGTTCACCGCGACGGCGATCTGCCGCACGGCCGCGGCGTTCTCCTGGATGATGAAGGACATCTCGCGCAGGTTGTTGCCCGAGGACTTCACCATCTCCAGGCCGCCCTCCACCTGCAGCGCGCCCTGCTCGCTCATGGAGACCACGTCGCGGATGGCGGTGCCGATGTCCAGCAGGCTCTTGCGGATGAGGGCGTTCTCCCGGATGGTCTGATCCGCCAGCTTGCGAATCTCACTGGCCACCACGGCGAAGCCGGCGCCCTGGTCTCCCGCGCGCGCGGCCTCGATGGAGGCGTTGAGCGCCAGCAGGTGGGACTGGTCCGCCAGGTCCTTCACCGTGACGGCGATGTGGGCGATCTGCGTGGCGCTCTCCTGCAGCCGCAGCACCTTGCCGCGGATGCCGTCCACGAAGTCCCGGATGGTGTTGAGGCCCGTGAGGGTCCGCTCCAGCGACTCCTCGCCGTACTGGCCGAGCTGCCCCGCGTGGCCGGCCACGCTCAGCACCGTCTCGGCCTTGTGGGAGGCCAGCTCGGAGGTGGTGCGGATCTCCTCGGAGGTGAGCTGGGCCTGCTGGAGCATGGCGGCCTGCTCGGTCAGACGCTGGCGCTGCTGGTTGCTCGCGGAGCCCAGGGCCGTGCTCGCCGACAGCAGCATGGTGGCCGAGGCCTGCAGGCGGGTGGGAATCTCCTGAAGCCGCTCGAGCACCGTGACCATGCCCGCCGCGAGGTCTCCCATCTCGTCGGTGGAGGCCCAGCGGGGTGCGAAGGGGGCGCCCTGGGCCAGGGCCTCGATGGCCTCCAGCACGGCCGCCGTCGCGCGCACCTGCCGGCGCGCCAGCATCCAGGCGGCGAGCGACAGGACGATGAGCACGAACGCCGCCAGCGCCAGCAGGGGCGGGCCCATCGTCGACAGCAGACTGTCGCTGAAGCCGTGCAGCCTCGCGGCGATCAGCTCGCCCTGGGCCTGGGGGATGGACGGATCCTCGAGCACGGCCTTCATCTGCGCATCGCGCAGCTCGAGCGTCTGCAGGATGAACACCAGCGCCGAGAGCACCAGGGTGCTCGTCAGGGTGGCGGCGAACACGTAGGGCAGGAACCAGCTCTGCCTCGGCCAGAAGATTCCCCGGCCGGTGGCGTGCGTCCGCAGGCGGTTGCGCTCCTCGACGATGAGCGGCATCAACATCTGCTCGAGCTTGATGCCCACGGGGAGCGCCAGCACCTGGCCGATGGTGGCGGCAACCAGGAACCCGAGCCCGGTCATCAAGGGGTGCTTGCCGGTGCGGATCACCAGCGGGACGACGTAGATGAGGCCGCCCACGAGCGCGGGGACCTGGGTGCCCGAGATGGCGAGCTTCCAGGGCAGCATCTGCAGCCGGGCGAGCCGCTCATGGGGGGGCTCGTCGGGCCGGGCGGGGAGGTTGTTCCGCAGCAGCCAGGAGATGCCCGCCCAGGGCATCAGCAGCGCCGCCACCCCGAAGACGACGGGGAGCACATGCAGCAGCGCCCAGACGTGGTCCTGGGAGGACAGCCCCAACGACAACGCGAGGAGGTAGCCCGCGATGGGCGCGGAGGGCGTGAGCCACGCCAACACGACGAGATGGATCCGTCGGGCGAGCTGCGGAGGAATGACCGTCTGCGGGGGCGAGCCGTTCATGAGGCGTGGCCATTCTCCCAGAGGGAGGGGGGGCGGAAGGAGAGGCGCGAGAAGAAATCCCGGCGCCTGCCTGGATGCTTCCCTATCGGCCGGATGGTAATCCGGTGCCACCCGGTACGTCTTCAAATAGAGGAAAACCGGGGAAAAGGAAAATCAGGGGGGCTGGGTGCGCAGCAGCTCCCGGAAGAGCACCTCGGCCACGTCGCGGAAGAGTTCCCCCGAGGCCAGCAGGCCCCCGCAGTGGTGGGGCTCGCGGGCGAGCGTCAGCGCCACGCACTTCTCCAGCACTGCGTCCCAGAATGACTCCGAGTCCGGTGGCAGGAGGTAGTCCCGGATGACACCTCGGGGCCAGGGGAGCACGGTCGTGGGGTCCGCGTCGCTGAGGCTGGTGAAGCAGTCCAGGTCCACGTCCAGCAGGACGCGCCCGGCGGCCTGGAGCACCTCGCGCACCGCGTCGCCCGGGGCGGGGGAGTGGAAGGCCTCGGCGGCCCGGTCCACGGTGGGCACCACCACCAGCCGGTGCGGGCGTCCCCGCGTGTCCACGTACACGTCTCCGGAGAACGTCCCCCGGGGCCGTCCCCGGGCGATCACCAGCGCGTCGCCCACCAGCCCCGCCTCCATGGCCGCGAGCACGTGGTCGTAGTTGCGCACGTCCAGTGCCCACCGCGCGTGCTCGTCCAGGGCGCGCAGCCCCGCCGAGCGGTCCGGTACCGCCGCGGGCGCCTGGGGCACCACCAGGTCCAGGTGCCGGTCCAGCGTCACCAGCAGCGCCGGCGGCCCGTCGTCCCCGAGCGCGCAGGCCCAGGAGGGGAGCGCGAGCCGGTGGGGGTCGAACACGTACGCGTCCGAGGGCCCCCGCCCGCCGCCGAGTGACAGCCGGATGACGCCCGCCAGACGCAGGTGCTTGTGGGATTCGTCCATCACTGGGAATAACCGTCCATGCAGGGCATTTGGCGGGCCGCGCGCCGCCGGGAGTGTAGGCTGCGCGCGCTTCCTACCTCAAAGGAGGGAACGCCCGCTTCCCGGGCGCCAGCCCCGCATGCGCATCCTGCTCGCAGCAGCGCTCCTTTTGACGAGCGCCCCCGTCGTTGCCCAGCAGCCCCCCGCCAAGACCATGACCGCCGCCCAAGACGCCTTCCTGCGGGACTTCTCGGAGACGCGCCGCTTCATGAGCGGGCGTCCCGTCAATCCCCGCATCACCCCCGACGAGAAGACCGTCCTCTTCCTGCGGGGTCAGCCCCGAGCGCCCATCCAGACCCTCTTCGCCTTCGACGTGGCCACCGGCGAGGCGAAGGAGGTGCTCACCCCCGAGGCCATCCTCAAGGGCTCCGAGGAGACACTCACCCCCGAGGAGAAGGCCCGCCGCGAGCGCATGCGCGTGAGCGCCAGGGGCTTCACCTCGTACCAGCTGTCCGAGGACGGCACGCGGATTCTCGTGCCGCTCTCCGGCAAGCTCTACCTGGTCGAGCGCGCCACCGGGAAGTCCACCGAGCTGAAGACGGGCCCGGGCGTCATCGACCCACGCTTCTCCGCGGACGGCCAGCAGGTGGCGTACGTGCGGGACAACGACGTGTTCCGCCTCGAGGTGGCCAGCAACAAGGAGCACCGGGTCACCACGGGAGGCACTCCGGCGAAGACGCACGGCCTGGCCGAGTTCGTGGCGCAGGAGGAGATGAGCCGCTTCTCCGGCTGGTGGTGGAGCCCGGACGCGAAGTTCATCGCCTACACCGAGTCGGACACGGCGCAGGTGGAGAAGCTCTCCATCATCGACGTGATGCACCCGGAGAAGGGCTCGGAGGACTACTCCTATCCGCGGCCGGGCAAGAACAACGCGAAGGTGCGCCTGGGCATCACTCCCGTCACGGGCGGCAAGACGGTGTGGGTGCAGTGGGACGCGGAGAAGTACCCGTACCTGGCCACCGTGGTGTGGCCGAAGAAGGGCCCCCTGACGGTGCTGGTGCAGAACCGCACGCAGACGGAGGAGAAGCTGCTCGCGGTGGACGCTGCCAGCGGCAAGACGAAGGAGCTGCTCACCGAGAAGGATGACGCGTGGCTCGAGCTGGAGCAGACCTTCCCGCTGTGGCTCGAGGATGGCAGCGGCTTCCTCTGGTACACCGAGCGCAACGGCGGCCCCGAGGTGGAGCTGCGCAAGGCGGACGGGAGCCTCGAGCGCTCGCTGGTGAAGCCGGAGGCGGGCTTCCGCAACCTCGCGCGCTACATCGAGAAGGAGCGCACCCTGTACTTCGTGGGCGGCCCCAACCCCACGGAGAGCTACCTGTGGCGCGTGAAGGACGGCGGCGCTCCGGAGCAGGTGCGTCCCGGCACCAAGGGTGAGGCCGTCGAGGGTGGCAGCGTGGCCCGCTCCGGCAACCTGGCCGTCATCACCCACTCGAGCCCCACGTCCATGCCGCGCACCTACGTGGTGCGGGGCGATGGCACCCGCGTGGGCGAGCTGCCCTCGGTGGCCGTGGAACCCGGCTTCGTCCCCGTCGTGGAATACCGCGAGGTGGGTCCGCTGAAGTTCCACTCCTCGCTGGTGCGCCCGCGCAACGCGAAGCCCGGCCAGAAGCTGCCCACCATCGTCGAGGTGTACGCCGGCCCCACCGTCACCGTCGTCCACAAGTCCATGGCCGCGCACCTGCTGTCGCAGTGGATGGCGGACCAGGGCTTCCTCATCGCCCGCTTCGATGGCCGGGGCACCCCGATGCGCGGCTCCAAGTGGCAGCGCGCCGTGCACCTGGACTTCTCCGGCGTGACGTTGGAGGACCAGGCCGCCGCCGTCCAGGCGCTCGGCGCCGTGGTGCCCGAGGTGGACCTGCAGCGCGTGGGAATCGAGGGCTGGAGCTTCGGTGGCTACATGGGCGCGCTCGCCGCCCTCAAGCGTCCGGACGTCTTCAAGGCCGCCGTGGCCGGTGCTCCGGTGGTGGACTGGCTCGACTACGACACCCACTACACCGAGCGTTACCTCGGCCTGCCCCAGCAGCACCCCGAGGCCTACGAGAAGAGCTCGCTGCTCACCTACGCGCGTGACACCAGCAAGCCCATCTCCCCGCTGCTGCTCATCCACGGCACCGCGGACGACAACGTGTACTTCTTCCACACGCTCAAGCTGTCCGACGCGCTCTTCCGCGCCGGCAAGCACCATGAGCTGCTGCCCCTGAGCGGCCTCACGCACATGGTGCCGGATCCGCTCGTCACCCAGCGCCAGCACGAGTGGGTGATGAACCACTTCAAGCGGCACCTGGCGAAGTAGCCGCGGGGGAGAGCCCGCAAAGAGAAAGGCCCGGCTCCTCTTGGGGGACCGGGCCTTTTTCCGAGGCCACTATCGGTACTCAGTGGCTCGGGGCGGAATCAGACCGCGCGAACGTTCTGCGCCTGCAGGCCCTTGGGGCCCTTGGCCAGCTCGAACTCCACCTTCTGCCCCTCGGCGAGGGTGCGGAACCCATCCATGTTGATGGCGGTGTGGTGGCAGAACACGTCCTCGCCGCCGCCGTCCTGCACGATGAATCCGAAGCCCTTCGCGTCGTTGAACCACTTCACGGTACCAGTTGCCATTGTGCTTCCTTGTCAGGAGCCGACTCCAAGGCCGACTCGTTCTCCCGTCCCCCGTCCGTCGGGTGACAAGTGAAGGCTAGGCGGGCAGCCGAGCGCCTGTCTAGTCGGCTGCCCTGTTTTCCTGCTTGGTGCCGTTTAGCGGGTTTTCAAATTTCCAGCAGCAACCGAGTGGGGTCCTCGATGCAGTCCTTGATGCGGACGAGGAACTGCACGGCCTCGCGGCCGTCGATGAGGCGGTGATCGTAGGAGAGGGCCAGGTACATGATGGGCCGGATGACGACCTGGCCGTTGCGGGCCACCGGGCGCTCCACGATGTTGTGCATCCCCAGGATGCCCGTCTGGGGCGGGTTGATGATGGGGGTGGAGAGCATCGAGCCGAAGATGCCGCCGTTGGTGATGGTGAAGGTGCCACCCTGCAGCTCGGCGAGCGTGAGCTTGTCGTTGCGCGCGCGGGTGCCGTAGTCGCCGACCTTCTTCTCCAGCTCGGCCATGGACTGGGTGTCGGCGTCACGCACCACGGGGACGACGAGGCCGCGGCTGCCGCTCACGGCCACGCCGATGTCGTAGTAGTGCTTGAAGACGACGTCGTCGCCGTCGATCTCCGCGTTCACCTGGGGGAAGGCCTTGAGGGCCTCGACGGCGGCGCGGATGAAGAAGCTCATGAAGCCGAGCTTCACGCCGTGGCGGGCGAGGAACTTCTCCTGGTGCTGCTTGCGCAGCTCCATCACCGCGCCCATGTCCACCTCGTTGAAGGTGGTGAGGATGGCGGCGGTGGACTGGGCCTGGACGAGGCGCTCGGCGACGCGGCGGCGCAGCGGCGTCATCTTCACGCGCTCCTCGCGGTCGGCGCGCGGGCGCGGGCCGGAGGGGGCGGCCGGGGCGCGCTGGGCGGGAGCCTCGGCGGGGCGGTTGAGCTGGCCGAGCGCGTCCTCCTTGGTGATGCGGCCACCGGTGCCGCTGCCCTTGAGCTGGGCCACGTCGAGCTTGTTCTCCTCGACGATCTTCCGGGCGGTGGGCGTCATGCGGACGTCGGTACCGGCGGAAGCGGCGGCGGCCGCGGGAGCGGGCGCGGCGGCCGGAGCGGCGGCCTGGGGCGCGGGAGCGGAGGCGCCAGCGCCGGCCTCGATGGTGCCCAGCACGTCGCCCACGCGCACCTTGTCACCCTCGTTGAAGGCGATGGTGGCGATGGCGCCGGTGGCGGGAGCGGGCACGTCGATGGTGACCTTGTCGGTCTCCAGGACGACGAGGGGCTCGTCGGCGGAGACCGCCTCGCCCTTCTTCTTGTTCCACTTCCCGACGACGGCTTCAGTGATGGACTCGCCCAGGGGCGGGACTTTCAGTTCAACGGCCATTCTTGGTTCCTCGGAGGATGGCTTCCTCGACGATGAGCTGCTGCTCCAGGTTGTGCGTCTGGGGGAAGCCGGTGGCGGGGCTGGCGGCTTCCGCGCGCCCGATGTAGCCCACCTTCAGCGGGTTCTGGCCCCGGGCGGAGGCCAGGTCGTGCAGACGGGGGAACATGAAGTGCCAGCCACCCGAGTTCCGGGGCTCTTCCTGCACCCAGAGGAGCTCGGTGAGCTTCGGCATCTTCGCGACGAGGCCTGCCAGCTCGTCGAAGGGGAAGGGGTAGAGCTGCTCCACGCGGACGATGGCGATGGACTCGTCCTTGCGCTCGTCCCTGGCCTTGACCAGGTCGTAGTAGACCTTGCCGGAGCACAGGAGCAGGCGCGTGACGCCGGCCGGGTTCACCTTGTCCAGGATGATTTCCTGGAAGGTGCCGGTGGCCAGCTCGTCCAGCTTGCTCGTCGCCTCGGGGCGGCGCAGCAGGCTCTTGGGCGACATGATGACGAGCGGCTTGCGCAGCGGGCGCAGCACCTGGCGGCGCAGCAGGTGGAAGATCTGCGCGGGCGTGGTGGGGTAGGCCACCTGGATGTTGTCCTCGGCGCTCAGGCTCAGGAAGCGCTCCAGACGGGCGCTGGAGTGTTCGGGGCCCTGGCCCTCGTAGCCGTGGGGCAGCAGCAGGGTGAGGCCGCTCAGGCGCCGCCACTTGCTCTCACCGGCCGCGATGAACTGGTCGATGATGATTTGCGCGCCGTTGGCGAAGTCACCGAACTGGGCCTCCCAGATGGTGAGGCCGTCCGGCACGTCGAGGCTGTAGCCGTACTCGAAGCCCAGCACGCCCATCTCGGACAGGGGGCTGTTGAAGACGTCGAAGCGGGCCTTGCCGGTGGGGAACTGGCGCAGGGGGACGAAGTTGTCACCCGTCTTCACGTCGTGCAGCACGGCGTGGCGGTGGCTGAAGGTGCCGCGCTCGCTGTCCTGGCCGCTGATGCGGATGCCGTAGCCCTCGGAGAGCAGCGTGGCGTAGGCGAGCGACTCACCCTCGCTCCACTGCAGCTCCTCGCTCTGCAGCATGCCCTGGCGCTTCTTGAGCACCGTGCGCTCCACGTCGCGGTGGACGTTGAAGCCCTCGGGCACCTCGGCCAGCTTCTTCAGGGCCGAGCGCAGCGTCTCCTTGTCCACCGCCGTGGTGGTCGGCGGAGCGCTCTTGTGCGCGCCGCCCTTGTACGGCTGCCACAGGCCTTCCAGCGCGTTGGGCTCCTTGAACTGGCTCTCCGCGCGGGCACGGAGCAGCGCCGCGTCGAACTCCTGCATGCAGTGCTGCTTGATGGCCTCGGAGTCCTCCGCGGAGATGCGCGCCTGCTGCGCCAGCTGCTGCGCGTAGAGCGTGCGCACGGTCGGGTGCTTGCGGATGATCTCGTACATCGCCGGCTGGGTGAACGAGGGGTCATCGCCCTCGTTGTGGCCGTAGCGGCGGTAGCAGACGAGGTCGATGACGACGTCGCTCTTGAATGTCTGTCGGTACTCGGCCGCCAGCCGGGCCACGTGGACGCACGCCTCGGGGTCGTCGCCGTTCACGTGGAAGACGGGCACGTCCAGCATCTGCGCCAGGGCCGTGGAGTAGATGGAGCTGCGCGAGTCGGACGGGTCGGTGGTGAAGCCCACCTGGTTGTTGATGACGACGTGCAGGGTGCCGCCCGTCTTGTAGCCCTCGAGCCCCGCCATGTTGAGCGTCTCGGCTATCACGCCCTGGCCGATGAAGGCCGCGTCGCCGTGGATGAGCAGCGGCATCACCTTGGTGCGCTCGGTGTCCCCGCTGCGGTCCTGCTTGGCGCGCACGCGGCCCTCCACCACCGGGTCCACCGCCTCCAGGTGGCTGGGGTTGAAGGCCAGCGACAGGTGGATGCTCTTGCCGCCGCGCGTGGCGTGGTCCGAGCTGAAGCCCATGTGGTACTTCACGTCGCCGCGGCCCATGTGCTGCTTGGGGTCCTGCGGGCCCTCGAACTCGCTGAAGATCTGATCCGGCTTCTTGCCCAGGATGTTCGTCAGCACGTTGAGGCGGCCGCGGTGGGCCATGCCGATGACGACCTCCTTGAGGCCCAGGCCGCCGCCCACCTCGAGCATGGCGTCCAGCATGGGCACCAGGGCCTCACCGCCATCCAGCGCGAAGCGCTTGGCGCCGATGAACTTGGTGTGCAGGAAGTTCTCGAAGCCCTCGGCGTAGGACAGCCGGGTGAGGATGTGGCGCTGCTCGTCCACCGAGAAGGCCGTGCGGTTCTCGGTGAACTCCATGCGCTTCATCAGCCAGCGCCGCCGCTCGCTGTCGAGCATCTGCATGAACTCGACGCCGATGGCGCCGGTGTACGTGCGGCGCAGCCGGCCCAGCAGCTCCTTGAGCTTCACCCGGGCCTCGGGGAAGACGCTGAAGCTCTCCACCAGCTGCTCCTGCTCGGTGGCGGAGAAGTGCTTGTCGTCCACCATGCCCACGTCCGCCACGTGGTCCAGGCTCGGGCGGGGCCGGCGGAGCGGATCCAACTGGGCGCGCAGGTGGCCGCGCAGGCGGAAGGCCGAGATGGCCTGGTCCACCCGGGCCTGCAGCTTCATGTCCTGCTCGAAGGCGACCGTGGGGGCCGTCTGCGAGGCCAGGGCCACCGCGGCGGCGGCCTTGTTTCCCTTCTCGCCCTTGCCCTCCTTGCCTTCCTTGCCTTCCTTGCCCGGGACCACCGGAGCGGGCGGCTCGATCAGGGTCTTGTTGAAGATGGGCCGGCCGGCGCCGTCGTTGCGCTCGAACAACTCGCGCCAGCTCGGGTCCACGCTGGACGGATCCTCGAGGTAGCGCGCGTAGAGCCCCTCGATGAAGTCGATGTTTCCGCCGGAGAGGTACGAGTCCTGGAAATTCGCCATGGCGTGCTGTCTTTTACTGGAAGGCCGCCCCGTTGGGGGGTTTTCGGCACGATTTGTTGAGCAGCTGTGCCCCGTCTCCCAGTCCTTCCGTCCCGGGGGAGCAGCAGGATTCATGCGCCACGTGAGCGCAACTTCATCCGCTGTTTCCTACCGGGTAGGGTGGGGCCCCCGGGCTTCTTCCTGGCTTACCCGGGCCGCCGGGAGTGATAAACCCCCCGGACTTCCTTCTCTTTAGCCAGAAAGGCCTGTGCATGCTGCTGCAGGGCAAGAAGCTCCTCATCACCGGAGTGCTCACCCCCCAGTCGCTCGCCTACGGCGTGGCCGAGCACGCGCTGGAGCAGGGGGCGGACATCGTCCTCACCGGTTTCGGCCGGGCGAAGTCGCTCACGGAGCGCAGTGCGAAGCGCCTCAAGGCGGGTATCGACGTGCTGGAGCTGGACGTCACCAACCCCGCCCACTTCCCCGCCCTCACCGAGGCGCTGCGCCAGCGGTGGGGCCGGGTGGACGGGGTGCTGCACTCCATCGCCTACGCCCCCGAGGACGCGCTGGGTGGCAACTTCCTCAACACCCCCTGGGAGAGTGTCCAGACCGCGTTCCGGATCTCCGCCTTCTCCCTCAAGGAGCTGTCCGTGGCGGTGATGCCGCTGATGACGGAGGGCGGCTCCATCGTCACCCTGGACTTCGACAACCGGGTGGCCTGGCCCATCTATGACTGGATGGGGGTGTGCAAGGCCGCCCTGGAGGCCACCGTGCGCTACCTCGCCCGGGACCTGGGCCCCAAGAAGATCCGGGTCAACTCCCTGGCCGCCGGCCCGCTGGCCACCGTGGCCGCCAAGGGCATCCCCGGTTTCAAGACCCTGGAGAAGGCCTGGGGCTCTCAGGCCCCCCTGGGGTGGGATGCCCGGAACAGCCACGACATGGTGGCTCGCACGGCCTGTGCGCTCCTCTCGGACTGGCTGCCTTCCACCACGGGCGAAATGGTGCACGTGGACGGTGGCTACCACGCCATTGGAGCCCCTCCGGTGCCGCCCGAGGAGGGCGAGCAGGGGGGCGGTGAGGGCGGGATTCCCCCCTCGGCTGGCTGATCGCTGTACGGCGGGACGGGCTCGCCCGTCCCTCTGAAGTCCGAGATTCTCTCGCCCCCGCTTTTGCAGGAGGGCGAGGTCACGCTACAGTCTCACCGTTTCCTTCAGCCGGGTCCCGATCTTCGGGCCTCCGGCAGGAGCCTGGGTTTGAGCGCCAACATCCTCCTCGTGGATGACAGCCCGACCGTACGCAACATCCTCAAGATCTATCTCATGAACCTGAAGATGGGGTTCGTCGAGGCAGAGGATGCGACGCGGGCATTGCAGCTGCTCCGGCTGGTGCCGGTGAAGCTGGTCATCGCGGACATCAACATGCCTGGTATGGACGGCATCACCTTCGTCAAGCAGGTGCGCCAGAGCCCCTTGGCTCAGGTGCGCGACGTTCCGGTCATCCTGCTGACGGGTGAGCGGGGCGGCGACCTGCGTCAGCGGGGCGTCGAAGCCGGTGCCAATGCCTTCATCAACAAGCCGGTCTCGCATCACGATCTGACAGAGACCGTTCGCAAGTTCCTCGCGCAGAATTGAGAGCCGAGCCGTGAGCCTTCCGTCCCTGCTCCTCGTTGATGACAGTGATGCCATCCTCGCGCTCGAGCGCGCGATCCTCTCGGGCCATTACGCGCTGAACACGGCGAGCAATGGCAAGGAGGCGCTCGAGAAGGTGGCCCGTGTGCAGCCCGCCGCCATCCTGCTGGACCTCTCCATGCCGGAGATGGACGGCGACGAGGTGCTCAAGCGGCTCAAGGCGGATCCCACCACCGAGCCCATCCCCGTCATCATCATTTCCTCGGAGGTGGCGCGCGCCGAGGCGTGCCTGTCGCTGGGCGCGGAGCTGTTCCTGGCCAAGCCCTTCCGGGCGGACGAGCTGCTGAGCGCGGTGGAGAACGCGCTGGCCAACGCACGGCGCCGGGCCCGGCAGGGCTCCCTGGCCCTGTTGCGGCTGACGGTGGGGGGCCTGGAGTTCGCCATCCCCCTGGACTGCGTGCGCCAGGTCATCCTCCAGCCCTCCACGCGCCCGTTGCCGATGGGGCCGGGCTACATCTCCGAGTTCTTCGAGCTGCGTGGCCAGCCCGTGTGCGTGCTGGACCTGGCACGCCGGCTGGAGGTGCAGCACCGGGAGGCGATCGAGGAGCGCAAGCTGGTCATCCTCGAGATCGACGGCGTGCTGCTGGCGCTGAGCGTGGACTCGGTGCAGGACCCCGAGGAGTACCAGTCCTCGGACATCGATCGGCGCGAGCGCGTGGGCGGCTCCGAGCATGGTCAGCTGCGCGATACGCTGGTGGGCATGCTGCGGGCGGGTGATCGCCCGGTGCCCATCTTCGATCCGAAGGCCTTCGCCACCCAGGAGTTGTTGCGCGAGGCCGTGGGAGTGCTGCGGCCGGCGGGGGTGGAGCGCAGCGCATGAGCTCGGGGGTGGTGGAGTCTCAGCAGGTACTCGCGCGGGCGCGAGAGGTCGTCGCGTCGTGCACGGGTTTCCGTGACACGGCCATCTCGCCCACGGCGGTGGACCGTGTGGTGCGCGCGGAGCTGGCGCGGGGACGCTCTCCGTCGGAGCTGCTGGCGGAGTTGCAGCGTCCTGGTGCGCCGCTGGCGCGGGCGCTGCTCGATGCCGTGCTGGTGGGGGAGACCTACTTCTTCCGCCACCCGGAGCAGTTCCGCTTCCTGGCCTACGAGGCGGTGCCCGCGGCGTTGGCCCGCGGCAATCTCACCCTGCGCGGGTGGAGCGCCGGGTGCGCCTCGGGCGAGGAGACGTACTCCATCGCCGCGTGCTTGTTGAACATGGCGCCGCCGGGCGTGCGCGTGGAGGTGCTCGGCTCCGACCTGCACGAGGGCCGCCTGGAAGCGGCGCGCCGGGGCGTGTACGGCAACTGGTCCCGCCGCGAGGCCGGGCCGCTGCTCCATCCCCTCTACCAGGAGGTCGGCGAGGGCCGGGTGAGCATCCTCGACCCGGTGCGCGCCGTGGTCCGCTTCGTCCAGGGCAACCTCCTGGAGCCGCTGCACGAGATGTACGGCCTCTTCGACGTCATCTTCTGCCGCAACGTGCTGACGTACTTCTCCCAGGACGCGGTGCAGGTGGCCCTGGGCCACCTGGCCAAGGCGCTCGTCCCGGGTGGCTTCCTGCTGCTGGGCACCGTGGAGGTGGATCATCCGCCCGCGGGGCTGGTGCGCGTGGGTGCTCCGGAGCTGCAGGCCTTCCGCCGCCCGCTGCCCCGGGAGCAGACGCCGACGCCCGCGCCCAAACCCGTTTCCGTGGCCCGCGAGCCCGAGCCCTACAGGGCCGCGGCCTCCCTGCGCGCCACGACGCCCCCGCCGCCGCCTCCTCCTCCCGCGCCCACCGCCGTGGGTCTGCACACCGAGGCGCTCCAGCGCATCGAGAGCGGGGACGAGAGCGGCGCGGCCACCCTTCTGGAGAAACTGTTGCAACAGTTCCGTGACTACCTTCCCGGCATGCTGGAGCTGGCCCTGCTGCGCGAGCGCGCGGGGTCCCGCGAGGCTGCCTTCGCCCTCATGCACACCGTGCGCGACAACGCCGCCCGGCTTCCGCCGGATCTGATCATCGAGGGGCCCGAGCCTCTTCCGGCCCGCTTCTACAGGGCGTCCGCTGACGCCTTCCTCACGTTGGGAGCCATCGAATGACAACCAGCAACCGAGGCCCCGAGGAGGTCCAGGACGGAGAGGTCCGCACGCTGCTGGACGAGCGTGCCTCGCGCCTGCGCGGCCGCGCCGATGGCAACGCCGACGAGACCGTGCTCATGGTGGCCGAGTTCCCCCTGGGCGAGGAGCGCTACGCCATTCCCCTGGAGTCGCTGCGCGCGGCCCTGCCGCTGCGCCTGGTGACGCCGGTGCCCCTGTCCTCGCCGCACGTCATCGGCGTGCTGCGCTACCAGGGCTCGGTGCTCGCCGCGCTCAGCCTCGCCGCGATGCTGGGCGGCCATGGTTGGCGGCAGGACCCGGCCGTGCTTCTCGTGGTGGATCGCGGTGACGGCGAGCTGTGCGCCCTGGACTGCGAGGCCATTCCGCGCCCCCTCAGCATGCCCACCGCCGCGGTGGAGGCGGCGCGCACGCACTCCGAAGGTCCCGTGACCGAGGTCCTCTTGGCCAGCAACCGACAGATCATCCACCTCATCGACCTGCCGCGCCTCTTCGCGCGTGGCACCGGCAGCGGGGGGGCTCGCAATGGCAGTTGATCCCATGCTGCAGAGCCTGGTGGCGGGCTTCTCCACCGAGGCGCAGGAAGTCTGTCAGAAGGTCACCCTGGACCTGCTCGATCTGGAGCGGGAGGGCATCGACAACGAGGCGCTGGCCAAGGTGTACACGCGCCTGGCGCGGCACCTGCACACCCTCAAGGGCAGTGCCGCCAGCCTCGGACTGCAGGACCTGAGCGCCATCGCCCACAAGCTGGAGGATGCCCTCGCGCCGCTGCGCAAGGACATCAAGCCCATGCCGCGGCCGATGGTGGACATGCTGCTGCACGGGTTGGATCTGTTCCTGCTCCGTGCGCAGGCCCACGCGGAAGGCCGTGGGGACGCGCTGCCGGATCCCACGGCGGCCCTGGCGCAGCTCGTGTCGGACGCGCCGCCCCCGGAGGATGCCGACGAGGCCATGGCGATGATGGCCATGGCCGCCGCCGCTCCGGCCCATGCCGCGCCCGCCATGCCCGCTCCGGTGCAGGCCGCTCCGTCCCAGCCGGCCGCCGCCCTGTCCGCGGCGGACGACGACTCGGCGGTGGACGCCAGCTGGCGCGTGGCCTCGCACCAGGTGACGGCGCTGATGCGCGAGGTGGAGCGGCTGCGTGAGTTCCGCATGCGCCTGGAGGATCGTCTGCGCGACATCTCCAAGGCGGTGGATCTGCTGTCGGCGCGCGAGCTGCTGGCGCCCACGGCCCGCGCCCGCGCGATGCTCTCGGCCGTGACGGCCGGCGTGCGCTCGGACGGCCACGAGGCCACGGACATCGTGGACAGCCTGGAGGAGGGCCTCAAGTCCATCACCACGCGTCCGGTGCGCACCATCCTCGAGCCGCTGCAGCGCATGGTGCGCGACCTGTCGCGCCAGCTGGGCAAGCAGGCCCGGCTCTCGGTGGTGGGCGCCGAGGTGTCGCTGGACCGCCGGCTGCTGGAGAAGCTCAAGGGCGCCATGGTGCACCTGCTGCGCAACGCGGTGGACCACGGCATCGAGATGCCGGACGAGCGCGAGCGCGTGGGCAAGCACCACGAGGGCGCCCTCACCCTGCGCGTGGAGCAGCAGGGCAACATCCTCGTGCTGGAGCTGAGCGACGACGGGCGCGGCATCGACGTGCTGCACGTGCGCGCGTCGGCCGAGCGCAAGGGGCTCATCACCGCGGAGGAAGGCGCGCGGATGCACGAGGCGCAGATCCGCGACCTCATCTTCCGCCCGGGTTTCAGCACCCGCGTGGACGTCACCGACACCTCGGGCCGCGGCGTGGGCCTGGACGCGGTGCGCTCCGCGGTGGAGGCCATGCAGGGCCGCATCGAGGTGGTGAGCACCAAGGGCTCCGGCACGCGCTTCATGCTCACCCTGCCCATGGAGCTGGGCAGCTCGCCGGTGCTCACGGTGCGGACCATCGACTCGCAGGTGGGCCTGCCCATGCTGGCGGTGGAGTCCACCCAGCTGGCCAGCCCGGAGAACCTGCGCATCGGCCGCATGAAGACGCAGCTGGACTACAACGGCCAGCTGGTGCCGGTGATGGACCTGGGCGCCCGCATGGGCCTGCGCGCCTCGGCGCCCCCGTCCGAGGGCCAGCCGCTCATCATCGTCCAGAGCGGCGGCAAGCGCATGGCGCTCGCGGTGGACGCGGTGGTGGGTGACCGCGACCTCGTCATCCGCCCGCTGCCCGCCGAGGTGCGCGATGTGCCCGCCTACCAGGGCGCGGCCATCCTCAGCCGCGGCGAGCTGCTGCTCATCCTGCGCCCCGGCTGGGTGGTGACCGATTCCACCCCGCAGACGGTGTCCATGCCGCAGAGCCGCCGGGCCCTCGTGGTGGACGACTCGCTCACCGCACGCGCCCTGCACCGGGCCATGCTGGAGGCCGGTGGTTTCACCGTGCACCTGGCCGCCAGCGGCGCCCGCGCCATGGAGCGGCTGCAGACGGAGACCTACGACGTGATCATTTGCGATCTCGAGATGGAGGAGATGAACGGGACCGAGGTGATCGCCAAGCTGCGCTCGCAGCCGGACACCAAGGAGATTCCCGTCATCCTCGTCTCCGCCAACGACAGCGGGGCCGCACGTTCGCGCGGGCTGGCGGCGGGCGCGGATGGCTATCTCAGCAAGCGTGAGTGCGCCGCGGGCCGCCTGTTGACAGAGGTGCTGGACGTGATGAGCCGCAGGGGGGCACGCGCATGAGCAAGGAGCCCATTCGCGTATTGGTAGTGGATGATTCTCCCACGATGGCCGACGCCGTCAGCGCGCTGCTGACGGACGATCCGCGCATCGAGGTGGTGGGGCGGGCCAATACGGGAAGCCGGGCGGTGACGCTGGCGCGGCTGCTGCGCCCGGACGTCATCACCATGGACCTGTTGATGCCGGACCTGGATGGACCGGCGGCCATCGCGGCCATCATGGCCGAGGCGCCGGCGCGCATCCTGGTGGTGAGCGCCGTGGCGGACCAGCGCAACCTGGACGTGTGCTTCCAGGCGATGAGCGCGGGCGCGCTGGAGCTCATCGGCAAGCCGGCCGTCACCAGTGGCGAGGAGCTGCGCCGCTGGGGCCGGCAGCTGGCCGAGTCGGTGTGCCTCATGGCGGAGGTGCCGGTCATCTCCCGGCGCCTGCGCCCGCCCTCGCCTCCGCCTCCCGTCACCGGGGCGCGCGTGGACATCTTCGGCCTGGCGGCTTCCACCGGTGGTCCTCCCGCGCTGTCGGAGGTGCTCTCGCGCCTGCCGGCGGATCTTCCCGTGCCCATCGTCATCGCCCAGCACATCACCGAGGGCTTCACCCCCGGCATGGTGCGCTGGCTCTCCCAGGTGACGTCCCTCAAGGTCGTCATCGGCAAGGAGGGGGAGCGGCTGGAGCCGGGCCGGGTGTACTTCCCGCTCGACGGGCACGACCTGACGGTGGAGGGCAACGGAGTGGTGCGGCTGACGCGCACGCGCGGCGGACCGTGCCCCTCGGGAGACCTGCTGCTGTCCTCGCTGGCGCGCACCTATGGCAGCCGCGCGGGCGGTGGTGTCCTCACCGGCATGGGCGAGGACGGGGCGCGCGGCCTGCTGGACATCAAGAAGGTCGGCGGCGTCACGTTCGCCCAGGACGAGACCTCGTCGGTCGTTTTCGGCATGCCCCGGGTGGCCATCGAGCTGAGGGCGACGGACCGGGGCGTGCCCCTGTCCGCCATTCCCGACATCATCCGCATGAGCTGCCGCCGCAGCCCCATGCCCAACAGCCGCCCTTCCGGTCCGGAAGGTGTGGCTTGAGTCCCTATTCGTGCCGGTCCCTCCGTCCGGCCCCGTCCTTCTCCGCTGAGGAGCTTCCGTGAGCCCCCACGCCACCTCCAATAAATCGCTCGGCATTGGCCCCAAGATCGTCTTCATCACAGCGGGGGTCGGTGCCGCCATCGCCATCCTGCTCACCGTGGTCGCCGCCACCCGGCTGCGCGGCAACCTCGTGGACAGCACCGTCAGCGAGGGCAAGGCGATCGCCATCGGCCTGTCCGCCGCCGCCGAGCGGGCGTCGGCCGACGGCGCCACCTCGCTGCAGCCCCTGCTGGACACGTTCCGTGATGTCGAGGGCGTGGGCTACCTCTACGTGGTGGACAGCGCCAACAACGTCCTGGCCAGCACCTTCTCCAGCGAGTTCCCCCAGACGCTGCTGGGCGCCAACAGCCTGCAGCTCGGCGAGCTCACCAACGGCCAGCGCGTGAAGGTGAAGGAGCTGGTGGAGGTGCCCATCGACGGCAGGACCGTGGCCATCGCCGACGTGGCCGCCCCGCTGGCCGGCGGCATGCGCGGCGTGGTGCACGTGGGCATGAAGCACGACAACGTCGGCAAGCAGGTGGGCCGGCTGTGGTTCACCATGATGGGGCTGGGCCTGCTCATCGTCCTGGGTGGCATCGCGGCGGTGTCCATGCTGAGCCGCTCCATCGTGGCCCCGCTGCGTGAGCTGGCCGATGTGGCCTCCCACATCGTCGAGTCCGGGGACCTCACCCGGCCCATCCCGGTGGCCGCCTCGAGCGAGGTGGGCGTGCTCGCCCGCTCCTTCGCGCAGATGGTGGACCGCCTGCGCACGGTGACGCAGAACCTCCAGCAGGCCGCCGAGGCCCTCAAGGCCTCCACCGAGCAGCTCAACACCTCCGCCTCCGAGCAGTCGCAGACGGTCTCCCGTCAGGCCTCCGCCCTCCAGGAGACGCAGGTCACCGCCCAGGAAATCCGCCAGACGAGTCTCCTGGCCGCCCAGAAGGCCGACTCGGTGCTCTCCGTGGCCGAGCGCGCCGACGAGCTGAGCCGCGCGGGCGAGGCCGCCCTGGAGCAGACGCTCGTGGGCCTCAACGACATCCGCACCCAGGTGCAGGAGATCGCCCAGAAGATTCTGGAGCTGGGCGAGCGCACGGTGCAGATCGGCAGCATCACCCAGACGGTGAAGGACCTGGCCGACCAGTCCAACATGCTGGCGCTCAACGCCGCCATCGAGGCCGTCCGCTCCGGCGAGCACGGCAAGGGCTTCGGCGTGGTGGCCCGCGAAATCCGCGCCCTGGCCGACCAGTCCATCGAGTCCACGGACCGCGTGCGCGAGCTGCTGGACGATATCGGCAACTCGGTGGCCATGGCCGTGCGCATCACCGAGCGCGGCTCGCAGCGCATGGAGGCGGGCCTCGAGCAGGTGCGCACCTACGGCAAGAACCTGCGCGAGCTGTCCTCCATCATCCAGGACAACGCCGCCGCCGTCCGGCAGATCGCCGCCGCCGTGGGTCAGCAGAACGTGGGCATCAACCAGATCACCACCGCCGTGAGCGACCTGTCCAAGATGATGGACGAGACCGTGTCGCGTATCGGCGCCACCGGTGAGGCCGCCACCACCCTGCAGATCATCGCCGACCAGCTCAGCAGCGCGGTGAAGACCTACCGGGTTCAGTAGTCCCGCCCGGGTGGGTTGAAAAGGCCAAGGGCCAGGGGAGGGGGAGACCCTCCGACCTGGCCCTTGTCGTTTCCCGGCTCCCTCTCCCTTTGGGCAGGGCGAACGCATCTAAAGGCCAGTAAATACGGCCATCAAGACGCGTAGCAGATAATCGTTGTCCCAGCCGGCGAGCTTGCGTCGGCTGGGCACGCCCGGTTTTTCCGTCGACTCGCGCCGCAGCGCGGTCAGAGCCATGCGGCTGAGCAGCGCGAAGTTCTGAGCACCGTTGTGGTCGCGGATGCGGCGCGAGTCCTCGCCCAAGCACACGTCCAGGCTCCAGTGCAGGCCATTCTCCACGCCCCAGTGAGTACGGATGATTCGGGCGAGCTTGCGCGCCTTGGGTGGCAGACTGGTGAGGTAGTAGTGCCACTGCACCTGCGTCTTGCCCCCCTGGGTGCGCTCACGCCGCAGCATGACGGCCGTCTTGAGCTTGGGCCATTTGGAGGCTGAGGCAGGGCAGGCCTCGAGTTGGAGGGCAATGGCCCAGGCAGTGCGCACCTCGTGGCGGCCATGCCCCTCTTCCTCGGTGCGAGAGTGGGAGTCCACCCGGGCACGAGCCTGGCCCTCACGCACTGGGGCGAACAAGTCCTGCACATACGCGTGCAGCGGCCCGCGGTTGCCCTTGAGACACAGCACGTAGTCCGCCTCGGCCCGCACCACGGCCTGGGCCACCTGGGCCGTGCACCCGTTGGCGTCCACCGTTACCACCGCCCCCTTCAAGTCCAGCAGCGCCAGCAACTCGGGTATGGCCTTCACCTCCCCGGGCGCCCCTTGTACTGCGGCTTGCGCCAGCAGCAACCGCTGCTGCGTGGCCCACACGTGCACCAGGTGCAGCGGCGAGCCCGTCAGCGCCTTGCCCAATGCCCCTCGCACACTCTTGCCGTCCACCGCCACTACCTCCTGGCGCAGTGTCTCGGCCATGGCCTGCACCCAGCTGCGGAAGCACGCCTCGAAGGCCTGGGGCCTGAGTGCGCAAAACACCCGGCGAAATGTGTCCGCGCTGGGCACTCCATGCGGAATTTCCAGGAAGGTGGCGAACCATCCGGCTCTCGTCCTGGCGAACAGCGCCAGCTGCTTCCACCCGTCTGCCCCGGCTATCACTCCACACAGCGCTATCACCAGCACGTTGAGCAGTGCATGCCGTCTGGTGCGCTCCACACGCGGGTCCCTCAGCGTGCCGAAGTGCTTGAGAATCAGCTCAACAACCTGCCCGCCCTCTCCCTCGCCCTGCCCCATTGCCGCCCCCATACGGGAGCCACCCTATGGAGCCAGTCTGACCTGGCAGGTGGTCCACCTGCCAAGTCACTGATTTCCTTGCGCTTTAGATGCTTTTCCCCTGCCCTTTGGGAGAGGGTTGGGGTGAGGGTCTTCGCGCTACGCCGCGGGGGCGGGCGCCGGAGCGGGCAGCGCCTTGAGCTTCAGGCCCTCGCCCTCCACGTCGAAGCGCGCGATGCCTCCGCTCGCCAGCTCGCCGAAGAGCAGTGCCTCGGCCAGCGGCTTCTTGAGCGTGTTGTCCACCAGCCGCGCCATGGGCCGCGCGCCGAAGGCCGGGTCGTACCCGTGCTCCGCCAGCCACGCCTTCGCCGCCGGCGTCAGCTCCAGCTTCACGTTCTTCTCCGTGAGCATCTTCTGGAGCAGGCCCACTTCCTTGTCCACCACCTTGAGGATGACCTCGGGCGGCAGTCCGGAGAAGAGCACCCACCCGTCCAGGCGGTTGCGGAACTCCGGCGTGAAGGTGTTTTCAATCGCCTTCTTCGCCCGCTGCGCGTCCGCCGGCGCCTGCTTGTCACCGAAGCCGATGGACTTGGTGCTCATCTCCCTCGCGCCCGCGTTCGTCGTCAGGATGAGGATGATGTTGCGGAAGTCCGCCTTGCGGCCGTTGTTGTCCGTCAACGTCGCGTGGTCCATCACCTGGAGCAGGATGTTGAAGAGGTCCGGGTGGGCCTTTTCAATCTCGTCCAGCACCAGCACCGCGTAGGGGTGCTTGCGGATGGCGTCGGTGAGCAGACCGCCCTGGTCGAAGCCCACGTAGCCCGGAGGCGCGCCGATGAGCCGGCTCACCGTGTGCTTCTCCGAGTACTCGCTCATGTCGAAGCGCAGGAACTCCACGCCCAGCACCGCGGCCAGTTGCTTGGCCAGCTCCGTCTTGCCCACGCCCGTGGGGCCCGAGAAGAGGAAGCTGCCAATCGGCTTCTCCGGCGCGCGCAGGCCGCTGCGCGCCAGCTTGATGGCGTCCACCACCGACTTGATGGCCGGCTCCTGCCCGAAGATGACCTTGTTGAGCTCCGGCTCCAGGTTCTTGAGCTGCACGCCCTCGCTGGCGGACACGCTCTTGGCCGGAATCCGCGCCATCTTCGAGATGACGGACTCCACGTCCGCCACCGTCACCTTCCCGGTGCGCTGGCCCTCGGGCTTGAGACGCTCGGCCGCGCCCGTCTCGTCCACCACGTCGATGGCCTTGTCCGGCAGGAAGCGGTCGTTGATGTGCTTGGCGCTCAGCTCCGCCGACGCCCTCAGGGCCTCCGTGTCGTACTTCACCCCGTGGTGGTCCTCGTAGCGGCTGCGCAGCCCCTCGAGGATGAGGATGGTGTCCTCCACGCTCGGCTCGCCCACCTCGATCTTCTGGAAGCGCCGGGACAGGGCCCGGTCGCGCTCGAAGGAGGCCTTGAACTCCTGGTACGTCGTGGAGCCGATGCACCGCAGCTTGCCGCTGGCCAGCGCGGGCTTGAGCAGGTTGGATGCGTCCATGGAGCCGCCGCTGGTGGCCCCCGCACCGACGATGGTGTGGATTTCATCGATGAAGAGGATGGCGTCCGGGTGCTCCTGCAGCGCCTTGAGCACGCCCTTGAGGCGCTCCTCGAACTGCCCGCGGAACTTGGTGCCCGCCAGCAGCGCGCCCATGTCCAGCGAGAAGATGGTCGAGTTCTTCAGCACCTCGGGCACCTTGCCCTCGTGGATGTGCAGCGCGAGGCCCTCGGCGATGGCCGTCTTGCCCACGCCCGTCTCGCCCACGTAGAGCGGGTTGTTCTTCCGGCGCCGGCACAGCACCTGGATGGTGCGCTCCAGCTCCTTCTGCCGCCCGATGAGTGGGTCGATGCGGCCCAGCTTCGCCTCGGCGTTGAGGTTGGTGGTGTAGGCCTCCAGCGGACTCTTGCGCGGGCCCTCACCCTCCTCGTCGTCGCCCGTGGGCACGGCACCGCGAGGCTCGCCTCCACTCCCGGGGGACGAGGCGCCGTCCTTGGTGGTGCCGTGGGAGATGTAGTTGAGCAGATCCAACCGGGAGACGCCCTCCTCCTGCAGGAGGTAGAGGGCGTGGCTCTCGCTCTCGCGGAAGAGGGCCACGAGGATGTCACCGCCGTCGATGAGCTTCTGCTCGGCGGACAGGGCGTGCACGGCGGCGCTGTGCAGCACGCGCTCCACGCCCATGGTCTGCTGCGGTTCGGCCTCCTCGCCCTCGGGGAGCCGCTCAACGGTCTCCTCGAGGAACTCCACCAGCCGCTCCTGGAGGCGCTTGATGTTGGCCCCGCAGGCCTTGAGCACTTCGCGGGTGCGGGGGTCCTTGGTGAGCGCGAGCACCAGGTGCTCGAGCGTCAGGTACTCGTGACGCATCCGGCTCGCCTCGTCCATCGCGTTCCGGAAGCTGTCCTGCAATGCCTTGGCAATCAGCGGTCCTGCCACGGTCTCAACCTTCCTCTGGTTCCATCGAGAGGCGCAGCGGGAAGCCATTCTCCCGCGCCGCCGCCTCCACGGTCCGTACCTTCGTCTCGGCGACCTCGAACGTATAAACGCCAGCTACGCCGATTCCGTTGTAATGAACGTGCAGCATGATCTGCACGGCGTCCGCCTCGGATTTGTGGAAGACCTCCTTCAAGACGGCCACCACGAACTCCCGGGTCGTGTAGTTGTCGTTGTGCAGCAGTACCTTGTAGAGGGTGGGCCGCTTGAGCTTCTTCTGCGGTACCGTCTCCGTGACAACGTTGGAATCCGGGTCGTACTTCTCTCGGGACATGGTCTCCCTCTAACGAGTAGGGGGCACCAACGGCCCCCGCTTGAATCCTGTTTCGGCCTGCCACCGGGGCAGGCCAGCCAGCACGGCCGCCCGTTCGTGCTCCAGGAAGGAGCGTACAGCCCGGTCGACCCCCGGGTGGAAGAGCAAGTGAGCACTCCAGGTGAGGCTCGGCTCGAATCCCCGGAGGAGCTTGTGCTCTCCCCCCGCCCCCGGCTCGAAGCGCTCCAGCCCCCGGGAGATGGCGTCCGCCACCGGATGGTAGAGGCACACGTTGAAGTGGAGGAAGGGGTGCTCCTCGAAGCAGCCCCAATAACGGCCGTAGAGCGCCCGGGGCCCCACCAGGTTGAAGGCGCCTGCCACCAACCGGCCCTCGCGGCGAGCCTCCACCACCTCGCAGGCGTGCGGAAGGGTGGACAGCATCCGGGCGAAGAAGTCCCGGGTCAGGAAGCGCATCCCCCACGGATACTTGTCCACCGTGGAGGCATACAGGCGGCAGAGGTCGTCCGGTTGCACCTCGGACAGCGCCTGGCCCCGGAGGGTGCGCAGGGTGAGGCCCTGGGTGGCGGGGGCGCGCAGCTCCCGGCGCAGCTGGTTGCGCCGCCGGGTGTGGAAGCGGCCGAGGAAGTCCTCGAAGGAGCCGTAGCCCGTATTGCGCCACTGGTACTGCACGCCCAGACGCACCGCGTAACCGGCGGCCTCCAGGGCCTGGGTCTCGGCCTCGGTGGGGAAGAGGACGTGGACGCTGGAGAAGCTCCGGGCGCGGGCGTACTCCAGGGCGGCGAGGGCCAGCTCCGCTTCCCGGGCGGGCCGGTCCTCGCCGGGGGCCACCAGCAGCCGGCGGCCGGTGACGGGGGTGAAGGGCACGGCCAGCACCAGCTTGGGGTAGTAGCGCACGCCCAGCCGCTCGGCGGCGGTGGCCCAGGCTCCGTCCGCGACGAACTCCCCGTGGCTGTCGTCCTTGAGGTACGCGGGCGCCGCTGCCACCAGCCGGGCACCCCGCCACAGCGTGAGGTGGTGCGGGTGCCAGCCCACATGGGGCCCCACACTGCCACTCTCCTCCAGTGCCGCGAGGAAGGCCCACTCCAGGAAGGGGCGGCCCGCGTCGTCGAGCAACGCGTCCCAGGCTCCCCGGGGAACCTCGGTGATGGCGCGATGGATGCGCAGGGTGGGCGGCAGCGGGTCGGACATCGTCGAGCGGCCGCAGCCTATAACGACCGGGCTTCCGCCCCGCCAGCCCGCTCGAGCCGGGGGAGGGCGCCCGCCGGGCCCGGTCTTCCTGAACTTGTCCAACAGTTGGACAAGTTCGCGCGGACCGCGCCCGGAAGGCAGGCCGGGGGCAGCGGCCTATCGGCCCCGGGTGAGCTCGGCGGCGAGGAAACGGCCCACCTCGGCCAGCCCGGCCTGGGCTCGTTCACGGCCCTCGGGCGACTCCATCACCCGGCGCGCGGCCTCGCTGGCGGTGCCGGCCTCCAGGTCCGCGAGCACCAGGAAGGCGCTCCACGCGGGGTTCAGCTCCGCCACTCGTCCGGGCCGCATGGGCCGGTCCTTCAACGTGGTGGCCACCTTCTCCACCAGGCCCTCGTCATCGAGCCGCTTGGACTTGCCCCGCATGGCCGTCCACGCCTCCTCCAGCAGCCACGGCAGCAGCCTTCCCTGGAGGGCGGAGGAGAGCCGCTGGGCGGCCTCGTCCTCGTCGATGTGGTGGGCGCGTGCATAGGTGGGAATCAGCTTCGCCACCACCACGGGGCGTGTGGCCAGGTGCGCCAGCCGGGGAGGGTAGGCCATGGCGTGCCTCCTACCAGCGCACCAGGAGGCGGAAGCCCAGGTGCGAGCGATCCTCCACGCTCACGATGGGCTGCACGTGGGCCCGCTCCAGCGCCACCTCGAGCGCGCCGGCGATGAACTCCGGGCGGTTGTGGATGTCCGGGATGGTGATGCGCCGGGCGCGATCTCCCACCGGCACCAGCTGCACCTCCAGGTCCGGCCGCCCCATCATCGCCAGGTAGCGCGGCAGCCGCTCCACCACGCGCGCCGGGCCAATCATGGGCAGCGCCACCGCGGCCACCCGGCCCACCAACGTGTTCGCGAAGCCCTCGGTCAGCTTGCGGCCGAGGATGCGGTAGGCGTCCGCGTCGCTCAGCTCTCCGTAGGCCAGGTCCCTGGCCAGCGCCACGCACCGCTTCCACACCTGCACCGGGTAGTCCAGCTCGGGGCACTTCGGGTCATACCCCTCGGCCTCCAGGGCCCGGGCCAGGTGGCTGTTCGGCTCCAGCCCACGGACGAAGAGGCCCTCGAAGACACTCGATGGGATGCGCGGCTGCGTTGCCAATCTGGGGGTCTGCGCCAGCAGACTCGGGCTCTCCATGGGACATCTCCCCCGGTTGGAGTTCCAACCGTTCACTCAGCTTATCATGCCCGGACGGTCTTCCACTGAAGTCGGGTAAAAATCTGATTGTCAGATAAAGCGAACGAGGAAGGAGATAACTCCCCCAGCTCCCGGTTGCCACCGGCGTACGGGCGGCTTAGAGGAAGGGCACAGGAGAAATTTCCAAATGTCGGTGAACATCCAGCTCGAGTGGACGCCCAACCCCAGCACGTTGAAGTACGTGGTGGACCGGCGGCTCGTGTCGTCCGGTGCGGTGAACATCACGAGCAAGCAGGCGGCGGAGGAGAAGTCGCCGCTGGCGGTCAAGCTCATGGGCATCAAGGGTGTGATGGCGGTGATGGTGGGCAGCAACTTCGTCACCGTCACCAAGGGCGACGAGGGCGAGTGGGACGAGCTGAACGACGCGGTGATGGCCACGCTGGACGAGCACCTGACGGCGGGGCTGCCGTCGGTGAACGAGGAGGCGCTGGCGGCGGCGCGCACGGCGGTGGGGGCGGGCGGCTCGGTGGAGGCGCGCATCCAGGACATCCTGGACGCGGAGATCCGCCCGGCGGTGGCGCAGGACGGCGGCGACATCACCCTGGACCGCTTCGAGGAGGGCATCGTCTACCTGCACATGAAGGGCTCGTGCGCGGGCTGCCCCTCTTCCACGGCGACCTTGAAGATGGGAATCGAGACGCGTCTGCGTGAGCTCGTCCCCGAGGTCACCGAGGTGGTGTCCGTCTGAGGCGGCAGGTCAAAGGCAAGCAGGTCCGGCGGGAGTTGTTGCCGGACCAGTCGAAGGAGCTGCTGCGCGAGCTGCACCTGCTCACGCGTGAGGGCAACCTCAACGCGGACGCGCTGCGCAAGCTCAAGCAGGTCAACCACCTGGTGGGCCTGGTGCGGCCGGCCATGGAGGACGTGCAGTCGCGGCATGGCGCGCCCGTGGTGGTGGACGCGGGCAGCGGCAACGCGTACCTGGGCTTCATCCTCTACGAGCTGTTCCTCAAGGACGCCGAGGCGGGCACGCTGCTGAACGTGGAGGGGCGGCCGGAGCTGACGCAGCGGGCGAAGGAGCGGGCCGGGCGGCTGGGCTTCGGGCGGATGGAGTTCCAGACGGCGCACCTGGACGAGGCGCAGTGGCCCGAGCGCATCCACGTGCTCATGGCGCTGCACGCGTGCGACACGGCGACGGACGACGCGTTGGCGGTGGCCATCCAGAAGGGCGCGGACCATGTGGCGGTGGTTCCGTGCTGCCAGGCCGAGGTGGCCCAGCAGCTCAAGGAGGCCCGGCAGTCGGTGGACCCGACGCTGGCGCTGCTCTACCAGCACGCGTGGCACCGGCGGGAGTTCGGCAGCCACCTCACCAACGTCATTCGCGCGCTGACGCTGGAGGCCTTCGGCTACCAGGTGACGGTGACGGAGCTGACGGGCTGGGAGCACTCGCTGAAGAACGAGCTGATTCTCGGCCGGCGGGTGCACCGGGAGAACCGGCAGGCGCGCGCGAAGCTGGAGGCGCTGCTGGGCTCCTTCGGGGTGCGGCCCAAGCTGGCGCGGGTGCTGGGCGTGGAGCCCGCGCCGCGGACGCTTCCTCCTTCCTCCTGAGCGTGACGGGCCCCGGGCCCGAGGCTCCCGGCGTGTCCACGCGCCGGGCCCGGGTGCGTGACCCGGGGTGACGTTCGCGGTAGGGTGGGGCACTGGACCTCCGCCGTCAGCCAGGAGCCCCTCATGGAATACGTGTTGGCGATGTTGATGCTGGGCGTGCTGCTGGGCGCCGCGGCGTGGGTGCTGCTGCGGCTCGGCCGCTGGTTGCGGGACTACCATCAGGCCTTCCACCTGCTGGGCGAGCGCGGAGAGCCCCAGCGGGCGGAGGCCCTCTTCCGGAGGGCGGCCCGGGGGCTGTATGGCACCCACCGGACGGCGGCGCTGGCGGGCGTGGGGCTCTGCCGCATGCTCCGGAGCGGGTACGTGGAGGCCGCGGCGGTGCTGGAGCCGCTCATGGTGCGGCGGCTGCCTCGCTCGATGCGGCTGGACGAGATCGTCCTGCCCGGTCACCTCGCGTTGTGTCTGGCCATGATGGGGGAGACCTCACGGGCCCGGCACTGGCTCGGCGAGGCCCATGGGCGCTTCGGTGGGCGGGTCACCTTCCTGGTGCTGCCCGAGGTGATCATCCTCTGCCGCGAAGGGCACCTGGGCGCGGCGTTGAAGATGATGGAGGACTGCTGGCCGGTGCTGATGGAGGACGGGCGCGTGTGCTCCCGGCTCCGGCTGTTCCGGGCGTACGCGCAGTGGAAGGTGGACCCCGAGCGCAATACCGACTTCATCTACATGACGCTGCTGTCGCTCGCGCCGATTCCCGAGGAGGAGATGGCGTTCTGCCAGGAGCATTGGCCGGTGCTCGCGGACTTCATGCGGATGGGCAATGACCTCGTGGCCCGCCAGGAGGAGCAGCGGGCCCGGAGGGCGGCGGAGTGGGAAGCCCGGTACGCGCAGCGGGAGCACGAGCGGGCCTCCGGCGCCCGGGAGCCAGCGAAGCCGGACGACGACGGCTCTTCCGGGTGAAGCGAACGCCCGCGCCTGCCCGTCCTCCGGCTTTGGCCTGGTGCCCGGCTACCCGTACGACTCCCGTTTGATCCGCTTGTCCTCGAGGCCGAGCGTGTGGAGGTGGCCGAGCACCGCCTCCATGAAGCGCGGTGTGGCGGGGGTGCGAGTCTCCAGGGCCTTGCGCCGGTCCCATGGGGTGATGGCCGGACCGCACACGTAGACGAGGCACGTGGCCTTGTCCGGGAGGAGCTCCTCCAGCAGGGCCTCGCCCACGCGGCCCTTGCGCACGGTGGCGCCGAAGCGCGACTCGTCCGTTTCCCGGGTGAGGGTGTGCACCACGCGCAGCCTGCCCGGGTGCGCGCGCTCGAGCGCCTCGAAGGCCTCGCGGTAGAGGATGTCGCCCCACGTCTTGTTGGAGCAGATGACGGTGTGGCGTGGCTTGAGACCCCGGTGCAGGGCGTCCTTGATGATGGAGAAGTTGGGCACCGCGCCGGAGCCGGCGACGATGTGGACGAGGTGGTCCGTGCGCTCCTCCACGTCGTCCGGCAGCACGTAGGGCCCCATGAAGCCCAGCACCTTCATGCGCGAGCCGGTGAGCGGCGCGTGGACGAGGTAGGGCGAGAGCAGGGGCGGGTAGCGGGTGAAGCCGGGGATGTAGTCCTCGTCCTTCACGGTGATGGCCACCAGGGGCTCGTGCGGCGCGGAGGCGAGCGAGTACGAGCGCGCGGGCTCCTTGCGGCCCTTGTGCTCCTGGAGGTAGGCGGAGAAGCGGCCCAGCGCGGGGAACTGGTGCGGGTCCAGGTTGATGAACTGGCCGGCCTTGTACTCGGGACGCTCCGGGCCGAAGTCCAGGGAGAGGGTGGCGGTGTCGTGCGTCTCCAGGCGCACCTCGCTCACCGTTACCTCGTACTCCTTGGGACGATTCCGGGCGGTCGTCACGGCTGCGCTCATGGCCTGCTTCCTACCAGCCCGGTGGACGTTCCTTCGAGGAAAGCATTGCGGCCGGGCGTCAGCCGCGGACAATGCCGCTTCAGGTGACGAACGTCCAACAGAGGGAGCACGTCTTCGTCCCGGCGCTGCCGGGGCTGGAGCCCGCCGTCCACACCGAGGCCGAGGCCCTGGGCTTCTCGTCCCGTCCGGTGGACGGAGGCGTGGAGCTCACGGGCGCGCCGGGGCTGCACCAGGAGGCCAACCTGCGGCTGCGCACGGCGAGCCGGGTGTGGCTGCGCCTGGGGCGCTTCGCCGCGGCGGACGCCAACGCCCTCGCCAAGGGCCTGGCGGGGTTGCCCCTGGGCGCGGTGTGGGACGGGCGGACGGCGCCGAGGCTCTCGGTGGTGCTGCACCGCGCGCGCTTCAAGGGGCCGGACGCGGTGCTGGCCGCCGCGGCACGGGCCTGGGGGCTGCCCTCGGTGGAGCGCGCGGGCCCGCTGGACGAGGAGTCCTCGGAGGGCCTCACCCTGCTGGTCCGCGTGGAGGGCGACACGTGCACGGTGAGCGTGGACACCAGCGGCGAGCCGATGCACCGGCGCGGGTACCGGCAGGAGGTGAGCCGGGCGCCCCTGCGCGAGACGCTCGCGGCGGGCATCCTGGTGCTGGCCGGGTATGACGGGGTGGAGCCGCTGGTGGACCCGATGTGTGGCTCGGGCACCTTCCTCATCGAGGGAGCGTGGATGTCCCAGCGGCGGGCGCCGGGGCTCCAGCGGACGTTCGCCTTCGAGCGCTTCCCCGGCTTCGACGCGGCGGATTGGGGCGCGCGCAAGGCGAGGGCGGAGGCGGAGGCCCTGGCCTCACCGCGCTCGGCGCTGAGGGGCTACGACATCAACGCGGGCTCGCTGGGCACGGCGCGGCGCAACGCGCGGCGGGCCGGGGTGACGCTCACGCTGGAGCGCCAGGACGTGCGCACGCTGGCGGCACCGGCGGGGCTCGGACCCGGGTTGGTGGTGGTGAATCCTCCCTACGGCAAGCGGGTGGGGGAGGCGGAGGACCTGCCGGGGTTGTACCGGGCGATGGGGGCCACCTTCCGGCGGGCCTTCGCGGGCTGGCGTGCCGCGGTGCTGCTCCCGGAGGACCCGGGCCTCCTCCGCGCGCTGGGCCTGCCCGAGGGGCGCAATCTCCCGGTGCGCAACGGCGGCCTGCGCTGCCGCCTGCTGGTGTGCACCCTTCCCTGAAGGCCGGGCCGCGCCCTCACTCGATGCCGAGCGTTTCGAACCAGGTCCTGCCCCTGGGCTCGTAGGCGCTCCTCCTCCAGCACCCGAGTACCTGCCTCCAGTTCTGGGTGTAGACGAGGAGGTCCAGGGGGGTGGCGCTGGCGATGGCCTGTTTCACCTCGCGGTCGAGCCGCTCCTCCCTGACGGGGTCCATGCGCCCGCCCTCGAAGTCGAAGAGGGGCTGGAGTACCTCGTAGGTGCCAGGCGAGAGCAGGTGGACGGTGAACAGCCTGTCATCCAGGCCGTGGGGGTTGTGCCGCTCCTCCAGGAGCGAGAAATACAACCGGGCCCCTGGCGGCTCCAGCCAGCAGAACCCCTCGGTGGGTCCGTCGTACCAGCCCACCACCAGGGAGTCCCGGACGTGCCACGCCTCGGGCGGAGTCGCCAGCAACCGTGCCTCGCGCTCCTCAGCCATGCTTGTGTCCAGCGGGCGTGGGTGGAAGGGGCTTCGGCTCCAGGTGGAGCGGCAGCCGAAGCTCGAAGCGCGCGCCGCCTCCGTGCCGCTGGCTCACCGACACCGTGCCCCCATGGGCGAGCACCACCCGCCGCACCACGGCCAGGCCCAGTCCCGTGCCCGTGGTGCGCGTGGTGAAGAAGGGCTCGAAGATGCGATGGACATCCCCCGAGGCGACGCCGGGGCCGTGGTCCTCCACGATGAGGCAGACGCCCTCCGGCACGCCCCCCACCGCCACGCGCACCAGCCCTCCCGTGGGCGAGGCCTGCACCGCGTTGCGCAACAGGTTCTCCATCGCCAGCTGCAGCAGCGTCTCGTCCGCCTGAATCACGGGCAGGCCGGGCGTCTCGTCCATCGTCACCTTCACGGTGCCCAGCTGGCGCCGCTCGTGGAAGAGTTCCAGCGTGCGCCGGGCCAGTTCACCCAGGTTGAGCGGGCGCGGCCGGGGCTCCAGCGGACGCACCACGTCCAACAGGTCGCGCACCATCGCGTCCAGCCGCGTGGCCTCCTCCTCCAGCATCTCCACCGCGCTCGTGCCCACGGGGCCCAGCTTGTCCCGCTTGAGCACCGCCACCGCGTTGAGGATGGAGCCCAGCGGGTTGCGCACCTCGTGGGCCACCACGCCCGCGGCCTCGCCGAGCACCGTCAGCCGCTCCTGCGCCACCAGCTCCGACTGCAGCCGCGACAGCTCGGCCAGCCGCAGGGCGGCCAGCCGGTGGTGGCGCACGTTCTCCAGCGCTCCGCCCACCTGCCGCGCGAACAACTCCAGCGTGGCCGCGCTCGTGGGCGTCAGCGTCGTGCCCTGGACGGACAACACCCCGTAGGGTTGCCCCTCCACGAAGATGGGGGCGTCCAGGGCCCGGACGACGGGGTGGGCACGCCGCATCTGCGCCAGCAGCTCCGAGGGATGGAAGTTCTCCAGGGCCCGCAGGAAATCCTGGTGGAAGGCCGCCTTGCGCCGGGTGAGCACCTCCTCGAGGTGGGGCATGCTGGAGCGGGGAAAGCGCACTTCCTGAATGGGTTTCCCATAGAGCAGCTCGCCAGCGGCCACCTGGGCGGGGTCCTGCCGCATGGGCCCATGGACGAGCACTTCCCCCTCGAGCAACAGCACCGTCACGAAGAAGCCCTGCTGGTGGATGGCCTCCACGGCCGTCTCCAGCACCGTCTGCTCGTCGCGGCAGCGCACCATCTCACCGGCCGTCTGCACGAGTGCCTCGGTGAGCCGCCGCGTGCTGGCCTCGCCCTCGGCGTCCGTCAGCATCAGCAGCAGCTCCCCGGGTTTGGGCCCCTCGCCCCGGCGCATGCACCAGGTCCGCTCCTGGCCTCCCGCCTCGCGGATGCGGACCCACACCGTGTCGGGGAATCCCTGCCCGCTCGCTAGGTTCGCGTGCATGGGCTCCAACCACGACTGATCCCCAGGCGCGTAGTGGGCCAGCAGCTTCAGAAGCTCCGTGGCCCGCACCTCCTCCAGGCCGATGCCCAGCAACCTCAGCAGCGCCGGGTTGGCGTAGACCACGTGGTTGTCGCGTACCACCAGGATCGGAGCGGGGAGCCCCTCGAGCGGCCGGTACTCCGCCATGTCGGACACTTCAGTTCCTCCCGGATGCAATCACTTCCGCCGTGCTCCGTAGACCCAAGCGTAGGGCATGACGGGGGAATTGCACATGCGCTTCGCCAACGTGACGAATCCGGACGAGCTGGAACTGAAGGCCGTGGTGGTGGTGGCGGCCGGCTACCTGATGCTGGCCGCCATCTTCCTCAGCGGCTTGTTGTAGTCGCCCCGGCGCGGCCACCGCTGCGGAGGAACTCGTCGAGGAACGAGCGCTCCTCCGCACGGAGATCCGCCAGGCCGAGGCCGTAGCCGCGCGGCTGCTTGCCGTCGTCCAGGGTGTACTCCCAGATGACGGAGCTGCGCAGTTTGATCTGCTTCTGCTGCTGCTCGAAGTGGAGCACCAGGTCCACGCGCGTGCCCAGCCGCAGCGGCGTGGCGGTGGGGATGAAGAGGCCGCCAGCCTGGAGGTTGATGATGCGGTGGTCGGTGAAGATGCCCAGGGTGCGCGGGGTCACCTTGACGTCCACCTGGAGCCGGTCGTTGCGCGTCTGCTGCAGCCCGACGAACTCCTCCGCCGAGTAGGTGTAGACCGGGGCCTGCTGCTGGACGGCGCGCATCCCGGCGTGGGGCGTGCCCGTCCGGGCGCCAGGGGCCGCGCGGGGAGCCTGGGCTTCCGCCTCGCGCATGCGGCTGGAGAGCAGCTCGAAGACCTCGGCGTGCACCTTGCGCAGCTCGGGATGGGTGTCCGGGCTCTGGTGCTCCGGCGAGTAGCGCTTCGCCAGCCGGAAGAAGGCGCCGCGCAGCTCCTCCACCGGCGCGTCCGGCTTCACGCCGAAGAGCTGGTGGGCCGGCATCCCCTGCATCTGCCGCAGCTGCTGGCGTATCCGCTCGGCCTGCTGCTGCTCGGCGGCCGGGTTGGCCTGGAGCGCGCTCAGCAGATCCTTCACCTCGTTGAACTGCTCGATGGGCTCCCACGAGGAGCCGTCGCGCGAGGCGCGGGTGACGGCCCTGAGCCGCCCCGAGCCGATCAGCTCACGCAGCGACTGGAGCGTCAGGGGCCCCAGCACGCGACCGATGGAATCTCCGATCCAATAATTCGTCGACACGCGGTCTCCTCGTGAGGGGCTCAGTGCGCCAGGGCCTTCCGGACGGCGAGGGCGATCTCCAACGGATGGAAGGGCTTGCCCACGAAGCCCACGGCCCCGGCGGACATCGCCTGCTCCACCACGGGCTCGGCATCCATGCTGCTGATGATGAGCACCCGCGTGTCGGGAGATGACTCCTTGATGGCGGCCAGCACCTCCAGCCCGCTGCGCCGGGGCATGAAGAGATCCAGCAGCATCACCGAGGGATGCTCGCGCGCCGCCACCTCGAGCCCCTCCTGACCATCGGAGGCCTCGAGCAGCCGCACATCCAGGCCACTCTCGTGGATGGCGTCTTTCAGGAGGTGACGGACGAAACGATCGTCATCGACCAGCAGGAGCGTCGGGGTGGTCATGCGCGTGAATGGTAAAGCATATCCCAGACGAATGCCCGCACAACCTGAAACGCCGTGCATCGCTGAACGCAGCGTGAAAGAGGATGGACGGGAAGTCGACGCATGCGTCCCGCGCCGCCTGCTTTTCGAGTAAGTGAGAGCGCATGTCCACCGACAAGGCCCTGGCCCATTTCGACGCGCAGAAGAACAGCTATCTCGAAGATTTGAAGCAGTTGATCCGCATTCCCAGTGTGTCTTTCGATGGGTTCGATCCCGCCCATGTGCGCGCGAGCGCGGAAGCGACAGCGAGACTGTTGAAGTCGCGTGGTTTCGAAAATGTGCAGCTTTTGGAGATACAAGGCGCACATCCGTATGTGTATGGCGAGATTTTGAAGGCCCCTGGCAAACCCACGTTGCTGCTGTATGCCCACCATGACGTACAGCCAGCGGGAGACGAGGCGGCGTGGAAGAGCCCGCCGTTCGAGCCGCAGGAGCGGGAGGGCCGGCTGTACGGCCGGGGCTCGGCGGACGACAAGGCGGGCATCGTGGTGCACACCTCCGCGGTGGACGCGTGGCTGAAGGGGGCGGGAAGTCTGCCGCTCAACGTGAAGGTCGTCATCGAGGGCGAGGAAGAGGTGGGCAGCGAACACCTCGGGACGTTCCTGCAGAAGCACAAGGCGCTGCTGAAGGCGGATGCCATCGTGCTGACGGACACGTCGAACTTCGAGACGGGGTTGCCCTCCATCACCACGGCGCTGCGTGGACTGGTGACGGTGGACGTGGAGGTGCGCGCGCTGCGGCAGGCGGTGCACTCGGGCATGTGGGGCGGGCCGGTGCCGGATCCGGTGATGGCGCTGTGCCGGATGCTGGCGACGTTGACGAATCCGGACGGGAGCATCGCCGTCGAGGGCATCTACGACCGGGTGCGTCCGCTGAGCGAGGCCGAGCGCCAGAGCATCCAGGCGCTGCCGGGTGACGCGGAGTACTTCAAGAAGCAGGCGGGCCTGGTGCCGGAGGCGCAACTGCTGGGCGGACGCCACCCGTGGGAGATGAACTGGCGGCAGCCGGCGTTGGCCATCAACGCCATCCAGGCCAGCAGCCGCAAGGACGCGCGCAACATCATCTGCGACGTGGCGTGGGCGCGCGTGGGCATCCGCGTCGTGCCGGACATGGACGCTCAGGACGTACAGCGGCGGCTGGTGGAGCACCTGGAGAAGGTAGTGCCCTGGGGCCTGGAGCTTCACATCAAGCAGGACCCGCCGGCGGGCCCGTGGTTCACGGACATCTCGCACCCGGCCTTCCAGGCGGCGTTCCGCGCGCTGCGCAAGGGCTACGGGGCGGAGCCGGTGGCCATTGGATGCGGTGCGTCGATTCCCTTCGTGGAGCCGTTCGCCAAGGAGCTGGGCGGCGTGCCGGCGCTGCTCATCGGCGTGGAGGACCCGTACACGAACGCACACTCGGAGAACGAGAGCCTGCACCTGGGCGACTACGAGAAGGCGGTGCGCAGCGCCATCCACCTCTACGAGGAGCTGGCGAAGGACCTGAAGTAGTTCCTCCCTCTCCCTTTGGGAGAGGGCCGGGGTGAGGGTCCAGGCCGCCTGATTGAATACCCGGGAACCCGTCCCGTCCGAGAGTATGAGTCGTCCACCACCGGAAACCGCTATGTCCTCGCCCCTCCGTACCCTGTCGTGTGCCCTGCTCGCCGGGGCGTTGCTCGTGTCCGCCTCCGCCGAGGCTCGCTTCGGCAAGAGCTCGACGTCCTCGGACGAGGCGTCGGACTCGCGGACCCATGATGCCTCCGCCGTGGGCTCCAGCGGCCCCGTGCACGATGCCTCCCCCGTGACGGAGGACTCGGGCTCCGGTGGCGACGTGCATGATGCCTCTCCGGTGGAGCCGTATCCGCCGCCGCAGGAGTACGAGTCCTCCTATACCTATGTGTCGCCCAGGCGTTCGCGCGCCTCCTGGCACGAGAACGAATTCGCATCCCGCCAGCACAGGAACTTCACCCTGGGCCTCGAGGCCCAGGTCATGCGTGAGGGCGCGGGGGTGGGCCTCCATCTGGGCCTGGAGGGGGAGCAGTTCGGAGCCTTCGTGCGGGCGAGCGCGCTCTCCCTGCGAGCGGAGGATGGGAGCGGCGTGACGGAAGACGTCTCCGTGACGGGGCTGCACCTGTCCATGGCCGTGTTGAAGGGGCGGGTGGGACGGGTACGGTTGGAGGGCGGTGTGTCCATCGCGAAGGCGGCGGATGTCACCTTCATCGGCCCCAGCGTGGGGCTCTCGTCCGAGCTGTACCTGGTGAGCTCGCTGGCCCTGGAGGCCCGGGTGCAACTCACTCCCTGGCCCTATCGCCAGTTCGACGCGGCGGGAGGTCTGGCGTGGTACTTCGGTGACTCGCGCCTGTTGGCCCTGCGCGGTGGTATGCGCATGCTGGTGCTGAATGACGCGGGCCATGTGGATGGCGTCGTCCACCAGGACGTGCTGCCCGGCCCGTACCTCTCGTTCGGCCTGGCCATCTGAGGGCGCGACGTCACCACGAATTCACCTGCGAGCCACTCGGGCTTCTCATGGAGGGTGAAGAGTAGGCTCCCATGAACGTCGCGTCCTTCTTGAATGCCCCTCGCACCGAGGCTCCCTCGCCGAGCACCCTGGCGCTGCTGCGTGTCGAGGCCAGCGTGCTCACCCAGGCGCTTATCGCCTCCGCCATCGAGAGCGTGCTCGCCTTCCGCTTCATGCGCGGCCTGCTGCTCGATGGCGGGTTCTCCGATCCCCGGAAGTAGGGCCCGAGGGTGGGCCCTGGTGACACGGGCCCTCTTCCCGGGGCAACCCGGGGTTCAGCTACCCTCACCCTTTCCCTCTCCCGAGGGGAGAGGGGTGGGGGGCGCCGGTGGGACACCCTTGCCCGCGTAGGCCACCACCTTCACCTCGGACGTGTCGTCCAGCGCGAGCCCGTCCCCCTTCGCCTCCGTGTTCGTCACCGAGATGACGTCCCCGCGGTGGAGCTTGAAGAAGCGCTCGTTCTTCTCCGTGCGGTGCTTCTCCTGCATCGCCAGCCCCATGCGCCCCTCGGGTCCGCAGCCGATGAAGCGCTGCCGTCCCTTGCCCTCGAGCGACTCGGACACGATGCGGAACAGCCGCTCCGGCCTCGGCTCCGGCCAGCCCTCGCCCTTGGGCGCCAGCATCAGGTAGCTCATCTTCAGCGACTCCTTGTGGAGCCCCGCCGCCCGGGCGATCTCCTCCACCACCTTGGGCATGGGCCAGTCGCGCTCCGCGTGGCACCAGTCGCTCTCCTTCACCAGCGCCGGGCACGCCCCCCGGTACATGCACGGCGCGCGGATGGCGTAGCCCTTCTCCACCATCTCGTCCCGCACCTTCAGCAGCAGCCGGGACGTCTCGCGCAGCGCCGGCTCCAGCACCAGCAGGCTCCCGCCCGGCTTCACCTGTGCCAGCACCTGCTCCAGGAGCGCCGCGCGCGGTTTCACCGCCTCGTCCCCCGAGCCGTACAGCTCGTTGAGCACATGGCCCATGGTGATGAGGTCGTACTTGCCCTCGGGCGGAGCCGCCTTGCGCGTGGGGTCCCACTCCCGGGTGGCCAGTGCCTCGCCCGCCTCCGCGGCAAGCGCCCGGGCGAGCGTCAGCGCCGGCTTGCTCCGGTCCGCGGCCGTCACCTCGGCGGCTCCCGCGTCCAGGGCGGCGAAGGCCATGGGGCCCGGTCCGCTTCCGAGGTCCAACACCGTCCGGGGCCGGTTGGGAAGCTCCCCGAGGGCCTCACGGGCCTGGGCGTAGGAGACGGGCCAGTAGAAGAGCAGGTAGGCGCCCAGGAGCTTCGGGTCGTCCATGTACTTCGCGCCGGCCAGCTTCCGGTCGCGCGTCAGCCCCAGGGAGAGCTGCTTCACCCCGGCGCCCACCTCCTTCACCTCCTGGGGCGTCAGGCGCGTCTCGGGGCCGTCCCCACGCTTCCGGGCCTCGCGCCAGACGGCGATGAGCCGCGGTATCCACCGCTCCAGGTCCTTGCCGTAAGCGCCACTCATCCAACCCTGCCTTCCAACGAGGGGTCGCCTCTGAAGGGCAACCGCGTTAAACCCCGTCCCAAATGATTTCCGTCCGAGACCTGCGCAAGCACTACCAGGTCCACAAGCGCCCGCCTGGCCTCAAGGCCGCCCTCCGCTCCGTCATCCACCGGACCTATACGTCCGTGAAGGCGGTGGATGGCATCTCCTTCGAGATAAAGCCCGGCGAGCGCGTGGGCTTCCTCGGTCCCAACGGGGCGGGGAAGACCACCACCCTCAAGGTGCTCTCCGGGCTGCTCCACCCGTCGAGCGGTGAAGTGCGGGTGGATGGTCATGTTCCCCGCCATCGCGAGGATGCGTTCCTCAAGAAGATCATGCTGGTGATGGGGCAGAAGCAGCAGCTCCTGTGGGACCTGCCGCCCGCCGAGACGTTCGAGCTCAATCGAGCCATCTACGACGTCCCCCGCGCCCAATACAAGCAGACGCTGGACGAGCTGGTGACGTTGTTGGAGCTGGAGGAGCTCATCGGCAAGCCGGCGAGGCAGCTGTCGCTGGGCGAGCGGATGAAGTGCGAGCTGGCGGCGGCGCTCATCCACCGGCCCAAGGTGCTCTTCCTGGACGAGCCCACCATCGGCCTGGACGTGTCCATGCAGGCCATCATGCGGACCTTCATCAAGTCCTACAACGAGCGCAACGGGGCCACGCTCATCCTCACCAGCCACTACATGGACGACGTGGCGGCGCTGTGCCCGCGCGTCATCGTCATCGACAAGGGCCTGCTGTCGTACGACGGCGGCCTGGACGCGCTGGTGCAGCGGGTGCGGCCAGAGAAGCGGGTGGTGCTGCGCCTCAACCAGGCGGTGGGGGCGGACAGCCTGGCGCCGCTGGGCAAGGTGGTGACGCACGACAACGTCACCGCGGTGCTGCAGGTGCCGCAGGACGCCGTCAACGCCACCGTGAGCCGGGCCCTCTCCAGCCTGCCGGTGCAGGACCTGACGGTGGAGAACGCGCCGCTGGAGGAGGTCATGAGCGAGCTGTTCGCCGAGAGCAAGGCGCGCCGGGAGAAGGTGGGGCCATGAGCGCGCGGAGCACACTGCGGGCGCTGCCCACGCTGCTGCGCATCGGCGTCTCCGAGGCGGTGGCCTACCGGGCGGAGATGTTCGTCTGGGTGCTGTCCACCACCATGCCGCTCATCATGCTGGCGTTGTGGACGGCGGTGGCGCGGGAGGCGCCGGTGGGCCCGTACGGCTCGCAGGACTTCGTGCGCTACTTCCTGGCGGCCTTCGTGGTGCGGCAGCTGACGGGGGCGTGGGCGGCGTGGATGATCAACTACGAGGTCCGCCAGGGCACGCTGGCCATGCGCCTGTTGCGGCCCATCTCGCCGCTGTGGAGCTACGCGGCGGAGAACATTGGCGCCATGCCCATGCGGCTGTTCGTGGTGGTGCCGGTGGCCATCTTCGCCGTGTCCACGGTGGGGTGGAAGTCGGTGCCCGGGACGGCGTGGGGCTGGGCCTTCTTCCTGGTGTCGCTCTTCGGCGGGTGGCTCATCACCTTCCTGGTGAACGTGGCCATCGGCACGCTGAGCCTCTACATGGAGAGCAGCACCAAGCTGATGGACGTGTGGCTGGCGCTCTTCTTCGTGTGCTCGGGCTACCTCTACCCGGTGGACCTGTTCCCGCCCCTGTGGCGGACCATTATCGACTGGCTGCCCTTCCGCTATCAGATCGGTCTGCCGGTGGAGTTGATGACGAACGCGCACGGCTTCGGGGATGCGCTGGCGCTCCTGGGACGTCAGTGGCTGTGGGTGGGGTTGATGCTGGTCATCAGCCTGGGACTCTGGAACCGGGGCCTGAAGCGCTTCGCGGCCTTTGGAGGGTGAGGGAGATGCTGCGGCGCTACCTGCGTCTGCTCGGAGTGCAGCTGCGGGCCTCGAGCCTGCTGGCGATGCAATACCGGGGCGACTTCGTCATCGAGGGCATCATCTCCCTCTTCTGGACGGCCACCGCGCTGGCACCGCTGTTCGTCGTCTACCGCGAGCGGCAGTCCATCGCCGGGTGGAGCTTCGGCGAGGCGTTGCTGGTCATCGGGTGGTTCACCCTGCTGCAGGGGATTCTGGAGGGGGCCATCAATCCGAGCCTCACCGGCGTGGTGGAGCACATCCGCAAGGGGACGTTGGACTTCGTGTTGCTCAAGCCTGCGGACGCGCAGTTCCTGGTGTCCACCGCGCGCTTCCTGCCGTGGCGTTCCATCAACGTGCTGGCGGGCCTGGGGCTGTTCGTCTACGGCTTCCACCTGATTGGCCGTGCTCCCTCACTCCTGGGCGTGCTGGCGTCGCTGGTGCTGCTGGGCACGAGCGTGCTGCTGCTCTACTCGCTGTGGATATTGACGGTGGCCGCGGCCTTCTACGTGGTGAAGGTGGACAACCTCACGTACTTCTTCACGTCCATCTTCGACGCGGCGCGCTGGCCGGCGTCGGTGTTCCGTGGGGTGCTGGCCTTCGTCTTCACCTTCGTGATTCCGCTGGCGGTGATGACGACCTTCCCGGCGGAGGCGATGCTGGGACGGCTGCCGTGGACGTCGCTGGTCTGGGCGGTGGTGGGCTCCATCCTCTTCGCCTTCCTGTCGAGGCGGGTGTGGCTGCACTCGATTGGCCGCTACACTTCCGCGAGCAGTTGAGCGTCACCCCACCTGACTTCTTGCCTACTTCCCCTCTCCCCTCGGGAGAGGGACGGGGTGAGGGTGCCCGTCACGCGGGTTGAATCCCGAAGCACGGCCCGACGTGACTTGCGAAGTCACATGGGATGGCTATCATCTCCGAGGTAAGGTGTAGGCGTCCGGGTCCGGCGGCCCGGTACCTGCACGAGGGGCCACTCCAATGCCATCCCGAGCCGACGACCAGCCGCCTTCCGCCGAACGATTCCATTCGAGACCCCCTTGGTCCGCCGCCCGAGGGGGGCTTAGGTTCCCTCAGAGCAGTCAACTGGCCGAGGCCCTCGCCGAGCTGGCGCGGCTGCGCGGCGGCCCGGGCTGACACCAGCCCTCCGGGCGGGGCTCTTCCGTGAAGCCGCCTGTTGCGTGGCGTGGGGGGCAGACTTCCTCCGCTACACTGGGCCCTGGTGAATGAAGTCCCGCTGGGAGCCCCATCATGACGAGCAGGTGTGGCCGGTACGTGGTCGCGGCGGGACTCCTCTTCATGGCCGTGCTGCTGGCCAGTCCGGTGCAAGCGAGGACTCCTGCCTCCGAGGCACTCGAGGATGAAGCGCTCTGCGATCTCCTCGAGCTCCGCTCCCTGGTCATGTCGGCGTCCGCTCCGATCCGGATCCAGGACGGCGACCAGGTCCACCTGAACGAATCCGACTTCCGGCCTCTGCCCTGCAAGGATGGCTCGCGGCCACAGGTGCCAGGGCCTGGATGGGTCTCCGGGTGCCACTTCGCCTACCGGATGGAGCTGTCCGGGTCCGCGTACGCGTTCGTGGCGCTGGGGGTATCCGCCCGCTCCCAGGGCCTCGAGTTCCGCGTGGGCAAGCGGGAAGGGGTGGAGGGGCGGGACTGCCAGCAGGTGTGGCGCCGCCGCGACCCCGTGTGGCGTTGGCGCGAGGTGGAGCAGGAGGTGGACTGCTGCATGCGCCAGGACCTGGATGCCGAGCCCCGGTGCCGGGCAGCGATACGGGTCCTCGCCCAGGCGTACGCGGCGGGACTGGCGCGCGAGGACTTCAACCAGTGCCCCGCCGCGCAGGACCTCCACTCGCGTGCCCGGCAATCCCCCGCGCAGAAGCTGTGTGGCCCGAGCTCCACCCGGAACGAGCGTGTGGCGCTCGCGCGCGGGCTTGCCCAGAAGGGCATGCTCATGCGGGCCCTGGCCGCGGACGGATGTTCGCCCGAGGCCTTCCGCCTCGGCCTTCCCTTGTTGGAGCGGGGACTTGCCCGGCAATGCCGGACCGGAGAGTGCCTCACGGCCCTGGAGCGGGCCTCCCAGGTGGACGCGGCGGCGACGCGCCGTCTCGCCGGGCGGGAGGCGCGGGTGTTGCTGCCGCTGCTGGAGGCGCGGGTCCGCGAGACGCGGGAGCCGGAGGCGCTGATGCCGCTGCTGTCCGGGCTGCTGGGGCTCGACACGGACGCCACACGCTGGTTGGCGTTGCTGCTGACGGGCACGGTGTCTACCGATGCACGGCTCGGGACCTCGTTGCCGTGGGCTCCCGAGAGCCCGTTGCTGGTGTCTCTGCTGGAGTCGGTGCGGAGCGGAAGCCACTCGCCCTCCGCGAGCGTGGCGGAGGTGCTGCTCGAGCGGCTGGGGAGGGCCCGTGCCTCACCGCAAGCATTCGCCGAGGGGATGGCCGCCGTGCCATGTGTCTTCTTCTCCCAGGCGGGAGACGTGCCGGTGGAGGCTCCGGGGCGGCTCGCGGCGGTGGCGGCGCAGGCGGACCGGTGCTGGGATTCGGTGCAGGCCTTCGAGGAACAGCTCACACGGATGGAGCCGTCCCAACTCGTCCAGGAGCTGTCGCGGGCCCCTTGTCGTGCGCTGGAGCCGGTGGGGCCGCGGCTGGGGTGGGAGGATGCCGAGCGTGCGGCGGTTCTCTTTCCGTGGCTGGCGAAGCAGTGTCCCCATGTGGTGCGCTCCCTGCTGGCCATCTCGACGAAGATGCCGCTCAGGCCCCACCTGGTCCGGCTCGCGTTCGTGCCCGGGACGCTGGAGGCGTTTGGCGGGAAGATGGGGGCGCTTGGAGGGAAGCGCGTGGTGCTCCAGAGCTTGTTCTCACACAGCCGTGACGAGCTCAGGGCTGCCGGTGCCGACGTGAGCCGGGAATTGGCGAAGGGCGTGGCCAGCGAGCCCCCGGACGTCGTCTTCTTCTCTAATGCGTGGCGCCTGCCACTCCCCCATGCGGAGCTGCGGGAGATCTTCCAGGGTCCGCTGCGCTCTCCCTCCGCCTCCATTCGCGCCGCGGCGGCCGGAGCCATGGCGAACGCTGGGGCCTCGGACATCCCGGAGGAGGCGGCACGGGCGTGCCTCGGGGAGATGCGTGAGTACGTCGCGTGCCATGCGCCCGGCCTGGCGGCGGCGGGGCCAATTCCGAATCCCGGCGCTCCGCTGCCGGAGCGGAAGCAATGGTGCTCGCGCTTCCGTGCGAAGCCCCGGGACTGTTCGGACAGGGTCTGCGGGTACGTGAGCCTCCTGGATGAGCGGGCACGCAAGGTGCTGAGCGCCGCGACGGGCGAGGAGAGCCCCGATGTGCGGACCGTGGAGCGGCTCTTCCAGGATTGTGTGCTGATGATATGGATGGAGAAGCGGTGAGCGGCGAAGCCCGGCGCTCCGCTCACTCGGGGACGATGGCCTCGGCCTCGATCTCCACGAGCATCACCGGATCGATGAGCCGTTGCACCTCCACCATGCTGGTGGCGGGGCGGATGGTGCCGAAGAACTCGCCATGGGCCCGGCCCACGTCTCCCCAGAGGGCGATATCCGTCACGTACATGCGGGTGCGGACCACGTGCTCCATCCGGCCACCCAGGGCCTCGATGGCCGTCTGGATGTTGGTCAGCGCCTGCACGGTCTGGGCGTAGATGTCTCCCTCGCCCACCACGTGGCCCGAGGCGTCCGTGGCGGTGGTGCCGGAAACGGAGATGAACGGGCCCATGCGGACGGCCCGGCAGTAGCCCACACGTGGTTCCCAGGCGGTACCAGTCGAGTAGGTGGTGCGCTGCATGGGGCTCCTTGGGAAAGGGGTGGAGGAAGCCCCCACCCTAGCGCTCTCCGAGCGGGAGTGGACACATACCCGGGGTCCAGGCGGGGGCCCGCTGGCCCGTCCGCTTTCCGGCGGAACGGCTCCCTACATTGAAGCCCGCGAAAAAACGCACGCCCCGTGATAGTTCCCTTCCCGATATGGCACCCGAGCTCGACCAGGAAGTCGCCCGTCGGCGAACCTTCGCGATCATCTCCCACCCCGACGCCGGTAAGACGACCCTTACCGAGAAGCTGCTGCTCTACGGCGGCGCCATCCACCTGGCCGGCAGCGTGAAGGCCCGCCGTGCGAGCCGCCACGCCACGAGCGACTGGATGGAGCTGGAGAAGGAGCGCGGAATCTCCGTCACCTCCTCGGTGCTCCAGTTCCCCTACCGTGGCCACGCGGTGAACCTGCTGGACACCCCGGGCCACCAGGACTTCTCCGAGGACACCTACCGCACCCTGGCGGCGGCCGACTCGGCCGTCATGCTCATCGACGCGGCCAAGGGCGTCGAGCCGCAGACCAAGAAGCTCTTCAAGGTCTGCCGCATGCGCGGCATCCCCATCTTCACCTTCGTCAACAAGCTCGACCGCTGGGGCCGCGCGCCGCTGGAGCTCATGGACGAGCTGGAGCAGGTGCTCGGCATCCGCGCCTACCCGATGAACTGGCCCATTGGCATGGGGCCCGAGTTCCGGGGCGTGTATGACCGGCAGTCCAAGGTGGTGCACGTCTTCGCCGCCGAGGGCCGCCATGGTGAGTCCGAGGTCGCCGAGCGCTCCGTCTCCATCGACTCGCCGGACATCCTCACCGTCCTGAACGAGCGCGAGCTGGCCACGCTCAAGGAGGAGATCGAGCTGCTGGACATCGGCGGCGACGAGTTCACCCGCGAGAAGGTGGAGCAGGGGCAGCTCACGCCGATGTTCTTCGGCAGCGCCATGACGAACTTCGGCGTGCGGCCGTTCCTGGACCACTTCCTGGAGCTGGCGCCGGCGCCCACGTCGCGTCAGACGAAGAACGGGCCGCGCGAGCCCACGCACCCGAAGTTCGCGGGCTTCGTGTTCAAGATTCAAGCGAACATGGACCCGGCGCACCGCGACCGCATCGCGTTCATGCGCGTGGTGTCAGGCCGGTACACGAAGGGGATGAGCGCGTTCCACTCGCGGCTGGGCAAGGAAGTGCGCCTGGCCAAGCCGAGCCAGTTCCTCGCGGCCGAGCGCACGGCCATCGAGGACGCGTGGCCGGGGGACGTGATTGGCCTGTTCGACCCGGGCATGTTCCGCATCGGCGACACGCTGTGCGAGGGCGAGGACCTGCTGTTCGACAGCGTGCCGCGCTTCAGCCCGGAGTACTTCGCGGTGGTGCGCTCGAAGGATCCCTTGCGCCGCAAGCAGATGGAGAAGGGGCTGGAGCAGCTCTCCGAGGAGGGCACGGTGCAGATCTTCCAGCAGCTCGGGATGGGCATGAAGGATCCCATCGTGGGCGTGGTGGGAGCGCTGCAGTTCGAGGTGCTCCAGTACCGGGTGGAGCACGAGTACGGCGCGCGCATCATTCTGGACCGGCTGCCCTTCGGCCACGCGCGGTGGGTGGTGGGGCAGAACTTCGATCCAAAGACGTTCGACTGGGAAGGCAACCGGCAGACGGTGCAGGACCGGGACGGGCTGCCGCTGGTGCTCTTCCGGGACGACTGGGCGCTGCAGCACGCCGAGGAGAAGCACCCGGAGCTGAAGTTCCTCTCCGCGGCGCCGATCCTGCGCCAGCTCTCCCCCACGGGGAGCTGAGCTTCCCCGGCTTCCGGCCCGCGGTGTACGAAGTGGGCCATGACGAACAGGGTCTGCTTCTTTCGGGAGCTCACGGCCGAGCAGGCCGTGCTGGCGGGTGGCAAGGGCCGGACGCTCGCCCGGCTTCAGCAGGGGGGCCATCCGGTGCCGGACGGCTTCCTCGTGCTGGCCAGCGCGTTCGAGGGGGACTCGTTGCTGCCCTCGGAGTGGGAGCGGGTCCGCGCCGCGCTGGCCCGGCTGCGGGCGGACCAACCCGGATGCTCGTTCGCGGTCCGCTCGTCGGCCCTGAGTGAGGACTCCGCGCAGGCCTCGTTCGCGGGAGAGTTCGAGACCGTGCTCGATGTGCGCGAGGACGACGCCGTGCGGGACGCGATCGAATCCGTTCGCCGGTCACGTCACGCGGGCCGTGTGGCGGCCTACAGCCAGGCACAGGGACTCGAGACCGCTCATGAGGTGGCCGTTGTCGTCCAGGTGCTCGTGCGGGCCGACTTCGCGGGAGTGCTGTTCACCGCGGATCCGGTGACGGGCAGCCGCGCGACGATGGTTGGCAACTATGTGCGAGGCCTGGGCGAGCGCCTGGTCGCGGGTGACACGAATGCACCCGCGTTCACGCTGAGCAGGCCGCGAGGCGGCTACTCCGGCCCCGAGGAGCTGCGCCGTCATGCGCGGCGGTTGTACCGGCTCTCCGAGCGGCTCGAGGAGGAGCTCGGCGGGCCCCAGGACATCGAGTGGGCCATCGCGGGCGGCGGGCTCGCCCTGCTGCAGGCGCGGCCCATCACTACCTTGCGTGGGCACGATCCGGCGACGGGGGATTGGAACGACAGCCGGACGGGCGATTACCTGTGGACGAGCACGAACCTCGGCGAGGCGGTGCCCGATGTCATGACGCCCTGCACCTGGTCGCTCTTCCAGATCTTCATCGAGCAGACGCTGCCGTTGTTGTTCCTTTTCGGGTACCAGCCGATCGGCAACATCGGAGGGCGCTGCTACATGAACCTGAGCCTGACCTCGACGGTGGGTGCGGCGTTCGGCATCAGCCAGAAGCGGCTCACCGAGACGAGCCAGGAGGCCTTCGGGAAGTTCCCGGACGACCTGGAGATTCCCCTGATGCCCATCTCGCGCTGGAGCGTGCTGCGGGCCCTGCTGCCGGGCCTGCTGCGCCTCAAGCGCCGGTTGCGCGCCAATGACGAGCGGCTGCCTGCGTTCCTCGCGACGGCGCCCGCGCGCTGCGAGGCCCTGCGCGCCCGGATCCAGGCAGCGTCCAGCCCGGCGGAGTTGCGCCAACTGTGGAAGGCTGAACTGGAGCCCTTCTTCCACGAGTGCTGCCACATGTTCGAGGTCTGTGCCCGGCGCGATCGCAACCTCGTGGCCAGGCTCCGGCGTGAGCTGGGCGGGCTGGTGGGCGATGCCGATGCCAACGCCCTGCTCTCGGGGCTGAGTGCGGGGGAGAGCAAGCTCGCGAGCCTCGGGCCCCTGCTGGGGCTCACGCAACTGGCCCGCGGAGAGCTCGACCGCGAGACCTATGCGCGGCGATATGGCCACCGCGGTCCGCATGAGTTCGAGGTCTCCATTCCGAGACCGGCGGAGGATCCGGAATGGATGGAGCGGCAGCTCGCCGGCTTGCGTGAGGCGCCGGTGGATGTGGACACGCTGCTCGCGCGTCAGAAGGCCGCGCACGACGCGGCGTGGGAGCGGTTCCGGCAACGCCATCCGCGCCTGGCCACCGCGATGCGCCGCCGTCTCGACCGGGCGGCCGTGGCGGCCCATTCCCGGGAGGTGGGGCGCTCGGAGGTGGTCCGTGTGTTCTGGCCGCTGCGCACGTTCGTTCAGCGGGCCGGTGCGCTCTCCGGACACGGCGAGGCCCTCTTCTTCCTGTCCATCGACGAGCTCCTCGCCGTCCTCGGAGGGGATGAGGCGCCGCTCGCCTCCATCCCAGCGCGGCGCGAGATGCATGCACGCTATCGTGCGTTGCCGCCCTATCCGGCGCTGATTCGCGGACGCTTCGACCCGTTCCAGTGGGCGGCGGATCCGCGGCGGCGCAGCGACAGGTTCGACGCGAGTGGAGCGGAGGCACCCGCCAGCGATTCCATCACTGGCTTTCCCGGCGCGGCCGGGATCATCGAGGGCCGGGCGCGGGTGTTGCTCTCGCCCGACGAGTGGAGCCAGTTGCAGCCTGGAGAGATTCTCGTGACGAGCGTGACGAACGTGGGGTGGACGCCGCTGTTTCCCCGCGCGGCGGCGGTCGTCACCGATATTGGAGCGCCGCTGTCGCATGCCGCCATCGTCGCGCGGGAGCTGGGCATCCCCGCGGTGGTGGGCTGTGGCAACGCGACGATGCGGCTGCGCACGGGCGACCGGGTGCGGGTCAACGGCGGGCAGGGGACGGTCGAGGTGCTGCGGACGGAGGCGCCGTAGGGGACCCGGGTTGCCCCGGGTCCCGAAGCGCTACTTCGTGGCGGTGAAGCAGAGCCCGTTGCCCTCCTCGAAGTAGAAGCCGAGGTCGACGGAGGGCTGATTGGCGATGCAGTTGCTCACCACGAACTCCGTGTTCTTCAGATCGCCGCTGGTCACGATGTCGCTGAACTGGCTGGCCTCCGTGAGGTACGAGCCACTCGGGTTGACGTAGCTGAACACCTTCGAGAGCTCGGAAGCCGTGGTGGGGAGCTCGCCGGAGGGCGAATAGGCCCGGACGCGGACCTGGAAGCGCATGGGGATCTGCGAGGGGCAGCCCGCGCTGGACGCCAGGGACAGCAACTCGGCGGCGTAGGTGACCGGGCCGGTGGAGGTGGCCGGGTCCCACGAGACGGGGAACTTGTTGAAGTTCGCGCACGCCGGGGTGGGCACGCGCTGGCAGGTGCTGCTGCGGGCGCTGCAGTACGAGCCGTAGGCGCAGGTGGAGGGCTGGGGATCGGCGAGGGCGCAGGGGTCTCCGGGCTCCTCGGGATCCGGGTCGGTGCCCGCGTCCGTTCCAGCGTCCGTCCCCGCGTCCGTTCCGGCGTCGGTGTCACTCCCCGCGTCACCCCCCGCATCCGCTGGGGTCTCGCTCCCCGCGTCGTTGGAGCCCTCATCGGGCCCGTTCGGGTTGCAGGAGGTGGCCACGAGGACGAGGCCGAGCGAGAGGGGAAGAATCAGGGAAAGGAATCGTCGCAAGGCCGCGTCTCCAGGGAACCACCCGCACACAGGTGCCGGGGAGACGGACTCTAATTCACTTGTACGGCACCACGGTGCCGCCGCGGTGGGCCGAGTCGCGCAGCACCAGGCGGGTCTCCTTGTAGAGGCGCGCTGCCTTGGGGCCCACGAAGAAGGCCTTGGGGTCGCCCTTGCGGAACGTCTTCTTGATGTACTCCTCGATCTCCCGGTAGATGCGCCGGAACTGGTCCGAGGCCGCGTCCTTGCGGCCCGTCTGGGGCGTCACCTCCATCTCGGCCCACATCTGGCCGCTGAGCAGCTCGCCCTCCTCGTTCATCCGGCAGCGCTCCAGGAAGATGACGGGCGAGCGCACCTCGTCGATGCGCCAGAAGCCCTTGTCCGGGCCGCGCTTCACCTTGTCCACGATGGCCGGCCCCACACTGACGGCCACCAGGTACACGTCTTCCTCGGGCAGCCGGGGGACGTTCTCCTCGCGGGCGCGGAAGGTCTCCCAGTCCGGCGGGACGCGCCGGGGGTACACCTCCAGCTCGAAGCGCTCGAGGAAGCGGAAGAAGGCGACCTCGTCGTCGGGGGACATGAAGAACTGAAGCTGGCTGGCCATGGTGGGGCAATTAACCGAATGCCGCGCGTTGCGGAAGTCCGGGGAGATTCGGACTAAAGAATCCGCCATGGAAAAGACCTTCGACGCGCTGCTCGCCCGGATGCACGAGCTCCGGGACCTCGGTGGGCTCATCGCCCTGGCCACGTGGGACCAGGAGACCTACCTGCCCCCCAAGGCCGCCGAGTCGCGGGCCTTCCAGCTTTCCACGGTCCAGGGCCTCCACCACGAGCGCTTGGTGGACCCCCGGCTGGGCGAACTGCTCGCCTGGGCGGTGGGCAACCCCAACCTCACGGATGACCAGCGGGCCATGGCGCGCGTGCTCGGCGAGGAGCGGGACCGGGCGGTGAAGGTGCCCAAGGCGCTGGTGCAGGCGCTCGCCGAGGCGCAGAGCCGGGGTCTCGTGGCGTGGCGAGAGGCTCGCAAGGAGAACCGCTTCTCCGCCTTCAAGCCCGCCCTGGAGCGGCTGCTGGCCCTGCGCCGCGAGCAGGCGGATGCCTACGGCCATGGCGGAGAGCGCTATGACGCGCTGCTCGAGGTCTACGAGCCCGGCATGCGCGTGGCACGCCTGACCCCGGTGCTCAGCGCGCTCCGCGACAACCTCATCCCCCTGGTGGAGGCCCTCCAGTCCGCGCCGCGGAAGGTGGCGGACCTCTTCGTGGGCCGGAACTTCGACCCCGAGGCGCAGTGGCGCCTCACGCTGCGGCTGCTGGGGGACATGGGCTTCGATCTGGAAGCGGGGCGGTTGGACAAGAGCATCCACCCCTTCTCCAACGGGCAGCACCCCATGGACGTGCGCCTCACCACGGCCCTGGAGGAGGGCGCGCTCTCGGCCCTCTTCAGCACGCTGCACGAGGGAGGACATGGCCTGTACGAGCAGGGCTTCTCCCCCGCCCACCATCGCACCCCGCTGGCGAACGCGCCCTCCACGGGCCTGCACGAGTCGCAGTCACGCCTGTGGGAGAACCAGGTGGGGCGTGGCCGGTCCTTCTGGACGCACTACTTCCCGGTGCTGCGCGAGACCTTCCCCCAGGCGCTCGCGGATGTGGACCTGGACACCTTCCATCGGGCGGTCAACCGCGTCTCGCGCTCGCTCATCCGCGTGGATGCGGACGAGGTGACGTACAACCTGCACATCGTCCTGCGCTACGAGCTGGAGCTGATGCTCATCCGTGACGAGCTGCCGTTGGACGAGCTGCCCGCTGCGTGGAACGAGCGCATGCGGCGCTTCCTGGGCGTCACGCCGCCGGACGACACCCAGGGCGTGTTGCAGGACATCCACTGGTCCTGGGGCGAGTTCGGCTACTTCCCCACGTACGCGCTGGGCAACCTCTACTCCGCGTCCATCTACCGCGCCGCGCAGCGCGCCATGCCCGGGCTGGAGGAGGGGCTCGCCCGAGGTGAGCTCAAGCCCCTGCGCGAGTGGCTGCGCACCCACATCCACGCCGAGGGCTACCGCATGCCCGCCGAGGACCTGGTGCGCAGGGTGACGGGCCAGGGCCTCACCGACGTGGACTTCCTCGCCTACCTCAAGTCCAAGTACGGCGCCCTCTACGGCGTGACGCTCTGAGGGCCATACCTTCCCAGAATGATACGCCCCCCCCATGAGAACGGCCTCGGTCATACAGAGGGCGATGGCGATGAGCCTTGCCCTCATGCTTGTTTCCTGCAGTGCGGCACGCTCCGCGGCAGTGGGACCCACGGGCCCCCGAGACCTGGCCAGGTACGTGATTGTTCTCGAGCAACAAGCAGATGGGCAGGTGGTGCATGCCTGGATTCCATTGAAGGAGTTTGATCTGGCGAAGCTCCAGCACGCCATGAGCACGAGGAACGTTCGTCGAAACATCGTGCGTGTCTCCTCGTCGGACTTGAATGCGTATTGCGAGGGACGGCGTGCACAGTGCGAAATGGACTGTCTCAGGAGTGGCAGGCCCTTTTCGATTGGTCGCCGCAAATACCAGGACACCCGGGTACAGCCGTGGCGCATCGCCAGGGGATGGTGGTGTCCGGAAAACTGCATGGATGCTTTTGTTGAATGCACGAAGGGCCGCGGTGAGTGGGCAGAGGAGTACGCTGCCGAGTTCGACGCGATAGAACCTGCCATTGACTGGCTCAAGAATCATCGCGAGGAGCTTGTCGTGGGCGCCGTCGTAGTCATCGCCGGTGTGGCCTTTGCTGTCGTGGCCGCTGGCTCGGGAGGCGCGGCACTCGTTCTGGCGCCACTCCTGGTCATGGCGGAAATCTCCCCGGGAATGCTCCCCGAAATCCAGCTCGAGGGGGCATGCAGGTGACAATCCATGAGCAGCTTGCGGACGTGGTGCTTTTCATGGGGACCCGGTTGCGAGCAGCGGAGGCGAAGGGTTGGCACGAGGAAGTGAAGCTCTGGCGCTATGTGAGGATGCTCGACGACTTCGTCCGCGTGACAGGCCAGGTCTACCGGTTCGAAGACTCACTCAAGAGAGAGCTTTCAGCGGAACGGCCCTTCGTCAGCACGCGTCTGGGCAAGCATGAAGGGACGCTCGCGCAACCGGCGATGCAATTGCTGCTCGAGTCCCTGGACGAAACGCCTGAGCCTGAACACAAGCAGCAGGTGCGCGTTCTCATCGCCCTCATCAACTTCATCGCTGAGACGGGGCAACTCGGTGAAGCGGATGACTTCGTCGTCAATCGGCTGGACTACGCCCCGGTGGCCATCGCGCACTTCGCCAATCATGAGGAGGCCCAGGCCTGGATGGAGCGCGTCGCGGAGCCACCGAGCCCTGTCCGCATCCTCATCGGCGATGAGTATTATCAATTCTGGTATATGCGTGAGGCCAATACGCGCGGAATGTATCGCGATCATCCCATAGAGCCGGTGCTGGAATCGCTAACCGCTAGGGGAATCCCTCAGGGGACACCTTCATTCGCCACGCGCGCGGAGGCGGAGACATGGTTGACGAGCCACCCAGCCCATCCCTATTCATTCGTGGCAATCGCCGGGGAGCACTTCTTCGCGGTGCATCACCCGAGGCTGAAGCGCCACTCCCTCCACCATGTGGCGTCGGCCCTGGCGGCTTGGGAGGAGCGCAAGAGGGCCGTCGAGTTCGATACGGCCTTGGAGACAGAGGACTCGTCAGATGGAGCCGGTGAGTAAGCGGACCCGCCAGCTCCGGTAACGGGCGCGGCTCAGGCGCTGGCGAGCTGTTGGGCGCGTACCGGCAGGTCAGGCGCGCCGGTGCGCGGCCTCCTCGAGGTAGGCGCGCACCATCTCCGCGAGGGGGAGCTGGAGCGCCGTGTCCACGTCGATGAACGCCGCCCACACCACCTCGCGGTTGTCGAGGGCGAGGGTGGGCGGTTCCTCCACCGTGAGTTCGACGAAGAAGCACCGGTCGCGCTTGTACTCGGCGGTACCCCGGGCCTCGAAGACCTGGCGCAGCTCGCTCGGGGCGACGCTCAACCCCACCTCCTCGCGCAGCTCGCGTGCGCCCGTCTCTCGCGGGGATTCGTTCCGGTTCTGGCCACCACCGGGCAGGCTGAAGACGCGCTTGTACGAGTTCTGTAGCAGCAGCACCTTGCGGCCGTGCCACACGCCGACGAGGGTGCCCTGGGTCTCGGGGCGGCGCACGAACCAGTACCCGAGCGCCAGGGTATAGGCGCCCCGGTACGCCATGCGCATGAGGGGATCGACGAGCGAGCTCACGGTGCCTCCTTCCTGGCACGGTAGCCGAGCGGCCTTGCCCGGTCGACCTGGGACGTCACGGGCTCATCACCCGGCCTCCATTGCCCATGAAGTCCTCTCTCCTTAGAGATATGGAGGGCCTGCGAGCTGTCGGAAGTCCCTTGAACTGGAGCCGCCGACATATGGCCTTCGAGCTTACCCGCCCGCAGAAGATCCTCACCCTGCTGGGCGTCCTGCTGGGCATGTTGCTGGCCGCGCTCGACCAGACCATCGTGTCCACCGCCGGCCCCGCCATCCAGCGTGACCTGCACATCCCCGCCTCGCTCTACGCGTGGATCACGACCTCGTACCTGGTGGCCTCCACGGTGCTCGTGCCGGTGTACGGGAAGCTGTCGGATGCGTTCGGCCGGCGGCGCATCCTCGTCATCGGCATCCTCATCTTCCTGCTGGGCTCGGCGCTGTGCGGCCTGTCGCAGACGACGCTCCAGCTCATCCTCGCCCGCGCGTTGCAGGGCGTCGGCTCGGCGTCGCTCTTCACCAGTGCGTTCGCCATCGTCGCGGACATCTTCCCGCCCGCCGAGCGCGGCAAGTACCAGGGCATCTTCGGCGCCGTGTTCGGGCTCGCGAGTGTCGTGGGCCCGCTGGTGGGCGGCTTCCTCACGGACCACCTGAGCTGGCACTGGGTGTTCTTCGTCAACCTGCCCGTGGGCGCGGTGGCGCTCGGCTTCATCCTCACCCGCATGCCGCCGCTGCGGCACGAGGGCCGCAAGGCCTCGGTGGACATCCCGGGCGCGATCACGTTGTCGCTGTTCGCCGTGCCGCTGCTGCTCGCGCTGTCGCTGGGCCGCCGCACCGTGGCTCCGGGCGAGACGGGTTACGTGTGGGGCTCGCCCCAGATCCTGGGCATGTTCGCGCTCTCGGTGGTGGGGTTCATCGCCTTCATCCTGGTCGAGCGCTCCGTGGCGGAGCCGCTGCTCGACCTGAAGCTCTTCCGCAACAAGGCATTCGCCGTGGGCAACGTGGCCGCCTTCATCAGCGGCGCGGTGTTCCTGAGCGCCATCGTCTTCCTGCCCCTCTTCATGGTGAACGTGGTGGGCCTGTCGGCCACCAACTCGGGCTTCACGATGATGCCGCTCACCCTGGGCATCGTCGCCGGCAACGTCCTCTCCGGGCAGCTCGTGTCCCGGCTGGGCCGCTACAAGGTGTTCATGCTCGCCGGGCAGACCATCGCGGTGGCCGCCTTCGCGCTCATGGCCTTCACCCTCCGGCCCGCCTCCACCCAGGGGGAGCTCACGCTGAAGATGATCTTCGTGGGCCTGGGGCTGGGCCCCTCCATCCCACTGTTCACCCTGGCCATCCAGAACGCGGTGGCGCCTCATCAGGTGGGCGTGGCCACGTCCAGCGCCACGTTCTTCCGCCAGATGGGTTCCACCATCGGCGTGGCGTTGATGGGCACGGTGTTCGGCCTGGCGCTCTCCTCGTCCATGGCCACGCACATGACCGAGGCCACCCGGGATGTGCCCGCGGAGTTCCGCCAGCAGCTCATGTCCCAGCAGGCCGGGGGCGGACAGGTGAGCGAGGAGGGTGGGGCAACCGGCCGCTCGTTCGATGCGGCGGCCATCAAGGCCCGCATCTCCGAGGGCTTCGAGAAGCAGCGCGAGGCGCTCGCCCCCGCGGCCCAGGCGGGAGACCCCGCGGCGAAGGGCCGGCTCGAGGGACTCGCCCAGGCCCAGCGGGCCGCCGAGGCCACCGTGGACAAGGTGGCCCTGGCCTTCAAGGAGGCCTTCTCCGAGGCCATCCGCGACATCTACCGCATCACCCTGCTCATCGCGGTGCTGGCGCTGCTCGTCACCCTGGCGCTTCCGGAGCTGCCGTTGCGCAAGACGAACGCGCCCCAGCCGCCGGTGATGGAGTAGGCCCGTTCAGCTCCGGTTCCCGCGCAGGCGCGTGTACACGTACGACACGGCCAGCAGCATCAGCCCGAGCAGGATGAAGGTGAGGATGCGCTGGTTGGGGGGCAGCCCGGACAGGTCCACGAAGAGCAGGCGCCCCAGGGTGACGGCCAGCACGGCGATGCCCACGAGCCGGTACCAGCGCTCGCGCACGGCGAAGCCCAGGGCGAACAGGCCGAAGGCCGCCACACCCCAGCTCAGCGTGGTGAGGTTCGAGGGCATCAGCTCGCCCACGAGCCACAGCAGCGCGAGCCCCGCTCCGGCCGCGCAGGCGAACTGGAGCGCGCCGCGGCGGCGCCCCTCGAGAGGCGGAGGCAGCCGGTCCGTCCGTGCCACCGCGGCCCGCTCGACGAGCGCGAAGCCCACCAGCAGGGCCGCGTCCAGGAGCGCGCGCCCCGTGGGCGGCACCTGCCACGTGGCCCCGAGCGCCACGTAGAGGATGCCCACGCCCACCACCTGCAGGGCGCCCGCGCCCAGGACGCGCCCGGCGATTCCCGCCACCAGCCCCACGGCCGTCCACGCCCGCACCAGCGCCAGGTCCTCGTACTGCCAGGGCAGGCCCAGCGCGAGCGTGAGGCCGCTCGTGGCCAGGAAGGCCTGGAGCACCGCCGGGTGCGCGTTCCTCCACCCGGCCACCGCGGCGCCCACGCCCTGCGCCAGCGCGAGCGTGATGAAGAAGGTGAAGAGGTGCGGCTCGCCCCAGCGCCCCACCTCCACCGCTCCCAGGGTGAGCATCCCCACCCAGTTGAGCAGCGCGAAGGAGAGCGCCGCGCGCCTCGACAGCTCGCGCGGGTGCACCAGCAGCGCCACCGAGAAGATGACGTAGTAGAGCGCCAGGAAGGACAGGCTCAGCGTCAGCCGCTCGCCGTCGGGCTGGCCCGGGGCGATGGCGTCCGTGCGCATCGCCCAGACGACGTGCGTCGCGTAGACGGCCACCAGGCTCGACAGCGGCACGAAGACCCAGCGGTTCTTCACCAGGAAGAAGAGCGCTCCACCCGCCAGCATGCTGGTGGACATGAGCGTGAAGGAGGTGATGTCGCTGAGCATCCCCGTGCGCAACCCGAGGAAGAGCGCGATGCCCGCCACCGTCTCCGACTGCATCCGCTGCGCGATGACGACGATGCCCACCACGTTGAGCGCCAGTAGCACCAGCGCCAGGGGCTCGCTCTCGATGACCCGCACCGCCGGCACGAAGTGCAGCGCGTACGTGACGAAGTAGGCGAGCGCCAGGCCTCCGCCGAAGACGATGCGCCCGAAGAGCTCGTGCCGCCGCGACAGCCACAGGCCCAGCGCCGCCAGCCCCGCGCTCAGCAGGTAGCCCGCTCCCACCCGCGCCAGCGCCCCCAGGTCACCGAAGTGGTAGATGATGAGGAAGGCGAAGCCGATGATGAGCGCCACGATGCCCACCCGGCTCAGCCAGTACGTGCCGAGGTGCGCCTCCAGATCCCTCTGCTCCGCCTCGGGTACGGGCGTGCCGGGAACGGCGGGGTTGGCAATGGGGGAGGGCAGTGGCCGCGCCGGGGCCGCCGTCTCCAGTTTCTCGATGCGTGCCTCCAGCCGCGAGACCGTCTCCTCCAGCCTCCGCACCACGTCCCGCAGGTCCTGCGTGTCTCCCTCCACCATGCGCTCCTCGTGGGCCGCACCTTATGCCGGAGCCGGCCTCCACTCCGAGCGCAGAATGCCCATCACCCACGTGTCCACGTACGCGCCGTCCACGTAGTGGTGCCGCCGCAGCACGCCCTCGCGCTGGAAGCCCGCCTTCTCGTAGGCCCGGATACCCGCCGTGTTGTGCTCCAGCACCTCCAGTTGCACCCGCTCCAGGTTCAGCGTGCCGAAGCCGTACTCCAGCGTCATCCGCGTGGCCTCCGTGCCGTAGCCCTTGCGCCACTCGGACGGCTCGCCGATCAGCATCCCGAAGGTCGCTCGCCTGCTCCGGAAGTCCAGGTCGTGCAGCCCGCTCGTGCCGATCATCCGGTCCCCGTCCCGCAGCACGATGGCGAACATCACATCCTTCGGACTGGAGGTGAGGGTGTCCACGAAGGCCACCTCCTGCGCTGTGTTCATCGGGCGGTGCACCAGCAGGTTGCGGCGCACGTCGGGGTGGTTGACGAAGGCCGCCAGCCTCGGCGCGTCCTCACGCTCGAGTGGACGGAAGTACAGGCGCGGGCCCAGGAAGAACGGGGTCTGCATGGCGGGGTCCTCCTTGGAAGAAGACCCTCACCCTAGCCCTCTCCCAGGGGGAGAGGGGATTTCCACGGGGAAGAACGCGCGGTTGCTCCGTCAGGTGAAGAGCAGCGGCCGGCAGGCCCGGGCCAGTTGCAGCGCGTCGCGTGCCAGCACGTTGGAGGCCAGGTTGCCGTCCAGCCACGCTGCACGCGCCACCTGGTTGCTCAGCTCGAAGCACAGCGTCGCCGTGCGCCGCGCCAGGCGGCTGTCCTTTTGCAAGGCACGGGCGTTCAGTTCGCACAACTCCGCGCATTGCCGCAGCAGGCGCATCGGCTCGCTGTCAGCGCGCATTCCATTGGCGGCCAATTGCTCCATCGCCGCCTCGCACGAGGCCTGACAGCTCAGGCTCGCGTCGATGCAGTGATGGATGTCGGCCGTCGCGCCACCCAGTCGGACTCCAGACATGCCCACGCCACCTCCACAGCGGCTTCAAACCTACGCACGTTCCCCTCAGCCGCAACCGAATCCGCCGCCCTTCGAGCCACATGTTCAATCGGCTCCATGACACTGCTCTTCGTGCCTACTGCTATCGAGAAGGACGCACAGGAACGCACCGGAGTTCCCGCCCTGTTCTTCGCGAAACTCCCGCAATCCACCGCCGTCCCCTGGCATGGATGATGCCGGGGCCCTCACCACTGACGGGATGGCCTCGTCATTCGTGACAGAAGTTTACGCTCCGCATGGGTCCAGCTCTGGAGACGCCGTGGGTTCCAGCGGCGTTGCCCGATTTCAAAACCCACGTGTCCAAGGAAGTGAAGCCAGCTTCCACAAAGGACACGCGAGATGAAGACCCCGAAGAAGTCCCCGTTCCGCGCCACCCTCACCGCCGCGAGCCTCGGCATGCTCGCCGTCACCACCCAGGCCGGATGTGACGGCGCCGTCGAGGCGCCGCGGGCGGAAGAGACGCCCTCCACGTTCGGTGGTGCCGAGCGCGCCTATCCAGGCCGCACCGGCGTGGCCCGTACCGGCATGCTGCGCACGGAGCGGGGCGAGCTCCAGGTGGACTACGAGGAGATCGACGGCAACGCGGTCATCGATGGAGACATCGTGATGCCGCTGCACCTCCTCTCCGAGCCGGGCGAGCGCCATGCCAGTGGAACGGCCCGTGCCTATGCCTCGACGCGTTGGCCCAATGGCGTGGTGCCCTATGTGATCGACTCGGGGCTTAGCAGCCCGTCGCGCGTCACCGACGCCATCGCGCACTGGACGACGAAGACGAACATCAAGTTCGTCCCCCGCACGGCCGAGACGGCCTACGTGAAGTTCGTGTCGGGCTCCGGGTGCAGCTCGTCCGTGGGCAGGACGGGCGGCGCGCAGAGCATCACGCTGGAGAGCGGCTGCTCCACCGGCAACGCCATCCATGAGATCGGACATGCCCTGGGCGTGTGGCACGAGCAGATGCGCGGCGATCGTGACAACTACGTCACCATCAACTGGAACAACATCCAGTCCGGCTATTCGCACAACTTCCAGACCTACACGGCCAGTGGGTACGACGGCATGGACGTGGGGGCGTACGACTACGGGTCCATCATGCACTACGGGCGCACCGCGTTCGGCATCAACGGCGCGGAGACGATCACCCCGCGCACCTCGGGCGTGACGATCGGCCAGCGCGATGGACTGAGCTCGACCGACATCGAGACGATCCGGACCATCTACGACGGCGTGACGGAGTTCTCCAATGTCTCCGGCTGGTGGGGGACCGCCAACGCGGGCGGCGGTGTCGCGATCACCCAGCTCGACGGTGACTCCCGGCCCGACATGATCGTCTTCCACGTGGATGACCCGAGCGAAGGCAACAACGGTTACTACCGGATCGGCTGGAACATCGACCTGGTCACGTACTCCAACGGGGCGGGCAGCAAGTATCGGCCCACGAGCTGGAGTGGCTTCATGAGCATCGGGGGCTGGTGGGGCAAGTACACGAGCGGCGCCGGCATCGCCGTGGGGGACATCAATGGCAACGGCCGGCCGGACCTGGTCGTCGTCCACGTCGACAATCCGGACGGCGCGGACAGCACCCATTACCGCATCGGCTGGGACCTGACGGCGAGCGGCACCGTCTCGTCGTGGAGTGGCCCCTACGGCTTCGCGGGTGGATTCCACGGCAGCCGCACGCAAGGGGCCGATGTCGCCCTGCACGACATCAATGGCAACGGCCGGCCCGACCTGGTCGTGGGTACCGTCGATGATGCGAGTGGCGAGAACACGATCTACTACGCGGTGGGGTGGGACCTCAGCACGAGTGGCGGCATCAGCTCGTACAGCGGCACGCACGCGAAGTCCGGCTGGGTGGGCAGCGTCACCTCGGACATGGGCCTCGACATCGCGGACATGGATGGCAACGGCCGGCCCGACCTCGTGATCTCCTGGGTGGATGCCCCATCGGGTGATGACGCCCACGTCTACCAGGTGGGCTATGACCTCTCGGCGTCGACGGGCGCGGTGTCATCGGGCTGGAGTGGCTCGGGCTCCTCGGTGACCACCGCCCGCACGCTCAATGCGCGGCTGGGCGAGTCCACGCACGGGGCCGACGTGGCCGTCCACGACTTCAACAACGATGGGAGCAAGGACCTGGTCAGCTTCCACATCGACCACGTGAACGACAACACGGGCTACCTCTCCGTGCTGATGGACCAGTCGGACAAGCTGTACAGCTTCACGGCGAAGCACAGCGGCAAGTCCATGGACATCCTGAACGCCGCCACCAATGACCAGGCCTGGCTGCACCAGTGGAGCTGGGGGAACGGTGACAACCAGAAGTTCTCCCTGCGCGCCACCCCGGACGGCTACTACTTCATCGTGCCGAGGCACAGCGGCAAGTGCCTGGACGTCGAGGCCAGCTCCATGGGGGATGGGGCCACTGTCTATCAGTGGTCGTGGAACGGCAACGACAACCAGAAGTTCTCGCTCGTGAACCACGGCGACGGCTACTACAGCCTCAAGGCCAAACACAGCGGCAAGTGCCTGGACGTCTTCGCCTTCAGCCAGGAGGACGGCGGCCACATCCTCCAGTGGACCTGCAATGGCTACGACAACCAGAAGTTCACGATGACCCGGCGCTAGAAGCCGGCGAGCCGGGCCAGAAGCCCTCCGCGAGCACTCGAGCCTCGCGGAGGGCTTCTTCCATTACTGGCGCGAGAGGAAGCGCACCAGTCCGGGCTGGAGGGCCTCGCGCTGGGCGATGCACAGGTCCACGCCCTCCAGCGTCCGCCCGAGGATTTCCGGACCGCCGGGATAGCGGGCCGCGCGCTCCTGGAAGAAGGCTTCCAGGTCCTGACGGTGCGTGGCGTCGCAGAAGCCCTCGCCGACCACGGGCATGTGTCCGCCCATCTCGTGTGGCATCCGGGCCATGAGCGCGTCGAAGTGCTCCTTCACGTAGGAGTAGAAGTGCTCGCGCGTCGTCTCCTCGTTCAGCATGCCGTTGGCCAGGCCCATGAGGACCTCGAGCGTGGAGAAGTCCTCGGAGAGCATCAGCGCGGTGGTGGCGCGGGCGAGCGCCGGGTCACGGAAGGAGCCCAGTGCGGTGAACAGCTTGCCGCGCTCGGCCGGGTCCCGTGTCTTCCTGGCCTCGGCGAGCAGACGTTGGTGGAGCGTGGCATCTCCCTTCACCGCGGCCAGTTGCAGCACCACCTGCACCATTTCGGGCGAGACGGCACGGCGATCCTCCAGCCACTCGAGTGCCAGCTCGCGGGCGCCGGCCTGGAGCGACGGCTCCTCGCCCCGGAGCGCCACGACGCGAATCACCGAGGGCCGCAGCAGGCGCGTGTCCTCGTCCTCGCCCGGGCGTGGCTGGAGGCCGAGCGCGCGCGCCTTGGCGCCAAACGTGCGGCGCACGAAGGACGCGTACTTCGGCCGCAGCGCCTCGGGGATGAACTCGCGCCGCACCGAGCCCACCATGCCCAGCGCGCCGTTGAGCAGGTCGCGGTCATCCGTGGGCAGCAGGCTCGCCACCACGCCGAGCGCCTCGTCCACCGGCAGCTCGTTGCTCGCCATCAACGCCTGTGCATCGCCCAGCAGGCCCATGCGCTCGGTCAGGGAGAGCGGCTTCGCGCCCCCGCGCGTGAGCCTTCCGAGCAGGTCCCCTTCCAGCTTCGTGTGGTAGTAGCCGCGCGCGTCCGCGTTGGGGACGACCCACTCGGGGCAGGCGGTGGCGCCCGTGAGCACGAGCTCGCCCGTCTTGCCGGTGAGGAGGGTGCAGGCCCGGGCCTCCTGCTTGCCGGTGCCGTAGCGCACGCACACGGGCACCTGCCACGTCTGCTCCGCGGTGCCCGCGCCCCGCGAGCCCACGGGGAGGAAACGCCGCTGGGCCAGCGTCAGCTTCGGGGGCGCGCCCGCGGTGCATTGCAGGCCCATGGAGACGAGCGGCACGCCGGGCTGGTCGAGGAAGGTGGAGAGGGCGGCCGACAGGTCGGTGCCCGAGGCCTGGGTGAGGGCCTGGAAGAAGTCGGCCGCGGTGGCGTTGCCGTGGGAGTGGTTGCGCATGTGGGCGCGCACGCCGTCGCGGAAGCGCTCCGGGCCCACCCAGGACTCGAACATGGCGAGCACCGCGTTGCCCTTGGCGTAGGTGATGGCGCCGTCGAAGGCGGTGAGGATGTCGCCCTCGCTCTCGACGGGCTGGCGGATGCGGCGCGTGGTGACGAGCCGGTCCGTGTTCATGGCGTGGGCCCTGTTGCGCACGCGCTCGGCGTCCAGGCTCCACGAGGGCTGCCACTGGCCCGTCACCTTGAGCGCGAGCCAGTCCGCGAAGGACTCGTTGAGCCAGGTGTCATCCCACCAGGCCAGGGTGACGAGGTTGCCGAACCACTGGTGGGCCAGTTCGTGCGCCTGGACCAGTGCGAAGGCGCGCTGGCGCGAGAGCGTGTCGTGCTCGGGCCGGGCCAGCAGCAGCGGCATCTGGTAGGTGATGAGGCCCGGGTTCTCCATGGCCCCGAAGAGCACGGGCCGCGGAATGGCCAGCACGTCCAGCTTCTCGTAGGGGTAGGGAATGCCGAAGTAGTCCTCCAGCAGGCCGAGCAGCGGCGGCGTGGCCTGGGTGGCATAGGCGGCCTCGGCCGTGCGGCCCTTGGGGACCACGATGCGCACGGGGGTGTTCTTCTGTCCGGCCGGTGCCGCGTCCACCGTCTCGAAGGGTCCCACCGCGAAGGCCACCACCTCGCTGGGCAGCGGCGGCGTGGGCCGGAAGCGCACCGTCTTCCATCCGTCCGGGCCCGTCTGCTCGGACTCCACCGGCGCGTTGGCGAAGGCCCGCTGGCTGGCCGGCACCCGCAGCGAGAGCTGCCATGGCACCTTGAAGCCCGGCTCGTCGAAGCACGGAATCGCCCGCCGCGCGTCATCCGGCTGGAAGTGCGTCATCGCGTACCAGTGGTCTCCATCCTTCTGACGGAACAGGCCCACCGTTTCCTTCGCCAGCGCGAGCCCCTGGTACGCCACGCGCAGCGTCGCCGTGCCCGGACCCACCGGGCGCTCCAGCAGGAATCCGATGAAGGTGTCGTTTTCCGTCACCGCGCGCGCCGGCTGCGACTGGCCTCCCGCCGTGAGCGTGGCCTCCTTCACCGTCAGGCCCGCGCCGTGCAACCACACCTGCCGCGTGGACTCGGAGAGCTCGAGCGGGATTTCCACGACGCCACTGAAACCCTCCTGCTCCGCGTCCACCGTGAGCTCCACCTTGTAGCTCGTGGGCCTTACCTGGGTGCCCAGACGGAAGGTGGGCGGGCGCGGCGTCTCGGCCGCGGGGGCCGGTGGTGGGGGAGCGGTGGGGGTGGTGGCCTGCTGGGGTGTGGCGCAGGCCAGGGTGAGCGTGAGCAGTGCCCACGGGGCGTGGCGGAGGCGGAGGTGCATGGTGTCCCTCGATGAAGTGGCGGGAGAACGCCTGTGCGCCGGTTCTATTGCACGGCAGCGCACGTGGCGGATGCTTTGATTGGGTCCGGGGTTGGACCACACTGTGCCGACTTTTTCCGGAGGAACGATGGGAATCGCGGAGCGCAAGGCCGCCAGCGAGTTCGAGGAGACGATCTTCCCGAAGCTCAAGAAAGAGATCGACGATGCCGCCCACTTCGACGTGCCCGTCGAGGTGGATTGGAACACCCTGGCCGTGGAAGGCTACGAGCACCTCTATGGCGAGGCGTGGCCGAAGGTCTACTTCACCCCGCTCATCGGGGCGCTCGAGGCGCTGGCCGTCGACAACCTGGGCCGGGAGATGCTCCGGAGCACGTTGAAGCGTGTCGTCATCCGCAACACCACCGGCGCGTCCTCGGGCTCCAGGATGGTCCGCTTCCAGGACGGCGTGCTCACGCTCGATCATGAGCCCGTCAGCAACGTCGATGACGTCCAGGAGCGCCAGGAGGCCATCCAGAACGCGCTGGAGGCCGTTCCCGAGGAGCACGGATCCGTGGAGGATCCTCTGGCGGCCTTCCTGTCGTGGAAGGCGCATGGCGTGGATGCCGTGCTCGCCGTGCTGCAGAAGCTCGCGTGGCGGCAGCAGGCGGGTATCCCCGTGCTGCTCCCGAGGATGACGTTGCTGCTGCGCAGCGGACGGGGTGTCACCGGCATCCTGCGTGAGATTCTGGAGGATCGTCGCGAGGGCCGCGCGGTGCTCGTGTACGTGCCTCGGGAGAGCGGCATTCCCTACGATGACGTGGTCCTCGTCCCGGTGGGCACCATCGAGGCCATCTCCGTGCATGACGCGCCCGCGTTCGGCTCGCTGCGCAGGGACGCGCCGCCCACGCCGTCGCAGCTCCAGCTCCGACGCCGGCTCGCGTCGCTGGAGGTGCAGCTTCGCGGATTGCTGGAGACGTCTGTCTCCGTGGAGCTCGCTCTGGATGTGGTGGCGACGTCCGCGCAGGATCTGCGGGCGCTCGGGTTCCTGGCGGACCGTGCGCGCGAGGTGCTGGAGGCGCTGGCCAAGGAGAAGATCGGCCGCGCCGCGCTGCGCGAGGGCGTTCAGCGCATCCGGCTGGGCGTTGGCGAGGACTCCAAGGTGTCATTCGCGGACCGCACGCTGGAGCTGATCAGCGGCCGCCGTCCCGTGGACTGGTGCACCCGCTCGGAGCTGGAGCAGGCCGTCCAGTCCGCGTTGTAGGTCGCGGACTGGATTTCATGGCCTGGGCAACGGAGGGGGGGGACCCGTTCGTGAACCAGTGAGCATGGACGACGAGCCATGCACTCGTCCGCGCGGATGGCGAGTGGCCCCTGGTGTGGAATGGGACCTTCTCATTCCACATCGAGATGGAGGCTGACGCCGTGATGGAGATCCCGGGTGCGGTCAAGGCGCTGGGCAAGCTATTCCAGCTCGGTATCACAGCGTACGAAGCGTGGACGAGTCAGGGCTTCGATACGAAGGAGTTGGAGACCCTTCCCGCGTTGGTTGACCTGCTGGGGGAGCTTCGGGGCGGGCGCGGCGAGCGCGCGCTGGACATGGAGGCACTGCACTTCGGGGTCATCACCCGTTGCTTCGGGCAGGCCTTCGGGCGCCACTGGGCCTTCAACAAGTCGCTGGCTCCCAGCTCCAAGGGATTCTGGGGCTTCATGAAGAAGGAGGAGCGGAAGCGGGCGGAGGAGATCGAATTGCGCGTGAGCCTCGCGGCCGAATCCCTCGGGGAACTCGGTAGGCCCGGTGACCTCCCCGCTGGAATGACGGAGTGGAGGCACGTCGCGGCGCTCTCCGGCAGCCCGCTGGCCACGCCGTACTATCGAGCACTCTGGAAAGCGTTCACGGACCAGAAGCTCGATGATGAAGAAGCCGCACCCCCGCTGCTCGAATTGGGGGAGGCGGGGAGGCTGGAGTTCGAGCGCTACTTCCTGCTTGCGTACAACCAGGCGCTCAGCTCCTCCGAGGGACAGCCGCTGGAGTCATACCTGGAGCGGCTGTCGGGTGACTACCGCGTGCGCCTGCTGCGCGAGCTTCTCCTCAGGGAACTCGAGAGCTGGGGCGAACGCCACATCTTCGGCAACATCGAGAGACATGAGTGGTCCGTCGAAGACCCCATTCCCTTCATGCCACTCGGGACGATGTACATCGAGCCGGATGCCCGGATGACGGGAGAGGAGGCGCGAGAGCCCGTCACGGAGCTCATCGAGCGCTTGCTGCGCGAGCCCAAGAAGGGCGTGCTCGTTGTCAAAGCGGATTTTGGGATGGGGAAGTCGCTCACCGCGCGGACGTTGGCGCAGCGCTGGGCCCAACACTTCCTGCGCGCGCGCGCGCCTTCTCCTGACCTGATGCTGCCCATCTACATCCGGTGCGCCGAGGACTTTCCCGATGAGGGCTTCAACCTCGAACAGACCGTACGCAGTGCCTGGAAGCGGCAGGCCGATGCCTTGGGTCTGGACTTGAAGGCGAGCGACGAGGCGCTGACCCTTCCCGAGCCAGGGCAACGGGCCATCTTCCTGCTCGACGGCCTGGACGAGGTCATCCTCGGGGAACGGCGCTTGGAGTCCTTCTTCAAACGCGTCAAGGAAGAGGCCACGGATCGCCACCGATTCATCATCTTCTCCCGTCCAGGGGCCCTTCCGGGTGAAAAGGAGTTGAAGGACATCCCGTTGCTGGAACTCCTTCCATGGACAAGGGCTCAGAGCGACAGATGGTTGGAGCGCTGGCGCGGGCTCCAGGGGGGGACAGGGCCGGCCTATCCGGAGTTGCAGGCCCGCGGACTCAATGAGCTCATGGTCACGCCCATCCTGCTGTTCATGGTGGCGCAGACCTGGAGCCAGCACTCCGCGGAAGCCAGCACCAGCCGCGCGGCGCTGTACGAGGAGTTCTTCGGGCAGATCGCCAAGGGAAAGCACGAAGTAGCCCGTGAGCAGCACTGGAATGTCGCCGAGGCCTCCTCGAAGCTGCGTGAGCATCTGGTGGAGAAGGAACTGCTCTCCTCGGATGCGGAGGCCCCGGACGCAATGCTCTGGCTGATGGGACGTGTGGCGTGGGAGGCCACGAAGCTCGAGCAGCGTCAGATGTTGGAGCCTCACCGCAAGCAGCAGGTGCTCACCCGGCGCGACATCGAGAACCTCATCGTGGAAGAGTTGGGCGTGGAGCAGAATGCATCCGACAGCATCGACGTCATCCAGGTGGGGCTGCTGCTGACAATGCAGGCTCACTTGCGCGCGGGAATGGCGAGCCAGATCCTCTTCGGACACAAGTCCTTCCGTGAATATCTGGTGGCCCGCTACTGGGCGGATCGGCTGAAGGCGCTCGTCCAGAGCCGGGAAAAAGAGTGGAAGGACATCGAGAGACCGCTTCTCGGTGGGCGGCTCCTTAGCCGTGAGGACCGGACCTTCGATTTCCTGATGGAGATCCTGAACGGCGAGCCGCTGCCGCATCGCCCCCAGTCCCCCTTCGGTCTCACAGGCGATGAGCACAAAGTGTTGTTGAGGTGGGCCCAGGAGCGTTTCGAGTCGGAGGAGCAGGCGTTCCTGCCACGCAGCGAGCATTCGCTGCGTGAGGACCGGATGCCCTGGCTGCGCGAGGCTGCCCTGGCGATTGGCAGCAGCCTGCGCGACACCCCGGGCTTGAAAGGCCGTGACAAACTCACACTTCGCTCGATGTTGGCGTGGTTCTGGTTGATGCGCATCGGCCCCTTCATCGTGGCCACGAAAGGCCAGTTCCGGGATGCCTCGATGTCTGACCTGACGCTACGAGATGCGGACTTCCGTGGTGCCGACCTGCGAGGCGCCAATTTCTCTCGGGACATTCTCACTCCCGGGCATATCGCCGAGGGCAGTAGGCCCACTGATTTCTCGGGAGCTCAGCTCGATGGTGCCATCTTGAAAGCGACTCTCGACCATGTCCGGTTCCGCGGGTGCTCCATGGTGAAGGCGGATTTAACGAGCGCGGATGTCCGTGGGGCGGACTTGAGTGGGGCCAACCTCACGAGTGCGTCGTTCCAATTCTCTGATGCGAGGGGGGCTGTGTTGGCTGATGCTGATCTGACAGAAGCCAAGTTCATGAGCGCGAACCTGCGAGATGCCTCGTTCGAGCGGGCGGTGCTGACCCGTGCCAACCTGTTACAGACCAGACTCCACGGTGCCAATCTTCGAGATGCTCACATTGAGGAAACCAAATTTTTCGGTGCTCTCTACGACAAGAGCACACGCTGGCCGGTTGGCTTCAATCCCGAAGCGGCAGGAGCGCACCTGGACGAAAGGAAGAAATGAGCCGTCTTGACCCAAGCCTCGAATGGCCCGTGAGCCGTGAGCACGGGCCCGGATACCCTCACCCCGTCCCTCTCCCGGGGGGAGAGGGGAAGTAGGGACGGGGATGCACGGGGACGGATGGCGCAGGAACTCAGCCCTGCACGGGGTGCTGGGCGAGCAGCGTCAGCAGGTCCTCTCCGTAGAGTTCCACCCGCTTCTCCCCGATGTACGGCACCGCCCTCAGCTCGTCCAGATTCGCCGGGGGCCGTGACAGGAGGACATCGAACACCGGGTTGGGCAGCACCACCGACGGCATCACCTTCCGCGCCGTCGCCTTCTCCGCGCGCCACGCCTTCAGCGCTTCCTCGCGCTTGCGCCGGTTCGCGTCCTTCGGTCCCTTCTGCTCCTCCGATGGTTTCAGCTCGCCCCGCCGGGACTTCTCCAGCAGCTCGCGCACCAGGGCGATGATTTCGTCCCCATGCGACCTCACGAAGGCACCCCGGACTCCCGCCGCCTTCGCCAGCTCCCTCGGGTTGCCCGGCGGCTTCACCGCGATGTCCGAGATGGCCATGTTGGAGAGCATCCTCCCCATGGGCACGTTCTCCGCCTCGGCCCACTCCAGCCGCTTGCGGTGCAACGCCTGGGCAATCGCGTTGGCCAGCACCATCTGCGCCGGCGTCAGCCCCGCCTTCGGCAGGCGCGGCTTGAAGTCCGCCCCTACCTCCGGCCTCGCCGCCGCCTCGTCGCACATGCGCTGGCAGTCCAGCAGCACCTCCTCGAGGATGCCCGCCTTGCGCGTCTCCTCCCTTACCTGGCGGCCCAGCTCCACCAGGTAGCGCACGTCGTTGGCGATGTAGTCCCGCATCCCCGGCGGCAGCGGCCTCAGCGAGAAGTCCGACTGCTGGTGCTCCTTCGGCAGCTCCACGCCCAGCCGCTCGCGCGCCAGGTCCGCCAGCCCCACCTTGGGCCAGCCCAGCAGTGTCGCCGCCCGGTGCGTGTCGAACAGCCCCCGCACCCTCACTCCCGCCTCGGCCAGGTAGGGCAGGTCCCCCCCGGCCGCATGGAAGAACTTGGTCCGGTCCGGGTCCCCCATCACCGGGGCCAGCAGCGAGGCTTCTACCCCGGGCTGGAGCGTGTCGAAGAGGAGCACCTCCTCGTCCGTGGCCACCTGGAGGAAGCACAGGCGGGCGCGGAAGGCGTGCATCGCATCCGCCTCCACGTCCACGGCCAGCTCCCGGGCCCCTTCGAGCTTCCGGGCGGCCGTCTGGGCCCCCTCTGAATCGATGATGTCCTGCGCACCTTGTGGGAAGCTCTGCATGGCGGAGAGCAGGCTAGCGGACCAGGTGTGTACGTGTAGCGTGTTTTTTCCCAAGCCGCCGCTAGGATGACAACCCCGATGAACCCCGACGTCCTTCGCCTCGAGAAGAGCCTGCTCGGCCACATGGGCCGTGCCATTTCGGACTACTCCCTCATCTCCGAGGGGGACCGCATCATGGTGGGTGTGTCCGGTGGCAAGGACTCGTACACCATGCTGTACCTCCTCCGGGAGCTCCAGCGCCGCGCGCCCGTGAAGTTCGACCTGCTGGCGGTGAACCTCGACCAGGGCCACCCCGGCTTCCCGGCCGACAAGCTGGAGGGCTGGTTCAAGTCCGAGGGCTTCGCCTACAAGATGCTCAAGGAGGACACCTACTCCATCGTCCTGGAGAAGACGCCTCCCGGGAAGACGCAATGCGCCGTCTGCTCCCGCATGCGCCGCGGCATCCTCTATACGGCGGCGGTGGAGCTGGGCTGCAACAAGATCGCCCTCGGCCACCACCGGGACGACCTCATCCACACCCTGCTGCTCAACCTCTTCTTCGCCGGCTCGCTCAAGGCCATGCCGCCCATCCTCAAGAGCGATGATGGGCGCAACACCGTCATCCGCCCCCTGTGCTACGCGCCGGAGAAGGAGATCGCCGCCTACGCCGAGGCCAGGCAGTTCCCCATCATCCCCTGTGACCTGTGCGGCACGCAGGAGAACCTCCAGCGCAAGCGCATGCAGAAGCTGATGGAGGAGCTGGGCAAGGAGATTCCCAACGTCCGGCAGAGCGTGCTCTCCGCCATGAGCAACGTGCGGCCGAGTCACCTGATGGACAAGAGCGTTTTCGACTTCTCCTCGCTCGCCTCCGAGGGTACTCCAGCAGGGGAAGCGCAGGCGCAGACGCAGGCGCAGACGACGACCACAGCACGAATCCAGGGAGGGCTGGCGGATGCCTAAGGAAGCGGTGAAGGCGCGCAGGGAGCGGAACGAGGCGCTGGTGGAGGTGATGCTGCTGGCGGCCATGGCGGATGGCCAGGTGTCTCAGCGGGAGCTGCAGATGTTGTTGCGGCGCGTCATCGAGCGCCCCGAGTTCGAGGGCACCAAACCCGAGGAGCTCAACGCGCTGGTGGAGGCGAGCGCCCAGCGGCTGTCCAAGGCGCACGACCTGGAGGAGATTCTCGCCTCGCTGCGGGCGCGGCTGCCCAACCACAAGAACCGGATGCTGGCCTTCGGGCTGGCGGCGTCCATCGCGTTCTCGGACCACCGGGCCACGCGCACGGAGCTGGGCCTGCTCAAGACGTTCCAGGCGGCGCTGGGCATCTCCGAGGATGAGGTGGCTCAAATCATCGACGTCATCGAGGGCGGAGGGAGCCTGTCGGAGGCGCTGGGTGAGCCGCTGGAGCGGCTGTTCGCCGAGGTGATGGTGCTGGTGAGCGCGGCGGACGGGCACCTGAAGGAGGCCGAGGCGCGGGCGCTGGTGGAGAGCTTCGCGTCGGATCCGCTCTTCCACAACGTGAGCCCCGAGCGGGCGCAGGCCTTCGTGAGCGAGGCGGTGTCGGCACTGGCCGCCGAGGGGCTGCCGGCCCGGTTGCAGGTGATGGCGCACGGGCTGACGACGCACCAGCAGCGGCTGAAGGCCTACCGGCTGGCGACGAAGATCGCCCACGCGGGAGGCCAGGAACCGAGCCTCGCCGAGCAGCGGATTCTGCACATGCTCCAGGCGACGTTCGGATTGGCGGACGACGAAGTGGCGCGACTGGACGCCGAGGCGTAGACACGGGCTCCCGACCATGTCCGCCCCTCCTCCCAACCCGGCACGATTCTCCTTCCGCTTCGGTCTGCCGCCCTCGCTGGGCAACTCGCTGGCGCGCGAGCGGGCCGAGCGGCTCACCGCGTTCATCGAGAAGGCCCTGGGCCGCAAGGTGGAGGTGAGCGTGGCCTCCACCTACGAGGCACTCGCCAAGGACCTGCTGGCAGGCCGGGCGGATGCGGTGTGGGCGCCGCCCTTCGTGTGCGCGCGCGTGGAGGCCATGGGTGTGCGGGTGCTGGCGCGCGGGGTGCGGCGCGGGCGCTCGTCGTACCGCTCGGCGCTGGTGGCGCGGGCGGGCTCCGGGCTGACGCTGGACACGCTGCAGGGCACGCGTGTGGCGTGGGTGGACCGGGACTCGGTGGGTGGCTACCTGCTGCCGGTGGCGTATCTGAAGGCCGGGGGCCGCGAGCCGGTGAAGACGTTCGCCGCGCAGCAGTTCGCGGGCTCGTACAAGGCGGCCCTGGAGGCGGTGCAGGGGGGCCACGCGGACGTGGCGAGCATCTTCTGCCCGCCGGAGTCCACGGGGCTGACGTACGCGGATGGCGTGGAGGTGGTGCTGCCGGGGAAGGGCGGGGCGTTCGAGCTCATCGCCTACACCGAGGAAGCGCCCAATGACGGGGTTCCGGTGGGCATGGGCGTGGCGCCGGAAGTGGCGGGCCAGTTGGAGCGCGCGCTGCTGAGCCTGCACGAGACCGAGGACGGCAAGCGCCTGCTGGAGGAGCTGTTCTCGGCGGAGCGCTTCGAGCCGGCGCCGCGGATGGGCTACCGGGCCCTCTACCGCGTGGCGCTCGCGAGCCTCTGAGCTCCTGGCCCGCCGAGGGAGAATCAACGGATGGCGGACTTTGGCATCAACGTCGACCCGGGTGAGGTCGGCCTGGATGCGCGGCGGCTGCGGCGCATCGACACGCATTTCCAGCGGTACGTGGACGACGGGCGGCTCGCGGGCTGGCAGGTGATGGTGTCCCGCCGGGGCAAGGTCGCGCACCTGTCCTCGTACGGGCTCGCGGACAAGGAGGCCGGCCGCCCCGTCGAGACGGACACCCTCTGGCGCATCTACTCCATGACGAAGCCCATCACCTCCATCGCGGCGATGATGCTGTGGGAGGAGGGCGCGTTCGAGCTGTCCGATCCCGTCAGCCGGTGGTTGCCCGAGTTCTCCCAGCCGCGCGTCTACGTCGGAGGCTCAGCGGTCCGGCCCATCACCGTGCCCGCCATCGAGCCCATCCGCGTGTGGCATCTGCTCACGCACACCGCCGGGCTCACGTACGGCTTCCACCGCGTGCACGTCACCGATGAGATCTACCGGCTTCGCGGCTTCGAGCTCGGTGCCTCGGACTTCTCGGACCTCGCCGCGTGCGTCCGAGGCTGGGCGGAGCTGCCGCTCGCCTTCCAGCCCGGTGCCGAGTGGAACTACTCGGTGGCCACGGACGTGCTCGGCCGGTTCATCGAGGTCGTGTCCGGGCAGACGCTCGAGGCCTTCTTCCACGAGCGCATCCTCGGCCCGCTCGGGATGAAGGACACGATGTTCTGGTGCCCCGAGGACCGGCAGCACCGGCTGGCCGCGCTGTATTCGGCGGACGCCTCGCGCACCCGGACGATCCGCTCCGAGGTGCTCGGCAAGGGCATCCTGAAGCCGCCTCCGTGGCTGTCGGGCGGCGGCGGGCTGGTGTCGACGACCCGCGATTACACGCGCTTCACATGGATGCTCCTGAACGGCGGCGAGCTCGAGGGCGTGCGGCTGCTCTCCCCGAGGACCCTCCGCTACATGGTTCAGAATCATCTGCCCGGAGGCGCGGACCTCACGGCCTTCGGCCGGCCGCTGTTCGCCGAGACGCGCTACGACGGCGTCGGCTTCGGGCTCGGCTTCGCCGTGGTCCTGGATCCGGTGGCCTACCGCACGCTGTCCACCGTGGGCGAGTACCACTGGGGCGGCATGGCGAGCACCTCCTTCTGGGTGGACCCGGCCGAGGAGATGACCGTCGTCTTCATGACCCAGCTGCTCCCCTCGAACACCTATCCGCTGCGCTCGCAGTTGCGCCAGCTCGTCTATCAGGCGCTCGTGGACTGAACGCCGGGCTCTACGCGCCCTGAGCCGCCGCCCGCGCGGGGCCCAGGGCCCGGCCCTCGAGTGCGCTCGGGGCCACGGGGAGCTGCTCGACGCGGTATTGCGGCAGCGCGCGGAACAGCAGCCAGTCCCCGCTCTCGAGTGGCCCCTTCACCAGCTGCCCGGTGTCGAGCAACTGCCGGCCGATGGGGCTCGAGGGGTCGCCGAGCGTGAGCTGGAAGCGGAGCCGCTCCAGCCGTCCGTCCTCCAGCTTCACCTGTCCTTCCACGTGGATGCTGTCGTCACGGAGGAAGACGCGCGAGGCCCCCTCGACGCGGCCGTAGGAGTTGTCCGCGAGGACGAGCTCGAAGGACTCCTCGCGCAGCACCGAGGGACAGTCGCCGCTCGGCGTGTGTCCCACCACCACCCGGTGGATGCCCGAGCGGGCGAGGGTTTCGATGAGGGCGGGGGAGGGCAGCCCGGGGTGGTTGAGCGTGTCGGCCATGCGTCCGTACACCACGCTGCCGAGGTTGATGCGCTCGCCGGGAATGGGGGCCTGGTAGGCGATGAGGGGCTCCCAGGCCGGGGTGCCATCCGGCTCGAGGCGCTCCTCGCGGAAGGCCAAGAGCTGCTCGCGGTACCAGCGGTTGAGGGCCTCCACCCAGGCGTCCACGCCCTCCACGTGCTCGCCCGTGGGCACCGCCCCAAGGCTGCGCTCATGCACCCCACCGTGGACGAAGAGCGTGTTGCCGGTGCGGTGGGCGAGCTGGCAGACGGACAGGTAGTCGCGCATGGCTCCCCCGGGGCGGACGTCCTCGAGGAAGCTGTCCACCACGTCCTCCTCACTCACGGGCGTGCCGGTGCGCTCCAGCTCTTCGCGGCGGAACTCGAAGGCGCCGCTGGCGCCCATGGTGTTGTCGAAGATCCACCGCAGGAGCATTGGCCGGGGGGCGGCCCGCATGTCGGCGGGGGTTTTCGGGAGGGGGTGGCCGTTCAGCTCGCGCAGCAGGCGCAGCTTGTTGATGTCCCGGTTGCCCGCCAGCAGCACCACCTGGGAGGGCTGCCGCCGCCGGGCCTCCAGCAGCGTGCGCACGACGCGGAGCCCATCGGCCCCCCGGTCCACGGCGTCTCCCCCGTAGACGAAGGTGGCGCCAGGACGCACCACCAACCGCTCCCCGGCCTCGAGGTGCACGTGTGGGTTGTCCTGGCAGAAGCTGTCCAGCTTCTCCCAGATGCCCTCCACGTCCGTGAGGTAGGCGATGGGGTAGTCGAAGCTGCTCGTCCCGGGATGGGTGTTCGCCATGGCGGAAGGGTGCTCCTCCGGACGGGGTCTGTCATCCCTATTCCTGGTGCGTGGCTATACCTCGTCCCAGAGGGCGGCGAGCTCCAACTCCAGCGTCTCGAAGGGCTCGGCGCGCACCCGGGCCGTACCGGTGTGGGTGGCCAGCGGTGAATGGTTGGCTCCGTCCAGCCGGAATACCTCCAGCGTGCGCGTTTTTGGATCCACGAGCCACACGTGCCGGATGCCTTCGCGTGCGTACACGGGGAGCTTGACCTTCCGGTCCAGCCTGGCCGTGGAGGGGGAGAGCACTTCACACACCCAGTCCGGCGCGAGCGTGATGGCCGCGGCGCTCGGCGCGCGCGGCATCCGCTCCCTGCGCCAGCCAGCAATGTCCGGTACCAGCACGTCCTCACCCAGGTGCAGCTCCGGTTCATCCACGAGGACCCACCCGCCGGGGCCTGCTCGATGGAATGCCACGTTCAATCTCGCCCCCAACACGGAGGACGCCACCGAGTGAGTCATTGCTGGCCGGGGACTGGCGTACAACTCCCCGTCGATGAGCTCCCCCACCACATGCTCCGGGAGGGCCTCCAGGTCGGCGTATGTGGCTCGTTCACGTCCCATGACTTCCCTCTGCCCCTCGACGCCCGTCTCCGTTTCCATGGAGCCGGTCTAGCACCCCAGTCTGACGTGTCACGTCACCCGGGTCCATCTTCCCTCTGAAGTTGCCTCCGGACCAATAGAATGTCCATGGCGCCTCACGCGAGCCGCCTGTCTGCTCGCCTGTGGGAAGGCCTACGTCTCCTCGGTGTCCTCGCCAGGATCGCGGACCGGAGCAGGACGCCGGGCGGCGGGAGCCTGTGCGGCCTGCACCCGGCCCTTCGGAGGCGTGGCGCCCGCTGGACGCGCCTGCTTCACCTGGGGCCCCGGGGCCTGCGTGGGCGCCACCTTGGTCGAGGAGGGCGAGCTGATCTCCCGTGCCAGCCGTGGATCATACTGGATGACGGTGGGCTCGCTGGCGAAGCGCTCCTCCTCGAGCTCCGTGGAGAACAGCTCCTTCATGAAGGCGGTGAGGTGGGCCGGGGTGCCCGGGAGCCGCTCGGCGAGCAGGAAGTCCTCGAGCGCGAGCTGGAACTCCCCGGCGCTCTGGAAACGCTCCTCGCGCTTGCGGGCCAGCGCCTTCATCACCACGGCGTCCAGCGACTTCGGAATGCCGGGCACGGCCTCGGAGGGCAGAATCACCTTGGCGCCCACCACGGCCTTGAGGGTGGCCAGGTCCGACTCGCGCTTGAAGAGCCGCTGGCTGGTGAGCAGCTCGTAGAAGACGATGCCCAGGCCGTACACGTCCGAGCGCGCGTCGAGCTCCTCGTCGCGGGCCTGCTCCGGGGACATGTATGCGTGCTTGCCCTTGATGGTGCCCACCACCGTGTGGCTCAGCTTCCCGGACGCCTTGGCCACGCCGAAGTCGATCAGCTTCACGTTGCCGTTGAAGCCCACGAGCACGTTCTGCGGCGACACGTCCCGGTGGATCAGCCCCAGCTTGCGGCCCGAGGGCGAGCGCGCCTGGTGCGCGTGATCCAACCCCGCGGCGGCGTCCGCGATGATGCGGCACTTGAGCCCCAGGGGCAGCCCGCCCTTGCGGTGGTTGGCGCGGGCGTTCACCTGGCTGACGGCCTCGCCCTGGACGTACTCCATGGCGATGTACAGCACGCCGTCCACGTCCCCCAGCTCGTAGATTTGGGCGATGTTCGGGTGGTTGAGGACGCCGGCGATGCGGGCCTCGTCCAGGAACATCTTGATGAAGTCCGTGTCCTCGGAGAGGTGGGGCAGCAGCCGCTTGACGACGAGCAGCTTCTGGAAGCCCACGGGCCCCTTCTGCCGGGCCAGGAAGACCTGGCCCATTCCGCCAGTCGCCAGTTTTCGGAGCAGCTCGTAACGGCCGAAGGTTTCCACGAAGGACCCAACCATAGCCGCCCCCGGGCCACGAGCGGAAGGGACCCCGCGCGCTTGACGGGGTCCCCGGAATCCCTCTTGGGCCCCCTCGGAGGCTCCCTCGGAGGAGCCCTCAGGGGGTGCTCACGGGGGTGACCACGCAGGCGCTGCGGTAGCGGACCTCGATGGTCTGGCCCAGGGTGGGCACCGCGGCGGACTGGAAGACGACGGCGTTACGCGCCGGGTCATAGAACCACTGGTCCTCGGGCAGCCGCCGGCCCTGGACGCGCACGGACATCTCCTCCGTGCCGTTGGGCGTGGCGCTCAGGGAGAAGTCCGCCTGGGGCTCGCCGGCACGCTGGAGCAGCTTGTCCAGGAAGGGGCCGTAGTTGCCGATGCAGATGGAGTCCACCGCGCCGCCCGTGCGCTGGGCCACGCTGGAGAAGCGAGGCCCGGGCCCACCGGCGGTGGTGCAGCGGGTGTCGGTGGGCACCAGCGCGTAGAGCTGGGTGCGGTGCGCCATGCCCGTGCCCTTCACGGCCTGGAGGAACTGCACGTAGCTCTCCGGGTCGAAGCCCGAGTGGTCGTCCTCGTCGGACACCACCACCACCGCGAGCCGGGCCGTGGAGCGGATGAAGCCCAGGTTGCCGTCGTTGGGCAGCGGGGTGCGCGGATCATCCGCGCTGGTGGCCAGGGGCGAGGAGAGCGCCTGGCGCATCGTCTCCAGGCCCTGCACCAGGTTGTGGCACAGCCCCAGTTCGTCGATGTTGGCCTGCACCGTCGCGGCCGCCGTGGCCGCGGTGCTGGAGATGGCCCGGGAGCGCCGGCCATCCACCGGGGCGAGCCGTCCGGCCTCACCGCCGCCCGCCGGACCGCCGCACACGCCGGCCCGGGCCCCCAGGCCCGTACTGGTGACGCCCAGGCGCAGGTCCACGCCCTCCGTCCGCGCGCGCTCGATCCACCCGGGCAGGGCCGCCTTCAGCCGCGCCTGGAAGGTGTCCATGGTGGTGGTGTTGGACACCACGAAGAGGACGTCCAGCTGGCTGTCCGTGCCCTGGATGAAGCGATCCAACTGCAGGCCCTCGTGGTTCGTCTCGGCCAGCAGCGGGACGAGCAGCGGCGCCGTCTCGTTCTCGGCGGACACGTAGAAGGGCGTGTAGTGCTGGCCGTGGATGTTGCGATCGTAGGAGAACTCCACCTCCACGCCCTCGCCGGGCGCCAGCATGCGCGGCAGGGCCATCGGCGTCGTCTGGTGGAACTGGTGGCTGGTGCCCGCGCCCATGTGGGCGTCCGTCATGACGACGGGCGCGGCGCACTGGTTGGAGATGAGCGTGCGCCGGGGCATGGCCGGGCAGTCGTAGCGGATGGGCCCGAAGTCCACGAAGGTCGGCGCGGCCACCAGACAGCTCGCCTGCGACACGCCGCGGATGGGCAGCGTCACCGTGGGCGTCGCCGGGTTGTTCACCGTCAGCTTCAGCTCGCCCTGGAACTGGCCCGGCGCCGGGGGCCGGAAGGCGATCATCGCGCTGAAGGCCGAGTCGTACGGCACCACGCCGCCCGCGAGCTTGCCACCCGGCATGAAGAAGGCGCCTCCGGCGTCATTGGACAGGTGGATGTCCTTCACCGCGCACTCCTCGCGGCCCGGGTTGCGGAAGTAGAAGCCCAGCACGGCGCCCCGGCCCGGCTCCACGTTGCCGAAGTCCAGCGCCGGCTGCGGGTGCAGCTCGAAGACGCAGGGGCCCGTGGTCCGCGCGCGGCCGGTGAGGATGATCTCCCGCTCGGGGTTGATCAGATCGTCCGAGAGGAGCACCAGCGTGGCCGTCCAGGGCCCATCGCCCCGGGGCTCGAAGTACACCGTCAGGTCCAGCGCGTCCGTGCCTGGAGCGATGGGGATGTTGTCCGCGCCCAGCGCCGGCCAGGCGGTGCCCGCCGTCCAGGGCTGGGGCGTCTTGCCGCGCAGGGGCACGTCCACCGAGAAGTGCTCCGCGGCGCCGGTGCCCCGCACTCCCTGGAAGTACAGGTTGCCGGTGGTGCCGCCGTTGGTCAGGCGGATCGTCTTGCCCACCTTGCCGCCCACGGGCAGCTCGCCGAAGTCCAGCGCCAGCGGGGCCACCGCCAGCCGGGGCCGGCCGCCGCTCGCGTCCAGGGCCACCTGCGTCTGGCGCGGCTTGTCCGACTCGTAGCCCACCGTCAGCGTGGCCTTGGTGGGCCCGGAGGTGCGCGCCGCGAATTCCATGGGGAGCTTCACCACCTCGCCCGGCTTCACCTCCGTGGCGCGCACGGCCGCCAGCGGCGTGAAGGCCCGGTCATCCGTGGTCAGCTCCTGGAGGGTGACCGGCCTCCAGGTGATATTGCGCGCGCGCGTGAAGGACTGCGTGCGCTCGTGCACGGGAATCAGGTCGAAGGGGATCGGCGAGGGCTCGAAGACGAAGGCGCTCGCCACCGAGCGGCCCGCCAGCTCCGCCGTGGTCGGAGTGCAGGTGGCGCAGGGCTTCACCTCCACCAGCGCGCGCATGTCCCCGAGCTCCGTGGGCAGGTAGCGCGTCTCCACCTGGCGCGTGGCGAACGGCGGCACGGTGATGGTGTCCGTGCGGAACGCGTCCGCCGCCGCGCCCTTCACCGTCACGGTGAGCGGTAGATCCACCGGGTTGGTGATGGTGAGGCGCAGCGTGCGCTCGCTGTCCACCTCCAGCGTCTCGAAGTCCAGCACGGGCGGTTGGATGTCGATGGGCAGGGGCACGCCCTGGCCCGTCACCCGCACCGTGTGCTCCCGGCCCGAGTTGGCATCCGTGGTGACGTGTACCCTGTCATCCACCGGGCCCTCGGCGAGCGGGTGGAAGCGCACGCGCACCAGCTTCTCGTCGCCCGGCATCACCCGGCCTTCGCCCTCGAAGGAGACCTCGTACGAGGGGTTGCCCTCGAGCTTCAGCGCGTCCAGCGCATGGAAGGGCACGTAGCCCACGTTGCGCAGGCGCACGACCTTCTCGCGCCATTGCCCGACCGGCACCTCGCCGAAGTCGAGTGCGTCCGAGTCCACCGCCGCCGTGGCCACCACCGAGCGGGTGTTCCCCGGCTCGTGGCATGCGGCCAGTAGCACCGCCAGCAGCGACAGCCCGATGATCCGTCCACCGCCCAGCCCCGTTGTCATCACCTGATCTCGCCTCGCGCCCATCCGGCAGGGCTCCGATGCAAACGGGCGACCAACCCTCTGTCGACTGAGGAGTCCAGTGAAACCAGGGGGTTGGCCGAAGGGGTGGATGTGGGATGGGAACGGAGGGAATCCGCTTACCCTGAAGGGTGGAAGGGATTTTCCCGGGTTGCCGGAGGGCCGGGGGCGGACTAGCGGGCCGAGGAGATGAACTCCACCAGGGCGCGAGCCACGGCCTCGGGCTGCTCCAGGTGGACGTGGTGCCCGCCGGGGATGACGAGCGGGGGCGGTATCCGCAGGGCCGCCATCCTCGCCCGGGTGCGCTCCTCGTCGTAGCGGAAGCCCTCGCCGCCGAGGATCAACCGCACGGGGCAGGTGACGGCGGAGGAGAGGGCGAGCCACTGCGCGTCGGAGTAGCCGAAGGCGAAGCGGCGGCGGTGGGCGGGATCGAAGGTGAAGACGAGGCCGTCCTCCACGGGCCGGGTGCCATGGCGGGCCAGGTGGAGCGCGACGCTCTCGGGCAGGGAAGGGGTGTTCTCCCGCAGACGGGCGGCGGCGGCTTCCACGGTGGGGTAACGCTTGCGGTTGGGCGGGCGCTCCAGGTCGTCGAGGAAGCCGCGCAGCCGCACCAGCGCGTTCTCGGGAGGGCCGCCGGTGGGGCCGAGGCTCTCGATGAGGCCGAGGCTGAGGACGCGCTCGGGGCGCGCGGCGGCGTAGGCGGTGGCGACGATGCCGCCGAGCGAGTGGCCGACGAAGTGCGCCGGCTTCAACCCGGTGGCGCGCAGCACGGCCTCCACGTCCACCAGGTGCTCGGCGAACTGGTAGTGGGCGTGGCCCGGCAGGTGCGCGCTGCGGCCCATGCCGCGGAAGTCGAGCAGCACCAGCCGCCACGAGTCCGGCAGGTGCGCGGCGACGAGGTCGAAGCTATGGGAATGGTCCAGCCAGCCGTGGAGGAACACCACCGCGGGCGCGCCCCCGGGATTGCGCTGGCGCACATGCAGGGCGAGGCCCTGGGCATCGACTGTGAACGACTCGAAAGAAGAGGACAACGGCGGCTCCTTGCGGGCCGGTGAAGACTACTCCGGCCGGTGTTGCGTGACGCATCCGGCCGCCGTTGGGTACCGCGAGTGGGACTCAGGCCTGGAGCTGGATGGGCTCCACGGGCGCCGAGAGCATCAGGGCGAGCTGCTTCGCCTGGCCCTCGGAGGTGCAGCGGTACTCCTGCACCTTCCCGTTGGCCTTCTCCAGGCGGAGGATCCACACATCAGCTTCCTTGGACACGATGGAACGAACCTGCGACATGGCTGCCTCCTTTGAGGGCTGCCTTCCCCCGCTCCTTTCCCAAGCATGCGGCGTGCCGACGACCGGGTTTGGCTGGTCCACAAGGAATCCAGGGATTTAGCGCCTGCCTGCCCCTACCGGAGTGACAAATCTTGCGGGGGTAGCGACAAAACGTGCGTGTAGGTCTGCACCTTTTGCACAGTGATTCGGGCGTTACCGCAAAGGTTCATTATTTCTCAAATTTCAGAGGGAGTCGTTGGGGTCGGGCCACTCCCAGGCGGAGTGGTAGCCACCGCCCTCCTGGGTGGACTCGATGAGGCGGGCGTAGAAGGGGTGGCCGCTGAGGGTGGCCGAGTCTCCCACCACGAAGAGGTGCCTGCGGGCGCGGGTGAGGGCGACGTTGATGCGGCGCAGGTCGGTGAGGAAGCCGAGCTGGCCCTCGGAGTTGGAGCGGGTGAGGGAGACGAGGATGGCGTCCTTCTCGCGGCCCTGGAAGGCGTCGACGGTGTCCACCTCGATGTCGGGGGAGAGGGGCTCCACGCGCTCGCGCAGGGCGTGGGCCTGGGCACGGTAGGGGGTGATGACGGCGAGCTCGCGGGGCGCCAGGCCGGCGGCGAGCAGCTCCTTCACCCGGGCGATGACGAGGTCCGCCTCGCCGCGGTTGAAGAGGCTGCCGGTGTCCTTCTCCTGCTCCTCCTCGAAGCCCTTGCCGGCGGTGTCGAGGAAGAGGACGGGCGGGGCGTCCACGCTGGCGGTGGAGGGCAGCACGTCGGCGAGGGTGCGGTCCGCCACGCTGGGGTGGGCGCGCAGCTCGCCGCCGTACATCTCCTGGGAGGGGAAGGACATGATGGCGGAGTTCATCCGGTACTGCTCGCGGAGCATGCGCTTGACGCCCTCACCGTGGTCGGCGAGCAGCCGCTCGAAGAGGCTGACGGCGAGCCCCTGCTTCGCGGCCTCCTGGGAGAGGACGGTGGGAGGGAGCTGCTGGGGATCTCCGGCGAGGATGACCTTGGGAGCGCGGAGGAAGCCGAGCAGGGTGAGGGGCTCGGTGGCCTGGGTGGCCTCGTCGAGCAGGGCGAGGTCGAACTCCTCGTGGGAGAGGACGCCGGACTCGAGGCTGGCGAGGGTGACGCAGACGACCTGGGCGCGCTCGAGGACGGCGCGCAGGGCCTTGCGCTCGAGGGCGCGGGCCTCGCTGAGGAGGCTCTTGGCCTCGGTGGTGGAAGAGCGGGCGTTGGCGAAGCGCTCGCGGCTGCGGCCCTGGTTGCGCTGGCGGCGGGCGTAGCCGAGCAGGGAGAAGGCCTCGTCGAAGAGCTCGCGGGAGAGGACGCGGTCGGGGTGCTCCTCCACGACGATGTCGAGGGTGTGCTCCTGGAGACGGGGCGTGACGCGGGCGGGGTGGCCGACGCGGATGGCGCGCAGGCCCTTGTCGAGACAGAGGTCGGTGAGGTGGTCCACGGCGGCGTTGCTGGCGGCGGTGCACAGCAGACGCTGGCCACGGGAGACGGCCTGGGCGGCGACCTCGGCGAGCACGGTGCTCTTGCCGGTGCCGGGAGGGCCGTGGACGAGGAAGAAGTCCTCGGCGGCGAGGGCACGGGAGACGGCGTCGTGCTGTTCGGGGTTGAGGGGGCGGGTGGGGGTGAACTCGCGGAGCGAGTCGAAGCGGGGAGGCTCGTTACCGAGGAGGACCTCGCGCTTGCGGCGGGCGACGCCCTTGTCGAGCGCCTTGACGCGCTGGAGACCGGCGCGGACGCGCTCGTAGGTGACGTCGTTGGGGACGCGGTCGAGGCGGAGGAGACCTTCGTGGACGAAGGGAGGGGGCTCGCGGTCGAAGGCGAGCTGGACGCGGGTGGCGGTGGCGCGGGAGACGAGGGCGCGGGCGGGCTCCTTGATTTCGGAGCGGCGGGGGAAGACGGCGACCTGGTCACCGTTGTCGAGGCGGGCGGGGAAGCGGGCCCTGTCCTTGCGGGCGAGGGTGACGAGGACGCGGCCGCCGAGGCCGACTTCTTCCTCGACGCTCTCCAGGTCGAGGAAGGACAGGCCCTGCTCGGCGCGCTGCTGGAGGGACATGCCCTCGGCGAGAGCTTCCATGCGGGCGCGCTCGGCCTCGCGCTCGAGGGAGAGGAGACGGCCCAGGGAGTCGAAGAAGGAGACGTCGCGAGACATGGGGCAGGTTTATGCCACGCGCCCGGCGCCTGCAGGACGGCGGTGTGGGGCCGGGCGCTTGCTTGGTGACGCTGGCGGGGAAGACGAGACACCTGGACACATCCAGAGCAGCGCAGGCTTTGCGGAGGTTTGTGGCAACTTGGCTGTATCGAGTGCTCGAGCACCGGACGGTTTGATGGGCGCGCTCCAGAGGGGAACCGCCCATATGGAGCGGTTCCGGCATTGCTTTACGACATCATAGAGGGCTGAAAATATTGAGGTTTTTCGGGACACTCGGTGTTCTAAGCCCCTGGACACGGTTTCTGTCCACGTCGGTGGAGGCGCTGGCTGTAGCTGGCCAGCGCCCGCCGGATGGCGGCGAGCAGCTGCGCCAGGGTGTGGTAGCTGCGCTCGGGCATCTCGTACTGCTTGAGGACTTGAAACACCGCCTCGACCTCGTTGAGCTCAGGCGCATACGCCGGCAGGTAGTAGAGCGTCAGTCCCCGTCGAGCCAGGCGCGGCAACTGCTCGCGCACCTGCCTGCTGACGTGAATGCCCGCGTTGTCCAGCACCACCACGCAGGAGCGCGGGGGCGAAGCGAGCCGCTCGAGCAGGTGCAACACGTCGCGACTGGTCAGCGTGCGTGGGTGCACGAGGTAGCGCAGCGTGGGCCTGGAGCCCAGCGGCCTGTAAGCCACCAGCGCGTTGACTCTCCGCCCCTGGGGGTTTTCGTACGGGACGAGCTTACGCTGGCCGAGCGCCGCCCAGCTGTAACCCGTGGGCTGTGTCGGCGAGAAGCCGCATTCATCCAGGTAGTAGAGGTCTACCCTCCCTGCTCGGGCGTTTTTTTAGCCTGGAGAGATGACGGCGGGCACGTGCCACCTCGTCCGTCCGCTGTTTGTGGGCCAACGTCATTTTCGTGCGCTGCCAGCTCGCCCCCAGGTCCGCCAGATAGCGCCGCACCTGCCGGGCTCCCAGCCGCACGCCATGCTCGCGCAAGGCGAGCGCCAGCTGACCCGACGTCCACGTGCGTGGCTGAGCCAAGAGGGCGGCGAGAGCGGCGTGGACATGTTGGCGTTGGGCCAGGTCAGGTGGCGGCCCTCTGACTTGCCGCTCCAGGGCCTCTACCCCTTTGGCCTCAAAAGCGCGCAGCACACGCCGCACGGTCTTGTCGCTACATCCCAGGTGCTGGGCGATGAGCGGCGCGCTCCAGCCCTTGGCGGCCAGCAGCACCATGTCGACCCGCTCACGCACCCACCAGCCTGCATCAGGTGCGCGGCTCAGCTTTCGCAGCTGAGCGCGCATCTTCTCGTCTACCCCTCGCGGTCTCATCCCGGGGGTGGACAATATCTATGTCCAGGGGCTTAGCTGGCCTTCTGCGCCCCGGGGCCCGCGAGGTTCCACGACTCCTGGAGCGACTGAGGGATGCGGAACGTCACCCGGCTGCCGCCCGTCTCGGAGGAGTGCAGCCCCTCCAGCAGCTTGCGCGACAGGGAGGCGGAGATCTTCGCCATGAGCCCCGCCTGGTCCTGCGCCTCATCCGACAGGGAGAACATCAACCGCATCGGTCCCAACAGGTGCCGGGTCCAGTCCGTCTTCTCGAGCCCCACCGCGTCGGCGACTGCCTCGCTGCACAACTCGCGCATCATCGTCACCGCGATGCCATCCATCATCGTGCCGGGGATGCGCATCTTCAGGTAGTCGACGAGCGCCTTGGTCAGCACGACACCATCCGCCGAATGCCTCACCTGGCGCTGCTGGATGGCCTCCCAGAGTTGCTGCGCATCCTCCAGGCCGCGGGGCAGGAGATCGCGGTGGATGCCCAGGAAGTGTCCAATCACCTTCCAGCAGTGGAAGTAGGCGTCCTCCTCCTCTCGGGTGAAGTCGAGCCCGAGCCTGGTGATCACCCGGGGAACCAGGGCCAGCGTGAGGAGCGTGGCGACATGATCCTCCTGATTGGCCGGAACACCCCACTCGGACGCCTGCCATTTGGGATCCCGCCCGACGTGGTAGCGAATGGTGGCGTGCAGCAGCCGGATCTTCTGCGCCGTGCGCACCCCAAAGCCCTTCGGCTCCAGGCCGCCCTCCGCCATCACATCCAACACGAATTGCGCCGTCTCGATGATGCGGCGGTGCACGTGTTTGTCGATGCCACCCGTCCAGGTCAGCACCCTGGCCGCCTTGGCCCAGGAGTAGCAGCAGGGCAGGGACCAGGTGAAGTAGGCCAGGGTCATCTGCATGCCATAGCGCTGGAAGAGTCTCTGGCCCAGACGAACCTTCTCCGGATCGGCCCACTCGGGCCAGTCATCCGTCTGGTTCAGATAATCCTCCACCGCGTCTGGCATTTCCTCCGGCACCAGGTGCACGTTGGACTGGATGCTCTGGAGTATGCGGTTGACCGTCGCCACCTCGTTGTTGGCGAACACCGCACGGATGGCGGCATCCGCCAGGGGCTCCCCCATGGAGCGAAAGGGTTCGAGCACTTCATCCGTCCAGCGGCCACGAGATACAGACATGATTCCTCCTCGAGTGCAGCGTACTCCTTGAGCGAAGACGCAGTCCTTTCCAATGCGAGAACGGGCAAGCGCTACCCGCCGGTCTCCGCGGCATCCCGGAAGGGCTGCGAAGAGGCTCACCCCCACACCAGGGGCGGTTTCCGGCCGCGAAGCAATACGCATCAAGCATCCCAGAAAAAGCTGTTTTCATTTCAATCCAGCATCATGCCGTGCTATAGAAATTCACAGAAAATGCTGGAATTCACGCAAAGAGAGTAGACCTCGCACATCCAGGGGCGGAGTTCCGGCACCACAGGACGGGAGCGCTCTCCCGTCTCCGAAGGAAGACCCAGATGATGATGCGTGAATCGATGCGTCCACTCGTGTGTGCCGTGCTCTGCGGGCTGATGGTGGCCTGCGGTGGAACCGGGACCGGCCCGGACCTGTCCGAGGAGGTGCCAGGCACCCAGCAGTCGGAACTGTGCTCGGGCATGTCCGTCACATCACTCGTCGTCTCGGGGGCGAGCACATACGAGGGCGAGATGGCCGCCAGCGGCACCTGGACGGTGACTCCGGGCGCCAACGCGGTGCGGCTGGAGTACTTCGTGGATGGAGTCCTGTCCGGCACCGAGGAGCGCGTGGGCGCGACGGGTACCTGGTACTTCAGCACCACGGGCATCCGCTGCGGCCCCCGCAACCTGGTGGTGAAGGCCTGGCCCATGGTCATCGACAGCGCCGGCAACCGGTCGACCTGCTCGACCGCGCTCACCTCGACCAGCAGCACGGTGACCGAGGACTGCACGTGGACCCTCAACGGCTCCATGCCGTGCGGCTCCGCCCCCTATCCGGTGTGCCCCAACTACTACCCCAGGTGCCCGACCAGCCCGAGTGGGAAGGTCTGCCCCGCGTACGGCTACCTCTGCCTCAACCAGAGGACCCCCGCCATCAGCGACCTGTACTACTGCCTCTAAGCCGGTTCCCAGCACGCTATGAGGTGACCTGCCAGATGAGGTGCGGCCTCCCATTTCCAGAGGTGATAGAAGGGTGGCGGAAGGAGGCCGTACATGGCGGAAGAAACACCCTTCAAGGGCGGAAGACTGGGGCCGTTCCACCTCGGCAGACGCTTCAAGCACAAGGAGCTCGGAGCGGGCCTGGGCCGTGTCTACGAGGCGCACAACGTCGACACCGGGGCCTCGGCCCTGATGCTCATGCCCGACCGGAACTCGGACTGGGAGCCCATGGAGGACTGGCGGATCTCCGCCTCCTCGCACGAGTCGCCTCCCTACGTCGCGCTGGAGGTGGAGCACGCCCCGGCCGCGGGCCGGTTGCCGGCCCTGGCGGAACTGCTCGACCTGCTGGCCTCCGCACTCGAGCGGCTGGAGCAGAACGCCGAGGCCCGCGCCCACCTGACCCGCGAGCCCATCGGCCTGCGACGCAGATGGCTCGGACGCTCGCGCCGGTGGATGCGCTCCCGGCGGGGGCTCGCCATCGCGGGCCTCGCCACGGTGGCCCTCGGCGTGGGCCTCTGGCCAGGCATCACCGGCCTCGACAAAGGCCCGGAACCCAGGCCCCACACGGCCCATGGGGTGGGCGCGGAGGCCGCGGCCCGGCTCGATTCGCCCGAATCGGTCAGTCCTGATGACGAGAGCATGGCGGCCATCACCTATCCCATGCCCGGAGGACCTTTCCGAGACCAGGCCAAGGCGCCCTGCCGGCCCAAGCGGGGAGAGGTGGAGATCAACGGCGGGTGTTGGGTAGCGCTGGAGAAGCGCCCTCCCTGCTTCGAGACCCAGGCCGAGTACCAGGGCAAGTGCTACCTGCCGGTCTCCGCGGCATCCCGGAAGGGCCAGTCCATCCTCCCGTGAGCCCACCGCGGCTCGAAGCCCCCGTCAATTGGGATGAAGGATGACGACCTCGCGCACGCGATCTCCATAGACGGACATGCCGTTATTCGCCTGGTAGTTGAAGACGGCGCCGTTGCGCACGATGCCCACGTCACTCCCACGGGAGCCCTCGCCGTAGTCCCACCCCATCTTGGTCTGGAACACCACCGAGCCCTCGGGGATCTGCCCGTTGGCCGCCGCCTCAAGGTACGCCTCGCCCGTGAGGACGTGCGCCTGCACGGTGCCGTAGGGGCTGGTGATGGTCCGCGGCGTCGAGTTGGGGATGTCCACGGAGCTCCAGTGCCCGCTCTGGAGCATCTGCACCATCATGCCCCGAGGGTTGTTGCCGTCGTTCCCTGTGGCGCTCGGGAGCCCCTCCATCCCCGCGCGCCGGAGATTCGCGCGCGTGGTGGCCACGCACGTGTGCGGCTCACCTGGACGGAGGTCGGTCGCGTTGATGGCCTCGAGCCCCGGATTGGGCGTCGCGACAGCGTCCGCCACGGCCTGCGCGCTCTCGGTCGCGGCCGTCTGGAACGACGACGCCGGGCCGAGCGGGGTGGCCTGCAACGCCTGGTTCGTGAGAGTGGGCGCTCTGAGGTTGGCCTGATACGCCATGGGCGTGGGCTGCAACGACGCGGTCGTGAACGAGGGCGCCGTGAGGCCGGGAGCCTGACTCGCGGCCCCGGGGGCCGCCACGGAGGCGGTGTCGAAGCTGCTCCGATCGAACTTCGCCTGGATGGGAGTCATCTGCGAGGGGACAGCCGCCGGATGCTCCGTCGCGGTCTTGCTCACGGACGTCTTGCCCGCATCCGCGGTGGTGGAGTGGGTCGTGCCCTGGGAGGAGGACGAACCCCGGCTGGAATTGGAGCCATTGGTGGAACTGATGCTCATGCGTGTGTCCTCATCGGGAACGGCATCCAATCGCCGCCAACTATTGATTCTCGGAGCCCCCCTGCCCGGAGTTGCTTCCCCCGTGGCGTTTTCTACGAATGCAGTCGACGGCGTCCACTCGCGCGGGCAGGGAGCCCCTTGGCCCCTTTCCGCTCAGCCTCGCCCTCCCTCCCTGGTCATTTCGTGGGCGATCGCGCGGAAATGCGCCGCGGCGGGCGAGAGCCGCTGGCCTGGAAAGATGACCGCCAGCTCCGCCCATCCGGAAGCGCCGCGCAGCGCCCTGAAGACCACTCCCTTCGGCCGAAGGGCCCTGGCCGACAGCGGTGCGATGGTGAGCCCCAGCCCCGCTTCCACCATGCCGATGACCGATGGCCAGGAGCCGGCTTCCTGGTGGATACGTGGAGAGAAGCCCGCGCCAATGCACATGCTCGTGATCGTGTCATGCAGTCCGGGCGCCGAGTGCCGTGGGAACAGGATGAAGGGCTCGCTCGCCAGCGACGACAGGGTGATGACCTTCTCGCGAGCCCTGGGGTGCCTCACCGGGAGCGCGAGCACGAAACGCTCCCGGAGCAGCCGTTCGACGGTCACGCCCTCATGCCGGAACGGGGCCCGCACGATCGCCAGGTCCAGCTCGCCCGCGAGGAGCGCGGCGCCATGATCCAATCTCTCGCGATCGTCGAGCTCGAGCGATACCTCCGGGAACCGCGACCGGAACCGGAGCACGATTCGGGGCAAGACCCCGAAGGCCGATGACGCGGCGAAGCCGACCCTCAATGTCCCTGCCTCTCCGCGAGCCGCTCTCTGAACGGTGGTGATCACCTCCCTGCGTTTCGCCAGAAGCTCCCGGGCATCGCCCAGCAAGCGCTCACCCGCGGATGTCAGGGACACGCGCCGGCTGGTCCGGGTGAGGAGCTCCACTCCCAGCTCGGCCTCGAGCCTGCGGATCTGCTGACTGAACGGTGGCTGGGCCATCCCCACCCTCGCGGCGGCCCGGCCGAAGTGCAGTTCCTCCGCCACGGCGACGAAGAGCTGGAGCTGGCGAAATTCCATATCCAGACGATATCCGTCTTGATCCACGTCGAAAGATATATTGGTGGTTTCCGATCCGGACTCCTACCCTCCTCGCATGCGATGCTTCTTCCTCTGCCTCGGCATCCTGCTCGCGTCCGGAGCGCCCGCCGCCGCCACACCCGATGCGCAACTCCAGGCGAGGTTGGACCTCGCCGACCGGTTCGCCCGGCTTCCGGAGCTCATTCGCGACAGCCTGCCTCCGCCACAATGGCTGCGCGACGGGGACCAGCTCGTCTTCTGGTCTGGAATGGAGCCGGACAGCGGAACCTGGATGCTGGCCAGTGCCCGGACGGGAGCAATGAAACCGCTGCTTCCTGGCGCCGAACTTCGGCTCCAGCTCTCGCGGCTGGTGGGGAAGACCGTTCAGCTTCCACTGTGGATGGACTTCGCCATCGCACCGGACCAGCGGGGAATCGTCTTCCGGTTCGAGGGACGGTCCTTTGGCCTGGGCTTGTCCGATGGCCGTGTCGCGGCGCTGGCCCCGACCGACCGGGCCACCCTGAAGCTGACCCGAAGCAACCTCTTCTCTCCCGATGGCCAATCCGTCGCGGTCCAGCGTGAAGGCGGCTTCGCGGTGCTGGACGGGGATGGACGTACGCAGGTGGAGCGCAGCGGCGAGGAGAACTACGAATGGCAGGTGCCCGACAAGGCCTGGTCTCCCAACGGGCGCTTCCTGATGGTCTGGCGCAACGACCTGCGCGGCGCTCACAAGATCCCGATCGTGGACTACACGAGTGCGCTCGAGCGCGTGACCCAGGTTCCCTACGTCAAGACCGGGACCCCCCTGGCGCGCTCGGAGCTCTACGTGGTGGAGCCAGCCACTGGCCGCGTGACACGCATTCCCCCCGCCGAGGGAGAAACCTACGACTGGTTCGCCGGTTGGCGCCCCGATGGCAGTGAGGCGCTGCTCCTCCACCTCTCCCGCGACGGCAAGCGGCTGGAGCTGTGGGCGGTGGAGCCGGGCTCCGGCAAGCGCCGGCGGCTCCTACGCGAGGAGCGATTGGAAAGCTTCGTGGGAGGATTGGACTTCGCGGTGGAGGGCTGGGCGCGGCAGGTCACTCCCCTACCGGACAACACCGGCTTCCTGTGGATGTCCGAGCGCGACGGATGGCGGCACGTCTATCTGTATGACTATGCGGGCAAGCTCGTGCGGCAGATCACCCGAGGCGCATTCCCGGTCCATCAGGTGGCCGGTGTGGCACCCAGGGGCGACGCGGTCTTCCTGCTGGCCTCCGCCGACAGCGCCGCGCCCTACGAGCACCTGTTCTATCGGGGGAGCCTGAAGGGCGGCGCGCTGAAGCGGCTGTCATCGGGCTCCGGCATGCATCGGATCTCCCTCTCACCGTCGGGTGGCTACTACATCGATGCCTGGTCCTCGCGGGTGCAGCCGCGGATCCGGGACGTGGCTTCCACGGACGGCAAGACACGCTTTCGCCTCACCACGGCCGATGTCAGCGCCCTCGCGGAGCTGGGCTACAAGCCTCCCGAGGCGTTCACGGTCCTGGCCGACGATGGCGTCACGCCTCTCCAGGGCGTGCTCTACAAGCCACGCGATTTCGATCCCACCCGGCACTATCCGGTCGTCGTGTACATCTATGCCGGACCGTTCATCACGGCGGTGCCCTGGAACTTCATCGGCAGCACCATGTCGCTCACCGCCAACGCCATCGCGCAGATGGGATTCATCGTCATGATGCTCGATGCCCGGGGCACGCCGGGCCGGAGCAAGGCCATCCAGGACGTGAGTTATGGCCGGGTGGGCCAGACCGAGATTCCCGACCACGTCGCCGGTTTGAAGCAGGCGGCGGCCACCCGTCCCTGGATGGACCTGGAGCGTGTGGGAATCACCGGCCACTCGTGGGGTGGTTACTTCGCCCTGCGCGGCATGCTGACAGCGCCCCAGGTCTTCAAGGCGGGCTACGCGGGGGCTCCAGGCGCGCTGGAGGAGGAAGCGATCATCAACGAGCCCTATCTCGGCCTCCCGAGCGAGAACCCCGCCGGCTATCAGGCCGGGTCCAACCTCGCCCTGGCCGGGAACCTCCAGGGGGCGCTCAAGATGATGCATGGCACCAGCGACGTGAACGCGTCTCTCTCGACCACCATGCGCATGGCCGACGCACTGATCCGCGCGGGCAAGCACTTCGAGCTGCTCATCATGCCGGGGCAGCCCCATAGCCCCCAGTCGGCCGCGGCGCGCTACTACCTCGACGACATCAACCAGTTCTTCGTCCGGCACCTGGGAGGCCCCCGGTGAGACAGTGTGGAGTCTGGCGATACGCAGGCGGTTGTGCGCCAAGGCCAGTGGATGTGGCTCCGCCTCACTTGGACCAGACGGAGGGAGCGGCCTGGAAGGGGTGGGTCGCGAACAGGGTCGCGGTCTCGTGGTTGCGCACCCAGTGTGTCTCGGTGCCGTCCTTCTGCTTGATGAGCTCCACGGTCTCGGAGAGCGAGGCACTCTCGTAGGCGTAATGCTGGGTGATGCGGTAGAGATTGAACGGGGCGAACGAGCTGATCTCCGGGCGTAGCTCCAGCCGGGCCTCGCGGAACTCGCGGTCGCTCTCGCCCTGTCCATTTCCAAGGCTGGACTGGATGGTGGAGCGCACTCCGTCGGGCGCCGTCGTGTAGTCGAGCCGGAAGAACATCGTCTGATCCCGGGGCCCGGCGCTGCCGTCGTAGCCGGGGTGGCGCCGGTGCATGTGCTTCACGGACTCCCAGTGGCCGCCGAAGCGGCGCTGCTCCACGGAGAACTCGTAGTCGAAGGAAGGGATGCGCTTCCACTCACCTCCTTCCAGCCGCTCGGCCTTGCCGTGGCCGGACCAGATGAGCACCAGCTCCGGACGGGGGCCGTCTCCAGTGGAAGGAGGAATCACCGGCGAGGCCGACGGGGCGCAGGCAGCAAGGGCGAGGCAGCAGACGAGGTGCTTCTTCATGGCGGGACCTTTCGAGGGGCGCCTTTCCGTGGCGCCTTCGTCCGCCACATGTAGTGGGCCGGAGCCCGCGCAACAATCCGTGGAGATGACAACGGAATGATGCGAACCTGACAACAATGGATCTGAACCTCCTGACCACGTTCGAGGCGGTGGCACGAACGGGCAGCTTCACCGCGGCGGCGAAGCAGCTCGGGGTGGACAAGTCGAGGGTGAGCCGCTCCATCCACGCGCTGGAGAAGGCGCTGGGAACACCCCTGCTCCAGCGGACGACGCGGGTGGTGCGGTTGACGGCCGAGGGCGCGGCGCTCGCGGCCCGGGTGGCGCCGCACCTGGGCGGGTTGCAGCAGGCGGTCCGGCTGGTACCGGATCAGCGCTCGGTGCCCGAGGGAGAAGTGGTGGTGACGGCGACGCCGGACGTGGGGAGGGCCCTGCTCGCGCCCGTGCTGGCGGCGTTCCGCGTGAGGTACCCGGCGGTGCGGGTCAGGGTCCGGCTGGAGCAGGCGCTTGTGGAGCTCGTGCGGGACGAGGTGGACCTCGCGCTGCGGGTGGGACGGCCGGGGCCAGGCTCGGTGGTGGCGAAGAAGCTGGGCGAGCTGACGGCGGGGTTCTTCGCGGCCCCCGCGTACCTGGAGCGCAGAGGAGTCCCGGAGCGCCTCGAGTCCCTCGAGGCCCATGAAGGACTGTGGCCCGAGCCAGGTCCCCGGAGACGCTCGTTCTCCGTGGGTCCGTCGGGCCGGCGGCCTCCGGTGGCGGCGGTGGGCTGCGAGGACTTCGGACTGCTCGCGGCGGTGGCTCGAGCAGGAGGAGGCGTGGCGGTGCTACCGACATTCCTCGCGAGCCAGGACGTCGCGGCAGGCACACTCATGCGGGTGCTGCCCTCGGTCAGCCTCGCCGGAGCACCGCTGTTCCTCGTGTCCCGTCCGCCTCGGGAGCTGCCTCCTCGTGTGATGGCGCTCCGGACATTCCTGCTCGAACGGCTCCGGCCCGGTTGAGCGGGGTGCCTTCCCAGGGCTTTGACGTATCCAGTCAAAGGGAACGGTGCGCGAGTGCCTTCTCGTACGCGGCCTGCAATTCGGCGAACACCGAGCGCGCCGGACGAGGCGCACCGAGGTGCAGGTGGGCCAGCTCGTCCATGAAGGCGTTCCACAGCGGAGCGCCGCCCTTCTCCAGCAGTTCCGCGCGCACGGACAATTCCCTGCTCGGGCGCGTATGCCGGCGGCCCCAGGCGCCCATGTGCGCGAGCAGGGGCACGAGCTGGATGGAGGCTTCCGTGAGGCTGTAGATCCCTTTCTGCCGGTGATTCGGATCCGGGCGTCGCGTCAGCAGGCCGGACGCGGTCAGGCGCTTGAGCCGGTCCGCGAGGATGTTCGAGGCAATGCCTTCCTCGCTCTGCTCGAGCAACTCGCCATAGGTGCGCCTGTTCCCGAACATGACGTCGCGAATGACGATCAGGCTCCAGCGGTCGCCGAGCTGTTCGAGCGTCAGGTTGATGGGACAGCCGGATCGCCTTGTCTGCGGCAAGGCCATTCTCCTTGGACAACTCCTTGCAATACGCAAGTAGAAGGACTATGGCGCGGACTACTTGCACAACGCAAGTGGTCTGAACCAGGAGTCCCAACATGTCGCTCGTGCTCTACGGTCATCCGTTTTCCTCGTACACGCAGAAGGTGCTCATCGCGCTGTACGAGAACGGCACCCCCTTCGAGTTCCGCAGCCTCGGGCCGGATACGCCGCAGCACACGGCCGAGTGGCTGCGGCGCTGGCCGCTGCGCAAGTTCCCGCTGCTGGTGGACGGCGAGCGCGACGTCGTCGAGACCAGCATCATCATCGAGTACCTGCAGCTCGTGCATCCCGGGCCCGTGCGCCTGCTGCCCGCGGAGCCGATGGCCGCGCTGGACGTGCGCTTCCTCGACCGCTTCTTCGACCTGCATGTGATGAATGCGGCGCAGCATGCGGTGGATGGTGCGCTGACGGGAGATCCGGTGAAGCGCAAGGAAGGCCTGGCACTCGCCGTGGAAAAGCTGGAACGCGCCTATGCGTGGCTCGAAGGGCAGCTTGCCGGCAGGACCTGGGCCGCGGGTGCGGACTTCACGCTGGCGGATTGCGCGGCCGCGCCCTCGCTGTTCTACGCGGACTGGACGCACCGGATTTCCGAGGCGTTTCCCGTGCTGCGCGCCTACCGCGCGAGGTTGCTCACCCGCCCGTCCTTCGCGCGGGCGGTGGAGGAGGCGCGGCCGTTCCGGCCGCTCTTCCCCCTGGGCGCGCCGGACCGGGATTGAAGCCCCGTTCGCCATTCAGGCCGCACAGCAGCTCAGGGCGTCGTGGGAGGAACCGGGCGAGCCACCCGATGCAGAACCCTGGATGTATCGATCGCGAGATCGGTCAAGAGCATCCACCGCAACGCCTCGTGACCTGTCGGGGGAGGCCGGGGAGGGAGGGGATCCCCCACTTCGCTGGTGCAGACAGGGAAGATGACTCCCGTGATGGGCAAGTCCGGCAAGCCTGGCGTCGGCGGTTCCACCTCTTCGTCCGGCACCAGGACATCCGCGGTGAACACGGTGACGGGCACACCGGCACCATATGCGGCCGAGAGAAAGCGTGAGGTGGTCGTGGGATCGTTTGCCCGCAGCCGGAACGCCACCGTGCCGCTCGATGCGTTCACTCCCACGGCCATGAAGTCGCCGAGATCCTTGCAGTAAGCCACCACCAGGTGGGTCAACGGCCCCGTGGGCAGCGGATCTCCGGCGATATAGTCCTGGATCGTTGGCAGCTCAGTGGCCACCGGGCGCTGGGTGATTCCCGTCTCCTCGACGGCGGTGTCCGTTCCCGTTCCACAGCTAAAGCCTCCCAAGAGGCCGAAGCCCACCAGCAGCAGAAGCTTTCTCATCGGTGCTCTCCTTGTCATTCGAAGGCCAGCACGGCTTGGACCCACTCGGCTCCGCCGCGCTTCAGCCACAACACGCGCTCGTCGCGCAGTGCCACCGCCACGGGCTGGCCCGCCTGGATCCGGGCCCGCACCGACTCGAAGAAGCGCACGGCCTGCGCATCTGGAACGTCCACCGTGGCGGCCAGCACCGCCCGAGCCCCCGCCTCCAGGAAGGCGACGGGAAGGTTGAAGGGCTCATGGGACGTCGGAGCCGTATGCGCCGCTCGGCACGCGGCGAGGATGACCAGTGGCGCCCCCTCGAGACGCCGCGCCCGCACTTCGCCGGCTGTCAGCGCGTAGCGTCCGTCCGGCTCGGGCGTCAGCACCAGGAGCGAGGCGTCCGAGATGCCCAGGTTGACGAGCCCATGGGCGTGGATCTCCACCTCCGTTGCGCGCGCCATCGCCTCCAGCACGCGGCTCGGGGTTGCCGCGGCCCCGGAGAGCAGCATCCCTCCCGGAGGTGGCGGTCCCCAGCCGCTGAGGGGGGCGAGCGCCAGTCCGGGAGGCGGCTCCACATCGGCCACCACCAGGCGGCGCGCGGGCATCGCGGAAGAAGCCCGGGGCGCCGGGCGCGGAAGGTAATAACTCCAAGCGATGTCCGGGGGGAGCATTCCGGACCGTCCGTGGAGTGGCGGCCGCGCGGCCACGACGACTCGCTCACAGGCCCGCAGGGGCGCGAGCAGTTCCTCGGGGATCAGCCCCGCCACGTTCCCCACCGCTCCGGTGCGGCGATCGTCGTACCTTCCATGAAGCCGCCCGTCCACGCCGCGGACGACGACCAGCGTGCGCTCGACATCCAGCGCGACCCCCAGGATGCACTGCTCTGGCAGCGCGCCCCCCAGCTCCTCGGCGAGGAGCGAAAACACCCGATCGAACTCCTGGGCCTTCCCCGCCGCGAACAGCAGGGACGCGTAGCTGTAGGCTCTCGCCTTGCGCGCGTCCACGTTCCAGCGTGGGAGCCGGGCCGCCTCGGAGAGGGAGCGCCGCAGCAGCGCCTCCCCGGCGGTGCGGTCCTGCTCGATGAGGAAGCGCCCTTCGGATTGCGTCAGGAGCGCGAGCTGCCCCGCATTCAGGCGCCCCGAGCCACGAAGCCTCGTCACCCCCTTCGTGAAGTGCTCAGCGTCCCCGGGTGACGGCCGCAAGCGTGCCAGATCTGCCAGCGCCTGTGCGCCACTGGGAGACAGGGTGTCAGAGCACTTCAGCGCCGCGTCGATGTCCCCGCGGGCCTCGTCCACTTCGAGCGCGTTGAGGTGCGCGGAGGCACTGTTCGCGAAGACGAAGTGCCGCAGCTCACAGCGCTCGGGCTCGCGGGCGAGGGCTTCGTGCAGGTAGGCGCGACTCAGCTCGGGCTGGTGCCGGAAACGGAAGAGCTGCCCCAGCTCGAGCAGCACGAGGCCATCGAATCCCCAGGCGCCGTCCTCGCGGTTCCATTGCCAGGCAGCCTGGGCATGCCGCACCGCCTCCGCTGGCCGGTGGAGCTGCCGGTAGAGCGTGGCCATCTCCCGCTCGATCAGGGCGCAGCGGTAGGCCACCGGGGACTCCCCACACTGCTTCAGCGCGGCGAGCAGGTGTTGCTCTGCCTGGAGCAGCTCGCCGCGAGACAACAGCGCCTTCGCCTGCTCGTGCTCCGCGAGCAGGAGGAACCAGGGATCTCGCGTGGCCGTGGCCAGACGCTGGTACTCCTCCAGGTTCGCGGCCACCGCCCCGGCGTGCAGCAGCGCGCCCAGGAGCAGGTTCTCTTCCCGGGCGGCTCGGAGCCGGGCGAGGAAGGCCGGCACCCCACCCGGGATCGGCTCCCGGCGGACCAGGCGCGCATAGTCCTCCGACAGCGGAGCGCGGCGGCGGAGATCCTGCCCCTCGGCACCCCGGACGGCATCGCGCAGGACCGTGCCGCCCTGGAGCGCGTCCAGGGTCTCGGCCATGGGGAACAACGCGCGCACCTGCTCCACCGTTCGCGCGGTGCGCAGCGCATCGTAGAAGTAGAGCCGGAAGAGGCCGGGGGTCTGCTGGAGCTGCTCGGCGGAGGGAATGGAGGCATGGGCCACCAGCGCTTCCCCCGCCTTCAGCCCTCCCTGCCAGCGCTCTCGTCCTCGAGTGGAGCGGGTTCGCAGCGCTTGCGCGCGCCGTCGTGCCTCTTCCGCCCAGCCTTGCTCGCCGAGGGCCACCACCGCTTCGAACTGCTCGGCCGCCGTCAGCTCCAGATTGAGCTGCGCCAGCGTCAGCGCCCGGTTCCACATCGCCTGTGAGTGGCGGGGCGCCCGTTGCAGTACCGCATCCAGCCGCCGCAGCGCCTCGGACGCGTCGCCGCGCAGCAGGTCCACTACCGCGCGATCCGTCTCCACATCTGGCGAGTCCCCGGCACGCGCGAGGTACGAGGCAGCCGACTCCGCGTCCATCCGAAGGAGGTAGGCGGCGGCAATCCCACGAAGGTCTCCCGCCTCCTCGAGCCGCGCCATCTCCGACAGCGGTACGACCTCTCGAGCGCCCGGCCCTCCCGAGCGCAGCGTGTCATAGGGGCGGTAGAGGTCCGCCCCCGGATAGCTGGAGCGCAGCTCGAGCGAGCGTGCCGGCGCCCCCGTCATCCACAGCAGATCCGCTCGCGGGTCACGCGCCCGGGGCACCACGAAGAGGAGTGCCGCGGAGGCCACGGCCGTCACCAGCACCGCGAGTCCGCCATGCCGGGCATACCGGCTCCACCGGGGCTGGAAGGCCCGCGTCTGCCGGGTGGGAGCGCTCGAGGTGCCCCGCGCCACCGGCGCCACGAGTTCCTGCGTCAGCGCCTTGAGCTGAAGCATCCGTCCCAGCTCGTCCTGGCACACGGCGCAGGTGGCCAGATGCAACCGGACGCGCTGGGCCTCTTCGGGTGCGAGCTCACCATCCACGAGGGCGTGGACCCGCTGGCATGCGTCAGTCACGCGACACCTCCGGCTCGGCGCCAATCAAGGGCGCAAGCAGCTCCCGCAGCCGTTGGCGGGCGCGGACCAACCGCGTCCCGACCGTGGGGCGGGCAATCTCGAGCTGGCGGGCGATCTCCTCATACGTGCGGCCCTCCAGCTCGTGCATCTCGTAAACGCGACGGAAATCCTCCTTCAGTCCACCGAGGGCGGTGCGGAGCTGCTCGGTGGTGATGGACGTCCAGGTGGGCTCGGTGCCGGGTTCCGGCGATGGGCAGGACTCCGCGACCTCCGCATCCAGGGGCCCCTCCCGTTCCGCCCGTGCCCGTTGCCGCCGGCAGCGATCGAGGAACAGGTTCCTCAGGATGGTGAACAGCCAGGCTCGGAGGCGCTCCTCCGAAGGCGGGAGCTCCGAGCTGCGCAGCGCTCGCTCGAAGGTGTCCTGAACGAGGTCCTTCGCCTCCGAGGCATCTCCGCACAGGTGACGGGCCACCTCGAGCAACCCCGGTTCGTATGCGGGGAGGCGCTTCGCCAGGCGCAGCGCCTCATCATCGCTCCGGGTTTGAACGGGGGCCCTCACGCGAGGGATACGGTCTACCTTGTCTTTCCGGGAAGTCAAGAATTCCCGTCCGTTGGAAGAAGCGAGCCAGCTCATGAGAAAGGAGGTGCGCCAGGGGTCTCATCGGTCCAGACGCACCGCCCGGGGATTGTTCCCGGGATTTTCTCCCTGATTTTTCGGTGGCCTCCCGAGGAACTCGAGCCCCACGTCAAAAAATCTCGGGAACAGTTTGGGGCGGGTGCGTCTGGAAGTCCGTAACCAGACCCGCACTCTCGCGGGCGGAGATCCACCATGAATCGCAAGAAGCTGAACCGGCACCCCAGGCGGGTGCTCCGGATGGGAGGCGTGTTGCTTCCACTCGCCTGGGCCCTGGGCGCGACGCAGCTCGCCGGCGCCGCGGCCTCCACCCCTCCTCCCAGCTCGAGCACCTCCGTCGAGCCCGATGCGCCATTGCGCCCGAAGCTGAGTGCCGCGGAGCTGGAGCGGCTGGGGCTGTCATTGGAGGCCCAGGCCGAGCAGGTGAAGGCGGAGCTGAATACCGCGCGCACCCGGCTGGGGCTCGGTCCCGATGACGAGCTGCGGGTGATGCAGGCCCAGCTCGACCCGTACGGAACGGCCCACTTCCGCTTCGAGCAGTACCATCGGGGCGTTCCCGTGCTGGGGATGGGCATGGTCGCCCACCGCGATGGGACGAGCGCGACGGAGACGTACTACCTCGCGCCGTTCCTCTCGGTGGATACCGAGCCCACCATCGATGAGGCCCAGGCGAGGAGCATCGCGATCGCGGCTTCCGGGCTGCCCTCGACCGAGCCGCTGCTCACGGCGGTGGAGTTGGCGATCGAGCCGCTCAAGCGAGAATGGTTCGAGCCGGACGCCACCGGTGGTGTCACCAACAGCGAGCAGGCGCGCCGGGAGATCGCCGGTTATCGCCTCGTCTATCTCGCGCAGGTCGCGCCGGAGGAGGAAGAGGCGCCGGAAGCCCCGTCGGGGGATGCACCCACGGGTGTGCCACCCTCCCCGGCGCCCTCGCGCGCGAGCGACGGGTATTCGTTGGACGAACTGGAGCCGGAGCAGGATGGCAGCCGGGTCCCGGCCTCGAAGCCCGTGCTCGTGGATGCCCCCGTGCGGGTGGTCATCGACGCGGAGACGGGCCGGATCGTGTCCCTGCGCCAGGACGTGAGCCACGCCGGCCAGGCGGTCACGAGCCTGGGCCACTCGTACTACCACGGCGATGTCGAGCTCAGCACCCGCTACGACACGGGGGAGAACCGGTACCAACTGCAGGATCCCTTCCGCGGCGGCAACCAGGTTCGCGATCTGCGGAACGGGACCAAGAGCCGGCTGAACAAGTCCTATCTGTACAGGGGAACGGACAACGACTGGGGCGATGGTGAGGAGTTCCAGGACGGCGGCGCCACGGGCGGTACACGCGGCGAGACCTCGGCCGTGGATGTGGCCTATGCGATGGAACGCACGTGGGATCTGCTGCACAAGGTGTATGGCCGGAAGGGCCTCGATGGAAAGGGAGCAGCGATCAGGGCCCGGGTCCACTACGGGCACAACTACGCCGATGCGCACTGGAACAACTTCTACAAGTCACCGTACTTCGGCGATGGCGCCGATCCGCAGCCAGGGACTCCGTCGAACACGGGGCTCAGCACCGTCGGCCATGAGCTCGGCCATGGCCTCTGGCAGTACGAGCTGGGGAAGTGGGGTGGCTCTCTCTCCGACGGCATCAACGAAGGGCACGGCGACATCCTCGGTTCCCTGGCGGAGTTCTATACCTACGGTCATCAGGGCCTCGGGTTTCACGTCCCGGATACGCGCGCCGCGTGGAACTGGATGAGCCGCATGACCAACCCGGAGGGATACCTCGAGGAGAACGAGAACGGGGACGTGCGGCACGGCCTGCGGTACTGGACGTCGAACATCGGCAATGAGCCGGTGCATGTCATCGGCACGCTCTATGGCCATGCCTTCGTCTTCCTGGCGCATGGGGCCTCGAGCAATCCGGACTCCACGCGGTACAGCAACCGCCTCCCCAATGGCATGGCGGGGATTGGCGCGGATCGGGCGGGTGAGCTCTGGTATCTGGCCACCACGGCCTATCTCCCGAAGGATCCGGGCTTCAACGCGCTGCGCACGGCCTACCTGTCGGCCGCGAAGCAGATCTACGGTGAAGGCAGCCGCGTGCACAACGCCGTGAAGGATGCCTTCGGTGCCGTGGGGGTGGGGTATGTGGCGGCCGACAACACAGTGCCGGAGATTGTCGAGACCCACCTGGACACGGTGGACGAAGGCGAAGGCACGGCGTTCGTCGTTGCCTCCGTCACGGACGATACCGGGGTGCTCCGGACGAGATTCAGGACCGGTTCGCACGAGCGCGTCTCGGAGTTCTCACCGTTCCAGGCCTATCTGGACATCAGCCCGCTGAGCCTGGGCTCGCATCTGGTCTATGTGAAGGCGGAGGATCGCACGCTCAAGACGGCGCAGAAGACCCTGCCGATGGTCCTGGTGGGGGCGAACCAACTCCTGACCAACGGCAACTTCGAGGCGGGCACCACCGGTTGGTCGGCCAGCGCGGGGGTTCTCGCGAAGCACACGAGCCAGCGCCCGGTGCCGTTCATGGGCTACTGGAGCTCGGCCTTCAGCGCGAGTGACAGCTTGAGCCAGTCGGTGCTCATTCCCGCGGATGCCACGTCCGTGCCGCTGAGCTTCCGCTACCGTGTGGAGCCCAACGCCACGGAGGCCGCGAAGCTGTCGGTCCTGGTCAAGGATCTGGGGACGGGCGCGCAGACCGTGTTGGCTGCCTACGACCGGCAGGATGTGAACTACTTCCCGGCGGGCCGTGCCTATCGGCGGGCCCGGTTCGACCTGGCGTCCTTCCGAGGCCGTACGGTGCAGTTGCTCTTCGTGTCCAGCGCGGGGACGGGGGAGTGGGACTTCAGCGTTGACAGCGTGAGCATGACCTACACCGCGCCGGTCAAGGTCAATGCCCCCGCGCTCGTGCTGAATGAGGACGAGCAGACCCTGCGCTTCACGTTCAAGGGGCTCAGCGGGTATGCGCCACACCGGATCCGGAAGGTCGAATACGTGGTGGGCGGAGAGGTGAAGGCGACGACGAGCGGCGGCGGGTCGCACACGACCGTCATCTCCATCAAGGGCTGGCCCACGGGGAGCACCTCCGTGGTGGCCCGTGTGTACGACTACGCCGGAGCGCTCGTGGGACAGTCACCCGCGGTGGCACTGATGCTGAAGGGAGCCAGTCAGGCGCTGGTGAATGGCGATTTCGAGGCGGGGACTGCGTCCTGGCTCCTCAGCGGCTCGGCCTCGGTGGGGACCGACACCGAGGGCGTCTACCAGGCCTTCCTCGGGCAGAGGTACGGCCGCCTGGGGGGCAAGGGGGTCCTGCAGGAGGGCACCCTCTCCCAGATCGTAGGCTTGCCGGCGGACCTCCTGAGCGCGCGGTGGAGCTACCGCGTCCAGATCGACACGAAGGAAGACAATGTTGGAGGCACCGACAAGCTCCAGATGGAGGCGCAGGTGCTGCCGGATGGCGAATGGCAGGTCCTGGAGGTCATCGATGCCAATGACGGCATCAGCACCGGTGACACCTTCCATGGGTATCAGAAGCGCATCGTGGACCTGACGGCGTTCAAGGGAAAGACGGTGCGGCTGCGCTTCCGGGTGCGAGAGAATGCCGCCCTGGCGACCACCTACCGCATCGACAACGTCAGCGTCACCTACACGCAGCTGATCATCAGCAATTGATGCCACGCGCTCCCCCGCCGCGAGAGGGTGCTTCGCGGCGGGGACCATGTCAGCCACCCGCCTTGCTCCCGGTAGGTCGTCAGGACGCCGGAGGCGCGGGCTTCCCCGTCGAGGGCCGGTACTCGTGGATCCACACGCGCTCGAGGCCCCAGGTGAAGAGGACACGGTGGCTCGACAGGCGCACGAAGTCCTCCGCCTCGATGGGGTGCATCACCGTGAGCACGCGCGTGCCGGGCGCACAGGTGCGCAAGCGCGCCACGAACCGGGCCTTCGTCTCCGGGGTGAGCGCCAGCCAGTTGGTGAAGACGTGGGTGGCATCCGACAGGTCCGCCTGGGCCCCGTCCCCCTGCACGAGCGTGATGCCGGCGGGGGCCAGCCAGTGCGCCATGCGCGTCACGTGCTCGTCGAGCAACTCCACACCCCTGGCCTCGGCCCCGAGCCACCGTGCCGCGAGCAGCACCCGCCCCCGCCCCGCTCCCAGGTCCACCAGCCGGCTGCCCGGGCCCACACCAGCGCGCCGGAACACCCAGAGCGCCGACATGAGGGGCGTCTCCCCGTAGATGAGCTCGCGCATGCGCTGGCCCGTGGACCGGAGCGCGAGCACCACCTCGAAGGAACGCCGGGCCCGGTAGGGCGAGCGCAGCCGCTCGGCGAGCCACAGGCCCACATAGGGCCGCACCAGCGCGGGCCGCACCACCAGCAACACCGCGTCCGTCAGCCGGGTGATGAGCCCCAGCACCATCGCCCAGAGCTGCACGACGAGGCGCTGGAAGAACGGAAGATCGAACGCCGCCAGGTCCTCCTCATCCTCTTTCTGGCTGGGGCGTGAAGGGTCCACGCACGCCATTCAACCCCGTCCCCCCCGGTGGCGGCAAACCATGGAGATTGCGTACCATGTTTTCCCATTTTGACTGGCTAGGCATGATTTGCTAGTTTCGCTGGCATCATGACAAAGAAAGCCACTGCTCCGTTTCTAATCCTTTTCTTGCTCGCAGCCGGTTCCGCCTCGGCGCAGGTACAGATGCTCACCGTCAGCGTCCCCTCCACCGTGGCGAATCCCATCAGCAGCGGGTTCAACATCAACTACACCATGACTGGGAGCAAGGCAGGGCTGGCCTCGGCCCAGGTCACCTTCTACATGTCGACCAGTCCGACCGGCAGCACCGGCGTCTATCAGCTCGCCTCGTTCCAGATCACTCTCAACCCCAACATCCACGGGACCTTCAGCCCGCCCACGGGCACGCAGACGCGCTTCATCTCCGCATCTGGCCTGCCGTCGAATACGTATTCGCTGTGGCAGAGCATCGTCGCGGCGTGTCAGCCGCAAACCTGGTATGTGCTGGGCCGGGTGGACGTGAACAACATCGTCTCGTCCTCTGCCTCGCAGATGGGCACCACCAAGCAGCCCGACTTCTTCTTCACCGCGGGAACGCTCAGCCCGGCATCGATCCAGCCCGGCGGCACCACCAACATCTCGTTCGATGTGTACACGCAATGCCCCGCCAGCAGCGCGTCCACGGTGGGCCTCTTCCTGGCCGATGCCAGCTACAACCCACTGGCCTATATTGGAGGGGTTTCCGTGGCGGCGGGCTCGGGCACGTCCTCTCTGTCGCCCACGCCCATCACCTTCACCTCCATTTCCCCGGGCAACTACACCATCCTGCTGGTCGCCGACGTGGATGGAGTGGTCTCCGAGAGCAATGAGAGCAACAACGTGGGCGCCTTCGAGCTGACCGTCACCACCCCGCTGAAGGCGGGCGTCAGCGAGGAGGGCGAGGCGAAGCTGAACGTGGAGCTTCCGGTCGAGATCCCCCCCGGGTTGTATGATCCCCGGATGGGCGGGGCCGCCAACTACATCCGCCAGACGCCGTTCTGATTCGAGGTACCCGAGCGCTGTCCTGGCTGAAGGCTCCGCCGGACAGCGCTCCAATCCAGGCTGGGAGAATGGCTCAACATCCAGTCTCATGAGCCTCAACGCCAGTTCGGTCAGTACATCTCTCCACTCGAATTGAATTTCATCAAGAAGACATCGGTTCGATTGTAGAGATTGGTGCGGCCTGGGAAAATGCTTTCCGAAGAACCGCCGACGAAGACGTTGCCCTTGCCGTCCGTGACCACTCCGGCAGGCCGGTCGCGCCCCACTTCACCCGTTTGCTGAACCCACTGGCGCGCTCCGGCATTATCAATCTTCATGACGAACGTATCCTCCTGGCCCTGTTTTTCGAAACCAGGGAAGTGGGTCAAGGTCTCGCCCACCACGTAGACATGACCACTCTTCTCGAGCGCCACCCCGGCCACGGCGCTGGCGGCGAGACCCAGTGGATGGGTCCACTGCTCGGCACCCGTCGCCCCGTCAAACTTCATGACCTGCCACTCTCGCCCCGCTGTACCTGCCACATAGGCGGCGCCATTGTCGTCAAGGGCCACTCGGGTGTTCTCGCTCTCGAATTGCTTGACGAACATCAGCGCGCCAGTTCCGTCGAATTTCAGGACATAACTGCCCGAGGTGCTATGACCGTTCAACTCCTTACCCACCACATAGACATTGCCAGCGCGATCCGTGGCCGCCCCATTCACGGAATCGTTGCCGAATCCGCCCCATTGCCGGGTCCACTGGCGCACTCCGTCGCCGCCGAGCTTCATGACGAACGTGTCTGAGTGGCCCCCATTCGTGAAATCCGGGAAGCTCCCCTCCGTGGTCCCCACCACGTAGATATTGCCGTCGCCGTCAGTGCCCACCGCCTTGGCATAATCAGCCTTCGCCGTACCCAGTTGCTGAACCCACTGACGCGCCCCATCGCCGTTGAACTTGATGACATAAGCATCCGCGTTGCCCTGGGAGGTGAATCCGGGGAAGCTCCGGCTCGAGGAACCCACGACATACACGTTGCCGTCGCCATCCAATGCCAGCCCTTCAGGCCGGTCGTCACCATCAGAGCCCAGTTGCTGGACCCACAGAAGCTCTCCGTCATTGTCGATTTTCATGACGAACAGGTCCGTGCCCCCCATGTTGATGAATCCGGGGAAGTATTTGGTGGTATGGCCCGCCACGAAGACATTGCCGCTGCTGTCGGCAACGATTCCCGCCGAAACGCGCTCCTCACCGGACTCCAGGGAATTCAGGGTGCCATAGGGGATCGGAAACTTTGACGTGTATCGGTAGGCGGCGGACTTCGTGACGGAACCATGAGCGGTGGTGACCACCACGTCCCAGGTTCCGACCGTCCCCGGAGGCGTCTTGCCCTCGATGATGTCTTTGCTGACAACGGAGAGGTCCACGAGCTCCTTCCCCCCGACCGTGACCGAGACCACGTCGCTGAAGTTGTTCCCCATGATCGTGATCTCGGTCCCCCCTGTCAGGGGCCCCGCCCCCGGAGAGATCAAAGCGATGAGGGGCGGGGAGTCCGGAGATGACGGGAAGAAACACCCGGCCATCCACGGTACCACCAGCGAAAGACACAGAACCGAGCACAACGTCCGAGGATTCATTGGCTTGCCTCCAGTGAAAAACCGCTTTCGTACCGCTCCAGCCCTGTCTACTTGGGCCTGTCTCTGGAAACGAATCAAGAGAATCCTTGGAATCCTTCAAGGTGCCCGCGTGAAACACGAAGGGCCTCCGCTTCCAGACACGGAAGCGTGAGGCCCTTGGCCGGGGTTTGAACCCGGGTACTTCCGATACCCTCACCCCGTCCCTCTCCCGGGGGGAGAGGGGAAATTGGGCGGCGGGGTAATGGTTCAATTCGTGGCTTCGGGGAGACTCGCCTCCGTGTTTGTCACGATCCGCCGGCTGAGCAGCCGCATGATGAAGACGTAGAAGACCGGCACGAAAATCACCGCGAGCACCGTGGCCGATAGCATTCCCCCGAGCACTCCCGTTCCAATGGCTCGCTGGCTGGCCGCGCCGGGCCCACTCGCGATGGCGAGCGGAACCACTCCCAACGTGAAGGCGAGCGACGTCATGAGGATGGGACGGAAGCGCAGCTGCGCCGCCTCGATCGCCGCGTCCAGCAGCGGCTTGCCCTGCTCCCGGAGCTCCTTGGCGAACTCGATGATCAGAATGGCGTTCTTCGCCGACAAGCCGATGATCGTGATGAGCCCGACCTTGAAATACACATCGTTGTCCATTCCCCGGAGCATGACGGCCAGCACCGAGCCGAGCACTCCCAGGGGAACGACGAGCAACACGGCCAGGGGAATGGACCAGCTCTCATAGAGGGCCGCCAAGCACAGGAACACGAACAACAGCGACAGGGCGATCAGGAACGGAGCCTGCGAGCCCGACTGGATTTCCTGCAGCGATTGCCCGCTCCAGTCGAAACCAAACCCGCGCGGGAGCTGGCTCGCCAGGCGCTCCATCTCCTGGATGGCTTCACCGCTCGAACGGCCCGGAGCCGCGCTCCCGCCAATGCGGGCCGAGGGGTAGCCGTTGTAGCCGATCACCTGGGAGGGCCCCATCCGCCAGTCCACCGTGGCGAAGGTGGACAGGGGCACCAGGGTCCCCTCGCGGTTGCGTACGTTGAGCGCGAGGACATCCTCCGTCTGCATGCGCCGGTTTCCATCCGCCTGGACGATCACCCGCTGCATCCGGCCCGCGTTGGGAAAGTCACTGGAGTAGGCCGAGCCCAGGTTGGTGGAGAGCGTCTCGTTGATGTCGGCGAATGTGATGCCGAGCGCACTCGCCTTCTCGCGATCGATGCGGAGCTCGACCTGCGGCGAGTTCTCCAGACCCTCGAACGACACGCCGGCGAGGATGGGACTCTGGGCGGCGGCCGCCACCAGTTGATGCCTCGCGGCGGCGAGCGCCTCCTGTCCCAGGCCCGCCCGGTCTTCCAGCCGGAAGGAGAAGCCCCCCGTGGTTCCCAGTCCCTCGATGGGCGGTGGCGCGAACGCGAAGATGAAGGCATCCCGCACCGCCGAGACCGCCCCGTTCACCCGTGCGGCGATGGCATCGGCGCTGTCCTCCGCTCCTCGCTCCGACCAGGGCTTCAACGTCGCGAAGCTCAAGGCCGCGTTCTGACCCTGGCCGTAGAAGCTGAAACCCAGGATGGCCACGACCCGCTCCACGCCCGGCTCCGCCTGCAGCGTCTTCTCCATCTGGACCACCGCGTCCAGCGTCCGGTTGACCGTGGCCTCCGCTGGCCCCTGCACTCCGAGGATGAGGAAGCCCTTGTCCTCGCTCGGAATGAAGGACGAGGGGAGCCGGACGAACAGCCAGCCGAGGGCCGCGAACACCGCGACGTAGATGAGCATGAACCGGCCAGCACGATGCAGGGTGCGGCCCACGAACCCACGGTAGGCGTTGGACGTGCGCTCGAAGCCACGGTTGAACCAGCCGAAGAACCCCGTGCTCGCATGCGCGTGCCCCCGGGTGACAGGCTTCAAGAAGGTCGCGCAGAGCGCCGGCGTCAGGGACAGGGCGAGCAGCGCCGAGAACAGGATGGACACCACCATGGTCAGCGAGAACTGCTTGTAGATGACGCCGACGGAGCCAGGGAAGAAGCCCATGGGCACGAAGACGGCGCTGAGCACGAGGGTGATGCCGATGACGGCTCCCGTGATCTGCTTCATGGCCTTCTGCGTGGCTTCACGCGGAGACAGGCCCTCCTCGCTCATGATGCGCTCCACGTTCTCGATCACCACGATGGCGTCGTCCACGAGGATGCCGATCGCGAGCACCATGGCGAACATGGTGAGCACGTTGATGGAGAAGCCCATGGCGTACAGCACCCCGCAGGTGCCGAGCAGGGCGATGGGGACGACGAGGGTGGGAATGAGCGTGTAGCGGATGTTCTGGAGGAACAGGAACATCACCAGGAAGACCAGCACCACCGCCTCGGCGAGCGTGTGGAGGACCTTCTCGATGGACACGCCCACGAACGGGGCCGTGTCATACGGAATGTCGTAGGCGATGCCCGCCGGGAAGAACCGGGACAACTCCTCCATCTTCGCGCGGATCGCCGTCGAGGTCGCGAGGGCATTGCCCTCGGGAGACAGCTGGATACCGATGGCCGCGCTCGGCTGGCCATTGAGCCGTGAGGAGATGGAATAGTTCTGCCCGCCCAGCTCCACGCGGGCCACGTCCCGCAGGCGCACGGAGGAACCATCCGCGTTCGCGCGAAGCAGGATGGCACCGAACTCCTCCGGCGAGGTCAACTGACCCTTCACCAGCACGGTCGCCGCGACCTTCTGGGTCGCCGGTCCGGGGGGGGCACCGAGCGAGCCCGCCGCGACCTGGGCGTTCTGCGCGCGAATGGCGTTCATCACGTCCTGGGTGGTGAGACCCACGCCCCGCAGCCGGATGGGATCCACCCAGACGCGCATGGCGCGCTCGAAGGAGAAGGGCTGCGCCCGGCCCACGCCCGGGATGCGCCGCAACTCATTGACCACGTTGCGCGCGACGTAATCCCCCAGGGCGAGCTCGTCGATGGAGCCGTCCTTGGAGCGCAACGTCACCAGCATGAGGAAGCCACTGCCCGCTTCGTCGATCTGCAGGCCCTGCTGCATCACGACGAGCGGCAACCGGGGCTCGACCCGTTTGACGCGGTTCTGGAGCTCGACGGCGGCCAGGGCGGGGTCCGTCCCCGGCTCGAAGGTCGCGGTGATGGTGATGGCACCCGTCGCTTCACTGGTCGACTCGAAGTAGAGCAACGACTTCGTGCCGTTGAGCTCCTCCTCGATGATGCGCGTGACGCTCTGGTAGATGTCCTCGGGCGACGCGCCCGGGTAGAAGGTCGAGAGGGTGAGCTGCGGCGGCGCCACGTTGGGGTACTGCGACACCGGCAGGTTGGGGATGGCGAGCACGCCCGCCATGATGATGAACAGCGCGATGACCCAGGCGAAGATGGGCCTGTCGATGAAGAAACGAGGCATGGCGGTAGGCCCTATCGGGGCTGGGAGGGTTGGATGCCGGCGCCAGACGTGGTCCAGGCCACGGGCCTGACCGGTGAGCCCGCGCCGAACTTCTGGAAGCCCTCGACGATGACCTGCTCGCCCGCCTTCAGGCCTTCTTGAATCACCGCCTGCTCCTGGTAGGTGCGGGAGACGCGCACCGGGCGCACCTCGGCGGTGCCCTTGCCCGAGACCACGAAGACCTGGGACTTGCCCGTGTTGTCGCGCTGGATGGCCTGCTGGGGCACGACGAGCGCCTCGCTCAGGGTGCCTTGCTCGACGCGTCCCCGCACGTACATGCCAGGAAGGAGCTCCGCGTCCGGATTGGGGAACTCCCCGCGCAGCGTCACCTGGCCACTGCCGGGATCCACCGAGACATCCGAGAAGAGCAGCCGCCCCGCCTTCTCATAGAGAGCACCATCGTCGAGGATCAGCTGGATGTTCGCGTGCTCGGAGGAGCCGCCCTGGACGTGCCCGTCCTTGAGGGCCTGGCGCAGGCGGCGGAGCTCCATCGCGGGCTGGGTGAAGTCCACGTAGACCGGATCGAGCTGCTGGATGAGCGCGAGCGCCGTGGGATCTCCCGCGCTCACGAGCGCGCCTTCCGTCACCAGGGCCCGGCCAATCCTTCCCCCGATGGGCGCGCGGATCGTCGTGTACTCCAGGTTGAGCTCCGCGCGGCGCAGCGCCGCCTTGGCCGCCGCCACATCCGCCTCGGCACGCCGGAGGGCCGCCTGGAGCGTCTCGTGCTGCTCCTGGGTGACGACACCGTCGGCCAGGAGCTTCTCGCCCCGTTGCGCCTGCTGGAGGGCCTCCGAGGCCGTCACCTCGGCCCTCGCCAATACGGCCTTCGCGCTGGCGCGCTCGACCTCGTACATCGACGCGTCGAGCTTGAAGAGCACATCTCCCGCCTTCACGCTGCCGCCCTGCCGGAAGACGCGCTCGACGATGATGCCGGACACGCGCGGACGCACCTCGGCGCTGCGCATCGGGGCGATGCGCCCCGGCAATTCATCGAGCACCGGAATGCTCGAGGGTTGCAACGTGATCGCTCCCACCTCCACGGCTGGAGGGGCGCCACCCGGAGGGGGCGCTTCGGATGGCTTGTTGCACGCCGCGCTCCCCAGAAGGGAAACGAGGGCGAGCGTGGAGAAGAAGGGCGTCCGGGTTCGAGCGGAGGGCATGGGGCGTTCCTGGACGGTCCAGGACCTGGACTGCTGACGGGTGAGGATGAAAACAGAGCCACGGCACACACCGGCCACGCGGGGGCACGCGGTCAGGTGGACGGCCCGGTTTATCAAAGAGGACCCCTCCCTGGTCAATTCGGTGGAAGGAACCTCGTAGTACGAGAGACTGGTTATTCCCGGCGCATCACCGCGCGTGAAACACGAAGGGCCTCCGCTCCGTGACGCTGGAGCGTGAGGCCCTCGGCCCCGAAGGGGACATCAGGCTCAGGCCACGTCGAGCGCCTGCTTCAGGTCATCCACGAGGTCCTGCGCGTCCTCGATTCCCACCGACAGCCGGATGAGCCCGTCCGAGATGCCCAGCTGATCGCGCGTCTCCTTGGGCACCGACGCGTGCGTCATGATGGCCGGGTGCTCGATGAGCGACTCCACGCCACCGAGCGACTCGGCGCACGCGAAGATCTTCACCGTCTTGAGGAACTTGCGCGCCGGCTCCAGCCCGCCCTTGATGTCGAAGGTCATCATGCCGCCGAAGCCCTTCATCTGCTTGCGCGCCAGCGCGTGCTGCGGGTGGCTCTCCAGGCCGGGGTAGGTGACCTTCTGCACCTTCGGGTGCGTGGCGAGGAACTGGGCCACCTTCAGCGCGTTCTGCGCGTGGCGCTCCATGCGCACGCCCAGCGTCTTCACGCCGCGCAGCACCAGGAAGCAGTCCATGGGGCCCGGCACGCCGCCCACCGCGTTCTGCAGGAAGTACATCTTCTGCGCCAGCTCCTCGTTGCTGGTGCACACGAAGCCGCCCACCACGTCGCTGTGGCCGTTGATGTACTTCGTCGTCGAGTGCGTCACCACGTCGAACCCCAGGTCCATCGGACGCTGGAAGTACGGCGTCATGAACGTGTTGTCGCACACCGAGAGGATGTTCCGCTTCTTCGCCGTCTCCGCGATGCGCGCCAGGTCGATCAGCTTGAGCATCGGGTTGGTGGGCGACTCCACCCACACCATCTTCGTCTTCGGGGTGATGGCCTTCTCGAAGTTGTCCGGGTTGGACAGGTCCACCCAGGAGAAGTTCAGGCCGTGGCGCCGGAAGACCTTGTCGAAGATGCGGAAGGTGCCGCCGTACACGTCGTCGGACACCACCACGTGGTCCCCGGACTCCAGCATGTGCATCAGCATGTCCGAGCCCGCCAGACCCGAGGCGAACGCGAGGCCATGCTTCGCCCCTTCCAGCGCCGCCAGACAGTCCTGGAGCGCGTTGCGGGTGGGATTCTGGGTCCGGCTGTACTCGAAGCCCTTGTGCTCCCCGGGGCCCGCCTGGACGTAGGTGGAGGTCAGGTAGACCGGCGTCATGATGGCGCCCGTCGTGGGATCCGGCTCCTGGCCGGCATGGATGGCGAGGGTATCGAAGCGCATGGCCGGGGGCCTATCACACTCCCCTTCCCCCCGGGAGTGTCAGCCGGGCCCAGCCGCCCGTCCGGAAGACTTGCCCCAGGGCGGGGAGTCGGAGAAGAGAGGGCCGTGGCCGTACGGGAGAGGACAGGGCAGTCATGACGCAGGGCAGCGGAACGGCGGTGGGGATGTTCGAGAACCGCCTGCGCAAGAACGTGAAGCACTTTCGCAAGTGGGCCAAGGCTCGCGGGCTCACCGCCTTCCGCGTGTACGACCGGGACGTCCCCGAGTACACCTACGCGGTGGACCTCTACGCGGACCGGGTGCACCTGGTGGAGTACCCCCGCCGCCGGGCCCTCAAGAGCCTGGAGGAGCAGCGGGCCGAGGTGCTCGCCGCGGTGAGCACCGTGCTGGAGGTGCCCCCCGAGCGCGTCCACGTGAAGACGCACCTGCCCCAGCCCTGGGGCCGCTCGCAGTACGGCCGGGTCGGCGAGGGCACCGAGCGCCTCGTGGTGGAGGAGCAGGGGCTGAAGTTCTGGGTGAACCTCGGCGACTACCTGGACACCGGCCTCTTCATGGACCACCGGCTCACGCGCGCCCGGGTGCGTGACGAGGCGAAGGGGAAGAGCTTCCTCAACCTCTTCTGCTACACGGGCGCCTTCACCGTGTACGCCGCCGCGGGCGGGGCTTCCCGCACCCTCAGTGTGGACCTGTCCAACACCTACCTGGACTGGGCCGAGGAGAACCTCGCGCTCAACGGGCTGTCGGACCCGCGCCACGCCCTGCTGCGCGCCGATGCCATGGCCTGGGTCCAGGACCAGCGCCAGGAGCCCGAGCAGACCTTCGATCTGGTGGTGTGCGATCCGCCTTCCTTCTCCACCTCGAAGAAGATGCAGGGCACCTTCAACGTGCAGCGCGACCACGTGCGCATGCTGGAGGGCATCCGGGAGCTGATGAATCCCGGCGGCGTCCTCTACTTCTCCACCAACTTCCTCGGCTTCGAGCTGAAGGACACCGCCGTCCGCGGCTACGAGTCGGTGGAGGAGCTCACGCCCGGCTCCATCCCCGAGGACTTCCAGCGCAAGGAGATCCACCGCTGCTGGCGCATGGTGGCGCCTCGCGCCGGGGTCCGCTGAGCCGCAGGCTCAGATACGGCAAACCCCTTAGCTGGAAGGCCCACTCCAAAAGACCGTGCTGTGAACCAAGTCACTGCATTGGCGCACAGGCCGCCCTAAGAAGCAGGTTACACCCGTGCATCCAAGAGCCGCCCCGTGGTGGACACTCATCACAGGGGCGGGCTCACGCCATGGAAGCACCTACCCGAAGGAATGTGACATGAAGAACCTGTTGGCGATTCCCTGCCTGATGTTCCTGTTGGCGGCATGCGGAGGTACCTCCACGGTGGAGGAGATTCCTGGCGAGGAGGAATCTCTCGCCACGGTGCAGTCCGAGTTGGATGATCCCCCGCCTCCTGAAAACACCATCGAATGTGGTCTGGTGTGCCCCGCCGGCTACGCTCCCACTGTCTATGGATGTTACGGCAGTAGCGGTTGTGGCCCCTGCCCCTCCACCGGAGATAAGTATACCACGGTGAATGGAACGGGTTGCACCCTCATCAAAGTGGACAAAGGCTATGCGGCCTGTGGCCTCGGCGACTATATGTCGGCCGGCCACTACATCTCCGGATATGTCATCAGCAGGTATTGCGATGCGGTCACCTCGTCCAATGGGGGAACGAAGCCGAACAAGACCGGTTACCCGGCCTTGCCGGGTGACGACTATACATTCACCGCCTGTGGCATGGGCTGTCCCGCTGGCTATTCTGTCTTGAGCTATCGTACCGACTCGGGATGTGACCCCTCGGGCGCGACCCCCACTCAAAAGAACTCCACCTCTTGCAGGCGGATCGTCGACCCGACCTGGGACCAGCAGATCTGTGGCATCGTCGGGTGCCCGTCCGGGTTCACCTTTGGCGGCTACCTGCACACCTCAGCTTGCAGGCAGCCCGGCGATAGCACGACCGGGGACAACACGACGATTTGCAATGGCATCTGATCCAACGGCGTTCCCAGGCAGCGGATCCTTCGGTCCGCCGCCGTAAGCGTGGACCAGAAGAGGGCGGAGCATACGTCCCGTGCTAGACCGGGACCATGTCTCTGCCCTCGTGCTCGCTGGAGGGCATCCGGGAACTGATGAACCCCGGCGCTCAGATGCGGCAGACGCCTTCCACGCAGCGCTCGCCCGAGGGACAGTCGCAGTTGACGGAGCACGTCTTGCCGCTGCTCGGGGTGGTCGAGGGCATGCAGTAGCCAATCCTGCACACGGAGCCGCTGGGGCACGCGGTGCTGGAGGTGCAGGGCGAGCGGCAGGCACCGTCCACGCAGTCCGAGCCGGTGGTGCACTGCGCCGCGCTGGTGCACGCGGGGGACGGGCGCGGACGGCACAGGCCACTCGCGCACGTCTCCGTGGAGGCGCACTGCGAGTCGTAGGAGCAGCCACTGAGGCAGGCGCCGTTGATGCAGTAGCTGCCCGAGGCACAGTCCGTGTTGCGCACGCAACCGCCCGGCGTGCCCGCGTCCCCGGGAGACGGCGGCGTGCCCGCGTCCCCAGCAGGAGGCGCCGGGCAGGAGGTTCCGCCATCGGCCGGAGGAGGACGGGTACCGCCGTCACCCTCAGTGTGGATTTGTCCAACACCTACCTGGACTGGGCCGAGGAGAACCTCGCGCTCAACGGGCTGTCGGACCCGCGCCACGCCCTGCTGCGCGCCGATGCCATGGCCTGGGCCCAGGACCAGCGCCAGGACCCCGAGCAGACCTTCGATCTGGTGGTGTGCGATCCGCCCTCCTTCTCCACCTCGAAGAAGATGCAGGGCACCTTCAACGTGCAGCGCGACCACGTGCGCATGCTGGAGGGCATCCGCGAGCTGCTGAACCCCGGCGGCATCCTCTACTTCTCCACCAACTTCCTCGGCTTCGAGCTGAAGGACACCGCCGTCCGCGGCTACGAGTCGGTGGAGGAGCTCACGCCCGGCTCCATCCCCGAGGACTTCCAGCGCAAGGAGATCCACCGCTGCTGGCGCATGGTGGCGCCTCGCGCCGGGGGCCGCTGAACCGCGGGCTCAGATGCGGCAGACGCCTTGCTGGAAGGCCCGCTCCAAAAGACTGTGCATATGAACCAGTTCACTGCATGGGCGCGCAGGCTGCCCTAAGAAGCAGGTCACACCCGTGCATCCACACCTTGGAAGCACCTACCCGAAGGGCTGTGACATGAAGAACCTGTTGGCGATTCCCTGCCTGATGCTCCTGTTGGCGGCATGCGGAGAAACCTCCACGGTGGAGGAGATTCCTGTCGAGGAGGAGTCTCTCGCCACGGTGCAGTCCGCGTTGGATATCGCCGTCTGTGGTCTGATCTGCCCCTCCGGCTACGCTCCCACGGGCTATGGATGTTACGGCAGTAGCGGTTGTGGCCCCTGCCCCTCCACCGGAAGTTCGTATACCTCGGTGAATGGAACGGGTTGCACCCCCATCACGAGCGGTGGCTATGCGGCCTGTGGACTGGGCGACTACCTGACGGCCGGCCACTACGTCGCCGGGTATTCCATAAACAGGTATTGCGATGCGGTCACCTCGTCCAATGGGGGAACGCAGCCGAACAAGACCGGTTACCCGGCCTTGCCGGGTAACGACTATACATTCATCACCTGTGGCATCGGCTGTCCCGATGGCTATTCCGTCGTGGCCTATCGTACCGACTCGGGATGTGAGCCCTCGGGCGCGGCCCCCACTCAAAAGAACTCCACCGCTTGCAGGCGGATCGTCGCCACGACCTGGGACCGGCAGATCTGTGGCATCGTCGCGTGCCCGACCGGGTTCACCTTTGGCGGCTACCTGCACACCTCAGATTGCAGGAAGCCCGGCGATGGCACGACCGGGGACAACACGACGGTTTGCTATGGCACCTGATCCAACGGTGTTCCCAGGCAGCGGCTCCTTCGGTCCGCCGCCGTAAGCGTGGACCAGAAGAGGGCGGAGCGTACGTCCCGTGTTAGACCGGGGCCATGTTCTCCGCCCTCTCCGTGCTCGCCCTGCTGCTCTCAGCGGATGGGACCCAGAATCCGAAGAAGGAGTCCCCTTCCCCTCCCGTCCAGGTGACCGCGCTCGCCGTGGACGTGGACTTCGTCTGCCGCACCCCGAGCACCCAGAGCCTCGTCCTCACCCCCAAGGCCCAGGCCCAGCTCGAGGTCCCCAAGGACTGCCCCGATGCCCGCGCCGACTGGCGCCTCTCCGTCGACTGCGCTGACGAAAAGCGCTGCTCCGGCGACATCCGCAACCGGGAGGAAGTCATTGCCCGTATCGAGGGCTCGCGGAAGCTGCTCACCGTCACCCCCGTCTCCCCTCAGCATCCCCAGACCCTGGACTTCCTGGCCGTGCGTATCACCGGCCAGCACTCGCTCGCGCTGGAGACGCCCGTCGAGCACCGGCCCCCCGTGCAGCTGTTGCTCCAGGTGCCCGCCGTGACGGGCGTCTACACCCTGTCGCCCTCCGAGCCGGAGCCGCTCTCGCTGGACTTCGAGCACCGCGGTAAGCGCTTGAAGCTGTATGCCCGCGCCTCTCGCGCGGATGCCACCCACGTCCGTCTCGAGCTGTGGAACGCCCGGAAGGAACTGCTGCTGGATGCGAATCTCGAGATGGACAAGCCCCGCGAGCTCGAGTGCCAGCGGCTCGAGGATATTTGCGAGGGCGTGATGAAGTTCTGGGTCCGCGAGTACCAGCGCGTCCTCTGAGGCACGGGCAGCCAGGACGGTGACGGGCACCCTCACCCCGTCCCTCTCCCGGGGGGAGAGGGGATATCTGCGCCCGTCCTACTCGGTGAACTCCGCGTCGGTTTCGTCCCCCGGCTTCCGTTCGATTCGTGGCCGTGAGGCTCGGGGCACGTGGGGCTGGTCTCCTGAAGGACTCCCGAATGGCCCTCCGGGGAACGGTCCCGACTGGAAGGTTGTGACGCGCAGCGTGCCCTCCGCCATGCGGCGCTCGAGTCTCCGGCGCACCAGCTCGGCCACGAGCCGCCGCGTCGGCGGGAACAGCAGGAAGAGCCCGACGACGTCGGTGAACACCCCCGGAGACACCAGCAGCACCCCGCCCACCAGCACGAGCACCCCACCCACCAGGCCCTCGTCCGGCATGCGGCCCCGCGCGAGCGACTCCTGCCAGCGGCGGAGCACCCGCAGGCCCTCCTTCTTGGCCAGCCAGGCACCGACCACGCCCGTGAACAGCACCCCGGCCACCGTGGGCCAGAAGCCCACCTCGCGGCCTATGGCCAGCAGCAGGTACAGCTCGATGAAGGGGACGACCGTGAACGCCAGCAGAAGGTACTTGAACACCTGCCCAACCTAACGCCTGGGGCACGTCAGCGCTCGGAGGAACGTGTGGAGGCTCCTTCTCTTTTTCAGCCTCCGAGCTGCGTGTTCATCCAGCTGACCAGCAGGTACAGCAGCGTGAAGAAGATCCCAACCCCGAGCACGAACTTCGTCGTCGGCTGGAAGCCCTCGCTCGTGGACGTGTCGATGGGCATGGCCGAGCCCACCCCGAGCATCTCCCCCGCGTAGCGCGCGGTGCGCTCGTACTGGTCCGCCACCACTCCGTCGTCGTGGGCGTTGAGCTCGCGCCCCAGCTGCGGATCGAAGAGCCGGACCTCCGCCTCCCGGGCCAGCTCCGCCCCCTTGGAGACCACCTCGCGGACGAGCTCGCTCTGGTGCTCCAGGGGAATGCGCACCTCCGTGGCCACCCACTGGCCCCCCTCACGCAGCGGGTGCACCTCCACCGCGCCGTTTTCCAGCAGCCAGGTCCGCCCACCGCCCGGCTGGGCCTTCGCCCCCCGGGCTTCCAGGAGAGCGTCCACCCGGGCGCTGTCGAAAGGCGTCCCCGGGACCATGGATTGAAGGAGCAGGTCGTATCTCACGCGGTTTGGAGTATACGCCGCACCAGCCATGCCCAAGCCAACCTCAGGACCCCGTCACGATCGCCGCCCCGGTGGCCCCCCCGGCCGCAACAAGCGCCCCCCCCAGCGCCCGGAGAAGCCCGCCCCGGACCGGACCACCCCGGACATCGGCCAGGACGGGCTCCCCCAGGTCTCGCTCGTCCGCCGGGGCGTCGAGCGCTGGCAGGCCGGCCACCCGTGGATCTACCGCGCCGACCTCAACGGCGACCCCGCCCTCCAGGGGGGCGAGGTGGTGCGCGTCGTGGACGCCCGCGGCTGGTTCCTCGGCAAGGCCTTCTATTCGAAGCACTCCAAGATTTCGCTGCGCTGGCTCTCCTACGAGGACGTGCCGGTGGACACCGACTTCTTCCGCCAGCGCCTGGCCCAGGCCGACGCGATGCGCCGCCGCGCCCTGCCCGGGGAGAACACCTACCGCGTGATACACGGTGAGGCCGATTTGATCCCCGGCCTCGTGGTGGACCGCTACGGCGATTACCTGAGCGTGCAGTTCCTCGTCGCCGGCACCGAGCAGCGCAAGCAGCTCCTCACCGACCTGCTCGTGGAGCTGTTCAAGCCACGCGCCATCGTCAACCGCTCGGACGTGGGCGTGCGCGCGCTGGAGGGCCTGCCCCAGGAGAAGGGCGTGCTGTACGGCACCCAGCCCGGGCCGGTGCCCTATGACGAGGGGCTCGTGCGCGTGCGCGCGGACCTGCTCGAGGGCCAGAAGACGGGCTCCTTCCTGGACCAGCGGGAGAACCACGTCATGGCCTCGCAGTACGCCTTCGGCGAGGCGCTCGACTGCTTCTCGTACGTCGGTGGCTTCGCGCTGCAGCTCGCCACGCGGGCCCAGAAGGTCACCGCCGTGGAGATCTCCGAGCAGGCGGCGGCCCAGCTGCGCGAGAACGCGGCCGCCAACAAGCTGCCCAACGTGGAAGTGGTGGTGGCCAACGCCTTCGACTTCCTCCGCGATGCCGTGGACGAGGGCCGGCGCTTCGACACCATCGTCCTGGATCCGCCCTCGTTCGCGAAGAACAAGGACGCCATCGAGGGCGCCTTGCGCGGGTACAAGGAGATCAACCTGCGCGCCATGCAGCTCTTGCGGCCGGGCGGCTATCTCATCTCCGCGAGCTGCACGTACCACATCGACGAGCAGGGCTTCGAGGACATGCTGGCCTCGGCGGCGGCGGACGCGAAGCGGCGGGTGCAGATCATCGAGAAGCGCGGCGCGGGCAAGGACCACCCCGTACTGCTCAACCTGCGCGAGACGCGCTACCTGAAGTGCTTCGTCCTCCGCGTGTTGTGAGCAGGCCCGTCCCGGTGGGATGATCCCCATCGCGGAAGCCATGCGACACCCCGACTGGGAAGACGATACGGACGAGGCCCCCACGGCCCCGGGCTCGCGCGAGGAGGCGCGGGCCCTGCAGGAGCTGCGCGCCATCTACCGGCAGGCGGATGCGGCGTACGCGCCCTTCTCGTGCCCGGCGAGCGGCGAGTGCTGCCAGCTCTCGACGACGAAGCGGCAGCCGTGGCTGTGGTACCCCGAGTGGTTGATGCTGGCCCGCCACCATCCGCTGCCGCCTCCGAGGGAGGACGGCGGCTGTCCCTACCTGGACGCCGCGGGCAAGCGCTGCACCGTGTACGCGGAGCGCCCGTTCGGCTGCCGCACCTTCTTCTGCGAGCGCATCCGGGGCCCCGCGCGTCAGCCAGCGGACACGGTGACCGCCCTGCTGCTGCGGCTGGAGCGCGTCTCCCAGCGGCTGCTGCCATCGTTGACCGGACCCCGCCCCATCCTCGAGTGGCACGCGGAGGCCTCTCTCCGCGAGGAGGAATCATGAGCTCCATGCCGTGGCGCAGCGCCGTCGTGTCCCTCGTTTTCTTCCTGTCCGGCTGTGCCTCCAGTGCCAGCGGGGCCCTTTCCAGTGCCGCGTTGAACACGGCCGTGGCGCTCGGCACGTCCGCCATCTCCCGCTCACAGGGCGGGTGCTACGCCGCCTGCCCCGTGGGGACCACCTGCAACGAGGCCACCGGCTACTGCGATCCCCTCCCCTGCCGCGGCGAGTGCGACCCCTTCGAGGAGTGCATCGAGGACAAGCTGGTCTACCAGTGCGTCGCCCAGGGCTCGCCCCGGGGGAACATCATCGTCCATCCGTCCGAGGCCCGTTCCTCCGAGCCGCGCCCCTCCGGGACGAGCGCCTCCGAGCCGCGCACCTCCGGGCCGAAAACCGACGTGCCCCGGGCCTCCAAGCTGAGGACCGACGTGCCCCTGCTCACCCCCGAGCCCTCGTCCGAGGTGCGCACGGCGGAACCCACGCCGTGAGCCGCTGGCTCGTCGCCCCCCAGGAGTTCAAGGGGACCCTCACGGCCGCCGAGGCCGCCGCCGCCCTGGCCGAGGGGTTGCGCCAGAGCGCGCCCGGCGTGGAGTTGGACGTGGCGCCGCTCGCGGACGGTGGGCCGGGCACGGTGGACGCGCTGCTCGCGGGCGTGGGCGGCGAGCGGGTGACGTGCACCGTCCCGGGGCCGCTCGGCGCTCCCGTGCGAGCCACCTACGGGCTGCTGGACTCAGGGCGCACGGCCGTCATCGAGATGGCCGCGGCCTCCGGGCTGACCCTGCTCGCGCCGGGTGAGCGAGACCCCCGGCGAACCACCACCGAAGGCACCGGCGAGCTGATGCGCGCGGCGCTGGAGCGGGGTTGCGAGCGGCTCATCCTCGGGCTCGGGGGCAGCGCCACGAATGACGGAGGCACGGGGGCGCTCACTGCGCTCGGGTTCCGGTTCCTCGATGCACACGGTGCGCCCTTGCCTCCGGGCGGGGCCGCGCTACGGCGGCTCGCACGGGTGGACACGAGCGGACGGCATCCACGGCTCTCGAAGGTGGAGCTGCTGGTGGCCACGGATGTCACCGCGCCGCTGCTGGGACCGGACGGAGCCTCGTACCTCTTCGGGCCCCAGAAGGGCGCTGACGCGGCCACTGTCGTCGAGCTGGAGTCGGCCCTGGCCAGGCTCGCCGAGGCCGTCGCCCCCGGACTCGCCCAGACGCCAGGCGCGGGGGCGGCGGGAGGCTTCGGTTACGGGCTCCTGGCCCTGGCCAGTGGGAAGATCGTCTCCGGATACGAGCTGGTGGCCCGGACGCTCCGGCTGTCCGAGCGGCTCGCCGCCGCGCAGGCCGTGCTCACTGGAGAGGGACGCTTCGACCGGCAGACGGCGCTCGGCAAGGGCCCTGGCTCGCTGGCGAAGGAGGCTCGGACGCTCGGCAAGCACACGGTGATGTTCGCGGGAGCCGTCGTGCCCGGCACGGAGAGTGGGCCCTTCGACGAGGTGGTGGAGGTGTCCGCGCTCGCGCCACCCGGTGTTTCCCATGCCGAGGCCCTGCGCCACGCCGGTGCATGGTGGGCCGCCCGGCGGCGGTAGACTCGGAGCCCACCATGAGACCACTCCTTCGCACGCGTGAGGCCACGGAATGAAGGCGAACAGCCCGGTCCGGACGATCTTCAGCATCCTGGTGGGCTGCGTCCTCCTGGTGCTGGTGACGCTCCTCGGTATCTACTGGCGATTGCAGTATCGCTCCCGTCAGGCGGGTGACGTGCTGATCGCCGAGGCCTGGGCCCTCACCTCCGCCTCCGAGCGGGTGGTACGCCCCTCTCACTCGGCCCCGCCCTTGCCCGGCACGCTCCGCGAGGCACTCGAGCCGCTCATGCCGGAGCTCAGCAGCCTCTACGCGGATAGCAGCATGCTGAGCAGCGACAACACGCTGCTCCAAGAGTACGAAGACGTCCAGCATGGCAGGCGCCCCCTCTCGGAGCTGCCAGGCTCCTACCGTGAGCTGTTCGAGCAGGACAGGCTGTTGATACAGCGCGCGCTCCGGGCCTCCCGAGCCGAGCTGGGAGGACTGCCCAGGGGACTGGGAGAGCTCGACACGCCCAACCATCGGTGGTCAGACAACATGCTCTCGAGTGTCCTCGGGTTCGCCACATTGGAGGTCCGGAGACAGCTCGAGGACGGGCAGGCCGACGCCGCGCTGGAGACCTGCCTGGACGGGCTCGCGCTCGCGCGGGATGTGGCCTACGGGACCGGAGCTTTTGGCGCGCAGGTCTCCGCCTCGGGTTACGAGTCCCTGTTCCTCCCATGTGCCGATGCACTCGGCCGTGCCACCCCCGAGGATCAGAAGCAGTCCACGCAGGCACTCCGGCGGCTCCGAGAGGGACTGCGCCCCCTCTCCCGGGCCGTGCGCGAGGAGAGCGTCTCGCTCCCCCTCAACGTGGTCAGCGAGATGCTCGCCCCGGAGCAGCTCGAGGCGCTCCCGGAGGGAGCCAAATACCGAGCCCTCCATCCCTCCGTCAGCTGCATACAGCCCCGCTTCGAGGCCCTCTACCTGCTGCACGACTGGCCCATCTTGATGGAGTACCTCCAGCAAGTCGCACCGATCATGGATCTCCCTTCAGAGCAACGCCTCGCCCGGCTGGTGGCACTGGAGCGGCTTTCTGGGAGCCTGTGGTACGTGGGTACCCCCCATGACGCATGGACGTCGCGCTACGAGAAGTCCGCCACCCAGGTGGACGGGCAAAGGGCCCGGGTGGACCTGCTGCTCGCGCTGGCCCTGGTGAAGGCCCACCGCGCCGAGCACGGCACGTGGCCCACCACCCTCCCCCCGCTCTACCCCGAGCGCGAGGTGCTGCTCCCCACCGCGTTGAAGCTCCAACCCGCCGAGGGAGACACGCTGCGCCTCGTCCCGGAAGCCGCGGCCCTCCAGGAGCTCTCACTGACGGCGGCGCCCTGAGCACGCGGAGCCCAGGGGCCACGGCTCACGGCGTGTACTTCACCGTGCGCTCCAGCCAGGACATGCCACCGCGCCCATCACGCGCCACCACCCAGAAGCGAACCTCCTGGGCCTGCGCGTTGCGCGGAGGCGTCCACTCCACCCGGTGCCGCGCCACCCCACCGCCGAGGTCCGCCCCGCCCGTCGTGTTGGGAGAGAAGGACCCCAGCGTGGCGTGCCACGCCACCTCCCACGCCTCCTGGAGATTCACCGGCTTCAGCTCGAAGGAGGGCACCACGTACGCCTCCTCCCGCCCGGTGAGATCCGGCACCGTCACCTCGAAGGGGCCCGGGCCGGACAACTCGCGCGGCACGCCCGCCACCCACGGCTCGCCCGCCAGCACCAGGTCCGGCAGCTCCGGCTGCACGTTGGCCTGCATCTCCGGGAAGAAGCGGCAGCCATACACCATCAGCTTCTGCGCGTAGATCTGCTCGTCCCCGCCGCGCACCCACAGCACCAGCGGCATCCGCACGCCGCCCAGGCCGTTGTAGAGATCCTTCTCGAGAATCCGCTGCACCAGGAAGGTGCCGTCCCCCAGCCGCGACGTGCCAGGCCCCGGGAACAGGTCGATCACCAGCTCGCCGCCCTTCGTCACCCCGCGCGCCAGCTCCACGCGGTCCTCGCGGCAGGTGTCATCATCCTGCGAGGAACAGGTCCACAGCGTGTAGTCCAGCTCGCGGCCCTCGCCGGCTGGATCCGGAATGAGCGCGGTGAGGCGCACCGGACGCACCAGCGTGTCGACGAGCACCGTGGGATCGGTGGAGCACGTCTCGGCGAGCAGCTCGGGCGGATCCATCCGCATCGCGAGCACGCGCAGATCCTTCACGTTCGACGGAGTGTCCTCGGGCCCCACACAGGCGGCGCACAGGAGCAGGCCCAACAGGGCGGACAGGTGGCGCATGACTCAGAAGCTCCCCTTGACGCCGACGACCGGAAGGATCGGGATGCCAGGCACCTCGAACTGATCGCGGACACGGTAGTCGTAGAAGGTCGCCTCCACGTTGGAGGCGTTGTAGACGTTCTGCACGTCGATGTAGGCGTTGAGCGTCCAGCTCTGGAAGATCCAGTTCTTGTCCAGCCGCAGATCCAACTGGTGGAAGGGCTGGAAGCGGATGGAGTTGGTGGGCCCGAAGGTGCCCGTGAAGTTGTTGCGGTCCACGTCGTAGCGGTCGAACGTGTGCTGCAGCGGCGTGGTGGGCCGGCCGGTGACGTAGCGCATGCGCGCGCCCAGCTCGAAGCCAAAGGGCAGCCGGTAGCTGGCCACCGCGGTGAGGATGTGCGTCTGGTCCCACGTGGTCAGGCGGTAATCGTTGCTGCCCACGCGCCGCTGCTCGGAGCGGTTGAGGGTGTAGGCCAGCCAGCCGAAGAAGTCGCGCGTCACCGCGTGCCGCAGCATCACCTCCATGCCGTAGGCGCGCCCCAGACCCCGGTTGGAGTACGGGTAGCGCGTGAGCGTGCCGTCCTCGTTGCGCACCGTATCGCCCGGGGAGACGACCAGGTCGTAGCGCCGGTTGTAGTAGCCGGTGACGTCCACGCTGATGATGTCGGTGAGCTGCTGCTCCACGCCCAGGCTCGACTGGAAGGAGCGCTCGTGGGTGAGGGCCGGGTTGCCCAGCGGCGCCGGCTCCAGGTTGAAGGCCTCCGGCGGCTGGCTGTAGAGGCCGAGGCTGCCCTTGAAGGCCGTCTTCTCAGTGGGCTGCACGCGCACCCAGAGCCGGGGGTCATAGGCGAAACGGTCCTGCCCGTAGATGCGGGCGTAGGTGGCGCGCAGACCGGGCGTCACCGTCACCGGCCCGGCCTTCACGTCCATCTCGGCGTAGAGCGCGCCGTCGAAGGTGTTGGCCACGCGCCGGATGTCCTGCAGCTCCACCTTGGGCTCGCCGCCGGGGAATGCCGGATACTGGATGCCGCCGAGGAAGGGGACCCGCCCCTCGCCCACCAGGTGCTCGAAGCGCACGTCCGCGCCACCGCGCGCGGTGAGCCAGGGCAGCACCTCCAGGGCCAGGTCCTCGCGCGCTCCGAGCGACCAGATGCTCGCATCCAGCTTCGTCTCGCCGAAGCCGAAGCTCCCCAGGTCATAGCCCGCGTACGGGGTGAACACCGAGGTGAAGTTGCCACGGCGGTACGTCCAGTCACCCTTGACGCGGTGGAAGAGCGTGCGCGCGTCCACGGTGATGTCACGGTTGCGCCCACCTCCCGAGGCCACCACGTTGAGCAGGTCATCCGAGCCGAAGGCCATCACGTAACCGGAATGACGTCCTCCGGGACCTGGCTCGCTGCCCCGCTTCGCGCCGAAGTCCACGCGCACCTGGTAGTCCCAGTAGCGCGGCAGCACGAGCAACGTGCCGCCCTGGGGATCCTCGGGCAGCACCATCGGCAGGAGCACGTCCACGTACGAGCGGCGCGCGGCACCGGCGATGGAGATGCCCTCGGTGACGGGGGCCTCGAGGAAGAAGCCCGAGTCCAGCAGGTCCACCTTCACCGAGCCGTGCAACGTGTCGGAGGAGCCCTTGCGCGTGGCCACGTCCACCGCGCCGCCGATGGCCCGGCCGTAGCGCGAGCCGAAACCGCCCGGATAGAAGTCCACCCGGTCGATGAACTCGGCGTTGAGCACCGAGGGCCCACCGCCCAGGTGATAGAGCAGCGGCACCTCCACGCCGTCGAAGAAGGTGAGCGTCTGGTCCGGCGAGGCTCCACGGACGATCAGCTGGCCGGCGATGGCGGGAGCACGCGCCACGCCGGGCAGGTTCTGGATGACGCGGATGGGGTCGCCAAAGGAGCCCGGTACCTTCTGCAGCTCCTGGCGCTCCAGGGTACGGCGCACCACTTCCTTCTTCTCGCGCGCACCGCGCACCACCGTCTCGTAACCCGGGGCCTTGGGCATCAGGTAGAAGATGACCTCCGTCGTCTCGTTGGGGGCGAGCTCCTCCTTGGTGGTGAAGAGGTGGAAGTCGTTGGCCACCACGCGCACCTCACAGGTGCCGGGCACCACCTTCAGGGTGAAGCGGCCGTCCTCGTCCGAGAGCGCCTCGGGGGCCTCCGGGTCATCGCCACAGCGCACGGTGGCGCCGCCCACGCGCGAACGGCTGCCGCGCGCCAGGAGCTGTCCGGTGAGGGTGGCCTCGGGCGGGGGCGGCGGAGCGGACTCCTCCACCTTCGGCGGCTGGAGGACGAAGTTGTAGACGTACTGGATTTGAATGGGGGCGGGCGCGCCATCCACCTCGGCCGGGGAGAACTGGAACTGCCGCACCGCAGCGAGCGCCGCTTCATCGAAGCCATCGCCCACGGGCGTCACCACCTGCGCGTCGGACACCTGGCCCTTCTCGTCGATGGTGACGAGCATCTCCACCGAGGCCGTCTTCCCGGCCGCGGCGGCCTCGGGCGGGTAGACGGCTTCCACGGTTTGAATGAGCTCGGGCGCCTTCGTCAGCACCGGAGTATGGACACCGGCGTCCACCTCTTCCCGGCGTGCACCTTCGTAGGCCTGGGCCCACGCCGGCACGGAGGAAAGGGAGAGGACGGCGAGCAGCAACCAGAGGACGGAGCGATTCGAGGCCACGGTGGGGGGCATTTAAGGGGGACTTCCTCTCCGGACAACCAGGAATTCTACCGGCATTTGGGCCGGAGACGATTGCCCCGGGTTGGAATCATGGGAAGACACCGCCCGGTGGCTTCCAGAGCAGATAGCCGTGGTCGAGCAGCCACGCGTCCGTGACAAGTCCTTCGACTCGCGACGCCAGCCGGAGGACGGAGTGCCGGAAGGCCTCGGGGGGCTCGGTGTGACCCGCCTCGCGAGCCTCCTGCCACGCGGCCGTCCAGTCCGCGAAGAAGGTGTGGATGGGCTCTCCGGGCTTCACCCGGCGGCGGAAGTCCCGGGGCATCCAGTCGCGGAAGAGCACGGGCGCGAAGCCCCGGCTGAAGTCGGTGTGGAACAGCAGGGCCTCGCGCGCGAGCCCCTCGGGGACACGCCGCAGCAGGTGCGCCACCAGCACGGCCCCGGGTGTGTCCGTGCTGCCCTCGACGAGCAGCCCTCCTTCGAGCAGCGCCCCACCCAGCTTCTGGTGGATGCCGGGCACCTCCTCGGGGCGGTAGCCGCGCAGCAGGTTCATGGCACGGATGAGGCGGACGCTCTCTCCGGGCAGCAAGGGCAGCTCGAAGCCGCCCTGCCGGAAGCCGGTGAGCGCATCGGAATGGGCCTGGGCGGCCTCCACGCGGGAGGACTCCAGTTCCACGCCCACCACGGGGAGACCCGGGTGGAGCTCGCGGAAGGCCTCGGCGCTCTCGAGCGTGGTCCACGGGTGCTCGCCGAAACCGACGTCCACGAAGGCGGCCCGCGCCCAGGCACCCTCGCTCCGGAGCAGCAGGTCTCGCTCCCGGTGGAGCAGGTACACGTCGAGTGCTCGCAAGCGCCCGTGCGAGGTGCGTCCTCGGGTCTTCTTGTCCAGGGAGGTCATGGGCCGGGCCCGGGACTATATTCCGGTCATGCCCGCCACGACGCCGCCCTCTCGGTGGACGCATTGGATGCCCGCCCCCGCCCCGCTGGCGGAGCGGGTGGAGTTCCTGATGTGGGTGCCGCCGGAGGCCTCCGTCTCCCACGTGCACGAGGTGGTCCCCGACGCCAACGTGGACCTGCTCCTCGAGCTGTCGGACGAGCGCTGCCGGGCCGTGCTCTACGGACCGCTGACGCACACCATCCACGTGCCATCACGAGCGGGCCATGGCTACCTCGTCGTGCAATTCCACCCAGGGGCGATGCCCGGGCTCGTGGACGCCAGCCCCTCGGAGCTGGTCAACGGGTCCGTGGAGCTGCGCGAGGTGGCGGGCCTCTCCGTGGACGCGCTCGGAGAACAGCTGCTGGCCGCGGGCTCACCGGAGCGGATGCGCGAGGAGCTCACCCCGCTGTTGCGACGGGTACCCTACCCGCCCGGAGACAGCTTCGACCGGGCACTGCGCCACCTGCTCGCCCGGCCGGAACCGCTGCGCCCGGGCGCACTGGCGGACGCACTCCACCTCAGTACGCGCACGCTGCAGCGGGCCTTCAAGGAGCGGGTGGGCTTCTCGCCGAGGACGTACACACGCATCACTCGGCTCCAGGAGGCCCTGTCCGCGCTGCGTGAGCACCCCACCCGCTCGCTGTCCGAGGTGGCGCACCACATCGGCTACGGCGACCACGCGCACATGACGAGGGACTTCCGGGAGCTGACGGGCCGGACCCCGAGCGACTTCCGTCGACAGGACCGCGAGGGTGTTGGAATGAGACGAGCAGGCTCCAGATATAGCGCCCGCTCTGCAGGCGATTAGGCACAAGATAATGCCGCCTGAGCTGAGGCTTCTTGGTGGACTTCCAAGGTAGTCCAACAGTCTCTGCGAGATAGGCTCGGCGCTCGCTTCGGCTTGGGTAATTCTACTTGACGAACGCGCCTATCTATCTCCTACTTATTAGGTGACGCCCCCTGTCGATCTACACCGCATCCTGCGAGAGCAGTTCAAGCTTCACGCGTTCAAGCCCGGCCAGGAAGACGCCATCCGCTCTGTGTTGTCGGGCGAACGCCTTCTTCTCATCCAGCCCACTGGTTGGGGCAAGAGCCTCGTGTATCAGTTCGTCGCTCGCGTACGAGGCCTCACTGTAGTGTTTTCGCCCTTGCGCGCCCTCATGCGTGACCAAATTGAGAAAGCACGCGGGTTCGGGTTGCGCGCCGAGTACATCAACTCTGATCAGGGTGAGGCAGATGATCTTGACTCGCGACGCATGGTGCACCGCGAAATCCTTGAGCGCGCAGTTCGCGGCGAGGTGGATCTTCTGCTAATCGCACCCGAGCGCATCGAGAACGAGTTGTGGGAGGAATTTGTGCCACACCTTCCCATCAAAGCGCTCGTGGTGGACGAGGCGCACTGCATTTCGGTGTGGGGCCACGACTTTCGCCCTGATTACAGGCGCATCGCGCGCGTGGTACAATTCCTACCGAAGACGGTGCCTGTACTTGCCGTAACAGCGACCGCGACGCTTGGTGTGGAAAAGGATGTTCTGCGGCAGATTGGGCAAGGAACGCGCGTAATGCGAGGTTCGCTCGTGCGTCCGAACCTCGGCTTGCGCGTTGTGAACGTCGGCAACGAGGCGGAGAAATATGCAGTCGTCGCGACATTGGTACGTACCTTCTTGGGGACAGGGATAGTGTACGCGGCGACGCAGGCACAGACTGAAGCGCTTGCAGAGTTCCTGCGCGAGCAGGGTATCAACGCCGAGCACTACCACGCGAATCGCTCTGACCGTCCAGAAATCGAACGACGGTTCATGGCAAACGATCTGAAAGTGGTTGTCGCAACGAACGCGCTGGGAATGGGCGTTGACAAGCCGGACGTACGCTTCGTCATCCACGCGGAATTCCCTGGGTCGCCCCTCCATTACTACCAAGAGGTTGGGCGAGCGGGACGCGATGCTCATCCAGCAACTGTCGTGCTTGTGTACAAAGCCGAAGACGCAAAGGTACAGCAACACTTTATTGCTAGCAGCAAGCCACGCGAGGAGCACTACGAGCGAGTAATCGCAGCGCTAAAGGCACAGCCGAGCCGCCAGAAGGAATTGACGATGCAATGCGGCCTGAGCGAAAGCATCGTCAAGCGCGTGCTGACCGATCTCCTGCTTGAGGGTGCCGTTGCGAAGGATAAAGATCTCTACTACCGTCTACTCAAACCCGTGAGTATTAGCGGCCTGAATATCAACGAATCCTACGATCGCCGCATACTTGAACTGGAAGTCATGCAGGGATACGCCAAGCACGCAAATTGCCGTATGCGATTCTTCACACAGTTCCTCGGCGACCCCGATACTGGTGTGTGTGGGCGCTGTGATCGCTGTGTGCCAACAAGTCCCCTGCTGTTGACCAATGATGTGTTGCAGAGTGCGCAACAGTTCACTGAGTTTCCGAAACTCGGCATCAAAAACGTGCAGGGTGGAGAATTGGTGTACGCCTCGGGGTTTGCAGTAGATTACTACGGCGGAACGCGCATTGGAGAACTCATCCGCGCGAGCAAATACGAGGGGCGGGGCGACTTTCCGGAGGAACTGGTAGACGCTGTCGTGCGCCTCGTGCGGGCGCGCCTGCCACTCGCAAGCATCCATGCAGTGACGTTCATGCCTCCGACCGAGAGCGGCAGTTTGGTCGAGCGCCTTGCGATGCGGGTGGCGAAAAAGCTAGGTAAACCTCTTATTACAGCCCTTGGAAAGCTCCGCACCACGCAGGCGCAGAAGGGATTCGGTTCGCGCGAGGCGAAGCGTCAGAACCTGCGTAACGTATTTTCCGCCATTGCAAATGTTCAGGGCAAAAACATGATCGTACTCGATGATGTGTGTGATACCGGAATTTCGCTTGGCGAAGCTGGTAAAGTACTGAGGAAGGCGGGGGCGGGCACCTTGCACGCCGTGGTCATCGCCAAAACCCGCCTCAATGACGCATGAGCGAACCCCTCTACTGGCATCTCCTTGCCCACGCCCACATCACCCCTAACGAGCGCATGGCGGTTCTCAATGCCGCAAAAGCGCTCGACGGGGATGTGGCGAATCTCACCGCTTGGGTAGAGGGTGGCTATCCTGGCGTAGCGGCCGACCTGCGTGCCACTGTTTTGCAGGCATTCGAAGCCAGCGCACAGGAAGCGTTTATTCTTGAGGAACTCGAAGCGCAGGGTATGCGCGTTCTACCTGGCCGTGATCCGGCGTACCCCAAACGCTTCAAGCGCGCACTCGCCAAACGCACGCCCATCACGCTGTACCTAGCAGGCCGAGAGGAGTTGCTAAACGCACGCCGAACGATCGCCATCATCGGTTCACGAGACGCCAACCCAGAAGCCCTCGACACTGCGCGTCGTGCCGCCGCCTTTTTCGCGCGCCAGGGGTACGTACTTGTAAGCGGTAACGCTCGCGGTATTGACCAAACAGCCGAAGAGTCCGCGATTGAGGCAGGCGGGGAGGTAGTATCCGTGCTCCCTCAGGGGCTACTTGACAAGGCTACATTGTCGCTCGTACGCAAACGGAATCGAGCCCTACTCGAAGGACAAGTAGCCCTTCTGTCCGAACTCCATCCAAAGTCACGCTGGCAGGGGCGCTTTGCGATGATGCGAAACCGCTTGATTGTAGCCCTCGCGGACTTTGTGCTCGTCGCGCAAACTGGCTTGAAGGAGAGTCGGTCGAACGGCAAACTCACGCAGAGTGGAACTTGGGCTGGCGCTGAGGACGCCCGCAGCTTGGGTCGGCGCGTTTTCGTGTTCGATTTGCCCACCGATGGGAACTTGGCTCTCGCGCGTGCTTTTGCTGAACCAGTCCCTTTGACACCTAATGACGACATGTTCTCAGCTATTGAGGACGCGCTGAAACGCCCTCCCAGACTCGTTCCGGATACCACCCCCTCAGCACAACCCAAGTTGCTCTGAGGGCGGAGGCTTCAGTTCCTGCTGAACTGCTCTCAGAGATGAGTGCGCTCTAACTTCTAGTCCTGCAACGTAACGCCGTTCACATGCTGGGCGGTCGCTCTCCACGGTTTCTGCTTAGCTTGGCTCAACAGGCGAGGAGCCCCCACACGTGTCGCATTCGTTCAAGCGAGGCACCACCCCACCGCGTACCTTGAACCCCATGACGACGCAGACGCTTCGGGTCATCGAGTGCCATGGGACGCCGCGACAGATAGGACACCAGTGGGGAGAGGCATGTCGCGAGAGCCTGCGCGCCTCGGCGGAGAATCTCTTCCTGGCCCTGTCCATGAGCCCGCTGGGGGCTTCGCGGGAGGACGTGGTGCGCGCGGCGATGAAGCTGGAGGCCAACGTGCGCGCCTTCGACCCGGAGGCGCTCGAGCGCATCCGGGGACAGGCCGAGGGCTCGGGCCTCGCCTACGAGGAGAGCTTCGCGCTCCACTGCATGCTGGAGCTGGCCATCAACTACGCGCAGATCGGCGGCATGTGCACGTCCGTGGCCCTCACCGGCGAGGCCACGAAGGATGGGCAGGCGCTGCTCGGACAGACGATCGACTGGAACCCGGGCGCGCGGATGGACCTGCTCCGCATCCGCCACGCGGACGGGCGCGAGCAGCTCTCGCTGTGCCTGGACGGCTCGCCGTACTACCACCTCAACAGTGACGGGGTGGGCAACTGCGCCAACCTCACGATCGTGGAGCCACGGCCGTGCGCCTCGCTGGTGCCATTGTCCGTGTACCTGCCCAGGGCGATGCGCCAGCCGAGCCTGTCCACGGCGCTGGAGGTGCTCGTCACGACGGCGAGGGGCTTCGGCTACTACCACCTGGCGGACGCACAGGGGCACGTGGTGGGCATCGAAAGCACGTACGACGACCACGTGCTGCTGAAACCGGAGCGAGGAGTGCTCGTCCACGCCAACCACTACCAGTCCGAGCGCTTCCGGGAGCGGGACGTCACCCACCACTACGTCCCCTGCACCTTCGGGCGCCGGGAGCGCATCTCGGAGCTGGTGGCCGCCGGCCACGGCCACCACACGCCCGAGACGGTGAAACAGATGCTCACGGACCACGGCACGCCCGAGGGCCGCATCTGCCTGCACGACACGCCGCCAGCCCCCGGGGCCATGCCGCGCGAGACGGCGGCCACGGTGGTGATGGCACCCGCCCGCCGCACGATGTGGGTAGCGGCGGGGCCCGCGTGCCGGCAGCCCTTCGCCGAGTTCAGCCTCTGAGCCTCACGGGGCCAGCGGGTCTGTGGTCCGGACCACCTTCATCCCGGCCTCGCGGAACGTCCGCATCGCCTCGTTGGCCACGCGCGGGAAGTCCAGCCCGGGAGGCAGCGGATCCAGCGGCGGGGCCGGCACGGGGCTCATCGCGTCCTCGAGGATGTGGATGCGCCCCATCTTCGAGCGGTCCGTCGCCTCGATGTGCTTGCGCAGGTCCATCAGCGTCGACAGCACGCAGTGCGACTTCGCCTGCCCGAAGACGTACACGCGGTCGAACGTCAGCAGGTGGTCGAAGAGGTCCTGGTTGAACTCGCCCACCTTGCGCCCGGGCAGCTCCGTCACCTCGGGAGACAGCACCGAGTAGTTCTCCGTGAGCGGCTCTTCGCCCTTCACCTCGAAGCGCGTCTGCGTGTCGCGAGCCACCGCGTGGAAGAGGCTCGCCTCCATCATGGCGGGCAGCAGGGCGTGGCTCAGCCCGCCGAGCAGCGCGTGGTACGGCCACACCGTCAGCACGTACTTGCCCGTGGCCTCCAGGCGCTCGCAGTAGGCGAGGCTCTCCTCGGAGTCACGCGTGGGCCGCCACTTCCCCGAGCGGATGTCCGCCGACGTAATCACCGTCATCGGCGGGGGATTCCGGCCCTCGGCGTCCTGCCACCACGCGGGGTGGAACACCTGGAAGACACGGTGGGTGTCCAGGGAGAACACCAGCCCGGTGATGCGGTCCAGGTTCGCGTACAGCCAGCGCAGCGTGCGCTGCGAGTCCTCCACCGCGCCCGGGACGAAGAGGCTCGCCTCGGGCTGGCAGAAGGCCACCTGCACGTCGATACCGAAGGCGGCGATGCGCAGCCGGTCCTCGCGCGCGGGCTTCACCTGGTGGGCCAGCGCGTAGCGGCGGGCCTCGTCGGTCACCCGCGCGGCCCGCTCCAGGTACAGCGTGCCCACGCGCTTCTCATCATGGAACTCGGGAAGGGGCAAAGGCATGGCGTTCTCCAGGAAGCTCAGGCTTGCTGCGCGGCGCCCCGAGGGAAGTGACGGTGGCGCAGCTCGTCCACGAGCGCTTGCGTGGCCGGCGTGTACGCGACGCGCTGCTCCCCCTCGCCCGGAGCGGGGATGGAAGCGGCGGTCTCGGGCGTGGCACCGGAGAGCAGCTCGTAGCCCTCGGGCACCGGCTCGCCCTCCTGACCGATGAGGCCGATGGGGCCCGAGCCACTCCGGCGGCGGAACACCACCGGCACGCCCGGGATGCTCTGCTTGCCCTCGGCCAGCTCGTTGCCGAACTTCATCGTCGGCACGTGGCCCGTGCGCGACAGCTTGTACACCGCCGCCACCCGGTCCCGCGTGTAGGGGCACGCCATGGTGCGCGCCACGATGAAGCCGCCATAGCCGTAGAACTGCTTCGAGGACTCCCAGCCGTACTGGCTCCGCAGCTCCTCGAACTCGCGCGTGGCCTGCGCGTCCAGCCCGTCCTCGAGGATGAACACCGGCTTGATGCCCTCCTCCTTCGCCCGGGACACGGCGAACACGTACTGCTTCTTCTTGTCGCCCGAGTCGAAGCGGATGGAGTCCCCTGCCCCGGGGTCCTCGTGGACGAGGCGGAAGGCCGTGGGCAGGCCCGAGGTCACCGTGTCGTAGGTGTCCAGCAGGTAGCTGGAGCGCTCGGGCCGCCGCTCGCGGATGGCGCGGAAGGCCGCCTCGTCCGAGCCGTAGCGCTGCACGTGCTCGTGACCCATGGTGCCCACGGGAATCATCCCCAGCTTCTGAGCCAGGTACACGTTGCTGGTGCGCGTCACCCCGGCCTCCTTGCAGGCGCGCAGGGCGAGCTCATGCTGCTCCAGGCACGTGGCCGCGCGCAGGCCTACCTCGAAGATGCGGCTCGGGTCCTGCACCGCGTTCACCAGCTCGCGCACCACGGCCACCACGCGCGCGTGGTAGCCCTCGGGGTCCACGGAGATGGGTACGGGCTTCACGCCCACCGCGTCCAGCGTCTCCAGGGCGATGCGCTTCTCCTCCTCGCACGACACGACGGCGAGCGCCTTGGCCAGCGCCTCGCGGTCCGCCAGCGCCTGGGTGGCGATCTGGATGCGGAAGTTGAGCTGGAGCAGCAACGGCTCCAGCCACGACACCAGCGCCGAGGTCCCCGTCACCGTGAACACGGGCTCGCGCGCGTAGAAGCGAGCGCCTTTGGGAAGGGCGCGGATGACCAGCCTGTCCTTGCGCTGGATGGCGGCCTTGAAGCCAGCACCCATCTCGTAGCTGTTGCGAGCCAGGTAGACGTAGTCGCTCTCGGCCGGCTCCGGGAGCAGGTTGCGCACATAGGGCTCGAGGTCCAACGGCACCACCTGCTGCCCGCCCTTGCGGTGCGAGTAATAGAAAGTCTCCCGGCGAAGCGGCCAGCCAGCCTCCGCCATGCTGAACTTGTAGCCGTCCGTCGCGAGCAGCGAACTCCCCATGGTGTTGCCTCCAGGGCGCCCACTCTAACCAAATGGGCGCCGAGGTGGTTGAATCGGGTCAGGCATGCCGGACTCCCGCCGCCGACTGTTGCTCGCGCTCCTCCTCAGCCTCGGCCTGCACGCCGGGGTGTGGCTGTGGATGGAGGTCCGGCGTTCCCCGCTCGCGGAGCAGCGCCGCCCGCCCCCCGCACCGGCGACGCTCCAGTTCGTCGAGGTGGAGGTGGCCCCACCCCCTGAGCCTCCGAAGTCCCTGCCCCCGAGTCCCCCACCGCCGAAGCCGCCCCGCCGTCCTCCACCGGCCGTCGCGCAGGCGCTGAAACCACCGGCCCCGTCTCCGCCCACTCCGGTCGAGCCTCCGCCTACCGTTACCGAGACCCCTACCGTGAGTGACATTCCGCGATCGGACGGGCCTCGGGCCGAGGGGCCGAGCCTGGGGGCCTCCCGGCTCCTGCCCTCGCCCTCGCTGACGTGGAGCCCGGACAGAGGAGTCGACATCCCAGACGCCGGCGTACCCGTTCCCGCCACGCCGCAGGAGCGAGTGGCCGACATGGTCATGGAGGGGGTGCGCCGGGGGAAGGTGGACCGGGGGCTCGTGCACCCGTACTACTCCGAGCTGGGCAAATCGCTGCTGAAGAACTGGGATGCCGAGCGCGCCGTCAGCGCCAAGGGCATCAAGGGCTTTCTCGATCAGACCCGCGGCAATTCCGCGGAGTGGATGCGGGTCTGGTCGGACAAAGCGGCGGCCTACGCGAACACGGGCTCGGCGCTCGACGCCGATACGCCGGAGGCCTACGACCGGCTGCCGCCTGGAGGGGACCCATCGCTCGAAGCGCGCCGCACGTTGCGCCGGCAGATGAAGGAGCAGTTCCGCTCCACCCGCCGCGCCACGGTGCGCGTGGTGCAGGACACCGCGGGACGGTTGCTCAGCGTGGAGCTCGTCACGCCCAGCAATGACCTCCAGATAGACCGGGAGGCAGTGGCCGACATCCGCGCCGCCGCCGCGAGACTCCCCGTTCCACCGCCCGAGGCCCTCCAGGGCCGCACGCAGCTGGCGAGCCTGTGGCAGATCGAGCTCATCATCTCCATCAGCCCGCCCGTGCCCACCCTCAGCCTCGAGTTCGACGCGGAGATGAATCTCACGGACATGCGGATGCCGCTCGATCGCCGTCTCTACAAGCGCGTGCGGCTGCTCGAAGTGCGTTAGCGCTTACGCTCCGAGAGCTCGAATCGTCCCGCCTTGGCATCGAGCTTCATCTCGAAGCGCGCCAGGAAGCCGAGCCCCAACAGTCCATCCACGTCCGGAGGCAGGGTGGACATGACGGCCACCTCGACGTTCTCGGCCCGGGCGCCCTGGAGCGCGATGCTCGGAACCCGGACCACCGGAGCCTGGATGAGGCCATTGGCCGTGCGGAACGACATCGTCCGGGCCCCCTCGAGCTTCAACCCGAGCTGGTCCGCGAACGCCCGCGAGACGGCCACCAGGTTCGCCCCGGTGTCCAGGATGAACCGGCCCCGCTTGCCATCGACCAGCGGCTCCACCCACAGGGTGCCCGTCTTGCTGACCGGCACCACCGCCCTGCCCTTCCCGAGCTCGCAGCCCATGGCCGCCAGCTGCGAAATCCGATTCCTCACCTCGGGCCGTCTGAGGGACTCGATGTTGGACTGCTGATGCTCCAGCAGCGCGAGGTGGCCGTCACACGGCCGGTCCAGCCGCTCGTAGGCGGCGGCCAGCTGGTTGGCCACCTGGAACTGCTCCGGCTGGAGGCGGAAGGCCTGCTGGAAGTCCGCCAGGGCCTGCTCGGACTTCTGCAGCGACTGGTGGGCCATGGCGCGCCATACCCAGTACCCGGCGTTACCCGGCGCGCTGTCGATGAGCTCCGTGGCATCCCGGATGGCGAGGTCGAACTCGCTCAGCTGCATGTGCGCCGAGTAGGTGATGGACCGGAGCTGGGGAAACTTCCCGCACCGCGAGATGAAACCGTCGGTGAACTGGATGCTTCCCCGCCAATCCCCGGCGGAGAACACGGTCTGGGTGTACTGCACCGCCTTCGTCCGATCGCAGGGCTCCTTCTCGAGCGCGTTCCGCAGTTGCACCACGAGCCCGCGCTTGGGCCCGTAGTCGAACGTGGGCTCCGGCTTCGCCTGCTCACAACCCCACAGGGAAGCACTGCTCAACAAGGCAACGAGTACGCGGACGGGGAATCGCATGGGGCGGGGCTTCTATCCCGCCCCGTCACCGTGGGCAAATCACGCCTACCCCTTGCGGCCGCGTGGCTTGCGCGCGGGCGAGGACGTGCCCTGGCCGTACACGCGCTGGTAGTCCTTCATGCTGCGCATGATGACCTCGTGCGCCTCGCTCCGATCGTACATCTCGACGATCTCCACCGCGCGCTTGGCCTGGCTGGGAATCTGCTTGTACGTGAGGAAGTAGTGCTTGAGGCGCTCGACGAGCGTGGTCGGCAACTGCGCCACGTGCTGCAGCGCCCCGTAGACGAGGTCCGACTCCAGCACGGCGATGATCTTGTCGTCCGCCTCGTTGCCATCGACCATGCGGAAGCCGCCCACCGGCACCGCGCGCACCAGCAGTGCGCCGCTCGGAATCACCTTCTCCGTCAGCACGCAGATGTCGAGCGGATCCCCATCGCCCTTGATGCCCTTGTTTCCGGTGCGCTCGGCGCAGCGCTTCGCCACCAGCTCGTCACAGTACGTCTGCGGGATGAAGCCGTAGAGCGTGGGGCACTGGCTGGAGAACTGCTGCGGCCGGTCCAGGCGCAGGATGCCCGAGTCCTTGTCGAGCTCGTACTTCACCGTGTCGGTGGGCACCATCTCGATGTACGTGGTGACGACCTCGGGGACCTCGTCGCCCGGGGAAATGCCGTGCCAGGGGTGGGCCTGGAAACTGTGGGTCTGCGGCTTCTTGGTGGCCATGTCACTTCTCAGACGAATTCGTGTGCCGGGAACAGGAGGACATCCGAGATGGACTCCACGCCCAGCAACAGCATCAGGATACGATCCAGCCCCACGGCGATCCCCGCCGAGGGTGGCATGCGGCCTACCGCGTCGAGGAACCGCTCGTCCAGTGGATACACGGCCCGGCCCGCATTGCGCCGGAACTCCTGTTCCTCGACCAGGCGGGCACGCTGCTCCACCGCATCCGTCAGCTCGGAGAAGCCGTTGGCCAGCTCCAGCCCCCGGGCATACAGCTCCGTGCGCTCGGCCACCGCCGGCTCTCCCGGCTTGAGCCGCGCCAGCGAGGCCATGGAGGCGGGGTACTCCGTCAGGTAGGTCGGCCGCTCCCACCCCAGCTTCCCCTCCACCTTCTGCAGGAAGAGGTGGAAGAAGACGTCGTCGAAGCTGGTGGCATCCCCCGTGCGCACCCCGGCCGCCTCCGCCGCCCGCTTCAGCGAGGGCCCGTCCGCACAGGCCCGGAGGTCCACGCCCGTCTCCCGCAGCACCGCGTCCCGCACGGACAGCCGCTCGTAGGGCGTGCGGCGGAAGAAGCCATCACCCCCCACCGCCTGGTCCGCCTCCGCCAGCGCCCCCTCCAGGTCCGCCATGATGGCGTGGTAGTCCGCCCGGGGCCGGTAGAACTCCAGCATGGTGAACTCGGGGTTGTGGGTCTTCGAGACCTCCCCGTTCCTGAATACCTTGCAAATCTGGAAGAGGGGGCCTGCTCCATCGGCGAGCAGCCGCTTCATGGCGTACTCGGGGCTGGTGTGCAGGTAGAGGGGGCGGCGCTGGCCCACGTCCGTCTCGGGGACGAAGGGGGCCTCGAAGGCGGTGATATGGGGCTCCATCCCCGGGGTGGGGATGAGCAGCGGGGTGTCCACCTCAAGGTAGCCGAGCTGGGTGAAGAAACGGCGGAGGGCTCCGTAGAGCGCCTGCCGGCCGACGGCCGAGCGCCACTGTACAGGATTGGGCATGAGCGCCGCGGAAGTTACATTGCGCGTCCCATGCGCCCAAGGCTTCCCGCACTCCTCCTGACCCTCAGCCTCGGCACCCTCGGTGGGTGCGTCACCACGCCCAAGGCGCCTCCCCCTCTCACCGAGGAGCAACAGCTCGCCTCCGACGTGGCGCGGCTCGCCTCCGACGCGGCGGCCCTGCTCAAGGCGCAGGACCTGCTCGTGTGGAGCTACTGGTCCGAGGGAGCCCGCGCGGACGTGGCCTCCACGTACGTGGGCAAGGAGACGCTGTTCAGCCTCGACAACATCCGGAAGATCGACCGGCTGCGCCAGCGCACCACGGAGCCGCGCGAGCTGCGCGCCCTCACCGCGCTCCAGTCGCACTTCGCGGGCGAGTACCTGTCGCAGCAGCTCTCCGAGGTGAACGACGCCATCGCCAACCTGGAGGCGTCACTGACCTTCCAGGTGGACGGCCGCGAGGTGCGCTGGAGCGAGCTGGAGCGGTTGCTCGCCAACGAGCGCAGCGCGCCGAAGCGCCAGGCCCTCTACACCGCCGCCACGCCCGCCCTGGAGCGGCTCGACCCGCTCATCCAGCGGCGCGAGCAGCGCACGGAGGAGCTGGTACGCGAGCTGGGCTATCCCTCGTACGAGGCCTTTGGCGGTGAGCTGAGGCAGGCGGACCTGGGCCGGCTGGCCCTGCTGGCCGAGGAGGTGCTGCAGGCCACCGAGGCGCCCTACAAGGACGTGATGGAGCGGCTGGCCCAGCGCGAGCTGGGGATGCCCTTCACGAACCTCACCCGGGCGGATCTGCCGCGGCTGTTCCGCCCGCGCGAGGTGGATGGCTTCTTCCCCAAGGGCGAGCTGCTGCTACGCGCGCACGGCACGCTGTCGGGGATGGGCATCGACCTGGGCGGCATGAAGAACGTGCGCATCGACGCGCGCGAGGGCGTGAAGCGCAAGAACCCGCGCCCGCTGTCGCTGGGCATCGAGGTGCCCGGGGACGTGCGGCTGTCGGTGCGGCCCGTGGACGGCGCGCTGGAGCAGTCGCGGCTGTTGCACGAGTTCGGCCACACGCTGCACTACGCGTACACGAAGGAGCCGCGCTTCGAGCTGGCCAAGCTGGGCAACCCCACCGTCACCGAGGCGTACGCGGCCCTCTTCGAGGACCTGGTGGAGGACCCGGTGTGGCTGGAGGAGCACGCGGGGCTGACGGGGAAGGACCGGGCCACGTACCTGGCGGCCACGAGCGCCCACAAGCTGTTCCTCATCCGCCGCGCCGCGGGCCGGCTGCTGTACCAGCTCGCGCTGCACCGGCAGGAGGAGGGCGTGGATGCCCGCGAGCTGTACAAGGCCATGCTCGAGCGCGTGGACGAGATGCCCGCGACGAAGGACGACGTGGCGCGCTACCTCATGGAGCAGGAGGACTTCTTCCAGTCCGCGGACAACTTCCGCGCGTGGTTCCTCGCGGGCCAGCTGCAGGGTCAGCTCAAGGCGCGCTTCGGACCCTCCTGGTGGCACGAGCCGGACGCCGGGAAGTTCCTCCAGGAGCTGTGGGCCCACGGCAACGCGCTCTCCGCGCGCGAGGTGGCCGAGCGCGTGGGGGAGAAGGGCATCTCCCCGGACGTGCTGCTGCTGCGGCTGGGCACCACCCTGGGCGTCCCCATCAAGCTGGATGCCCGTGACGAGGGCTCCGCCACGCCCGCGGCCCCGGAGCCCACGGCCCCGGCCTCTCCCGAGAACACCCCGGCGGCCCCCGAGCAGGCCCCCGCCGCCGAGCCCCCTCCGGCCACGCCCGTGACGCCCGCCCCCGCATCCGCGCCCCAGCCCACTCCGGCGGCCACGCGCCCGGCGAAGCCGAAGGCCTCGAAGGTCCGCAAGCCCGAGTCCCGCCAGGCCCGCGCCTCGAAGAAGAGCAAGGCCTCCGCCCCCAGGAAGAAGGACGGCTTCCGCACGGGCCACGGACATAAGTCCCGGCGGTAGGAACACAGAGGCCCCCGCCCGGAAACACGGGCGGAGGCCTCGGGGTACAACTCGGGGTTACCGGCACCCTCACCCCGTCCCTCTCCCGGGGGGAGAGGGGATTTTGGGGCAAGTGGGGCACCGTCAGCCGCGGGCTACAGCAGCTTCATCAGCTCCGCGCGCTTGGCGTTGTACTCATCGTCCGACAGCACGCCCGCGTCCTTCAGCTCCTTCAGCTCCTTCAGCCGCTGCGCCGGGGTGCGCGTGTCCGCCGGCGCCGCCGCAGCGGGAGGCGGCTGCTGCTGCTGGTGCTGCTGCTGCTGCTGGTTCGTGAACATCTGGGCCATGCCGAAGCCCATGCCCATCCCCATGCCCTGCAGGCCGGCCCCGGCACCGCTGCCGTCGCCGCCCTTGGCCATGCCCTCGGCCGCGCCCAGCATCGCCTGGCCCTGCGCGTACTGCTGGAAGCCGCCCGCCAGACGCGAGTACGCCACGTCCTTCGACAGCTTCTTCAGCGTCGCCTCGTCCTCCTCCTTGATGCTGACGTGGAAGTTGCCCATCCGCACCACGGTCATGCCGTAGGTGTCCACGTGCGGCTTCAGGCCGGCGATCACCTCGTTCTCGATCTCCTCCGTGTACGCGCCGCTCGTCACGTCCAGCAGCGGCCAGCGCTTCTTCACCAGAAGCTCGGCGATACGGTCACGCGTCACCTTGAGTACCTGGTTCTTGAACCAGCCCAGGAAGTCCGCGTTGCTGGTGCGGCCCATACCCACCAGGCCCACCACGAGCTTCTCCGGCTCCGTCACCCGGACGGAAAAGTCGCCGTACACCATGGTGCCAATGCCCAGCCCCGTCTCCGGGTCGCGCACGTCACCGATGGGGCCGCCGAACTTCACGCCCGTGAACTCGCGCGTGGAGACGAAGAAGACCTCGGCCATGAACATGTTGCCGCCGGTGAAGCCCTCCACCAGCCGCGACAGGAACGGGATGTTGCTGGTGTCCAGCTGGTGCCGCCCCGGCCCCAGCTTGCCCTCCACCTTCCCGTCCTTCACGAACAGTGCGATCTCGTCCGCATCGACGGTGAGCTGGGTGAGCATCCGGATGTTCTTCTCCGGATACTTGTAGACAATCTCGCCCTTCGCCTCGTCAGCGCGCGCAATGAAGTTACGCTTCGCCTCGTCCTTGATCGTACCGAAGAATCCCATCGTGCTTTCGTCGCCTCCAGAGACCGCGTCGACTACCGGGAGCCACGCCGCCTACCCCTCTAACGCATAGCGACCGGGTCTATTGCATGCCCGTTGATCGCCCCGCACCCGGCTTGTCCTGGGAACATGCCAGAGGTTACGCACCCTTGGCCAGTCAACCCGGCATTCCCCTGTCCGCCCGGCTACCCCCAGCGGCTGATCAGCCGCTCCCGGTCCAGCAGGCGGATACTCGCCCACAGCAGGGCCACGTCGAGCAGCAGGACCACCCCGCCCTGCACCGCGTAGTACACCGGCCCGGCGTGCAGGAAGCCCGCCACCTGGCCGGCCACCAGCCCCACGAGCGGGAGCACGATGAGCGCGGCGATCTGCTGCGCGGTGCGAGCCTCGGCGACGCGCGCGGAGATGAGCACCGCCACCCCGTTGCCGAAGAAGGCGAAGAGCGGCGCCAGCACGAGGATGCCGAAGAGCCACAGCGTGTTGGGCAGCATCGGCCCCTGGCCCAGCGGCCACGCCACCACGTCCACTCCGACGCACAGCAGCACGAAGGCCATCCACGTGATGATCAGCGCCGGCACCAGCGAGGCCAGGCTCTTGCCCGCCACCAGCTCCATCGCCGTCACCGGCGAGGCCAGCAGCGGCTCCAGGGTGCGCCGCTCCTTCTCCCCCGCCACGCTCTGTGAGGAGATGAGGATGGGGACGAACACCGGCATCACCAGGAACATGCCGAACCAGTCCAGCAGCGTGCGCTCCACCAGGAAGCGCCCGGCATTGGCGTTCAGGGGCAGGGTCGGGTCGTAGTAGAGGGCGATCACCCGGAGGTTGCTGTCGTTCGGATCCCTCACGTACGTCCAGACGACGATGATGGGCACCACCACCAGCACCAGGGGCAGCGCCGCCATGCCCAGCAGCAGCACCGGGTTCCTGCGCAGATCCAGGAAGTCCTTCCAGAAGACGGCCAGCGCGCGCCGGGAACGGAACGCCATGCTCACACCCTCCCCTCGCGGATGAGCTCCAGGTAGACCTCCTCGAGTGGGCGCTGGGCCGGCACCGCGCTGTGCACGCGGGCTCCCGCCCCCACCAGGCACGCCACCACGTCCGGGGCCTGCGCCTCGTCCGCCAGCATCACCCGCAGCCGGGCGCCCTCGGCGAGCACGTTGGGCGCGAAGGGCAGCGCGGACAGGGCCTGGACGTAGCGCTCGGCCTCGCCCTCCACCTTCACCTCCAGCGCGCTGCCCGTGCGCCGCAGCTCGTTCACCGGTGCCATGGCCAGCAGCCGCCCCTTCACCACCGCCACCCGCGTGCACAACCGCTCCACCTCGGACAGGTTGTGCGAGCACAGGACGATGGTGCGCCCCTCCGCCGCCAGCTCCGCCACCGCGTCGCGCACGGTGCGCGCCGACTCGGGGTCCAGGCCGCTCGTGGGCTCGTCCAGGAAGATGACCTTGGGGTCGTGCACCAGCGTGCGCACGATGGCCAGCTTCTGCCGCATGCCCTTGGAGAAGCCGCCGCAGGGGTCGTTCTCGCGGCCCGCCAACCCGAAGCGCTCCAGGTACGACCGGGCCCGAGGCCACGCCTGACGCTCGTCCAGCTCGTGCAGCTTCATGAAGAAGCGCAGGTTGTCGCGGGCGCTCAACCGCTCATAGAGCCCGGGCTGCTCGGTGAGCAGGCCCACCACGCGCCGCAGCGCCTCGCCGTCCGTGCGCACCGAGTGCCCCCAGACGCGAGCCTCCCCCTCCGAGGGCTGGAGGAGGCCGGTGAGCATGCGCACCGTGGTCGTCTTCCCGGCGCCGTTGGGGCCGAGCAGACCGAACACCTCGCCGGGGCGGACGTCGAAGTCCAACCCCTCCACCGCGGTGCGCGCGCCGAAGCGCTTGGCGAGACCCTGGACGGAGATGCCGCTCAATCGATGCTCACCAGGATGAACTTGTTGTTGATGTCGCGGTCGATGACGGTGACGGTCTTGTCGGCGCCCGCGGCCTGCTTGAGCATGCCGAGCCGGTTGTGCTCCACCAGGGCCCACTCGCGGCCGGGCTGGTCCACGAAGGGCTTGAGCTTGGGCGCCTCGCGGATCTGCTTCACCTGGTTGCGCGAGTAGAACGTCTCGCCGCGCCAGTTCATCAGGAAGGCGGTGATGGGCTCGTCCGGCTTGCGCTGGGCGTAGTAGCGCCAGAAGAGGTCCCGCTGCGTCCAGTGGTGGGACAGGTCCACCCAGTGGCCCCAGTTGAACCAGAGGGCGAAGCCGGCCGCGAGCGCCCAGAAGGTGCCGTACAGCATCACCCGCGCGCGCTGCAGCGCCGCCACCACCGCCAGGCCCCCGGCCACGGCGAAGACGAAGCCCATGGCCATCTTCACGTTGACGGGCTGGGACAGGGACTTGAGGAGCGAGTCGCTCGCGGGCGGCAGGCGGACGGTGCGCACGAGGCTCATGGCCCCCACCAGCAGCAGGGCCCCGGAGAGCACCCACAGCCCGGTGCGCGACTCCTCGCTGGCCCGGTACGCCTGCCAGGCCACCCAGCCGCCCACGAGGAACAGGGCCCCGCCCATCAGGGGGCTGGCGGACACGGCGCCGCGCAGGGCCATGGGCAAGAGGAAGGCGAGCCCCATCGCCAGGCACAACAGCGCCACGCCGCGCTCGTACACCGAGGACTTGTTCTTGTCGGAGAACGCGCCCACCGCGAGCCAGGAGCCCACCGCGAGCAGCACCAGCGTCAGCAGGTCGCCCATCCACAGCGGACGGGAGACGAACATGGCGATGGGCCGGTTGACGAGGTCGCTGGGGTAGGGCCGGTCGTAGTTGTAGACGAAGAGGTCGGTGAAGTTCTTCGGGTTGTTGGCCAGGTCGTGGCCCACGAGGATGAAGAGGATGAGCCCGAAGACGAGGCTCATGACATGGGCGGAGATGCCCTCCTGCCAGAGCCGGTCCACGAAGAGGGCGATGAGGATGGCCATGCCCGGGAGCACCGGGAAGACGTAGTGGTGGAACTTGGTGGCCGAGGAGGCCAGCAGGGTGAAGGAGAAGGCCACCCACAGCGCGGCCATGAGGGCCAGCTGGTCCGCCTTGTTGCGCGAGCGCGGCCGCAACCGCGACACCAGCGCGAAGGCACCGGGCACCAGCGCCACCCAGGGGAAGATGGCGAAGCCGCCCTGCTCGATGAAGTAGATGAAGGTGCCACCCGGCGTGGTGGTGTGCACGCCCGCGCTCAGGCGGTTGAGGTGGTCGTGGATGAAGAAGCGGTACCAGAAGAGCTTGCTCTCGTCGTCCACGCCATCGAAGAGGCACAGCACGAGGTACCAGGGCACGGCCACCGCGCAGAACACGAGGATGCCGGTGCCCAGCTTCATCTTGTACATCTGCGCCCACAGCACCGGCATGGGGCGCTTGCCCTCGCGCACCTCGGCGCGGAAGGGGGCCTCCAGCAGCCAGCGCAGGTGCGCGTTGAGGCTCGCCGCGTCATAGGGGATGACGGCGAAGAGGGCGTAGAGCACGAGGATGACGGCCGGCAGGCCCACGCCCAGCAGCCCCTTGGCCAGGGTGGACAGGCCCGCGAAGACGTAGAAGGCGTACCACCACGCGGCGCGGTGCTTCGTGATGTCGTCGTCGAACTGGCCGATCATCGCGCACGCCATGGCGCACACCAGCGTGGTGACGAAGGGCGTGTCCGTCACCGTCTGCCGGGTGAGCAGGAAGTAGAGCGGCATGGTGGCCAGCACGAAGCCGGTGGCCAGGCCCGCGCGCCGGCTCACCACCCGCGCCACGGCCAGGGACAGCAGCGACACCGCGGCGATGCTCAGCAGGGCGAAGGGCATCCGCATGCCCCACTCGGTGTAGAGGCCCAGCGCGCCCTCGGTGCGCAGCGAGCCCACCACCTGCATTCCCAACGCCTGCATCCACATGGTGAGCGGCGGCTTGGAGAAGAACCACGCGTTCTCCCAGTAGGGGAACACGTAGTCACGGCGCTGGACCATCTCGCGGCCCACCTCGCCGTAGTGCGTCTCCCATGGGTCCCACAGGCCCACCGCCCCCAGGTAGGGGATGAAGAGCAGCGCCGCGAAGGCGGCTGTCGCCAACGCCACGCGCAGCGTCGGCTCCAGGGCCATCCAGCGCTTCGCCCACGACTCCTGGTGGATGCCCTTGCCGAGGACGGCCTCGGTAAAGGTCTGCGGCTCCTCCTGCTGCTCTCCGTTGCTCGACACGGGGAAAGACGCCTCCGTCCGCATGGGCCCACGCTCCGGACGTGGGTCGCGGCCTTATATCCCCCCCTCCCGCCCCGGTCGACCTCCGCCAGGGCCTGATATCGTGTGGTCCGCTGCTCAGTGTGCCGGAGCCTGCACACCCGGTTGCACACCCCACCTCTCCGTCAGGCCGGTCCCCAGACGGAAGGCATGCGGCTTGAATCCCCCGGACCCGCCTTCCCCGCACGCCGCGGTACCCCCCTCGGAGGCCAGCCCATGATGACGGCCGTGCTCCTCGCCCTCCTGCTCTCGCAGTCCGGAGGCCCTGAAGCCCCCTCGGAGTCAGCCGCCCCGGCCCGTACCGTGACGTTCGCTCCTCCGGAGTCCCCCCTGCCCTCCCTGACCTATCGGGGAGCCACCTGGTGCGCCTCGCTCGGAGGCTCGCCCCAGGTGCCCTCGGGCCGCTACCGGCTGCAATGCGATACCTCCACCCGGCGCTGCCTCGCCGTGCCCCAGAACGAGCTGGAGGCGGATGGGACGGAGAGTGAACGTCTCCTCGAGCGTACGTCGTCCTGCCGGGATCTGCCCCGGGAGGAGCTCCGCCAGCTCCTGGCCGACGGCTACACCTTCGTGCCCGCCATCGCCGAGGCGCCTCCCGGCTGGTACCGCGACGAGCGCGGCCGGGTGATGCAGTTCAACTTCGACCTGCACCGGCGCGTCTGGCTGGGAGGCGCGTGGGCACCGCTGTGGCGCACGGGCGAGCCGCGCGCCCTGAGCCGGGGCCGGTTGGACTTCGGCATCATCGCCGAGGTCCCCGACGGGGAGCGGATGATGCGCCGCTTCACCGTGCTGGACACCGAGCTGATTCTCGGGGAGCAGTCGTCGTTCGATGCCACGCTGTTCCGCTACGACACCAACGTCCGGCAGGACAAGCCGCCCATCCGGGTGACCACCTTCCTCGGCAAGCCGCGCCGCGGGGACTTCAACTTCGACATGGGCGCATGGCTGGAGGTGCTGCGGCTGGAGATGCTCCGCCGCGGGGGGCTCGACCACATCTTCTATACCCTCATCTCCGGACACCTGACGCTGGACCTGTGGCACTCGAGGGATCTGGCCTCGTACGTGCGCGTGCGGGCCGGCCCCTCGCTGGAGTACGACCGCACGAACAGCACCTTCGCGCTCATCCCCGGCGCCGCCGCCGAGGGGAACATCACACTCGACTCGAATGGCTTCCACCACGTCACCTTTGGCGCCGAGGTGGAGAAGCTCCTCTTGGATATGCGGGTGGAGGGGCGGCCACACCACCCGGAGCGGCTGAGGGTGCGCGCCGGCTACGAGCTCATCCTCCTGGCCATCAACGACCAGCCCTTGAGCCTCGTGCTCGAGGGGCGCGGTCAGTGGCGCACGGACCTCGTGGACGAGCGCCCCGTCTGGGAGTGGTCCGCGAACACGGGCCTGCGCTTCTCGCTGTGGGCCCCCGCCCGCCGCTCCGCGCCTTTGGCTGCCGCTCGCTGAGGACGGGCCGGAATGCTCGCGCTCACGCTCGCGCTGCTGCTCGCCAGTGCCTCCGGGGACGGGGCGGACTGTGTGCGCGCGGACGAGGCCGGTGAGACCTTTCCCATCTGCTTCGACCCGGGGAACGGGCTGCTCCTCGGAGCCGGGCCCGCCGTACAGGGGGGAGCGGTCACACCCGAGCTCCACGCGGGCATCCTGTTGCGCACCGAGTGGAAGAGCCGCAGCAAGGGCACGCCCTGGCTCAACACGCACCGGCTGTTCGTCACCCGGGTCCGGAGCGGCACCGCACGCCTGGGACTGACGGCCACGCTCTACGAGGGCAACCTGCGCCGCCACCTGGAGGAAGGATTCATCCTGGTGCCCACCGCGCGTCCCGTGCGCATCCCCTTCCCGTTCGACCTCACCCTGGCAATGCGGTTGGGGCACTACGAGCGGCGCGTCTGGGAGGGGCCGGGCTGGACGCTGGAGACGGGGCGCGCCGCGCTGCTGCTGGACCCGGTGCGCGCGACCACGGCCCGGGTGTGGCTCGGCGTGGGGCCGGCGGCGAGTCATGCACTGCGCAGCTCGCGCGAGGGCATGACGCATGAGTTGTCTCCGTTCACCACGCTCCTGCTCGACGCGGGCTACGAGACGGAGAACGGGTGGTGGGCGGCACGCGTCACGGCGCTCGCCGGATGGGCGGTGGGGCTCGATGGAGGGATGCGCTTCCGGACGCGCGAGGAGGTAGTCCTGGAGCGGCTCCTCATCGCCGTGAATGATCAGCCGGTGTGGCTGCGGCTCTCCGCGGCGCATGCACACGCGGATGCGGGAATCGCCCGGGTGGACGAGTGGTCCGCCGGATTGGGGCTCACCGTGCGGGCCTGGAGCGCACGGTGACGCCAACTACAGCGACAACCGTACCGAGGCGAGCACCTGGTCGTTGCGGTTGAAGTAGCCGAAGGCACTGAAGGACGGGCCACCGTACACCTCGGCCGCGAGCCCCACGTGCACATGCTCGCTCACGCGCCAGCCCACGCGCGGCGCCACGAGGAAGGAGCGCTGGATGGGCTCGAAGGCCCCACGCATCCCCACCTGCAGCCGTCCCTCCAGCAGTGAATAGCCAACGTCGGCCACCAGCAGGTGGAAGAAGGCCGTGCGCTCCTGTCCACGCGCCGTGCCCGGCTCCAGCAGGAAGAGCACCTCCTGCGCGCCCACGTCCGGCACCGCGAGCCCGGTATAGGTGACGGAGTAGATGAGATCCGACTCCTCCGCCTGTGACACCCCCACCACCCACGACACCGCGGACTTGCGCAACGGGCGCAGCCGGTCGCTGTAGAACGTCCGCGAGGGGCTGAAGCCCACGTCCACATCGAGCTGCGCGGACCCCACCAACGTGCTCGCCTCGGCGGCCACCACGTGCTGGCGCGCATACCGGCCGGTGATGAGCCTCTCGCCCGCGCTCAGCCGGTCCTGCAAGGAGAGCAGCAGGGCCGCGTCCACCGGCTCTCCGCGCTCCCGGGCGCGCAGCAGCGTCTCCAGCTCCGGGTCGAACGTCACCTGGGGCTGCTTCTCGTTGGCCCACACCCACGAGCCGCCCAGCTTCACCCGGCCCACGTCGCCAGTGACGCGCAGGCCCACATCCCCCGGCAGGCCCGGCCGCTGCGTCTCCAACAGGTGCGGCTGCAGTCCGTCCTCCACCGACGGGTCCACGGAGATGGGCACCGGCACACCCAACTGCGGCTGCAGCAGCGCCATATCCTGGCCGAACACGTCGTAGCGGTCCGCGAAGAAGAAGGGCGCCCACACGGCTGTCACGGACAGCGGCCCCACCGAGGCGAGCGCCCGCGCGGCGAAGACGGGCAACTTCAAATCCTCTGGCTCGAGTTGCACGAAGCTCTGGCGCAGATCGCGCGGGTTGAGCACGTCCGTGGGCGCGAAGAAGGGGTTCGCCCCGAAGACCAGCGTCTGCTGCCCCACCCGCACGTCCACCCACGGGGTGTACACGTCGAGGAAGGCCTCGCCCACGAAGGGCTCGAAGGAGGATTTCTCGCGCTCGAAGCCCTTCTGGGCCCCGCCGCGCCACAAGGCCCGCCCCTCCACCACCAGCCGCAACGAAGGACCCAGCTTCACGTCCGTGGCGAGCGACGCCCTCCCCCACCCATCCACCACGTGCTCGCCAAGACCATCGTCACGGGCGGGCTCGAAGCCGGTGTCCACGCCTCCCATCAACCGCACATCCCCCCGCACCGTCACCGTGGGCGCCACGGGTGCATCCGAGGAGAACTCCTGCAGCGGCTCGGCTTCCTGTGGGGCCGCGAGCGCGAGCGCGGGGACCAGGGCCAGCAGTGTGGGCAACCCGTATCTCACCCTCGCTCCAGGGCCCGCTCGGTGAAGGCCTCGTCGCCGAGCTGCACCTCTTCCAGCTTCAGCACCTCGAGCGTCGTGCGCGAGCCCGTCTGGAGGTTCTCCATCACCGCCTCCGCGGCGACGAACCGGTCCTTGAACTTCTTGAGCTGCACGGCGCGGTACACCTTGAGCGGCTTGCCCTCGCGGTCCGAGTACTCGGCCTTCACCGGCACATCGGTCTCCTTGTCCACGTAGAGCGTCACCTCACCGTAGGGAGAGTCCGGCCCGGCCTTCCCGCGCAGCACATGGGCGAGCCGATCCAACACCTTCGTCTCGCCTACCAGCCGGAGCGACTCGTCGCGCTCGCCGCCCGAGCCTCCCAGGTCCGCGTAGTTGAAGTCCGTCTCCATGAAGGACTGGCCCCGCTGTCCCTTCGCCACCTTGCGCACCCGCTTCAGCTTGGGCAGGTACAGGGAGATGTCCGCCGGCTCGCCCGGGGCGCCCTCCACGGTGAGCACCGCCACGCCCGCCACCCCTGCCGGCTGCGAGAAGCGCGCGAGCGAATGCAGCCGCCCGCCCACCCGCTTCGCCGTGGAGGTGAGCACCTGCTCCTTGCGCCGGCCGTCCTTCAGCACCGTGCTGAGCTTCAACTCCGCGCGCAGGCCCAGCAGGTTGAGGGCTCCCCTCTCCCGGCTCCGGCGGGCGATGTCCGCCGCGGTGTCCTCGGCCATCACCGGGGGAGCCAACAGGAGCGCCACCGCCGCGGCGCACAGGAGGGGGGCGAGCTTGTTCCGCATGGCGCGGACTCTAATCCCCTGCTCCCCTCCCGCCAGCCCTTCGGGTGCCCGGCCGCTCATCCCCCCTCTTCCGCCTCCTTATATGCGGGAGGCCTGATCCGGGCTCGCGGCCATCTGTCCGATAGACAACCGGCCCACCGAGGCCCCTTCCTGCGGGAAAAGCCCTGTCGTTTGGGGCGGATGCCCTCCTTGAGCTATCCGGGGGCATTCTGCTATAGCTGTAAGGGGACCCGACCCGTGCTGAAGCTCATCATCGAAGACGACGAGGGGCGAAAGACTGTAGTCCCCTTCATGCGCGACGAAATTACGATCGGCCGCCAGGAGGGGAATACGATCCGCCTGACGGAGCGAAACGTATCTCGCCGCCACGCACGCCTGGTGCGCCAGAACGGGCACGTATTGGTGGAAGATCTGGGCAGCTATAACGGGGTGCGCATCAACGGCGAGCGCATCCAGGGGCAGACCCAGGTCGCCGACGGGGACCTCATCCAGATCGGCGACTACGATCTGGCGCTCCAGAAGGAAGCCGCCGCGCAGGCCCAGCCTCCGGCTCCGCCTCCCTCCCAGGTGGGTGCGCCCACCATCCGGATGCCCTCCTCGGCCCTCCAGGCCGCCCTGGACGAAGCCCAGAGCAGGGCCCAGACCGAGCTGGACGTCCCGGCCCACCACGAGGAAGAGGAGGAGGAGCAGGAGGAGGACGACGACGCCCCCACGCCTCCCTCGGCCGAGCAGCGCCGCCACTCCACCGCGGTGATCCGCATGGATCAGGTGGAGATGAACCGGCCGCGCAAGGTCACGGCGGTGGACGCCGAAGAGGCCCCGCACCTGCTGGTGGTGAGCGCCGAGCTCAAGGGCCAGGAGTTCGCCTGCATCCGCACGGAGATGCGGATCGGCCGCACCGACGACAACGACATCACCATCGACCACCGCTCGCTGTCGCGCACGCACGCGAAGCTCGTCCGCGAGGACACCGGCGAGTGGCGCATCATCGACATGCAGTCGGCCAACGGCATGGCCGTCAACGGCGAGAGCTACGCGCAGGCCCCACTCGCGCACGGAGACCTCATCGAGCTGGGCCACGTGAAGCTGCGCTTCATCGGCCCCGGCCAGAGCGCCGAGGGACTCACGCACGAGGGCGCCGCCGGCCAGGGCTCGAAGAAGGGGCCCGTGCTGGCCGTCGTGGGCGTGCTGGTGCTCGTCGCGGTGGGCGGTGGACTCTGGGCCGTGTTTGGCCAGCAGCCGTCCACCCCCGTGCCCCCGCCAGCCGTCGTGGACACCCGGCCGGCCGAGCCGAAGCAGCCGGCCACCCCGCAGCCGCAGAACCCGGCCTCGCAGCCCACCGAGCCCGCTGCTCCCGACTTCACGGAGCAGCTCAAGAGCGCCCGGGCCTCCATCGACGCGCGGGACTTCGACACGGCGGTGAAGACGCTCGAGTCCATCCAGGACGCCGACGGCCAGCGCCCCACCGAGGCCCAGGAGCTGCTCGATCAGGCCAAGGCGGAGCAGGAGTCCAAGCAGAACCTCGACCGGGCCCAGAAGGCGTTCGACGAGGGCCGCCACCAGGAGGCCCTGCCCTTCCTGGAGGCCGCCGAGGGCACGCTCGCCTTCGCCGAGGAGCACGCCGCCCTGAAGGAGAAGGTGGACGCCGCCATCGAGGCCGCCAAGGCCAGCACCAACGGCAAGACGCCCGTGCCCGTCGCTGGCACCAAGACGCCACCGCGCCCCACCCCTCAGGGTCCCAGCACGGAGCAGCAGGCCAAGCAGCTCTTCGACGACGGCTACATGCTGTTGCGCAAGGCCCAGCTGCCCGAGGCCGAGTCCGTCCTCCGCAAGTGCGTCAGTGTCGATCCCACCTATGCCCAGTGCTACCTGGCGCTCGGGACGGTGATGGCCCGGCGCAACCGCCCGGACGAAGGCGCGCAGTACTACCGCGAGTTCCTACGGCTCGCGCCCAATCACGAGATGGCTCCCAACGTCAGGAAGCTCGTCGCCGACTACGACAAGAGCCAGAAACAACCGGGAGGCGGCAAGTAGGCCGACGGCTCCCGCGTACACCGCCCCCCCGCGGCGTGTGCGGAGTCCCGGCCTTCGGGCTTCCCCCCTCACACGAGGAGAAGGTTCGTGCAGATTCGTATCCTGGTGGTCGATGATGAGCAGGACAACTGCGACTACCTCAAGCTCGTCCTGATGCGCGAGGGGTATGACGTCGTCACGACGACGGACCCCACGAAGACGGTGGAGATCCTCCGCAGCGCCGACTTCCACCTCGTCATCCTGGACATGATGATGCCGGTCATGTCCGGCACCGAGGTGCTGGAGCAGATCCGCAAGCACGACACGGACGTCGCCGTCATCGTGGCCACCGCCTACCCGACGGTGGACACGGCCGTGGCCTCGCTGAAGAACCAGGCCAGCGACTACGTGAAGAAGCCCATGGAGCCGGACCAGTTCCTCGGCGCCGTGCGCAACGCGCTGGCCAAGAAGGGCCTGTCGCAGGATCCCGAGGCGGACCTGCACCGCGCCATCGGCCGCACCATCCGCGACGCGCGCAAGACGCAGGACCTCACGCTCAAGCAGCTCGCGCGCCGCACCGGCCTGTCCGTGTCGCTGCTCTCGCAGATCGAGCGCGCCGAGTCCTCGGCCTCCATCTCGTCGCTCTACAAGATCGCCTCCGCGCTCCAGCTGCGCATGGGCGAGCTCTTCGGCGACACCTGAGCCGCTGGCGGGCGGCCCGCCTCACTGGCCGCGGAACCGGGGCGTGCGTTTCTCCAGGAACGCCGCCCTGCCCTCCTGGGCATCCTCGCTGGCGAAGGCGCGGGCCCGCACCTCCCGCAGGTGCTCCCGCTCCTCGTCGGACAGGACCGCCCGCGTGAGCAGCCGGAACGTCTCCTTCATCCCCGCCACCGCCAGCGGTGCCTGGCCAGCGAGTGTCCGGCACAACTCCAGCGCCCGGACTTCGGCCTCGGCCGCCGGGAGGCACTCGTCCAGCAGGCCCCAGGCCAGCGCGTCCTTCGCGTCCAGCCGGCGGCCGGTGAGGAAGAGGTTCTTGGCGCGCGCCACGCCCACCAGCCGGGCCGCGCGCATCAACCCATCCGGTGAGTAGACGATGCCCAGCCGCGCCGGGGGCATGCTGAAGAGCGCGTCCTCCGCGCCCACCCGGAAGTCACACGAGGCCGACAGATCGAAGCCCGCCCCGAAGGCCGGCCCCCGCACCAGCGCGACGCTGGGCAGCGGCAGGGCCTCCAGCCTCGCCAGGCACGCCATCAGCGCATCGTCCGGCAGGCGGTCCTCCGTGGGCGCCGCCAGCAGGTTCAGGTCATAGCCCGAGCAGAAGGCACCGCCCTCGCCCTGGATGAGGACGGCGCGCACCTTGCCGGGAGCCGAGGCCAGCGCCTCGTCCAGGCGGGCCACCTGGCTGTCATCGAGCGCGTTGCGCCGCGCCGGGTTGGACAACGTGAGGACGCGGACACCATCGTCCCGGTCCTCCACATGCAGGGCGGACGGCTGCACCGCGTGCGTCCCGCTACTCGAGCACCACGAGGACGTCGCCCTCGTTGACCGGCTGCGACTCCTTGCAGCGGATCTCCTTCACGATGCCGTCCGCGTCCGTCTCCACGGGCATCTCCATCTTCATGGACTCGAGGATGACGAGCGTCTCGCCCGCGGAGACCTTCTGACCGACCTTGACCTCGATCTTCCACACCGTCCCGGTGATGTGCGCCACCACGTCCGCCATCGCTGTGTCCTCCCGCAAGGATGCTGCGTGTGCTCTGCGTGCTGCGAGGTAAGGGGCCCGTCCGCCTACGGCTTCGCGTGGTGCTCCAGGAAGCGCGTGTTCAGGTCTCCCGCGCGGAAGACCGGGTCCTGCAGGATGCGCAGGTGCAGGGGGATGTTCGTCTTGATGCCCTCGACGCGGAAGTTCTGCAGCGCCGCGATGGAGCGCTCGATGGCCTCGGCGCGCGTGGCGCCCGAGACGATGAGCTTGGCGATCATGGGATCGTAGTTCGGCGTGACGGTGTTGCCCTCGGCGTAGCCCGAGTCCAGGCGCACGCCCTCGCCCGTGGGCGCCTGGTACACCTTGAGCGGGCCCGGCGAGGGGAAGAACTTCACGGGGTCCTCCGCGTAGATGCGGAACTCGAGCGCCGCCCCGCGCCGCTTCACGTCCTCCTGCTTCACGGTGAGCTTCTCGCCGGCGGCGATGCGCAGCTGCCAGGCGATGAGATCCAACCCCGTGGTCAGCTCCGTCACCGGGTGCTCCACCTGGAGCCGGGCGTTCATCTCGATGAAGTAGATGCCACCGTCCGAGTAGAGGAACTCCACCGTGCCCGCGTTGGCGTAGCCGAAGGCCTTGGCCGCGGCGATGGCCGCCGTGAAGAGCTTCTGGGACAGCTCCGCGTTGCGCCCGTCCGCGAACAGCGGCGAGGGCGCCTCCTCCACCACCTTCTGGTGGCGGCGCTGGATGGAGCACTCGCGCTCCAGGCAGTGGATGAGATTCCCGTGGTGGTCACCGAGAATCTGGACCTCGATGTGGCGCGGCGCCGGGAAGTAGCGCTCGATGTAGACGCCCTCGCGGCCGAAGGCGGCCTTCGCGCGGTCCGTGCACTGACGGAAGACCTTCTCCAGCTCGGCCGGGTTGTTGGCCGCGGCCATGCCGATGCCACCGCCACCACCGGCGGCCTTGCAGAGCACCGGATAGCCAATGCCCTCGGCGGCGGTCAGCGCGGACTGCACGTCCGGGAGCACGTCCTCGGTGCCGGGCACCACGGGCACACCCGCGGCGGCCACCAGCTTGCGCGCCTGGCTCTTGTCCTTCATCCGCAGCATGGCCTCGGGCGGCGGACCCACGAAGGTGATGCCGGCGGCCTTGCACGCGGTGGCGAACTCGGCGTTCTCCGACACGAAGCCGTAGCCCGGGTGCACCGCATCGGCCCCCGTGGACTTCGCCGCCTCCAGGATGGCGGCGATGTTCAGGTAGCTGTCCTTGGCGGGAGCGGGCCCCAGGCGAACCGCCTCGTCCGCCTCGCGGACGAACGGCAGCTCCGCGTCCGCGTCCGAGTACACGGCCACGGTCGCAATCCCCATCCCCTTCGCCACGGCGTTGATCCGGCGGGAGATCTCACCCCGGTTCGCGATGAGTAGCTTCTTGAACATGGCCCGCGTCCCCTCCGCTTGAGGCGCGCGAACCTAAACCTCGCCCCGCGACGTGACAAGGAGACAACGCGCCGCCAGCCGGGAAGTTGCGGGCATGTAGGTAAATGGCGTAGCGTCCTTGCCCGTGAAGCCCTCCACGACAGGAACAGTGGTGGATCTCCAGGGCGCGCGCCACGAGCGGCGGCTGGAGATGTACCGGGCGCGAGTCACCGAGCGCCTTCGCACCAACAGAACGGCCGTAGAAACCCTCTACCAGGGTGGCACGCTCTTCTCGCCCCAGGGAACCCGGGCGGGACGGGCGCTGCTCCGGGCCCATCAACTGCTGCAACGGGCCAGCTCCCTGCTGGAGCAACTCTCCGGCGACGGAGTGATTCCCGCCCCGCGGCTGCCCGAGCGCATCGACGAGCTCTACCGCGAGGTGGACACGATGCTGTCTCGCAGCGACGCGCTCTCCGGGCGCAACCACCGGGCGGCGAGCGTGGCCCGCCTCCCGGGGCGTTAGCCCACCGCTACGGCATCTCCGTCTGGCCCTGGCGGCGCAGGAACGTGGGGATGTCGAACTGATCCTCGTCCAGCGGCAGCGCCGCGTCCTTCACCACCGCGGTGCGGTTGGAGAGCGTGCGCGTGTCCACGGCGGGCAGGGAGCGGGAACCAGCCTTGGCGGGCACCAGGCTGGCCACCTCTTCGCGCGCCACGTTGAGCGACACGGGCGAGGGCCGGGTGACAAGGGGCACCTGCACCACCTGAGCCGGCTGACGCACCTTCGCGTCGCGCGACACGAAGCCCGTGGCGATGATGGTGATCTTCACCTCGTCGCTGATGTTGTCGTCGATGAGCGAGCCGAAGATGATCTCCGCGTCCGGGTCCGCCGCGTCGTGCACCAGCGTGAGGGCCTCGTTGACCTCCTGGAGGGTCATGTCGCGGCCGCCGGTGATGTTGATGAGCAGGCCGGTGGCGCCGTCGATGGAGATGTCCTCGAGCAGCGGGCTGGAGATGGCCTGCTGCATGGCGTTGAGCGCGCGCTTGTCGCCGGAGGAGTTACCGGTGCCCATGAGCGCCAGGCCCTTGTCGCTCATGATGGTCTTCACGTCAGCGAAGTCCACGTTGATGTAGCCGTGGTACTGGATGAGGTCCGAGATGCCCTGGACGGCGTTGAGGAGCACCTCGTCGGCGCGCTTGAAGGTCTCCAGCAGCGGCATGGGCGCGTTGCTGAGCGTGAGCAGGCGCTGGTTGGGGATGGTGATGAGGGTGTCCACCGCGGCCTTGAGCTCCACCAGGCCCTGCTCCGCCTGCTTGCGGCGCTTGTTGCCCTCGAAGAGGAAGGGCTTGGTGACCACGCCCACCGTGAGGCAGCCCAGGCTCTTGGCGATGTCCGCGATGATGGGAGCCGCGCCCGTGCCGGTGCCACCGCCCATGCCGGCGGTGACGAACACCATGTCCGCGCCCTCGAGCATGGCGGCGATCTGGTCGCGCGACTCGAGCGCGGCCTCGCGGCCCATCTCCGGGTTGGCGCCAGCGCCCAGGCCCTTGGTCAGGGTCTGACCGATCTGCAGCCGAACCGGCGCCTTGTTCGCCGCGAGCGCCTGCACATCGGTATTCGCGGCAATGAAGTCGACCCGCTCAAGCTTCGCCATGATCATCGTGTTGACGGCGTTACAGCCGGCGCCACCCACGCCGACGACACGAATCTTTGCGGCCTGCTTGTTCTGGTCGAACTGGTCCATGTGGTTCCTTCTTTCGGCGCAGGTCGCACGTGCCCGCGCGCGCCCCTGCAACCGACATCTTCAGCAAGTCGCGCCCTTTGGCAAGTTCTCAGCTACGAACATGTAGCGCTACGTCGCAGTACCAAGTCGTCACAGGCACTTACGAGGAAGCCCCACCGCGCTTCAGTGCGGCGCGGTGGGTGCATCACGCCTCTTGACTCGCGCGATGAGGTCTCGTCACTGGACCTTCTAGTAGACCATCTCCATTCTCGGACCCGCTCGCGTGTTGTTGCTCTCGAGGGACTCCCTCAACGCCCGGATCGGATCCACGGCGGCGCCCAGGTAGTACGCCCCCTCCTGGGCGGACCCGGTGTGGAGCGTCCGCTGAAGCGTCCTGCACTCCCCCGGCGCGAGCGGACCCACGGGGTCGCTGCCGTACTCGAAGTCCCCCGCCTCGAAGGGAACTCCCGGCGGGACGATGCGCTCGTCATGCGAGAGGTAGAAGCCCAGATCCGGAGAGCCGCTCACGAGCCCCTGGTTGCACACCGTGGCGGAGGCCTCGAAGAGGGTCCCCAGCGGCACGCTCGCCGGTCCCGTCACCTCCGTCACGACGAAGTCCGGCCCATGGCCCACCCCCACCACCCCGCCCTCACGCCGGTTGTTGGACTCCACGAGCTCCCACGAGCCGCCCGTCTCGGCCATGGCGAACACGACATGCTCCCCCTCGTGGTACGAGAAGACGCTGGTGGAGAAGTGCTGCGTGGAGCACTGGCCCGGCAGCAGGCTGCCCAGGGACGTGTTCCCGAGCACCACGTCGCCAAATGAGGGGAAGAACGGATCCGCGACGGGGGACAACCCGATGGTGAGGTGCGTGCTTCCCGCGGCGGTGCCCTGGTTGCACACCGTGGCGGACAGGGAGAACGGCTCCTCCGGATACGCACGCGCGGGCGCCGTCACCTCGGTCACGACGAAGTCCGGCCCATAGCCCACACCCATCGGGCCTTCCACACGCATGTTGTTGGACTCGATGAGCTCCTGCGTGAAGTCACCCGAATCCACGAAGGCGCCCAGATACCAGCGCTCGTTCTCCAGGTAGGGCACGGAGACCACCAGCGGCACCGTGGAGCACTGCCCCGGCTCCAGGGGGTCGGCGAACGCGTTCCCGAGGACCACGTCTTCCGGAAACGGCGGCATCGGCCGGGAGATGACGGCGTCGGGGGACAACGCGAACACCACATCCGTGTAGTTCCCCCTCATGTCCCCCTGGTTGCACACCGTGGCGCTCAGCGCGAGCGAATCCCCCGGCTGCACGTTCTTCAGGCCCGTCACCTTCGTGACGATGAGGTCCGGTCCGTGGCCCAGACCCATCACCCCGCCCGTGAGCACGTTGTTGCTCTCCTGGAGCTCCGGCGAACCATCGACCACCCCCACCAGATACCAGGGGCCCTGAAGCATGGGGACGCTGCCCCGCACCCGCGCCGAGACGCACTGCCCCGCCCACACGTTGCCCACGAACGTCCCACCCACCGGCGTGATGTCCCAGGAGGACGAAGACGGCATGGAGGTGAGGGGCTCGCGGGAGAGGAGCATCTCCAGCCACGCACTACCGGTCTCGGTGCCCTGGTTGCACACCGTGGCGTTCAGCCACAACGGCTCATCCGGCCGCGGCAGCTCCGGTCCTTCCACCTTCGTGACGATGAAGTCCGGCTGGTTGCCCACTCCCATCACCCCGCCCACCATCACGTTGTTGCTCACGATGAGCTCCGGGATGGCTCCCAGCCCTCCCACGATGGCACCCAGGTGCCAGACGCCATCTCCGACCGGGGCCTGGGGGACCGCCTGAACCAGGGTGCACTGCCCCGGCGCCAGATCCTCCAGGGATGCACCATGAACGATGACATCGCCGGACCCCTGCAAGCCCGGCGCATCGAAGACCGTGTCCTGGGAGAGGAAGAAGGACACGTGCGGCGAACCATACGCGGTGCCCTCGTTGCACACCGTGGCGGACACGGAGAAGAGCCCTCCAGACCGCGCGCTCTTGGAGCCCTCCACCTTCCTGACGACGATGTCCGGCCCGGAGCCGACACCGATCGGCCCCGCCACCCGCGTGTTGTTGCTCTCGATGAGCTCCATCGAGACGTTCCCCGGATCGGCGGCAGCACCCAGGTAGTACGCCCCATCGCCCACCCCGGAGCTGGCAGACACCTGCACCCATCTGGTGATGCACTGGCCCGAATCGAGCGTGCCCGTGGACAGCGAGCCCACCTTGTCGTCCGGCGCGGGGCCACTCGGCCGCGGGAACGTGATGACTTCATCGGGGGACAGCAACAGCCAGACCTCGGTGCTGCCCGGCATGAAGCCCTGGTTGCACACCGTGAGGGTCACTCCAAGGGGGTCTCCCCACTTCACGCTCGCGGCCGGCTTCAGCTCCGTGACGACGAAGTCCTGCTCTCCTCCCACGCCGATGACGCCCCCTCCGTACACATTGTTGCTCTCGATCAGCTCCGGCCGCAGCTCCATCGAGTCGACGATGGCGCCCAGGCGCAGCTCGCGCGCCGGGCCACTCGAAGGCAGGGAGGCCACGACAGGCACCGTCCTGCACTGGCCCCTCTCCAGCGGGCCCACGGAGAAGCGGCCCAGGGACACGTCCCCGTCCCAGCCCGGCCGTCCTGGCGAGGTGATGACCTCATCCCGCGACAGGAGCAGCTCCACCTCCGTGTCAGCGCGCTCCGTGCCCTGGTTGCACACCTGGATGGATGCGGGGAAGCTCGTCCCCGGCCGTGCGGTAGCGGGAGCCGTCAGCGCGGTGATGAGGAAATCCGGCTTGGAGCCGATCCCCATCCGCTCCGCCACGCGTGAGTTGTTGCTCTCGATGAGCTCCGCCTGGAGGTTCTTCATGTCGGCGATGACGCCCAGGTAGTACGGCCCCTCGGGAACGGCGACGCTGCCTCGCAGTGGCACCGCCTGGCAGGCTCCCGGAGCGAGCGGGCCCACGGACCCCTCCACGGCGACGGCATCTCCCACCACCCCCGGCCCTGGCGGAGTGAGGATCTCGTCGGCCGACACCAGCAGCGTCACGTCCGTGCCGCTACTCAGGGTGCCCTGGTTGCACACCGTGACGGATACATCGAAGGGCTCTCCGGAGTGGACGCTCGCCGGACCCGAGACCTTCGTGACGATGAAGTCCGGCTTGCTGCCCACGCCCATCGGGCCGAAGACGGCCGTGTTGTTGCTCTCGATGAGCTCGCGCCGCAGGTTGCCCGGGTCGAGCAGGGCCCCCAGATACCACGCCCCTTCTGGCACGTTGGCGATCACCGGCGCCGGCACATGGGAGCACTGGCCCGGCAGCAGAAAGCCCACCCCTGCACTCCCGAGGAACACGTCCCCGCCCTGCGACAGGGGCTCCGGAAGGAGAACCTCCGGGTCGGACGACATCGCGAACACGAGGTCCGTGCTACCCGCCCCCACGGGACCGCGATTGCACACCCTCGCGGAGACCACGAAGTTCGAGCCCTCCACCACGCTCGGGGGCGCCCGCACCCAATCGACGACGAGGTCCGGCCCCATTCCAACCCCCAGGATGCTCCCGGCGTACGCGTTGTTGCTCTCGAACAGCTCCACCAGGGTATTGGCTGGATCGATGATGGCGCCCAGCCGGTACTCCCCCTCTGGTAGCGAGAAGGAGAAATCCGCCCGGGCCTTCACCGGAAGCGTGATGCACGCCCCTGGCATCAGGGAGCCCACGCTCGTGCGAAGCACCTGGAGATCCCCCTCGCCCAGGATCGAGCTCTGCGGGACGATGACCGCATCCTTCGACAAGAGCAGATCCACGAACGCCCCGCCTGGGGCAGTGCCCTGGTTGCACACCGTGACGGAGGCATCGAAGGAGGACCCCAGGGGCGCGTAGGCCGGCCCGGTCAGCTTCGTGATGGTGAGATCCGGCCGGCTGCCAATGCCCATCCGCCCGGCCGTGTACGTGTTGTTGGTCTCGATGAGCTCCGGCACGGAGTTGGGGACATCGACGATGGCGCCCAGGTAGTACTCCCCATCCGCGGGCAACGAATTCCGGGCCGTGAGCGGCACGGTGGCGCAAGCCCCCGGGGACAGCGCGCCCACGGAGACCCCACCCAGGGACCAGTCCTGCTCCCGGGTGAAGACCGCGTCCTGGGACAGGAACAGCTCCACCGAGGTACCGCTCAAGACGTTCCCCTGGTTGCACACCGTGAGGGTGGCGGAGAACGGCTCGTTCCTCAGCGCCATCCGGGGAGCCCCCGTCACCGCGGTGACGACGAAGTCAGGCCGCGTCCCCACACCGATGAGCGTGCCGGCGCGCGTGTTGTTGGTCTCGATGAGCTCCGTCCGGAGCTTGCCCTGGTCGACGAAGGCGCCCAGGTACCAGGCGCCCTGCGTGGGGGCTTGGGCGCTGGTCTGCACCGCGCGCGAAACGCACTGCCCCGGGTTCAGGGTGCCCACGCTCACGGCCCCGGCGATGACGCGATCCGTCTCCGTGATGACCGCATCCGCGGACAGCAGGACGTTCACCAGCGTGCTGTCGGAGAGCGTGCCCTGGTTGCACACCGTGACGTTCGCCGTGAAGGACTGCCCCAGCTTCAAGAGGGAGGGGCCCGTCACCGAGGTGACGACGAAATCGGGCCGGGTGCCCACGCCCACCTGGCCACCCGCCAGGGTGTTGTTCACCTCGCTGTACTCCGGCACCTTGTTGCTGGGATCCGCGATGGCCCCCACGTACCAGGCGCCCATGGGCACGTTGGCGGTGACCATCCCCTCACGCACCCCACACTCCCCCGGCACCAGGGCGGCACCCGCGGGAAGCGTGCCGGCGAGGGCGTCCTGCGCCGGAGCGATGTTCGTGTCCAACGACAGGTAGAACCCCACGTCCGCCCCACCCGTCTCGCCGCCCCGGTTGCAGACCGTGGCGCGCACCCGGAACTGGGACCCGCTCGTGTAGCCCGACGGCCCGTTCGGCCCGTTCAGCACCTCCACCTGCGTGACCACGAAGTCCGGCGGAGCCGCGATCAACGCCTCCGCCGTGGTCCTCGGCTGGCCGGCTTCCGGGGCAGGCCCGCTCGCGCTTCCGCAGCCCGTCACTCCGAGCAGTACCAGCACCACCGCAACACACCCAGACCGCCAGGCGCGCCCTGTCGTTTCCATGATCCCCTCGAGCTCGAAACCCCGTGAGAGACGCGGCGCCAGAAACGCCGCGCATCTCCAGGCTCTAGCTCAGGTGCGCGAATCAGGACAAGCAGGCTAAACAGCTTTCCTCATGATGACTGAATTGGCGGACAGCGCAGGTTGAGCGGGAATCGGTCCGGCTCTCCTCCCTCCGGACCTGGACTCAAGGAGCCTCGCGCTCCACCTCGATGCCCTTCATCTTGAGGATGGTGAATTCCACGCGGCGGTTGTTCTCCCGGCCCTTCGCCGTGGCGTTGGTGTCCACCGGCTTCGCCTCGCCGAAGCCTACCGAGTCAAGCCGCTCCGGAGAGATCGCCTCCTGCTCGACGAGGCGCTTGCGCACGTTGGCCGCGCGGCGGCGGGACAGGTCCAGGTTCTTCACATCCGAGCCCTGGTTGTCCGTGTGGCCCTCCACGCGCACCAGCTCGATCTGCGGGTTGGCGCGCAGCACCGCCGCCACCTGCTTCAGCAGCGGGAAGGACTTCGACAGGATGATGTCCTTGCTGGTGGCGAAGTAGACCTTGTCCAGGATGACGATCTTGTCGCCCTCGACGAGCACCTTCACCTTGCCCTTGTCCGGGCAGCCATCCTCGTCCTTCACCCCGTTGATGACCTCGGGTTCGAGCGGGCACTTGTCGGCCGCGTCAGCGATGCCGTCCTTGTCGTTGTCCGGATCCGGGCAGCCGTCCCCGTCCTCGAAGCCGTCCTTGTCCTCGGCGGCCTGAGGGCAGCGGTCCTCCGGATCCATCAGGCCGTCCCCATCCGTGTCCACCGGAGGCGGCGGAGGCAGGGTGTCCGGGCAACCGTCCCCATCCTCGAAGCCGTTCTTCGTCTCCGGCTCGTTCGGGCAGCGGTCCGCCGTGTCCGCCAGCCCGTCCTGGTCGTTGTCCGGGTCCGCGCAGCCGTCCTCATCCTGGAAGCCGTCCTGGTCCTCCGGGCCCAGCGCGCAGACCGGCGCCGGGGCAGCCTTCACGGGAGCCGGCTCGGGACGAACCGTGGAAACCGGCTCGGGCACTGGCTCGGGACGCGGCTGCGCACGCGCTCCGGCCGTCCACATGATCCCCGCGAAGACGCGGTAGGTCGGCGTGCCATATCCGTGCGTGAGACCAGGGCCACCGCCCACGTGGGCCGCGAACGTATCCGTCACGCGGTACTTCAGCGCGGCGAGCACCTCCAGGGGCCGCTCCTCGACCTCGGTCTCCCGCAGCCCCAACGCGCCCACCAGCGTGGCCTCGGCGGACAGCCGGTGTTTGCCCAGGGAGAACGGCACCTCGGCGCCGAGCCCGTAGACGAGCTCGTTGCCCAGATCCAGGTTGTAGACCGTCTCCTCGCGCCGGAGGTTGAGGCCCACGTTCGCCAGCACGCGCACCTTGCCATTGTCCCACTCTCCGAGCAGCTTCGGCTGCACCGCCACCCCGCTGCCGCCGCGGAACTCCGTGCCTCCCGCGGTGGGGAGGATGACCGGAACCAGCAGGCCCAGGTGCAGCCCTCCGTCCGTGGACAGCAGGCGCACCTTGGGAACCAGGCGCAGGTCCCCCACGCCCGTTCCCGTCACGCCCCCGGAGAAGTGCGGCGCAACCACCGGATCCTCCTCCGAGCTCTGGAGCGTCACGGGGAGCGCCACACCCAGCTCGAAGCGATCGAACAGGGAGATGGAGCCCATCAGGTCCGCGGTGAACTGGTTCTCCACCAACTGGTAGACGAAGTTGTCCGAGCGCGGGTCATAGAAGCCGAGCGGATCCTTCGCGTAGTTCAGCGACAGCCCCAGGTTCCACCCGAGGTGGCGCTCCACCCGCGCGCTGGAGACCCCCAGCACGTCCTTCGCACCAGGGCCCGGCTTGTACTGCTGCACGTCGATGGACTGGGACGTGCCCGGGAACCGCTGGGCCGCCGCCGGAGCCGCCGCGAGGACGGCCAGCAGCACCAGCACTCCGGCCGCGGCGCTCACGTGGGAGCGAACGGCCTCCCGGCGGCGCCTCAGCAGCGGCAGACCGAGCAGCAGCATCGCCAGCGGCACGCCCAGACCATTGCCCGAGGCACCACACCCGTGGCCCGCGAGAATGTAGTCATCCGTGCCGTCCAGCGGGTTGCTGCCGCCCTGCGCCTCCACACCGTCGCTCGCCCCACCCTTGTCGGTGTCGGCGTCGTTCGGGTTCGTCTCGTTGCCCTCCGGGTTGAAGGCACCATCGTGGTCAAGGTCCTCGGCACCGTCGGCGAGCCCGTCCCCATCCGAGTCCGCCTCGAGCGGGTTGGTGGGGTTCTGGCCCTTCACCTCGACACCATCGGAGAGCGCGTCACCATCCGTATCCGCCTTGTTCGGATCCGTCTCGGCCGCGTCGACACGGCCATCGTGGTCGGCGTCCTCGGTGCCATCGTCGAGGCCGTCACCATCCGTGTCCGCCTTGCGCGGGTCGGTGGTGGTGGACGGGTCGTCGTCCGCGCGGAAATTGGGCGAGGAGGTGTTGGTCCCCGCCGGCACCGTGGCGAGCGTCACGCCACGCTCAGTCCCATCGAGCAGACCGTCGTTGTCGCTGTCCGCGTCGAGCGCGTCCACGAGGCCGTCCTGGTCGGTGTCGGTGAGGCCATCGAGCCCGTCCGGCACGCCGTCGTCGTCACTGTCGCTGTCGAACGGATCGAGCCCGAGCTCCAGCTCCCTCCCGTTGTCCACGCCATCACCATCCGCGTCGGTGTCATCCGCGGGGTTGCGCGGGTCCAACTCGCGCTCATCGACGCGGCCGTTGTGGTTGCGATCCTCGATGCCGTCGAACACTCCACCGCCGTCCGTGTCCTTATTGAGCGGATCCGTGGTGGTGCTCGGATCCTGGTCCGGAGTGAAGCGCGAGGGATCCGTGTCATCACCCTGCGCCTCCGTCAGACCCAGCTCGAGACCATCCGAGAGCCCGTCACCATCCGTGTCGGCCTCGCGCGGATTCGTCTCGCCGGCGTCCACGATGCCGTCACGATCGGCATCCTCGTTGCCGTCGAGCAGGCCGTCATCATCCGAGTCGTCGTCGAGCGGATCGGTGAGCGCCGTCTTCACCTCGATGCCGTCCGTCAGGCCGTCACCGTCCGTATCCGGGTTGTTCGGATCCGTGCCCAACACGAGCTCCTCCGCGTCGGTCAGACCGTCGCCATCCGCATCCGGAGGCAGCACGGTCACGGTCACGTCCACCGTGGCCGAGCCCCCCATGCCGTCCGACACTGTGTACGTGAAAGTCACAGTGCCCACGAAGCCATCGGCCGGCGTGAACTCCACCGCCGAGCCATCCGAGGAGATCGCCACCGTGCCTCCGCCGGCCGGCGAGGAGACTGCGGTGACGGTGAGCGTCTCGCCGCTGTCCGGAGCGCTCGAGTCGTTGGCGAGCACGGGCAGCACGAGCGTCCCGCGCACGGCATTCACCGTGAACACGTCCGCGTTCCCCGTCGGCGCGTCGTTGACCGGATTGACGGACACCGTGACGGTGGCCGTGGCCGTGCCGCCATTGCCATCCGACACCGTGTACGTGAACGAGTCCGCGCCGTTGTAGTTCGCGTTCGGCTGGTAGCTCACCACTCCACCCGTCAGCGTCGCCGTGCCATGGGCCGGCGAAGTGACGGAGATCACGGTGAGCGTCTCGCCCACGTCCGGCGCGCTCGAGTCATTGGCCAGCACGTCCACCACGGTGGCCCCGCTGTCCTCGTCCACCACCAGGTCGTCGCCATTCGCCGTGGGCAGGTCGTTCACCGGCGTCACGGTGAGGTCCACCGTGGCACTGGCCGACTTCGCCCCGCCACTGCCGGTGTTCCCCTGGTCATCCACGGTGAGCACGAGGCTGGCCGCACCATTGTACGAGGCCGAGGGCTGGAAGCGCAGACCCTCCAGCGCGCGCCGCACGTCATCGAGCGCACCGGTGAAGGTCACCGCCGCGTCGTCCGAGCCATCACCCGTCGAGAAGCTCAGCCCGCTGGTGCTCGCCAGCGAGAGGGTGCCGTTGGACACCGAGAGCGTCACGCGCAGCGCCCCGGCGCCCACGTCCTCATCGGACACCGAGAAGGCATTGCCTCCAGCCGTGGAGAACACGAGGGCACCATCCTCCACCAGGGACTGCGAGCCCGGAGCACCCACCACCGGCGCGTCGTTGACGGCCCCGATGGTGATGCTGACCGTGTCGGTATCTTCCAGCGGACCACCAGCGCCCGCGTTGCCCTGGTCATTGGACGTCAGCGTGATGGAGCCCGAACCCGAGAAGCCCGCGTCCGGCGTGAAGGTGAGATCCACCAGCGCCGCGTTGATGTCCGCGAGCGTGCCCGAGAACGACATCTCCGTGTCCGCCGTCCCGTCCCCGGAAAGGAACGTCAGGCCCGTGGTGCCACTGAGCGTGAGCGTGCCCGCCGTGGCCTCGAGGGTGACGCGCAGCTCGCCCGTCACCGCATCCACATCCGACACCGCCATGGCCCTCAGCGAGGAGAAGACCAGCGCCGTGTCCTCGGACGTCGTCTGCGGACCGGCGACCAGGTTCACGGGCGCATCGTTCACCGCCGTCACCGTGACATCCACCGTCGCCGTGGCCGTACCGCCCCGGCCATCCGACACCGTGTACGTGAAGCTCGTGGTGCCGGAGAAATCCGGATCGGGCTTGAACTGGACCCGCTCCGCCGTGAACAGCACCGAGCCGTTCGCCGGGGTGGACACCGCCGTCACCGTCAGCGTCTCGCCCGTGTCCGGGTCGCTCGAGTCATTGAACAGGACCTCGATGGAGGTGTAGCCGCTGTCTTCCGCCACCGTGAGGCTGTCGTTGGCCGCGGTGGGCGGGTTGTTGGTGTCGATCACCGTCACCGTGACGGTGCCCGTGGCCGTGCCTCCGTTGCCGTCCGACACCGTGTACGTGAAGCTCGTGGTGCCCAGGAAGCCGGAGTCCGGCGTGAAGCGCACCACGCCGCCCGACAGCGTCACCGTGGCGTTGGCCGCCGTGGACACCGCCGTCACCACCAGCGTCTCTCCGCTGTCCGGCGCGATCGAGTCGTTGGTCAGCACATCCAGCACCACGGTGCCGTCGGTCTGGGACACCGTGAGGTTGTCGTTGACCACCGTGGGCGGGTCATTCACCGGCCGCACCGTCACCGTGACGGTACCCGTGGCCGTACCGCCATTGCCGTCCGACAGCGTGTACGTGAACGTGTCCGGGCCGTTGTAGTTGGCGTTCGGCTGGTAGCGCACCACACCACCCGAGAGCGTCACCGTGCCATGGGCCGCCGTGGACACCGCCGTCACCGACAACGTCTCGCCCGTGTCCGGCGAGCTGGAGTCGTTGGCCAGCACATCCACCACCGTGGCCGCGCTGTCCTCGTCCACCGTCAGGCTGTCGTTGGCCGCCGTGGGCAGATCGTTCTCGGACGTCACCGTCACCGTGACGGTGCCCGTGGCCGTACCGCCATTGCCATCCGACAGCGTGTACGTGAACGAGTCCGTGCCACTGAAGTTGGCGTTCGGCTGGTAACGCACCACGCCACCCGAGAGCGTCACCGTTCCGTTCGCCGCCGTGGACACCGCCGGCACCACCAGCGTCTCTCCGCTGTCCGGAGTATCCGAGTCATTGTCCAGCACGTTGACCACCGTGGCCGCGCTGTCCTCCGCCACCGTCAGGCTGTCATTGACCACCGTGGGCGGGTCGTTCACCGCCGTCACCGTCACCGTGACGGTGCCCGTAGCCGTGCCTCCGTTTCCGTCCGACACCGTGTACGTGAACGTGTCCGGGCCGTTGTAGTTGGCGTTCGGCTGATAACTCACCACGCCGCCCGACAGCCTCACCGTCCCGTTGGCCGCCGTGGACACCGACGTCACGGTCAGCGTCTCGCCCTTGTCCGGCTCGCTGGAGTCGTTGGCCAGCACATCCACCGCCGTGGCCCCGCTGTCCTCCGCCACCGTCAGGCTGTCGTTGGCCGCCGTGGGCAGGTCATTCTCGGACGTCACCGTCACCGTGACGGTGCCCGTGGCCGTACCGCCATTGCCGTCCGACACCGTGTACGTGAACGAGTCCGTGCCACTGAAGTTGGCGTTCGGCTGGTAGCGCACCACGCCGCCCGACAGCGTCACCGTGCCGTTGGCCGCCGTGGACACCGCCGTCACCACCAGCGTCTCTCCGCTATCCGGCGAGCTGGAGTCATTGGCCAGCACATTGATGACCGTGGCCGCGCTGTCCTCCGCCACCGTCGCACTGTCGTTGGCCACCGTCGGCGGGTCATTCACCGCCGTCACCGTCACCGTGACGGTGCCCGTGGCCGTACCGCCGTTGCCATCCGACACCGTGTACGTGAACGTGTCCGTGCCATTGAAGTTGGCCCTCGGCTGGTAGCGCACCACGCCGGCCGAGAGCGTCACCGTTCCGTTGGCCGCCGTGGACACCGCCATCACCGTCAACGTCTCGCCCGTGTCCGGCAAGCTGGAATCGTTGGCCAGCACATCCACCACCGTGGCCGCACTGTCCTCCGCCACCGTCAGGCTGTCGTTGGCCGCCGTGGGCAGGTCATTCACCGAGGTCACCGTCACCGAGACAGTGGCCGTGGCCGAGCCGCCGTTGCCGTCCGACACCGTGTACGTGAACGTGTCCGGACCGTTGTAGTTGGCATGGGGCTGGTAGCGCACCACGCCGCCGGACAACGTCACCGTGCCATGGGCCGCCGTGGACACCGCCGTCACCACCAGCGTCTCGCCCGTGTCCGGCGCGCTGGAGTCATTGGCCAACACGTTGATCACCGTGGCCGCGCTGTCCTCCGCCACCGTGGCGCTGTCATTGGCCAGCGTGGGCGGGTCATTCGCGGGCGTCACCGTCACCGAGACAGTGGCCGTGGCCGAACCACCATTGCCGTCGGACACCGTGTACGTGAACGAGTCCGTGCCGTTGTAGTTGGCGTTCGGCTGGTAGCGCACCACGCCGGCCGAGAGCGTCACCGTGCCGTTGGCCGCCGTGGACACCGCCGTCACCACCAGCGTCTCACCCGTGTCCGGCGAGCTGGAATCGTTGGCCAGCACATCCACCACCGTGGCCGCGCTGTCCTCCGTCACCGTGGTGCTGTCATTGGCCACCGTCGGCGGGTCGTTCACCGGCGTCACCGTGATGGCCACCGTGTCGCTGTCACTCAGCGCACCGCCGCCCGTGTTGCCCAGATCGTTGCTCGTGATGGCCAGGCTCGCCGCGCCGTTGAAATTCGCCGTGGGCATGAAGCTCAGCCCATCCAGCGCCGCGTCCACGTTGGCCACCGTGCCCCGGAACGTCATCGTGCCGTTGGCCGTGCCCGTCCCCACCGAGAACGTCAGGCCCGTGGTCCTGCTGAGCGTCATCACACCGTTGGCCGCCGTCAGCGTCACCTCGATGTTCGCCCCGCCCGCGTCCACGTCCGTCACCGCGATGGCGTTGCCTCCTGCCACCGAGAACACCTTCACCGTGTCCTCGAGCGTCGTCTGAGCCACCGGCACCGTGTTCACCGGCGCGTCGTTCGTGGACGTCACCGTCACCGTGACGGTGCCCGTGGCCGAGCCGCCGTTGCCGTCCGACACCGTGTACGTGAACGAGTCCATGCCACTGAAGTTGGCGTTCGGCTGGTAGCGCACCACGCCACCGGACAACGTCACCGTGCCGTTGGCCGCCGTGGACACCGCCGACACTGTCAGCGTCTCGCCCGTGTCCGGAGCTCCCGAGTCGTTGGCCAGCACATTCACCACCGTGGCCGCGCTGTCCTCCGCCACCGTGACGCTGTCGTTGGCCACCGTGGGCGGGTCATTCACCGCCCTCACCGTCACCGTGACGGTCGCCGTGGCCGTACCGCCATTGCCATCCGACACCGTGTACGTGAACGTGTCCGTACCGTTGAAATTGGCATGGGGCTGGTAGCGAACCACGCCACCGGACAACGTCACCGTGCCGTTGGCCGCCGTGGACACCGCCAACACGGTCAGGGTCTCGCCCGTGTCCGGCCCGCTGGAGTCGTTGGCCAGCACATTGACCACCGTGGCCGCGCTGTCCTCATCCAGCGCCAGGCTGTCGTTGGCCGCGATGGGCAGGTCATTCACCGGCGTCACGGTGAGGTTCACCGTGGCACTGGCCGACTTCGCCCCGCCGCTGCCGGTATTCCCCTGGTCATCCACCGAGAACGAGAGGCTCGCCGGCCCATTGAAATTGGCCGTGGGCTGGAAGCGCAGACCATCCAGCGCGCGCCGCACGTCATCGAGCGTGCCGGTGAAGGTCATCGCCGCGTCGTCCGAGCCGTCACCCGTCGAGAAGCTCAGCCCGCTGGTGCTCGCCAGCGAGAGGGTGCCGTTGGACACCGAGAGCGTCACGCGCAGCTGACCCGAGCCCACGTCCTCATCGGACACCGAGAAGGCATTGCCTCCGGCCGCGGAGAACGCGAGGAACGCGTCCTCCAGCAGGGTCTGCGGCCCCGGAGTTCCCACCACCGGCGCGTCGTTGACTGCCCCGATGGAGATGAGGACCGTATCGGTATCACCCTGGGGCCCGCCAGCACCCGTGTTGCCCTGGTCATTGGACGCCAGGGTGATGGAGCCCGAGCCCGAGACGCCCGCGTTCGGCGAATAGGTCAGATCCTTCAGCGCCGCGTTGATGTTCGCGAGCGCGCCCGTGAACGTCATCGACGTATCCGCCGTTCCGTCACCGGAGAGGAAGGTCAGGCCCGAGATACCACTGAGCGTGACGGTGCCCGCCGTGGCCGTGAGCGTGATGCGCAGCTCGCCCGTCACCGCATCCACGTCCGACACCGCGAGAGCCCTCAACGAGGAGAAGACCAGCGGCGTGTCCTCGGAGGTCGACTGCGCCACCGGCACCATATTCACCGGGGCATCGTTCACCGCCGTCACCGTGACATTCACCGTCGCCGTGGCCGTACCGCCCCGGCCATCCGACACCGTGTACGTGAAGCTCGTGGTGCCAGCGAAGTCGGGAGCGGGCGTGAAGCGCACCACGCCGGCCGAGAGCGTCACCGTGCCGTTGGCCGCCGTGGACACCGCCGTCACCGTCAGCGTCTCGCCCGTGTCTGGCGCGGTCGAGTCGTTGGCCAGCACGTTGACCACCGTGGCCGCGCTGTCCTCCGTCACCGTGAGGCTGTCGTTGGCCGCGGTGGGCGGGTTATTGGTGTCGATCACCGTCACCGTGACAGTGCCCGTGGCCGTGCCGCCGTTGCCGTCCGACACCGTGTACGTGAAGCTCGTGGTGCCCAGGAAACCGGAGTTCGGCGTGAAGCGCACCACGCCGCCCGACAGCGTCACCGTGGCATTGGGCGCCGTGGACACCGCCGTGACCACCAGCGTCTCTCCACTGTCCGGAGCACTCGAGTCGTTGGCCAGCACCGGCACCACCACGGTGCCATCGGTCAGGGACACGGTGAGGCTGTCGTTGACCACCGTGGGCGGGTCGTTCACCGGCCGCACCGTCACCGTGACGGTGCCCGTGGCCGAGCCGCCGTTGCCGTCCGACACCGTGTACGTGAACGTGTCCGTGCCGTTGAAGTTGGCCTTCGGCTGGTAGCGCACCACACCGGCCGACAGCGTCACCGTGCCATTGGGCGCCGTGGACACCGCCGTCACCGTCAGCGTTTCGCCCGTCTCGGGCGCGCTGGAGTCGTTGGCCAGCACATTCACCACCGTGGCCGCGCTGTCCTCGTCCACCGTCAGGCTGTCATTGGCCACCGTGGGCGGGTCATTCACCGCCGTCACCGTCACCGTCACGGTGCCCGTGGCCGTGCCGCCATTGCCGTCAGATAGCGTGTACGTGAAGCTCGCCGTGCCGTTGAAGTTGGCCGCTGGAGTGAAGCGAACCACGCCGGCCGAGAGCGTCACCGTCCCGTTGGCCGCCGTGGACACCGCCGTCACCGACAACGTCTCGCCCGTGTCAGGCGCACTCGAGTCGTTGGCGAGTACGTCCACCACCGTGGCCCCGCTGTCCTCCGCCACCGTCAGGGTGTCGTTGACCGCCGTGGGAGGATCGTTCACCGCCGTCACCGTCACCGTCACGGTGGCCGTGGCCGTACCGCCGTTGCCGTCCGACACCGTGTACGTGAACGTGTCGGTGCCGTTGAAGTTGGCGTTCGGCTGGTAGCGCACCACGCCGGCCGAGAGCGTCACCGTCCCGTTGGCCGCCGTGGACACCGCCGTCACGGACAGCGTCTCGCCCGTGTCCGGCCCGGTCGAGTCGTTGGCCAGCACGTTGATCACCGTGGCCGCGCTGTCCTCCGCCACCGTGGTGCTGTCGTTGGCCGCCGTGGGCAGATCATTCACCGAGGTCACCGTCACCGTGACGGTGGCCGTGGCCGTGCCCCCGCTACCGTCCGACACCGTGTACGTGAACGTGTCCGTGCCATTGAAGTTGGCATTGGGCTGGTAGCGCACCACGCCACCCGACAGCGTCACCGTGCCGTTGGCCGCAGTGGACACCGCCGTCACCACCAGCGTCTCTCCGCTGTCCGGTGAGCTGGAATCATTGGCCAGCACATTCACCACCGTGGCCGTGCTGTCCTCCGTCACCGTGATGCTGTCGTTGGCCAACGTCGGCGGGTCATTCACCGCCGTCACCGTGATGGCCACCGTGTCACTGTCGCTCAGCGCACCGCCACTACCCGTGTTGCCAAGATCGTTGCTCCTGATGGCCAGGCTCGCCGCGCCATTGAAGTGGGCAACGGGCGCGAAGGTCAGTCCGTCCATCGCCGCGTTCACGTTGGCCAACGTGCCCCGGAACGTCATCGTGCCATTGGCCGTCCCCGTGCCCACCGAGAACGTCAGGCCCGTGGTCCTGCTGAGCGTCATCACACCGTTGGCCGCCGTCAGCTGCACCTCGATGTTCGCCCCGCCCGCGTCCACGTCCGTCACCAAGAGGGCGTTGCCCCCAGCCACAGAGAACACCTTCGCCGTGTCCTCGAGCGTCGTCTGCGCCACCGGCACCGTGTTCACCGGCGCGTCGTTCGTGGACGTCACCGTCACCGTGACGGTGCCCGTGGCCGTACCTCCGTTGCCGTCGGACACCGTGTACGTAAACGAGTCCGTGCCACTGAAGTTGGCGTTCGGCTGGTAGCGCACCACGCCACCCGACAGCGTCACCGTGCCGTTGGCCGCGGTGGACACCGCCGACACCGCCAACGTCTCACCGCTGTCCGGCGCGCTGGAGTCATTGGCCAGCACATTGATGATCGTGGCCGCGCTGTCCTCCGCCACCGTGGCGGTGTCGTTGGCCGCCGTGGGCGGGTCGTTCACCGCCGTCACCGTCACCGTGACGGTGCCCGTGGCCGTGCCTCCGTTTCCGTCCGACACCGTGTACGTGAATGAATCCGTGCCATTGAAATTGGCATTGGGCTGGTAGCGCACTACGCCGGCCGAGAGCGTCACCGTGCCATTGGCCGCGGTGGACACCGCCAACACCGCCAGTGTCTCGCCCGTGTCCGGCGAGCTGGAGTCATTGGCCAGCACATTGATGACCGTGGCCGCGCTGTCCTCCGCCACCGTCAGGCTGTCATTGGCCGCCGTGGGCGGGTCGTTCACCGCCGTCACCGTCACCGTCACGGTGCCCGTGGCCGTGCCTCCGTTTCCGTCAGACAGCGTGTACGTGAACGAGTCCGTGCCGTTGAAGTTGGCGTTCGGCTGGTAGCGCACCACACCACCCGAGAGCGTCACCGTGCCATTGGCCGCGGTGGACACCGCCGACACCGCCAGTGTCTCGCCCGAGTCCGGTGCGCTGGAGTCGTTGGCCAGCACATTGACCACCGTGGCCGCGCTGTCCTCCGCCACCGTCAGGCTGTCATTGGCCGCCGTAGGCGGGTCGTTCACCGCCGTCACCGTCACCGTGACGGTGCCCGTGGCCGTGCCTCCGTTGCCATCCGACACCGTGTACGTGAACGTGTCCGTACCGTTGAAATTGGCATTGGGCTGATAGCGCACCACACCGCTGGACAGCGTCACCGTGCCGTTGGCCGCCGTGGATACCGCCGACACCGCCAGCGTCTCCCCCGTGTCCGGCGCGCTGGAGTCGTTGGCCAGCACGTTCACCACCGTGGCCGCGCTGTCCTCCGCCACCGTCAGGCTGTCATTGGCCGCCGTCGGCGGGTCATTCACCGCCGTCACCGTCACCGTGACGGTGCCCGTGGCCGTGCCGCCGTTTCCGTCAGACACCGTGTACGTGAAGCTCGTCGTGCCGTTGAAGTTGGCCGCCGGAGTGAAGCGCACCACGCCCCCCGAGAGCGTCACCGTGGCATTGGGCGCCGTGGACACCGACGTCACCACCAGCGTCTCCCCCGTATCCGGCGCAATGGAATCATTGGCCAGCACGTTCACCACCGTGGCCGCGCTGTCTTCCGCCACCGTCAGGCTGTCATTGGCGGCCGTCGGCGGGTCATTCACCGGCGCCACGGTAATGGCCACCGTATCCGTGTCGCTCAGCGCTCCGCCGCCCGTGTTGCCCAGGTCATTGCTGGTAATGGTCAGGCTCGCCGCGCCGTTGAAGTTGGCCACGGACGCGAAGCTCAGTCCGTCCAGCGCCGCGTTCACGTTGGCCAGCGTGCCCCGGAACGTCATCGTGCCGTTGGCCGTCCCCGTGCCCACCGAGAACGTCAGGCCCGTGGTGCGGCTGAGCGTCATCACGCCATTGGCGGCCGTCAGCGTCACCTCGATGCTCGCCGCGCCCGCGTCCACGTCCGCCACCGAGAGGGCATTGCCCCCGGCCGTCGAGAACACCCTCACCGTGTCCTCGAGCATCGCCTGCGCCGCCGGCACCGTGTTCACCGGCGCGTCGTTCACCGCGTTCACGGTGGTGCTCAGCGAGGTGGAGTTGTTGGCGGTCGAGGGGTCTCCCGTCGACGCGCTCACCGAGGCCGTCGTGGAGATCGTCCCGCCCGCTCCTGGCGCCGTCACCCTCACGGCAATGGAGGAGGGCGTCGCGCCGGTGGGATCGAGCGTGGGCCGGGTGCACGTCACCACGCCGCCCGCCTGGCCGCACGTCCAACCGGTGCCAGTGGCGCTGACGAAGGTGGCGCCCGCGGGCAGGTTCATCGTCGCCGTCACGGTCCTGGCCGTGCTCGGCCCCGCGTTGGAGACATTGAAGGTGTAGTCGAGCGTCGCGTCCTCGTTGACGGGGCTGGGCGACGCGGAGAGCGCCACCGCCAGGTCCGCGCTCGGGTTGAGCGTGTCCGTGTCCGTGGCGCTGTTGTTGGCGGTGTTCGGGTCCGAGTAGTTGGCCGGAATCGACAGCGAGGCCGTGTTGACGAGCGTGCCGGTGGCCGCCGGGCTCACCGTGCCCGTCGCCGTGACGGTGACCGATTCCCCTTCCGCCAGGTCCAGCAGGACGCTGATGTTGCCCGTGCCAGTGGCCGCCGAGCACGACGAGGCGGGCGCGCACGTCCAGGACATGCCCGTCAGCGTCGCCGGGAAGTTGTCCGTCAGCGCGATGAAGCCCGCCCCCAGCGGACCATTGTTGGTGACGGTGATGGTGTACGTCACCGCGGTGCCCGGCACCTCGGTCGCCGCCCCATCCGTCATGGTGATGGACAGGTCCGCCGGGTAGCACATGGGAATGGCCGTCATTCCCGCGGTGGGCTGGCCCGTGGCGCCATCGGTCGCGCCGTTGACGGGGAACTCGGTCAGCGAAGAGGAGGTGGTGGTTCCGGCACGGCCACCCGCCGCGCTGCGCGTCACCGTCCCACCCGCGGTCGCGATGTAGCCACCACCGCCACCGCCGCCCGGGCCCTCGGCCTCGGCGCCAGTGATGAGCTGATTGCCTCCCCTGCCACCCGTGGCCTCGACGCTCACGCCCCTGAGACTGATCGTTCCCAGCATCACCGTGCCACCGGCGCCACCACCACCCGGAGCATCGTTGTGGGTGTTGAAGGTGTCGGTGCCATTGCCACCGTTGGCCGTCACCTTGCCGGTACCCGTCATCGAATAGGCCGCCACCCACACGAGACCGCCGCCGCGCCCACCCGCGCCGCCGGAGTCGTTGTTGGCATCTCCCGCGCCGCCGCCACCGCCGAGGAACAGGCGCCCCGCCGGGTCATTGGTCACGGGCCGGCCACCGAGGCCGCCGTGCTCGTAGCGATAGTCACCACCCCACGCCGTATTTCCCGGCGCCAGGGTCAGCGCGTTCTGGTTGTTGGCGGAGTAGGAGTAGCCCGCGCGTCCGCCACCCGACGAGTTCGTCCGCGCATTGCCGTTGTTGCCGTACCCCGGATCCAGCGCCCAGGCCGACGCACCCGTCACGGTGCCGTTCATCACGCCCTGGCCCGTCCACGTGTTGCCGTTGTTGCCGTTGGCGCCACCACCGCCACCCGTGTTGTGGGCGTTGCCGCCACCGCCGCCGTTGGCCGCCGCGCCGCGGCCATAACGGCCCCCCAGGGTGTCGTAGATCGTCCCGTTGCCCGCGATGCCCTCGCCCTTCTCGCCACCCGTCGTGGCATCCGTCGAGCGATAGATGACCGCGTTGTTCGAGGTGGTGTTGTCCACCGCGCCGCCCCGGAAGCCGGCCGCGTTCGCGTCCAGCGTCCCGTTGACGGTGAGCACGTTCTGCACCTGGAGCGCGAGCACGCCTCCGCGCGTCCCGTCCCAGGGCGTCGCCACCACGCTCGCCCCGGCGTTGACGGTGAGGTTGGAGAACTGGGGCACCCGCACCACCTGGGTCTTCCCCGCGGCCGAGTAGCCGTAGCGCAATCCCGTGATGCACTCACCGCTCGTCTGCAGGGTGATGGTGTTGCCCGAGATGGAGCCCACCGTGAAGAGCTCGTAGCGCCCCGCGTTGTTCAGCGCCGTCACGGTGCCGTAGTTCGCCGTGTCCGTCGTGTTGATGGTGGCGCCCTGCATCTGGATGATCATCAGCAGATCACCCACGGCCAGGTTTCCGAGCTGGCCGATGGGGCTGTTGAGATCCGCCGCGTTGGTGACCTGGATGCTCGTGGCCCCGGCGGCGGCGTCATTGGCGAGCACCGCGTAGCGGTTGAGCACCGTATTGGCGGCCGTGACGGTGTAGTTGCCGTCACTGCCCACCAGCGCGTCGCGCGACACGGCGCGTGCGACCGGGGGCGTCTTCACAACGGGAGATGGCGATTCCGTGCCGCAGGCGGCGCTCAGCGCCAGCACCGTGAGGCAGAGCAGAAACCGGGCGGGCAGTGCCCGGAGCGGATTCGAAGATGAGTTCATCGAATGGGGGGGGAATCGAGGAAAGCGAAAGTGAACGGCCAGGATGCACGGCACCTCGCCGCGCAACCAAATCGACTCACACCTGACCAAGCCCGCCTGTGTGCTCGGGTATCGGCCACGTCTGGGCTACAGGTGGGGCTCCAGCTTCAGCCCGGCGGCAGGTGCAACTGCGATGCGCGTGCCACGAGGTAACCCTCGGCGGCACGCGGCACGGGCACGGAAGGGGCTGTGGCGTTCCGCCTCAGTGCCACGGCACGGCGGAGCGGCGGCCAGGGTCTCCCCGGGAGAGAACGGGAACACGGTCAGTGCTGTGGCGTTTGGGGACAGAGGCGATCCGCCACACACGGTCCGTCCCAGGTGGCGCACGCGGAGTCAGGGAGGGCAGGCCTCGGCTCGACGCGGCGCGTGGTGCTTGCACCTCAACCTGAGCGGCGGGAGCAGGCGAGCGGCCGTCACTCTCCGCGAGTGGCCTTGTCCTCGCGCCACCAGTGGCTCATCCGCTCGTGGATCTCCGCCTCGTGGCCTTCCTTGCTCGGCCGGTAGAAGACGGAGCGATCCAGCGGCTCGGGGAGGTACGTCTGCCCGGGCACGTAGTGGTCCTTGTGGTTCCACGGTGCCTCGTAGCCCTTCTTGTAGCCCAGCTCCTTCATGAGCTCGGTGGGGGCGTTGCGCAGGTGGAGCGGCGGGGCCGCGTTGGGGTTCGCCTCCACGGCCGCCAGCGCCGCGTCCATCGCCTGATAGCCCCGGTTGCTCTTCTTCGCCGTGGCCAGCAGGAGGGTCGCCTGGGCCACGAAGATGCGCCCCTCGGGCATGCCCACGGAGTGGAAGCCCTCCTCGCACGCACGCACGATGCTGATGGCCTCGGGCATGGCCAATCCCACGTCCTCCACGGCGATGACCTTGAGTCGGCGCCACAGCGCCACGTAGTCACCCGTCTGCAGCAGCCGCGCCGCCCAGAAGATGGCGCCCTGGGGATTGGAGCCCCGGCACGACTTCTGGAGGGCGCTCAACAGGTCGAAGTGCTCGTCCCCGTCCTTGTTGTGCCGCGCCAGCCGGGTCCCGGTGGCCTGGAGGGCCGTCTCGCGTGAAATCTCCGCGCCCTCCGCGGTGAGCTGGGCCGCGAGCTCCAGCCCACCCAGCGCCTTGCGCACGTCCCCCCCGCTCCCCTCCACCAGGACGGAGAGCGCCTCGTCACTCACGGTCAGCCGCCGGGCGCCGAGTCCCCGCTTCTCATCGGAGAGCGCCCGCTGGAGCGCGGTCCGCAGGTCCGCCGGGGTGAGCTCGCGCAGCAGGAAGACGCGGCACCGGCTGACGAGCGCGGGCCTCACCTCGAAGCTGATGTTCTCCGTCGTCGCTCCGAGGAGGATGAGGAGGCCGCTCTCCACATGGGGCAGGGCCTGCTCCTGGACGTTCTTGGCCCAGCGGTGGATCTCATCCACGAAGACGACGGTGCGCCGGTGGTACTGGTTGCGCAGGCGCTCGGCCTCGGCCACCACCTCGCGGATGCGGGGGATGCCATCGGAGACGGCCGAGAGGATCACGAACTCCGCGTCGACACTGGCCGCCAGCATGCGCGCGAGTGTGGTCTTCCCCACGCCCGGAGGCCCTCCGAAGAGGCAGGAGACGATGGCCTTGCGCTCGATGAGTTGGCGCAGGGGCGCGCCAGGGCCGAGCAGGTGCGACTGCCCAATGAATTCCTCGGGGGTGCGCGGGCGCATGCGCTCGGCCAGCGGCGCGAAGCGGTTCACATCGACGGAAGCGGCGAACAGGTCGGGACCGGCGGGCATCGGGAGGCGGCACCCTACCATTTCACGGCCCGCGGAAGGCGGCGCTTCCTGCGCCCTGTTCCGGGAGCACGCGGTCCTGTATAGGGACCCATGCCGTCCGCACGTGCATGAAGCAGGACTCCTTCTCCGGTCGCGCCACGCAGGGAAGCTTCTTCGAGGGATTGTTCGTCCGCTCGCTCCAGGCGAGTGGACCCTTCGCGGAGGAGCTCCGGGCATGTGGCTACGATCCGCACCACCCCAAGGCCATCTACCCCATCGAGGTGTGGAACGCGGCGCTCGAGGTGGCGTGGCGCCGCTGCTACCCCGGGTGGACCCGCGAGGCCGCCTACCACGAAATGGGCCGCCAGCTCGCACGGGGCTTCCTGCAGACGTGGATGGGCAAGGTAGTGGACATGGGCCTGCCCATGCTCGGCCCGGATCGCCTCATGGCACGTGTCCCCAGCCTCCTGGCGCTCGACACCTTCCGCTATGAAGTGAGGGTACAGCCACTCGGCCTGCATCAGTACCGCGTCTCCATCCGGAACGATCCGGACGCCAAGCCCGAGCTCATCGCCGGCCTCCTGGAGGCGGGCCTGGGCAGGACGGGCGTCAAACCCACCGCCACGGTGGTGATGCACCGCGAGCAGGACTTCGACATCGACGTCACCTGGTGAGCCCCATGTCCCCGCCCCCATCCCCTGGTTCGCCCGCTGACGCCATCCTCCACGCCACCCGGCGCTACCTGCGTGCGTACCCTTCGGCCGCGCTGTGCGTGGGCCTCACGCATCACGGCGCACACCACGTGAAGGCCCTCCGCGGTGACGGGCCGCCCCCGGCGGAGGACTCCCTGTACGAGCTGGGTGCACTCACGCAGGTCTTCACGGGCAGCCTGCTCGCGCTGTTGGTGGACCGCGGAGAGGTGAGGCTCGACACGCCGTTGAAGGAGCTGATCCCCCTGCCGCTCCTCCCGGATGAGCTCGCCGGCCGCATCACCCTCGAGCAACTGGCGACGCACACCTCGGGCATGCCGCATGTCCCGCCCAACCTTCGGACGCCCCAGCTGAATCCGGCCGATCCCTACGGGCACTACACCGCGGAGCTCTTCGGCGCGTTCATGAGGAGCTACCGCCCCCAGCACCCGCCTCCGCGAAAGCACACCGAGTCCATCATCGGCCTGGGCGTGCTCGGTCACGCGCTCTCGCGGCGCATGAGGCTCAACTACGGACACGCCGTGAGGGATCTGCTCTGCACGCCGCTGGGGTTGAGCAACACCACCGCCGTCCGGCTTTCCGAGGAACAGGAGCGGCGTCTGCTGCCCGGCCACTCCGCCCGGGGCGAGACGATGCCGGGCTGGACCTACCCGGCGCTGCCCGGAGCGGGGGCGGTCCGCTCGACGGTGCCCGACCTGCTGCGCTTCCTCGACGCGAACCTCGGCCACGAGGAGGCCGGGCTCGGCCGGGCCTTGCGGCTCACGCACGAGCCGCGCGCGAAAGCCCACAGCGGGCACGTGGGACTGGGGTGGAAGGTCTCCCAGGTGCGTGGCAGGCGCGTGGTGTGGCGCTCCGCGGTGACGGGCGGCTACGCCGGCTTCATCGGCTTCTCGGCGGACGCGGACGCGGGGGTCGTCGTCCTGTCGGACCACGCGGGCTCATTCCTCACCTCGCTCCTCGAACGCGTGCCCGTGGAGGCCCCCGGCTTCGAGCTCCTCGCGGGATACCTGCGGTAGCGTTGCCCGGCCCCCTCCTGGAGCACCTGGCAGGCATCCGGGCCCCGGGCCGTCACGCGGACATCCAGGCTAGATGGCGCCCAGTTGGGAGTCATGCGAGACGGCCGGAAGGGCACCCGGCTGCGTCAGCTCGTTCACTCCCCGCTCGAGCTCATGGCCCAGCCGTAAGAGATGCTCGGCGGAGAGGAGCCGCCGTACCTGGGGGAAGAGGACGGACCGCTCCTCGGCCACGTGCGCCTCCACGGATTCGCGAAGGCTGATCAGGGCGGGCTCGAACTGCATGTCCCCCACCTCCAGGTGCAGCAGTTGGGAGATCAGCGCCTTGGCCTCGGCATGATCGTCGTAGGAGTGCTGGATCAGATCGCTCGTCTCGGCCAGCTTCACTTCCGGGTAGAAGAAGCGCTCCTCGAGCTGGGTGTGCAGGGTGAGCAGGTAGGCGAGACGGCGGAACAGATGGGTCTTCTCATCCCCGCTCGCCACCGCTACCCGTTGAAAGAGGGCCTCTGCTTCCTCGTGCTGCCGCGTCAGGAGTTCGATCGGATCCATGAGGAGGACGCTCGGCATTGGCGCGTCCAGGGGCAAGCCGCTCATCCCCGAACGCCGGGCAACCGGGCGGCACCATGGCCTGCATATTGCTGTGGTGGGCGCCCGCTTTCCTGGAGGAGCCCACATGACGAATCGATCTGCTTTTTTGAACCGAGCCGCCCTGGTGTTGTGCGTCATCCTGTCCACCGCCTGCGGTCCCGAGAACGAACTGGAGCAGAGTCCCCTCACCCGGCAATTCATCCGCGTGACGAAGGAGGTCCCGGCCTTCGGCGGCGTCGTGCGCGAGAACGGCGCGTGGGCTGTCGCCCTGCTCGACTCCGAGCAGCGTGAGGCCGCGGAGACCAAACTGCGGGACATCTTCAACGAGGAGGCCACGAACATCGCCGTGCGGGTCCGCCCCACACGCGGAAGTGCCTCCGAGGAGATGAAGACCGCCGCCACGGATGTCCTGAGCGTGGAGGGCGTCGGGTCGCTCGACTACGACGAGACGACCGGCTACCTCCGGGTGGGCCTCACCGACGTGGAGGCCATCGGGGCCGCGCAGGCGAAGCTCAACGCGCTCGGCGTCCCGCTGGAGCAGGTCATCTTCCAGGCGGAACGGCCCATCGTAGGTCTGTGACTCACTGCCAGCTGCCGAGGGGCCCTCCGTAGGCCCCCCGGTCCTCTCGCGTCCCGTTCTGCTCGAGGCCCTCGAAGCATCCTGTGTCGATCAGCGGGGAGCCCCCCGCCGGGTGGAAGTTGCCCGCCTCGGGGGAGACGAAGAGCGGGTCCAGCTCGACGTTGCCGTCCGTGCCGATCTCGAACCGGGGCGGCACGAGGTGGATGTCCGCGCCGTTGACGCCATTCTCGAAGAACAGGTTGCAGCGGATGCGCCCCGTCTGGATGTGCGCGTGCCAGATGCCGATCTCGGAGCGGGCCACCACGTTGTTGAGGATGTCGAGCCAGGCCGCCTGACTGACGATGGCCTCGCGGGTGTTCTCCCAGAAGACGTTGTTCGCCACGAGCGCCACGTCCTGGAAGTGATTGGCCACGAAGCCATGGGTGTTGCCCACGAAGAGGTTGTTGCGCACCACCGCGCGAGCGTGGAAGTAGAGCATCGCGCCGATGGAGTTGTTGCGGAAGACGTTGTGCATCAGGAGGGCGGACGTGGGCGCCTCGCCCTGGTCCGTGTGGCCATCCGCGTAGACGGCGGCGGAGTACCAGTTGCCGCCACAGTCCATCACGTCCATGGCGTCACACAGGTTGCCCGTCCCCACGTTCTGGAAGGTGAAGCCCGCCACCACGACGTCCGAGGCCCCCGAGAAGTCGATGAGATTCACGGGTGCCCCGCCGCCGTCGAGGATGGTCCACCGCGCGCCACTGCCGAGCAGCTGGATGCCACTCTTCAGGCGCACCGTTTCGAAGTAGGTGCCCGACTTCACGAGCACGGTATCCCCGGCCCGAGCGGCATCCACCGCGGCCTGGATGCGCTGGTAGTCCTGTGGCACCCGGAGGATCCGGGGCTGTGCCTGCTTCGCCGGCCAGACGGAGGAGACCCCGGCCTGCACCATCGCCGACTCGGACAGAGCACCGGCGGAGTCGAGCAGGGACACGGCGAGAACCTCGCCCGGGGTGGCGTCAACCTCGAATTCCTGAGACCCCGAGGGCAGTGCCGTCACGAACTCCTGAGCCGGACGGGACGCATGCAGGCGCGAGACCAGGAGAACGGAGCCCGAGTCCCGCAGCCCCTCGGGGACGGGGACCCGGAGGGAAATGGGCACGGGAGCGGGCTGGGGCTGTTCAGGAACCGTCACGGGAGCCGCGTCGGGCGGGGCCTCCCCCGAAAGCGGTTCGGCACAACCAGCGAGGAGGAGACCCACCACCACCGGGGCACACAGCGGGGAGCGCACGTTCATGACTCCAGACCCAGCAATCTCCACACCACCGAGCCGCTTTACCTTCCCTTCCGAAAACCCAAGGCCGGCTCGGTTCGCACACTTCGACCCCCACCCTTCGCTACTCCCTGGACCATCGACGGAGGGACCGCTCGGCTGCTGGCCTGCCCGGGAGGCACCTTGTCATGCCGGCGGCATGGACAGACCTTGTCGTGTCGAAGCCAAGGTGCTCGGACGGAGGGACGATGAGGGGAGCGCTGATGGGGCTGGCGGGCCTGGTGCTTTGCGTGGGCAGCGCCGAGGCCCAGCAGGAGGCCGGAGGGCGCAAGCGGGGACTATCGGTGACGGTGGGCGGCGGCGTGGAGGGCTACACCTTCGCGCTGGCTCCTGCGATCGACCTCGGAGCCACCTATGGGGTGACGTTGGGGCTGATGCCGACGCGGAGGATAGGCCTGGAGTTTGGCTACTCGGGCGCGGTGAACGAGCTCGATACGGGAAGTCCCTCGGGGGCGAGGCCCGGCGTGGACCTGGTGCGCAACGGCGCCTACGCGGCGACGACCGTGGGCCTCACCTCCGCGGCGGTACAGCCCTACGTGATGGGGGGAGTGGGTTTCAGCCACTACAACGTCCGGGGCGGAGTGCCGGGCTTCAACGACGACATCGTGGGCAACATCCCCGTGGGCGCGGGAATGCGAGCGACGTTCGGCAGAATCACCGCCGACGCGCGCCTCCAGTACAACATCATGTTCAACCAACAGTTCGCCGCCTCGCTGCGCGTGCCCACTCCGGGCGAGTCGATGAACTTCACCATCAGCCCGGGCGGCCGTTACTCCGGCACGCTCAACCTCGGCGTGCTGTGGTGAGCCTCTGTCCCATGCATCAGTGGGACTCACTGCCCCAACGAGCGTGCGCGGTAACACCCAAACCATCCCACACCACTATGATGCGAGGATGGGTAAGTCGCGACGCGGACGGAAGAACCCCACTCCACCACCCCAGAAGCGCTCCTCCGGCATATCCATCCAGGCGGTCATCGCGCTGGTGATGGGGGGAGTGCTCCTCGGGTTCCTCGTGAACTCCTTCCGGGAGGACGGGCAGCCCTCGCGGCCCGCCGCCACGTCGAGGAAGCAGGCCCAGGGCCCCTTCCAGCTCGAAGGGGAACTGGCGGAACACTGGCAGGCCGCCACGGCCAGGTGGTGCCCGCGCATGGCCGCACTGCAATGGGGAGACGCCGGGCAGCAGGGTGTGCTCACCGTGGAGCTGACGAGCATTCAGTGTATCGCCCGGATGTGCGAGCAGCCCGAGAAGCTCGAGGGAGTGGACCCGGTGGCCCTCGGCCAGATGAAGCGGATGTGCGGTCAAGTGGAGTTGATGTTCGAAGGACAGATGGCGACGCTGACGAAGCACTACGGCCGCCTATGTCCCGAGCTCATCCAGACATGGAGCGGACGCCCCTGGAGCCCGAACAACCACCTCGGGCTCTACGGGGACGTGCGCCAGTGCATGGAGCGCCATTGCGAGGAAGTCGATGGTGGGACGGGCTCGGAGGCGCGTTGCGATCTCGCCGCGGACCTCTCCGAGGTCTTCGGGGACGCACAGGCCGCCGCGAGGCTGCGGGAGCGGGCCCGGCTCGCGAAGGCGCGCGAGAATCAGTTGTGGGGACCGCTCTCGGAGGAGGAGAAGAAGGAGGAGCGCGAGGACGCGGGCATGAAGGTGATCGCCAGGCGCCTGCTCGCACTCTGCCAGCAGGGAAACCAGCGCTACTGCGCGTCCCTGGCGAGGTACTGCGAGATAGAAGGAAATCCTCCGGACGTATGCCCGGCGCCGGGGACATCGGACGCGGGCTCCCGGTAGCGCCGCCGAGCGCGAGCCCCGACCCTGTGAATGACTTCAACGCTTGGAGCGAGGACTCCGCTTCGGACGCTTCTCTGGCTTCTCGATGACGATGTCGTATTGAGTCTCCCGCTCGGGGAAACGAACGAACTCGGCCCCCTCCGTTGCCAGGAATTCGTCCAGGAGACGGACAATGGCTTCGAGCGTGCGCTCCAGGTCGCGCTCATTGGCTTCGTAGACCTGCTGAGCCCACCAGGTGGGCAGATGCCGCCACCTGGGGTGCCGTTTGAAGATCCACTCCCTGAATTGTTCGTGCTGGCCCTTCTGCCCCAAATCTCCGAGGGCATCATCATAACCCGTGATGTAGAGGGCGAGATGGTCGAGCGTGAAGTCAGGGGCGAACATCCTCGGGCGCAAGCAGATGTGGCGTATGTGCTCGAACAGACTTCCCGCATTGAGTTTCGTAGGACTCATCGCAGCTCGCTCACGACATGCATCGAGAGGCTTCCAGGGGACTTCAAGCGCATCATGTACTCGGACGCAGTCATCCCTGTGGGCCCGGTCAACGCATCATAGATGCGCTCCTTGAGCTGTACAGCAAAGTGAACAGAGTTATCGGAAATCTGAATGGTACTGAGGGAATCCCCAGCGCGTCGTTCCCAGGCAATGAGATTTGCCCCACGCACAGAGCCCGTCGAAGTGAAACGGACATAGACGGGCTTCTCCCCGAGCCTTCTGAAACCTTCGAAGACGCTCCTGGCGACCTCAGCACAAGGCCCTGCTCTCTGGTTGACCACGTTGAACGCAGCTTGAAACTCCGTCAGCCACTGAGGGGCTCGCCGCCCCATCTCGAGCTCCCACAAAGCGATGGCGCCTGCCAGATCGCCCCGGACGATGGCCGCGAGCATATTGGCCTTGAGCGTGCTTGGCATTTGCAGCACGGCCTCGCGAACGAGCCCAGGGACCCTGGAGTGCTGAGACATGAAGAGCTGCTGCGCATGTCTGGCTGGCACATGCATCACGGGTGATGCCGCGGCCCACGTAGCAGTCAATACGGAGATGAGGGAGATACAGCGAAGCAGCATGCGTCTTTCTCCATGTCGGCTCGGCCATGAAGCGTAGCACCTTCATCTCGGCCTCCGCCCCTGCCGCATGGGTAAGGACTTCACGCGGTCTGGAAAACGACTCAGAAGCAGGAGTAGCGGGCTCCGAGGACTCCTCCTTACGTTCGTAGTCCTTGGATAGACACCGCTCTCGATTGAGCCAACCGAAGGTGCGCTCGACAATCCAGCGCCTGGCTTGGACAACGAAGCCCTGTCCTTGTCCGAGCGTTTCACCACTTCGATGGCAAGGCCACTCTCGCTGGCCACCTTTTCCACCTGTTGCCCCTGGCAGGCTCCGTCTGCCCACGTCTTCTTGAGCGTGGGGTAGTCATGTGCTGCCAGAGGCAAGACTGCCTGGCTAGTACGGGTGTGCGCGGCATCAGGCACATTCGCGCATGCCGCTGCCCGCGGCTCATGGCTCATCGCTTCCGTGCAGCATCAGATTCACTGTAAATGCTCGCCGAGCCCCGTGGTCGAGGAGCTTGACGACGAGCGCGGGGCATGAGGGAGCGCTCACCGCGGTGCGACAGCCAGCGCGGCGCCCGGTCAGCTCAAGACAGGTGGGAATGAGTGCCGTGGCGAGTCAGCCCGCAGCGGACTGCGCGAGCTGGTTGGGCAGGGGAATCGCTTCCCCGCGCAGGGCCGCCAGCGCGGCCTCTCGCAGGTAGCGCTTGGGGTCCACCCCGCCCAGCTTCGCCGTCTCCATCAGGCTGTAGTAGAGGGCCGCCACCTCGGTGCCACGCCGGCTCCGGCTGCCGTAGTGGTTCTTGCGCCCCAGCGCCAGCCCGCGCATGGCGCGCTCGGTGGCCCCATTGTCCAGCGGCACCCGCGGGTCCGTCAGAAACCGCGTCAGCCCCGTCCACCGGTTGCTCATGTATTTGATTGCCTGGCCCAGCGCCGACTGGGGCAATGCGCGCTGCTCGCACGCCCACTGGTGCAGCCGCTCGATGATGGTACGACTCTTGTGCTGTCGCAGCTCCAGCAGGCGCTCCAGGCTCTCGGGTCCCTCCTTGTACTCGCGCTCCACTGCGTACAGCCCGGCAATCATCTCCAGAGCCTCTTCGGCCTGGGGGAAGGCCTCCACGCACTCCACGTACTTGCGCCGCGCGTGCATCCAGCAGTTCACCAGGGTCAGCTTCCCCCCGGAGCCCGCGGCGGCGCTCTCGTAGGTGCTCAGCCCATCCACCATGAGGATTCCGCCATAATCCTGGAGCATGTTGCGCGCGGCCTCGGTGTCCCGGCCCTCCTGTATCCGGTACACCACTGCGTCGGGGGCGCACAGCGCCCAGGCGTGCCAGCGCGTCTGGCTCTTGCTGCCCAGCAGCGGCCAGCGCGTCTCGTCTCCCCCCAGAATCTCGCGCGTCAGCAGCGCCGCGTGCAGCGCCTCGTGCGCGGGCGACAGCAACCGCGCCAGCGCGTCAATCTGGTCCCAGAGTGTCTGGCTGTCCACCACCAGCCCCTCGCGCTCCATGCTTCCCACCTGCCGCTCCAGGGGCATGTGGTCGAGGTACTTGGCCACGGCCACCTCCACGGCGAAGTCCACGGAGTAGCGCCCACCGGCCTGGAGCTTGGGCGGGCCCAGGGCCGTCTCCACGCACCCGCCGCAGCCGCAGCGATACTTCTGGCGCTTGTGGCGGCGCAGCACGAAGCGCCGCTCCACCACGTCCACCTCCTCGGCCTCCTCGTAGCAGCCCTTCATCTGCGCCAGCGCCCCGCCGCACTTGGGACACTGCTTGTCGGGCTCCTCCAGCGTGTGTTCCACCTCCAGCGTCGGCAGCGTGGGCTGGGCGCGCGGGCCGTGGCCGTGCGTGGGCGGCTCGGGTTTGTTCCCCTCGTCCTGCTCGCGCTGGGGGCGCTTCTCGCTGGAGCGGCCAAACAGCTCGCCGGTGCGCTGCGCGAGCTGCCGCTCCAACTCCTGCAAACGCAGCTGCAACTCCTCGGCGTCCTTGCCCTGGGCGCTCATCAGCTTGCGCGTGAGCTCCACCACGCGCGCCACCAGGCGTCTGTTTTCCGCCTCCAACAGGAGGGCCGCCTGGCGCAGCCTCTCCACGTCCTTCTCCGTCGTAAGCTGGAAGCTCATGCGCGGGTAGTGCCATGCCAGCACCCGCCCGCGCAAGTAGTGCGCGCGGCATGACTCACGAAGTCACCGCCCCAGCGTCCTCCGGCTGGAAGAGCGGCGCCAGCGTGTACGGCGCGGGCGACAGCGGCGCTCGTCCCACCAGCTCGCTGCCCTCCAGAAACAGGGCCAACTCCGACACCGTCAGCACCAGCGGCGGCTTGTCGCTCTCTGGCTGCCACAGCGGCGCGAAGCGTCCTTTCTCCAGCCGCTTGGCGTACAGGCACAGCCCGGTGCCGTCCCAGAAGAGCGCCTTGGCCCTCTTCCTGTCCCGTCCCACGAAGAGGAAGACGTCGCCCGAGAGGAAGTCGCGGCCCAGTGCCTGCGTCACCAGCCCGCTCAGCGCGTCGTAGCTCTTGCGCATGTCGCACGGCTGCCCGTAGGCGTACACCGCGAGCCTGCGCGTGGAGCCAATCACAGCAGCCCTCGCAGCAACCTCACCGCSTCCTCAACGCACAGGCCCTCTACCCGTACTCCTCCGGGCCCGTGCGCCACCAGCCCTCCTCTTCTGGCCTCGGGGCGCGCGTCCTTCACCTCCACGGGGACCAGCGCTGCCCTCGCGGGCTCCTCATGAGTGGCACGGCGAGCTGCGCTGCCCCAGCGGCTGAGCGTCCAACTGCTCACGCCCAACTCCTTCGCCGCTTCCTCCCTGCTCGCCCCCTGTTGCTGGCGCGCTCGCATGTACGCCACCGCTTCCTGTCTCTGCTCCTGCGTGTAGCGCGTACGCGGGCCCACTTCGCCCCGCTCGAGTACCTGCCGCCGGAACTTCTCCGCCTGCTCCTTCATTTCCATCGCTTCCTCCTCCTTCACGGGGGCGACGGACATGCTCACGCCTCTGCTCTCGCGTCACGACGGGCTCGGGCGAGGATTTACGATTCACTCAAGGAGTTGCCGAAGCGATAAGCCCGCCCAGTCGGGTAGCCTCCCCAGTCACCTGAGGAGGCCCCCACAGATCCGGACGTGCGGATTTCCCGCATCCGGCTCTTCAGGCTCGGATTCGCTACGTGCCGTGCCGGTGGACGATGCGGGGCTTCGGAAGCTCGAATCGCTCCAGGAGCCGATGCATCGCGTCCCAGTTCACCAAGGCCTTCTGGGAGCGGCGGGAGAGCCACTTGCGCCAGATGGCCTTCGTCTGGTGCCACAGCCTCGTGAGCGCTGGGTAGTTCGACGTCACGCCGAAATACGCGTAGTGCCCATTCAGCTTTCGCGCGAGCGCGCGGTGCTGCATCTCGACATCATCGTGGCGATGCGTACGGCACCACTCGTTGATGCGGCGTAGCGTGCGACTGAAGCGGTCCTTCGCCGTGCGCTTCTTCACCACCCACTTGCCGTTGCGCGACAAGCCCCAGTAGTGCGTGAAGCCCAGCAGGTCGAAGGTCCCGGGCTTGCCGCCATCCCCGTCAGTTCGCCCCGGCCGGTGAAATGGCACCAGCCGCGTCTTGTCCGGGTGGAGCGTCAGGCCGTACTTCCCAAATCGCTTCGGGAGCACCTCGAACACCCGCTCGGCGTCATCCTTCCGTGCGAACACGAACGTGAAATCGTCCGCATAACGCACAAGTACCGCCCGGCCTTTCAACCGCGGCTGCACTTCCCGCACGAACCACTTGTCCAGCACCTCGTGCAGGTAGATGTTCGCCAGGAGCGGCGAGATGACGCCACCCTGCGGAGTGCCCGACTCAGGGTGCGAGAGGTCCATGCCCTCCATCACCCCGGCGTTCAGCCACTTGCCAATGAGGCGCAGCAACACGCCGTCACGTACCCGCTGGCCAAGCATCTGTCGGAGATGCTCGTGGTCCAAGGTGTCGAAGAATTTCTTGATGTCGACCTCCAGGACCCACCCACCGGCCATCTTCACCGTCGCGTTCTGGAGCGCTTCGCACGCCTGATGCGCGGAGCGACCGGGCCGGAACCCGTACGAGAAGTCGTAGAACTCCTCCTCGTAAACGGCCTCCAGCGCCATCACTACCGCCCGCTGCAGGACCTTATCCTCGAATGTGGGAATTCCGATGGGCCGAGTCTGCGACCCATCTCCCTTCGGGATGTGGACCCGCCGCACCGGCGGCGCTCGGTACGTCCCGGACCTGGCGCGGTCGCACAGCGACTGAAGATTTTCCTCCAGCCGCTCCGCGTACTGCTCCGCGCTCTGCCCGTCGACGCCCCTGGCACCGTCTTTGCGCGTTCGGCGGAATGCCTCGCGCAGCCACTCCACGTCGATGTGATGGGCCAGTGTGCAGAGAGCAGCGTCCTTCATCTGCCTGGCCATCGTCGCTATCCGGTCGAGTTTCGTTGAGATGGTTGGTGAGCTCGATGTCTCTCCCATCGTTCCTCCGTCCGGTTCCGATGTTCCCGGCGCCGCGCTTTGCTCCGCAGGGTCCCGTCGGGTCGGTTCCCCCACTTCCTCGCTCGTATTGCGGCGCTCCGACTTCTCGACGCCCCGACCGCGCTCGCTTCCGCTCGCGGGGGCCGTTCCCGGCGGTTGGCCGGGAGGCGGCGAGATCTCCCAGGTTCCTGGGTAGCCCTTGTGTGCGTGCCGAGCTCTATGACCCCGGTGGAGCCTCCGTGCCGAGGTCGACGGTGAATCCGCCGTGCACGGAGGTGATGCCTTCCGCGTTGAACACCGCGTCGGCCTCCACCACACAGGCATTTCGAGGCTCAATCACACGGCCCACACACCCGCTGTCTACGCTTCGCAGCCACGGTCGCCCGTGTGTTTCCTACGGCCACGCAAGACTCGCTCTCAGCCAAGCGACCCAACCTGGCCGGACGGGATTCCCACCCGTGGGCTACTCTCTGAAGTTTTGGGCGCTACCCCTCCTCTCCAGCCAGGCTTGTCCTGGCGCACGTTCAACAGCCTCTCAGCCGAAAACCTCTGGAAACAAAATTCATGCATCCAGTTGAGTTCCCACGAAAAAAACCGGGGCCGCTGGGAGGAGAGCGGCCCCGGTGGGGTACGGCAAGACTGTCAAAACTGACTAGAAGATCTCTTCGAGCCACTCGCGCATGCGGCCCTTGACCTTCTTGTAAACGTTCTCCTCGCGGATCCGGAACATCCGCCGGTCCAGGTGCTTCGCCCCGTACACCACCAGGCCCACGCCCGTCGCGTACATCGGGCTCTTCACCACGTCCACCAGACCGCCAATCCCGCGCGGCATGCCCCGGCGCACCGGCAGGCCAATCACTTCCTCGGCCAGTTCCGGCATCCCCGCCAGCAGCGTCGAGCCACCCGTGATCACCACGCCCGAGGCCAGCAGGTCCTCGTAGCCGCACTTCTGGATCTCCCGGTGCACCAGCTGGAAGATCTCCTCCACCCGCGGCTCCAGAATCTCACACAGGATCTGCCGCCCCAGCACCCGCGGCTGCCGGCCACCCACGCTCGGCACCTCGATGGTCTCGTCCTTGTTCACCATCGACGCCAGCGCGCATCCGAACTTCTGCTTGATGCGCTCGGCCTCGTGCGCCGGAGTGCGCAGGCCAATCGCGATGTCGCTCGTCAGGTTGTTGCCGCCCAGCGCGATCACCGCCGTGTGCACGATGGACCCGCCCGAGAAGATGGCGATGTCCGTCGTGCCTCCGCCGATGTCGACGAGGCACACGCCCAGCTCCTTCTCGTCCTCGCCCAGCACCGCCTCCGCCGACGCCAGCGGCTGCAGCACGATGTCCGCCACGTTCAGGCCCGTGCGGTTGGCGCACTTCACGATGTTCTGCGCGCTCGACACCGCTCCCGTGACGATGTGCACCTTCGCCTCCAGGCGCACTCCCGCCATGCCCAGCGGCTCCTTGATGCCGCCCTGGTCGTCGATGATGAACTCCTGCGGCAGGACGTGGATGACCTCCCGATCCAGCGGAATCGCCACCGCCTTCGCCGCGTCGATGACGCGCGCGATGTCCGGCTCGCGGACCTCCTTGTCCTTCACCGCGACAATCCCCTGCGAGTTGAAGCCCTTGATGTGGCCACCGGCGATGCCGGTGTACACGTGGGAGATCTCCGCGCCGGCCATCAGCTCGGCCTCCTCCACCGCGCGGCGGATCGAGGACACGGTCGCCTCGATGTTGACCACCACGCCCTTGCGGAGACCCTTCGACGGGTGCGTCCCGATGCCGATGATGTCGATCCCGCTGTCGGTCAGTTCCCCGACGATGGCGCAGATCTTCGTCGTGCCGATGTCGAGGCCGACGATGATCTCCCCGGACTTCTGCTTCGCCATGACAACCCTCCCAGGCCCCCCACTCTCGTGAAAGGGGCGCGTTCCTACTGCGAGGCCCCGCTCCTCTCGGACGCGGGGCTCGAAAGCTTCACCGCCACCCAGCCAGGCCGAGCCCGGTTCTCCAGGTGGATGACCTCCGCGGACAACCCGCGGGCACGCAGCTCCTCGCGCACGCGCGAGAGCCTCTGAAGTTTGGCGTCCGTGTCCCCCTCCCCCAACCGCGCCTCCGTCCCGTCCGCCAGCACCAGCACCAGCCCCTCCGCCGCCACCCGCACCTCGCTCAGCCGCGCGCGCTTGCCGGGCTCGGTGGCCGCGTAGGCCCGCGCCACCTCCAGCGCTTGGTGGAAGCGCTCGCGCGTCTTTGCCTCGTCGGCCAGGTAGCCCTCCCGGTCCATCCCCGTCACCAACGGCAGATCCAGCTTGTCCCCGGGCTGCAGCCGCTTGAAGGGCTCGCCGTCCTCGTCCACCAGGTACAGGTCTCCCAGCACCGCCAGCGCGGCCGGCACGTGCTCGGACACCTCCACGGACACGCTCGAGGGGAAGTGACGCCGCACCTCCACGGTCCGCACCCAGGGGTGGGTGGCCATGGCGCGCTCCAGCGTCTCCACGTCCAGCGCCCACAGGTTCTGCCCCACCGTCAGCCCGGACAGCTTGAGCAGCTCGCCCGGCGCGGCCCGCTCCAGCCCGCTGAAGGTGGTCTCCTTCAAGAGGAAGGTGTGCGAGCTGAGCGCCCAGCGGCGCAGCTCGATTCCGCCCCACACCAAGGCGCATGTCAGACCGGTCAGTAGAATCGCCTTGAGCACGCCAGGACCGTGCGAACGCACGGCTCCCGTCACCGCCGCCTTCGTCTGGGCGGCGTCCTGGCGACGACGATTCTTGGATTTACCGAAAGCCATGGTGTGCGTCGGCGCATGCTGCGCCGGGTTGGATCTCCACGCCAGTTTTTCGCTACAGCCACGTCGCTGTAGCGCCCAGGTCCCCTGAAGGGGCCCCGCACGTCCACTTCTCTCTGGGGAGCGGGGCCTCTCAGGCCTTGAGAGTGGCGCCTTGCAGGAGGCGCTCACACAGGCCCGGGAAGTCGATGCCCCGGCCCGCGGCGATCTTCGGCAGCAGGCTGGACTCGGTCATTCCGGGCAGCGTGTTGATCTCCAGCAGGAAGACCTCACCGGACGGCGTCAGGATGACGTCCGAGCGGGAGCCTCCACTGCACTCGAGTGCGCGATGGGCGGCAAGGCAGACCTGGTTCACGCGCTCATACTGATCCGGCGGGAGGGGGGCGGGGAAGAGGTACTGCGTCGTTCCACCGGACTTGTACTTGGCCTCGTAGTCGTAGAACTCCCGGGCGGCCACCACCTCGATGACGCCGAGGGCCTCGTTGTCCAGGACGCCGCCCTGCACCTCGCGGCCCTTGATGTACTGCTCCACGAGGATGGAGCCGGCGAGCTTGGACGCGGCTTCGACGGCGGCGAGGTACTCGTCACGCGTCTTGCAGATGGCGACGCCCACGCTGCTGCCCTCGCGGGAGGGCTTGACGACGACGGGGAGGCCGAAGGGGAGCGCGTCCACGGCGGCCCGGGCCTCATCGCCGGTGCGGAAGGCGCGGTACGGAGGCGTGGGGATGCCGTGGGCGAGGAAGACCTGCTTGGCGAAGACCTTGTCCATGCCCAGGGACGAGGCCATGACGCCGCTGCCCGTATAGGGGATGAACAGGCACTCCAACAGACCCTGGACACAGCCGTCCTCGCCGTAGCGGCCGTGGAGGGCGATGAAGGCGACCTCCACCTTCTCGGCGGCGAGGCGCGCGGGCAGATCCTTGCCCACGTCGATCTCCACCACGTCGTAGCCCAGGCCGCGCAGGGCCTTGGACACGGCGGCACCGGTGCGCAGGGACACCTCGCGCTCGGAGGAGAGGCCCCCGAACAGCACACCCACCCGCTTCCGCTTCAGCTCGTCCTTGGAGAAGCCGCTCATGGCTGGAAGACCCCTACACGCTTGACTTCGGGTTGGAGCTCGACACCCCGCTCCTCGCGCACGCGAGTCTGCATCAGGGTGAGGAGCGAGAGCACGTCGTGGGCGGTGGCCCCGCCCAGGTTGACGATCCAATTGGCGTGCAGGGTGGACACCTGCGCGCGGCCGATGATGTGGCCCTTGAGGTTCACGGACTCGATGAGGCGCCCGGCGAAGTCGCCCGGCGGATTGGCGAAGACGCTGCCGAAGTTGGGCTGGCTCAGCGGCTGGCTCCGCTTGCGGTAGCCGAGATCCTCGTCCATGGCCTTCTTGGAGGCCTCGAGGTCTCCCTTGGGCAGCAAGAAGCGGATGCGCGTCACCACGCCGCCCCGGGGCAGCTCCGTGTGACGGTAACCGTGCGGAATCTGGGACTTGGGAATCCACCCCACCCCGTCCGCGGTAGCGACCTCCACCGCCTCCACCACGCGGTAGCACTCACCATTCTTGGTGCCCGCGTTCATGGTGACGGCGCCGCCCAGGGTGCCGGGAATGCCCGCGAGGAACTCCGCGCCCACCAGACCGTTGGCCCTCATCTGGTTGCAGAGCCGGACGATGGCCGCTCCCGCGCCGAGGGTGAGCCGCCCCTCCTCCGCGCCCACCTCGGCCAGCTCGGGGAACAGGTCGCTCGGGAGCTTCACGGTGACGCCGGGGATGCCCCCATCGCCCACGAGGGTGTTGGCGCCCCCGCCGAGCACGGTGAGGGGCACGCCCTCCTCGCGCAGGAAGCGCAGCAGGGCCACCAGGGCGTCCGGGGAGCGCGGGCGGACGAGCGCCTCGGCCGGGCCGCCCACGCGCACACTCGTGAGGGGCGCGAGCGGCGCACCCGCCGTCACGTCAACGCCGGACAGGCGCCCCAGCCGCTCGGGCAGGGACGATGAGGAGAAACCCGCCGTCATGCCCTAGTCGCCCTTCGCCGTGCCGTGTTGCTTGAGAAGCTCGACGAGCTCCGGGCCCACCTGGGTGATGTCGCCGGCGCCCAGGGTGAGGACGATGTCGCCCTCGCGCAGCCGGGGCAGCAGCGCCTTCGCCAGCTCGGTGCGCTTCTCCACGAAGGTGACGTCGCGGTGGCCGTGGGCGCGGACGGCCTCGGCCAGGGCGTCGCCGGTGGCGCCGGGGATGCGCTCCTCTCCCGCGGCGTAGACGCTGGTGACGAAGACGACGTCCGCGTCGTTGAAGGAGGTGGCGAATTCGTTCAGCAGATCGTGCGTGCGCGTGTAGCGGTGGGGCTGGAAGGCCACGACGGTGCGCCGGCCGAAGGCGCGCCGGGCGCCCGCGAGCGTGGCCTGCACCTCGGTGGGGTGGTGCCCGTAGTCGTCCACCACGGTGACGCCGGCCGCCTCGCCACGCACGGTGAAGCGCCGCTGCACGCCGCCGAACTCGGACAGGGCGCTGCGCACCACGTCCAGGGGGATGTCCATCTCCTCGGCCACGGCGATGACGGCCAGGGCGTTGAGGGCGTTGTGCGCCCCCACCATGCGGACGCGGAACTCACCGAGCGGCTCGTCGCGCCGGAAGGCCTCGAAGCGGGTGGTGAAGCCCTCCAGCCGGATGCCCTCCAGCCGGTAGTCCGCCATGTGCGAGCTGCCGTAGGTGACGAAGCGCTTCTCCAGGCGGGGCAGCAGCGACTGGACGTTGGGGTTGTCCAGGCACAGCACGTTGAGGCCGTAGAAGGGCACGCGGTTGCAGAAGGCCGTGAAGGCGTCCTTCAGCTTGTCCAGCGTGCCGTAGTGGTCCATGTGCTCCGGGTCGATGTTGGTGACCACGGTGATGGACGGGTGCAGGTGCAGGAAGCTGCCGTCGCTCTCGTCGGCCTCCACCACCATCAGCTCGCTCTTGCCCAGCTTGGCGTTGGAGTCGAGCACGTTCACCTTGCCGCCCACCACGGCCGTGGGGTCCAGGCCCGCGGCGGACATGACGGTGGCGACCATGGAGGTGGTGGTCGTCTTGCCGTGGCTGCCGGCGACGGCGACGGCGTACTTGAGCCGCATCAGCTCGGCGAGCATCTCCGCGCGGGGGATGACGGGAATCTTCCGCTGGCGCGCGGTGACGACCTCGGGGTTGTCCTTGCGCACCGCCGAGGAGATGACGACGACGTCCGCGTGGACGAGGTTCTCCGCGCGGTGGCCCTCGAAGATGGTGGCGCCCATGCCCTGCAGGCGGCGGGTGATGTCGCTGGCCTTGAGGTCCGAGCCGGACACCTTGTAGCCCTGGTTGAGCAGCACCTCGGCGATGCCGCTCATGCCGATGCCGCCAATGCCCACGAAGTGCACATGCGCGGCGTGGCGCGTCTTGAAGAGGCTCGCGGGCCTGGCGGGGCGGGTGTTCGTCACGGATGTCATCTCCTCAGACCTGCTTCTCGTTGCCGCCAGCCGGCGTCTCGCCGCCGCCGGGCGGCTTCTCGCCGCCGTTGGTCTTCTTGGGCTTCTTGGGGTTGGGGTCCTCGCCGCGGGCCTCGGCCCGGCCGTAGGGACCGTACGTCTTCACCATCAGGTCCACGAGCACGTCCGCCAGCTCCTTGGCGGCCTCGGGGCGCCCCAGCAGGCCGGCCTTCTTCTCCATCTGGCGGCGCTTCTCCGGGTCGTCCTTGAGGCGGCGGATCTCCGCGGCCAGCTGCTGCCCGGTCAGCTCCGACTCACGGAACATGAGGGCCGCGCCCGCCTTCACCAGCGCCTGGGCATTGACCTCCTGGTGGTTGTCCGTGGCGAAGGGGAACGGGATGAGGATGCTGGCCTTCTTGGCCACCGTCAGCTCCGACAGCGTGGTGGCACCCGCCCGGCAGACGACGAGCTCCGCCTTGGCGTAGGCGCTGGACATGTCCTCGATGTACTCCACCACCTGGGCCTGGGCCTCGAAGCCCTTGTCCGCGTAGCCCTTGCGCACCGTCTCCAGGTCGTTCTTGCCCGTCTGGTGGACGATGTGGAGCTGCTCCTTGATGTCCTGGAGGTGGTCCAGCGCGTCGATCATCCGCTGGTTGATGCCACGGGCCCCGAGGCTGCCGCCGAAGACGAGCAGGGAGAATTTCTCGTGCGCCACGCGCGAGCGCAGGAAGTTCTCCATCAGCTTGCGGCGGATGGGGTTGCCCACGAGCTGCACCTTGCGCGAGGGGAAGAAGCGGGCGGCATCCTCGAAGGCGGTGAAGACGACACGCACGAACTTGCCCAGCACCTTGTTGGTGAGCCCCGGCAGCGCGTTCTGCTCCTGCACGGCGGTGGGGATGCCCATCAGCGCCGCGGCGAGCACCACCGGGCCGCTGGCGTAGCCGCCCACGCCCACCACCACGTCCGGCTTCTGGCGCTGGAGGATGCGGATGGACTCGATGAAGGCCATGGGCAGCGCGAGCAGGCCCTTGATGAGGCCCAGCAGGCCCTTGCCCTTGAGGCCCTGCGCCCGGATGGTCTCCAGCGGGTAGCCCTCGCGGGGAACCACGCGGGCCTCGAGGCCGCGCTCGGTGCCCACGAACACCACCTTGTTGGCGTGGTGGCGCGTCACCACTTCTTCGGCCAGGGCGATGCCCGGGTAGAGATGACCGCCCGTACCGCCTCCCGCGATGAGCACCTTCACGCCGCCACCTCCCTCATGTCACCGCCGGAGCGCAGGGTCCGGTTGCTAGCACCCTCGGCGCTGGCACTGAGCGAGAGCAATACACCGGCCGCCCCCATGAGCACCACCAGGGAGGTGCCTCCGTAGGACACGAACGGAAGCGTCAGTCCTTTAGTGGGCAACAACCCCATGGCCACGCACATATTTACCGTGGCCTGGAAAGCGATGATGCAGGTGAGCCCCAGGCCCAGGTACGTGCCAAACGCCTCCGGGGCCGCGAGGCTCGCGCGGATGCCGCGCCAGATGACGATGCCGTAGAGCGACACCAGCAGCACCACGCCCACCAGCCCCAGCTCCTCGCCGATGATGGCGAAGATGAAGTCCGTATGGGCCTCGGGGAGGAAGAAGAGCTTCTGCCGGCCGTCGCCCAGTCCCAGGCCGGTGAGGCCACCCGAGCCGATGGACATGAGGGACTCGGCCACCTGGTAGCCGATGTCGTGACGGTGGGCCCATGGGTCCAGGAAGGCCAGCACGCGCTTCATGCGGTAGGGGCTGCTGGCGATGGCCGCGTACGCCAGGGGCAGCGCCAGCAGCACCGAGCCCACCAGGTAGCTCAACTTCGTGCCCGCGGCGAACAGCAGCGCGAAGAGCAGGAACACCAACAGCACCGAGCTGCCGAAGTCCGGCTGCAACATACAAAGGCCCACCAGCAGGCCGCACAACATCAGGTGCGGGAGGAAGCCCACGGAGAAGCTGGCCACCTTCTCGCGCTTCTTGGCCAGCGAGTACGAGAGGTAGACGACCCAGGCCACCTTGGCCACCTCGGCCGGCTGCAGGCCGAAACCCGGGAAGCGGATCCACCGCCGCGCGCCGCCCGCCGTGGTGCCGATGCCCGGGATGAGCACCAGCACCAGCAGCACCAGCGTCACCAGCAGCAGCGGGTACGCGAGCCGCGCCAGCCGGCGCCAGCCCACCTTCATGCCCACCGCCATCGCCACCACGCCCATGCCGGCCGCCACGAGCTGCCGGTTGAGGAAGTAGAGGCTGTCACCCAGCTTGTCCTGGGCCATGACGGCGCTCGCCGAGTACACCATCACCAGGCCGAGCGACACGAGCGACAGGACGGCGCACAGGAGCAGCGGGTCGAACCGCACCGGGGCGGAGGACGGAGCGGCAGTGGCCTTCATGGGCTCAGAGCTCCCTCACGAGGCGTTTGAACGTGTCGCCCCGGTGCTCGAAGTTCTGGAATTGATCGTAGGAGGCGCATGCGGGCGACAAAAGTACAGTGTCGCCGGATCCTGCCAGGGCCCTGGCCCGCCGTACAGCTTCCGCGAGCGTTTCGCAGGCGTAGACGGGACAGCTTCCCTCGTACGCCTGGGCGATCGTCCCGGCGTCCTGGCCGATGGTGAGCACGCCCTTCACCTTGCCGCGGCCCTCGTCGACCATGGGCTGGTAGGGAGCGCCCTTGCCCTTGCCGCCGGCGATGAGGAGCACGTCCTTCTGGAAGGCGCGCAGGGCCACCAGCACCGAGTCCACGTTGGTGGCCTTGGAGTCGTTCACCCACTCCACGCCATCCAGCACGCGCACGCTCTCCAGCCGGTGGGGCAGACCCGGGTAGCTGTCCAGTCCGGCCTGCACCGCCTCGTGCGCCACGCCGGCCAGCCGCGCCAGCAATGCCGCCGCCATGGCGTTCTGCGCGTTGTGGGCCCCGCGCAGCGCGCGGTTGGTGAGGGTGAAGGACTCGCCCTTGTCCCCCGCCCCCTCGAAACGGAAGCCGCCGGGCTGCGCCACCGCCATGCCCGCGAGCTTCGGCGCCTCGGCCACCGGACGCCCGGTGAGGCTGAAACCGTAGACGGGCACCTTGGCGGCCTCGGCCAGCCGCAGCACGTGCGCGTCGTCCGCGTTCACCACGACGAAGTCACCCTGCGCCTGGTTGCGGAAGATGCGGGCCTTGGCCTCGCCGTAGGCCTCGTGGCTCGCGTACCGGTCGATGTGGTCCGGCGTGAGGTTGAGGATGGTGGAGCCCTTGGGCCGCAGGGTGTCGATGCCCTCGAGCTGGAAGCTGGAGAGCTCCACCACCAGCGCGTCCCAGTCACCGGGGGACAGGGCCGCCTCGGCCAGCGGGCGCCCGAGGTTGCCGCCCACGAAGGTGCGCCGGCCACTGCGCGAGAAGAGCTCCCCGGTGAGCGCCGTGGTGGTGCTCTTCCCGTTGGTGCCGGTGATGCCGATGAACGGCAGGTGCGAGAGGTAGCGCCCGGCCAGCTCCACCTCGCCCCAGACGGGCACGCCCGCGGCGCGCGCCTTCTGGATTTCCGGCAGCGCCAGCGGCACGCCCGGGCTCACCACCACGAGCTGCTGCGACTCCAGCAGCCCCGGCGGCGTGGGGCCGGTGACGAGCGTCACGCCCTGCGCCTTCAGCTCGCGCGCCGTGTCGCCCAGGGCGTCCTCGGTGCGAGCGTCCAGCGCCGTCACCCGCGCGCCCCTCGCCAGCAGGAGGCGGATGGCCGCCAACCCGCTCTTGGCGAGCCCATACACCACTACCTTCCGGTCCTTCAGGTCGGGCGTCATGCGCGCCACCCCTCCACACTGCCTACCGAAGCTTGAGCGACAGAATCGCCACGCCCCCGCAGAGGATGGCGACGATCCAGAAGCGGACGATGATCTTCGGCTCGGCCATGCCCTTCAGCTCGAAGTGGTGGTGCACCGGCGCCATCTTGAAGACGCGTTTGCCGGTGAGCTTGAAGGACGTCACCTGGATCATCACGCTGAGGATCTCCGCGAAGAAGACCCCGTGGATGATGGCGGAGACCACCTCGTTCTTGGACAGCACCGCCAGCCCGCCCAGTGCACCGCCCAGCGCGAGCGAGCCGATGTCGCCCATGAAGACGGAGGCCGGGTAGGCGTTGAACCAGAGGAACGAGATGCCGGCGCCCACGATGCTGGCGCAGAAGACGGCCAACTCCGCGCCACCGGGCACCTCGGGGACGCCGAGGTAGCGCCACAGGGGCACGCCCACCACCCGCGTCACGCCCTCCACCGTCTCCACGTCGGCGATGCGCGTCAACGAGCCCGCCACGTAGCAGAGGATGGCGAAGGTGGAGGCCGCGATGATGGTGGGCATGATGGCCAGGCCGTCCAGACCGTCCGTCAGGTTGACGGCGTTGGACGTGCCCACCACGACGATCCACGCGAAGAAGACGTAGAACCAGCCGAAGTCCGGGTTGAACCAGTGCGTGGGCACGAAGGGCAGCGTGAGCTTCGTGTCGATGAGCAGCTTCGGCCCCGTGAAGGCGCCATCCGGCCCCGTCCACGTGCACATGATCCCGAAGATGGCCACCAGGTAGAAGACCGTCTGGAGGATCATCTTGTAGCGGCCGGCCAGTCCCTTGGAGTTGCGCTTGGACAGCTTGAGCCAGTCGTCCAGGAAGCCGATGAAGCCGTAGCCCAGGGTGAGCACCAGCGCCGCCCACACCGCGCGGCTCTTCAGGTCCGCGAAGATGAAGGTGCCGAACGCGATGCACATGAGGATGAGCGCGCCACCCATGGAGGGCGTGCCCTTCTTCTTCTGGTGGGTGTCCGGGGTGTCCTCGCGCACGTTGCTCTGCCCGTGCTGCTTGAGGCGCAGCCAGGCGATGAGCCTCGGGCCCACGAACATGCCCAGCAGCAGCGAGGCCACCGCCGCCGCGACGATGCGGAAGGTGGGGTAGCGCAGGAAGTTGAGCAACCGGGCCGCGTCCGTGCCCTGAATCCACTCGTAGATGAGGAGCAGCACCTAGTGGCTACCTCCAGGCGCGGCGGCACCCGTCAAGCCCGCCACGACCCGCTCGAGCCGCATGCCACGGCTCGCCTTGACCAGCACCACGTCCCCTGCCTTCAGCTGCGGCTGCAACCAGGCCAGCAGCGGCTCCACCTCGGTGAAGTGCGCCGCGTCGTTGCCCAGCCCCGCCGCCTCGTAACCCTTGCGCGAGCGCGGCCCGAAGAAGGCCACCAGCTCCGCCTTGCCCGCCGCCAGCGTGCCCAGCTGCGCGTGCTCCTCCAGCTCGCCGGGCCCCAGCTCCAACATGTCCCCGAGCACCGCCACCTTCCGGCCACCGGGCTGCACCAGCGAGCGCAGCGTGTCCAGCGCCGCGGCCATGGAGGCCGGGTTGGCGTTGTAGCAGTCGTCCACCACGGTGACGCCGTGCAGGCCGTCCACCACGTTGAGCCGGCGCGCGTACGGCCTCGCCGCCTCCAGGCCCTTCACGCACTCCTCGGGGGAGTAGCCCAGGGCCACCGCCAGCGCGAAGGCACCCGTGGCGTTGAGGGCGTTGTGCTCGCCGATGAAGGACAGCTTCACCGGCCAATCCTTGCCCTGGTAGTGCACCGTGACGGCCAGTCCCTCGCGGCCTCGCGGCGTGACACCCGCCAGCCGCACGTCCGCGTTGGCGGCCCGGCCGAAGGTGAGCTTCTTCGCCCGGCTGCGCGCCGCCTGCGGCGGAATGAGCGGGTCATCCACATTCACCACGGCCACGGCCTCGGGCGGCAGCTCGCGGAACATCTCGCCCTCCGCCTCGGCCACGCCCTCGATGCTGCCCAGGCCCTCCAGGTGCTCGGGCTGGATGATGGTGATGACGGCCGCGTCCGGCTTCGACACGCGGGTGAGCCGCGTCATCTCCCCGGGACGGTTCATCCCCATCTCCACCACGGCCGCCACGTGCGAGGGCTCCAGGCGGAACAGCGTCAGGGGCACCCCCACCTCGTTGTTGAGGTTGCCCTCCGTCTTCAGCGCGGATCCCCGGACGGACAGGATGGCGCCCACCATCTCCTTGGTGGTCGTCTTCCCGTTGGAGCCACCCACGGCGCCCACCGGAATCCGGAAGCGCTCGCGGTGCGCACGTCCCAGCCCGCCGAGCGCCGCCAGGGTGTCCTCCACCTCGTAGAGGGTGAAACCCTCCGGGAGCTGGGGAAGCGCCCTGCCCTTCTTCACCACGGCGCCGGCCGCCCCTGCACTGGCGGCCTGCGCGAGGAAGTCGTGCGCATCGAAGCGCTCGCCCTGCAGCGCCACGAAGAGGCACCCGGGCACCAGGGCCCGGGTATCGGTACAGACGGCCGTGAACTCCGCCGCCGGCTGAGCGCCGCGACGGGTGGCCCCGGCCGCCTGCACCACCTGCTCGTCCGAGAATCGTACGGGCATATAAAGGGTCCGCGCTCTCCGTCAGGTACGGATGGCGAGCGCCCGGGCCGCTACCTCGCGGTCATCGAAGGAGCGCTTCTCGGTACCGATGATCTGGTACGTCTCGTGACCCTTGCCGGCGATGAGGACCACGTCGTCCTCCTTCGCCAGGGAGATGGCCGTCTCGATGGCGGCCTTGCGGTCCGCGTCCACGAGGTAGCCCTTCTCCCCGCTCTTGGCCTTGCCCGCGGAGATGCGGCGCATCCCGCTCTTCTCCAGGCCCGGCGTCACCTGCGAGATGATGTCCTCGGGGTCCTCGGTGCGCGGGTTGTCGCTCGTCACCACCGCGAGGTCCGCGGCCTCGGCGGCCGCCGTGCCCATGAGCGGACGCTTGCCCTGGTCCCGGTCCCCACCGCAGCCGAACACCACGATGACGCGGCCCTTGGCCATGGCCCGAGCCGCCTCGAGCGCGCGCTTGAGGGCGTCATCCGTGTGCGCGTAGTCCACCAGCACCGCCGGCGCCTGCGCGGGGCCGTGGTTCTCCACCCGCTCCATGCGGCCGGGCACGCTGCCCATGCGCTCGATGCCCAGCTGCACGTCCTTGCGGCGAGCGAAGCCCGCGCCCAGCGCCAGACCGGCCGCCGCGAGGACATTCTCCAGGTTGTGCGGCCCCAGCAGCCGGCTCTTCACCGGGATGTCACCAGCGGGCGTCTTCAGCACGCCCTTGATGCCCTGCAGGCTGAAGGACGCGTCCGCGGCGGAGATCTCCCCGTTGCCCTGGCGGCTGAACTTCCACGCCATGCGCTTCTGGCCGCGGAGCTCGTTGTAGATGCGGGTGCCGTAGGTGTCGTCGCCGTTCACCACGGCCACGCCCGTCTGGGACAGGTTCTCCACGAAGAGCTTCCGCTTGGCCTGGAAGTACTCCTCGATGTCCTTGTGGTAGTCGAGGTGGTCCCTCGTCAGGTTGGTGAAGGCGGCGGCCTTGAAGGTGATGCCATGCACGCGCTCCTGCATCAGGGCGTGGCTGGACACCTCCATCACCACCGTCTCCACGCCCGCGTCCACCATCTCCTTGAGGATGCGGTGCAGCTCCAGCGGGTCTGGCGTGGTGTGGGCGGTGGGGTGGAACTGGCCGCCCACCTTGTAGCCCAGCGTGCCAATGACACCCGTGGAGGAGTAGGCCGCGGTGGCCATCGCCTCGAGCAGATAGGTGGTGGTCGTCTTCCCGTTGGTGCCCGTGACCCCCAGCATGGTGAGCTTGTCGGCGGGCCGGCCATGGAAATTGGCCGCGATGAGCGCCAGCGCCTTGCGGGCGTTGGACACCTTGAAGAAGGGCACCTGCGAGGACAGGGACTTCTCCGACACCACCGCCACTGCCCCGCGAGACACGGCCTCACCCACGAACTGGGCGCCGTCTTCCTTCGTACCCGGAATTGCGACGAACAAATCGCCCGGCTTCACCTTGCGAGAGTCCTGCGACACCCCCGTCACGTCGACCGGGGTCCGGCCGCCCGAGGTCTGCTCGGCACCACACCCTGCAAGGACATCCGTCAGCTTCATCGTTTCCCCTTCACATGCAGCCGCAGCGAGGCCGAGCTGTCCCGCGGCCTCATTGCCGCGCCGCCAGCTCCAGCGTCACTCGCGCACCCTTCTCCACCAGCGCACCGGCGGCGGGACTCTGCGAAACAACGCGTCCACTACCCAACAATCGAGGCTCCAGGGCCGACGAGAGCAGCTTCGTCACCGCCTCGCGCCCCGCCTGACCCACAACATCCGGAACGCGGACGGAGCCAGGCTCCGCGTTCTCGGTGACTGCCTCCGACACCATGGGCTGAGCCGTCTCCGCACTCGAGGGAGGGGGCTGAGCGGCCGCCACCGGCAGGGCGGTGGACGGCAGCGGCACCTCTCGCGAGGGAGGGACGGCCAGATGGGCCATGGCGGCGGTAGCGATTTCCTTGAAAGCAGGGGCGGCCACCTTTCCCCCGTACACGTCCGTCTTGGGCTCGTCCACAATCACGAGAATGACGGCGCGCGGATTCTCGGCCGGTACCACGCCCACGAAGGAGGCGAGCCGCTTGTCGGAATACCCCCGGGCCACCGGATCCGCCTTTTCGGCGGTGCCCGTCTTGCCTGCCACCCGGTAGTCCTCCATGGCGGCCCTGGGAGCGGTCCCTTCCTTGGTGACCACGCTCTCGAGCATGGAGATGACCTTCTTCGCGGTAGCGGCCGAGACGGCCTGGCGCACCTCGGTGGGCCGGTTCTCCAGCAGCACCACCCCGTCCGGGTCCACCACCTTGGAGACGAGGTAGGGGCGCATCAGCACGCCGCCGTTGGCCAGCGCGCCCCAGGCGGCGGCCATCTGCACGGCGGTGGCGCTCATGCCCTGCCCGAAGGACTGGGTGGCCAGCGACACTTCCGCCTTGGGGAAGGGGATGGAGCCCCTGCCCTCGCCGGGCAGCGCCAGCCCGGTGCGCTCGCCGAAGCCGAAGTCGCGGTAGGACTTCACCAGCCGCTCCCGGCCCATCTGCTGGGCAATCTTGGCGGAGCAGATATTGGAGGACTCGCGCAGCACCACCTGCGGGGTGAGCCAGCCGAGCGGGTGGGTGTCGTGGATGGTGTGCCGGCCGATGTTCCACGCGCCGTTCTCGCAGAAGAAGAGGTCATCCGGCTTGATGACCTTCTCATCCAGCGCACTGGCCACGACGAAGGCCTTCATCGTCGAGCCGGGCTCGAAGACGTCGAGCGCGGCGCGGTTGCGCATGCTGGCACGCGCCTCCTTCTCGGGCGCGTTGGGGTTGAAGCGCGGGTGGTTGGCGATGGCGAGGATTTCCCCCGTCTTCGGCTCCAACACGATGGCCATGCCCGCCACGGCCTTGGCCTCCTCCACCGCGCGGCTCAGGGCCCGCTCGGCGACGAACTGGAGGTGCCGGTCGATGGTGAGGGTGACGGAGGCGCCCTGGCGATCGATGGTGTCCGGAGCGCCGGAGACGAGCAGCTTGCGGCCCTTGGCGTCGCGGAAGCCGGACAGGCGCGAGTTCTGCCCGGACAGCTCGTCCTCGAAGGCCAGCTCCAGGCCCTCGAGGCCGTGGCCGTCCAGGCCCACCATGCCCACCACGTGCGCGCCCAGCTCCTTCTGCGGGTAGAAGCGCTTGGGCTCCTTGGTGAAACCGAAGCCGGGCAGCCCCAGGGCCTTCACCGCCTCCACCTCGCGGGGCGTCACCTGACGCTTCACCCAGGCGAAACGCTTCGCGCGACCGAGCCGGGCGTGCAGCTCCTCCACATCCAGCTTGAGCACCTTCGCGAGCGAGCGCGCGGCCTGCTTCACGTCCGGCAGCATGGAGGGGTCCACCCAGATGGAGTCCACCTCCACGCTCTGGGCGAAGGGCGTGCCGCGGCGGTCGAAGATGTCACCACGGCGGGCGGGGATCTCAATCTGGCGGACGTACTGGTCCTGGGCGAGCCCGCGCAGCTTGTCGCGCTCGAACACCTGGAGCTGCACGGCGCGGCCGAAGGCGGCCAGCAGCAGGGCGACGAAGAAGAAGGCGAGCAGCTTCACGCGAAGCCGCAGCCACTTCTGGTTGGGCTCGGGAGCCCGCGCCGATTTGAAGTCCCTCACGGCCGGCCCCCTCAGTGCGGTGCACCGCGATCGGCCACGCGGACGCTCCGGGCGTCACGGGCCTCCACGCGGGCGTTGCGCTTCTTGCCCGCCGGCTCCGCCGGAAGCGCGATGACGAGCGAGCCCGCGGGCATGGACATGCCGAGCTTCTCGCGCGCCAGCTTCTCCAGCCGCGCCGGGTTCTTCAGGGTGGCCAGCTCCAGCTTCAGCCTGTCGTTCTCCCGGATGAGGGCGCGCTCCTCGGTCTCGGCCTTGGAGAGGCGGTAGCCCATGTCCACCACCAGCACGCGGCTCGCTACGTGGACGAAGCCCACGGCGGCGAAGAGGGCGAAGAGGAAGACCGCGGGCAGCAGGTGCAGCAACACCTCGCCCACCGTCACCCCACTCCCACTGCCACGAGACACTGGCTTGCTGCGGCTCATCGGATCTTCTCCACCACGCGCAGGTGCGCGCTACGGGCACGGGGGTTGGCGGCAATCTCCTCGTCCGAGGGCGCGATGGCCTTGCGCGACACCAGGGCGAAGTCACCCTGGCCGTCACAGACGCACACCGGCAGTCCGGGGGGGCACTTGCAGGCTCCCACCATGTCCCGGAAGGTCTCCTTCACCTTCCGGTCCTCGAGCGAGTGGAACGAGATGACGGCGGCGCGGCCCCCCACCTTCAACAACCGGGGCAGCGCGGCGAGCAGCGACTCCAGGGACTCCAGCTCCTGGTTCACCGCCATGCGCAGCGCCTGGAAGGTGCGGGTGGCCACGTGAATCTTGTTGGGCCAGGCCTTGCGCGGCACGGCGCGCTTGACGGTCTCGGCGGCCTCCAGGGTGCGCGTGGGCAGCGCGCGCTTCAGCTCCCGGGCGATGGGCCGGGCGAAGGGCTCCTCACCGTACTCCTCGAGGATGCGGCGCAGCTCCGCCTCGTCCTCCTCGGCGATGAGCTCGGCGGCGGTGCGGCCCGTGTCGCCCATGCGCATGTCCAGCGGGCCGTCCTTCTGGAAGGAGAAGCCACGCTCGGCCACGTCGAGCTGGGGCGAGGACACGCCCAGGTCCACCAGCACGCCGTCCACCGGAAGCAGATCCGCGGCCACCTCGAGCAGGTCCCCGAAGTTGCCCTGCCGGGCGCTGAAGGCGGGGTACGCGGCGAGCCGGGCGCGGGCGGCCTGGAGCGCGACCGGATCCCGGTCCACGCCCAGCACGGTCGCACCCCGGGCGGCAAGCGCCTCGGAGTGACCACCACCACCCAGTGTGCCGTCGATGATCACCTTCCCCGCTCCCGGTCGAAGGACGTCCACCGATTCACTCAGGAGGACGGTCTGATGGCTGAAGTCAGCCAAGGGGCGCCTAGACGAACGGGGCCCGCGCGAGCGCGAAGGCGGCCCGGGCATCGTTCATATGCGGGTAGAGCTCGAAGACATCATGAGCGCCCGCGGCCCGGAGGATGGCGGCCAGGTAGGGAGACAGCCCGGACAGCTTGATGTCCCCGCCGGCCTTGCGGAAGGCCTCGGCGCGGGCCACCAGGGGCTTCACGCCGCGGTAGTCCAGGTGGCGCACCTCGGCGAGGTCCAGCACCACGTTGCGAAGGCCCCGCTGCATGCGCAGCCCGAGCTCCTCGCAGAGCTGGGTGAGGTCCTTCTCCAGAAGCTCCCCCTCGAGCATGAGGGTCTCCACGCGCCCACTGGAGACCGCGCGGATGCCCTGTGCTTCGGCTACCTGGTTCATGACACCACCTTCCCGGGTTTCCCGCTTCCCGTCGAAAAATCAGCCCACTACTGGCGCAGCTCGGTGAGCACGCGCATGACGTCCGCGCTGGAGGCTTCCTTGCGCGCCTCCTCCTGGGCCCTGGCCCAGCCCTCGCGGCTCCACAGTTCGATCACCTTCACCATCCCCGCCCACACCAGATCCTTGTCCAACCCCGCGTGGGCGCGCAGCGACGGCGGAATCAGCACGCGCCCGAGCTTGTCGAGCGGGCACTCCTGCGCACTGGCCACGTAGAGCCGCATGAGCGTCTTCACCCCTGGCTCCATCGGGTTGCGCTTGGCGAGCGCCGCCTCGAGCTGCTCCCACTCGCGCACCGGGTAGGCATGGAGACAGGGGTCCAACGCCGTCGTGATGATGAGGCGCTCGTCGTACGAGCCCACGAGCGTCTCGCGCAGCCGGGCCGGGAGGCTGGTGCGCCCCTTCGCGTCGATCTGGTGCTCATAGACGCCTCGGAACACGCGAAGAAGTCCACCCTGTCAGCCCGGCCGATCCACATTACGCCACCCGTTCCCACTCCGATCCACTTTGGGCGGCGGAAAATACGCGTGGCCCCCTACCCGGTCAAGAAATGCAACAGGCGCGTACAGGCCCGTGTCGGGCGGGAAAACCTACGGAGGGTGGCTCGGGTGGGGACGCGGGTGGGAACGAGTGGATCGGCGGGCTCGGAATTGACCCCGGCCAGAGGGCTCTGCATTACTGCCGCCCGCTGAGCGCCTGTGCAGGGCCGCTCACGCCTCGCATCCCGGCCGGGGGGGCGGGACCTCATAGAAAATGAAGGTGCACGCATGAACCGCTTGACTCGTCTGATGATGCTCTCCGCGATGACCCTGGGCCTGGTGGCCTGTGGTGGTGCGAAGCTGGGTGGTGGTGAGGAGGGTGCGGCCGCGGCCGCGTTCCAGGCCTCCCAGCCCGCCGGCCGCGGCAGCAAGACCGGGCAGGCCCTCGTGGAGCAGGCGCTGGCCAGCGGCGCCGCGTCCATCACCATCTCGGCCGACTGCACCAAGAGCGGCAAGGCGAGCCTGACGCTGAACGCCGCCGGCGGCGAGCTCGACGGGCTGATCAACTACAGCATCACCTATGATGGCTGCAGCGAGGACGGGAAGAGCGAGTACAACGGCACCATGAACACCTCGCTGGGGATCAGCATCGACCCGAAGTACACCAGCGGCGCCTTCGTCATCGCGATGAAGGGCAAGCTGACCCTCGAGGGCGAGATCTCCGACTTCATCGACGCCGACGTGAAGCTGAAGATGGACTTCATGGCCACGTCGACGCACGCGGGCAGCGTGTCGCTGGTGGTGGACGGCACCATCAAGACCTCCGAGGGCAGCTACGTCTACGCCAACAAGACGGTGGCCATCACCGCGGGCGAGCTGCCGAAGGCCTAGTCGCCCGCTCGCTGTCGCTTTTCCGAGGCCGGACTTCCAAGCTGGAGGCCCGGCCTTGCTTTTGCCCTATGATCCACCCGCCGAGTCATTACAGGGGAGCACCGCTGCCATGAGCCAGAACGCGACGAACCGAGCCCAGGGCGAGGTACGCCTCAAGGTGGCCTACAAGAAACCCGAGGCGCTGCTGAGCGAGTACACGCGCAGCATCGGACGGGGAGGCGTGACACTGCAGACGCAGAAGAGCCTGCCGGTGGGAACGCGCTTCGTCTTCGAGATGCACAACCCCGGGGTGGCCGCGCCGGTGGAGGTGGTGGGCGAGGTGGTGCGGGTGACGGCGCAGCCCAACGGGCGCCACATGATCACCGTGAAGTACGACCCGGGGCAGGATCGGGGCGGACTGGACGCGGTGCTGCAGCGCATCTTCGATCTGCAGGAGTTCGAGAAGCTGCGGCGCTACCCGCGCGTCCCGCTGCACCTGCCGGCGATGGAGGAGGAGACGCCCTTCGCGCCGCCCTTCTTCGTGAGGGATCTGTCGCGGGGAGGGGTGGGCCTGGAGGTGGAGGCGCCCGCGCTGCCGGCCTCGGTGAAGGTGGGCATGCCCTTCATGCTGGAGATGGACCTGGCGCTGGGCACGATGATGCTGCACGGCGAGGTGGCGTGGACGTCGGCGGGAGGGCCCGAGGTGCTGCCCACCTTCGGCGTCACCTTCGGCACCCTGCAGCCGGACTCGGCGGAGCGGCTGGAGAAGCTGCTGTCGCTCGAGTCCATGCCGCCCGCGCCCTGGCGCGCCCGCGTCTGCTTCGGCATGGACGCGGTGATGCGCATGCCGTGAGCAGGAACGCTCCTCCGGGCCCTACACCGCGGACAGCGGATAGCCGCTGGCCTTCTCCACGGCCTGGAGGATCGTCTCGCGCAGCTCCACCGGATCGTACGGCGTGAAGAGCTCCAGCCGAGCCACCTTCGCCAGGTGCTCCTGGAGCGTGTCGCCCTTCACGGTGGCGCACAGCGCGCGCCGGGCCCGGGCGTAGGACTGGACGTTGGCCTCGGTGGCGAACTGCCGCGCCATCGCCACCCGCACCGCGTCCAGCTTCCCGTCCCCCGCCGCCTGGCGCGTGCGCGTCACCACCGAGTCCAGCGCGTATGCGTCCATCACGATGTCCGCCACCGTGGCCAGCACCTCCTGGCGCTGCTCGATCTCCGCTCCGAACGTCTCCGCCGCCACCTTCAGCGTGTAGATGGCCAGCCGCTTGAGGTTCTCCGCCGCCTGCTCCTCCGCGGCCAGCTCGTCCTGAACCCGCGCCTTCGGCAGCCGCCCCGCCGTCAGGTCCTCGTCCACCGCCTGCGCTACCTCGAAGAGCGGCAGCGTGCCCTTCATCGTGCGCTTGAGCAGCATCCCCGCGATGAGCATCCGGTTGATCTCATTGGTGCCCTCGAAGATGCGGTTGATGCGCGCATCCCGGTAGGCGCGCTCCACCGGGTACTCCTCGATGTAGCCCGCGCCACCGTGGATCTGCACCGCGTCGTCCACCACGTACCCGAGCGCCTCCGAGCCGTACACCTTCATGATGGAGGACTCGATGGCGTACTCCTCGATGGCGGCGATGAGGCGCGCGGAGTAGTCGGCGGCCGTCTTGTCCGCCCCCGCCATCACCGCGTCCACCAGGCCCGACGTGCGGTACGTCATGCTCTCCACCGCGTGGATGAGCGTGGTCATCCGCGCCAGCTTCTCCCGGGTGAGCGGGAAGCTCGCGATGGCCGTCTGGAACTGCTTGCGCTCCTGCGCGAAGAGCAGCGCGTTGCGCAGTTGCAGCTTCATGCCGCCGAGCACGCCCGCGCCCAGCTTGAGCCGGCCGTAGTTGAGGATGTTGAAGGCGATCTTGTGCCCCTTGCCCACCTCGCCGAGCAGGTTCTCGCGGGGAATCCGCGCGTCCTCGAAGTAGAGCGGGCACGTGGAGGAGCCACGGATGCCCATCTTGTGCTCCTCGGGCCCCACGGTGAAGCCGGGCGAGCCCCGCTCCACGATGAAGCCGGTGAACTTGTCGCCGTCCACCTTGGCGAACACCACGAACACGTCCGCGAACGCCGCGTTGGTGATGTAGAGCTTGGAGCCGTTGAGGATCCACTCCTTGCCGTCCGGAGACAGCACGGCCTTCGTCCTGGCCCCGAGCGCATCCGAGCCACTCCCCTGCTCCGTGAGGGCGTAGGCCGCCACGAGCTCGCCGGTGGCCAGCTTCGGCAGGTACTTCTGCTTCTGGGCCTCGTTGCCGAACCAGACGATCGGCAGCGTGCCAATGCCCGTGTGCGCACCAAAGGACACGGACCAGGAGCCCTGCAGGCTCATGGCCTCGGCGATGAGCAGCGAGGTGGTCTTGTCCAGGCCCAGGCCGCCGTGGGCCTCGGGGATGTCGATCATCAACAAGCCGAGCTCGCCCGCCCGGCGCAGCAGGTCGCGCAGCAGCGCGTTGTCCTTGGCCTCGATCTTCTCGGCATGGGGAAGGACCTGCTCGGTGGAGAACTGGAGGGCCGTCTTCAGATAGAGACGCTGCTCCTCGGTGAACAGCTCGGGGGTGGTGATGCGCACCGAGCCCACGTCGTTGAACAGGAAGGCACCCCCGACGGGGACCGCACCGGAACGGGCCTGCTCGAGCACTGCTGCCATTCGGAATCCTCCAGGAGGTTGCCTCCTCGCTCGGGAGGCAGTTGTGCCACCGCGCCGGGCAAGATATGGCGCGGTGCATCAGGGCGGTAGTAGCCACAGGCCCGCCCCTTCTCAACCGAGTTGGACTCGCGGAGGAAGTGACGCCATGAAGCTGCGCTGGAACGTGCTGGGAGCCGTGCTGTTGGGACTGGGACTCGTGGGCTGTGGTGCGACGGTGGGCGACGCCTGCACCACGGACGCCGACTGTGGCGACAAGGGCTTCTGCATCAACAACCAGGCATTCACCCCGGGAGGCTACTGCTCGCAGTCTTGCGTGCCCGGCAAGGACGAGACCTGCCCCACGGGCAGCAGCTGTGTGAGCAAGGGCTACGCGGAGGACGTGTCCGCCTGCTTCCTCAAGTGCGGCTCGGATGATGACTGCCGCACGGGCTACAAGTGCACGGGCGGTTTCCAGGGCAATCCCCTCTCCGTCTGCGTGGCCACGAACTGAGCCCTCCGGGGCCGTGCACCCGCGCGGCCTCCCTCGTACGCTGTCCTGCGAGCCAGCCGCATCCCCGAGGGTGCGGCTGCTCATCCCCGGAGACGGACCGGAGATCTCTGCTAGGAAACACGGGCATGAAGAAACTCGTGCCGCTCCTCGCCCTGGCCGTCACCGCATGTAGACCCGCCACCCTCGACCGGGACTTGAAGGACATCCCGGGACTGACCCTCCATGCCCTGTACGATGGCGCGAGTGAAGAGACCGTGCTGCTCAAGTACGACAGCCCCGCGGGCTCGTCGTGCTACCGCATCCCGGCGGAGACCTCGCTCACCGTCAACGGAGAGGCCTTCACCCTGGACAAGCGGGGAGAGCTCTATGACACCCCCAGTGGGTTCTTCGGCTGCGAGTTCCCCCGGTTCAAGGGCCCCGTGCGTCCGGCCGAGGAGCCCCTGACGGATTACGTCCTCTCGGATGGCAAATCGAGCCTGCGCGCCTCCTTCAAGCAACTCCACGCGGCACGGGGCTTCCGGATCAAGGTGAACGGCGTCGAGCAGACCAACACGCTCCGCAACGGGTCCGCGGTGGACATCGAGTGGTTCCCGGTGACCGATATCATCGATGGCGCGCAGGTCACCCTCCGGTTGGACGGTACGCCGGAAGGAGAGGAAGACACCTATACGATCCAGGGCCTGCGCGTGGACGCCAACCACATCCGCTTCGTCCTGGATGTGCGGCGGCTCGGCAACTTCACGCTCCGGGTCACCGCCCAGGGTCAGGCCGGAGTGGAGTCCTGCGAGGGCTTCACCAGCTGCCAGGGGGACTTCGTCGAGGAAGTGCGGATCCCCATGACCATCGAGTAGCCGTCCGGGCCCTATTGCCCCGCCGGAGCTCCGGCCACGGCGGGTGCCCGGGGCGTCGGGTAGATGAAGCACAGCGTCTCGAAGTAGGGCTCGCCGGGCGCCGCGTACACACCACTGAGCGCCCGCGCGGCCTGCGCCAGCTCCGTGCCGAACGAGGGCACGAGGCAGATGTCCTCGGAGGTGGTGAAGCGCCCCTTCAGCCTCCCGAGCCCCTTGCGCAGCGTGGCGATGTCCTGCTTCCCACCGCGCACGGGGACCGAGGGGCCGTTGGCATCGGGCCCCGGCAGCTTCCCCACGCTGGTGGTGAGCTCGAAGCCATCCTGCCGCTGGATGATGCGCAGCTTGCCGGGCGCGGCCTCGGCCAGCCACGCCTGGAAGCCCTGCTCGTCGCGCAGCACCAGCCGGTAGGCGGCCGGGGCATCCGGGTGGAGCAGCCACACCTCACTCGCGGATTCGCGCAGGACGGCGAGCAGCTCGGAGGTCTGCGCGAGGAACGTGTCCGCGTCCGGCACGAGCAGCACGCCCCGCTCCTTCACCCGCTCGCGCAGCCGGGCCTGGTCCTCGGGCCTGGTGGGCACGAACCGCTCCCCACCGAGTTGCACGGACTCTCCCGCCAGCTCCACCCTCAGCACCTTTCCGGGCACGGGCTCGCCGTACACCTCGGCCGGAGCCACCTGGAAGCGCGCGTCCTCCTCCGAGGCGAGCACCGGGAGCGGCGCCGGCTTGAGCGACGAGAGCGGCTCGGCCGGCTTCTCCTCCGTGCAGCCCACGGCCAGCACCATGGCCGCCCACAGCACCCGCTCCAGCCTCATGGCGCCTCCTCCACGCGCGGCGCCGCCTCGGGAAACGCGGCGGTGACACACTCCCTCCGGGCGAGTCCCGCCTGGGTGGCGTGCAGGGCGGCCGTGCTCGCGTCCTTGAAGAGCACCATGTCCTGGAAGCGGCTGGCGTTCGCGCTGTTCCCCGCGTCGCGGATGTAGATGGCCCGCACGCGGCCGGGGAACTCCTCGCGGATCTGCGCGTAGACCTCCGGGTCCTTCTCGCCCGAGTCCCCCACGAGCACCACCGGATGGGGGAAGCGGTGCAACAGGCTCCGGATGAGGGGCTGCTTGTAGGTGGAGAGCGTGCCCGGCCCGAAGTCGCGCAGGAAGAGACCGAAACCCGTGGGGAAGCGGTGCCGCTCGAGGAAGGCCCCCACCCGGGGGATGAACTGGACGGGCGAGCCACTCACCAGCGCGAAGCCCGGCGGCGTCTTCTCCTCGGCCCCGAGGCACCCATAGAAGCCCGGCATGCCGGGAACGGCCTTCTGCGTGTCCTCGTCCCTCAGCAGCGCGTTGGCGGCCAGCTTTGCCGGCTTCGTCACCTCGGAGATGGCCAGCGTGTCGTCGAAGTCGGAGACGACGAGGAAGGGGGCCGCGTCCGCGAGGATCTCCACGAAGGCCGTGGCCGACGCGCCCGTCACGCGGGCCTGGGCGGAGGAGCGGCCCGGAGCAAAGGAGCGCCCCTCGGGCGGCTGGAGGGTGACCTGGAAGTTGCCGTCCTCCGCGCTGGTGACGATGGCCGTCACCCCCTCGAAGGAAACCTCCACCTTCGCCCCCACCCAATTGCGGGCCGCCAGGCTGCGCAGGTTTCGGGTCAGGGCCGAGCTCCCATGAGGCGTGTCGGCGAGGACCCGCCCCTGGAGGGTGACGCTCCCGGGACGGCCGAGCGACGGGGAGAGCAGCACCGCCGGGTCCGCGAGCACGGGGGCGGAGGCCAGGGTGAGAACGAGCGCGGCGAGGCGGGCGGAGGCGTTCACCAGGAGGAGGTCCATCGGGGCAAGTGTTGAGCGGCGCATGATACCCGGGGCCACCGCGCCGCAGGGGTCCTGGCGCTTCGGACCTGTTGCGTCCTGTAGCGGAAAAAGACCCTCCCCCACCCTCCAGGCCCCGGGGCGCACGCCCGGCTGGACGCCCGGATCTCCTGGGACCGGACATCCGCCCCTCCTAAGTCGTGGCATCCGTTGAGGGTTGATGCTACGACCACTCACTGCTCTCGCGTCTCATGAGGGGGACATGCCAGAAGGCTCCGCGTCACTCCAGCTCGCGGTTGGCGACCGGGTGGTCTACCCGAATCAAGGTGTCTGCCGCGTCTCGGCCATTGATGTGAAGGAGGTGGCCGGGCAGAAGCTCACCTTCGTCACCATGCACCGGGAAGAGGATGGGGCGAAGGTGATGGTGCCCCAGACCAAGGTGATCTCCATCGGCGTCCGCAAGGTGGCGGGCCCCGAGGATGTCAAACAGGTCTTCGAGTTCCTGCGCTCCGACAGCGACAAGGCGGACCTGGACTGGAAGATGCGCGCGCGCACCAACCAGGACCGCATGGCCCAGGGTGGCCTCATCGGCATGGCCGAGGTGGTCAAGGGCCTGCAGGTGCTCAGCGAGCTGCGCCCGCTGCCCACCAAGGAGCGTGAGCTGTACGACAACGCTCGCCACCTGCTGGTGTCGGAAATCGCCGCCGCGCTCAACACCTCGGACTGCAACGCCGAGGACGCCATCGACCTGGTGCTCTTCCCGCCCGGCCGTGAGCGCCCCAAGCGCACCGCCGCCGAGTTCGCGCCCCGCCCTGGAGAGGGGGACGAGGATCTCGGCCTGGACGCCGACCTGCTCGGGCTCGACAGCGAGCTGGACCTGCCTCCGGACGAGGAGGAAGCCCCCGCCGAGGAGGAGGAGGAGTCCTCCGAGGAAGCCGGCGAGGAGGACGAGGAGGGCGAGGAGAAGCCCCGCAAGAAGGCCGCGGCCATGCCCGCCGAGGGTGGTGCCGAGGGCGCGCCCAAGAAGCGGGGCCGTCCGCCCAAGCCCAAGCCCGAGGGCGCCGAGGCCGCCGCGCCCAAGAAGCGCGGCCGCCCGCCCAAGGCGAAGCCCGAGGGCGCCGAGGCTCCCGCGCCCAAGAAGCGGGGCCGTCCGCCCAAGCCCAAGCCCGAGGGCGCCGAGGCCGCCGCGCCCAAGAAGCGCGGCCGCCCGCCCAAGGCGAAGCCTCCCGAGACGGAGGCCGAGGACCAGGATGCCGACCTCGATGACGACATCGAGGCCGATGAGTGACACCCGTCTTTCGAGGTGACGCCCCGTGATTCGCGTCGTGACGTTGGACTCCTTCGACGAAAAGCAGATCGCGAAGCTCTGCCAGACGCTCTACACGGCGTTTGGCGTGGGCAGCGAGCACTCCGGCCAGAAGGAGGTGCCCGCGGACCTGTCCGACCCGCTGGATGCCGAGAAGCTGCTCACGGAGATGAAGGGCATCCGGGCCTATGAGGACGACAAGGTCCTCTTCATCACCTCGCGCAAGCTGAAGGAGCGCGAGCTGGCCGGCGGCAAGGCCCCCACCCCGGGCTTCGCCCAGTACAACAAGAGCCGGGCCATCATCAGCACCCACGGGTTCAAGGACCTCGAGACGTCCTTCAAGCCCGTGGCCCGCAACGCGCTGCAGCAGATTGGCCACCTGTGGGGCCTGCACCACTGCCTGGATCCGCGCTGCTCCATGTATCCACCCTGGACGCCCTCGTTCTCCTCGGGCGAGCCCACCTTCTGCACCTTCTGCCGCGACAAGAGCGAGCAGAAGCTCCGCCTTGCGAAGTCCTAGCTCCCTCTTGCGCGCCCTTCCCCTGGTGGAGCTGGGGGGGATGCTGCTCGTCGCGCTCGTCTGTCTCGTCTTCCAGCTCCGCCAGCCCGGCCACCTCGTTTCCGAAGCGGACTACCGCACGGTGGAGGGCTGGCTGCGCACCGAGGCCCGGCCCGGCGACGCGGTGCTGCTCTTCCCGTGGTGGACCGAGCGGGCCCGCATCTACGTGCCGCCAGAGGTGCCGGTGTACGGCTACCTCGGCTCGGACAAGAACGATCTGAGCGCGCACCCGCGCGTCTGGGTGCTGGGCCAGCCGGAGCAGCCTCGGGCTGGGGAAGCGGACTTCCGGGCCGCGTTCCTGCCCGGGCGCACCGCCGTGGGAGCCCCGCGCCGCGCGGGCAGCCTGGAGCTGACGCTGTACGAGAACGGCCGCTACCGGCCCCGGCGCTTCGTGGCGTCGGAGGCGTACGCGAAGGCCCGCGTCTACCTGGAGGCCCAGGATGGCGCGAGGACCGAGTGCCCCTTCGACGGGCGCGTGCACCGCTGCCCCGGGCCGCCGCACCTGTACGTGGCGCCCGAGTGGCATGAAATCCACTTCGAGCCGCGCCGCTGCCTGTGGATGCATGCGCCGGGCGGGACGCAGCGGCTGGTGGCCGAGTTCGCGGGAGTGCCAGCGGATACGGAGCTGCGGCTGGAGGGCGGGCTCATCTCCGAGTACGCCTCGCACCACGACGCGCGGCTGAGCACCGCGTACTACGGCGTGGAGGACGCGGCCACGCGCGAGCCGTTGCTGGAGATCGCCCAGCAGCCGGGCCTGGAGGGCCTGCAGAAGGCGTGGCGCGCGCTGCCGCCGGGCGAGCCCCGCACGGTGAAGGTGTGGGTGCGGGCGGAAAATCCGGAGCGGCGGCAGGTGTGCCTGGACGTGTTCGCGCTCGGGGACGGGGCGGTGGTTTCCAGGGAGGGCACATGACGGCGGGCCGGGCCGCGACGCGGGAGGAGCGCTGGCTGGCGCTGGGGCTGTGGGTGCTGGGCTTCGTGGCGCTGTGGGCCACCGAGTCGGCGGTGGGCTTCACGCGCGACGAGAGCGTCTACTTCTACGCGGGCGAGAGCTATGCCCGCTGGTTCCAACAGCTCTTCCGCGAGCCCGCGCGGGCGCTCACCGACGCGGCCATCGTGCGCGCCTGGGACTACAACCACGAGCACCCGGCGCTGATGAAGGAGCTGTTCGGGCTGTCGCACCTGCTCTTCCACGAGACGCTCGGGTGGCTGCGCCCGGCGGCGGCCTTCCGGCTTCCGGCCTTCGCGATGTCGGCGCTGGTGCCCGCCCTCACCTTCCTGCTGGGCAGCGCGGTGTATGGCCGCACCGCGGGACTGTTCGCCGCCCTCTCCTTCCTGCTCGTCCCGCGCCAGTACTTCAACGCGGAGCTGGCCTGCTTCGACATGCCCATCGCGGCCATGTGGCTGCTGGTGGTGTACGCCTTCTGGCGCGCGCTGGAGGACCGGAACTGGGGCGTGCTGTGCGGCGTCTTCTTCGGCCTGGCGCTGTGCACCAAGCACAACGCGCTCTTCCTGCCCTTCATCCTCGCGCCCTTCGCGCTGTGGCGCGCGTGGACCACCACCGTGGACCGGCCGGAGGCACGCGTCTGGCTCTGGCGCGTGCTGGGGCTCTTCGCGGCGGTGGCGGTGCTGTACGGACTGCTGGTGGTGAGCCTCGGGCCCGCCGGCTTCCAGCGGAAGTTCTTCCTGCTCAGCCCGCACACGCTGCTCTTCGCGGTGCTGGCGGTGGGAGCGCTGGGGATGTTGCACCTGCAGAACGAGGTGCACCCGCCCTCGGCGCTCGCCCTGCTGCCCATGGCCACCATGGCGGTGTTCGGGCCCATCATCTTCTACCTGCACTGGCCCTACCTGTGGCACGCGCCGGTGGACCGGACGGCCTGGTACCTGAACTTCCACGCCACGCACAACCACTACACCTGGTTCTACCTGGGGAAGCTGCTGCGCGAGCCGCCCTTCCCGCTCGAGTACGTGGTGGTGAAGACGGCGCTCACCGTGCCCACCAGCCTCTTCGTGCCGATGGTGACGGGGTGGCTGGCGTTCGCCGGCCGCGCGGTGTTGAGCCTCTTCGAGCGAACGAAGTCCCTGGTGCGCGAGCCCTCGCTGGCCGAGTGCCTGGTGGGCCTCAACGCGGTGGCCTCCATCCTCATCATCAGCCATCCGCAGGTGCCGCACTTCGGAGGGGTGAAGCACTGGTTTCCGTCCATGCCCTTCCTGGGGATTCTGGCGGGCGTGGCGGTGACGCGGGGCTGCGAGGCGCTCGTGGAGCGGCTGCGCGTGCGCTGGCCGAAGCTGTCCCTGGCGGCGGTGGCGGCACCCGTGTTCACGCTGCTGATGCTGCCGGCGCTCATCGGGCTGGTGCGCGTGTTCCCGTACGGGACGAGCTTCTACTCGGAGCTGGCGGGAGGCCTGCCGGGCGCGGCGTCACTGGGGATGCAGCGCCAGTTCTGGTCGAGCAACGTGACGGCGGTGCTGCCGTGGATCAACGAGCACGCGCCGCGCAACGCTCGCGTCTTCCTGCACGAGGTGCACGGGCTCTCGTTCCGCGACTACCAGCGCAACGGGCTGCTGCGGAGCGATCTGCAACCGGGGGGGCCGTTCGACTCGGACGTGGCGGCGTACCAGTACCACCAGGAGTTCCGTGAGCACGAGTTCAACGTCTGGCAGGCCTATGGGACGCGGACGCCGGCCACGGGGCTGTACCTGGACGAGACGCCGCAGATCATCGTCTACCAGCGCCGCTGAACGATGACGCGGTGCGTAGGCGCGCGGCGGTGATTTCACTGACTGTTCAAGGACAGACGGCGAGTAGCCCCCCAGGGCTGGGGGCGTGGTTTCCGGGTTAGGCTCGGGTCACGACCATGGTGGAAGTCATCTGGAGGGGCACATGACTCGGTGGATGAAGGCCGTAGCGGTGGTGGCGCTGGGCGCGGTGGGCTGTACGCAGGAGCAGAAGCCGGCGGCGGCCAGACGCGCGGAGCTGAAGATGGTGAGCGGCTCCACGATGGAGATCATCCCGGCGGCGGGGCAGTACCCCTACTGCATGCTCTTCACGGTATCCGAGAAGGGCATCATCCGGCAGCTGACGATGACGCGGGAGAACCGGTCCATCAAATGCGACGCCGGCAAGCGCATCTACAACTCGAGCTTCCGGGTGCCGGTGGAGGAGGGAAAGGTCAAGGCGTACGTCTTCTTCTCGGACCAGCGCATCCAGGCGGGCTCGGTGGCGCAGCAGCTGTATGACCTGAGGGACAAGCCGCAGCTGACGGCGATGGACTTCCGGCTGCCGGGCTCGGTGTCGGTGGAGACGCTGGAGTTCACACCGCAGCCGGGAGGCGAGCCGGTGACGGGCGCGGTGGTGGGCACCACGGACATCGAGACAAACGCCGAAGGAAGCCAGACCGAGGAGGCCGAGGTGGAGGAGCCGGGGCAGGACATGGCGCCGCCGAAGGTGACGCCGCCGCCGAATGGAGGAGGCAGCGGCCTGACGGCCACGGACGCCGTGAAGTAACGCCACTACCGGCCCACCTGCCCCAACAACATCCCCTCTCCCCTCGGGAGAGGGACGGGGTGAGGGTGCCCGGGCCCGTACTCCCCGCCGTGAGCCAAAGCCGTTCCCCTGTGAGGCGGTCAGAAGTCCGATGAGCCTGAACGCGAGCGAACGCGCGGCCCTGTCCCTGGAGGGACTGTCCACGGGAGATGCCTTCGGGGATCAGTTCTTCCGCCTGGGCGAGCAGGAAGAATCCCTCATCACGGCGAAGACGGTGCCGCCCGGATCCTGGCCCTACACGGACGACACCGAGATGGCGCTCTCGGTGGTGGCCATGATCCAACGGCACGGAGCCATCGAGCAGGACGCACTCGCGCGCGACTTCGCCCACCATTACGACCCGTCGCGAGGCTACGGCCCCGCGATGCACCGGGTGCTGAACGCCATCCGCGAGGGACAACCCTGGGCGGAGGTGACGCGGCGCGAGTTCTCGGGACAAGGCTCGTGGGGCAATGGAGCGGCGATGCGCGTGGGCCCACTGGGCGCGTACTTCGCCGGGGACATGAAGGCCGTCGTCGAGCAGGCCCACCGGTCCGCCGAAGTCACCCACGCGCACCCCGAGGCCCTCGCGGGAGCCATCGCCGTCGCGGTAGCAGCGGCACTGGCCTGGAACGCGCGCCAGGAGAACCCCCTGCCCGGCCGGGCCGAGTTCCTGGACCGCATCCTGCCGTTCGTGCCTCCGAGTGACGTCCACAGCCGGCTGCGCAAGGCGCGAGACTTCCCCACGAGCGCCACCCTGCCCTTCGCTGTCAGCGTGCTGGGCAACGGCACCGGCCTGTCGGCGCAGGACACGGTGCCGTTCGCGCTGTGGTGCGCGGGCGAGCGGCTGGATGACTACGAGCAAGCGCTCTGGCTCACGGTCAGCGGAGGAGGAGACCGGGACACCACCTGCGCGATGGTGGGGAGCATCGTGGTGCTCGCCACCGGACTCGAGCGCATTCCGCCCTCCTGGCGCGCGGCCCGGGAGCCGTTGCCCGGAGGGGCGGTCCGCTAGAACGACTCGCGGAGCATCGCGAGCAGTTCCTGCTGGGAGCACGGGCGCGGGTTGGCGCGGTGCGAGGCATCCACGAAGGCCTTCTCGGAGATGCGGACCAGGTCCTTCTCCTGAACGCCCGCGTCACGCAGACGCAGGGGAATGCCGATGGTGGCGTTCAGCTTGCGAACCCGCTCGATGGCATTGCCCGCGAGCACCTCTTCGCGCGCGTTCGAGGTATCCCCCATGGCGAGGGCGACGCGGGCCAGGCGCGCGGTGCTGACGGGGCGGTTGAACTCCATCACCACGGGCAGGACGATGGCGTTGGCCAGACCGTGGTGCACGCCGGAAATGGGCGTGAGCGCGTGCGCCAGCGAGTGGCATGCCCCGAGCCCCTTCTGGAAGGCCATGGCGCCCTCCATGGCGGCCACCATCATGTCGGTGCGGGCCGTGAGGTCCCGCCCGTCCTGGAACGCCCGGGGCAGCGAGCGGGCCACGCGGGCGATGCCGTCGATGGCGACCGCGTCCGCGAGCGGGTGGAAGCCATTGGACAGGTAGGCCTCCAGGCAGTGCGTGAGGGCATCCATGCCCGTGGCCGCGGTGGGCCCGGGAGGCAGGCCGAGCGTCAGCTCGGGGTCGCAGATGGCGGCCCTGGGCATGAGGAACGGGCTGAAGATGACCGTCTTGCGCCCGGTGTCCGAGAGCGTCACCACGCCCGAGCGGCTCACCTCCGAGCCCGTGCCCGCCGTGGTCGGGATGGCGATCAGCGGCGGCATGTTGTCGCGCACGTACTGGTCCCCGCCCGTGGCGTCGTCGTAGCGCGACAGGGGCGGCTCATGCGTGGTGAGCACCTGCACCAGCTTCGCCGCGTCCAGCGGGCTGCCACCGCCAATGGCGATGATGCCGTCGCACTTGTTGGCCCGGTAGGCCTCCAGGCCCGCGAAGGCATCGCGCTCGGTGGGGTCCGGCTTCACCTCCTCGAAGGTGGCGAAGCCGACACCGGCCTCCTTGAGCACGCCGTACAGGCGCTGGGCCAGTCCGGCCTTCACCACGCCCGCGTCGGTCACCACGAGGGGGCGCTTCATGTTCAGCCGCGCCACCTGCGCGGGAAGCCGCTGCAGGGCACCGGCCCCGAGGACGATCTTCGTGGGCCAGGACAGCTCGGTGATGCGCGGCTCGCTCGGCATGTCGAACGGTTTCATCGGTGTCTCCTAAATGAGCTCCATGTAGCGCTCGAGTTCCCAGTTCGTGACGGCGCGCTCGTACCGCCGCGCTTCCCAGTCACGCGTGCGCACGTAGTGGTCCACGAACTCCTCGCCGAGGATCTGCCGGGCCCGCTTCGATTCCTTCAGGAGCGTCACGGCCTCCCGGAGCGAGCGCGGCAGCATCGGCGCCTCGGCCGCGTACCCGTTGCCCGCGCACGGCTCTGGGGGCTCCACCTCGTTCTCGATGCCCCACAGGCCCGCCGCGAGGCTCGCCGCCATGCCGATGTACGCGTTCATGTCCGCGGCCGTCTGGCGGTACTCGATGCGCATGGACTTGGGGCTGTCGCCGATGACGCGCACCGCGGTGGTGCGGTTCTCCCTGCCCCACGTGGCCGTCACGGGCGCCCACGTGTTCTCCACGCTGCGCTTGTACGTGTTCACCGTGGGCCAGTAGAGCGCGGTGAACTCCGGCATCAGCTCCAGCAGGCCGCCGATGTAGTGCCGCATCGTCGTGCTCATGCCGTCACGGGCATCCGGGTCGTGGAAGCTGTTCTCGTGAGTCTTGAGCGACCACAGCGACTGGTGGATGTGGCCCGAGCACCCCGGCAGCTTCTCGTTCACCTTGGCCATGAAGCAGGCGGTGAGCCCGTGGCGCGAGCAGATCTCCTTCACCACCGTCTTGAAGAGCGCCGCCTTGTCCGCGGCCTTCTCCAGATCGTCGTAGCGGATGGCGGCCTCGAAGACGCCCGGGCCCGTCTCGGTGTGGAAGCCCTCCAGCTCCAGCCCGAAGTCGCGGCACCCGTCGATGATGGCGTGCACCAGCGGCGCGCTCTGCGAGGTGCGCAGCCACGAGTAGCCGAACATGCCCGGCGTCAGCGGCGTGAGGTGCTCGTAGCCCTTCTCCTTCAGCGACTGCGGCGTCTCCTTGAAGATGAAGAACTCGTACTCGGCGCCGAACTTCGGCTGGAAGCCCATCTCCCGGGCCCGCGCGTTGATCTTCTGCAGGAGCTGACGCGGGCTGGGCTCGAAGGGCGAGCCATCCGGGTTGACGAAGTCCAGGAGGAAGGCGGCGGTATCCGGCTCCCAGGGGATGATGCGCCCGGTGGACATGTCCACCTTGGCCTGCCCGTCCGGGTAGCCCGTGTGCCAGCCCGTCACGCGCGTGTTGTCGAGCAGCTCGTCGGTGATGTCCCAGCCGAACACCACGTCACAGAAGCCGAGCCCGCCCTTGCACGCGGAGAGGAACTTCTCCACGGACACGTACTTGCCGCGCCAGACGCCGTCCACGTCGACCCCGCCGATCTTCACCTGGCGGACGCCGTTGTCCTCGAGCCACTTTTGAAGCACGTCCATGTCGGACGGCTCGCGCAGGGGCCTGACATTGCCGCGCTCCTTGTCCTTGGAGCGCGCGCGCCTGCCCGCGGGCTGCGGCAGGGTGATGACCTTCGCCTTGGAACGGTTCGCCATTGGCCTCCTCCTCCTCCTTCGCCCGACGCCCATGACCGCGCCCGGCCTTTCCTCAAATCTCCGAGGGCAGCTTCGTCCACACTGCCTTCGTCTGGAGGTACCCCTCCAGGGCGTGATGCGACAGGTCCCTGCCCCAGCCGGACTCCTTGTAGCCACCGAAGGGCGCGGCATCGTCGAACTCGTTGAAGCAGTTGACCCACACCACGCCGCTCTTCACCCGGCGCGCCATGGCGTGCGCCTTGGCCACGTCCCGCGTCCAGATGGAGGCCGCCAGCCCGTACTGCGTGCCGTTGGCGATCTCCAGCGCCTGGGCCTCGTTCTTGAAGCGCAGGCAGCTGAGCACCGGGCCGAAGATCTCCTCCTGGGCAATCCGCATGTGCGGCTGCACGTCGCCGAAGACGGTGGGCTTCACGAAGTTGCCCCGGGCCTTCGCCCCCTCGGTATCGCGCGAGCCGCCGGCCAGCACCTTCGCGCCCTGCTGCTTGCCGCTCTCGATGTAGCCGAGGATCGTCTCCAGTTGCTTCGCGCTCACCTGCGCGCCCATCTCGGTGGTCTCTTCGAGCGGGTTGCCCACCTTCATCTTGTTCGCGCGCTCGGCCAGCCGCGCCACGAAGGCGTCATAGGCCTGCTCGTGCACCAGCACGCGGCTGCCCGCGTTGCAGATCTCCCCCTTGTTGCTGAAGATGCCCCAGAAGCACGCCTCCACGGCTTTGTCGAAGTCCGCGTCCGGGAGGATGATCTGCGGGCTCTTGCCGCCCAGCTCCAGCGTCAGCTTCTTGAGGTTGCTCGCCGCCGAGGCCTGCAACAGCCGCCGCGCCGTGCGACCCGAGCCGGTGAAGGAAATCTTGTCGATGTCCGGGTGGCGGGCCATGGCCTCGCCGGTGGGGTCTCCGTAGCCGGTCACCACGTTGAGCACACCGGGCGGCATCCCCGCCTCCAGTGCGAGCTGCCCCAGCCGCATGGCCGTGAGCGGTGTGATTTCCGAGGGCTTGAGCACCACCGTGCACCCGGCCGCCAGCGCGGGGCCGAGCTTCCAGCACGCCAGACAGGTGGGGTAGTTCCACGGCACGATGGCGCCCACCACGCCCACCGGCTCCTTCAGACAGTAGGTGAGGAAGGGGCCATCCACCGGCAGCACCTCGCCGCGGATCTTGTTGGCCCAGTCGGCGAAGTAGGACAGCGTCGCGGCGCCCGGCCCCACGTCGCCGCGGATGGCCTCGCGCAACGTCTTGCCGTTCTCCATGGACTCGAGCAGCGCGAGCGCCTCGCGGTTCTGCCACAGCAGCTCGGAGAAGCGGCGGATGATGCGGCCGCGCTCGCTGGCGTTCATCCGCCCCCAGGGGCCGGACTCGAAGGCCCGGCGAGCGGCCTTCACCGCCTTGTCCACATCCGCCGCCGTGGCGGAGGGCACGTCGCAGATCTTCTCACCCGTGGCGGGGTTCACCACTGGAAGGGTTCCTCCCTCCACGGGGTCCACATGCTGGCCATCGATGAGCAGTTTGAGGGCCGGAAGCTGGGGAGAGAGCGAGCGAGCGTCGGTCATTGAAGATTCCTCGGGAGCCCGGGCGCGCACCGGTGGCACGTGCGGGCGTCAACAACAGGAAGCGGCAGCCGAAGCTAGGGACCCCTGTACGAGGCGGCAACCCGGCGCACCGAGAGGCGAGATGAAGAACGTTCTTCTTTTGAAAGCTGGTGACGCGGCCCACGCCGTGAAGCTGAGCGTCGGTGATTACGAGCACTGGTTCGTCGAGTCGCTGGGGCGTGGGGGCTGCCAGTTCGACATCCTCCACGTGCACCGGGGTGCCCGGTTGCCGGACGACGCCGCGGGCTACGACGCGGTGATGATGACGGGCTCGCCGGCGTCGGTGACACAGCTGGAGCCGTGGATGGAGCGCTCCGCGGAGTTCATGATGAACGCGGCGGCCCACGGCATCCCGGTGCTCGGGGTGTGCTTCGGGCACCAGTTGCTCGCGTACGCCCATGGCGCGCGTGTGGTGCGCAACACCCACGGGCGGGAGATCGGCACCGTGGAGGTGGCCCTGAGCGAAGCGGGCCGCGAGGACCCGCTCTTCCACGGCCTGCCCGAGCGCATCACCGTCCAGGCCACCCACGAGGACATCGTCGAGCACCCTCCGGAGGGGGCGACGGTGCTGGCGGGCAACGCGAACACGGCCGTGCAGGCCCTGGCCTTCGGGCCGCTCATCCGGGGTGTGCAGTTCCACCCGGAGGTCCACCCGGCGGCCATGCGGGCGCTGATTCTGGCCCGCGCGGACAAGTTGGAGGTCGAAGCAAAGAGCCGGGGCTATGCGCCCGGGGAGCGGGTGAACCGGCTGCTGGCGGGGCTCGCCCCCACGCCAGCCGGGCGGCGAATCCTGAGCAATTTCGTGGAGCGGTTCACCTGAGGGCGGGGCTGGGGTAGGTAGTCCATATGGCCTCGCGTTGGGACTATCTCTTCGAGTCGAAGCCCGTCCCCCTCATGGATCACATGCTGGAGGAGGTGGCGAAGCTGCTCGCCAAGGACCTCCAGCAATGGCCGCCGCCCGTCCAGGAGATCGACCTGGATGTAGGAGGCCAGTTCGCGCCGCTCTTCACCGAGCCGCCCCCGCGCCCCGTCCGGGCCGTCTATGACGAGGCGCTCCGGCTGTCGCGCTGGGAGCTGTCCCGGGAGCTGGAGGCGTACGACGACTACATGCGCAACAAGCGCTACCTGGAGCGGGGGCTGGCGCCCACGGACCGGCTGGTGCTGCTCTTCCTGAACCGGTGGATGGTGGACCACATGTTGGGCCTGGGCGAGGCCACGGAGGGGCGCGTCAACCGGCGGCTGATGTTGCAGTGCCTCGACCGCCTGGAAGCTCGCCTGAGGCTGGTTCAAACGCCCTTCTCTTGAGACCCGCTGTTCCCTCTGCGATAAGCCTGCTCATGCTGCAGCCTCACGAGTTGAATCTCCCGGCGGAACAACGCCGCAAGCGCCTCTACATCCTCGCGGGGTTATGGCTGACCGTGGTGGCGGTGCTGGTCCTGTTCCACTCGGTGCTGCTGCCCTTCGCGAGCGCCGCGCTGATCGCGTACCTGGTGCACCCGCTGGTGACGCGCCTCACCCGCATCCAGGTGCGTGGGCGGAACATCCCCCGCTGGGTGGCCATCCTGCTCATCTACGCCCTGTTCTTCCTGGTGGCGTACCTCTTCTTCATCACCATGGTGCCGCAGCTCTACCGGGAGCTGGCGCGCATCAGCCGGGATGGAGTGGCGTTCCTCAACTCGCTCACGCCCGATCGCGTGCACGTGCTGGCCGACCGCGCCGAGGACTGGCTGCGCGCCAATGGGATTCCGCTGGCCATCGCCACGCCCGAGGACATCCGCACTGGCGCGCCCAGCACGGGCCTGTCGGTGAACCTGGAGAAGACGATCCAGGACACGGCCCTGAGCCTGTCGGCCCTGGCCCGCGAGCACCTGGGAGACATCGTCACGGTGTCGCGCAACATCATCGCGTCGGTGGTGGCCGGCGTGTTCATGATGTTCTTCATGTTGATGGTGGCGGCGTTCTTCTCCATCGATGCGCAGGCCATCGTGCGCTACTTCACGAGCCTGGTGCCGGTGGAGTACGCCTCCGACGCGAACCTGCTGCTCGAGCGCATCGATCGCTCGCTGTCCGGCGTGGTGCGTGGGCAGGTGACCATCTGCGTGGTCAACGGCATCCTGACGGGGATTGGCCTGGTGCTGTTCGGGGTGAAGTTCGCGTTCCTGCTGGCCACGATCGCCACGGTCTTCAGCCTCATCCCCATCTTTGGAACGATTCTGAGCTCGGTGCCCATCGTGCTGATCGCGCTGGCGGACGGGTTCCAGAAGGGGGTGGCCATCCTGCTGTGGATCATCGGCATCCACGCGTTGGAGGCGTACTTCCTCAACCCGAAGATCATGGGCTCGGCGGCGCGCATCCACCCGGTCATCGTGGCCTTCAGCCTGATTGCCGGGGAGAAGATGTTCGGGCTGGTGGGGGCGCTGTTCGCGGTGCCCGTAGCCTCCATCGTGGTGGCCTGCTTCGACTACGCCCGCATCAAGGCGCAGCCCAAGCTGGGCGAGGTGCCCGTGCACCTGGAGACGCCGAAGTAGCGCTCACTCAGAAGGAGCGCTCACTCGGAAGGAGCGCTCACTCGCTAAAAGCCCTGTGCCCAATATCCCCTCTCCCCTCGGGAGAGGGACAGGGTGAGGGTATCGGGTGAACTCGGGTTTGGAACCCGTGCGCCCACTCTGGCTCACGGGTTGAAGAACGGACCCATGTACCCTCACCCCGACCCTCTCCCGAGGGGAGAGGGAGGGAAAGGACTCAGCCCTGGCAGGCGGCCTCGCAGCGCGAGTTCCGGCAGATGATCAGGCAACGTCCGCAGTCGAGGTAATCCTGCGGACAGCTGTTCGTGCACCGCACGCCGCTGCAGTCAGGCCCGTCCTGCACGTGGGTGGGGTTCGTCCCCTCGCCGCAGCAGGCGTTCCCCGTGCAATCCGAGTCCTGGTAGCAGATGCGGTTGGACAACGGCGGCGGATTGCCGCCGGAGCCCAGATCGACCGGCTCGCATCCAGCTGCCAATCCGAGCACCGCCCCCAGCACGAGGGCGGACAGAGACACAGAGCGGGTGCTGCGCATCGATCGACTCCCCTCCCGGTGACTACCGGTTCATCGAGCCAAGGAACTCGGCGTTCGACGCGGTCGGACGCATGTGCTTGAGCACGAACTCCATCGCGTCGATCGGCGTGAACGGGTGCAGCACCTGACGCAGTGCCGTAATCCGGATGAGGTCCGCGGGCGTCAGCAGCAGCTCTTCCTTGCGCGTACCGGACTTGTTGATGTCCAGCGTCGGGAAGATGCGCTTCTCCATCAGCTTGCGGTCCAGGACGATTTCCGAGTTACCGGTGCCCTTGAACTCCTCGAAGATGACCTCGTCCATGCGGCTGCCGGTGTCGATGAGCGCGGTGCCGATGATGGTGAGGCTGCCGCCCTCTTCGATGTTGCGCGCGGCGCCGAAGAAGCGCTTGGGCTTGTGCAGCGCGTTGGCGTCCACACCGCCGGAGAGAATCTTGCCCGAGGCCGGCACCACCGTGTTGTAGGCGCGCGCCAGACGGGTGATGGAGTCCAGGAGGATGCACACGTCGTACTTCTGCTCGACCAGGCGCTTGGCCTTGTCGATGACCATCTCCGCCACCTGAACGTGACGCGTGGCCGGCTCGTCGAAGGTGGAGCTCACCACCTCGCCGCGCACGTTGCGCTCCATGTCCGTCACTTCCTCGGGGCGCTCGTCCACCAGAAGCACGATCAGGTAGACGTCCGGGTGGTTCTTCGAGATGGCGTGCGCGATGTTCTGCAGCAGCACCGTCTTACCGGCCTTCGGCGGCGCGACAATCAGGCAGCGCTGACCCAGACCGATGGGGCAGAACATGTCGATGATGCGCGTGGTCATCTCCGAGCCCTCGTGCTCCAGCTTGAGCTTGCGGGTCGGATAGAGCGGCGTGAGGTTGTCGAAGAGGATGCGCTCGCGGGCCGCCTCGGACAGAGGGTCCGTGAAGTTGACCCGGTCCACCTTCTGCAGCGCGAAGAAGCGCTCGCCCTCGCGCGGCTGGCGGATGGGGCCCGTCACCGTGTCGCCCGGCCGCAGGTTGAAGCGGCGCACCTGCGACGGCGACACGTAGATGTCGTCCGGGCTCGGCTGGTAGTCGCTGTCCGCGCTGCGCAGGAAGCCGAAGCCGTCGCTGAGCAGCTCCATCACGCCCTCGGCGTGCACCTCGAACTTCTTGTCCGCGATGCCCGACAGCAGCGAGAAGATGAGGTCCTGCTTCTTCAGGCCCTGGTAGCCCTCGACGCCAAAGTCGTGGGCCATCTTCGCCAGGTCGGTGATCTTCATCCGCTTCAGGTCATTGAGCTTGATGACCTGCATGGGAGCGCCGTCGCGCGTCACCTCGGTGACCATGGGCGCCTCGGCCGGCTCGGGAGCGGCGGGCTGCGCGGCCGGCTCCTCGTGCTCGTGCGCGGCGTGGGCACGGACCTCCTGATACTCCTCATCTCTGAGAGGATGCGAGGGAATCGGCGTCAGCACCGGGCGAGGCGTCTCGGCCACGGCGGGGGCCTCGGACTCGGTCTCGAGGTCGGTGTCCTCTTCCCGACGGCTCGTCGCGCGGCGGCGCGCCGGCTTGTCGGAGTCGTCCCGCTCCGAGGTCTTCGCCCGCGTCGTACGACGCTTGGGCTTGTCCTCGGCTTCGACGGGAACCAGGAGCTTCTCTTTGGGGGAACGGGCTTTTGCCATGTGATGTGGGGGGATTGCTGCTGGCTGGCGCCCTGGGGTACGCGGTAGGCGAAACACCCTCAGAGCGGCACTCGGGCTCCCTTCTTGCCGGGACCTCGCGAGTGGTGGAACCTTGCGCTGGGAAGAGATGGGGCTTGGGAAGTGGGACAACAACCCCCATGAGCCGCTGCAAGAGGTTATTGACCACCTCCGGAGCTGTCAAGGCATCCTCGCTTCCTGCCCAGTCAGGCAGCCGACGCCCCGAATTTTTTCAGTCCAGACGCCGAGCCTTCATCCGTGAACACCTCGAAGACCGCCGACGCCGCCCGTATCGAGCAGCTCCGCCGCGAGCTCGCCCACCACAACCACCGTTACTACGTGCTCGACTCGCCGGAAATCAGCGACGCGGAATACGACCGGCTCATCCGCGAGCTGCAGGAGCTGGAGGCTCGGCACCCGGACCTCATCACGGTGGACTCGCCGACCCAGCGGGTGGGCGGAGCGCCCACCGAGAAGTTCGAGAAGGTGGTCCACCGCGCTCCCATGCTCTCGTTGGCCAACGCCTTCGGAGACGAAGAGCTTTCCGATTTCGACGAGCGGATCCGCCGCCAGACGGGACTGGCGCAGGTCGCCTACGTCTGCGAGCCCAAGCTCGATGGCCTGGCCATCACCCTGCTCTACGAGCAGGGCCGCTTCGTCCGGGGCGCCACGCGCGGTGACGGCACCGAGGGCGAGGACGTGAGCGCCAACCTGCGCACCATCCGCAGCCTGCCCATGGAGCTGCTGCCCCAGAACGGGGTGAAGGTGCCCGGCTCGCTCGAGGTGCGTGGCGAAGTCTTCATTTCCAAGAAAGACTTCAAGAAGCTCAACGACGCGCGTGAGCAGGAGGGCGAGCCGCTCTTCGCCAACCCGCGCAACGCCGCCGCTGGCAGCCTGCGGCAGTTGGACCCGCGCATCACCGCCTCGCGCCCGCTCTCCGTCTATCTGTATGAGTGCGTGCCTGGCGAGGGTGTACCGGCCTTCCGCACGCACGCGGAGAAGCTCGAGTACCTCAAGTCACTCGGGTTGCCGGTGAACCGGTACGTGCACGTGCCGAGCGTGGAGGGCGTGCGCGAGCAGTACCGTGCCTCCGTCGAGGGCCGCCATGCCCTGCCCTTCGAGGTGGATGGCATGGTGGTGAAGGTGGACGAGGAGGACCTGCGCCAGCGGCTGGGACAGATTTCGAAGAGCCCGCGCTGGGCGGTGGCCTACAAGTTCCCGCCCGAGGAGGAGGCGACCCTGGTGGAGGACATCCAGGTGTACGTGGGCCGCACGGGCGCGCTCACGCCGGTGGCGCACCTCAAGCCGGTGAAGGTGGGCGGCGTCACCGTCAGCCGCGCCACCCTGCACAACGAGGACGAATTGCGCCGCAAGGACGTGCGCAAGGGCGACACCGTCTTCATCCGCCGCGCCGGTGACGTCATCCCCGAAATCGTAAAGGTGGTGGAGTCCAAGCGGCCCGAGGGTGCCCAGCCCTTCGTCTTCCCCACCGAGTGCCCCGTCTGCCACGCGGCGGCCGTCCGGGATGACGAGGGCACCATCATCCGCTGCACGGGCGCCACCTGCCCCGCGCAGCTGGTGGAGAAGGTGCGCCACTTCGCCTCGCGCACGGCCATGGACGTGGACGGCCTGGGCGAGAAGCTCGCCGCGCAGTTGGTGGAGACGGGGCTGGTGAAGAGCTTCGCGGACCTCTACCACCTCACCAAGGGCCGACTGCTCGAGCTGGAGCGCATGGGCGAGAAGAGCGCGGACAACCTGCTGGCCAACATCGAGCGCTCCAAGCAGACGACCCAGGCCCGCTTCCTCTACGCGCTCGGCATCCGCCACGTGGGCGAGGCCACCGCCAAGACGCTCGCCGAGGCCTTCCCCAACGCGCCCCAGCTCTTCGAGGCCAGCCTGGAGGACATCTCCCGCGTCAAGGACGTGGGCCCCACCATGGCCCAGGTCATCTACTCCTTCTTCCGCGAGCCGCAGAACCGCGAGGCCATCGAGGCGCTGCTGGCCGCGGGCATCACGCCCGCCGCGCCCCAGGTGGTCAAGGGCGGCGTCTTCTCCGGCAAGACGGTGGTCCTCACCGGCGGCATGAGCGGGATGAGCCGCGACCAGGCCAAGGAGGAAATCGAGCGCCGGGGGGGTAAGGTGTCGGGAAGTGTCTCGCGCAAGACTGACATGGTGGTGGCGGGCGAGGACGCCGGTAGCAAGCTGAAGAAGGCGCAGGAACTCGGGGTAAGAATCCTGGACGAGCAGGCGTTCCTCCAGCTTTTGCAGTCCGACGCCAGAGGGTAGAAGGGCAGCCACCATGGACAGGCGGCGAGCAGGCCTCCGGATTCGAGGCAAGGTGCAAGGGGTGTTCTACAGGGAGAGCGCCCGCACCGAGGCCTTGCGTCTCGGACTGACGGGATGGGTGCGCAACCTCTCCGACGGGTCCGTGGAGGCCGTCGTGGAGGGAGCGCCGGAGGCCATCGAGTCGTTTGTCACCTGGTGCCATCGCGGCCCCACGCAGGCCCGGGTAACGGAAGTGGAGCGCGCCGATTCCGAGGCGCGTGGGGAATTCAGCACCTTCACCGTGGAGCGCAGCTCATGACTCCCTATGCGCTGGCTTCTCTGCCGGCCATGCTGGGCATCAAGTCCGGCAGCAAGGTTTCCGTCATCAACCCCCCTCGGGGGTTCGTCCAGCGGCTCAACCCGCTGCCCGAGGGCGTGGAGTTCCTCATCACCGCCCAGACAGGCCTGGACGTCATCCTCTTCTTCACCCAGGACGCGCACGAGCTCGTCCAGCGCCTGCCGGCCCTCTCGCGCGCCATGGCGCTCACCGGTGGCATCTGGGTGTGTTGGCCCAGTGGCGAGGGAATCAAGACGTCCCTCTCCGAGGACTTCATCCGCCAGGCCGCGCTCGACATCGGCATGGTGGACAACAAGATCTGCATCATCGACAGCACCTGGACGGGCCTGCGTCTGGTGCGCCGCCCCCGGGGAAGGCTGGACAAGCCGGAGAACCGGAAGAAGGCGCCCACCGCCCAGGCCTAGGGGCGGCCGGGCGAGCTGCTGGAAGGCGGACATTTTCCATGTCTCGCCTTTACAGGTCGTATCAGGCGTGAAAACCTTTTGGTGTTTTCGGGCCTTGGAACGTTCCACCAGGGGTGGGGCGTTTGGGGTTCAAATGGATTTTTGATTTTTGAGACGGGTGCGTTCCCAGGACACCAGGGGGCGCCGCTGCACCGGGTCTCTCTCGCCCCCCCAAGGCGCCCGCGGACGGGCTCCGACCGGGTGTGGAAGGAATGAGGACGGGCGGTAGGCGTGCCAGGGGACTCCGGAACGCTCGATTGGAAGTCAGTCCCCGCCCGGCAGGGTGCCGGTAGCCGCGGGGCCAACATGAACTCGGAGGAGCAGGCCCTGGTCCCCTCAACCCTCACCCGCTCGGAGACAGCCGGAGCCCCCACACAGGGGCCGTCCTGCGTTCGTGCGCGCCGAGGGCCCGGGGCCGCCACTCCCCTCGCAGCGCGCTCGGAAGCGGGAGACGCCGTCGCCTCCCGTCCGCCGGAGCTCACGCATCCGCGCGCGCGCCCAGGATTCTTCAATGAGCAGCATCCTCGTCATCAACGCGGCGGGCCGGGAGACCCGCGTGGCCCTCGTCGAGACCGGCCACATCGCGGAGTTCTACCTCGAGCGTAAGAAGGACAAGGGAATCGTCGGAAACATCTACAAGGGCCGCGTCGTCCGGGTACTCCCGGGTATGCAGGCGGCCTTCGTGGATATCGGCCTGGAGAAGGCCGCCTTCCTGTACGTCAGTGACGTCGTCTACGACCCGGACTTCGCGCGCGCCCAGTTCGAGTTGACCGAGGGCGAGCACGACGACGCCCCGGAAGTCCCCGAGGAGTCCGAGGCCATGGCCGCCGAGGAGGCCCATGAGTCGGGCGCCGAGGTGGATGCCGAGGTCCACGAGCACGCCGCTCCCGCTGGCGAGGCGCCCCCCGCCGTCGAGGAGCCCGAGCACCACGCCGAGGAACACCGCGCCGAGGAGCCCGCCCCCGTGGCCGCTCCCGCCGAGCCGGTGGCCACCGCCGCTCCCGCCGAGCCGGTGGCCGTGGCTGTCCCGGCCGAACCGGTGGCCGTGGCCGCTCCCGCCGAGCCGGTGAGCACCTCGCCGGCTCCGGTGGAGTCCACGCCCGTGAGCGTGGAGACCCAGGCGGCTCCGGCTCCAGAGGCGGCCGAGTCCGTGCCCGCCACCGAGGGTGCCGTGGCCCTGGCACTGCCTTCCGAGCCGGCCACCGTCACGGGTGAGCAGGCCGCCGAGGCCCCCGCGGCTCCGGCCGAGGCCCCCGTGCAGCGCCCCGAGACGGCCGCCGGTGAGCGCCGGGCTCCGCGCGAGAACCGCGAGGCCGCTCGCGAGGCCCGTGAGGCCCGCCGCGAGCAGAAGGACCGCGAGCGCGAGAAGGACCGCGAGAAGGACAAGGCCCGCAAGCAGCGCGAGGAGCAGCAGCGCAAGCGCGACGAGGAGAAGTCCAAGCCGCGCAAGACGGCGAAGATCGAGGAGTTGCTGAAGGTGGGCCAGGAGGTCGTGGTCCAGATCTCCAAGGATCCCATCGGCACCAAGGGCGCGCGCCTCACCTCGCACATCTCCATCCCGGGCCGTCACCTGGTGTTCATGCCCACGGTGGACCACGTGGGCATCAGCCGCCGCATCTCCAACGAGAAGGAGCGCAAGCGCCTGCGGGAGATCGTGGACCGGTTCCGTCCGCCCGGGACGGGCTTCATCGTGCGCACGGTGGCCGAGAACGTGCCGCAGGAGAAGCTCGAGACCGACATCCGCTTCCTCATCGAGGTGTGGAACCAGGTGGTGCGCCGCAACGAGAAGCGCGGTGGCCCCGGCCTGCTGCACCCCGACCTGGACCTCATCCTGCGCGCCACGCGCGACCTCTTCGCCCACGACGTGGAGAAGCTCGTCGTGGATGACCGCGAGGAGTACGAGCGCATCCTCGGCTTCGTGAACGCGCAGGACCCGGCGCTCAAGGACCGGGTGGTGCTCCACGAGTCGGATGAGCCCATCTTCGACGCCTACGGCATCGAGCACGAGCTGCAGCGCGCCACCCAGCGCAAGGTGTGGCTCAAGAGCGGCGGCTACCTCATCATCGACCAGGCCGAGGCGCTCACCGCCATCGACGTCAACTCGGGCCGCTACGTCGGCAAGAAGAGCCTCGAGGAGACGATCACCAAGATCAACGTCGAGGCGGCCAAGGAGATCGTCTACCAGCTGCGGCTGCGCAACATCGGCGGCATCATCATCTGCGACTTCATCGACATGGAGAAGCCGCAGAACCGGGACAAGGTCTTCAAGTCGCTGCAGGAGGCGCTGGGCCGGGACAAGGCCAAGACGAACGTGCTGCGCATCTCCGAGCTGGGCCTGGTGGAGATGACGCGCAAGCGCGTGCGCGAGTCCATCGGCCGGGTGCTGCACGAGGACTGCCCGTACTGCGATGGCAAGGGCTTCGTGAAGACGGCGACCACGGTGGCCTACGAGATCTTCGGGGAGATCCGCCGCGAAGCGCCGGGCTACAAGGACCCGACGCTGGTCATCAACTGCAACGCCGAGGTGGCGCGGTTGCTCCAGGGCGAGGAGCGCCAGGAACTGCGGCACCTGATGGACCGCTACAACAAGTCCATCCAGGTGAAGGCGCAGCAGAACTACCACCGCGAGCAGTACGACATCTACGGCCGCAGCGCGCAGGGCGGGGACCACAAGGTGGCCTCGTCGCCGGGCTCGGGTGATGGCGAGCTGTCCATGCAGCGGCGGCCCGAGAGTGGCGGAGGAGAGCGGGGCCCGCGCGAGGGTGGCCGCGACCGCGACCGCGATCGTGACCGGGGTGGTGGCCGCGACCGCGGTGAGCGCGGCGACCGGGGTGGTGGTGGCCGTGACCGTGGCGAGCGCGGCGACCGGGGTGAGCGCGGCGACCGGGGTGAGCGCGGTGAGCGCGGCGACCGGAGTGGTGGTGGCCGCGACCGCGACCGTGACCGGGGAGACCGGGGTGGTGGTGGCCGCGACCGCGACCGTGACCGCAACCGGGGCGAGCAGCAGCGCCGGCCCGAGCAGCGTGAAGGACGCGGCCAGCAGCAGGCACAGCAGGGGCAGGCGAGCGAGCAGCCCAACGCGAATGCCACGCCTCCGAAGCCGCCGAGCGGCGGCAACGAGCCTGGCAACACCTGAGGGGTGAGGGTGCCGGGCCCGCCGTGGAATCCACCGCGGGCCCCAACCCCCCTCCCCCTGGCCGAGCCGCCCCGGCATTGGCTAGCCTTCGCCTCCCCGGATGCGGCCCGTCACCCCCCTCTTCCTCAAGCGACTGCGCGTCAGCGCGCTCCAGTGGGCCCGGTACACCTGGGCTCCGATGGAGCGGACGCGCATGGGCCGTTTCGCCACGGACACGTTCGTGGCGGTGCGCGGCCTCGCACGCGGCTTCCAGGGCGAGAACATCCGCCTCAGGGCCGCGGCGCTCACCTACATCAGCGTCTTCTCCCTGGTGCCGCTGCTGACGGTGGTGGTGGCCCTGCTGGGCGCCTACCACCAACAGGCGGTCCAGGACCGCCTGCGCGAGTTCATCTTCGCGGTGATGGCGCCGGGCGTGCGCGAGGAGTCGGAGGCCTTCCTCAAACGCTTCCTGGAGCCGGGCCACACGACGGCCATTGGAAGCGCGGGCTTCCTCGGGCTGCTCTTCTCGGCGGGCTCGCTGCTGCACAACATCGACGTCTCGCTGAACGAAATCTGGGGCGTGAAGAACCACCGCTCCTGGGTGGTGCGCGGGCTCATCTACGCGGGACTGCTGCTTCTGGGCCCGCTGATGCTGGCCATCTCGCTCACGGGAACGGGCGTGGTCCGCTCCTTCCTGGCGGGCACCCACGCACCGCTCGTCGTGGACCTCTTCGAGCTGCTGTTCGGCGCCCTGTCGCCCCTCGTGGCGGCGGGTGGGCTCACCCTGCTCTACTACGTGACGCCCAACACCCACCTGCGCCTGCGCTCGGCGCTCTCGGGCGGGCTGGTGGCGGGCGCGGCCTGGAGCGTGGCGCGGCATGTGTACACGGGCATCGCCGCGTACAGCTTCCGCCACAACCCGCTCTACGCCTCGCTGGGCGCCCTGCCCATGTTCCTCGCGTGGTTGTACGTGGACTGGCTCCTCTTCCTCATCGGCGCCCGCCTCTCCTACGCAGTGGAGCACGCCACGTTCCGGGATTCGCTGTGGGTCTTCGGTGCCCACCCGCGAGCCCGGGAGCTGGTGGCGGCCCGGGTGGCCCAGGAGACCACGCTCGTCTGGTTCGACGGCGGAACGCCCCCGCTCCCCCGGGACCTGGCCTTGCGCCTCCGGGTCGCCGAGGTGCTCGTCGACGAGGTGGTGGACGACCTGGAGCGGGCGGGTCTGGTCGAGCGCCACCGGAAGGGAGGCGTCCTGCCGGCCCGCGCCCCGGCCGAGCTGACCCTGGCCGACCTGACGCTCGCCGTCCACGGCGTCTACAACCCCGCCGAGCCGGGCTCCCACACCACCCCACGAGCTCCCGGCTTCGAGGTCCTGGACGCCTTCTTCCGGGAGTCGGACCGGGCGGGGCTCGACGTCCTGCGTCGGACGCGGTGGGTGGACCTCGCCATCCTGGTGCGCCCGGGGCTCGCGGAAGCCCAGGCGGCCACGACGGCGGCCACGGCCCCGGAACCATCTCCGGTCGAGACAGTGGCCGGAAGCGGAAATCCGTAACGTTTCTAGGAGGTTGGCGGACCTCGCGCCTTGCGCGCCCCACCGGTTCTGTTATCGTTTCGGGATTCGACCACGGGCCAAGCGCCCTGTTTCCGAGGGGTTACGCGGTTTGCGGGAGCGTGCGATGCTGAAGTCCGATCTGATCAACGTCCTCGTCGGCAAGAAGGGGATGACGCAGAAACAGGCCGAGGCCACCGTCGAGACGATCTTCGAGTCCATGAAGGATGCCCTCTGCCGCGGGGAGAACATCGAGATCCGCGGGCTGGGCGCCTTTCATGTGAAGAACTACCAGGGCTACCAGGGCCGCAATCCGAAGACGGGGCAAATCATCCCCGTGAAGCCCAAGCGGGGCCTGCTGTTCCGCACGGGCAAGGAGTTGCGCGACCGCGTCAACCGGCCGGCGCCCCAGACTCCGCAGTCCGACATTTCGTTCGACCCCAAGAGCGGCAACGGCACCTACTAGCCTCCGCTCAGCGCCCCAGGGCCACGGGCGACAGCCGCCCCAGGGGACGTATCTGCAGGTTCATGTCCAGCTCGCCATAGGTGAGCACCGCGACGTCCGGAAAGGCGCCCTCGCACAACTTGCGCAGGGTGCGCCGGACATCGGGAGCCGTGAGCAGCACCGTCTGCCCCCCTGCGGCGATGTGCTTCACCCCCTCCAGAATCTCCGCCACCCGCTCGGGTGAAGGTGCCGGACCGCGAGGTCCACCGGAGCGCAACGTCTCCTCGATCTCAGGATCCACCAGGTAGGCGAAGAGCGGCCCGGACGGGGCGAACTTGTGGCTGAGGTAGCGGGACAGTGCCTGACGGCAGCGCTCGGCCAGGGCCGAGGCATCCCCCTCGGTCGTGGGAGCCACCAACGCCTCGAGGATGGCCCGCATGTTCCGGATGCTCACCTGCTCCTCCACGAGCTTACGCAACACCTCGGTGAGCAGCGGCAGCGGGACCTTCTGGAGCGCTTCCTTCACCAGCGTGGGAGCCTGGGCCTCGAGCCCATCCAACAGCCCCTGCACCTCCTGGATGCCGAGGAACCCCGCCGTCCGGGCGCGGAGGATGCTTCGCAGGTGCTCGGCGATGAGCTCCCCGGCACTCCGGAGCGGCACCTGCGCCATCTCCAGGCGTGCGCGCGCCTCCACCGGCACGCGACTGATGGGCTTGCCGGTGGAGGGCTCCAGCGCGGGCTCCGCCTTCAACTCCAGGAAGGCCAATTCCTCCGGCTGCGCCAGCGCATAGAGCGCCCCGGGCACGACCTGTCCCATCGCCGCGGGCACCTCGTCGACCAGGATGCGGTAGCTCCCCGCCGGAAGATAGGTGGCATCGGTCCGCACCCGGATGCCTGGTACACGCACGCCCAGTTCGTAGAAGACCTCATCCCGTATCCGGTTGAGCACCTGGTGCACGAACGCGCCCCCATTTTCCTGGGCCAGCGGGGTGAGGTCCGGCGAGAGATCCACTGTCAGCGGGGCCACTCCCACCGGAGCCACCGTGCTCTCGGGAGGTGCTCCCGGGCCGCCCTGAGCCCCCTCCCCTGCTTCGGTTCTGCCTTCGGTCTGGGCCACGCTGGCGCCCTCCTCCGCCCCGGAGTCCTTCATCCGCCCGAGCGCATGCGCCAATGCCCCCAGGACCACTCCCAGCCCGAGGAACGTCAGGAGTGGCATCCCCGGCATCGCGGCGAGGGCCACGCAGAGCCCGGCCACCACCCACAGTGCCCGGGCCTCTCCGAAGAGCTGCGAGCCAATCTCCGCCCCGAGCGAATCGTCCTCCTTCTCCGAGGCCACGCGTGTGACGACGAGGCCCGCCGCCACCGCGATGCACAGGGAGGGAATCTGAGACACCAGCCCGTCGCCGATAGCGATGAGCGCATAGGTGGAGGCCGCGTCCACCATGGTCATCCCGTTCTGCAGGACGCCGATACAGATACCACCCAGGAGGTTCACCGCGACGATGACCAGGCCCGCGATGACATCGCCCTTCACGAACTTCATCGCGCCATCCATGGCGCCGAACATCTGGGATTCGCGCTCCAGGTTCCGGCGCCGGCGGCGCGCCTGCGCCTGGTCGATGGCCCCCGCCCGCAGGTCCGCATCGATGGACATCTGCTTGCCCGGCATCGCGTCCAGGGTGAAGCGCGCGGAGACCTCGGCCACGCGCTCGGCGCCCTTGGCCACCACGAGGAACTGCACCAGCGTCAGGATGGCGAAGATGACCGCGCCAACGACGTAATCCCCCCGTACCACGAACTCGCCAAAGGCCTGGATGACCTCGCCCGCATGTCCCTCCGCGAGCGCCAGCCGCGTGGACGACACGTTGAGCGCGAGCCGGAAGAGCGTCGTGAACAACAACAGTGTCGGGAAGGACGTCACCTTCAGCGCATCCCGGGCGTAGAGCGCCGCCACCAGCAGCGCCACCGCCGCCGCCAGATTGATGGCCAGCCCCAGGTCCAGAAGCCAGGGCGGCAGCGGGATGATGAGTGCACCGAGCACCGCGGCCATCGCCACCGCGAGCACCACATCCGAGGACCTGCGCGCCCTCATGAGAATCTTCATCAGTTGGTTCATGACGTCTGCCTCCGTGGATGGTCGTCCACGTCCTGCGACTCCTGCGCTACCCGGAGGACCGCCGCGGCGGCCTGGTACAGTTCCTCGGGGATCTCCTCCCCGACGTCGTAGTGGATGAGGCTGCGGGCCAGCGGCACGTCCCGGACCACCGGGACTCCGAGCCGCTCGGCCTCGCGCCGCAGCGAGAGCGCATCCGCCTCCCGCCCCTTGGCGACGAGGTAGGGCGCATCACACTCTTCCGTGGCATAGCGGAGCGCGACCGCGATGTGCGTGGGGTTGACGACCACGACGCTCGCCTTCTGCACGCCACGTGCCGCACCTCCCGCCGCGAGCTGCCGGTGCAATGCCTTGCGCTGGCCCTTGTGGTGCGGGTCGCCCTCGCTCTCCTTGTGCTCCCGCTTCACTTCCTCGCGGGTCATCATCAGGTCCTTCACGTGCTTGCGGCGCGCGAGCGCGTAGTCCCCCACGCCCAGCATCACCAGGACGCACGCGAGCCGGACGGTGAGCGGCCCGAGCCGGTCCAGGATGTGCTCCAACCCCGACGTCCCCTCCAGCCAGGCCGTGCGCAGCACGTCCGGTCCGGCCTCCACGGCCGCGCTCCAGACGAGCCACGCCACCACCGCGGTCACGAGCAACGCCTTGCCCAACTCGATGAGCGGTCTCATGCTGAAGAGTTTCTTCAAGCCTTCCACCGGGTTGATGCGCTCGAGCTTGGGCATCACGTGCTCCGAGTTCAGCTCGAAGCCCACCGTGGCCACGGATACGGCGAGCGACGCCAACAGAGCTCCACCGAGCGCGGGCCCCACCAGGAGCGCCATCAATCCCAGTGCCTCCCACAGTGCGCCCGTGGATTCCTGGTGCAGCATCAACCGGGCCGTCCACTCCCTCAGCCTCGCGAAACCCGCGGGTGCCGACGCGGTGAGGCCGAGCAGTCCCCCGAGTGTCACCACGCTGGAGGACAGCAGACGGCTGCGCGGAATCTGTCCCTTGCGGCGCGCTTCGCGCAGGCGCTTCGCCGAAGGTTGTTCCGTCTTCTCGCTCACCGCGCCACCTCCCCGAGCCGGAACAGCGCGCCGTCCACCGAGACGAAGCCCGCGAGCAGCCGCTCACAGAGAATGCCCACCGCGAGCCACAGCAATGCGCCTCCCGCGAGAATGCGCAGCGGAGCCCCGAGGTCCTGGAGGTTCACCTGGGGCGCGGCGCGCGACACCATCCCCAACAGACAGTCCACCGCCATCACCGCCGCGGCGATGGGCGCCCCCACCGCGAGCCCCGTGGCCATCGCCCCTCCAGCGAGCCCCACCACATGCATCACCGCCTCCTCGGTGGGCACGTACGCGCCGAGCCTCACCCACACGAAGCCACGCACCAGCCCGGAGAGCACGACGGGCATCAGCCCTCCCGTCACCACCAGACCAACGAGAAGCTGGTAGAGCGCATCCCCAGTGGCGGATTCACGCGTCCCAGCGACTGGCAGGCTCGCCTCCGCCGAGGTGCCCCGGAACAGGTCGATGAATCGCCCACCCATCCGCGCCGCGTCGAAGGGCAGCGCCGCCACAAGCCCCACGGACGTGCCGTAGGTGAGCTCCTTCATCACCATGGCCGCCAGCTGCAGTGGTGTCTCCACCGGCTCCGGCAGCGATACGCCCGCCACATGGTGCAGGAAGAGCGAGAGGCTCAGCACCAGGGCCAGCTTCACCGTCGTCGGCGCCGCCTGTCCCCCCAGAAGCGGGCAGAGAAAGGCCACTGGAAGCAGGCGCGCGGAGCATAAAGCCACCGTCACCATGCCCGGTCCCAGTGGCGCCAGTTGTGCGCGAAGCAGCTCGAGGTTCACCCGCCGACCTCCGCGATGACTCTCAGAACCTGATGCGCGAAGAGCGTGAGCTGACCGCCGATCCACGGCCCGGCCACCACCAGGGCCAGCACCGCCGCACACAGCTTGGGCACCACCGTGAGGGTGCTCTCCTGCAACTGCGTCGTGGCCTGGAAGAGGCTCATCAGGAAGCCCACGACCAGACTGGCTCCAATCGGCGGCAGGGAGGCGAGCACCATCAACAGCAACGCCTCGCGGCCCAGTGAGAGCAGGACATCCTGGGTCATGGCATCACCGGTAGCCGAGGATCAGGCCCCGCGCGAGCAGCGCCCAGCCATCCACGGCGACGAAGAGGAGGATCTTGAAGGGCAAGCTCACCTGGCTCGGTGACAACGACTGCATCCCGAGCGCGAGCAGGATGTTCGCGATGACCATGTCCAGCACCAGGAACGGGAGGAAGACGAGGAAGCCGATCTGGAAGGCCTCCGTCAGCTCCGTGATGACGAAGGCAGGAATCACCACGAAGAGATCGTCCTCGTGCACCGCGTTCGCCTCTTCCGGCGGCCGCAGCTCGCGCGCGAGGTCCAGGAAGCGGGCCCGCTCCTCCGGACTGCCATGCTTCACCAGGAAGGTGCGCAGCGGCTCGGTCACCCGCTCCGCCGCGCTGAGGATCTGCGCACCGGAGCCGACGTCCTGATAGACAGCCTGCCCCACGTCGTACATGCGCTCCATCACCGGCGCCATGACGTGCCCCGTCAGCACCGCAGCGAGCCCGGTGAGAACAATGGTGGGCGGCGCCTGCTGCGTTCCCATCGCCGACCGGGCCAGAGACAACACCACGGCGATCTTCGAGAAGCTCGTCAGCATCAGCACCACGAAGGGCAGCAGCGACATCAGCGCCAACATCCCCATCATCGACAGCGGGCTGCCCGCGAACGACATCTGCGAGAGCGGCGTCTCCGCCGCCGAGGCCAGCCCGGGAACGAGCACTCCCAACATGAGCAGCGCACGGCTCATGACAGGGTCTCCTTCTCATGGGAGCGGGCCACCGCACGGCGCCTCGAACGGGTCTTCACACGCACCGGTGTGTGTGCCCGGCGGATCTCCGCGAAGGAGTCTCCAAAGGCCACGAGGTAACGGCTCCCCTCCACCTCCACCAGCGCCAGGCCACAGCGCTGCGACAGGCCCGTTCTGGACACCACCCGCATGCGCTCGGTGAGGGAGAACCGGACGTCGGCCCGCCCACGCCGCATGAGCCACCAGCCCAGCCCCACCAGGGCCACAGCCCCCAACAGCCCCCGGGCCAAGACGGCCGCCGATACACCCCCCAGTGGAGCCAGTGCCGCCAGCCCGAGCACGAGCCCCAGTGCCAGCAACAGCTTGTTCCTCGGAGACACGAAGTCGAACAGGGTCTTCATGGGCGCGCTCACGGCAGCAGGGTGAGGATGCGGGCCCCCACCTCGCCCTCGATGTCCACCAACTCCGCCCGCGCCACCGCCCGGTCGCCCACGCGCAGCAGTACGGGCTCGCTCGCGTTGATGTGCAGCGGCAGCAGCGCGCCCGGCTTCAACCCCGCCAGCTCCGAAAGCGGCAGCAGCAGCCGCGTCAACTCAATCTCCACTTCCACCGGCAGCGGGGGCATTCCCTCGCTCCGCTCGATTACGGTCGCCATGTCCGACTCCTGGAAAAGTCCGCGCCTGCGCGCGTGGTTCAACGAGAAACCCTCGGGCGTGAAGTCACCCATCAGCTCGAAGCCGCGCAGGACGAGGCGCCCGGGACCCGACAGGCCCGTGCCCTCCTGGCGCAGCCCGTCGAAGAGCACGACGTCCCCCGGCCCAAGCGACTCCAGCGCCATGCGCGGCAGCGACGTGCTGCCCACGAAGCAGCGGGCCTCCAACCGCGCCGCCAGCACCTCGGGAGCAAATTCCACGTCCCGCTCCGCGGGCAGTTCCCTCAGCGCCCCTTCGAGCACCACCGCGGGCAGGACCAACCTCCCCCCCGCCGTCGTCTGCCCTACCGTCACCGTCAGCTCCACGCCCAGGTGACGCTGCCGTGCGTCGAGGCGCGCCAACGCCTCCGTGCGATTCATCGTCACCCCGGCGAGGCGCGGACCGAACCTCCGCTGCAGCTCCGGCTGGCCACGCAGCGCGTACAGCGCCGACAGGCCCAGGAAGGCGAAGGAGGCCTCCTCCAAACGCGTCAGCTCCGTGATGGGGCCAGGCTTCGTCCCCGCCCCCGCCAGGCGCTCCAGCGCGGCGAAGAGCACCGGCGGCTCCAATTCCAGCACCCCCGTCCCTCCCGTCGCCGACAGGTCCACCAGGGCGAAGGCCGCCGTGTGCGCCAACCCCGCCGCCGGCATCACCACCGCCTCCAGCAATCGCGCTTCCGCTCGGACGGGGCACCCCAGCTCCCGGCCCAGTGCCTCGCACACGCTCTGCAACGCCTGCCGCGCGAGCCGCGCCACCTGGGGTCGCTCGTGCAGCGTCACGTGGGCCCGTGCCAATCGGCGCGTGCCGAGCCGGCGCAGCTTCATCGGCTTCAACGTCGTGGACTGGCTGCTCTCTCCGAAAGAACTCTGCATGGTTCGCTCCGTGCCGCGGACGCACCACTCCTCTTCACGGCCGATGCCAACGGCCGTGCCCGCGAAAACGAGGGGTTGGATGTCAGGGGCCGTCCCGGCTCGGGACGGGGTGTCTCAGCGCGTGGCTTCGCGGAGGAGCCGCTCGGCCAGCGCACAGACCGCCGGGGTGGCCGCCGCGCCGGGCGGTTCCACCTGGCGCTCCGGGAAGAGGCCACGGTGATAGGGCGGCAGCCTCCGGAAGAGCTCCCGTCTCAGGACCTCTGGAGCCTCCTCCATCACCGCCCGCAGCCGCGCCGCGGCATCCGGCCGAACACCGAACTCCACCGCCACCCGCGCCTGCCGCCTCGCCGAGGAGAGCGCGGTGAAACCGGCCAGGTGGTTCTTCGCCTGCCGCGCCTCGGGCTCCCTCAATCCCTCAAGCAGGGCCCCCGCCCGCTCCCGCCCGAAGACCAGCGCCACCAGGGCAATCCGCTCCACGGGCAGGGAGACTGGAGACGGCCCCTTCACCGGCTCCGGGTACGTTGGCCTCTTCGCTGGCTCTGGCTGCGGACTCCGAGGCACCCGGACCGCCACCGTCTTCTCCGGCCCTGGCGTCTTCGCGCCAGGGCGCTCGATGCGCGTCACCTCCATGACTCATCCCTCCAGGAAGCTCACGCCACCTTGCGCGCGGCCCCGGCCGTCACCACCGGGCGCGTGGGGGCCTGTGGAGCCACGGGCTTCGCTTCCGCCAGGGCGCGGTAATGCCGCAAACGCAGCGTCACGAGGATCAACCCCACCGACAGCCCCGTGACCGCCAGCGACAACACCGCCAGCAGCACCCGCAGCCGTGTCAGTGGAGAAGTCCCGGGCGTGGGAGCCACCACCCGCGTGGAGACCTCGTCCACCATGAGGGACACCGACTCGGACGAGAGCCCCTCCACGCCTCCCGCGAGGAGTGACCGCAACATCTCCCGCGAGCCCTTGATCGTCTCCGCGTAGCCGGGCGCCACGCGCAGCATCGCCGAGGCCTTCGCGGGCACCGGCTGTTGTCCGGGCCTCGGCGGCGGTGGCACCACCAGGTGCACGCGCGCCAGCAGCACCCCCTCCACCGTCTGGAGCGTCTTCTCCAACCCCTGCTCCATCACCCTCACCCGGCAGAGCTGCTCCTCCACCGGGGTCCGCACCAGCCCTCCTCCGCCGAAGACGTCACAGCCCTCGTCCGCCACGGGCCTCGGCAGCCCCAGCTCCGCGAGAATCCGCACCGCGTCCGAGGACTGCTCCTCTCCCACCTCGATGGCCCACGTGGGCTTCTTGCCCGCCTCGGGCACCTTGCGCGCATCGAGCCCCCGCTCGACGAGCACCGTCTGCAACTCGTTGGCCTGGCGCTCGTCCAGGCCGTGTTGGATTCGCTCCCGGCACCCCGTGGCGCACAGGAGCAGCAGCAAGAGACAACGTCGGAACATGGGAGTCCTCACACCTGGGTCTGCAGCACCTGCTTGACGCCACCCGTCGCCTTCTCGACGACCTTCCCCGCGAGATCGAGCTCCTGACTCGCCCGGTACACGTGGGCCTGGACTGCCAGCAGCTCGGCCGGAGAGAACGACCTGCCGGACTCGGCCAGCGCCAGGAGGCCGTCCAACCGCTTCTGCGCCTCCGTCACCCGGTCCAGCACCTGCACCGCCTGCTGGGACCTCGCCGCCTGCACCGAGTCCACCTGGCCCCCGGCTCGCACCTCCGACGTCCCCCCCGTGGCCTTCCCCACTCCCTCCACCTCGCACGTCCCGCGCGCCGCCTCCGTCTTCTCCGTGGAGGCCAGCTGGGGCGTGCTCTCACTCGCGACCCGGGGCCCCGGCTGCTTCGCCGGGCCCTTCACCCCCTCCAGCACCTCGCCGAACCGCGCCTTCCCCGAGGGCTCCAGCGCGGGCGTCGCTCCCGCCCCGCCAATCGCCCCCACCTTGTCGATGGCCATGGCGCGCCCCTACCGGATGTTGTTGATGGCGGCCTTCGCCGAGTCGTGCCGCACCTTCATGATGTTGGAGATGGCGTTGTGCGCCCGGCTCTCCGCCTGCATCTCGTTCTGCAGGTTCATGTAGGCCATGTTCATCTTCATCCCCTCGGCCTGCATCTCCCGCTGCGCCGCCAGCAGGTCCCACTGCTCACCCTGTCCCGCCGTACCGCCCACGCCTCCCGTCCCCGCCGCCGACACGCCCTGGACGGAGGACGCCACCGACGACACCACCGAGCTCACGCTCGACACCGCCGCACTCACCATCGGGTTCCCCGGCATCATCGACGCCGCGATTCCCGCCCCCGTCTTCACCACCTCCTGCGCCGTGCGCGCCAACACCGTGCCGAAGTCGTTCCTCGGCGTCTGCCTCGCCACGGTGGGGGTGATGGACAGCGAGCCAATCCGATTGCCGTTCTCCACGTGAAGCCTCCTGCGCTTGGGTTGCGTCAGGGCTTCTTCAGCGGGCGTGCCAGCCGGCGAGCGCAGTCTTCCCGGGCACATGGCCGCTCCCCCACCCGGCACACCCTCCACGGCGTGGAGCTCACATCCGCGCGCGTGGACGGTCAGGGGACGCGGCCGGGCCCCGGCCGAAAAGTTGCGACCCCCCAGGGCTGCTCCACACTGTAGCTCCCTGTCGCACCCCGAGGAGGGTCCCCATGACGCCGTCCAACACTCCCCTGCGCCTCCAGGAGCGCTACCACCCGCGCGTGGACGCCAACTGGATGGTGAAGGTGCACCTGGGCGAGCGCACCGTGCTCGTCAAGGCGCGCGACCTGTCCATGGCGGGCCTGTTCCTCCACGGCCACCCGCCCGACAGCGTCAAGCAGTTGTCCCTCACCCTGCCGCTGCCCGGCATCGGGGACATCACCGCCACGTGCAACATCGTCCGCCGTGCCACCCAGGGCGTGGCGCTCGAGTTCGCCGACCTGGATTGGGATCACTTCCTGCTGCTGGCGCGCTACCTCCACCCGCGCCTGCCCTGAGCCGGGCCCGGCCTCACACCACCTTGCGCAGCCGGTCCACCAGCGCCATCAGCTCCGCGCCCTTGAAGGGCTTCTGGATGTAGCCGTCCGCTCCCGCCATCGTCGCGCTCTCCATGTCCGACTTCTTGGACTTGGCGGTGAGCATGTAGACGGGCACCTTCGACGTCGACGGGTCGCTCTTGAGCATCCGGCACACCGAGATGCCGTCCAGCTGCGGCAGCACCACGTCCATCAGCACGAGCTGGAAGGGGCGGCTCTTGGCCAGCTTCAAGCCCTCGATGCCATTGGCCGCGCACACCACCTCCACGGCCCCGTCGCTCAACATGGAACGCACGAGCTCCCGGATGACGGGCTCGTCCTCGACCAGGAGGATGTGGAAGGGATTCTGCAGGTTGGCAGCCATGGGACTCACTCGTAGGCGAGCGCCTCCACCACGTCCAGGGTGGCGGCACGACGCGCAGGATACAGCCCGGCCAGGATGGCGCACAGGGTCGAGACGACCCCCATGGCCACCGCCAACCGGGCGGGAAAAATATAGGGAAAACTCCACCCCGTGGCCTGACCGCCTACCACGTCGGTGATGAGAACCCCCATCCAAAGGCCCGCCAGCGCTCCGATGAGTCCTCCTGACAGGCCGATGAAGGCAGCCTCCCCCACGAACAGCCGGACGATGTGGGACCGGGCCGCCCCCACCGCCCTCAACAGGCCGATCTCCCGGGTCCGATCCAACACCGCCGCCAGCAGTGTGTTGACCACCCCCAACAGCGCCAGCAGCACGGCCACCACCTCCATCGCATAGGAAACCGAGAAGGCCTCGTCGATGAGCGCCGTGGCCTCCTGGCGCAGGTCCGCGTTGCTCAGCACGTAGAGCTGGTGGCGCTCCCCCCACCGCTCCGAGATGGTGCGGCGCAGTTCGTCCAGCCGCGAACGGTCCGACAGGTACAGCTCGAAGGTGTCCACCCGGTCATCCTGGAAATGCGCCTGGTACACCTCGCGCGCCAGGAAAACGACGCCCTGGTCCGAGGTGTAATCCACCGCCACCGCCGCCACCGTGTAGGTGCGCGCGCCCGTGGGCGTGGACATCTCGAAGGTGTCCTCCACGTGCAGCTCCCTGCGGCGCGAGAGGTTCTCCGAGATGATGACCCGCCCGGCCAGCCGCTCCTCGCGCGTGGGCAGGCGGCCCTCCAGCAGCTGCGGCTTGCCGTGGCTCTCGTAGATCTCCGGGATGAGGGAGATGACGTAGGCGCGCAGCCCGAGCACGTCATGGGGCAACACACGCACCCGGTCCACCTGGGACACGCCGGGCAGCGCCGCGAGCGCCTCGGCCAGCTCCGGACCCATGGGCTGGTTGCGGCTGCCCGCGATGCGCGCCGCCGAGGTGAGGAAGAGATCCGCCGGCACCGACTGGTCCAGCCACCGGTGCGCCGCGGTGCGGAAGGAGCCCACGAAGCCGGCGATGCACACCGACATGGCCACGCCAATGGCCAGCGCGGACACCGGGACCGCCGTGCGCGCGGGCGCTCGCGCGAAGTTGTCCGCCGCCAGCCGGCCACTCACGCCCAGCAGGGCCTCGCCCGGGCGGTGGTAGACGTGCCACAGCAGGCGCAGCACTCCCGGGGCCAGCAACGTGGTCCCCATCAGCACCAGGAAGATGGAGATGTAGCCGCCCACTGGCAGGTTCTCCATGGGCGAGGGCAGCCACGTGGACGGGTAGACGAGCAGCAGGCACCCCACGCCGAGCACCGTGGGCAGGCGCGAACCGCCCACGCCGGCGCCCTGGGCCGCATCCCTGCGCAGCGCCTCCACCGGGAGCACGCTCGAGGCCTGCAACGCCGGCCGCAGGGCCGCGAAGCCACTGCCCAGCACGCCGAGCGCCACACCCAATCCCAGCTCCCACGGGCCCACCGTCACGTCCCGCGCGTTCACCTGGATGTAGAGGCTGGAGATGGCGCCAGACACCCAGCCGATGGCGAGCCGGCCGATGAGCACCCCCAGCGGCAGCCCCAGCACCGTCCCCACCCCGCCCAGCAACACCGCCTCCAGCGTGAAGAGGGCCCGGATGCGCAGACGCGTGGCCCCCAGCGCCCGCAGCGTTCCAATCTCCCTGCGCCGCTGCACCACGCTGATGGCGATGGTGTTGTAGACGAGGAACACCCCCACCAGCAGCGCCACCCCGGAGCCCAGGTTCAGCCCCATCTGGAAGCTGCGCACCATGGTGGCCACCGAGCCGCCCCGGCGAGACGGGTGCTCCACCTCGAAGCCTCCGCCCAGCGCCGAACGCAGGCGCTCGCGCACCGTGTCCACACCCACCAACGGGTCCACCGCCACGTCGATGCGGTCCAGCGTCCGCTCGCGCCCGAAGGCCGCCTGCGCCGACGCCACGTCCATCACGCCCATCGAGCCGCCGAAGGCCTTCACCGGCCCCGCCTCGCGGATGAGCGCGTGCACCACGAAGTCCTGCGGCCCGCTCCCGGTGATGAGTTGGAAGCCGTCCCCCACCTTCAACCCGCGCTCACGGGCGAAGCGCTCCGAGACGAGCATCCGGTCCGTCGAGTTGAGGAACTCCAGGTCGTCCGACAGCCCGCCCAGGTCCCTGTCCGCGCCCTCGTAGGTGCGGAAGTGGCCGTCATCCAGCAGGTCCACGCCCATCACGTAGAGGCGCTCGCCCGGCACGCCCTTGACCGGGACGATCACCGTCAGGGCCCCCGAGGCATGCGCCACCCCAGGCACCGCCCGTACGCGCTCCAGCACGGACTCGTCGAACCCCACCTGCGTGCCCGCCACCGTGAGGTCCGCCTTTCCCGCGATGACATCCACCGTCGAGCGGAACGCGTCCAGCACCGAGCCGTTGATGGACATCACCCCCACCATGGTCGCCACCCCCACGGCCACGCCCAGCACCGTGAGGCCGGTGCGCAGCGGTGCACCCAGGATGTGACGCAGGGAGACGAGCCGGAGCAGCGAGAGCATGACCCGGCCACCTTACCCCCTCCGTGGGGGCCTGGGGTGCCCGGATGAAGGGCAGGCAGGCTCACCAAACCTGGTGCTTTGCTTCCTGCCCCAGGAGGCGTGAGGTAGGGTCCGCGCACATCACCGGGGAGGGGCCAGTGAGAGTCGCCGCACAGCAAGGTTTCGAGGGCAACGAGCGTTTCGAGGTCAGACGGACCCTGGGCGTAGGTGGCTTCGGCATCGTGTGCGAGGCGCTCGATCGCCGCACCGGCTCCGTCGTGGCGCTCAAGACGCTGCACAAGGCATCACCCGGCTCGCTCTACCGCTTCAAGCAGGAGTTCCGGCTCCTCACGGAGCTGGTCCACCCGAACCTCGTCACCCTCTACGAGCTGTTCTCCGAGGGCTCCACCTGGTTCTTCACCATGGAGCTCATCGAGGGCCACGCCTTCCTCGATTACCTGCGGCTGAAACCCTCGGAGGACAGCGCGGAGCCCTCCAACCCAGACGAGCTCACCGCCACCAGCCCCCAGCGCCACCCCAATCAGGGCACCGGCGCGAGCCACTCGTCGCCGGACGAGCTCACCGCCACCAGCCCCCAGCGCCACCCCAATCAGGGCACCGGCGCGAGCCACTCGTCGCCGGACGAGCTCACCGCCACCAGCCCCCAGCGCCACCCCAATCAGGGCACCGGCGCGAGCCACTCGGCCCCCGACGAGCTCACCGCCACCAGCCTCAAAGCCACCAGCCTCGACGCCACCACCGGCTCCCAGGCGCCCGTCCTCCCCGCCGCGCCCACCCGCATCGTCGACGCCGAGCGCCTCCGTCTGGTGTTCCGCGAGCTCGTCCAGGGCCTGCGCGCCCTCCACGCCTCCGGGCTCATCCACCGCGACCTCAAGCCCTCCAACGTCCGCGTCACCCCCCAGGGCCGCGTCGTCATCCTCGACTTCGGGCTCGCCAAGCCGCTGATGTACCCCTCGGCATCGATGGGCTCCCCCGAGCCCCTCGCCGGCTCGCCGCCGTACATGGCCCCCGAGCAGTGGGACCTCCAGCCCTCCACCGAAGCCACCGACTGGTACTCGGTGGGCGTGATGCTCTACGAGTGTCTCACCGGACAGCGGCCCTTCTCCGGGAACATGCAGGAGATGCGGCAGGCCCAGCGGCACGGAGCCGCCCCCATCTCGCGCTTCGTGGTGGACCCGCCCGCCGACCTCGTCTCCCTCTGCGAGGCCCTGCTCCGCGAGGACCCCACCGCCCGCCCCTCCAGCGCCGAGGTCATGCGCCAGCTCGGCGGCCAGGACGCCACCGAGCCCGCCCCCACCCCTCGCGAGCCGCGGCTGGTGGGCCGGGAGAAGGAGCTGGCCACGCTGCACGCCGCCGCCTCGCGCGGCGCCGCGGGCGAGACGGTGCTGGCCCGCGTCCATGGCCTGGCCGGTCTCGGAAAGAGCGCACTGCTCGAGGCCTTCGCCCGGGAGCTGCGCCGCGAGGAACGTGCCCTCGTCGTCTCCGGCCGCTGCTACGAGCGCGAGTCCGTGCCCTACAAGGCGCTCGACAGTCTGATGGACTCGCTCAGCCGAGTCATCTCGCAGTTCCCCCGCGACCAGGTCCGCGAGCTCGTCCCCGAGCACTTCCAGGCCCTCGCCCGCCTCTTCCCCGTCCTCCGGCTCAACGAGGACCCCCTGCCGGAGGAGCACGCGGAGCCCCTTCCGGAGGACCCCCTCCTGGCCCGGGCCCTCGCCGTGCGCGTGTTGAAGGAACTGCTGCGGCGGATCGCCTCGCACAGGCCCCTGGTGCTGCTGCTGGATGACCTCCAGTGGGGTGACCTGGACAGCGCCCGCTTCCTCGCGGAGCTGCTGTCTCCTCCCTCCGCGCCGCCCCTGCTGCTCGTGCTCAGCTACCGGAGCGACGAGGCCGCGAACAGCCCGTGCCTGGAGGCGCTGCGCCAACTGTTGGAACCGCTGTCGTGGACCGTCGCGCCCGTGGAGGTGGCCCTGCCACCCCTCTCGCCCGAGGATTCCGCGCGCCTCGCCCTGGAACGGCTGGGCGTGGAGGACTCCGCGGCGCGCGCCCAGGCCGAGCGCATCGCCCGGGAAGCCGGAGGCAGCCCGCTGCTCGCCGAGGAGTTCGTGCGCTACGTCACTTCCAACGGCGAGCGCGCCACCTCGGGAGAGCTGTCGCTCGGCCGCGTCGTCGACGCCCGCGTCCAACACCTGCCCGAGGGCGCGCGCCAGCTCCTCGAGCTGCTGGCCGTGGCCGGTCATCCCCTGGAGCAGACGCTCGCGCTGGACGCGGCTCGGCCCTCGAAGGCCACGCTGTCTTCGCTCGCCCTGCTGCGCTCCTCCCACCTGCTTCGCACCCGCGCCACCCCCGGCGGCGTGGACCTCGAGGTGAGCCATGACCGCATCCGCGAGCGGCTCGTGGAGACCCTCCAGGCCCCCACCATCCAGGGCCACCACCGCCGGCTCGCCGATGTGCTCGAGGCCCAGCCCCAGCCAGATCCCGAGCGGCTCGCGCTGCACCTCCATGGTGCGGGAGAGCTCGTCCGGGCCGCCCTCCATGCCTTCAGCGCCGCCGAGCGTGCCCGCGAGGCACTGGCCTTCGCCCGGGCCGCGGAGCTGTATGGCTTCGCCCTCGAGTGGAGCCAGGGCACGCAGGTCTCCGGCATCCCCCCTCGCCGCGAGCTGGAGCGCGCCCGCGCCGAGTCCCTCGCGCTCGCCGGCCGTGGCACCGAGGCGGCCCCCATCTTCCTCCGCCTCGCCGAGGACGCCCCCGCCCACGAGTGGCTGGAGCTCCAGTGCCGCGCCATCGAGCACTACATGGTGGGCGGGCGCATCGACGACGGCACCGCGCTGCTCGGACCCGTGCTCGAGCGGCTCGGCCTGAGCTACCCGCGCTCCACGGCTCTCGCGCTGCTGGAAGTCGTCTGGCTGCTGGCCCGGCTCAAGCTGCGCGGCATCGAGTTCACCGAACGGCCCGAGTCCGAGGTGCCTCCCCTCCAGCTCCAGCGCATCGATCTGCTCTGGGCCCTGGCACGAGCGCTGCTCAACGTGGAGCCCACGCGCGGCCTGCTCTTCCTGCTCCGGGGCCTGCTGCTGGCGCTCGAAGCGGGAGAGCCCCAGCGCGTGGCCCGTCCGCTGATCGCCTTCGGCGGCACCTGGTTGTTCCAGGGCTCCCCCGGCGCGCTGGAGTCGGGCACCCGCGACCTCGAGCGCGGTGTGGCGCTGGCGCAGCGGCTGAACTCGCCCGAGCTGCTCGGCCTGGCGGACATCTTCCGCGGCGTCCGCTCGCTCACCGTGGGCCGGTGGGCCGATACGCTCGCCCAGGCGGAGGCCGGCCTGGAGCGGATGCGCGAGAGCCGCCGGGACACCCTCTGGGAGGGCGGCATGGCGCGCGCCATGGCGATGCTCGCCCTGGACATCACGCACCAGATGACGGAGCTGCGCGAGCACGGCAGGGACTGGTACCGCGTGGCCGTGGAGCAGGGCGATGCGTACTCGCAGGTGACGGCGCTGCTCGGCACCGGCATGGGACTGCTCGCCACCGGAGACGCCGAGGGCACCTGCCAGCGCATGCGGGAGCTCGCCGCCTCCTGGCCCCGGACGGGCACCATCCAGCACATCTCCGTCTTCCTCGTGGAGGCCTGGGCCGACCTCTACCAGGGACAGCACGCGCGGGCGTGGCAGCGCATCACCCAGATGTGGCCCAAGGTGAAGTCCGCGCAGTTCCTCCGCGCCCTCGTGGGCCGGATGAGGATGTACACCGTGCGCGCATGCGGCGCGCTCGCGCACGCCGAGCACGACACGAGCGCCCGGGAGAAGCTGCTCGCGAGCGCCGAGAAGGACGCGGAGTTCATCTCCCGTCAGGGGCGCAGTGACTGCGTTCCGATGGCCCACCTGCTCCGGGCCGGCATCGCCCGTCTCCGTGGGGACCCGGCGGGAGCGCGCTCGCACCTGTCCTCGGCCATCCAGGGCTTCGAGACCGCGGGCATGGCGGTCCACACGGCCATCGCCCGCCACCACCTGGGAGGCCTCATCGGTGGAGACGAGGGCCGCTCCCTCATCGAGGCCGCCCATGCGGTGATGACCTCCCACGGCATCGCCGAGCCCGCGCGCTGGGCCGCCACCTTCGCCCCTGGTTTCTCGACGCAAGGCGCCCGATGAGCTGGCTCTTCCCGCTGCCGCTGGCAGCGCTCGCCCTGTCCGCGACCCCGGCTCCGGCGTCCGTGGACGGAGGCACCCCCATCCCCTACGCCACCCAGCCCGATCTCCAGAGCGCTCCCATGGGCTTCTACGAGACCGGGCTCGCCCTGGCCGACATCAACCGCGACGGCTACCCGGACCTCATCACCGCGAGCGGGAACGATCAGGGACTCCAACCGCTCGCCGTCTACCTGAACACCCAGCAGGGCAACTTCTTCAACAAGCAGCAACGGCCAGACTGGGTCTCCGCGGATTCGGACGCCAACATGAACCTCGCCGTGGGCGACATCAACGGCGATGGGTGGCTGGACGTCGCGGTGTCCACCCTCGGAAAGCCCTGGGGCAGCGGCGGCGTCAAGGTCTACTTCAACCAGCGCGGCACCCTGGAGAAGAGCCCCTCCTTCCGCTCGAAAGACACCTACGACTCGTTCGCCTGCGCGCTGGGGGATGCGAACGGAGATGGCCGCCTGGATCTGGCCACCTCGGACATGTATCCCCTCACCGGCGGCTCCGCGCGCATCTACTTCAACCAGGGAGGGACTCTCTCCACGAAGCCCGGCTGGCGCTCGAAGCCCGGAGGCCTCGGCGGCGGCATCCTCTTCACCGACGTGCAGCAGGATGGGTTCCTGGATCTGGTGGCCGGCACGTCCCAGGTGATGGTGTTCCCGGGAAGCGCTGGCGCGGACGGTGGCATCTCCCTGCCCACCACGCCCGGGTGGAGCTCCCGCGAGGGAGACCTGGTGCCCTATGTCTCCGCGGGTCCCGTGGGCGCACAGGGAACGTGGACGCTCGTCGTCTCACGCAACAACGTGCAGGGCATCATGAGCGGAGACGCGGGCACCCCGCCCCGCTACGAGGCCTACGTCCCCGCGCCCGATGCCGGCCAGCCCGTGTGGACGTCCACCCCCATCAACCTCGGCTCCGGCGTGAAGCTGGCGGACGTCAACGGCGATGGCATGACGGATCTGCTCGGAGGTTCCTGGGGCGGCCTGGTGCCCGACAGCGGCTTCTTCCAGCTCTACCTGGGCCAGGGCACCACCTTCTCGAGCCAGCCCGCGCTCACCTCCGCTCCCAGCACCCAAGGCATCATCCAGTCGCTCGACGCGGCGGATCTGCATCAGCGCTTCACCTGCCCCGGCTCCTGGAGCACCACCCTCACACGCTCGCAGGCGGTGGTGACGCTCCCGCTCCCCCTGATCGGCGGCATCTCGCGAGTGACCCGCAACGGAAGGACGCTGCTCCCACGCGAGTACACCACCGTCCCCGGTGCGCCGTGGATCTCCTTCGCCCGGCGGCTCGCGCCCGGGGACAAGCTCCAGGTGACCTATACCCATCCCCTCTCGGTGGACGTGGTCATGGCGAACCAGGACTGCTCGCTCGGCGACTCCATCTACTCTTCGTATGCCACCGTCCCGGGCTGCGGGACCTCCTCCAAGGATTGATGCTCATGCTGGTGAAGTTCATCCACGACCTCACGACCAACGAGAAGCTGCAACGCGCGTTCGCTGAAAACCCGAAGAAGACCCTGCAGCAGGCGGGCCTCTCGGCGAAGCACCAGGCCCTCTTCAAGAAGAGGGATCCCCAGCAGGTCTCCCAGGCGCTGATGAACGAGCTTTGCACGAACCCCACCATCGGCTTCTGGTTCGTGCCGCCCATCAATCTCACGAGCATCAGCCCGGCGTCGGGCCGCCAGGGACAGACGCTCGAGGTCACGCTCAACGGGCAGTACTTCACGGACCCGATGACGGCCGACATCGAGAACAACACCCAGAAGATCCCCATCACCCTCCAGAACGTGACCGGGGCTGGCCAGGCGAAGAGCCAGGCCACGGGCTCGCTCACGCTCGCCACGAACCTGCCCACGGGCCCGTACACCGTCCGCGTCACCTCCAGCGACAAGGCGAGCTCCACGCTCAGCATGGGCTTCACGGTGAACGCGCGCAGCGGCAACAAGCTCGCCGCCACCGCGGCGAAGACGAGCCCGGCCCGGAAGGCCTCCGGCACGAAGACGGCCCCGGCCCGGAAGACGCGGGCGAAGACACCGAAGAAGTAGGCCCACCGGACTGGAGGCCCGCCGTGGTTCCCTCGGTTCCGAAGACGTTCGCCTGGATGGCACCACGCGTTCCGGAGGCGCTCGTGCCCCGGCGGACGATGGCCCGCTTCAAGCCCCTCACGCGCCGGCTCCCGTCGCTGCGGAACTTCTCCTTCGAGTGCCGGCTGGATGCGGAAACCGCCCAGGTGGACTTCATCGGGACCCTCACACCTGCATGGGGCGGAGAGGAGCTGGCACGCGAAATGGGCGCGGCCCCGCCCGAGCGCTCCGGCCCCCTCTGGGACGGTGTCCGCGCGTTCTGCGCCGGGTGGGCACCCGAGGGCAGCCCGCTTCACGCGGAAGTCCCCTGCATCTGGCTGGAGTTCGACCACGACCGGCCCGCGCCGCATGAGCCCCAGCCCTTCACCACGGTGTGCGTGCAGCCGGACTACGCCCACCGCCGCCTGACACGCGGCGCGCTTCCCGAGGGCCATCCCATCCGCCGCACCGTGTGGCGCTCACTGGAACTGCTCGGACAGGGCCCGCTGGAGCCGGAGGTCCGCCGCGCCCTCGCACGCTGCTTCGAGGCGATTCCCACCGGAGGCGCGCTGTCGCACGTCGCCCCCACCTACGTCCGGGGCACGCGCTCCATCCGGCTGGTGCTGACGATGCCCTCCCGGAAGGTGTGGGCATACCTGTCCCGCCTCGGCTGGCCGGGCCGGCGCGCCGACGTGGCGCGCATGCTCGAGCCCTTCCAGAGTTCGAGCGAGGTGGAACTCTACCTCGATGTGGCGGATGGCCTCCTGCCCTCGGTGGGCATCGGCATCGGGCTGCTGGAGCCGGACGAGCCGAGGATTCCCTTCCTCTTCGAGCGCCTCATCTCATGGGGCATCTGCACGCCGGAGAAGCGCGACGGAGTCGTGGCGTGGCTCGGTGAGGACGAGCGGGTGCTCCTGCCAGGGCTGCGCGTCCCGAGCCAGCTCCTGCGCTGGGCGATGATCAAGCTCGTCCACCGTCCCGGGAGGCCGCTCGAGGCGAAGGTCTACCCGGAGTTCCACGTACGTCCTGCGTACTTCGACTGAATCACGGGCATGAACCCACGGTGACGTCATCAAGGCCAGGAGACGATGATGCGGATAGGGATTCAAGGCTGGGGCAGCGAAGGCGACCTCCGGCCGCTGATCGCCCTGGCGGCGGGGCTCGTGCGGGCGGGGCACGCGGTGCGGTTGGACCTGACCCCCATCGATGGCACTGACCCTGGTGCGCTGTGCCGCTCCCTGGAGATCCCGCTCCGGGTGATTCCCGAGCGGGTGGACTTCTCCTTGCGGAGTGTCGCCGAGCATGCGGACGCGGCCGACCCACTGAAGGTCTCGCAACAGCTCGTCGAGCAGGCCTTCTTCCCCTATCTCGACCAGCTCTACCGGGCGGCCCTGGAGCTGTGCGCTCAATCCGACCTGGTCATCTGGCACTACTCCTCCTGGTACACCAAGGCCGCGGCGCTGAAGACGGGCCTTCCGCACGTGGCGGTGCACTTCTTCCCTGGGCTCGTCCCCACCCGATTCGCACCTCCCGGTGGCCTTCCGCACCTGGGCGCGCTGAATCCGCTTCTCTGGTTCCTGGCCCGGCGGGTCCTGGACCTTCAGTTTCGCCGCCGCCCGGCACGCTTCTTCGCGGAGCAGGGGCTTCCCCCGCTTCGCCACGTCCTGCCGGACTTGATGTTCTCGGAGCACCTCAACCTTCACGCGACCAGTCCGCTTCTCTGTCCACCCGCTCCCGACTGGAACCCACGGCACCAGGTCTGCGGTCAGCTCGAGCTGCCTGACGCCGCTGACTCCTGGACGCCTTCGCCCGGCCTGCGCTCGTTTCTCGAAGCGGGCGAGAAACCGGTGTTGCTCTCGTTGGGCTCGATGGAGCACATGGCGCCGCGAAGGACCCGTGAACTCCTGGCCGGTGCCGCCCGCAAGGCCAGGATTCGCGCCATCGTTCAGAGCAAGCGTTCCCCCGCGGAGGAGGGACGGGACGGAGACCTCTATTTCCTGCCCTGGGCGCCGCACCGGGCCCTGCTCCGGCACTGCTCGATGATGGTCCATCACGGTGGCGCCGGGACCACGCACTCCGTGCTGGCCGCGGGACTGCCAGCGGTCGTGGTCCCCGTCATCTTCGAGCAACAGGTGTGGGCCAATCGCTTGCGAGCCGCGGGTGCGAGCGGCAAGCCGGTCCCATTCTGGAAGGCAAGCGTGGATGACCTGGCGAACCGGATTCTGGAGGTCGCGGCGTCCGAAGCGATGGGCGCACGCGCCCGGCAGCTGGGCGCCGCGATGGCGGCCGAGAATGGCGTGGAGACAGCCATCGGCCTCCTCGAACGGCTCCAAGTGAACCTCGATGGGGGTACCCGATAGACCGGAAATTCAAATTATCCTAGAATCCAATAAAAGTCCGGAATAATCGACTGCCGGCCACCCCTCTGCAGCACCCGAAAGGATGTCTCAGAATGCGCTCGTCCTACCGTTCCGCGGCGTTGGCAGCCGTCTCCGCGCTCGTCTCGTTCTTCGCACTCACGCCGGCTGCGCATGCCGACTTCACCTTCTACAGGACCGGGCCGCACACCGGGGCCTGCTGGGTCAAGGTGAACGCGTACGGCGGTGTCTATCAAGTCAGCAACGTCCTGCTGAATGGAACGGGCGCCTCGCACACCGCCACGGTGCAGAACTTCCGTCCGGGAGTCGGGCTGCAGTCCAGTCAGACCTATACCGCGGCGCCGGGAGAGTGGAAGGGCGGCGAAATCGCCCACGTGGCCATCGTCCCCGGCGATGAGTTCCGGTACTACCTCAACGGCACGCTCGTGGCGGGCATCCCGGCAAGCGGCATCCCCTTCTACATGCAGCACTGCAAGGTGGTGGAGTCGCCTTCCGTCAAGGTCCGCCTGGCCATCTCCTACGGTCTCGCCGCGCTGGACGCTGTCTACACGGGAGCCTGTGCGGGGTCGTACCGGTTCGGCGCGGCTCCCACCACGGGCATGTGGCACTACGGCTCGAGCTGCGGCAGTGGGCAGGGCAACTACTACCAGCCCGCGGGCGTCAGGGGGTTCGACTGCTCGGGGCTGGTGTACAAGATGTTCCAGTATGCGGGCGTGTACTTCCCCTGGCAGTCCTCCTCCGCGATGAAGTCTGGCATTCCGCAGATCTCCAAGGCCTATATCCAGGTGGGGGACCTGCTGGTGAAGAATGGCCATGTCGCGGTCTACCTGGGTGACGGCGACGGGGATGGCATTCCGTCCGTCCTGGAGGCGACGCCGGAGTGGACGAACCCCGATGGCAGCAAGACGGGCGTCATCATCTCCGACGCCTTCAAGTACCTCAACGACTCGGCCTATACGGCGCACCGGGTCTCCGGAATCTGAGGGACGCGGCGGTCCGCTGGCCCGGGCCACGGACTGGTGCTCCAGCAGCACGTACAGCAACAGTGGGCGGCCCGTGTGCAATCGCGCCGTGGCGAGCCCTTCCCCAACCGAAGGATCCCATGCCCGAGAAGAAGCCCACGGCGCCAAAGTCCCCGCTCTCCCGCGCCGCCGACCGCACCAGCACCACCGAGCAGTCCCAGCAGCACCCTCTCAACCCGAACTCGGAGATTCGTGGCCACTCGTTGAGCGAGCTCGTGGGCCTGCGCCGCACCGGCGTGCACCTGCTGCGCATCCCTCCCGGCAAGGAGTCCTTCGTCTTCCACTCGCACCAACTGGAGGAGGAATGGATGTACGTGCTCTCCGGCCGGGGCATCGCTGAAATCGGCGAGGAACAACACGAGGTGGGCCCGGGCGACTTCCTCGGCTTCGCCACCCCGTCCGTCGGACACCACCTGCGCAACCCCTTCTCCGAGGACCTCGTCTACCTCTCCGGCGGCGAGCGCCGGGAGATGGAGGTCGCCGACTTCCCGCGCCACAACAAGCGCATGATCCGCGTCGGTGGGAACATCTCCTTCTGTCCGCTCGACCAGATGGAGACGTTCACCCTTCCCGAGAGCAAGGACTGAGAGCGAAGCACGGCCCTCGTCACGTCGCCTGGAGCGGCTGCGGCAATGAAGCGGACTCCAGGAGCCGCCGCAACTGCCCGAGATCCTCCTCCAGGTGCTTCCGGGCGGTGCGGACGAAGAGCGGCGTGGTGAGGGTGAACAGGCCACTGAGCCGCGCCTGCGTGCGGAAGATCACGCGCGTCCCGTCCGGCGCCGGCTCGAACAGGCGCCACCCCATCACCTGGATGTGCGGGATGCTCGCCCGGAGCACCACGCGCACGGGAGGCTCGTACTCGAGCACCTCGACGGGCACGTGCGCGCGCCGCCCGAGCAGATGCACCCGCTGGATGAGGTGGACCCCCACCCCCAGCGGACCTGTCGCCTCCACCTGCTCGACCACCGCGCTCCAGTCCGGATCGTTCTTCGGGTCACTCGCCAGCGCGAAGACCTCGGCCAGAGGACGCCGGATGAGCACGCTCTGCTCCAGTTCGACCATCTCGCCCGCCTGCCTCCCCCTGGGGACCCGCGCCCCGTCGAAAGATGGGCTGTCCGCCGTGTCCTGTCCGAGGAGTCACGAGCGGTGGCCCGCTCGAATGGTGTGCATCCAGGCGTTCGTGTGCCCGGGGCACCCGGCCCGAGAAGGCGGGAACGTGTCCCGGACCGTCCAGGGCCCGACATTTTCCCCACCCCCGGAGTAATGACTAGCTTCAGGGGCCATGAACAAGGCCCCCTCGCCCGCTCTCGAGACCTTCCTGCGGCTCCGAGCCTCGTTCTTCGAGCGCTACCTCGAGACCCAGCCCGAGGAGGCCACCACGCTCGGGCTCCACCACCTGGATGACCGGCTGAAGGATCTCTCCCCCTCCGCGCTGGGCGACGAGTACGCCTTCCACCGCGATGTCCTCGCGAGGCTCGAACAACTCGCCCCCGAAGAGCTTCCCTCCGAGGCCTGGCTGGATCGGCAGGCGATGCTCGACGTCACCCGCTTCCACGTCCACACCTACGAGGACCTGCGCGGCCACCGGCGAAATGTCGAGCTGTCGACCTATCCACACACCATGCTGCAGTACCAGCTCGGCCAGGCCGAGACGGCCGGGGACTGGGCCGCCATCGCCAGCCGGGCCGCGCGCATCCCCACCTTCCTGCGGCAGCAGGAACAGTTGCTCGCCGAAGGGGTGGCCACCGGGGAAGTCCCGGACCCGCACATCGTCCACGACTTCGCGGAGGACCATCTCCCCGTCATCGAGCGGTACTTCGAGCACCTCCCCGCCCTGCCCGGCGCGCATCAGGTGACGCTCTCCGCCGCGGAGGCCCGGCAGCTCCAGCAAGCCTCCCGCGAGGCCCAGCGGGCCTTCACCGCCCACCGCCAGTTCCTCCGGGAGCACGTCCTGCCACGCACGCACGTCCCCGTGGTGCTCGGCGAGGACGAGTACCAGTGGCGGCTGCGGTACATGTTCGGCCTCACCGCCTCGCCCGAGGAGCTGGTGCGCCAGGCCGAGGACGTGCTGGAGCGGGCCCAGGAATCCATCCTCCAGCTCTCCGGCCAGCTCGCCCGGGAGCTCCCCGGCGCCCCGTCCGCCCTCACCAACCTGGGAGAAGCCCGGGCCCTGCTGCTCGGACTGGAGACGGAGCACCCGGAGCGGGACGAGGACGTCATCCCCCTGTACCGGGAGCTCATCGCGCGCGCCGAGCGCTTCATCCACGAGCGGGAGCTGTTCAACGTGCCCGAGGGCCTCCGGCTGGGCCTCAAATCGCTGCCCCCGGGCATGGTGGACGTGCGGGGTACCAACTGGCCCGCGCCGCTGTTGGACCCGCGCAAGGTGGGCTGGTTCGTGCTGGCCCCCATGGCGGCCGCGCACCCCACCGTCTGGGCGGCGCTGCTGGCCGTGCACGAGGGCATCCCCGGCCACTTCCTCCAGAGCGTCGCCTGGCAGCGCGCCTTCTCGCGGCACCCCGCCCCGGTGCGCTTCCTCCTGGTGACGGACCACGTGGCCATGGCGCGCGGCCACTTCGGGCCCATGCTCAACATCGAGGGCTACGCCACCTACGCCGAGGAGCGGATGCGGCGCGCGGGCTTCTACACCGCCGCCGAGGCCCTCACGGCGCTCGTGGCCCGGGCCCTGCGCGCCGTGCGCGTGGTGGTGGACATCGGCCTGCACACCGGGCGCATGACGGACGAGGTGGCGGTGCGCTACCTCGTGCACCACGCCTGCATGCCGGAGCCCAACGCGCGGCGCGAGGTACTCCGCTACAAGCGCATCCCCCTGCAGGCCATCACCTACCTGCTGGGCGCGCTCGACTTCGAGCGGCTGGAGGAGGACTGCCGCCGCGAGCGAGGCAGCCACTTCGACGAGGCCCGCTTCCACGACGAGCTCTTCTCGTTCGGCCCCGTGCCCCCCGCGCTCCTGCGGCGCTTCATGCTGACGGCGGCGTGACGTCCGGGAGCCAGCCCACGAAACGCGTGTCCGTGCCCCGCTTGCCTCGCACGAAGTGCAGCACCCGCTTGAAGAGGGCATAGACGCGGAAGAAGGTCTCCAGGCCCGCCCGGTCCACGGACCGCAGGGGCCGGGTGCTGCAGATGACCTTGGGGTCCGCGCAGCCCGCGTCGAGAAAGGCAATCACTCCCACCACCGGCACACGCAGGCGCTCGCCCCGGCGCAGGCGCGGGCCGAGCACCACCACGTCCAGGGGATCTCCATCCCCCGAGCCCAGCCCCGGAATGCAGCCGTAGTTGTAGGGACACGGCAGGGGGGAGATGAAATCCACGCCCCCATCCGCGCGCCGCTTCACCACGGAGAAGCGGGGGGACTCGATGAGCACTTCGGGCTCGCGGGAGAGCTCCGGAGGGAGGGAGAAGTCGGACACCCTCGTGGTGTAGCACGACGGGGCTGCCTGCCCGTCCTGCAAGCGACGGAACATCCGGGGCTCTGTGCACCCGGGTACGCCGTGCCTCGGGAAAATCCAGGCTCCCCTGGCCACGGCCCCCGCCCCTGCCCACCTCACCCCAACGGCAGCAAAGGAGGGCGATGATGAGGCGGGGATGGGCATTTCTCGGGCTTCTGGCATTGGCGGCGTGTTCGGGCGGGGAGGATGTCTCCAAGCTGGAGAAGAACACGTGCGCGGATGTGCACGCGGGCACCCTGCCCACCCGGTCCGAGGCGAGTGATGGCCGCGAGTCCTTCCTGGTGCGTTACCGCTCCGGAGACCGGGTGAGCGCAGCCGCGGTGCGGCGCCTGGGAGGCCAGGTGACGGCGCAGTACCGTTCGGTCCCGGCGGTGGCCGCGCGCCTGACGCCCGAGGAGCGGGCCCGGCTCGCCGCGGATCCGGACGTGGAGCTCATCGAGCCGGACGTGCAACTCAAGGCGCTGCGGCTGCCCACGGCGAAGGCGGGCTCCGTGGGTGAGTACACCGGCTCGGTGCGCATGGTGCAGGCCCCCCAGGTGTGGGATGCCAACGAGGACGGCGAGCTCGACATGGGAGCGCCCGTGGGCGAGGGCATCCGGGTGTGCGTCATCGACAGCGGCCTGGACCGGCGGCACCCCGAGCTGACCATCCCCTACGTGGGCGGCTACGACTTCGTGGACGAGGACGGCGACCCGAGCGACGAGACGGAGGGCGTGAGGGGCATCGGCCACGGCACGCACGTGGCGGGCATCATCGCGGCGCAGCTCTCCTCGGGAGGCACGACCCTGTCGGGCATGAACCAGGGCGGCATGGTGGGCGTGGCGCCCGGCGTGGAGCTGCTGATCGCCCGGGTGCTCAACGTGCACGAGACCGCCAGCATCAGCTCGGTGCTCTCCGCGCTCGAGTGGTGCGTGAAGAACAACGCCCGCATCGCCTCGCTGTCGCTGGGGGCGACCATGGACCTGGGGAAGACGGCGCGAGACGCATTCCAGGCCGCGCAGGACCAGGGGCTGCTCCTCGTCGCGGCATCGGGGAACGACAGCGGCCCGGACTACGAAGCCCCCCTGGGCTACCCGGCTGCCTATCCGTCCGTGCTGGCCGTGGGCGCGGTGGACAGGAACGAGGAGGTGGCCTCCTTCTCCAACCGGGGCAATGGGCTGAGCCTGGTGGCGCCCGGAGTGGACGTGCTCTCCTCCATCAGCATGCAGGCGGCCACGGTGTCGTCGCTCGACGCGGAGGGGGCGGGGTACAACTCCCGTTCGCTCTTCTTCTCACCGCCGGGTGAGTACACGGGAACGCTCGTCGACTGTGGCCAGGGCGAGGCCTACGGCTGCAAGGGCTCCACGTGCGATGGCTTCGTGGCCTACGTGCGGCTGACGGGGGACGCGAGGGCCTCGCGCGCCGCGCAGAACGTGATGAAGCAGGGCGCGCGCGCCATCGTCTTCGGCACCGACTACTCCGAGAACGAGTCCTGGATGAAGTTCCTGGATGGACCGGGGCTCTCGTGGGTGCCCTCGCTGGCGGTGGGCCGGGAGTCGCGAGCGGCCGTGCTCGATCTGTTGGGCAAGCCGGTGCACGTGAACCTGAAGGGCGTGGACTACGCCGAGTTCCCCGGTACCTCGATGGCGGCGCCGCATGTGTCGGCCGTGGCGGCGCTCGTGTGGAGCGCGCGCCCGGAGCTGACGGCCGCCCAGGTGCGCACGCTGCTGGAGCGCACCGCGAAGGACCTGGGTGACACGGGCCATGACGCTCGCTACGGCTACGGGCTGGTGCAGGCCAAGGCGGCGCTCGACGCGCTCCAGCAGATGCCGTGACACCTGGATGTGGCGGCCGGCACGTCGAGGTATGATCCCGGCCGTCCATGTCCACCGAGCCCCTCCTGCTGCGCTACATGACGCGCTTCCGCTGCATCGCGGAGCGCTGCGAGGACACCTGCTGCGCGGGCCTGCGTGTGCCGGTGAGCGAGCCGCAGTGGGCACGGATGCGGGCGGCGGTGGCGGGCAGCGCGGAGGAGTCGGCGCGCCTGCACCGGTGCATCACTCCGAATCCCGGTGGAGCCGCCACGGAGCACGCGTTCATCGAGATGCGCCCGGACGGGCACTGCCCCATGCTGGACACGGAGCGGCTCTGCTCGCTCCAGCGCCGCCACGGGGACACGGTGCTGCCGGACATCTGCGCCACCTTCCCGCGCGTCGTCACCCGGTGGGGCGAGCGGGTGGAGGTCTCGGGGACACTGGCCTGCCCGGAGGTGGCGCGCCTGTGCCTGCTGGAGGAGGACGCGGTGGAGCCCGTGCCCACGCCCCTCGCGGATTCACACGTTCCCCGGCCGGAGACGGCGAGACACATTCCCGCTGACGCGGAGGACGCCTGGGCCTTCCACGCGGAGACGGTGCGCGAGGCCCTGCTGCGGCTGCTGCACCGGCGCGAATATCCCCTCGCCTCGCGGCTCGCGATGCTCGGGCACCTGGCGCACGGGCTGGACGGCTTCTACTTCCGGGGAACGGAGTCCTTCCGGGGCGAGGACCGAGAGGCGGCCGAGGCGCATTTGAACGAAGTGCTTCAGCGCTTCGATTCGCCGGACGTGCTGGAGGCAGTGCACCGGGACTTCTCGGGGCTGGCGCTTCCGGGTGGCCCATGCGTGGGCCTGTTCAGCTCGGTGCTGAGGGCGCGGATGGCGGCGGGACGAGGCGAGCGCTTCTCCTCCCTGGCCCGGAGCGTCCTGGAATCACTCGGGCTCCAGGAAGGCTCACCGGGAGAGCTGGACGCGGCGTGGCGCACCTACGAGGAACGGTGGAGCCACCTGGAGGCCCTGCACGGCGCGCGGGTGCGGCAGTACTTCGACAACTACGCCGCGCACTTCGTCTGGCGCAACCCGCTCATCGACGCACCGGGCCTGCTCGCGTACGTGTTCCGCCTGGCCCTGCGGGTGGGACTGCTCCGCCTGACGCTCGTGGGCCATCCCCGGGTGGCGGAGTTGTGCCAGGAGCCCTCCCCCACCGCTGGCTCGCAGGAGCAGTTGGACCGGGCTGCGGTGGAGACCTTCCAGCTCGTGGCGAAGCACGTGGAGCAGGCACCGGACTTCCTGGCGCTCGCCGAGGGGCTCGTGGGCCCCGGGCGAGGCGCGGACACCCTGGGCAAGGTGCTCATCTTCGCGACGTTCTGAGCGGCTCAGCGTGGGGCGAGCTCGAGGTAGAGCACCGCCCCGGGAGGCCGGTGGCTCCACTCCTGGAAAGACGCACGGAACTCGTCCATCGTCCGGGCGAGCGCGCTTCCGGGGCGTGAAGACAGGGCCTCGTGGCCGCCCGGGTCACGAGAGGAGAGGCCGATGAAGAAGGGGCCCTCGGGTGCCGCGTTCGGGAAGGGCCGGGCGAAGAGCCTGCGGTCCGCCTCCAGCCGGTACACCAGCGCCGTGAGGTGCCCGAGCACCCAGCCCGAGGCCATCTCACGTGCTTCGGGAGAAGGAGCCTCGACGGAGACGCGCAGCCGCACGGGCAGTTCCTTCTCGAGGTCCACCGGCTCGAACAGCACGGCCCAGGCCGCCTCCGTCCCCTCGGCTCGAGCCCGCCGCACCACCTCGCGCGCCCGGGAGAGCTCGTCGCGCAGCACCTGGAGCGTCGAGCGCGACACGTTGCGCGCGGTGTTGCGCGGCGGCAGCGCGGGAGCCACCACTGGCATGAGGTCCCTCCGATCGCTGGTGCGGTAACCCGCGGTCCCGGCGGTCAGCGTCACGGGGCGAGGCCACTGCCAGGCGGAGAACGTCTCGAAGAAGTACGCGAGCAGCCCGCTGTCCGAGCGTGTGGCCTCGCGGGGTGCATTCGTACACGCCCAGGCCACCAGCACCGACCAGGACAACCCACCCAGGTAACCCAGTGCATGCGAGTACACGCCGCGCGCCTTCGCCCAGGAGCGCACGGCGCGAAGCACGGTGCGGAAGCGCTCGGCTCCCGCGCCTTCGTGATCCACGGAGTCGAGCAGCTCCCGCGTATCGGTCCACCCGTTGAGCGAGCGGAACCCCGGAGTGTCCAGCCGCTCGCCGTATCGCGCCAGCAGCTCCGTCGGAGGACAGGGCTCCACGCCTTCGGGCCGGCGCGCGTACGACACATCGAAGTGGACGCCGTCGAGCGACAGCTTCACCAGGGGGAGCGCGGCATCGGCCACGAAGCGAGCGGCCGCGGGGCCTTCCTGGTCCGACACGAGCCGGGTGAGGGCTTGGGCGAAATCCTCGAGGGAGAGGCTCGCGGGCCCGACGGCCACCGCGTCCACGTCACTCCCGGCGTTGTCCGTGCCGAGCAGGTACGAGCCGTACGGGAGGAGCTCCGCGCCGGCCCGGGCGCACAGGGCCTCGAGCCTGCCCACCACCGCCTGACGCGCTTGCCGTGTCTCGGAGGAGGGCCACTCCCCGCGAGCCGATAGCACGGTGCGGAGCACATCCTTCTCCTCAGCGGAGGAACGGCCGGTCTTGGAGGGCCCCGGAGGGGTGGAGCGGGAAGCACCGGAGCGAGGCCTTCCGCCGAGCGGCACGCGCCGGCGGATTTCGAACGGGCCATCGCCACGCTTGCTGGTGAGGCACACGTCGCCCACCTCGAAACGGATGGGACGCCAGTCCCGCTCCCAGGTGGCCAGCGTGCGCCGGATGGTGGCGGCCGGTGCACGAGGGAGCTGCCCGACGGTCAGGTGCGGTGTGAAGTCGAACTCGGGCTCACGGCCCCGCGCCTCACCTCTGGGAAACACCTTTTCGAGCGCGGCGTGCAGGGCCTCGAGTGCACCATGCGGACGAGCGTCAGGACGGAGCCAGGCCGTCACGTCGCTGCTGTGCTCGAAATACCCGAAGCCCGAGAGCATCACCTCGAAGGGCTCAATGCCCTGGAGCGCCTCCATGATGAGCGCCTCCGCCTCGCCGAAGGAATCCTCGGGCACGAAGGGGAAGAGCAGCGTCACGTGGGGCATCCAGCGCTCGAACTTCGAGTCATGCACCGCACGCAGGGCCTGGATGGGAGCCCACACCTCCTCGGGGGGGACGATCACCAGACATGACTGGCGGACGAGCGGCACCGTGAGTGGCCGGGGCGTGGCCCTGGGGAGGGCGGGAGCCGGAGCCTGAACGGGAGCATCGCCCCGCTTCAGCACACAGCTCAGCCCGAAGTGGTCCGACGCGAAGAGCGCATCGCCTCCGGGACCCGGAGGACCCGAGAGCGGCGCCTCGGCGAAGAGTCCCACCTCGTGCGGAACGAGCCGTCCGGAGGCCGAGCGAACGAGCACGCGATCGAGACGCTGACGCCGGCCGGAGGTGGTCATGAGCGCGGCGAGCGTGTTGCGGGAGGGATCGAACGTGTACCCCACGTCACCGGGCCGCAGCGCCGTCCAGGCATCGACGAAACCCGCCTTCTGGAAGTCCTGGACCTCGGGAGCGTCGTCGCCGAAGTTGAAATCACCCACGAGCGCGATGTCAGGTGAGTCGCCAAGAGAGCGGGTCCACTCGAGGAGAGCCTGGACCTGGACGGTGCGCGCCTTGGCTCTCACGGGATCGCGATTGCTCGTCAGGTGCGGTGTGGCCACCCAGAGCGAACCACCCGGGAGCGCGAGCTCACCCGCGATGATGCGCTTGTCACGGGAGAAGACGCACTGACTCAGCGAGGCGAAGGGATACCGGGAGAGGAGAACCTGTCCATAGGGCTCGACGGTGGAGGCATCCGGTCCGTCCGAGACGAAGTAGTGCTCACGTACCCACTGCTTCTCGAGCAGCGCGCGGAGGAAGGGCGCGGTGACCTCCTGCAGGGCGATGACATCGGCATCGGCGGAGCGCAGCAGAGAGATCGTCGCGGCGGTCCGCCGGTGCGTGGCGAGCAACTCCGGATCGTACAGGTCGAACAGGACGTTGAACGTGGCGAACGTGAGATCCGCGGGAGCGGGCTGGACCTCGGTGGAGACAGACTCCTCCACCTCGATCCAGGCATTGGCTCGCGCGTTGTAGCGATAGAGAGGCAGCGGGGTGAAGCGGGGAGCCGCCTCACTGGTGGGAGCAGGAGGCGGCGGAGGCGGAGACACAACCTCTTCCGAGGTTTTGAAGGTGAGGGAGGATAACCGGTCGATGCGTTCCCGGCGGTCCCACACCATCTCGTGACCGCGTTTGAAGTACCAGACGCGGTGCCAGGGAATTTCCCCATCGGGAGCGAACGCCCCGAAGGGCATCTCCTCCATGGTTTCGCCATGCGCGTCGTAGCCGATAACGAACTCGCGCGCGTCGAACCGGGGGTCCCACCGGATGCGGTGGTACACCTCACGGCTGGTCTGGAATCTGTCCTGAGACATGGAAGCACCCCTCGCGTCAGCGGGGAAAAGCCCCCACGCGCCCCACTCGACGCCCTGCCCTCTCCGGTCCTGACATCTGGATCAGGCCGCCTGCTCCTGGCCCCGAGAGAACAGCCGCCGCAGGTTCCAGTGCCGCCACCAGAAGGCCAGCCGGAAGATGCCCAATTGCAGCGCTCCCAACGGGCGCAGCCTCGGGATGAACCGGACAGAGTCCGTGAGCCTGCATCCCGTCTCCGTAGGGGTCACGATGCGCTCGTGAACCCACTGCCGCTGGGAAAGCATCACGGAGCGCTCGAGAAAGCGCCGGCCGGGCTCGAACTCGGCGATGGAGAGATCGTCGTAGTCGATGGGCAGCAAACCGAAGAGCAGGATCCAGCTCCGGAACAGCCGCTGGCCGAGCGCAGGTTGTGAAGGCAACCGGCCATCCCCTCCTGGCCACGTCATGCGCACCAACGGGAAGAACTCCCGATTGACGCCCTGCATGTGCGTCGCGTGGGACCAGACCTCCTCGGGTGACGCTCGAAGCTCCGAGGTGAAGGAGAAATCGTACTCCCGAGACAGTCCTGGCATGCCCTCGTCTCCTCGCGAGCGATGGGCTCGCGGACCTACGGGATGACCCTCACCCTGACCCTCTCCCAGAGGGAGAGGGGACCTGGCTCAGGCGGCCTGCTCGTGCACCACCCGCTCGTCGCCGGCGATGAGCCCGTCCGCCAGGCGCACGATGCGGTCTCCCACCTCGGCGGCCTTCGAGTCGTGCGTCACCATCACCACCGTCAGCCCACGCTCCCGCGTGGCCTCGCGCAGCATCCGCAGCACCTCGGCGCCCGTGCGCGAGTCCAGGTTCCCCGTGGGCTCGTCCGCCAACAGCACCACCGGCTCCATCAACAGCGCCCTCGCCACCGCCACCCGCTGCATCTCTCCACCGCTCAGCTCGTCCGGCCGGTGGTGCGTGCGGCCTCCCAGCCCCACCGACTCCAGCAACGTCTCGGCCCGCTTCCGCAGCTCAGCCTGCACCCGGCCCGACAGGAGCCCCGGAAGCATCACGTTCTCCAGCGCCGTCATCGTGGGCATCAGGTTGAAGAACTGGAACACGAAGCCCAGCCGCTCGCGGCGGAACGCGGACAGCTCGTCATCCTTCATCCGCGCCAGCTCGCGCCCGTCGATGCGCAGCGACCCCGAGCCCGCCACGTCCAGCGCGCCCAGCAGGTTCAGCAGCGTGCTCTTCCCCGAGCCCGACGGCCCCATCACCGAGAGGAACTCCCCCTTCGGAACCGTCAGCGACACGCCCGCCAGCGCTCGCACCTCCGTGCGCCCGCGCCGGTACACCTTCGCCACATCGACGGCTTCGATCATATCTCCGACACACCCTCACGCTCGGCCCAGCCCTCCAGGCCATTGGGCAGGCGGATGCGCACGTAGCGCCCCGTCTCCTCCATGACGCGCACCTTCAATCCGGGGTGCACCTCGAAGGACACCTTCGCCTCCTCCTTGGGGAACTCCCGGGCACGCAGCGTGGGCGCGAGCACCACGGCCTCGTGCAACGTCTCGTGCACCCAGACGTGCGCGGCCAGCAGGGCACCGGACGGCACCGACGCGGCCAGCAGCAGGGCCCCCATCACGACGGCCCAGGCCCGGCTGCCCGGGCGCAGCACGCGGAAGAGCACCAGGAAGGCGAAGCCCGCCAGCCACGTCCCGAGGAAGAGCCACGCCACCAGGTTGCCGCTCGTGGCGGACACCACGCGCTGCACGAAGGGCTCCTCGGGCGCGGCGCCCACCACCTTGTCGAGCTGCTGGGCGCGAGCCATCGACATGTTGGCGTCCAGATCCGGCCCCTCGCCGCCGGCCCTGCGCGAGCGCTCGAAGGCGAGCACCGCGCGCCCCAGGTCCCCCTGCGACAGGTACGTGGTGCCGAGGTTGTAGTGGATGTCCGGGCCCCCGAAGCCGCGCGAGAGCAGCTTCTCGTAGCCCTCGCGCGCGGCGGTGTAGTCCTGCTTCAGATAGGACTCGTTGGCCTGCTGGAAGAGGAGCTGGGCCTCCTCGGGCGAGTAGTAGGCCTGTCCCAGCAGCGTGGCCACGAGGATCGCGGTGATGGCGCTCACTTGTCCCACCCCTCCATGACGGCCGCGGCATCATCCAGGATGCGCTCGCGGGCAGCGGCCTCGGCACCGGGGGCGAAACGTCCGGCGTCACAGGCCTCCAACACGAAGCGCACCCGCTGGCGGCGCTCGGCATCCACTCCGGCTCCGGCCAGCTTCGCGTCCAGCGCGTCGCGCGTGAGTCCGCCCACCGGCGCGTGCAGCCGGGCCTCCAGGAAGTTCAGCACGGCCTTCTCCACCTCGCCGTAGAAGGCGCTGGAGCTGCCCTCGCGCAGCTTCTCCGCCTCGGCCAGCCGCTTGCGCGCCGCCTTGGCCCGCTGCCGGTTGCGGCTGCCCTCGTCCGGGTTGGAGAGCCGTCCGCGCACCAGCCCCACCAGGCCCAGTGCCAGCATCAGCCCCAGGGGCGACAGCACCACCGGCACGAAGAAGGGCCGCTGCCACACGGCGGCCGCGGGCTCCTCGAAACGCGCCTGGTAGCGCAACGGACGCAGGCCGCTCGCGGTGAGGACGTTCTTCTGCTCGGCCGCGGCGTCCGTCACATGCTGGGGCACGGCCGTCGTGGGCGAGGACGACACCCCACCCGATCCGGGCTCCACCGTCAGCTCCACCGGCTCCGTGCGGGCCACCTCGTAGCGGCCCGTCCGCGGGTCGAAGTAGGGGAACTCCAGCGAGGGCAGCGTGAAGGTGCCCGTGCGCTGCGGCATCACCAGGTACTCCTGCACCCGGCGGCCCTGAATGCGCCACTTGTCCGGCATCACCTTGTCGGTGGTGGTCGGGTCATACACCTTGAGAGCGGGAGGCACCTCCAGCCGGGGCGGGGTGACATTCTTCACGTTGCCCGCGCCCTCGAGGATGACCTTCACCGTCACCGGCTGGCCCAGCTCCACCCGCGTCTGGGAGACATCGAGCGACAGATCCCACTGGCCCACCTGGGCACTCGACACGCCCTTGGGCCCGCCCGGCGGCAGCGGCTTCACCTCCACCTCGAGCGCGTTGGAGACGCGGTGCACACGGTGGCCGGCGAAGAGGAAGCCGGTGGTGATGTCCGCCTCGGCGGCGGTGACGGAGAGGGTGCCACTCTTCACCGGGAAGAGCGCACGCCGGCGCAGCAGGTAGGTGCGGTAGGGAATGCCGTTGACGACGCGCTGCTCGCCCGTGAGCTGCGTGGGGCTCTCCACGTCCTCGCTCCAGAAGCCCTCCAGCTTGGGCATGGTCACCGCGTCCACGCTGGAGAGGTCCACGCGCGAGTAGATGTAGAGCGACAGCGTCACCTGCTCGCCCACGTACACCTGCTTCTTGTCGACAGTGGCGCGCAGGAAGAGGTCCGAATCCCCACGGGGAATGCGCACGTCCTCCTGCTGGCGCCGATCATCGGGCTCCTCGTTCTCCTCGCCGGCGAACGGATCCGGCATGCGGCCCAGGGGACCGGGGAAGTTGGGGAACGGGTTCGGCGGCTGGCGGTTCGCCTGGGAGCGGGGCGGCTCGACGTGTCCGCGGCGCACCGTCATCTTGATGGGCTCGGTGCGCCAGGTGCGGCCGCCCGCGGTGAGCACTGCGGGCGGGATGGTGAGGGTACCCGTGCGGTTGGCGCGCATCATCAGCACGTGCTTGCGCACCGTCTGGATGACGGGCGGACCGCCGCCGCTCATCTCGATGGAGCGCTGGGTGCTCTGCGAGGACGACAGCACCTCGAAGTCCCCGGGTGACGGAAACTGCACCTGCGCGGTGTCTGGAGGATCCACCACCACCACGGTGAGCTGGAACACGTCCTCCGTGCCCACCTCGGTGCGATCCGCCGTCTGGTAGAACTCGATGGACGCCCACGCTGGCATCGCCACCAGCAACAGGGCGAGCGCGGCCAGCGCCGCGTGGCCGCTACCAGTCCTTCTCATTGGGATTCCTCGGCCTCTTCTTCTGCTGGAAACGCCACAGCTGGAGATTCTTCTCGTTCTGCTTCATCGCATCCAGCAGGCGCTCGGCCTCCTGGCGATCGATCTCCGCCTGACTGACACCGGCATCCACCGAGTCCACCTCCCCCTCGGTGCCACCATCCGACTCGGTGCCCTCCTCCTCACTCTCGCCACCGTCCTGACCGCCATCGCCATCGCCATCACCGCCGTCACCCGGGCCACCATCCTCGCCTCCGTCGGCGCCACCATCCTGCTGGCCGCCATCACCCTGGCCCGCATCGCCCTGCCCGCCATCCGGCTGGCCCGCGTCGGCCTGCCCACCATCCTGCTGGCCTCCATCCATGCCACCGTCCATGCCGGCATCCAGCCCGCCGTCACTGCCCCCATCCTGGCCCGCGTCCGCTGGCGTACCACCATCCTGCTGACCCGCATCCGGACCCGCGTCCGGGCGGCCGCCGTCCTGCCCGCCGTCCTGGCCGCCATCCGTGCCCCCATCCGGGCTGCCCTTCTGGGGCGGAGGCAGGTTGCGCAGCAGCACCTCGTAGTTGTGCCGGGCCTGGGCGTCCGAGGGATCCAACGTGAGCGCGCGGCGGTAGGCCTTCAGCGCCTCGCGGGTGTTGCCCGTCATCGCGTGGACGTTGCCCAGGTTGTAGGTGGCCTTCTGGCGCAGCTCCGGCTGGTTCTGCGTCTCCGCCACGCTCTGGAAGGCCCGCTGCGCCTCGTCGTAGCGGCCCAGCTTCATCAGCGCGTCGCCCCGGTTGAACTCCACGGCGGGGTCGTTCGGACGCTCCTTCTTCGCCTCCTCGAAGGCCGCGAGCGCCTCGTCGTAGCGTCCGGCGGTGTACGCCGCCCGGCCCTTCTGGATGAGCGGATGCTCCTTCTCCAGGAGCCCCGCGGCCCACGCGCCGGACGGCAGCGCCAGTCCCAGCGCGAGCAGCAACCCCACTCCCACGCGCATGACCATGACTCCCCTGCTCACGACGGCCTCCGGCGCGCGGACGGCAGCAACAACATGCCCAGCACCAGCAGCACGAGCCCCGGCAGGGCGAACATCTGGAAGCGCTCGTCGTACCGCACGGTGACGCGGCTCTCCAACTCGCTCTTCTGCATCTGCTCGATGCGCTCCAGCACCTGGGCCATGGCCACACCGCGCGGCTGGTAATAGAAGGCGCCGCCCGTGGCCTCGGCGATGGAGGTGAGGCCCGCGCGATCCAGGCGGGTAATCACCGTCTCGCCACTGCTGTCCTTCTTGTAGTCCACGAACTCGCCGCGGCGGTTGTAGACGGGGATGGGCTCGCCCTGCTCGGAGCCCACGCCCACGGTGAGCACCTGGACGCTGGCCTTCTTGAGCGCCGCCACGGCCTCGTCCACCTGGCCCACCAGGTCCTCGCCGTCGGACAGCAGCACCACCACGCGCTCCTTGGCGCCACGGTCCGCGTTCTCCAGCACCTGCATGGCCAGGACCAACGCATCGCCGATGTTGCTGCCGCCCTGGGGCATCTGGTCCGGATCCACCGCGCGCAGGAAGAGCTTCACCGCCGAGTAGTCCGAGGTGAGCGGCGACTGGATGAAGGCATCCCCGGCGAAGGCGACCAGGCCCACCCGGTCCCCCTTCAGCTCGTCCAGCAGCGTGGTGAGCTCCAGGCGGGCGCGCTCCAGACGGCTGGGCTGCACGTCCCGCGCGAGCATGGACTTGGAGGCATCCAGCACCACCACCACGTCGATGCCGCGGCGCTTCGTCAGCTCGCTCTTGGTGCCGCACTGGGGCTGGGCCAGCGCCAGCCCGAAGAGCAGCAGCCCCATGCCGTAGAAGCCGCCCTGCACCGCCGGGCGCCAGCGAGAAGCGCCGGGAGCCAGCTTGTCCACGAGCCGCTCGTTGAGCAGCGCGCTCACGCGGGAGCGGCGGCGCAGCGCCGACAGCAGGGCCAGGGTGCCCACCAGCCCGCCCACCACGCACAGCGCGAGGTAGCCGGGCTTCGCCAGGCCCATCTGGTAGCCGAGGAAGAGGAAGCGCAGGGGCTCCATCAGCTTCCCGAAGAAGTCCGTCAGGAAGGCCGGCGTCACGGGAACACCCTCAGGAAGGTGGCGCGCAGGAGCAGCTCCAGCGCGGCCAGCCCGAAGGCCAGCAGCAGGTACGGGTGGTAGTCCTCGCGGTAGTTGGCCGTGGCCCCACCCTCCATCAACTTGGAGCGCTCCAGCGAGTCCAACACCTTCTGGAGGCCCAGCTTGAGGCCTTCCGGGTCGGTGGCGCGGTAGTACTCGCCGCCCGTCTGGTCGGCGATGTCCTGGAGCAGCTCGGGGTTGATGGGAATCTCCGTCTCGCGCCAGACGGTGTTGCCGAACAGGTCCGTGCCCTGGGGGAAGGGCACCTTGCCGCCCTTGCCCACGAGGATGGTGTAGATGGGGATGTTCAGCGACTTCGCCATGGTGGCCGAGTCCAGCGGCGAAATCTTGCCGGAGTTGTTGTCGCCGTCGGTGATGAGCACCACCACGCGGCTCTTGGCCTCCGAGTCGCGCAGGCGGTTGAGCGCGGTGGCGAGCGCGTCGCCGATGGCGGTGCCGTCCTCGAGCACGCGGGTGCGCAGCTGGCGCAGCACTTCCTTGAGCACGCCATAGTCCAGCGTCAGGGGAGACTGCGTGTAGGCCGCGCCGGCGAACACCACCAGGCCGATGCGGTCATTGACGCGGTTTCCGATGAACTCGGCGAGCACCTCCTTGGCCACGTGGAGGCGGTTCTGCGGGCGGAAGTCGCCGGCCTCCATGGAGGTGGACAGGTCGAGCGCGACGACGATGTCGATGCCCTCGACGCTCGAGTCCCGCACGCGGGCGTCGCGGGACTGGGGCCGGGCGAGCGCGACGACGGCGGCGGCCACGGCGAAGACGCGCAGGAAGGGCAGCAGCGGCAGCATGTACGTGCGCAGGCCGCGGCCCTGGCTGGCGAGCACGTGCGCCGCGGAGAAGCGCAGCACGGCACGGGAGCGCCGCTCGCGCCAGGCCCACCCGAGGAGGACCGGGATGAGCAGCAAACCCCACAGGAACTCGGGGTTATGAAACGCGGGGACCGGAGGCATGGGACACGGAAGCGGCCTCGGGGAGAGGCGGCACGAGAGGGGGCCAGGTCTTGTCCAGCAGCTCGTAGCCGAAGGCGAGCGCCTCGCGGCACGACTCCGGCGACGACTCGGCGCGGGCGTACTTGACCATGTCGGACTCGGAGACGAAGCGCATCAGTCCATCCTCGGGGAACTTGAGGGGCTGCTTGCGCCGCAGCGCCACCATCAGCTCCGAGCTGGTGCACTCCAGGGCGTCGAAGCCGTAGCGCTCGCCCAGGTAGCCACGGATGATCTCCGACAGCCGGAAGTAGAAGTCCTTCACCCTGCCCTGCTCGGGCAGGTTCTCCGCCTTGAGGCCCTCGAGCGCCTGGCGGGTGCGCACGTCCAGGGGCAGCAGCGGCTTGACCTCGGCCATGGGGCGGTTGCGGTACTTCTGGAAGAGCCGCCACAGCAGCACGCCCACCGCGATGGCGGCCAGCAGCCCCAGCAGCGCCCACACGAGCGTCAGGGAGCGGACGGCCACCTCGGTGGGAGGCTGGATGTCCTTGAGGTCCGCGCCCTCCGCCTCGGCGTCCTGCGGCAGCGTGCCGGCCACCTCGATGGTGCGGCCCGGCGCCACGAAGCGCCTGGGGCCCTCCGGCGTGGTCACGAGGAAGGGCAGCTCGGGCAGCGTGAGCATGCCCAGGTTGAAGGCGGAGAGCTTCAGCCGGAAGGTGGTGACGGCGGGCTCCTTCCCCGTCTCCGGGGGCGTGCGCGCCTGGGACAGCAGCTCGAAGTCACCCAGGTCCGGCACCAGGTCCAGCTCGTAGCGCTGGTCCGCCGGGTGGGTGATGACCAGCTCGTAGACGAAGGGCTCGCCGAGCTGCACCTGCTCCGGCTGCACGCGGGCCTGGAAGCCCTCGGGCTCCACGGCCGGCAGCTTCGCGCTGGCCGCGGCTGGAGCCGGAGCGGGCGCCGGAGCCTGGGCCAGGGCCGGCGAGACGAGGAAGAACGCGCAGAGAGCCAGCCACCTCATGCCGCCATCCTCCGGGAGCGGGCGCGGAAGAAGCGCACCAGGGCCATGGCGTGATCATCGCCGGTGCTCAGTTCCACGTGGTCCAGCTCCAGCTTCTTGAAGAGCCTGAGCCGCTCCTCGCGGCGCGCCTGCATGGCGCGGGCGAAGCGGCCGCGGACGAGCGGGTCGCTCGTGTCCACCACGAAGCGCTCGCCCGTCTCGGGGTCCTCCATCTCCACGAGGCCCAGCCGGGGGAACTCCTGCTCGAGCGGATCCACGATGACCACGGGGACGAGGTCGTGCTTGCGGCCCACGAGGCGCAGCGGCGGCTCGTAGCCATCGGCGAGGAAGTCCGAGATGAGGAACGTCACCGTCTTCCGGCGCGCCAGGCGGCTGAGGTAGGTGAGGCCGGCGGCGATGTCCGTCCCCTTCCCCTTGGGCTGGAAGGTGAGGATGTCGCTGACCAGCCGCATCACGTGCGTGCGGCCCTTGCGCGGCGGCACCACCTTCTCCACCCGATCCGAGAAGAGGATGAGCCCCACCCGGTCGTTGTTGGCGATGGCGCTGAAGGCGATTTGAGCGGCCACCTCGGCGGCCACCTCCGACTTGGAGCGCTCGCGCGAGCCGAACTCCTTGGAGGCGGACACGTCCACCAGGAGCATCACCGTGAGCTCTCGCTCCTCGGTGAAGACCTTGACGTAGGCCTCGTTCATGCGGGCGGTGACGTTCCAGTCGATGATGCGGATTTCGTCACCGGGCTGGTACTGGCGCACCTCGGAGAAGGCCATGCCCCGGCCCTTGAAGACCGAGTGGTACTGGCCCGCGAGCATGTCCGACACCACCTTGCGGGTGCGGATCTCCAGCTTGCGGATGCGGCGGATGATGTCCTTGGCGAGCACGGCGCGCCCCCTGGGCTCTCCCGGGTGGGGTTACGGGACCTCGACGCGATCGAACACGCGCTGGATGAGCTTCTCGGTGGTGAGCTCCTCGGCCTCGGCCTCGTAGGTGAGGGCGATGCGGTGGCGGAGCACATCGAAGGCCACGGCCTTGACGTCCTCGGGCGTGACGAAGCCGCGGTGGCGCAGGAAGGCGTGGGCGCGGGAGGCCTGGGTCAGCGCGATGGTGGCGCGCGGGCTGGCGCCGAACTGGATGTAGTCGGCCTGGTCCTTGAGGCCGTAGCGGCCGGGCTCGCGCGTGGCGAAGACCACGTTGAGGATGTAGTCCTTCACCTTCTCGTCCATGTAGATCTGCGTGACGAGCTCGCGGGCGCGCACGAGGTGCTGCAGGTCGATGACCTTCTGGGCGGACGGGGGCTTCCCGCCGCTCATGCGGTCCATGATGACCTTCTCTTCCTCGCGGGTGGGGTAGCCCACCTTCACCTTGAGCATGAAGCGGTCCACCTGCGCCTCGGGCAGGGGGTAGGTGCCTTCCTGCTCGATGGGGTTCTGGGTGGCCAGCACGAGGAAGGGCGAGGGCAGCGGGAAGGAGGTGTCACCGATGGTGACCTGGCGCTCCTGCATGGCCTCGAGGAGGGCGGACTGCACCTTGGCGGGGGCGCGGTTGATTTCGTCGGCGAGCACCACGTTGGCGAAGACGGGGCCCTTGCGGACGGTGAAGTTGGCCGCCTGCTGGTTGTAGATCATCGTGCCCACCACGTCCGCGGGCAGCAGATCCGGGGTGAACTGGATGCGCATGAAGGAAGCGCTGATGCTGTCGGCGATGGTGCGCACCGTGAGCGTCTTGGCGAGACCGGGCACGCCCTCGAGGAGGACGTGGCCATTGCACAAGAGGCCGATGAGGATGCGCTCCAGCATGTAGCGCTGGCCGACGATGACCTTGCCGACCTCCTGGTTGAGGATCTCGACGAAGCCGCTCTCCTGCTGGACGCGCTCGGTGAGCGCCCGGATGTCCGTGTTCATATGTGCCGTCTCGACTGTCCCTGGAGGAGGCGGGCAGCCTAGGAGGTGTAGGTACGCCGCTCAACAACCCATCACGCCCGACATTCCAGTAATTTCAGGGGTCCATGTCCCCGGAACCACCCAGGAACGACCCTCGGGAGTACCCCAAACCACATCGGGACGGAGAACGCCAACCTTCTGGAGGGCCCCTCCCCCACGCTCCGGGACCGGTGGAGGCGGAGTTACTGGGGGAGTTGACTCCGGGGATGACCTCCCGGGTGTGCCCACTGCGAGGGGGTGGAGGGCTCCGGGTCCTGGAGGGAGGAGAGGGCCGGACGGTGGTGCTCCTCCATGGCCGGGGGAACGCGGCGAGCATGTGGCTCCCGCTCCTGACAGGGCTGGCCCGGGAGCACCGGGTGCTGGCGGTGGATCTGCCGGGGTTCGGGTGCTCCTCGGCGCCGGGAGGGGTGGTGAGGACGGCGGAGGAGGGGCTGCGCTTCTTCGTCGAGCCGGTGGAGGAGGTGCTGTCCACGCTGGCGCCGGGGCCGATGACGCTGGTGGGGCACTCGCTGGGAGGGCTGGTGGCCCTGGAGCTGGCGCTGCGAAGCCGGGTGCCGGTGGAGCGGCTGGTACTGGTGGACGCGATGGGGCTGGGCCCGGAGATGGCGCGGGATGCGCGGCTGTTCTTCCGCGTGGGCCCGGAGCGGGTGGCACGGGTGCTGGGGCCGAAGCTCTTCGGCCGCATCGCGCCTCTGCCGGACACGCCGCTGAACCGGAGGCTGGCGGCACTGGGGTACGAGTTGATGACGGTGCCCGGGGGAAGACCCGAGGCCACGCGGGCCTTCAACACGCTGGTGCCGCTCACGGGCGGCGTGTTCCACCGTTACGAGCGGCTGGGCGAGGTGAAGCAGCCCACCCTGCTCTTCTGGGGCGAGCACGACACGGTGCTGCCCGTGTCACTGGCGGAGGCGGCGGTAAAGGTCATGCCCGACGCGCGGCTCGTGCGGATAACCGCGGGACACAGCCCGCAGCTGGAGCAACCAGAGAGCACTCTCCTGGAGTGGAGACGAAGCACCTGACGCGATCACCTGCGCGCATCGAGCGATGGGTTTGGAGTCAGGAGTCCGCGCCAGTAACGTCCATGGGAACCCTGTACTCCCCATCCGGAGGCGCCCATGACCCGCGGATCCAAGACTCCCGAGCAGGACCAGTCCGAGGGCACCGCCCGTCCCCGTGGTTACGAGCAAGTGGATAAGCTGTCCGTCCCCCTCCCCCATGGCACCGAGGTGACGACGCGCGTGGAGCGCGTGGCCGGTGACCGGCAGATCCCCCAGGGCGTGGTGGGCCGAGTGGTGCGTGCCCGTGGCGGTGGCTTCGACGTGCAGATCGTCGGCGTGGGTGAGCTCTGGTACGCCCGTGACGAGCTGGTGCCTCGCAAGCCGGGCCAGCTCCAGTTCGCGCTCCGGCGCGCTGCCACCTGGGATGCCCTCCGCCCCTGCGTGGTGCTGGAGACCGTGGTGGGCTCGCAGGCCTGGGGCCTCGCCAACGAGGCCTCCGACGTCGACATGCGCGGCGTCTTCGGCCTGCCCCTGCCCTGGCACTTCGGCCTCGCCGACAAGGCGAGAGATCTCGTCAGCGCCGATGGCAGCCATACTTTCTGGGAGCTCTCCAAAACGGTGGAGCAGGCCCTCCGTGCCGACCCCAACACCCTGGAGATGCTCTTCGTCCCCAGCGCCCGCGCCACGGACGAGCTCGGGGAGTGGCTGCTCGCCGAGCGCGAGGCCTTCGTGTCCAAGGCCATCTTCGGCAGCTTCGGCCGGTACGCCATGAGCCAGCTCGACAAGCTCACCCGCAGCCAGCGGCTCGCCGAGCACCGGGACCTGGTGCTCGAGTGGCTGTGCGAGGAGCCCGCGCCCAATCTGGACGAGGTAGCCCGGCGGCTCGCGGCCATCTCCCCGCGCAGCGCTCCTTCGCCCGAGGACGCGCTGCTCGCGGCCAAGACGTACCTCAAGCAGCTCTACCGCTCGCTGTGGGACCAGGGCCTCATCGAGGCCAACGACTTCGCCGCCCTCACCCGCTATGCGCGCGGTGGCGGTCAGCGGCCTCCCAGCGCGCGCGAGCTGCGGCCGAAGAACGCCTACAACCTGCTGCGCCTGGTGGTGCTCGCCACCGGGTGGCTGCGGGAGGGGGTGCCCACCTTCGAGGTCACCGGCACCTACAAGGCGCGCATGTTGGAGATCAAGGCCGGACGTGTCCCGCTGGAGGAGGTGCTGCGGGACGCCGAGGCCCTCGCACCGGAGTTGGAAGAGGCCCACCGCACCAGCAAGCTGCCGCAGCTCCCGGACTACGGGCGCGCGGACCGGCTGGTGCGCCGCGTGGGCGAGGAACTGGCGCGGCGCTGGGTGATGAAGGAGCCCGGGCCGCTCGGCCGTGATGCCCCCGCGCCTCCGGCCGTCGAATGGAAGGAGGAGGAGTCATGACCCACTCACTGATGACGGAGCACCAGACCCGGGTGGCCAACGCCGTGCTCGACGAGGAGTCCACCCGGCGGTGGCACCTCGTCGTGTCCCTCTCGGGCGCGCACGCGTATGGCTTTCCCTCGCCAGACAGTGACCTGGACCTCAAGTGCATCCACGTCACCCCCACCGCCCACCTGCTCCGCCTGGAGCAGCGCGGCTCCGCCAACGCCGAGCGCTTGGAGGTCGTGGATGGCGTCGAGGTGGACTACTCGTCCAACGAGCTCGGCCCCGTGCTGTTCGGCGTCCTTCAGGGCAACGGCAACTACCTGGAGCGGCTGCTCGGGGCGCATACGCTGCGCGGCTCGCCCGAGTTGGAGGCCGTGCGTCCGCTGGTGCGGGGCGTGCTGTCCCGGCGGCTGCACCGGCACTATCGCGGCTTCGCCCACGGCCAGCTGCGTGAGTGGGAGAAGACGGGCTTCCGCTCCACCAAAAAGCTCCTCTATGTGCTGCGCACCACGCTCACCGGCACCCACGCGCTGCTCACGGGCGAGGTGGAAACGGACCTCACCGCGCTGATGGACCGCTATGGCTTCAGCGAGGCGGGTGAGCTCGTCTCCTGGAAGCGGCGGGGCGAGCGCAGCGAGCTGCCCGAGGCCCTCTCCGAGCACTGGCGCGGCCAGGTGGAACGGGCCTTCGAGCGGCTCGACTCCGCCCGAGAGAACTCCGTGCTCCCCGAGGACCCCCAGGGCGCCGAGGCGCTGGAGGCGTGGTTGCTCGATCTGCGGCGCTCACGGTTCTGAGGCACGGCGGGGAGGACGGGAACGGGCACCCTCACCCCGTCCCTCTCCCGGGGGGCGAGGGGATATTGGGGCGAGAGAGCTTCCGTTTCAGGTAATGCTCGCGCTTCGCCTTGGGGAACTTCTCGATGGCGTAGCGCAGCATGGTCCTCGGCATCTCCCGCGCATGGCGGTCGAGGAAGGTTTCCTCGCTCGCCAGGTCCCTGTTGCCGACCTCGCGCAGCATCCATCCCACCGCCTTGTGGATGAGGTCGTGCTCGTCGTGCAGCAGCAGCTCCGCCAGCTTCAGCGTGTCCTTGAAGTCTCCCGCACGGATGAAGGCCTGGGTCGACATGATGGCGATGCGCCGCTCCCAGAGCACTGGCGAGCGCGCCAGCTCATAGAGCCACGGCGTGAGTTCGGGGTGCTCGAGCAGGTACTCGCCCAGGAGCTTGGGTGCCACCGTATCCACCAGGTCCCAGTTGTTCAGCCCCGCCAGGTGCTCCCGGCAGAACACGAAGAGACGGTGGCGTCCGGCCCCGTCCGCCCGCTCGAACCGCGTCACGAGGATGAGGAAGCCCGTGAGCCGGTGCTCGTGGAGCTCGCTCCGCAACAACGCTCCCAATTGCTCCAGGGGAAGGTCCTTGTGACGCTTGGCGATCCTCCGCTGCTCCGGCACGGTCACGCCGAGGAACACGTCTCCCTCGGCGTACTCGCCCGGACCTGTCTTGAAGAACCTCGGGTAGAAGGCGGCCTTCTCGGGGTCGGCCGCCCGCGCCAGCTCGTCCTGGATGGCCTCGATGGAGGGGGTATTCACGGGCGGGAGTCTGGCGGTGACGTGGCCCGTAAGGCTAGCGTCCCGCGCCGTGTCCCATGACCTGCTAGACCTCGCCGCCACGCCCGAGCGCCTCCGCACGCTCGCCGATGCCGGTGTCCTCAACCCCCAGGGCCTCGAGCACGCCCTGCGGCTCGCCGTGGCCACTCCGCAGCGAGCCGCCTGGCGGCGCTTCCTGTCCGCCGTGCTGCTGGGCTTCGGCTCGCTGCTGGTGCTCTCCGGCGTCATCTACTTCTTCGCCTACAACTGGGCGGCGCTCCACCGCTTCGGGAAGATGGGGCTGCTGCTGGCCGCCATCCTCGGGGCCTGCATCGCCGCCTGGCGCCTGGGCGAGACCCTCGCCGGACAGTTCGCCCTCCTCTTCGCCGCGGTGCTCGTCGGCCCGCTCCTCGCCGTCTACGGGCAGGCCTACCAGACGGGCGCGGACCCCTATGAGCTGTTCCTCGGGTGGAGCGGTCTCATCCTTCCCTGGGTGGTGCTCGCACGCTTCGCGCCCCTGTGGCTGCTGCTGCTCCTCCTCGTGAACACCGGGCTGAGCCTCTTCTGGTTCCAGGTCGCCGATGGCGAGGGCACCACGCTCATGCTGGTGCTCGCGCTGGTGAACGGCGCGGCCTGGGTGGCGAATGAAGCACTCGCGGCACGCGGCCTCTCCTGGCTACGGGGCCGGTGGATGCCTCGGGTACTGGCGATGATGACCATGGCACCGCTGCTCGGCCTGGCGGAGCTCCAGGTGGCGGTGCCCCGGGAGGGTGACACCGCGAGCATCATCGGGCTCGGCCTGCTCCTGGTGGTGATGGCGGCGGCGTACATCTTCCACCGGCGGGTGCGCTCCGAGCTCTTCCTCCTCACGCTCGATGCGGTGAGCGCGATGACACTGCTCACCACCCTGGTGGGCCGCTTCCTGTTCGAGACGAGCCGCTTCGACGCGGGCGTCTTCCTCGTATTGGCCGTGCTCATCATTGGCGAAGTGGGGCTCACGGTCTGGTGGCTGCGCGCCGAGGCTCGCGGTCCGGAGGAGGCCTGACCATGGCGTTCAAACCCTCACTGCGGGACGTACTGCCCACCCCATTGCACGAGCCGGCACGCACCGCGCTCGCCTCCAGCGCCGAGGCCACGGCCAGCGTGCCGTGGTTCGTGCGCATCCTCACCGGCTTCGGCGCCTGGCTCGCCTCGTGGTTCCTGATCGCCTTCATCGCGATTGGCGTGCTCGGAGCGGGCGAGGAAGTGGGCGCCATCGTCCTGGGATTGATGCTCACGGGAGTCGCCGTCCTCGTGCGCCACGCGGGAAGCAACGTGTTCCTCACCCAGCTCGCGCTGTCCTCGGGGCTGGCCGGACAGGGGCTCTTCATCGGCGGTGTGGGGGCCTCTTCGGACGAGAAGATGGCGGCGCTCGCCACGGTCGTCATCCAAGCCGTGCTCCTCTTCATCTACCCGGATCTCATCCAGCGCTTCCTGTCCGCGTTCTTCGGCAGCCTCGCGCTGTTGTTCCTGCTGCGCCTCACCGCGCCGGCCATGCTGACGGATGTAGCGCTGGTGGGCATCACCGTGCTCGCGCACCTGCTCCTCCTGAAGCAGGCCCGGCTCCAGAACGGACGCTGGAGTGCACTGGTGACGCCCGCGGCCTTCGGGCTCGTCACCACACTCCTGTCCTCACTGGTGATTCGCACTTGGTTCCATGACATCTACTGGGACATCTTCCGCAAGGGCGCGTCGGAGCCGCCCACCGCGGTGCTGACACTCGGGCTCGCCGTGGTGACGCTGTACTCGGCCTGGCGCGTGCTGGAGGAGACGGACTCCGCGCCCGGTGGCCCCGCGGGAGTGACGGCCTTCGCCTCGCTGGCGCTGACGGCCCTGCTCACGCTCCACACGCCCGGAGTCATCGCGGCCACCGGCGTGCTGCTGCTCGGCTTCCACCGGCGCAACGTGGTGCTGCTCGGAATGGCCGTGGTCTTCATCCTCGCGTTCGGCGTGGGCTACTACTACGACCTCCAGCTCAGCCTGCTGGCCAAGTCGCTCGCGCTGCTGGGCAGCGGACTGGTGCTGCTCGGCCTGCGGCTCTTCATCGTGCGCCGCTTCCCCGCGGCCGAGGAGGTGCGCTGATGCGCGCCCGCGTCATCTTCGGTGGTCTCCTCCTGGTGGTGGCCGCCCTCGTGGTGCAGGTCGTCCGCAAGGAGCAGGTGCTGGCCCACGGCACGTCCGTGCTGCTGGAGCTCGCCCCAGTGGATCCCCGCTCGCTCATCCAGGGCGACTACATGGTGCTCGACTACGCCGTCAGCCGCGAGGCCCGGCTGGCCAGCGCCACGGATTGGGGCGTGAGCTCGAGCACGGGCTCGGAGCCGAAAGAGGGGCGTCTCGTGCTCCGGCTCGATGAGAACGGCGTGGGGCGCTTCGTCCGGCACGACACGCCCGGCACCCCGCTCGCCCCGGGGGAGTTGTTGCTGCGCTACAAGGTGCGCCAGCACCGCGTCCGCCTGGGCGCGGAGTCCTTCTTCTTCCAGGAAGGCCACGCGGACCGCTACGAGGGAGCGAAGTACGGCGAGCTCCGGGTCACCCACGATGGCACCAGCGTGCTGGTGGGCCTGCGAGACACCGATCGCCAGCCGCTCGGCCGCGCCGGAGGAGACAAGGCCGTGCAGGTCAATTGATCTGCACGGAGCCGCCCTTGATGCGGTTGACTCCGGCCGCGCTCGACTCGAGCTGCACGCCCTTGATGATCACCTTGCCGTTGCGCCGCAAGGTGATGCTCGCCTTGCCACACGACAGGACGATCTCGTCCTGCCCCTCGATGACCACGCGCTTGCCGTCCACCCGGGCCTCCACCTGCTCCCGTGGGACGCGGGCCTCCAGGATCTCGTCGATCAACGGCGTGCTGCTCGTGGTCTGCACCAGCCCCACGAGCAGGGGGCGCGTGGGGATTCCGTTCTCGAACAGCAGCACGGCCCGCTGCCGTGAGGAGACCGCCTGCTCCAGGGTCTTCGCGTCGAGCGGCACGGTGGAGAGGGCCGGCAACGGACCCGCCGTGTTGCCCTCGTAGTCCACGAGCACCCCGCGGCCTGGATCAACGCCCACCACCCACCCCACCCGGCTGCCGACGATGGGCTCCTGGGGGACGGGGTCTTGCGCGGACAGCGGGGCCTTCTTGCCAGAGTTCATGCTCATTCCTTCCATCTCCCGGCTCACCGCTCGGAGTCACTTGCCTTGGTGCGGCCTGGCGAGCTGGCCACGGGCTGCGCCGACAGGGACTGGAGCTCGGACTGGGCCGAGGACAGGTCGATGTCGGGTGGATCCTTGTGCTCGACCGGCTGCACATCCGGAAGCTCCAGCTTGGAGACGGACTTGCTGCTGAGCGAACCCGCCCCCAGCATCTTCACCTTACCGCCCTTGACCTTGATGTTCGAGCCGTCGATGGTCAGTGACTTCGCGAACCACTTGACGGCGCCGGACTTCTCCATGCTGACGATGAGGTTGCCGCCAACGATGAGCGAGAACTTGTCCGCCTTGAATTGAAAGGATTTGGCCAGCGAGGCCGCGGCCTTCCCGACCTCGGTGTGGGCCTTGGCTCCGACGTCGTCCTTCTGGTCCTTGCCGGCCGCCAGCGACACCGAGCCCTTGATCTGGGACTCGAAATCACTGCCCACCTTGGTGGAGCGATCCTCGGACACGTTCTCCTGACGGAAGCCCCCGACGTACTCGAAGCTGGCGCCTCCCACCTGGATGGACTTGTCCCCGCTCACCGACTCGCTCTTCGTCAGGATGACGTTGATGGAGTAGGCGGCCCCCACGTTCAGCGCGGCCGCATGGGAGACGGAGGTGTTAGCGGTCTGCACCACGAAGGTGTTCTGCATTCCGCTCACCGACACCGACTGGTTGCCCTCCACCTCCTCGTCATGGCTCCCGCGGATGCCGGTGGTCCGGTTCCCGGAGACCGCGAGCGTCTGGCTCCCCTCCACGAGCCCCATGTCCTCCTGCAACACGGACAGCGTCTGGTTGCCCTCGACGGTGCGCTGGCGATCCTTCTTCACGAGCAGCGCCTCATTGGCGCGGATCTCCTGCGTCTTGTCGTTGCGGGTGTGCAGGTCATCGTCCTTCTGGGCGTGAAAGAAGACCTGCTCCTCGCCCGCGGCATCCTCGAAGCGCAGCTCGTTGAAGCCGTCGCTGTTGGGACTGGAGGAAGTGCGCAGGGTGGAGCGCGTCTTCTCGTCCGGCAGCGAGTAGGGGGTGGGGTTCTGCCCGTTGTAGACAGCCCCCGTGATGAGGGGCCGGTCCGGGTCCCCCTCGAAGAAGCGGATGACGACCTCCTGCCCCACCCGCGGCAGGAAGAGCCCACCCCATGCGGGGCCGCCCCAGACCTGGCCCGGGCGGATCCAACAGGAGCTCTTGTCGTCCCTGCCGCCCTCGCGGTCCCAGTGGAACTGAACCTTGATGCGGCCGTGCTCGTCGGGGTGGATCTCCTCGCCGGGCGTGCCCGTCACGGTGGCGGTCTGGATGCCGGAGATGACCGGGCGGGGCGTGCTCTGGCGCGGCCGGAAGGGCACATCCGAGGGCAGGCAGCGGAACTCGTTCCGGTAACGCCCCTGCCCCAGCGCCTCGTGCCGCGTGTGCGCCTCGGGCTGGTGGCCCACGTGCTGAACCTCCACCACCAGCAGCTTGCCTCCCGCGACCGCGTCCAGCTCGAAGAAGTGACCGGGGCACAGCCGCGGGCTGACACTGACACCCGACTGGGTCCGCTCGGATTGGAGCTGCTCCTCCAGCCGCACCTTGCTGAGCCGCTTGCCCTCCGAGGGCTCCACGTACCTCGCGGGAAAGTCGTAGAGCTCGAGCGCGCCGAAGTCACCGCTCTTGGAGGGCCGGGCCGTCAGGTCGAGCGCGGGCTTCTTGAAATCGAAGTCGCGCACCATGACCTTGCCGGGGCGCAACCGGTGCACCTGGGCCAGGGTGGAGGCGTGCTCCGCGTCCGCCACCCGGCCATCCTCCTCGCGGAACGGCAGCAGCGAACCGCCCGCCATCTCCAGGTACGCCCCGGAGCTGTCGCCCAGCAGCAGCTCGTGGGCGTCCTCCGAGTGCGTGAAGAAATAGAAGATGCCCTCCTCCTCCAGCAGCCGGGAGATGAAGTCGAAGTCCGACTCCCGGTACTGCACGCAGTACTCACGAGCCGCATAGCTGCCGGACAGGACGAAGCGGTGCTTCACCTGCCCCTCGCTCAGCACCTGCTTGACGATGTCCGGGATGGCCTTGTGCTGGAAGATGCGGCTGCGCCGCACGTGCTTGAGCCGCTCGAGCGCGGGCACCACCCGCAGGCGGTAGCGGAGCCGCCCCCCGTGCAGGCCCAGCGCCTGGGCGCGATGCACCTGGCCATTCACGTAGCGCACGGGCTCGCCCGCGTGCTGGAAGGTCAACGAGGCCGGAGTGCCCATCAGCTCCGCCAGGTCCAGCGGCTCCTCGGCGTGGGTGTAGAGCTCCAGGTTGAACTCGAAGGGCCGCGACAGCCCCTCCACCCCGGAGAGCCGCGTGACCACGCTCTCCTCCGGGGCATGGCCGCCCACCTGGAGGCCGAACGCCATCTTGTCCGTCCATGCCATGGCGTCAGTTCTCCGCGATCTTCGAGCCCTTGATGACCACATCGCCGCTGGCGGTGATCTCCACCTTGGCGCCCTTGATGATCACATCCCCGTTCTTCTTGACCTGGAGGGTGGCGGAGCCGACCTTGAGGGTGAACTGCTCCTCGGCCACCAGGGAGATCTCCTTGGCGGACAGGGTGTAGGAATCCTTGACGGCGTGGTTGTGTTTGCCCGCCACGCTCACCATCAAATCCTTGCCCACCTTGAGGTTGCGTGACTTCCCGACCTGCTCGGACAGGTCTCCGCCCACCTGGAGGCTGCGCGAGCCCACGACCGTCTCGGACTTCTTGGCGCCGACGACCTCCGACTTGGCCCCGCCCACCTGCTCGGCCTTGAGGCCCCCCACCAGTTGGTTGAGGGCACCGCCCACGCTGACGGAGTAGGCCCCGCCCACGTTGAGCATCTTCGCCAACCCCACCGTCTCGAGCGACGCCATGCTCACCAGCACGCTCTGACTGCCACCCACGCTGACGGACTGGTCGCCCGCAACCGTCTCGGTGTGGTTGCCGCCCACGGACGTCGAGCGATCCTTGTCCACCTGGAGTGACTGGTTGCCGCCGATGACACTGTCGTCGTTCTTCTTCACCTCCAGGGACTGGTTGCCCTCGATGGTGCGGCTGCGGTCCTTCTTGACGAGCAGCGTCTCATTGCCGCCCACGTGCTGGGTCTTGTCGTTCTCGACGACGATGTCCAGGTCCTTCTGGGCGTGGAAGTAGACCTGCTCCTGACCGGCCGCGTCCTCGAAGCGCAGCTCGTTGGAGCCATCGCCGCCAGGACTGGAGCTGGAGCGCAGGGTGCTCCGGGTCTTGTCGTCCGGCAGGGAGATGGGGGGTGGATTCTCGCCGTTGTAGACGCTGCCGGTGACGAGGGGCCGGTCGGGATCTCCCTCGAGGAACTCGACCACCACCTCGTGGCCGATGCGAGGCAGGTAGAGGGCGCCCCATCCGGGGCCGGCCCATGACTGACTCACGCGAATCCAACAGGAGCTCTTGTCGTCCCGGCCGCCCTCACGGTCCCAGTGGAACTGCACCTTGATGCGGCCATGTTCGTCGGTGTGGATCTCCTCGCCCGAGGGCCCCACGACGATGGCCGTCTGGGCGCCAGGAATGAGGGGCCGCGGAGTGGTGCGCGGCGGACGGTAGGGAACCTTGGCGGGGAGGCAGGTGAAGGTATTGCGGTAGCTCTCCTGGCGGGCGTCCGGCGGGCCCTCGAAGAGGAGCACCTCGGGCTGGCGCCCCTCGTGGCGGGCGGAGAGGACGAGGTAGCCACGGTTGAAGGCGTCCGCCGGGTGCTCGTCCAGCTCGAGGGTGTGGCCAGCACGCAGGCGCCGGCAATTGCTGGCACCGGAGCCGAGCTCCACCCGGGCCCGTAGCTCCTCCAGACGCACCTTGGCGAGCGCCTTGCCCGTACCGGGCGCCTCGTAGCAACCCGGATAGTCGTAGACCTCGAGGGAGGACTCGGCCTCGTCGTCGGTGCTGGTGGCGGTGAGGTCCTGGGAGGGGCGGACGAAGTTGTAGTCCCGGAGGGCGACAGCACCGGGCTGCACCTGGAGCTGAGAGGAGAACTCGTGCACGTACTCGCTGTCGGCGACCATCTTGGAGGTGGTGCGGAAGACGAGCCGCGCCTCACCGGGCATGGCGGGACAGCCGAGCGAGGTGTCGGCGAGCACCAGGGTGTGAGCGTCCTCGGTATGCTCGAAGTAGTAGAAGATGCCCTCTTCCTCGAGCAGGCGGGAGACGAAGTCGAAGTCGGACTCGCGGTACTGCACACAGTAGGTGCGTGTGGCGTAGGAGCCGTTCAGCTCGAGCCGGTGCTCCACGAGCGCATCACCGAGCACCTCGTGGACGATGTCGGGAACGGTCTTCTCCTGGAAGATGCGGCTGTTGCGTGTGTGCTTGAGCGTCCACCAGCGGGGCACGACCGTGACGCGGTAGCGCAGGCGATCCTCGGAGGCGCCGGCCTCCCAGCGGGTGACACGCGAAACGACGCCATGGAAGTAGCGCTCTCCGTCCTCGCCGAGGTGCACGGCGAGCAGGGCGTTCTGCCCCAGGAGGGCCCGCTCATCCACGGACACGTCTGGCGGGGCGGCGAGGAGGACATCCAGCGTATAGGGCTGGGACATGGCCTCATCGGCCTCGAAGCCAATGACGGCCAATTCGCCCAGCGCATGTGGACCCACCTGGAAATCAAACTCGGCCTGATTCGCCAGGAGAGCAGCGGTTGCGACCATAAAACCCCCCTTCTCCGACAGTATGCTCCGAGCCGGGTCCACAGTCACGGCCCCGCGTTGAATACCGTCTGCCTGGATTGTTCGAAGGCCCGTGAGCAGTGTGAAGCTCTTCACAGCGCTCCGGCTCAGCACCATGCTGAAATCCTCGGCTGGACAGCACACCTCGCCGGGCGGCGTGTTGCAGCGCTCACCGCGAAGCAGGGGGCCGACAAGTGTTTGTCTTCCGTGGTGACTTCTACTCAGTGCGCGCAATCGCAGAGCGGATGCGACATATCACCACGCTGTACCAGGCAGCGTTCCCGAATAGAGCGCGACGCGCGTACTACACGGTCAAGCCCCATACAATCCGGTACACATGGAACACATGAGCCACACGCTGATGGATGTGCTGGAGGAACACCTGGACGAGGCGGCATTCCTCTGGCTGCAGTGGGAGCGCAGCCTTGTCTCTCCCACCTTCGTGCTGGACGAAGTGGCCGGGATCGAGGAGCGGCTGATGGCCCATGTGGATGGCCTCGTCCTGGGCGGAGCTTCCGCGACCGAGAAACTGCTGATTCCAGCATTGGAAGCACACGAGGACGTGGAACGCGTCACCGCCGCGGCCTACACCCTGCTGGGCTCCGAGAATCCCTCGGGCGCCGAAGCGGTACGAACGGCCCTGGAGAGCGCCCCCCCAGAGGCCCTCCCCGCCTTTCAGCGAGCGCTCGAGCTGAGAGGGTACGAGGCACTGCCCTCCTGGCTCTCTACACTGCTCAAGCAGGACGAGCCCCTCCAGCTGGCCCTCGCATTGGAAGTGCTCGCCTCCCATGGCGTGGATCCAGGCCCAGCGCTGCCGGACCTGCTCCGGCATGAGGAGCCCCAGGTGGCGGCAGCTGCCCTGCGGGCGGCCGCTCGCCTCCGCGCCCCCCTGGAACGACAGGTGCTCCAGGCGGGCCTGACGTCACCCGTCTCCGCCCTCCGGGATTCCGCCATCACAGCGGGGTTGCAGAAGGGCCATCGGGGCGCCTGGACCGCCTGCCAGGCAGCCGTCGACAGCAGGGCTCCCGGGTTGCGGCTGCCCGCCCTGGTGCTGGCTTTGAGCGGGGATGCTCGCGAGGTGGAGCGGTTGAAGCGCCTCCTCGAGGAGCCCGGCCACCGTCCGGATGCGCTCTGGGCCCTGGGCTTCAGTGGCCAACCCGCCGCCGCCGAGCTCTGCCTGCAATGGATGGAGGATGATGCCGTGTCCCACCTGGCGGCCGAGGCCTTCTGCGCCATCACCGGACTGAGCCTGGAGGGCCGTCTGGCCGCACCGCATGTCGAGGAAGAGCCCCTGCCTCCGCTGGAGGAGGAGCCCCTCGATGTCGATCTCACGCCCAAACCGGAGGATGACCTTCCCCGGCCGGTCGCGGCGGAAGTGCTCGCGTGGTGGAAGGAGTCACGCAAGAACTTCGAGCTGGACCGTCGCTACCTGCACGGAAGGCCCTTCGGAACCGAGGCACTCTTCGAGTCGCTGATGACGGCTCCGATGCGCCGGCGCCATGCGCTGGCGCTCGACCTGGCGCTGCGCAGCCGGGGAGAACCGCGGGTGCCAACCCGGGCCTTCACTCCCTATCAGCGGAAGGCCCTGGAAGCAGTGCGCACAACGGTTCCATCCGTGCTGAGCCGCCCCTTCACCGACGGACTCCATTCCTCCTGACGCAGGGACGTGACAGCCCATCCCGATCGCACCGGCAGTGCGTATCCCCCCGGCCCCTTACGGACCCGTGGCCACACCCCGGGGGTTTTCACCGTCGCTCGATTGATAGATTCGCCGCCCTCCAGTTAGCTGATCGCCATGCTCAACCGAAGACTCGCCACATCACTGCTCACCACGGGTCTCCTGGGTGGAGCCTGGCCTCTCGCCGCGGCCGCGAAGGACGCGAAGGACTCGTCCCTCCCGCCGCCTGTCGTCAGCTACAACATCCCCATCGACGCCGTCGCTCCGTCCCAGAGCCCCGAAGCCAATCTGCCCTACTTCGATGACTTCTCGTGGCGGGAGTTCATCGCGCTCACCTGGCCGGTCACCGTCAGCACCAGCGCGCCGTATTCCCGCGGTCTTCCGGACATCAAGAAGAAGTACGGCGATGTCTCGGTGCCGGGTGTCTGGGAAACGTGGAAGGCGGACTACGAGCTCTTCCTCCCCAATGGCGCGGCCCCCGCGGAATGGAAGAGCTTCGCGACTCTCTCGCCCTGTGGCGGCCCTGGCACCCTCGTGCCGTACGAGAAGGTGCTCGGCTCGTTCAACACGTACCACGGCTTCAACCAGGCGAGCATGACGGAGGCCGCCGGTCCCCTCGTGAGCCAGAACCGCCAGTACGTCCGCTACGAGACCCGGGTCAATCAGGTCGAATACAATTACATCACCAACCCCGGCGCTTCCTACCCCGGCCCCCTGTACCTGCTGAAGAACCTCCCAGGAAATGGCTCGGCCAATCCCGCGCTGAAGTTCCCGAGCGGCTCGGTGGAGGTCAAGGCCTCCTGGCGCGTGATGACGGGCGTGCCCGCGAAGCAGCGCAAGCGCTACTACGTCACCAAGGCGAAGGTGCTCGATCCCGTGAGCGGCACGTGCACCCTGACCGATGTCGGCCTCATCGGGCTGCACATCGTGAACAAGACCCCCTCCTTCCCCCAGTGGATCTGGTCGACCTTCGAGCACGTCGACAACGTGCCCGCCCTCCCGGGTGAGCGCACCCGGGGCAAGCCTCCCTACTCGCTGAACGACAACAACCCGAAGACGCCACCCTCGGAGATGGGCCAGCCCATCAGCCAGTGCAACCCGCCGCAGCAGAAGCCGGCTCCCACCGAGGTGGTGCGCAAGCGGCCCATCGCGGCCTCGACGCAGAAGACCAATCAGCTCTACCAGCAGGCCAACGGCGTGAAGGGGACCGTCTGGGAGAACTACCAGCTCGTGCTCACCCAGTGGCCCGTCGACGGCACGGACACCTTCCCCAACGTGACCCAGCCGCAGCCCCAGACCAATACCGCCAACGTGGCGACGGAAACCTGGGTCCAGGACTCCACGGCGACCTCGTGCATGAGCTGCCACAGCGTGTCGAACAGCCACCAGTATGATTTCGTCTGGTTCCTCCCGCTCGGCGCCTGGCCCCAGAAACAGGCGCCCTGCGCGCCGCAGGTGGCCTCGGCCCCGCCGGCAGCCCAGCCGGCAGACAAGCTCGCGGCCCCACCTCCCGAGTCCACCGTCGCCGCCGAGCGCCGGGACAAAGCCATCCTCGATTTGCGCGACCTCCTGAAGCGGACACAGCAGGGCCAGGCCGCGGCGGGGGAGTGAGCGTCGCTTCACAATCGCCGGGCTCTTGCCGATAATCCCTCACGTGACACGCGGCGTCAGCGGCTCCTCCCTCTAGAGGGCCGCGCACGCCCGGCCCTGGCAGGTGCCGTGCCGGTCGTTCGTGAAAGGAACGGAACGTGAGGGTCCCCGCGAGAGCCGACTTCCTCGGCAATGAGCGATTCCAGGTCCGCCGTCCTCTGGGCCAGGGCTCGTTCGGCCACGTCTACGAGGTCTTCGACACCCTCTACAACACGGTGGTGGCCCTCAAGCTCCTCCACGAGCCCCGGCCCATCGCGCTCTACCGCTTCAAGCAGGAGTTCCGGCTGTTGGGGGATCTCGTCCACCCCAACCTCGTGACCCTCTACGAGCTGCACTCGGAGGGAAACCAGTGGTTCTTCACCATGGAGTACGTGGAGGGCTCCCACTTCACCACGTACGTGCGCTCCATGAGCGCCTCCCTGTCCCTGAGTGACTCGCCCCAGGACAGGACGGAGACGGTGATCCCCAGCCCGCGGCCGAGCGACCCGGGCGCGAGCGGCCCTCACGACGCGACGGCCACCTTCTCCTCGGACGAGCCCTCGAACGAAGTGCCCATCGCGCGCGAGCCCCGGCCCGCGGCGTCGCCCTTCCTCGTCGACCCCGAGCGCCTGCGCGCCGCCTTCTACCATCTGGCCCAGGGCGTCCGGGCCCTCCACTCCGCCGGCATCGTCCACCGCGATCTCAAGCCGTCCAACGTCCTGGTCACCCCCACCGGCCGGGTCGTGCTGCTCGACTTCGGACTCGCCAAGGAGCTGGCTCCCGCGCCCCAGGACCAGGCCCCGGAGGGAGTCGCCGGCTCCCCCTCGTACATGGCGCCCGAGCAGTGGGCGGGCGAGGGCATCTCCGAGGCCACCGACTGGTACAGCGTCGGGGTGATGCTCTACGAGGCCCTCAGCGGCATCCGCCCCTTCTACGGAAACTCCTCCGAGCGGCGCGAGCAGCAACAGCAGGGGCCCGTCCCCCTCATCCAGGTGTCGCAGGACATTCCGAAGGATCTCTCGGAGCTGTGCATGCGCATGCTCGAGCCCGAGCCGGGCCGCCGGCCGGGATTCGAGGAGATCCTCGCCTGCTTCGCCCTGCGGGGTGGAGGCACCGGCGCGCGCGGGGCCGTGGCGCTGCCGGAGCGGGGACGCACGCTGGTGGGCCGCGAGGCGGAGCTGGCGGTGCTGGAGGAGTCCTTCCAGCGCAGCACGGCCGGAAAGCCCGGCATCGTGTACCTGCACGGACCGCCCGGCATGGGCAAGAGCACGCTCCTGCGCGGCTTCGTGGAGTCCGTCCACCAACGCGGGGCCATTGCCCTCATGGGCCGCTGCCACGAGCGCGAGTCCGTGCCCTACAAGGCCCTGGACAGCCTGTTCGACTCGCTCGTGCGCTTCCTGCTGCGGCTCCCCCCCGAGGAGGCCCGAGCGCTCCTCCCGGAACGGTTCCATGAGCTGCTGCCGGTGTTTCCCGTGCTCCGGGTGGTGGCGGAGCGGCTCGACCCCACGCCGGCCGCGCCCGGGCCCCAGGAGCCCCTCCAGGCCCGCAGGCACGTGGACACCGTCCTCAAGGAGCTGCTGCGGCGCATCTCCGGGCGGGGACCGCTCGTGCTCTGCCTGGATGACCTGCAGTGGGGTGACGTGGACAGCGCGCAGTTGATGGCGGAGCTGCTCTCGCCGCCCGACATGCCCACGCTCCTGCTGGTGGCGAGCTACCGCAGCGGGGAGGCCCGGAACAGCCCCTTCCTGCGTGAGCTCGAACGGCTCCTGGCACACTCGCTCGTGCTGGAAGCACCGCGCGAGCTCGTGCTCGGGCCGCTGCCGGCGGAGGAGGCCACGCGGCTGGCGCTGTACCGGATGGGTGCCTCCTCGCACGAGGCCCGGCTCCAGGCCGAGCGCATCATCCGCGAGGCCGAGGGCAACCCGTTCTTCATCGAGGAGCTCGCCCGCACCGAGCCGGGAAGCAACGCCATTGGCTCGGAGCCCGGAGAGCACGTCACCCTGAGCGGTGTCCTCGCGCGACGGCTCCGCCAGCTCCCCGAGGGCGCCCGCCGCCTGCTGGAAGTGGCGGCCGTGTCCGGCCGGCCCACGGAGGAGACGGTGGTGCTCGAAGCGGCCCGCCTCGGGGACACCGCGCTCTCCTCGCTGGTACTCCTGCGCGCCCAACACCTGCTCCAGGGCCGCACCGGCGACTCCTCCCGCCTCGAGGTGGCCCATGACCGCATCCGCGAGAGCGTGCTGGCCCAGCTCGAGCCCACCACGCTCGCCCACCACCACCGGCGGCTCGCCGAGGTGTGGGTACAGCGGCCCGAGCCAGACCCCGAGCTGCTCGCCCTGCACCTGCATGGCGCGGGCGAACTGCGCGAGGCGGCCGTGCAGGCCTTCCGCGCGGCGGAGCGGGCCTGGAAGGCGCTGGCCTTCCACCGTGCCGCGGATCTCTTCGGCTCGGCGCTCGAGTGGAGTGGTGGCGCCGCGAACGCCGCCCTGCCCGAGCCACGCCTGCTGAAGCTGCGCCGTGCCGAGGCGCTCGCCAACGCGGGCCGGGGTGGCGAAGCGGGACCGCTCTTCCTCCAGGTGGCCGAAGAGGGGCCCGAGGAACACGGGTTGGACCTGCGGCGCCGGGCCATCGAGAGCCTGATGCTCAGCGGCCGGATCGACGAGGGGCTGACGCTGGTGCGGCCGGTGCTGACGCGCGTGGGCCTGTCCTACTCGGACTCCAACGCCGTGGCGATCGGCGGCGTGGCGTGGAACATGATGCGCCTGATGGCGGGCGGCGCGAAGCTGCGCCAGCGGCCGGACCCCGTCCCCGACGCGCTGCGCGCGCGCATGGACGTGACGTGGGCCCTGGGCAAGTCCCTGGCGAGCATCGAGTCGCTGCGCGCCATGGGCTTCCAGATTCAAAGCCTGCGCATGGCCCTCGAGTCCGGAGACCGCGCCCGGGCGTCCCGCGCGCTGACGGCCTTCGGGGCCTTGTGGCTCTGGCAGGGCACCGCCGGCTCGGTGAAGCGGGGCGCGCGCTACCAGGAGCAGGGCAAGGCACTCGCGCTCGAGCTGAACGATCCCGCCCTCATCGGCTTCGCGGAGGCGTACCAGAGCACCCACTCGTACGTGCTCGGCGAGTGGAGCACCGCCCTGGCGCAGGCGGACCACGGGATGAAGCTGCTGCGGGAGCACGGCCTGGACGTCATCTGGGAGACCAACGTCGGACGCACCCAGGCTTGTCTGGTGTTGCAGGCCACGCACGGCCTGCGAGAGCTGGGGCAGCGCGCCTCGGAGTGGTTCCGCGAGGCCAACGAGGTGGGAGACCTCTTCTCCCGCGTCACCGCGTCCTTCTCCACGGCCCTGTGCCTCATCTCCCAGGGCCAGACGGACGAGGCCCGTGCACTCATGACCGAGATGATGGCGGGCTGGAGCCGGCTCGGCGCCATCCAGCACGGCTTCCAGGTGCTGCGCGAGACGCTGGCGGAGCTGTACGAGGGCAAGCTGGACCAGGCCCGGGAGCGGCTGGAGAAGGCGTGGCCCTCGCTGGTGGCCGGACAGTGGCTGCGCGGGCAGCTCGGCCGCTTCGAGCTGTATGGGCTGCGGGCCCGCATCTCCCTGGCCCTGGCGGAGCGGGAGCCCCAACGGCGTCAGGAGCTCGTGCGGCTCGCGAACAAGGACATCGGCCTGCTCGCCCAGGAGATCCGGCGCGACACGCCGTCCCTGGTGCACCTGCTCCAGGCGGGAGCGGCCCGGCTCGGTGATCAGCCCGAGCAGGCGCTCTCGCACCTGTCGGCGGCCATCGACGGCTACGACGCGGCCGGGATGCCCACGCTGGCCGCCAGCGCCCGCCTGTGGAAGGGCGAGCTGATGGGAGGAGACGCGGGCAAGGAGCTCATCACCCGCGCCACCGGCACCCTGCGGGGTGAGAACATCCGCGAGCCGCGCCGGTGGGCCGCGATCCTCGCCCCTGGCTTCGGCGCGTAGTTCAAGATATCCCAGCACCACCCACGAGGGAGGGGACCGTGCTTCTACACTTCATTTCCGATCTGCTCCGCAATCCGGAGTTGCAGCGGCAGTTCAGCAAGGACCCGGATGGCACGATGTCGAAGGCCAACCTGTCCGAGGCGCAGCGGGAGGCCTTGCACAAGGGCCAGCTCGATTCGGTGATGAAGCTGCTCAAGACGGAGCTCGCCTCACTGGAGATGTTCGCCGTGGTGTGGGTGAAGGCGGTCGTCCAGGTGAACTCGGCGACCCCGAGCACGGGCTCGTGCGGCAACACGGTCCAGCTGCGCGTGGCGGGGGATTTCTTCACCACGGGCACGTTCGCCGCCCTCAAGATGAGCGGCATGGATGTGCCCGCGATGACACAGAGCGTGGAGAACCCCGGCTGCCGTGGCTCTGTCCTCCACTGCACGCTGAACCTCCCCTCCAACGCGCCCATCGGCGTGTACGACCTGGCCGTGGTCAACCCGGACGGGCACTACGGCATCCTCCCGCAGGCATTCACCATCGATTGAGCACGGCTCCAGGGCTTCCCGATGATCGTCCCCATCGATGAGTTGATGAGCCGCCTGAAGCCGTTCCTCTCCAAGGAGCTGGTGGGAGAGGAGGCGTTCGGCCACGTCAACGCGGTGGCCCGGCTGCTTCCGGAGGTCTCGGGAGGCTTCTGCTTCGAATGCCGCATGGAGGCGGGGGCCCCCCGGGTGGACTACATGGTCTGCTGCATGCGGACCGATGGAGGCCCCCATGCGCTCGCGGACGCGCTCGCGAAGACGCGCGAGCAGCTGACCGGGCCCCTCTGGGATGGCGTGCGCGAGTTCTCGCGGCAATGGGTGGATCCAGGCTCGCCGCTGGCGCGCGTGCCCGTGCTCTGGCTCGAGTACGACGTGGAGGGTCCGACCACCAACCCCAAGCCCTTCGCCTTCGCCTGCGTGCAACCCGAGTTCGGGCAGAAGCCGCCCGGCTCGCGGCGGGAGACGGGCGCAACGGTGGACGAGTCGCTCCAGCTCACCTGGCGAGCGCTGGAGGCCTTCCAGGGTGCACCGGTACGCCCGGACATCGCGCGCACCGTGTCGCGCTGCTTCGAGCAGCTGCCCGACTTCGCGGAAGTGGAGCACGTGGCTTCGCTCGCCTGCCGCGGCTCGGACGCGGTGCGGATGATCATCGGCATGCCCCGCGAGGAGGTGGGCGGATATCTCGAGCGCATCGGCTGGCCGGGTTCGCGGGCGCAGGTGGAGGAGCTCACGAAGACGTGGCTCGACTACCTGCACTTCGCGGAGGTGAACCTGGACGTGAGCGAGACGGTGGGCCCCACCATCGGGCTGGCGCTCCCCTTCCCCGAGAAGCCGCACGAGCCGTGGGCGAAGGAGTTCCTCCAGCGGATGGTGGACCTCGGACTGTGCACCCCCGAGAAGCGCGAGGCCATCCTCCAGTGGCCCGGGCGCGAGCGCGTTCCGCTCACGGGACACCGGTGGCCGAGCAACCTGTGCCGGACCGTTGGAGCCAAGCTGGTGGTCCGGCCGGACGCACCAGTCTCGGTGAAGGTGTATCCCTACTTCGAGTGCCGGTTCTCGCTCTGGAGCGACGTCTAGCCGACGGTGAAGAGCTGCTGCAGCATGAAGGAGCTGGAGCCCAGGCTGGTCTGGACGTACCCGAAGACGATGGAGCGCACGGTGTTCCCGTGGGTCCTCGGGTCAAAGAGGTACGTCTGGGAGAAGCCGGTCATGGCGTTGCCCGAGGGCGGGGAGCCAAGGGCGGTGACCGAACCCGAGCAGTAGAACTTGAATGAGTCCGTGGGGTTGGTGAGGCCCACGTACAGGTTGGTGATGGCGTCCGTCTGCGCGTTCTTCGGCGCGACCGTGCAGGAGACCGCGAGCTGGCCCTCCAGGAAGGTCACCGTCCAGTTGCTCGGCACGACCAGGTCGTTGTTGCCATAGCCGTAATCGGGATTGGTCTCGCTGATAGCCATGTCGTTCCCCTCCGTTCCGCTCTCGGGCCGATGATAACCGGTTGAGTGCCCGCCCGGGGTTAGACTGGGGTCATGCACCGCCGCGACTCCTTGTCATGTGTGCACGCTGCTGTCTTCCCACAAGCTCTCGGCGCAAGCGGTTCGCGCAGGCACCCTGTTCGCCGAGAAGCACCACCGAAGCGAGGACGCGCAGCTCCAACTGCTCGCCCGGTGCGCGCTCCACATGGCGATGATGCAAGAGGCCGCGCAGGGACACTTCCAGGAAGCCCGGAAGCTGGGAGCCCGGCTCCAGGCCTGGGCCCCCCAGTTCGCACGCGAGCAGGGCGTCACGGCACTGATGCTCGTATGGCCCACCTGAGCCCCGCCCCATGAGGCCCCCCGCGTTTCCATGACCCCAAAGCCCCTCCGCTCCTGGCTCCTGCCCGGGCTCGCACTCGCCACGGCGGCGCTGCACCTGCTCTTCGCCCACCGCTACGGCTACTTCCGGGACGAGCTCTACTTCATCGCCTGCGGCCAGCGGCTCGACTGGGGCTACGTGGACCAGCCTCCCCTCATCGCCGTGGCCGCCCGGCTCGCCACCACGCTCTTCGGCCATTCCCTCACGGGCCTGCGCGTGCTGCCCGCCCTCGCCTCCGCGGGGCTCGTGGCCCTCACCGGACACCTCGCGCGGCGCTTCGGGGGTGGAAACTTCGCCGTGGCGCTCGCCGCCCTCCCCGCCGCGCTTGCTCCCATCTTCCTCTTCGAGGGCCATACCCTCACCATGAATGCCTTCGAGCCCCTCCTGTGGACGGGCTGCGCCGCCCTGCTGGTGCACCTGGTGCGCACGGAGCAGCCCCGGCTGTGGCTCGCCCTGGGCGCGCTCGCGGGCGTGGGGATGCTCAACAAGTACTCCATGGCCTTCTTCACCGTGTGCCTTGTGCTCAGCGTGCTCCTCACTCCGGCGCGGAGGCTGCTGGCCAGCCGATGGCTCGTCATGGGCGTGCTGCTGGCCACCGCGCTCGTGCTTCCCAACCTCCTCTGGCAGCACGCGCACGGCTGGCCCATGCTCGAGCTGCTGCGCAACGGCCAGCTCTACAAGAACACCCCCTTCCAGCTCGGCGACTTCGTGCGCGGACAGTTCCTCCTGCTGCACCCGCTCTCCGCGCCCCTGTGGCTCACCGGGCTGGGTTTCCTCCTGTTCTCCCCCGCCCTCCGGCCCTACCGCGCGCTCGGCATCGCCTACGTCCTGCTCTTCGGCCTGCTCGTCTTCCTGCGCGCCAAGGACTACTACCTGGCCCCCGCCTACCCCATGTTGATCGCCGCGGGCGCGGTCCAGGCCGAGCGCCGCATCCAGCGCCCGGTGGCACGCGCCGCGGTGCTCGTCCCGGGCCTCGCGGGCTTCGCCGCCCTCGCGCCGCTCACCCTCCCCGTGCTGCCCGTGGACACCTTCATCTCCTGGCAGCGCACCCTGGGCATCGAGTCCGCCCCGCAGGAGCGCCACGAGTACGGCGTCCTGCCCCAGCACTACGCGGACCAGCACGGCTGGGAGCAGCTCGTCGCCTCGGTGGCCGAGGTGTACCAGCGCCTGACTCCGGAGCAGCGGGCGCGCACCACCCTGTTCGCGCAGAACTACGGAGAGGCCGGGGCGCTCGACTGGCTCGGCGCGGCCCACGGCCTTCCCCCCGCGCGCTCGGGCCACAACCACTACTTTCTCTGGGGGCCCGGGGACGCGGACGGGCCTCTCCTCGTGGTGGGGGGCAGCCTGGAGGACCTCCAGCCCGTGTGCGCGCGGGTCGAGCTCGCCGCGCGCGTGCCGCCCAGCCCCTACGTCATGCCCTACGAGAACAACCTACCCATCTATCTGTGCTCGGAGCTGAAGGTGCCTCTGGCCACCCTCTGGCCGCGCGTGAAGCACTACGAGTAGGCGCCCGGACGGCACCGGCACGGGACGGCCTAGGAGCCACCCATCCGTGGGCTCATCCAATCGACGATGCGGCTCAACGTGGCCGGGCGTGGGTTCTCCAGCGAGATCTGCCCGGTGTCGTCCCCAGTCACGGGAACCGGCGTGGGGAGGGACTCGATCCTGCCTTCCATCTTCAGGTAGGGCGACAGCCAGAGCCGGTAGGAGAGCGGCATGAAACCGCTGAACGTCTTGTAGGCGATGATGTACTGCCGCCCCTTCTGCACCGGGTACTGGAGCACCGCCGTCCCCGTCTCGAGCGCGTTCTGAACGTAGTTGCCCCCGATCTGGGTGAGGTTCGCGCCCTCCTCGATGGCCGCGATGGTGAGCGGATACCCGTAGCCATGGACGTAGCCGTTCGGGGCCACCTCGATGACATCGGAGATCATGGTCACCACGCCGCTCTCGCGCGCGGTCACCACGAAGGCGTCGTAATGGAAGTACTGAGGAGCCTGCAGAGAGCGGGTGGTGAGCACGCCACGGAAGGCACGGTCCTCTTGAGGCAACACGCCAGCAGCTACCTCCTCTTCGGGAGCCGCGGCCAGGGTGTGGGAGGACGTTCCGGCCGGAGCAGGATGGGTCGGTACGGGATTCGGCTCGGTGGGTCCGGGCTCCGGCTGGCATCCGGCAACGGCCACTTGCGCCAGGAGCAGGAACAGAACGGCAGGACGCGACGACTGCGAGTATTCCATGGGTCTTTCCCCAGTTTGGCCGGCCCCTCCGGCATGTTCAGGGACGCGCGCCGGGTGGTCAACAGGAACCTGCCGGTGTCCGTGAACGGGTGCGCATCACGCCCAGGAAGTCCCCCTGGCTGTCATTGGGACGAAGCCCTCGAATGCAGATGGCCCGTAGCCCACGACGACAGGGTTTCACCATCAATCCCAGAATTTCCGTGAGCGGATGAGACCCTGACAGGAGAATGCCGTGGGCTGGCGCCCCCGTAGTTTGCGGACGAGGAGGACTTGGCCTTCAATCTGGGTTAAAGCCAGTCCTCGCCCAGATGCTCCATTTCGTGTGTGCCATGTTCCACAAGAGAATCATCCCCGCCCTGCTCCTTGCCAGCTGGACGCCATTCCCTTCCGCTCACGCGGCCGGGGGAGAGATTGTCGCCGTCAAGGAGGCACCTGCCGCCGTCAAGGAGGCGCCTGCCACTGCCAAGGAGGCACCTGCCGCCGTCACGAAGGAGGGCGCCGCCGCTCCGAAGCCGGAGGTGGCTGTCCCCCCCAAGATCTCGATTGGCATGATCATCCGTGCCTACAAGGACGGCGAGTACGAGCAGGCCCTCGAGTTCATCGGGCTCGCGCGTCAGCACCCATTGGATACGCCCGATCTGGTGACCCTGTCCCTCTACGAGGGAGTCCTCTTGTACCAGGTGGGAAGGTTCGTGGAATCCGGAGATGCCTTCGAGATGGCACTGCTGATCCGGCCCGAGGCGAAGCTTCCCGTGCCGGTCTCGCCCAAGATCGAGAGCCACTTCGAGACGGTCCGGAAAAAAGCGCAGATGGATCCGAGCGCCACCACTCCCCCAAGTGGCAAGCAGAAGCCTTCTTCGGGGACTTCGTCCAACTGCCCGTCCGGACAAATCATCCCCCCTGGCAGGACCTTGAAAGCACAGCAGTTGTGGCGCCTGGCCATGATGGAACAGATGCTGTGCCTGCGAGATATTCGGGGTGGCGAGGTGGCCAGGAGATTGTCGGAATTCAAGTCCCTGGTTTCGCAGGCGGGCTCGACTACCGAATGGATCCGCGCCATTCAGGAGATCGACCAGTTCGCCAAGGAGTACTCGGTCTACCCGTTCAACTCGGACTGGCAGTACGTGAAGTCCCTCGTGCCAGAAGAGCGTTGGGAGCTCGGGGACGAGGACCAGGACGTGGCGCTACCCAATGCCCCTGAATCGCCCGATGAAGAGCCGGCGAGTCTCTTCGGTTGCCGGGCGGCTGTTGCTACCGACTGCGAGCGGATCATGCGACGCCTGCTTCTGCTCCAGAATCAACTTCCCGGGGTGGCGTCCGAGAACCGGTTCACCGCGAGGACGGAGTTGCTGCGCCTGGGCAGGAGGGTTCGGGAGGCCGACACCCGCGAGAAATTGGACACCGCCTTGAGCGACATCAAGGCTTGGCAGAGCAGGTGGTATTGACGCCCCGCCCTCCACGGTTCCTGGGATGGGGCCGTGGAGGGGAGGTGCTCCTCAATCCTCGAGCATGTCGAGCTTGAGGATGTTGTCCTGCCCGGGTTTGACGTCGAACTCGCGCACGATCGTCCTGCCCGCGTGGACGAACTTGATGACGTGGAGCCCCGCGGACAATTGCAGGGGCTTCATGGGGGTGTCCCCCATATTCATGCCATCCACGAAGACGGTGGCGTAGGGATAGACGCGCAGTTCCAGGTTTCCCTTACCCCTGACCACGCGCATAGCCGGAGGGGCGGGCGCGGGGTCCACGACAGGGCTCGGCGGGATGACGGGCACGGATGGCGGAGGGGATGCCTGCGGCGCGGGCTGAGGATTCACCCCCTGCGCGGGTGGCGTCTGCACCACCTGCGCGGGTGGCTTCGTCGCCACATCGGACTGCTCCTCGACATCCGGCGGGCCTAGCACACAACTCCCCGTGGCGTTGACCAGGAGCATCAACACGCCAAGCGCCCATGACGGCATCCACCGTTGGGGCTTCGTCAGCGCCTGCTCCGACCAGGGAGCGCTACTTGAGGCCGGGATCACGATGGGCCCGGAGGGCCGTCGGGCCCTCCCCGGGGCCGTCTGCGGCTCGGACGCGGGGCGCCGGCTCGGAGCTGTGACAAGGGCCCTTGGTGCCTGCTGATTCGAGGCCTGGAGGCCGCGATGATTCGCCGTCGCCGCCTCGTTCGGCGTCGAAGCGGGGCGCTTCCTGGTGAGGCCCGGGGGCACAGGAGTGGGAGTCTTGAGCGGCTCCTTCACCACGGGGATGCCAAGCCCGGGGTCCGTGTTGGCCCGGTTGATGAGATGCGCCACCTGCTGCATCGTCACGGGCGCGCCAACGGAGACAATGAACTTCTCCAGGTCGGCCTGGAAGGCGTGGCAATCCGCGTAGCGTTGATCGCGGTCCTTGGAGAGCACCTTGTTGAGGATGCGCCGCAGCGGAAAGGGAAGATCCTGACGGATCTCCGCCGCCGGGGTGTGCGGCTCGAAGAGGATGGCCTGCATCAGCCCGGCCTCCGACTCCGAGGCGTACGGCCGCTGGCCCGTGAGCAGCTCGTAGAGCACCACGCCGAGCGCGTACACGTCCGCGCGCCGATCCAACGGCTTCGCGCGCAGCTGTTCGGGCGGCATATACGGGAGCTTGCCCTTGACGACACCGCTCTCCGTCTTGTGGCTCTGCCCGGCGGCCTTGGCGATGCCGAAGTCCACCACCTTCACCGCGCCCTGCCGCGACAGCAGGATGTTGTCCGGGCTGATGTCCCGGTGGATGAGGCCCTGTGCTTCACCCGTCTCGGGGTCGATGAAGTCGTGGGCGAAGGCCAGCCCCTCGCAGGCGAGCGCGATGATCCGGGCGCACACCGCGGGGGGAAGAGGCTGCCCCTGGGTCTCGGCACGCTTGATGAGCGTGCGCAGGCTCGGCCCGTCGATGTACTCCATGGCCAGGAAGTAGGTGCCCTCGGACTCGCCGAAATCGAAGATCTGCACGATGTTCGGGTGCGTGAGCTGGGCGGCGAGCTTGGCCTCGGACAGGAACATCTGAACGAAGTCGGGTTCCGCGGCCAGCTCGGGCAGGATGCGCTTGACGACCAGGGTCTTCTCGAAACCCATGGGCCCGGCGGCCTTGGCGAGGAACACCTCGGCCATGCCCCCCGCGGCGAGCTTCCGCACCAATTCGTATTTTCCCAGCCGTTGCTGTTGCGTCACGAGTTCCCTCTTTTTCCCAGCGGTTCCGACAATTCCATGTCGAACTCCCGCGAGGGTGCGCTCTCAGGTTCAGCGGGCGCCCAAATATCAGGCTGCATTCAAATTGTCGTGCTCTTGTCTGAGCACAAATCGATCACGAGGCGTTTTAAATCAGTACAGGCCTGGAGATCGGGCAAGCATTGTCTGAGTCAAATAGACTTCAGCGGCTCGCGAGGATGTCTGGATTGCAGTGATACAGAAGTGGACTGCCCTCGCTGTAACCATCCCGCCCGCCCAGCGGCCTCCACCGCTTCACGTCCATCCGCCGCGGCCAGTAGGATCCCGTCCTCTTCGCGTCCAAGTAAGGATCCGCCGCATGCACGAGCGTCTGCCTCCGCCCTCCGTCGCCCCCCAGATGTGGGAGACGCTCTCCGACGCAGAGCAGGTCTTCACCGTCGCGATGCCGCGCGGCTGGCGGAACCGCGCCTGGGTCCAGAGCAACGGCTCCATTCCCCACCAGCTCGCGACGGCCGAGAGCCCGACGGGAGGAACCACGCTGTTCCTGGGCGATCCGACAATCCCCATGTTCATCGAGCCGGCCGCGACGATGTTCGGCTCGCCGCCCGGGGCGGTGGCGCGGCCATACACCTCCATCGAGCACTTCCTGCCCGCCCATGCCCAGTACCGCTTCGGCGGGCTGCCCGGCTTCCGGTGGGGCGCCATGGTGCCGTCGCCGGAGCTGTTCCAAAGGGTCAGCCAGTTGTTCCAGCGCTCGGGCGCGGCACAGGCGTGGGTCACGGCCGGCCGGATCACCTTCTCGTTCGACGAGGGACCGCGCCGGGTGCAGGCGGTCTTGTTCGGCTCCAGTACGAACCTCGGCCAGGTCTGGATGGCCGAGGTGCACGGCATCACCACGGTGGGCGACCCCGAGGCCTTCGTCCCGGCGCTGCTGGAGATGCTGGACTCCCGGCGGACGAACCCGGCCATCCTGCAGCGCCAATTGCAGGAGCGCGCGCGCTCGGCCGCGCAGCACCAGGCCAACATGGCGATGATCGATCAGGGTTCCGCCCGCCTCCGGGCCAACCACCAGCAGAACATGGCGACACTGCAGAACATGGCGGCGAGCCACCAGGCGCACATGGCGTCGCTGCACGAGAGCCACGAGGCGCACAACGCGGCCTGGCGCAATCAGCAGATGGCTCAGGACGCGGCCCACCACGCGCGGATGCACACCTCCACCTCCGACGACTCGCACCGCCGCTTCCTCAACACCATCACCGAGGAGCGCACCGTGATCGACGGCGCGGGGAACACCTACCAGGTGGCCGACGGCTACGACCGCTACTTCCGCCGCCGCTCCGACGGTGCATGGATCGGCACCCGGGACCACCGCGGCCTGAACGACATCCCCGGGGTGAACCCCGACGACTACGAAGAGGTGAAGATCAAGCGGTAGCCGCACGGGCCCTCTCACGAGGCCTGGAAGCGGATGAAGCGAAATGAACAATGAGCGAGGGGGCTCCGGGTGCGGCGGTGGGTCCGTGCCTATGCTCACGGGAAATCCGCGGCCAGAGGATCCATGCCGAACCTCGACTCCTGTTATGCGCTTCTCGGGCTGAGCCGTGGAGCATCGCAAGAAGAGATCCGCGATGCGTTCCATCGGGCCGCGAAGCAGCTCTACACCGGCCCGTCAGTGCCGGACACGGCCGCCCGCCTCCAGGAGATTGCCGAGGCGTACAGCCGTCTCGAGGCCGCCCCTCCCGGCCAGGACTCCGCCGGCAGCCCGAGCCCATCGCCCCGATGGCTGTGGCGCTTGTCCGGCCACATCTCGTCCGCCCTGGCGTGTGGAGGCGTACGGCTCCTCGGGAACGGGACCGTCGAGCTGTGTCTCCAGGAGGATGAAGCCCAGACAGGGGGCGCGGCGACCCTGTCATTCGATACCGACATCATCTGCCGGCGCTGCACCACCACGCCCGGGGCCGGCTGCGAGCGGTGCGCCGGCACCGGCCGTGAGCGCGAACGGGTGTCCTTCTGGCTCAGCATTCCGGCGCGCGTCGCCAACGGAACGGTGTTGCACCCCTCCGTCGAGCCGCTCGAATTGACGAAGCCCATCGACTTCATCGTCCGGGTTTCCCCGGCCGGGTGAGCCACCCCGAACTCGTCCTCGAGCTCGCGCCCGAATCCAGCGCATCCCGGGTCACGCTCCGGCATGACCCCGATGCCGCCTTCTCACCCGTGGAAGACCTTCGAGAAGAACTGCTCGACGCGCGACTTCTCGGGCTGCAGCGTGGCCGCGGGCGAGGCCACACCGGTCGCGGCGCCGGCGCCGGGACGCAGACCGGCCGCGATGCCCGGCTTGATGTGGTGGCGCAGGTCGACCGCCACGTCGCTCTTGAGGTGGGTGCCCACACCCGCCGCCGCGTTGACCTCCGCGGACTGCTTGAGGAAGCCGTTCTCCAGACCGAACTTCCCGCCCGCCTGGGCCGCCGCGCCCGCCACCACGCCTCCGGTGACCGAGCCGTGCAGCCGGCCCAGGTGCCCGCCCGCCGTGCCGTATGCGCCCGCCGTGGCGGCCGCGCCCACCTGACCCGAGAGCAGCGCCGTGGCCGTCCTCGGATCCAGGGAAGCCACGCCCTCGGCGTAGGCGGTAGCCGAGGCCTTGCCCTCGCCCTTGATGTAGGCGCCCACGTGCCGGTTGAAGTCGTGGCTCGCGCTCGCCGAGACGCCCACGCCCGTCTCCGCCTTGCCCGTCAGCGCGGCCGTGTACGCGTGGCTGTTCGTATCCGCCGAGACACCCGCCTGGCCGCTCGCCTTGAAGGAGTTGGCCTCGGCCGAGAGATTGCCGGTGGTCACGCCCAGACGGCCCGCGTGCACCTTCTGCAGCTGGTAGGCGGCGTTGGGACCGGCGAGCTCGGCCTGGGCCGAGTAGTGGTGCACGCCACCACCGCTGTGGCTCGTGGTGGAGGCCTGCATCGAGCCCACGTTGCCGCTCAGCGTGCCCCCGAAGACGTCCTTCTGGAAGGGGTTGCCCGGCCTGTCGACGAGCATGTTCTGCTTGGCGCCCGCGGGAGCCGTGAGCTTGTTGTCACCGCCGCTCACCATCAGGTTCGAGGACTCGCCCGTGGTCTTCTCCCAGGGGCTGTACGTGGGGCCGCCCTCCGGCATACCCGGGTGCTTCAGCGGCTTGAACTCCGGGGCGGCCGGAGCGGCCGGGGCGGGCTTGCCGGCCACGGCGGGCTTGCTGACCTGCGAGCTGGGCGCCGTGGACGGCAGCGTGGAGGCGCGGGCCGGAGGCGTGAACTGGGACGTCTTGGGCGTGGGGAACGTCGCGGAGCGGGGCAGCTTGGAGCCGATGCGGGCCATGGGATTCCTCGGAAGGTGCGGGGTGGGTTCGGACCAGCGATGTCCTGACCTACTGCACCCTGCATGCCATGCCCGGATCGCCCTCCATGGGGAGGGCGGCCCACGTGATTTCAGGGGGTTACGAGGCGGGAGAGCCATGGGTGGTGGTGAGTGCAGTCACCAGTCCCCAGACAGCAGTCACCACTCCCCCAGACAGCAGTCACCACCCCGCGCTCAGGAGTCGAGCAGGACCGAGAACCCGCCGAAGATCATGCGCTTGCCGTCGAAAGGCATGCCCTTCATGTCCTTCATGCGCGGGTCCTCCATCATCTTCTTGTTGCCCTCATCGCGGGCGGCCTTGGACGGCCACTCGATCCACGAGAAGACCACCGTCTCACCGTTCTCCGCCTTCACCGCGCCCTTGAAGTCGGTGACCTTCCCGTCGGGCACATCGTCGCCCCAGCACTCGACGACACGGGTCGCGCCATATTCCTTGAACAGCGACAAGGTCTTGGTGGCCATCGCCCGGTAGGCGTCCTTGTTGACGGCGGGCACCGGAATAACAAACCCATCAATGTAACTCATGACGTCTCTCCTTTTCGTTGGGTCCACAGGTATCCGAGCGGAGCCGTTCATCCGGAACCTTCGGTCTGGCGGCCCATGTCCGCAATGCATCGGGGCGAACCTGGCCTGCCGACCGGGAAGGGGGCTCTCCCCAGGCCTCCGTCCCTCCTATACTTCGTGCCAACGTGGGCCTGTGCGACGGGCCGCTCCAGGCCCTGCCCCAGGAAAAGAGAGACCGGTATGGGAATCACGATGTCGCCACAGGATTACGCCACGGCATTCCGCATCCTCGCGGCCTCCGCCCGGCACCCCGAGAACATCGGGCAGGCCGTCGAGGAGCGCATCCTCCCCCGGCTCCCGAAACAGCCCGCGCTGCTGGACGTTGGCGCGGGCTCCGGCAAGGTGGCCGAACGGCTCGCGCCGCGCTTCGGCTCGCTCACCCTGCTCGAACCCAATCAGAACCAGATCGCCGGGTTCAAGCACGAGAAGGCGAGGATCTTCCTCGAGCCCCTGGAGCGCTACCAATCGCCCGAGCAGTACGAGCTCGTCGTGTGCTCGCACGTCCTGTACCACGTGCCCCTCTCCGATTGGGGAGGCTTCATCGACAGGCTGCTCACGTTCGTACGCCCTGGCGGATACTGCGTGATCGTCATGGCCGCTGGCCGGGGGCCGACCTACCGGCTGTGCCGCGACTTCTCGGAGACGATGCTCTTCGGCGAGCAGCTGCTCACCACCATGCAACAGAAGCGGCTGCCGCACGAGGTGCTCGAGACGATGAGCGGGTTCGTGGCGAAGACCTTCGAGGAGATGCACACGCTTTGCCGCTTCTTCGTGCTCGAGGGCTGTTACACGGCGGACCAGCTCGCGGCCCTGAGCGAGGACGAGGTGCGTGCACTGGATGAGAAGATCCGCGTGCACGCCGAGCGCTGCCGGAGCGACGACGGGGTATATCGCCTGGAGCAGGATGAGGATCTGATCATCATTCCCAAGCCGTAACCCCTCCATCGAATGAGCTCCCCTCCCCCTTCCCGTGGATTCGAGCAGGTCCCCGTCATCGGCGTCCGAGCGCTCGTGGACCCCTCCTCGACACTCGCCGAGCGCCAGGCCGTCGCGGAGCAGCTGGGCGCCGCCTGCCGGCAGAGCGGCTTCTTCTACGTCGTCGGCCACGGCGTGGACGAGGCCCTCCAGCGGCGCCTGGAGACCTCGAGCCGCCGCTTCTTCGCGCTGCCCGTGGAGGAGAAGCTCGCCATCCGCATGGCGCGTGGCGGAGCCGCCTGGCGGGGCTACTTCCCCGTGGGAGGAGAGCTGACCTCGGGCCGCCCCGACCGCAAGGAGGGCCTCTACTTCGGAACCGAGCTCGGCCCCGAGCACCCGCTCGTGCGCGCGGGCACGCCGCTCCACGGCCCCAACCTCTTTCCCCAGGAACCGTCCGGCCTGCGCGAGGCCGTGCTCGACTACCTGGCCGCGCTCACGCGTCTCGGCCACTCACTCATGGGCGGCATCGCGCTCAGCCTCGGCCTGGAGGAGGACCATTTCTCCACGGGCTCCATGGCCGATCCGCTCGTGCTCTTCCGCATCTTCAACTACCCGCCCGGACCCGACACCGCCGAGGACGGACAGCCCGCCTGGGGCGTGGGCGAGCACACGGACTATGGCGTGCTCACCCTCCTCAAGCAGGACGAGGCCGGCGGCCTCCAGGTGAAGTCCCGCGCGGACGGCGAGGTGCGCTGGATCGATGCGCCCCCCATCCCGGGCTCGTTCGTCTGCAACATCGGCGACATGCTCGACCGGATGACCCGGGGCGTGTACCGCTCCACGCCGCACCGGGTGCTCAACCGCTCCGGGCGTGACCGCCTCTCCCTGCCCTTCTTCTTCGACCCGGGATGGAACGCGGAGATCCGACCGCTCGAGGCCCCTGCCCTTCGCACCACCACCACCGCCGAGGACGCCCACGAGCGATGGGACCAGCGGAGCGTCCACGCCTTCCAGGGCACCTATGGGGACTACCTGCTCGGCAAGGTGGGCAAGGTCTTCCCCGAGCTGCGCTCCGAGGTCCTCTCGAATGGATGAAGGGCGTGGTCACGCGCTTCGCGGAGTGCCAGATTGAAGGGATGGAACATCCCGTGCTTGCGCGTCTGGTCGAAGCGCTCCGGCCTGTCCGAGGCCTGGCGGCGATTGTGCTCGGTGGCTCGCGCGCACGGGGCACGGCGGGGCCCGCTTCCGACTACGACATCGGCCTGTACTACGAGCCCGATGCGCCGCTCGATGTCGCGGCACTCCAGGCGGCCATTGCCCCGCTCGTCGATGACCCATCGTCAACGGTGACCCGGATCGGCGATTGGGGGCCGTGGATCAACGGCGGCGGCTGGCTCACCCTCTCGGGTGTGGAGGTCGATCTCATCTACCGGGATCTCGGACGGGTGCGCGAGGTCATCGCCGAGGCTCGGCAGGGCCGCTTCTCGATGAACTACCAGCCGGGCCACCCGCACGGCTTCTGCTCGACCATCTGGATGGGGGAGGTCGCGACCTGCCAGCCGCTGCTCGACCCGTCTGGCCGCATCGCGGAGCTGAAGGGCGAAACCTCGCCTTTCCCGGAGGCGCTCAGGGACGCGCTGATTGCCCGCTTCGGCTGGGAGGTGGGCTTCGCCATCGAGAATGCCGAGCTCGCGGCCAGGCGCGCCGAGCAGCTGCACGTCGCGGGCTGCGCCTACCGCTCACTGAGTTGCGTGGCGCAGGTGCTGTTCGCCTTGAACAGCCGCTATCTCATCAACGAGAAGGGCGCCCTCACCGAAGCGGCGGCCTATCCGCTCACAGTCGCGGGGCTGGCCAGCACACAGGCCGGCATCTGGCGCGACATCGGCAATGCGGACCATGCGAGCGCGCTGCGCCGGCTGCACGGCGTGTCCGACGCTCTGCGCGCGCTCGTCGAACGGGCGGGGAAGAAGGAATGAGCGCGCAGGCAAGCCTCAGCAAGCGCTCCCTGGCGGATTCGATGACGCTGGCAACAGTGGCGCCGCCTACCGCCAGGTGACTTCGATAAAAATCATTGGACAGATTCTGGGTCGCGCCTTAGTTTGTCCATCGACGCGTCCCCCGCGTCTCTCATGATCTCTGCCCGCTAGAACCACCGCTCCGCCGCGCGACCCTCTGGGTGACTCGCCTACCGACACCGGTAGGACAGTGCTCATGCGTCGCCGCGAGTGCGCAGTCCTCGATGCCGAGCCGCGAATTTCCGCGCGAGCTCGTGTCGTGGGCCCGTGAAGGTGGAGCGGTGTGCCGACAAGCGAACCGAGGCCCTGGTTGCCCACCTGCGTGGGTGCTTCGCGCTCGCTCGTCTCCCGACAGGCTTTCTTCAACGTGTGTCGGAGCGGGCTGCCCGGAAAAGTCATCCAGCGCCACGGCTCATGCATGTCGGTTCGTCGTGAACCCGAACCCCTGTCATGACCGGAGGATTGTATGAGAGCCGAAACCCTGTTCCTTGTTTTTACGTATGGTGTTGCACCCGCGTGGGCCCTTCTGGTGTTCGCTCCGCGCTGGAAGTGGACGCAGAAACTCGTTCACGCGGTGGTGATTCCAGTGATGCTGGCGCTGGCCCATCTTGGCTTCCTGCTGTTCGCGGCCTCCCCTCCCGAGGGCGCCAGCGCGGCGACCCTCGAGGGCGCCATGCGGCTCTTCCAGGAGCCGTGGACGGCGTTGGTTTGTTGGATTCACTACCTGGTGTTCGACCTGTTCGTCGGCGCGTGGGTGGTCCGAGATGCACTCCGGCGCAAGGTGCCCCACCTGGCTGTCGCGCCCTGTGTCCTGCTGACGTATCTCTATGGCCCGCTGGGGATGCTGCTGTACTTCATCGTCCGGTTCATCACCCGGAGGGTCCTCACCATGGAGGAGGCAACCGGACCCACGAGCGCATCCTCTCTTCCCTCCGCGGAGACTCCAGCCTCGGGGCGCCTGGTGAATGCGTGACGGACTTCCCCACTGCGCTGTCCCGCCCGTCAGCGCAGTGGGGCCGTCTTTCCCGAGCGTAACGTGATGCGTTCCGCCCCAGCCCGATGCGTCCGACCGCGCCCGCCCGCGCGTACTCACCTCGGGAGACGGCCCCCTACGACGGTGGGTGGCGGTTCGCTCAGAAGAACGACACGCCCAGGGAGCCGCTGATGACGAAGCCCTCGTGCTGTAACAGGGAGAGGGCGGCCGCCGTGAGGAGATCCGGCTCTCCGCCCCCTCGCACCTGGACGTTGTCCTGACGCATCCGCCAGCTCCACCCCACGCGGGAGGAGATGAAGAACAAGCGGCCGAGGGCCCAGCGCGAGCCCACCGCCACGGTGCCCACGGGCGTGAGCAGCATGTCCGCGTAGGTCCGCACGCCGTCGATCTCCGACCAGGTCTCCCCTCCGAAGTTGAGGCTCACTCCCGCCTCGAGGAAGGGGCTCAAGACCACCTCGCCGAGCGGATAGAGACGCACCTGCGGGCCCACCCGCGTGCCCCATGCGCCCTGGCCGCCACTCAGGCGCAGGCCCAGGATCGGGTACATGCGGTACTCGACCTCCGCACCGTAGATGCCCGAGGGGCTGTTGAAGCCAACCGAGGCCCCGATATCGAGTTGGGTGGCTCCGGGCTTGGCCGAGTAACGCCAGAGGCTCTTGCGGGTGGGAATGATCTCGGGAACGGGCGGAGGACTGGAGGGATAGGCCTCCGGCTGGGGACTACTCTGCACGGCTTCCGGAGGAGCACTTTCCGGGGCAACCTCCTGCGCGGGGTCTTGCGAGGCTTCAACGGGAGCGCTCTCCGGAGCAGCCTCCGGCGAGATCTCGGGGGTGGTCTGAGCGAGAGCGGAAAAGGGCAACAGGGAGGCGGCCAGCAGGATGCCGGCACGCGCCTGACGGGTCAGGGTGCGCATGGTGAGGAGTCCAGAAGTTTGGGGGTGTCGTGAACTACGGCGACATGGACTGTCCTCCCGAACGATTATTCAAAGGATTAAAAAGCCCTCTTCCTTCGCGAGCTCATCGCTCCAGAGGCGGCGTCCCGCACGATGCGACGGAAGGTAGGGCATTCCATGTGGCTCGGCGCGGGGCAGGCAGCGGCGTGCCGCAGGCCGTCACGCATGGCGCTGAGCTCGCGGATCGTCCTGTCCAACTCCTCCGCCTTGGCCTCGAGCATCCGCCGATCGATGCGCGGCCGCCCATCCGGCGCGAACATCAACGCAATCTCATCGAGTGAGAAACCAGCGGCGCGTCCCAGCGCGATCAATGCCAGCCTTTCCAGCACGCCGGGCTCGAACAAACGGCGCAGGCCCCGCCTGCCGATAGAGGCAATCAGCCCCTTCTCCTCATAGAACCGCAACGTCGAGGCAGGAACGCCGGACCGCCGCGCCACCTCGCTGATGTCCAGGTCTTTCACTCTCTTGACCTCAAGTCGGCTTGAAGTGGCACAGTACGGCTTTCGGTTCTCGAAGGCACGCCAAAGGAGAAGCGCATGAAGGCCATGAGCCAGACGGGTGACGAGCAGACGAAGTATTGGAATGGCGTTGCTGGGCGCGCCTGGTCCGAGGAGCAGGAGATGCTCGACCGGATGTACAAGCCGATCGAAGACCTGCTCGTGGCAGAGGTCCCCGCCAACTCCGGGCACCAGGTGCTCGACATCGGCTGCGGTACGGGCGGCATGACGCTCGCAGTCGCACGGCGGCTCGGCGCGGAGGGCCGCTGCGTTGGCATCGACATTTCGGATCCGATGCTCGCCGCCGCCCGGGCCCGCGCCGAACAGGAAGGCGTGCCGGCAAGCTTCATCCGCGCCAACGCGCAAGACCACGCATTCGAACCCGCGAGCTTCGACATGCTCATTTCACGTTTCGGCGTCATGTTCTTCGACGACCCCGTCCGAGCCTTCGCGAACATGAGGCGTGCCGTGAAGGACGACGCCCCATTGCGTTTCGTCGCCTGGCGAAGTCTTTCGGACAATCCATTCATGACGACGGCCGAGCGCACCGCGGCGCCGCTCCTGCCGAACCTCCCCGCTCGCCGTCCGGACGCGCCTGGGCCGTTCGCCTTCGCGGACCAGCACCGGGTCCACCGCATCCTGGAGGAAAGCGGCTGGGCCGGGATCGACATCCAGCCAATCGATGTAGCCTGCACCCTGCCCGAGAAGGAGTTGATCCGTTACCTGAGCCGATTCGGTCCCCTCGGCCTGGTCCTTCACGAGGTGGACGAGCGGATTCGCACCCAGGTCATCGAAACGGTCCGCGCCGCTTTCGAGCCCTATGTGCACGGAACGGAAGTCCGCTTCAACGCCGCCTGCTGGATGATCCGCGCCCGAGCGCCGGGCAAAGCCCTACGATAGGTCTCATACCCGGCAGTTTCCACCCGCCCCAGGAGACCGAGCATGAACGCCGCACCACCGGAAGCGCCCACCGTCCACCCCACCGCGGCCATTGGTCAGGCCTACAACCCGTTCGATCCGGCCTTCCAGAGCAATCCCTACCCCTTCTATGCCCGAGCACGGAGCGAGGCGCCCGTCGCCTATTGCCCGCAGTTCAACGTCTGGCTCGTGACGAGCCATGAGCTGATCAACCGCGTCCTGAAGAGTCCGACCCTCTTCTCCTCGCTCCACAACCTGGACAGCCCGGTGGTCCTGCCCGCGGAGATCGAGGCCGTGCTCGCCAAGGCCCATTACCCCCTCGCGCCGGGCTTGTTCAACAATGACCCGCCGGGCCATACCCGCGTGCGTGCGCTGTTCAGCAAGGCCTTCACCGCCCAGCGTGTCGCGGAGATGGAAGCGGGTATCCGGACGCTGACCGAGGGCCTCGTCGAGCAGTTCGCCCATCAGGGACACGTCGACCTCGTGGAGGCCCTGGCTCATCCGCTGCCCATGACGGTGATCGCCGACCTGCTGGGCGTGCCCCGTGAGGACATGCGCCGCGTCAAGCAATGGCATGACACCTGGATGAAGCTCTTCAGCCCACAGACTCCCCTGGAGGAGCAGCATGTCGCGGCCCAGAGCTGCGTCGACTACCAGAACTACTACGCCGGCCTGCTCGCGGACCGTGCCGCCCACCCCACCGGGGACCTGACGACGGCGCTCGTCCAGGCCCGGGTGGACGGAGAGAAGCCCTTCACGACCGCGGAGATGATCTCACAGATGATGATTCTGCTGAGCGCGGGCCACGAGACGACCACGAGCCTCATCAGCAGCCTGCTGTACAACCTGTTGCGGAACCCCGAGCAATGGCAAGCGGTACGGGATGACCCGAAACTGCTCGAGGCGGCCATCGAGGAGACCGTGCGTTTCACCTCGCCGGTGCAGATGGAGCCCCGCGTCGCCAAGGAGGCCACCGAACTGGGCGGAGTCGCGATTCCCCAGGGCGCGCGCTTGAATATCGTCTACGGCGCGGGCAACCGCGATGAGCGAGCGTTCCCGGACCCGGAGACCTTCAACGTCCAACGTCCGCAGGTGGGCCGGCACATCGGCTTCGGCTGGGGCATCCACTTCTGCATTGGCGCGCCCCTGGCCCGGCTCGAGGCCCGCGTCGCCTTCGAGGTGCTCCGCGAGCGGCTGCCCCACCTGCGCCTCGCGCCCGGCTTCGTCCCCGAGTACGAGCCCAGCTTCTTCTTCCGTGCGCTGAAGAAGCTGGAACTCGTCTGGGACAGATAGGCCCGCCCGTCACTGCAGCAGGAACGTGTTCGACGTGGCCACGTGGCCGGCGATGTCGGTGACGCGGATGGCCATGTCCGCCTGGGTGGAGTCGACCACGACCTGCTGCGTGAGCACCCCGTCCACGAAGGGCTCACTCACGCGCGGGCCGACGGTGCTGCCAACCCCTGTCTCCAGACGCACGTTGCCGCGGAAAGCCGCCGCGCCAGCGCCGGTCGCGCGCACCGTCAGCGTGAAGGGCACCAGGCGCCGCTGCGGGCCAATGGGGTCGATGCTGTAGCCCTCCGGCCACTCCCCCTCGACGATGGTGAGGCCGCCCGGGCGTACGGCGGTGCGGCCGTCCCCGAGCGTCACCTTCACGTCGTAGCTGCCGGGCGTGAGCACCGACGGAACGCGGGTGGAAACGACGCCCTCGGGCGAGACGGCGAGCGTGGGCACATCGAGCGACCCGACGCGCACCGACACCTGGGTGTCCACCTCGATGGTCCCCTTGCTGTAATCGACAGCCGCGGGAAGGATCAGCTCCGCGTCGATGGCGAGCTCCGTGGACTCGCTCGCGCGCATCTCCGGCGGCGAGACCGAGTGGATGACCGGCTCCGGCCAGTCCTGACAAGCCAGGAGCAGAAACGGCGCGGCGATGAAGACGAGCTTTCTCATGGCAACTGATACCTCACACCGAGGAGCCCCTGCACACCCGTCGAGCGTCCGGTGACGAAGGGGATGTACGCCTCGCCGAGCCCCACCCGCCCATCGAGGAACGGCTCGATCGCCCCCAGGGGGAAGCGAAGCTGCGCCCCCGCGAGCAACTCCCAACCGAGCGCCGAGCGCACGGAGCTCTCGGAGAAGTTGCTCGAGAGGTGATGCAGCGCCAGCGACGGCCCCACGCCGACGCGCACGTCCACGCCGAGGTATTTCATACTCACGAGGTTCATCCGCCCCACCGCGAGGAGTGGGATGGAATGCATGGCGGAGACCCCCACTCCGGCGTCGGGGACATTCGCCTTGAAGCGCGCCAGCCGCCAGCCGAGCTCCACGTCGATGGAGAAGCGGCCCCAGCCGGGTGGCGTCAGGGTGAGCTGCACCGAGCCCTGGGGACCACGGTTGAAGCCACCGCCGTAGAACGCGCCACCCGCGAGTGCGAGGGAGTAACGCATCTCCTTCTTCTCCTCCGCCGGCTTCGTCGGAGCCGGCCGGGGAGGAGGCTCGGGGCTCGCCTCCCGCGGAGGAGCCTTCGGCTTCTTGCGGGAGGTTCCGCGGGGGGGACTCTCGGGAGCAGCCACGGCTGCGGTAGAGCAGAGCAGGAAGAGGAGCGCGAACCAACGCATGGGGGCAGGCGGTCCGCGGGGGGACAGTGCCGCGGAGGCGGGAGAAGCGAACCCCAGCCAGCGGTGATTGTCGAGCCCCTTCCATCATCACCCTTTCACGATGCTCCGGGCTCCCTCAGGAGGAGATCGGCGTACAGAGCTCCACGAGGACTCCGTCGAGGTCTCTCACGTAGGCAACCGTCTGCCCCCAGGGCTTCTGCTTGGGAGGCTGCGCGGCCCCGGCGCCCGCCTTCACGGCGCGCTCATAGGCGGCCTTGACATCTGACGTGACGAGCGCCACCTCCACCGCCGCCGCGTCCTCCTTCGGCCGGTTGAAGCGCACGGTGAGGCCATTGTCCTTCGCCATCTCCTCCGCGGCGAACGCCAGCGCCGTCGCACCGGTCTCCATCTCCGCGTACTGGCCACTCTCGTGGAGGAAGCGGCGTTGCAGGCCAAAGGCCTTCTCGTAGAAATCGACGGTGGCGGGCACGTTCGCGACGTAGAGGATGACGTAGCCGAGCTTCATGGCGGCGGACTCCAGTGCACAGGTGGAACAGCGTGCGGCGCTCTTCGCACGGCCCGCCCCGGCTTGTCTTGAAGGAATCGGACAGGGTTCATCCCTCGAGCTGAAGCGCCGTGGGCGTGAGGCCCGCCAGGTCTCGAACTTCTCGCGAGAGATGCGCCTGGTCGGCGTAGCCGCACGCGAGCGCCACGGCGCTCAGGTCCTCCCCCGCGCTGGAGCGAAGCATCGCCACGGCTCGCTGGAAGCGCAGCACCCGGGCCAGCAGCTTCGGTGGCACTCCCGCCTCGTCCAGCACGTCCCGGTGCAGGGTGCGCTCGCTCACCCCCAGCGTCCGCGCCAGCGAGGACATTCGCACCTGCCCCCCCGAGGACTGGAGCCAGCCCAGGGCCTGGGTGGCTCGGGACCGCGGCGCCTGCCCGAAGGACGCCAGCCTCCGGGCGACGCTCTCCCGGAGGAGCGCCTGGGCCTCCGCGGATGAGCGGCAGTCCTCGAGCCGCCGCTGGAGCAGGGCGAGCGCAGGCGAGCAGTCCGCAACGGGAACACTGAGCCCACGGAGCTCACGGGGACTCACGCCGAGCAGCGCGAGCGCCCACCCCGGCTTGAATCGGATGCCCAGGCTCACCGAGCCAGGCTCGATGGGGACGAGGGCGAAGCGCTCCATGGGGCCAACCACCTCGAGGGACGGGTTGGCCATCCACACCGGGCTTCCCGTGTCCCGGTAGTGAAAGATGAGGTCGGTGCAGCCGTCCGGCAGTATCCGATGGAGCTCGGGCCCGGTTCCCGCGCCTCGGGGTGGCGCGGAGTAGCGCCAGAACGCATCCACCACCTCCGCCATGCTGGCGGGGGGAGCCAGCTCCTCGTAGCCCTTCATCTCCGCACCGGCTGTCATCGCGACACCTTCCCGCGCTACCGCCGCAGCTTCAGCGTGGGATCCCCCAGGACGACCGACGTCGCCATGTGAAACTCGCGCGCCTCGTTCCAGGGGTAGATGAGCGGGACGTTCACGTGGCTCCGAATCGCCGCCCCGAGGCTCTCGCCCCGCGACAGCGCGGCCGCGACGTTGTGTCCGAAGTACCCATCCTGATTGTTGCCCATGCCACCGGAATTGTTGGTCGTTCCCTTGGCCACGAGCACGCGGCTCGTCGGGCTGTAGAGGACCGAGCTCAGGAAGTTCTCCCCGCGGTCCAGGTTTCCGACGGAACAGCCATCGCTCCAGAAGAAGACCGTCCTGACGGGATTGGACTCGACCTGTTCGATCGTCAGCTTGCCATGCGCGCCCGCCCATCCATGGGCGCCCCCAACGAAGAAATCGGCCGCGCCGCTGCGCAGAGCGGCATAGCCCTGATCGACGCTCAGGCCCCCCGGCGGGCTGTCGAAGTAAAGGCGGGCCGAGCTTTCCTCGCTGAAGGGTTGCCACGAATAGATGCCCGATCTCATGTCGGCCAGGATGCGCTCGTGCTCCTCGCTCGTCGTGGCCGTGAAGTGCTCGCTGACCTCGATGAAGGCACATGGCAGCGGATCGACGCCCGTGCGATAGGCGTGGTTCTTGTCGAAAAAGCGGACGAGCGCCGATTCGGTGTCGCTCACGCTGCTCTGGTAGATGGGCAGCACGCCCACCCAGATCTCCCAATCGACGTCGCCCTCGTGCTGGTCGTATGAGTACGTCCGCCCTCCTGGAGAGTGATACCCCGGCGACGCCGTGAAGCTGCCATCGAGATCGGCGTAGAACTGGTAGGAGATCACCTCCTCGGAGAAGGGAGGGATGCTGGGGTTGCCCGACTCCAGGGTCACATACTGGTAGGCGCGTGGGGCCTCTCCAACGAGGATGACTCCGTCGAGGCGGCTCCCCAGCGCCGAGCGACGCGCCCGCAGGTGCTCACGCAGTTCCACCGGCGACTCGAACGAACGACGGGTTTCGGTCACATCGTAGCCGTCCGCGCAGAGATCCTGGGCGAAGCGCTCGAGACCGGGATCGATGGTGGAACCGAGCTCGGGGTTGACGATCATCTCGACCGTCCGTTGGGCGGAGGGACAGTCCGAGGGCGGCGAACAGGCGCTGCACCAGGCGAGAACGATGAGACCCGCAACGACGCCCGTGTGCCAGTGACTGCGCTCGCTTTTCAGTGTCATCACAGGGGCAACGTACCCACCCCGCCGAGCGTCAATCAAGCCGCCTCCTCCCATCCACACGTGTCCCCATTCGGCTGGCGCATCAGGAGGGTGAACGCCCTCTCCCTCTTCCGGGTGTTCTTCTCCGAGATGTGCCCCTCTACTCTCGTCAGCGTTACCGGCTGCCTCATCCGGAACAGGAACCGAGACAAGAGCATGCCCGAAGGCAACAGCAAGACCGCACCGTCCGTCCTCGAGCTCACGGACAAGAAGACGTCTGGCATTCATCCGCGTGAGTCCATCGCCGACCTGCTCGCGAGATACGCGTGGGCCTACGACACCCGCGACTGGGACGCGCTCGTCGAGTGCTTCACCCCGGATGCGTCGCTGACCCTGCGAGTCGTCGGCGGCGGCCTGGCCGGACCGTTCCGGGGACAGGCGGAGATCATGCGCCTGATGCGGGACTCCGCCGCGGCGCAGGACGATCGCAGGCGGCACCTGTGCACGAACCTGGTCGTCGGCCCCTCTGGTCCCGGCACGGCCACCGCGCGGTCGTATCTGACGCTGCTCTCGGTGCGGAACGGACGCATCGAGGTGCTGTCCACCGGGACCTATACCGACGAGGTGGTCCAGGCCGGAGCGTCCTGGCGGTTCCGCGCCCGGCACATCGAGCTCGACCTCCCCCACTGACGGCTGGAGCCCGCGATGAACCTCGGACTGATCCCCGCCAAGTGGGCTGCCCTCACGCCCCGGCGAACCGCGCTGGTCGACATCACCCACCAGCGGCGCATCGACTGGGCCACCCTGGACACCCGGGTGCGCAAGCTGGCCAATGGCCTGCGGGCACTGGGCTTGCGCTCCGGTGACCGCGTGGCCGTGCTCAGCCGCAACAGCATCGAGTACCAGGAGCTCTACTTCGCGGTGGGCCGCGCGGGTCTGGTGCTGCAACCCTTGAATTGGCGGCTGTCCACCGAGGCGCTGCGTACCCTCGTCGCCGACGCCCAACCCGCCGTCCTGGTCGCCTCGGCCGAGTTCCGGCACGTGGCCGAGGCGCTGGGCCGGACGGCCGACCTGGTGCGCCTGCTCTACTGTGGACCCGCCGGGGATGGCAGTTATGAGGAGCTCCTCGCCTCGGCGCCGGATACCGAGCCGCCCTGGAGCGAACAGGTCCGGGATGCCCACCCCTGCTTCATCCTCTACACCGGCGGCACGACCGGAACGGCCAAGGGCGTGGTGCACAGCCATCGCAGTGTGGCCGCCGGGATGCTCAACCAGACGGTGGCGGAGCGGATCGTGCCCTCGGACATCTACCTGCTCACCGGGCAGATGTTCCACATCCCCGTGGTGCTCTCGATGAACTACCTGGCCCACGGCTGCCCCGTGGTGCTGATGAACTTCGACGCCCGGCGGACGCTGGAAGTCATCGAGCAGGAGCGGGTCTCCGCGTTCCTCGGCATCACCACGATGCTCAACTGGATGCTGGAGGTACCGGGGTTCGACACCTACGACCTGTCGAGTCTGCGCAACATCCAGTACGGCGGCGGCCCGATGCCCAGCGCGATGGTGCGCGCGACGGCGGAGGCCTTCCCGTGCGATTTGATCCAGGGATACGGGCAGACGGAAGGAGTGACCATGTCGTTCCTGTCCCAGGAGGACCACCGCAACGCGCTGCGGGGCATCCATCCACACCGGCTGCGCTCCTGTGGCCGCGAGGGCTTCGGCACCCGGATCCGGGTCGTCGACGCGAATGGCCACGACGTGCCGCGCGACGGAAGGACTCCCGGAGAGATCGTGGTCCGCAGCCAGGCCAACATGCTCGGCTACTTCCGGCGGCCGGACCTGACCGCGGCCATCCTCCAGGACGGGTGGATGCGGACCGGCGATGTGGCCACCTGGGATGACGAGCGCTACCTGTACATCGTCGACCGGCTGAAGGACATGATCATCTCGGGTGGAGAGAAGATCTACAGCGTCGAGGTGGAGGAGGCGATCGGCAGACACCCGGCCGTCCTGGAGTGCGCCGTGATCGGCGTGCCCGACGAGCAATGGGGAGAATCGGTGAAGGCCTTCGTGGTGCTCAAACCGAACCAGACGGCGACAGCGGAGGACATCATCGGCGTCGCCCGCAGGCACCTGGCCTCCTACCAGAAACCCCGCTCGGTGGAGTTCATCGCCGGGTTGCCGAAGGCGCCCACCGGCAAGGTGCTCAAGCGGGAGCTGCGCGCCCCGTACCAGGCGGACAGGGAGCTCTCATGAAAACCCCAGGCGTGTTCATCGGTGCCACCGGGGTCCACCTTCCCGATCGTGTGCCAGTCGAGTGGGCCGTGGCCCGGGGACACCTGGGCGAGGCCGAGGCCAGACGGTACGGCATCACGAGCGTTACGATCGCAGGCGATCTGCCCGCGCCGGAGATGGCGCTCCGGGCGAGCAGGCAGGCGATGCATCGCGCCGGCCAGGACCCGGCGGCGCTGAGCCTCCTGCTGTACGTCAGCACCTGGTTCCAGGGACCACACGGCTGGTGTCCCCAGTACTACGTCCAGCGGCACACCGGCGCCGGGCAGGCGACCGCGGCGGAGATCCGGCAGGCCTGCATGGGCATGTTCAGCGCCTGCGAACTGGCCGCGGCTCACCTGATGGCGGCACCGGAGCACACGGCCGCGCTGATCACCGCGGCGGACAACTACGGCACCCCGATGATCGACCGATGGCGCTCCACTCCGCACTCCCCGCTCGGCGACGGTGCGTGCGCGCTGCTGCTCACCCGGAGGACCGGCTTCGCACGCCTGGAGGCGATCAACTCGGTGACACTCCCCCAGTACGAGGACAGGCACCGGGGCTCGACCCCCTTGTTCCCGCCGGAGGTGACCCTGGGCACCACACAGCTCGACCTCGGGAGGGCCAAGGAGCAGTGGTTCTCGACCACGAGCGTGGACCCGCGGGAAATGGCGGCGACGATGAACAGGACCCTGCGGACCGTCGTCGACAAGACCCTCCAGGAAGCGAACCTGGACATGTCTGGAATCACCCGGGTCGCCTTCGTCAACTGGTCCGAGGAGCGGGTACGGGAACGCGCCGCGGTCCCGCTCGGACTGCCCATGTCCAGGTTGACCTGGGAGTACGGCCGCACCATCGGACACGTCGGCGCCAGCGACCAGGTGCTCTCGCTGGACCACCTCCTCGTCTCCGGCGAGCTGGACGCGGGAGACACCCTCCTGCTCCTCGGTACCGGGCCGGGGGCGAACCTCGCGTGCATGGCCGTGCGGATACTGCATCGGCCGCATTGGGCGTCAGCCGGAGACACGAAGAGTGTGAGCGTGGGGCACACCTAGAATTCACGAGAAGGCCACTTGGCTTTGCTCGCGAGGAATGATTGTTTTCCCTCTCTCTCTTCACCTGGAAAGGACTTCCTCCATGCGGAACTTCCTCGCAGTGTCCGTCTCGTTGATCTCGCTGGGCCTCGCCGCCTGTGGCAGCACGGCCCCCGAACAGACCCCGGCGCTCGAGGGGCAGACGCAGAGCCTGAACGCCACCGGCACCGGCTGTAACGCCGATACGGACTGTGCGTCCGGGCTGTGTTGGCACGAGATGGACTCGTACCCCACCTACAACCCGTATTGGATCAGCGCTGACCAGTGCACCGAGGAGTGCGGAGGTTTGACGGACCACGCGCCCTGCCAGCAGCTCGCGCAGGACCTGAACGCCCCGTATCCTTCGAACGCGCGCTGCATCGCGGCTCGGGGCGTCTACGACAACAACCCCTACGACCACACCGTCTACGTGTGTGATCTCATCCCCGCCGGTCTGGGCAAGATCAACTGGGTGGAGTAGCCCGCGCGCAGTGACTCGCGCCGTCCGGGGAGACGCAAGCCCCCCGGGCGGTGTGGAGGGCCCAGCCGGCTACTTGAGCCGGTAGGTCGCCACGACCGCGTCGTGGTCGGAGTGGAGACCGCGCTCGTACTTCGTCCGGACGTGCTCCAGCTCCCGATCCCGGGTGTGCATCAGGTAATCGAGCGTGCTGCTGCCGTGGGTCCCGACGTTGAGCTTGTTGTCGTAGACCACGTCGTTACCGAGCACCTTGTAGTGGTTGCGATTGAAGTCACCGCCCACCACGACCTTGAGCCCCTGCTTCTCGAAGCGCTCGACCATCGAGTCGAGCTGCGCCATGTGCTTCTTCCACATCTCCTGCCGCCAGGGGGTGGTCGGGCGGCCCAGCTTGGACTTCGTCCAGGCGCCGGAGACGAGGTGGGTGTTGATCCGCACGACATCCTCACCGGTCTCCTTGTTCTTCAGCTTCGCCCAGGTGATGTACCGATGCGGCGACACCTTGGCCTTGCCGTCGTGGGTGCGCTTGAAGCCCGCGTCCTGGAGGTCCCACTCGGACTTCTTCCAGGAGATGGGAACGGGGATGCGGAGGTTGCCATCCTTCGGCATGTAGTGGCCCCACTCCTTGCCGAGGCTCTTGATGGCGTCGAAGTACCGGGGGGGACTGATCTCCTGCCAGCCGATCAGATCACCCTGCGCCGCGGCCTTGCGCACATCGTGGAGGACCTGGGCCTGCGGCATCTCCGGGTTGGACTTGATGTTCGCGGTCACCGTCCGGAACGTCCCGGTCTTGCCGGTGTCACCCGCGTTGTCCGGGCTGCCGCCGTGCACCGAACCACCGCCCTGGTTTCCCTTGGGCCCGTCGAAGCGATCGCCGAGTTGGAGCTTGTTGTAGATCCAGCTTCCGACCTGTCCGTCCACCTTGCGGTCGTTGGCGCGCTCGAAGCGCTTCACCGCTTCGGCCGTCCGCCGATCGTAGTGGCCATCGACGGGACCTTTGAGCAGCCCGCGCTCCTTCAACTCGTTCTCGAGTTTCCGCACCGCCGGTCCGTGCGAACCGGCCTTCAGGACGACCGCTCGGGGACCAATCTTATTGGACATGAAGAATTCTCGGATTTTGGGGGACCAAGGTTGCGTCCCCCCACCGGATAGAGACGCCGGAGGAGAAACCCGAGGGCACGAGGGAGCGGTTTTCGTAGGAGTTCCAGCCACTTACGCGGCTCCCTGGCCGTTGCGATGGACACGACTCAGCTGAAGGTCGTGACCAGGTTCAGCGGGCCGGCGGGGACACCCACATCGCGGCCCGAGGGGTCATCCGAGGGCGTCTGCCATGCGTTGGCCTCCGTCACGGTGTGACCCGTGGCCTCGTTCGAGATGGACATCTTGCCATTGTGGCCCGCGGGGCTGATCTGGCTGGTGTCGTAGCCGCTCCAGCCCGTGGCGCCGTTCGCGAACGTCGCCTCGCCCCAGGTCTGACCGGAGTTCGCGCCCGGCTTCGCCGTGCCGTCCTTCGATGCGCACCACGCCACACTGCTGTTGGTGTCGAACGCCACGATTCGCGACTCGCCGGGCTGCAGCGTGAACGTCTTGGGCGTGCTCTTGTCGAAGTTCTGTCCGTCGTTCGGGTTGCCGTTCTCGCCCGTCTTGTTCCAGAGGGTGATGGTCTGCGGCTGGTTCGTGTCGTTGGTGAACGTGTTCGTGTACTTGTACTGGCTCTTCTGGCTCGGCTCGATGAGCAGCATGTTGCTGTTGTACGGCGAGCCAACGTTGTTCTTGGCCAGCCACGGCGTGCTCGGATCCACCTGCTCGGTAGAACCGGCGGATGGAGCACCGAACCCGGGACCCGCCTCGGAGCCAGGACCCAGGGGCTGGGTGTTGGCCGCACCGGTGGACGCCGAGGCCTTGGAGGGCGAGAGAGCCGCGCCTCCGCTCAGGTCGACAAGCGGGCGTCCCTGCTGTCCCTCCAGGCCCTTCCGCAGGTGCATGAGCTCGCCGAGCACCTGCGACACCTGATTCAAGGTCTTGTCGAAGGCACCCATGACCTCGCCTGGCCTGCGCGGGCCCTGCTCGAAGGAGTCCGTCATGAGCATCCGCCGCAGGTCATTCCCAGGCCGCGACGCCGGGGTGCACTCCACCCGCTGGGCTGGCGACGACACAGGCTGGAGGTGGGGAGCGATGACGGGGCGGTGGGAGACGGAGTGGATGGACATGGCGTGGCTGCCAAAGCAGGAGGTATGCCAACCCCTGCCTCCACCGCCCGCACGGGACCGGCCCCCCTCCGCGCTCGGAAAATCAGCGGGTTGGGACGAGCACGGCCGTCCTCCCGCTTCGCGCGGCATGGTGACGGCATTCACCACCTGGTGTCCGGGGTCACCACCCGCTGTGTCAGGGGAGTTGGCGCCGGGCGGTGCTATCGCTGAACCGGTTGGCGCGGCAGACGTACCGTGAAGGTGGTGCCCTCCTCCGGCGTGGAATGCACGTGGATGCTCCCGTCATGAGCGTGGACGATCTCCTGGGTGATGAAGAGCCCGAGACCAAGGCTGCCCTGACCCGCCCCGGCCTCGGCCCCCCGCCGGTAGGGTTCGAAGAGGTGCGACAACACCTCTGGCGGGATGGAGTGCCCCGCGTTCTCATTGTGCACCTCGAGCAGGACACTCGAGCCCTCGCTCCGGGTCGATACCCGCACGGAAGAGCCCTCGGGGCTGTGTTGGATCGCATTGCCCACGAGGTTGGTTACCACCTGGGCCAGCCGGTCCCCATCCCACTGGCCCTGCCCCTCTCCACTGGCGTGGAACCCGATGTACCTGTCTGGATGGGCGACCCGCACCTCCCTCACCACCCTCAGGACATGAGCGTGGAAGTCCAGGGGCCCGCAATGGACGGGAAGACCCCGCATGCGCGCCTGATTGAAGTCGAGCAGGTCCCGAATCATCCGGCTGGCCCGGTCCGCTGCCGCGCGGATGCGGGTGGCGGCCTTGGAGGTGCGCTCGTCCACGCCCTCGCGGTTGAGCAGGCTCGTGGCCGACAGACTGATGGCATTGAGGGGAGTGCGCAGGTCGTGGCTGACGATGGCCACCACATCCTCACGCACCCGGATGGCCGCCTGGGCATCCTGATAGAGACGCGCATTGTCGAGCGCCATGGCCGCGCGCTCGGCCACACCCCGGGCCACTTCCAGGTCCGTGGTGGAGCACGTGGAGCGGGGCTGGCTCCAGGCGAAGGAGATGAGGCCCAGCTTGCGCTCACGGGCCATCAGAGGGACGAGGACGAGGGACTTCAGGCCAAGCGACTCCAGGAGGGATGGGTGCTGCTTCGTGCTGCCGGAGAGGGCATCCAGCCATTCTGGGGAGGGCTCTGGCTCGGCCACGGGCACGCCCCCCTCGAGGATGTACAGCAGGGCGCTGACGTCCAGTTGGAGGGAAGGCGGCATGGAGCGGCGGATGAGCTGCTGGCGCTCGGGGTCCCGTGCCGCCACCTCCAGCCGTCGTAACTTCCCGTCCTCTCCCAACAGGTCCACCAGGCAGTAGTCAGCCAGATGGGTCACCACGAGGGAGGCGAGACTCTTGAGCGTGGTGAGGACGTCGAGCGACTGGGACAACAGCGTGCCCACCTGGATGAACAGGGCCTGAGCCTCCTCGGCGTGCTTGCGCGCACTGATGTCGCGCACGATGCAGGTGAAGAAGCGACCCTGAGACAGTCGCGTTTCGCTGACCGAGAGCTCCAGGGGGAAGAGGCTCCCGTCCTCACGGCAGCCCTTCACCTCGCGCCCACTGCCCAGCAGCTTGCACCCTCCCGGCTCGATGTTGCCGCTCAGGTACGGCTCGGGCAGCAGGTGGAGGAAGTCGTGGCCCAGGAGCTTCTCGGGGGAACGGCCGAAGATGCATTCAGTGGCCGGGTTGATGCTCTGGATGCGGCCCCACTCGTCGATGGTGATGATTCCATCCACCGCCGTTTCCAGGATGGCCTGCATCCGCTGGGTCGTCGCGCGCAGCGCCTCCTCGGTTTGACGGCGGGGGGAAATGTCGCGGGTGATCATGGCGAAGCCACGCAGGTTCCCCCGCTCGTCGCGCAGGGCGGTGAGCAGGACATCCGCCCAGAACTGGCTGCCGTCCTTGCGCACCAGGGGCATCTCCGCGCGGTACTGCCCCTCGGTGGCGGCGAGCTGCAGGGCCTGCTCGGGAACGCCAGCCACCACGTCTCCGGGGAGGTAGAAGCGGGAGAGGGAGCGGCCGAGGACCTCCGACGCCTTCCAGCCCTTGATGCGCTCGGCTCCCGGATTCCAGCTCGTCACCCGGCCCTTGGGGTCGAGCATGAAGATGGCATAGTCCTCCACGCCCTCCACCAGGAGGCGGAATCGCTCCTCGGTGGCACTCTCGGCGCGTTTGCGCTCGGTGATGTCCAGCGCCACTGTGGCCACGAGGATGACCTCGCCGGCCCGGTTGCGCACCGGGGCGTGGTTGCAGAGCCAGTGGTGGATCTCTCCGTCCATCGCGGCGAGGGTACCCGTCAATTCCACTCCGAAGACCGGCTGTCCCGTCTCCAGCACCTGGCGGCGATGGGGCGTGTGCTGGGAGGCGAAGGAGGGAGAGAGCTCCTCCAGTCGATGGCCCAGGATCCGCTCGATGGGAAGGCCGAGGACATCGGCCAGCATCTGGTTGACGCGCACGTAGCGCAGGTCGCGGTCGAGGAAGGACATCGCCACTGGAGCGGTGGTGAGCAGGGTATCCAGCAGGGCCAGCGCCTCTTCGGCCCTGCGGCGTTCGCGTACCAACTCCGTCACTTCCACCGCATGCACGAAGACGCCATCCACCTGGCCGTCCGACCCATGGGTGGGCGCGTAGACATAGTTGAAGAAGAGCTCCTCGGGCGCTCCCCCACCGGGTGGGTACAACCACACCGGGACCTCGTTGTCCGCGATGGGCTTGCCCATACGGTAGACGTTGTCGAGCAGCTCGCCGTAGCCCTGATCCACGAACTCCGGAAGCGCCTCGCGCATGGGCTTGCCGAGCATCTCCCGGCCACCGAGGCGCTGTCTGGTAATGGGATTGGCCAGGGTGATGATGTGCTCGGGCCCCTGCATCACCAGGATGTAGGCCGGCAACTGTTGCTGGAGGATCGAGTCCAGGCGCTCGCGTTGGGCTTCGGCCTCGCGCAGCAGCCGGGCCCGAACGGCCTCGCTCTCCTTCCGTTCGGTGATGTCCGTGGAGATGCCGCCAATGGCCGTAGGAGTGCCTCCATTCCCGCCCAAGGGAAACTTCGTGGACAGGTACATGCGCGGTCCCAAGGTTTGGTGAAACGATTCCTCCTCGATGACACAGCTTTGACCGGCCAGGACCTGAGCGTCATGGGCCCGGTACATGCCGGCGAGCTCCTTGGAAAAGAAGGCGAAGTCGTCCTGTCCAAGGATTTCCTCGAGCGAGTGCCCCATCTGCTCCTGCAGGTAGCGGTTGGCGACGATGAAACGGCCCTCGGCGTCCTTGGCATAGATGGCGGCGGGAGCATGGTCCAACAACTCATGGAGCTGGACCTCCTTGAGCCGCTGCGACGCATCTCGCTGGCGGGTGTACTCGTCGGCCGCATCGGCGATACCGTGGATGATGAAAGTGGCAAGCGCCCGGAGCTCGGCCAGGGTGACGCGTGCCCCCGTCTGCTCGATCGAATCGAGAATGCACTCGTGCAGCACGCCGTATTCCCGCGCCAGCACCGCCAGGCTGAAGCCGATGCACAGGCACTGGCGGCCGTGCTCCCGGGCCACGTTGCTCTCCTCTGGGACGGCGGCGGCTCCGTCCTGCCCGGTCCGATGCAGCGCCGTTGCCAATTCCTGGAGGTAGTCCCCCAGGTGACTCTCCAACACGCTCCGGGCACGAGGCTCCGTGACCTGCTCCTCGCGCAGCCTCTCCACCCAGTGATGGAGGATGTCGTCCCGCCGGGCCCCCAGCACGTCAGCCAGCGAGGCAGGCGGTGACCCTGGAAGAGATGAAGGCGAAGACCCTGGCCAGCACGTCTCGAGACTCATGGCGGCATTCCTCACCTGACAATGGAGACAGCGGCTCCATCAGATTGGAGTAATGGCGCATGGAAAAGGAATCCCTCCCCGCGGGAGTGGGCAGGCAGACAAGAGCATTCCCGCCCGTAGGAGCCGCCCTCTTGGCTTCCTCGCCCTCCATTTCAGGTCTATGTACCAAAGAGGAAGGGAGCGCCCGACGCCCATGGCTCTATACCTGATCGTCCACCACGACCGTGACGAAGCTGCCCGAAAGAAGTCTCGTTGGATAAACGACTGGGATCAGAAGAGTGGTTGCCTCAGGTCCATTACTACCGACTCAGAGGTCGCCAGACGCTGCGAACAGGCCAAGGCGGCCAAGGAGCGGGTTTATGTGTATCGATGCGCCTATGGCGGACAGTCGGCAGTGGTTGCCTGTTCGGTGATGGTGGGCCGCGTCCAACTTGTCGACAAAGATTATTTTGTCGAGTTCGTCGAGGCCAAGCGTATGAGCGCAGTGCCTCCATTTGTCGCGCGTCGTGGTCGGAACATGGAGGAAGACGTCCCTCCCCTAGAACACCGCCCGGTTTGATAGAAACCTCAAGGATTCCAGCCAGTTACAATGACATATGAAATATTGCCATTGTTCTAAGTAGCTGTTTTCCTTGAGGAAAAGACCGTCAAACCGTCCGGTGTTCTAGCGGAAGGGTGAGTGTGTCATCGCGGCTCAACCGGGGCAGTGGGCATGCCCCGGTTATGGGGCTCTCCCGCACTTCGTCCGGTTCAGCTCATCTGTCATTGAAGAAGCGTGGAAGGCCGCAGCCGCACCTCGCCCCGGTAGGGCTCTCGCGGTGGGTAGAGCAACGTCTCGCGCAACGTGCCCTCCTCGTGGCGCAGCTCGACCAGCGGGTGGCGCACGGGCTCCAGGCTCTGGTCCGGATGCAACAGGGCTCCTCCTCCCGCCGGGATACCAATCCCTCGCGCCCCCGGGCCGGCCTCCTTCATGGCCTGCTTCAACCCCGCCCACTCCGGCTGCTCGTGCGCTCCCACGATGAATGGGGCCAGTCCGAGCACCGGGAACAACTCCGGCCCACCGGGCCCCACCTCATTCCACGCCCGCTCTCCCAGCTGCATCGCCCCCGCGGAGATGCCCATGAGCACCGCGCCGTCCAGGTAGCGCTGCCGGAGCATGGGCTCCAGGCCGTTCTCCCGGAAGCTCTCCCAGCCCAGCAGCGGATCTCCTCCCGCCAGCAGGATGACGTACGCCCCCGCGAGCCACTCGCGGTCCTCGTCCGTGGGCCGCGAGGGAATCATCCGGCAGTGGGTGATGCCCGCCAATTCCATCGCCGCGGTGAAGAGCTCGAAGAAGGCGGGCACGTCTCCGTTGGACGCGCCCAGGTAGGCCGCCTGGATGGGCGGCACCGCCAGGTCCGCCCCCGTCAGCACGCGAAGGCAGTCCAGGAACGGCTTGTCCCCCACGCGCCAGAACAGCAGCGAGCTGTCCGCGAGCAGGAACAGCGGTTTGAGCGGTGACTTCATGCGGGGCTCTTCGCGGGTTGCAGGACGAAGATGCTGTCGAGCCGGATCTCCCCCCGCTTGCGCGGCGTCTCCACCTGGTAGTCGAAGTCGAAGACCTCCACCACCCGCAGTCCCGCCCGGCGGAACAGGCGCCGCGCCTGCGCCAGGTCGTACGTGCGGAAGTACCAGTGTGTCTCGATGAGCAGGTCCTTCCCCGGCCCGGTGATTCTCAGCCGGTTGCGCATCTCCGAGCGTCTCAGGCGGCGCTCCGGCAACCCCTCGTGGGTGTTGCACACCACCGTGTCCTTCCCGAGCCGCTCCACCCAGCGCTCATGCTCCGGCTTGCGCCGCGGGTAGTGCGTGAGGTGGAAGCCGAGCACGTACAGGCCCTCGGGTTTCAGCAGCCGCCGCGTCCCCTCCAGGTGCTCGAGCGCCGCCGCCTCGCTGTCGAGGTAGCGGAACGTGGACACCAGGTTGAACGCCAGGTCCATCTGCCCCTCCAGCTCCGGCCGGTGGAACGTCTCCATGCGCGAGGCGTAGAGGCGCACCCGCCTGCGCTGCGCCGGCGTGAGGCGCTGGCGCGCGTAGGCCAGCATCTTCTCGGAGATGTCGTAGCCCACCACCTGGCAGCCCCGGCGCGTGGCCTCGGCCACCAGCCGGCCCGCTCCGCACGCGGGCTCCAGCAGCCGCTTGCCTCCCGTTCCGTAGCGGCGGCCCACTTCCAGCAGGAAATCCATCTCCCGCTCGGTGTCCGTGCCGAAAATGGCTTCGTAATACTCGGGATGATCGTACCAGTCGGAGAGTCGTTCCATGGGGCGGGAATGCCGCGCTGGCGGCGCCGCGCATCCTCTGCGCCCCGGGCCGAAAAGCAAGCATGGCCGCGCGCCTTCCGGCCAACCCTAGCGTCCACCATGTGGACGGCCCACAAGGGCCTCACGGCACATGTTCCATGAAGGCAGTGGAGTCGCGGGCCCACGGGTCCGCTCGCGTGGAGACAGCCATGATGGCCCAACCCATCCGCCGCATCCTGGTGGCCACCGACTTCTCGGAATATTCGCGGCGCGCCATGCAGTACGCCCTCTCGCTCGGTGAACGGATGGGCGCCTCCATCGACCTGCTTCACGTCTGGGAGCCGCCCCAGACCATGGAAGCCGAGAGCCTGATGCTGGAGGCAGGAGACCCGGGAGGTCCGCTGGACTCGAGCGGCCTCGCCCATGCGGGCCGGCTGCTACACGCCTGGGCCGAGCGCTACCACTCCAGCTCCGTCCCCCTGCGGCTCCAGCTGGAGCGGGGCTCCGCCGCCGACACCATCCTCCGCCTCGCGAACACCGGGTATGACCTGGTCGTGATGGGCACCCATGGACGCACCGGACTCGCCCGGCTCTTCATGGGCAGTGTCGCGCAGAAGGTCGTGGCCCGGGCCACCTGCCCCGTGCTGACGGTGCACGGAATGGAAGAAGAACAGGAGGCCCTACCGATGGGGTGAGGCGCCTCCGTGCCGCTCGTCTCAGTGCCGCTCGTCCTTGTCCAGCAGGCGGCCCGCGAGCCGGATGAGATCCGTCTCCGTGAGGATGCCCACCAGCCGCTCCCCATCCTCCACCACCGGCACGCAGCCGAACTTGCGGTCGAGCAGCTTGTGGATCGCCTCGCGCACCGAGCTCCGGGGCCTCAACGTCTCCGGCGCGCGCGTCATGATGTCCCGCACCTGCATCGGCGGCGAGCCCGGGCTCCGCTCGTGGCGCGCCAGGGCCCGGATCAGGTCCCGATGGCTCACCAGCCCGACGAGTTTCCCGTCCTTCACCACGGGCAGATGGCGGATGTCGTACTCGGCCAGCAGGTCATCCCCCCGGACGATGTCATCGTCCTCCTTCAGGGTGACCAGCTCCCGGGTCATCAGTTCATCAACGGTGAGCATGGGGGTCCTCGCGGTCGTTCCGGGTCCACGACTCAGGGTGCGACCTCGGAAGGCCCCGTGCAGCCAGCGAATCCGCGGCCGGGCCAGGAGTGCGTCCGCTGGCTGCCCACCTGGCGGCCAGCCCACTCGCCCCACGCCTGGTGGGGCTCAGTGTCCGGGATGCTCCGCCACCTGCGAGAGCGCCAGCATCAGCAGCAGACCCGCCGCCAGCGCCATCAGGTTGCGCCCCCGGTTCTCCTTGCCGTGCCGGTTCACGTGCGGCAGCAGATCCGACACCGCCACGTAGAGGAACGTGCCCGCCGAGAAGGCCAGCGCCCGGGGCGCCAGGGACTCGAAGCGCAGCACCGCATCGAAGGCGAAGTACAGCACCGCCCCCACCGGCACCATCAGCCCGTACAGCACCGCGAAGCCCAGGATGCGTCCCGTGGTCTTCCCCTCGGCCTTGAGGATGGACGCCAGCGACAGCGACGACGGTATCTTGTGCGAGGTGATGGCCAGCAGCGCCATCGCCCCCACGCCTTCCTTCACGGCCGAGCCCAGCGCGATGCCGTCGAACAGCGTGTGCGCCGACAGCCCCAGGAACGCCGTCAGCCCCAGCGTGTTCCCGTGCATGTGCTCCTCGCACTCCGGCGGCTCCTCGCACGCGTGCGTCAGCACGTACCGCTCGAGCACCAGCAGGAACACGAAGCCCGCGGGCACCAGCGCGAACGCCCAGAACCCTCCCCCGTGGTACGCCTCCGGCAACATGTGGAAGAAGGCCGCCCCGAACATCACCCCCGCCGCGAACGCCAGGAACGTCACCAGCCGCGTCGGCTTCCGGGTGAACACCACCGCCAGCGCGCCCGCGATGGCGCCCAGCAGGATGATCAACGAATAGGTGGAGAGGGCTACCGCGAGATGCATGGGGGGCCCGACACCTAGCACAGATCGCCGTCCAGAATGCCAGCCGACCCTCACCCCAGCCCTCTGCCAGGGGGAGAGGGGCATACGCGGAGTCGAATCCGAGGGCCCGGGACTCCCTCCGGGAAGTCTCGGAGAGTGGACCTTGCACGCAGAGGGTGGAGTGGTAGATGCCAGGGCCATGGCCACCGCCGCCAACCTCGAGGAACACCGCACAGCACTGACCGGCCACTGCTACCGCATGCTGGGCTCGGCCGCCGAGGCCGATGACGCCGTCCAGGAGACGATGGTGCGCGCCTGGCGCAACCTGGACCGCTTCGAGGAGCGCTCGTCCATGCGCACCTGGCTGTACCGCATCGCCACCCGCGTGTGCCTCGATGTGCTGGGAGATCGCTCGCGCCGCGTGCGCCCGATGGAGCTCGGCCCCGTCGGCACGCCCGACGATACCCTCACCCAGTTGCCGGGTTCCGAGTGGCTCGAGCCCATCCCCGATGCGCTCGCCCTGCCCTCCGACGCGGATCCCTCCGAGCGGGTGGTGCTGCGCCAGAGCATCCGCCTCGCCTTCGTGGCCGCGCTCCAGCACCTGCCTCCCCGGCAGCGCGCGGTGCTGCTCCTCACCGAGGTCCTCGGCTGGTCCGCCGCCGAGGCCGCCGAGAGCCTCGAGACCTCGGCCGCCTCGGTCAACAGCGCCCTCCAGCGCGCCCGGGCCACGCTCGCCACCCGGGACCTCACCCAGGCCCGCGCGCCCCTGTCCGACGCTCAGTCCACCCTGCTCGACCGGTACGTCGAGGCCTTCGAGCGGTACGACGTGACCGCGCTCACCGGGTTGCTCCACCAGGACGCGACCCTCTCGATGCCCCCCTTCTGTCTGTGGCTCCAGGGTCACGAGCCCATCAGCCAGTGGCTGCTGGGGCGGGGCTCGGGCTGCCGGGGCTCGCGGCTGGTGCCCACCTCGGCCAGCGGCTCGCCCGCCTTCGGGCAGTACCGGCCTCCCGCTGAACCGGGGGGGCCCCACAAGCCGTGGGCCCTCATCGTGCTCGAGCTGTCGGGGGACCGCATCGCCGCGATGAACTCGTTCCTCGATACCGCGGCGTTGTTCCCGCGCTTCGGTCTCCCCCCGGAGCTCGCCCCCTAGCGATTTTTTCCGGGGGGACCGATGAGTTTCCACGGGAGGGGCCGTCTATAAGGCAAAACCCCTCATGGAGGCACTCATGGCCGCGAGCAATTCCCGGAAGATCTTCGTCAACCTGCCCGTCAAGGACCTGAAGCGGTCGATCGCCTTCTTCACGAAGCTGGGCTTCTCGTTCAACCCGCAGTTCACGGACGAGAACGCGACCTGCATGATCATCAGCGACGAGGCCTTCGTGATGCTCCTCACCGAGAAGCGCTTCAAGGACTTCACGAAGAATCAGCTCTGCGATACCCGCACCCACACCGAGGGCCTCTTCGCGCTGTCGTGCAGCAGCAAGGCCGAGGTGGACCAGATGGTGAAGACGGCCATCGCCGAGGGTGGCAAGCATGCCATGGACTCGCAGGACCACGGCTTCATGTACGGCTGGAGCTTCTACGACCTCGACGGGCACCACTGGGAGGTGATGTGGATGGACCCGGCGGCGCTCACGAAGTGAGCTACTCGGCCGCGGCGGTCCCCGGCGCGGCCTTGGGCTCCGGGAGAGGGGGCGCGTGCAGGACCTCTTCGAAGGTCTTGCGGTCCAGCCCCCCTTCCCAGTTGGACACCACGACGGTGGCCACGGCGTTGCCGATGAAGTTGGTCAACGCGCGGCACTCGGACATGAAGCGATCGATGCCGAGGATGAGCGCCATGCCGGCGATGGGCACCGAGGGCACCACCGACAGGGTCGCCGCCAGGGTGATGAAGCCCGCGCCCGTCACGCCCGCCGCCCCCTTGGAGCTCACCATGGCCACCAGCAGCAGCAGCACCTGCTGGCTGATGCTCAGCTCGGTGTTGGTCGCCTGGGCGATGAAGAGCGCCGCCAGCGTCATGTAGATGTTGGTGCCGTCGAGGTTGAAGGAGTAGCCGGTGGGCACCACCAGGCCGACGATCTGCTTGGGACAGCCCGCCCGCTCCATCTTCTCCAGCAGGCTGGGCAGGGCGGCCTCGGACGAGCTGGTGCCGAGCACGAGCAGCAATTCCGCCTTGAGGTAGCGGATGAGCCGCAGGATGGAGAAGCCGTTGTAGCGGGCCACCAGCCCCAGCACCACGAGCACGAAGACGGCCGACGTCAGGTAGAAGGTGAGCACGAGCGCCGCCAGGTTCACCACCGAGCCGATGCCGTACTTGCCGATGGTGAAGGCGAACGCGCCGAAGGCCCCGATGGGCGCGGCCTTCATGAGGATGCTCACCAGCTTGAAGAATGCGTGGCTCAGCGACTCGAGCAGTTGCAGCGTGGGCCGGGCCTTCTCCCCAATCATCGCCAGGGCGACGCCGAACAGCACCGAGACGAACAGCACCTGGAGGATGTCTCCCTCGGAGAACGCGCTCACCACCGTGTGGGGGATGATGTTGAGCAGGAACTTCACCAGCGACTGCTCATGCGCCTTGGCCGCGTAGGCGCTCACCTCGCTCGCGGAGGTGAGGGTGCTCGGGTCGATGTTCATCCCCTGCCCCGGCCTCACCACGTTGGCGATGACCATGCCCACCACCAGGGCCAGTGACGAGAAGGTGAGGAAGTAGGCGAAGGCCTTCGCGGCCACGCGGCCCACCTTGTTCAGGTCCGTGGACCCCGCGATGCCCGTCACCACCGTGAGGAAGATGACGGGGGCGATCACCATCTTCACCAGCTTGATGAAGCCATCCCCCAGGGGCTTCAGCGACGCGCCGAAGTCCGGGAAGAAGTGGCCGAGCAGCGCGCCCAGGGCGATTGCCACCAGCACCTGCACATAGAGGTGGCGGTGGAGTCCGCGAGGAGCGGGCGTGGCCTGGAGGTCCTGTACGGCCATGAAGGGTGGTTCCTTGGGAAATAGGGGGGTGGAGCGTATCTCGCTTCGGGGATGGAACCACCCGGCGCGGGGTGACGCAGGGCGTCAGTCCCTCACCCCGCCCCTCTCCCAGAGGGAGAGGGAGGGAAGGCCCGGCGCGCTGTCCGCGGTCCTACGCTCGCGGCGTGGCGGGAGGAGGCGGTTGTGCCTGCTCGTTCGCTGGGGCGGCAGCGGGCTGCGGAGCCACCGAACGGGACTCGGTGCGCGTGGTGGGCAGCCACTCGGGCCGCGCGCGCAGGTACACCATCAACTTCTCGCGCACCAGGGCGCGCAGGTCGAAGAGGTTCGACGGGTGGGCGCTCACCAGCGCGCGCACCTGCATCGTCCGGTCCAGCACCTCCAGCACCACCACCGTGGCCACCTTCCCGTCCCACAGCGCCTTGCCCTCGTTCTCCAGGATGCGCCGCAGCTCCGCCCGCAGCGCGTCCAGGTCCACGGTGAAGTCCACCAGCAGCAACACCGGGCCCAGCATGCTCTGCCCGCCCTTGCTCCAGTTCTGGAAGGGCTTGTCGAGGAAGTGCGGAATGGGGATGACCAGCCGCCGCTCGTCCCACACCTTCACCACCACGTACGTGAGGGTGATCTCCTCCACCGTTCCCCACTCGTTCTCCACGATGACGGTGTCCCCGATGCGGATGGGCTGGGTGATGGACAGCTGGATGCCGGCCAGCAGCGAGGAGATGGACTTCTGCGCCGCCAGACCGATGACGAGGCCCGCGATACCGGCCGAGGCCAGCAGCGACACGCCCACGTTGCGCACCGTCTCGAACTGCATGAGCAGCAGCGCGGCCGCGATGAGATAGGTGGCCGCCTCGAACACCGAGCGCAGCACCGCCAGCTGGGTGTGCAGCCCGCGCGCGCGCGCGGCGTCCTTGCCCTCCTTCGTCACCGACTGCTGGACGAACTGCGCCGTCACCCGGAGGAAGCGCAGGACGAACCACGCCACCGACACGACGAGCAGCGTGGTGAACAGGTGCGTCGCCAGGAACCGGGCCGTGGGCGGCAACAGCAGCAGCGTCGCCCCGAGCGCCCCGAGCAGCGTGAAGTACAGCAACCGCATCGGCCCCTTGCACGCGGGCACCAGCGCATCGTCCCAGCCGTTGCTCGTCCACTTCGCCAGCTGCCCCAGCACCCCCAGCGAGAGCTTCTCCAGCACCACGCACAGCACTCCCGCCCCCAGCAGCGTCAGCACCGCGCCCAGCCACTGCCACAGCTCCAGCCCCAGCACCGGCTTCTCGAAGAACCACGGCGGCAGCACCTCTCCCAGCGTGGACGGGCCGTACTCCTCGTAAAGCGGATCAATCGCCCGCACCGTCGCTTCGTTGAACACCCACACCCGCCCACCCGCGGCGGGGACGTTGGCCAGGCGGATGGGGTAGGAGGCGTCGCCCACCGAGAGGACGCCAATCTGGTCGTAGCGGTTGCCCTCCGAGTCTCCCTGCGGCTCCTTGCTCAGGTTGGCCAGGGCGGTGGGCAGCTTGTGGTCCAGGACGAATTTGAGCCGCCGGGCCAGCGCGGCGCCCTGGGCCTTCTGCTCGGCGGGAGGAATGAAGTCCAGGTCCAGGTAGTGCGCGGCCAGCTCGTAGTCCCCCCGGTGCACGGCGGCGGAGAACCCCTGGGCCGAGGCATAGGGCGTCTGCCGGTCCAACACCGGGGGCTCCCCGAGGCCCGCGTTGAGGGCCCAGGCCCTCGGCAGCAGGAGGACGGACAGCAGAAGACTCAGTCCAGTCAGAGCGCGGCGCATGGTGGCCTTAGTGCCCACACCCGTCCCTCCCGGCAACATCAATGTGCCGCTGACTGCTTGTCCTCCAAGGAAGCTGACGACTCGCCTCCCCGTGGATTCCATCCCCACGAGAAAGCCTTGGAGCCATAGGAGCCCTGGGCTAGAAAAGGCCGCCCAGGAAGAGGTTGCCGTGCAAGAGAAGCGAAAGATCCTCCTCATCGACGACAGCGAGATCACCCTCGCCATGGAGAAGGCCGTGCTGGAAGCGCGCGGCTACGAGGTCATCGCCACGTCGACGTTGATGGAGTTCGAGAAGACCCTGCAGGCGTGGAAGCCGGACCTCATCCTCACGGACATCCACATGCCCGAGGCCAAGGGCACGGACATCTGCCGGACGCTGAAGAACGAGTACGGCACCCAGGACATCCCCATCATCCTCTTCTCCAGCCTCCCGGATGACGAGCTGAGCAAGCTGGCCGAGCAGGTCGGCGCCGACGGCAGCCTGTCCAAGGTGAACGGACTGGAGAAGATGGGTGAGAAGATCGACGAGTTGGTGCAGAGCATCATCTGGTGAAGCGGTGAGGCGGCTCGTCACCGGACTGGCCCTGCTGGCGGCGCTCTCGGGGTGCTCGCGCAAGGAGTCCCGGCCCGCCGAGCCAGCCACCACCCCTCAGGGAAACACCGCCGCCCGGGCGGATGCGCCAGGAGCCATCCTCTTCGTGTCCGCGGACGTGCGCGGCTACCTGGGCCCCTGCGGCTGCAGCGAGAACATGCGCGGAAGCATCGCGCGCGCGGCGGCGCAGGTGAAGGAGGCACGCAAGGGCGCCCTGCCCGTCCTCTACGTGGATGGTGGTGACAGCCTCTTCGGCGAGCCGGAGCTGAAACCGGAGCAGGTGCCGCAGGAGGAGCGCAAGGCGCGGGCGCTCGCCGAGGCCATGAAGGACATGGGCCTCGTGGTGCGTGCGACGGGCGAGCTGGACGACACGCGCGGCGCCGCCTTCCGCCAGGGGCTGGGACTGCCGGAGCTGGCGCCCGGCGGTGAGAAGGTGCTGGCCGCCGGAGCGCGCAAGGTGGGCGTGGTGAGCGCCGCGGACGGGGCCGGGCTGAAGCAGGCCGCGGTGAAGGCCCGCGCCGGGGGCGCGCAGTTCGTGCTGGGCCTCTTCCACGGCACCGTGCAACAGGCGCAGCAGGCCGCGGCCACGCCGGAGCTGGGAGTGGACCTGGTGGTGGCCACGCACACCGCCTCCGAGTTCGACGGCGAGGAGAACAAGCCGGCGCGTGAAGTGCCCGTCGTCGCCCTGCAGAGCAAGGGCCGCTCGCTGCTGCGCGTGGACCTGGCCTACGGCGCGAAGCCGGGCTCCTTCACCATGCAGAAGACGGCGGCGGACACCGAGCGCGAGGCATCCTCCATCGAGCGTCGCCTGGCGTTGATGGACAAGGAGATCAACCTCCCCGGCATCCTCCCGGAGCGTAAGCAACTGCTGCAGCAGAAGGTCGAGGAGCTGGTGGCGCGCCGGCAGACCCTGCTCACCACGCCGGTGGCCGCGGCCGGAGAGGGCGACAGCTTCTCGGTGCGCTTCGTCCCCCTGGAGTCCACCCTCCCCTCGGACCCCGAGGCCCTGAAGGTGGTGACGGCCTACGACGCGGACGTGGGGAAGATGAACCTGGAGTGGGCCAAGGCCCATGGCCAGGACTGCCCGGCCCCGGAGAAGGGCCAGGCCGCCTTCGTGGGCAACGCCTCCTGCGCCGAGTGCCACGAGGAGTCCTTCCCGGTGTGGGAGGCCTCCAAGCACCACCACGCCTGGAAGACGCTGGAGGACGCGGGCAAGCAGTTCCACCTCAACTGCACCGGCTGCCACGTCACCGGCTGGGAGAAGCCCGGCGGGGTGTGCCGCCTGGACAAGGTGGCCGGCCGCGAGAACGTGGGCTGCGAGAGCTGCCACGGTCCGGGCTCGCTCCACGCCGAGGATCCGTCCAGCACCAACATCATCGCCAAACCCGGCCAGGACGTGTGCGTCACCTGCCACAACCGGGAGAACTCGCCCCACTTCGACTTCGCCACCTACGTGCCGAAGATCCTCGGCCCCGGCCACGGCCAGCCACCGGCAGTGAAACCGAAGCCCTGAGACACATCCAGGCGGTGTGTTTCTTCCCGTTGGTACCATCCAAGGGGAAGATGGCCCGTCCGGATGCTTGTTTGAGTGAAGCGAAAAGCATCGAACACTTGAGCCTCCAATCAACCCGGCCCCTCCAGCAGCCGGTTCCCAGGTGACCATGCAGTCCTTCAGCCTGATCTTCCTGGTCCTGACGTCCGTTCCGCCCGCCAAGGAGGCGGTGCCCATGCCTCCGCCGCCCTCCGGGATGCGGGTGCTCAGCGCGCAGGACAAGCAGTTGCGGGTGGGGGCCGCCATCATCAAGGCCCAGGAGCCCGAGGCGGAAGTCCCGGTCCAGTCCGCCGAGGAGGTGCTGGAGGACCTGCGCAACGAGGGCACCGAGGCCGCCGACGGCGACGACGAGCCCACGGAGGAGTCCACCGAGCTCGAGGAGATGCGGGCGCTGGAGGGCGCCACGTTGGATCCCGGGGCCCGGCCCAACGCCGAGGTGCTCCAGTCGCTGCGCCGGCTGGGCCTGGCCAACCCGCTGCGCCAGCGCATGCTGGACGCGCTGGAGGAGCCCACCTTCCGCGAGGACGAGGAGCTGGGCGAGCTGCCCCTCATCACCGACCTGTCCAACTTCGACGTGGCGCGGGTGCAGCCCAAGTACGACATCCCGGTGGAGATGCAGCCGCTGGTGGCCCAGTACATCCAGTTCTTCCAGGGCCCGGGCCGCAAGTGGTTCCGCAAGTGGGTCAGCCGCTCCACGCGCTACCTGCCGGTGATGCAGCCCATCCTCGAGGCCCAGGGACTGCCGCGCGACACGGTGTACCTGGCGATGATCGAAAGCGGTTTCTCCCCCACCGCGTACTCGTGGGCGCACGCCTCCGGGCCCTGGCAGTTCATCTCCAGCACCGGCCGCCAGTACGGCCTGCACCAGGACTTCTGGGTGGACGAGCGCAGGGATCCCATCAAGGCCACCTACGCGGCCGCGCGCTACCTGAAGGATCTCTACAAGGAGCTGGGCCACTGGTACCTGGCGTGGGCCGGCTACAACACGGGCAGCAGCCGGGTGCGCCGTCTGGTGGAGCGCCACGGCACGGGTGACTTCTGGGTCATCTCCGCCGAGAAGGGGCTGGCCACGGAGACGAAGCACTACGTGCCCAAGCTCATCGCCGCGGCGCTCATCGCCAAGCACCCCGCGGCCTTCGGCTTCTCCGAGAACGAGTTCGTCTACGAGCAGGCGCTCTCCTTCGACGAGGTGAAGCTCACCGACGCCACGGATCTGGACGTCATCGCCCGGTCCGCGGGCGTGTCCGTGGTGGACATCCAGGATCTCAACCCCGAGCTGCGGCGCTGGTGCACCCCTCCGGCGAGCGCGAAGAACCCCTACGTGCTGCGCCTGCCGCACGGCACGGCCCCGCGCTTCGCGGAGAACTTCCCCCGCATCGCGCCCAAGGATCGGCTCACCTTCCGCATCCACAAGGTGAAGCGCGGCGACACGCTGTCGCAGATCGCCCTCAACTACGGCACGGCGCCCGAGGCCATCCTGCAGATGAACCAGCTCAAGAGCGTGAAGACGCTCCGGCTGAACGCGGAGCTGGTGATTCCGGTGCCGGCCGGCCGTGGCGGGGGCAAGACGGACGGAGAGAGCGCGCTGGCGCGCAAGGTGGCGCAGGCGCGGCGCAGCGGTGTGACGGTGCTGCGCCCCGAGGACGAGGTGCCCGCCGGGACGCCGCGCGGCCCCGTGGCCACCGGCCCCATCAAGACGGAGACCATCAACGGCCGCAAGCGCATCACCTACGGCGTGCAGTCGGGAGACAGCCTGTGGGCCATCGCCCAGCGCTTCCAGGTGAACGTGGACGACGTGCGCAAGTGGAACAGCCTCTCGGTGCGCGCCAGCAAGAAGGCCCTGAAGGTGGGCTCGGTGCTGTACGTGTGGCCGGACAGCGCGCCCAAGCAGGTGGTGGAGCGCGCCGGCACCGTCATCGCCCAGCGCGCCCCGGCCGCCAACGCGGGCCGCCCCGGCACCGTGCACGAGCTGGCCGCCGGTGAGTCCATCTGGAGCGTGGCCCAGCGCTACGGCGTGACGGTGGAGGACATCAAGCGCTGGAACAACATCAAGGACACCACGCGCCTGCCCACCGGTCTGCGGCTCGTGGTGAAGGCCCCGTAGGGAGGCCCGGGGTGAGGGAGCCACTCCCCTACCCCGCCCCGCGTCTCACCCCTCCTCGAGCAGCATCTTCAGCTCGCGGATGCGCCGGGTGACGTGGTCCCGGTCCAACCGGCGGAAGCTCTCGGGCAGTAGCTCGCGGCTGGTGCACTCCTGCACCGCCACCAGGTTCTGCAGCTCTATCTCCAGCGGGTAGCTCGGCGGCACGAAGTCCTCGAAGACGGCCTTGAGGTCCTCCACCGTGGCCTGCTCCCGCCCGTTGGCCAAAGCCCGGAAGCGCGTGCGCACCAGCACCGCCGCCATGTCCGCGCCGCTCAGCTGCCGCGTCCCCGTGGGGATCAGCTCCGAGATGGACGTCACGTCCAGCTTCAGGCCCGTCTTCTTCTGCATCACCTTGAAGAGCTCCTCCCGCTCCGCTTCCGTCTCCGGATAGAAGAGCGCCAGGTGCTCCTCGGCGCGGCCCTGCCGCTTCAGGTCGATGGGCAGCAGGTCCGGCCGGGCCGTCAGCAGGAACCAGACGATCTTCCCGCGGTACACCGTGTTGCCCATGAACGAGACCAGAAAAGATACCAGACACCTAGTACTACTCGGTCAGCTTGGCCGATCTCCAAGGAGGACTTCTCCTCGGAGTTCCGCAGTGCCCCAGAGAAGTGACCGGGTCGTATCAGGGTGAGCTTTTTGAGATCTCCTCCATGATCAGGGCAAGTTCGTCATTCACCATTGCGGTGATTCGAGCAGGCCTAATCTGAAACACAGCTTTGGAATACGCCACCTTCCGCCCCTTGCCTGACTGCTTGAGCGCAATCGCGCAGACTTTCGCACCATCCTCGATGACGATCCCCGCAGGATCGACAGCGATTCCGCTGCTGCTGATGATAGCGGGCGTAGCATCGTCATCTCCGCTCTTGTAGGCACCCTGCGCCAAACTCGGAGTCGTATACATGTGTGGCAAGCCCGCGCCGGTACACTCAGCATCACTTGTCTTAGATCTGCCACCGCTTGTGTCCTTCGTGACGCTGTTGCCGACGCCCGCAGTCTTCCTGACCGCCTCGTACTTGGTCGTCCGGAGGGCACGGACCTCGTTGCGGATTTGGGAGATCCTGACTGCTATGCGATTCTCCTTTTCTTCGTAGCTCAGCGCGGCATCACTCAGCACCATTGTGCGGTAGTTCTGGAGCGCAGTCCGTTTGTCTTGGACGAGGTCTCGCCAACCAGCCACTCCATAGGTGACGCGGTGCCGTCGATCCACTGGCGCTTGCTCCCGTGGAGCAATCTCCTCTGCTGCTTTATTGTCAACCATGGTTATTGCTGCTGGCTGGCCCCCAATTCCCTTGGCCTTTTCTGTCTGAGTGGAAGAGCCGCCGCCTCTTCCGGGGCCAATCTGCTGGCTCAACTCAACAGACTTTAAAGCACCCATGCAGGCACAGAGAACAGCAAACACAAGGAGAACCAATGAACTAATGAGCAAACGCTTTATGTAATGCTGCCTCTGGCTTTGCATCAGGAACTTGAGATCAGCACTTGACTGCAATCGTTTCGTCACCAGGGCTATTCGTTTCTCCTCGCTCTTCAATAGCGCCGCAAGCGCTTCGACTTGGTAGCCTCCACTCTTGATAGAACGAACGAGCGCCAAGACTATGTTGGGAGGAATACCATCCGCCCCCAACGCTACTGCGAGAGAGTCTTCAGCTCTTCGCGACGCCAGCCACACGAAAAGGGCAGCAAACAACGAGATGGCGCCAAATGCCGTAGAGACACCAGCTGCAACGGAGAGCAACGCGGGTAGATTTGTTTGCGTCATTCTCTAATCCCCCTCAAAGTAACTTCTTTATTTAATATAAATTACGTGAGCACACCGGCGCTGAGGCTCGGAAAAGAAAGACAACCAGAAGTGAATCGCCAGAATGGTTCACAGCCGGTAAGGCTCCAGTTGAATCGAAACCAGTCCTACCCGCTGCAGGATGCTTTTCGATCGGCTTGCGCTGGATGGCAGCAAAGCCAGAATTGCTCGATACCCAAGAGCCCGCTCCACATCGTCCCTGTCGAGCGGCAAGAAACTCCTTGCGAAACCGGGCCGGGGTGAGGCGTCCCGCCGCCCCACCCCGACTCACCTCACCCCTCCTCGAGCAGCATCTTCAGCTCGCGGATGCGCCGGGTGACGTGGTCCCGGTCCAGCCGGCGGAAGCTCTCGGGCAGCAGCTCGCGGCTGGTGCACTCCTGCACCGCCACCAGGTTCTGCAGCTCGATCTCCAGCGGGTAGCTCGGCGGCACGAAGTCCTCGAAGACGGCCTTGAGGTCCTCCACCGTGGCCTGCTCGCGCCCGTTGGCCAAAGCCCGGAAGCGCGTGCGCACCAGCACCGCCTCCATGTCCGCGCCGCTCAGCTGCCGCGTCCCCGTGGGGATCAGCTCCGAGATGGACGTCACGTCCAGCTTCAGGCCCGTCTTCTTCTGCATCACCTTGAAGAGCTCCTCCCGCTCCGCTTCCGTCTCCGGATAGAAGAGCGCCAGGTGCTCCTCGGCGCGGCCCTGCCGCTTCAGGTCGATGGGCAGCAGGTCCGGCCGGGCCGTCAGCAGGAACCAGACAATCTTGCCGCGGTACACCGTGTTGCCCATGAACGAGGCGATGGAGCCGAAGATGCGGCTGCTCGTCCCCGAGTCCCCGCCCGAGTCGCGGTTGCCCAGGAAGGTGTCGGCCTCGTCCACCATCACCGCCACGGGCCACAGCGCCTTGAGCAGGTTGAAGATCTTCTCCAGGTTGGACTCGGTGACGCCCTGCCACTGGCTGCGGAAGTTGAGGAACTTCACCACCGGGATGCCAATCTCGCCGGCGAAGCAGGACACCATGAACGTCTTGCCGGTACCCACCGGACCACTCACGAGGTAGCCCATGGGCATCACCTCGATGCGCCCCTTCTTCAGGGCGTTGGCCGCGTGGCGCAGCATGTCCTTGGCCTTGCCGTGGCCCGCCACCGCGTCCAGCGTGTGCACCGGCTCGATGAACTCGAGCAGACCGTGGCACTCGGCCTGGATGAGCTCCTTCTTCTTCTCCTTGAGCAGATCCGTGGTGATGCGCACGTCGCGCTCGAGGGCCTCGGTGAGCACGCGGTCCAGGTTGATGCGGGAGAGGCCCGCCGTCATCTTCGCCAGGCCCGCCAGCGGCACGTCCGACACCGCCGCCAGCTTCTTGCCCTCCAGCTTGTAGCGCACGTACTCCAGCCGCTCCTCCTCGGTGGGCAGGGGCAGCTCGATGGCCGCCACGTACGGGTTGCGCGACAGGCGCTGGGACACGTCCGCCAGGTTCTCCGCCAGCAGCACCACCGACGCGTCACCGCCGAGGAACTGCGGGTCGTGCGCCCACTTCTCCAGCGTGGCCAGGACGAACCGGTCCTCCGCCGACAGGTGGCTCATCTCCCCGCCCGGCACCAGCGTCTCGGCGAAGTCGATGATGAGCGCCAGCGACTTGCCCTCGCTCAGGCGCATCCGCAGGAAGTTCTCCAGAATCTGGAGCGCCCGGGCCGGATCCCTCGGCAGGCTCTTGGCGTAGTCCGTGCCGTAGAGCGCGTCGTAGCCCGCCATGGTCCGCTGGAAATCCTTCTGCGTCTCCGGAGACGCGGAGCGGATGCCCGACGAGCGATCATAGAAGATGACGTGGTCTCGCCCGCCGAAGAGCTCCTCGGACAGGAAGGTGCGCAGGGTGCCGAAGCTCCGGCTGCCGTCCTCCTGGGTGGTGGGCTGAAGGTCCCTCACCGCTCCGTAGAGCAGGAAGGTGCTGACGGTCTTCGTGTAGTACTTCTGGGCCAGCTTCTGGGCCCAACCCGGCAGCCCCGCGAGTGGATCCGCCGCCTCGGCCTTGCGTGACTTGGACACCGACACACCCCTCCCGCCCCCGATGGGGCGCACACGCCCGCCCCAGCCGGGCGGGCGCCTTTCTTTACCGCGCTACTTGCAGCCGCGCTGCTTCTTCAGGCGCCCCTTCACCTGGCCCGCGCTGGGAGACACGTCCAGGACCTCGTCCCCGTGGCAACGCAGCTTGAGGAGCACCTGCTTCACCCCGTTGGGCAGCCGCAGCGTCTTGGGCGTCTCGCCCCACTCCTTGCCACCCGCGAAGATGGTCGCGCCCGGCGGCGAGGACTCCACCTCCAACTCGAAGCCATCCGCCTCGAGCTTGAGCTGCACGTCCGTGGGCTTGTCGCCCGCGGCCGGCGTGACTCGCTCCTGCTTGGGCTTGAAGCCCGGGGCGCTGGCCTCCACCACGACCTCGGTGCCCGCGGTCAGCTCGCCGAAGTAGGTGGAGCTGCTGCCCTTCTCGCGCACCACCTTGCCGTCCACCTTCAGTTCCGCGTCCGGCGGCTGGGTGACGATCACCACGCGCGCCATCTGCACCAGGCGCTCGAGCTTCGCCTCCACCCTCTTGGGCGTCATGCCCTCTTCGATCAGCACCTGCTCGGTGTAGGGGTGGTAGCCCTCGGCACTCACCATCACCAGGGCGGGGCCGGCCTTCACCTCCTGCAGCACGGGCAGCTTGGATGTATCCAGCTCCTGACCACCGAAGCTCACCCGGACCGGTGGCTTCACCTCGGGCGGCACGTTCACGAGCACGTAGCCCATGGGCGGTGGCCGCGACATGAAGAAGCCCAACACCCCCGCCAGCAGGAGCAACAGGGCCGCGCCCCCCACGATGATCGGCGGGAGACGGCGTCCCCCCTTGCCCGGAGCCTGCGCTGACGCGGGAGCGGCCACGGCGGCCAGTGCCGGAGGTGGAGGCGACGAGGCCGCGGCGCCACGCTGGGCAGCGGCGGCGGCCGCTCTCAGTGGCGTGGCCGGCGTGAGCTCCATGGCGTCCGTGGACTCGTCGGGCTCATCCATGAGCGGAGGAGGTGGCGCCGCCGGAGGCCGCGGGCCCGCCACCGCCGGTATGGCCGCCAGCGAGGCCCTCGGCACGATGGACTGCTCGGCCACCGGAGGCTCCGGCCGCACGGCGCGCAGTCCATCCATCGTGTTGCGGCCCTGACGGGCCACGGTGGTGCTCTCCGCGGACGGCGGAGCGGGCGAGAGCGTCGGAATGGACGGCCGCGGCGGCGCCGCCAGACCCGGCGATCTCATGGCCGCCATACGCTGGGCGGGCTGCTCGTCGATGACGGGCGGACGCGGCACCTCCACCGGCGTCACCGTGCGCCCGGGGCCCACGAGGCCCGGCTGCGTGGTGGGCTCGTCGAGGTACTCGGAGCTGCTGACCACCATGGTCGCGCCGGACTCCTCCTCGTCCGGCACCGGCGGCGCCGTGGGCGCGGGCGCCGTCAGCTTGGGCATGGCACCCAGCGTGGGCGCCCGGCGCACACCTCCCAACGAGGGGGTGGCGGGCATCGGAGGCGACACGGGCGCCTGGACCGGCACCGGCGCGCTGGCCGGCGCCTGCGGCGCCCCGCTGAAGCCCATCTCCAGGGCGGCCAGCATCCCCTCGGGGGGCTTGATGTCCGCGTACTCCTGAATCCGCTGCTTCTCGCGCTCCACGTCCTCGGCGAAGGTGGACTTCATGTACTGCATGAGGTCCTTGCGCCCGAAGATGGAGTCCGACGTCAGCAGGAAGCGCTGCAGGTCGTCCCCCAGCTCGTTGGCGTACTGGTAGCGCTCGTCCACGTCGCGCGCGAGCGCCTTGAGGACGATCTTCTCCAACGCCTCGGGGATGCGCCGGTTGTACGTGGAGGGCGGGGCCACCTCGGCCTTGCGCACCTTCTCCAGCACGCTGAAGTCGCTGTCACCCACGAAGAGCCGCTCGCCGGTGAGCATCTCGTAGAGACACACGCCGATGGCGAAGACGTCCGAGCGCCGGTCCAGCGGCATGCCGCGGATCTGCTCCGGGCTCATGTAGCCGAACTTGCCCTTGAGGATGCCGGCCTGCGTCTTGGTGGCCTTGCCCGCCGCCTTCGCGATGCCGAAGTCGATGACTTTGACCTCGCCCTCGAAGGAAATGAGGATGTTCTGCGGCGAGATGTCGCGGTGGACGATGTTGAGGTCCTGGCCCTGGTTGTTCTTCTTGCGGTGGGCGTAGTCCAGGCCCTCGCACATCTTGGAGACCATGTAGGCCACCAGCGGCACCGGAGCGGGCTCGCCCTTCTTCCGGCAGCGGTCGAAGATGGCCCGCATGTCCCGGCCAGGGATGTACTCCATCGCGATGAAGTAGCTGTTGGTGATCTGCCCCAGCTCGTAGATCTGCGCGATGTTGGCGTGGTTCAGCTGGACGCTGATCTTCGCCTCGTCGATGAACATCGAGATGAATTCATCGTCCTCGGCGATGTTGGGGAGGATGCGCTTGATGGCGACGAGGCGCTCGAATCCTCCCGCGCCGAACATCTTTCCGCGCCACACCTCCGCCATACCGCCGATGTTGATGCGGTCCAGGAGGAGATATTTCCCAAACGGGATGGGCTGCCGCTTCGGTTGAGTGGTCGTCACGTGGGTGCGTGGCTCGGTGTTTGAAGGCCGAGCCTATCGACCGCCCCTCCATAGGGTCAACCGCGCGCCGTCCCCCACCCCCAGAACGTCACAAGTCACCCTCAGGGCGTAGGGGCCGGAGCCAGGGCGCCGGCATCCGTTGCCTGGGGGGCCACAGCGGGTTCCTCGGGGGAAGAAGCCAGTGGGAGCTCGAGCGGCACCCCCTCTTCCTCCTCGGGGGGTGTGGGTTGCACGACCGCCACGTGTGGCTGGCCGTCCACGGACAGCACCGCGGGCAGCCCGAAGCGCTCGCCCGCTGGCAGGGCGACCAGGGAGACCCAGGCCGTCTTCCGGTCCGGGGCCACGCAGTAGATGAGCGTCCCCACCGCGAGGCCCGGCGCCTCCCGGACGGGACCCTCACACCCCGGGCGCACCTGGAGCGACCAGGCCGCCGCGCGCTGTCCCCGGACGAGGTACGGGGGTGGATCCAACCCCGCGAGCAGGGACTGGAGTACCGCCGGATCCGACGGGACGGTGCTTCCATCGGACAGCGCCTCGGCCTTCGCCTCGACGTCGCGGAGCACCAGGGCCGCCAGGTCCTCGGAGCGCCTGGGCACCTCGTTCTCGACGCGAATCAGGTCCACGAAGAGGGAGCACAGCAGGAGGATGGGCAACAGCCGGTACCCCTTGAAGTCCTCGCCCCTGCCTCGCACCAGTCCCCACAGGACGACGCCCAGCACCCCCACGGTCGCGGCCAGCACCCCGGCGGGCCACACCACCAGGGGCGGCTCCAGAAAGGCGGACACCTCGGCGCTCCGGGCCCGCAGGGCATCCAGCAGGTCACCCCCATAGAGCCACGCGAGGGCCCCCAGGCTGGCGGCGTTGCCGAGGAGCGTCTTGAGCGAGGGCCGATTCATCCGGCGAGCGTGCGGGCGGGGTCCGTGGCGGCGGCCCGATGGCTGGGGAACCAGGCGCCGGCCACCGCGGCCAGCAGCCCGAGCAGCACGCCCCCCACCACCACGGGCCAGGGGAAGGAGAAGAAGCTCTCGGGCTTGAAGGGGAACTGCGGCAGGTAGGAGACGGCGAGCCGGTCGATGAGCAGGGCCAGCAGAAGCGCGGAGACGGTGCCCAGGAAGCCACCGGCCACGCCCACCACGCCGGCCTCGGCCAGGACGATGTTGCGCACGTCCGAGCGCGAGGCGCCCACCGCCTGCATGACGCCGATCTCCTTGGCCCGCGCGCGCACCGAGGCACTCAGCGCATGGGCGATGTTCACCGCCGCGAGCACGCAGATGAGGATGGACAGCAGCGCCAACGCGGACGTGGTGAGCGTGACGGCCGCGCCCACGTTCTCCGCGAGCCGCCGCTCCTGGTCGTCGATCTCCAGGCCCATCTCCCGCACCGCCGCCATGATGCCCGGCACCGCGCCGGGGCTGGTGGCCACCAGGGTGATGCCCGAGTACGTCTCCGCGTCCTGGCCCATCTCGCGGTTGAGGCGGATGGCGGCGTCCAGGGGGATGGTGACCCCCGCGAGCAGCGCCCGGTCGGAGGCGCCCACCACCTGCACCTGGGACGAGATGACGGCGACGTCGGGCAGCGGGGCGGTCACATAGGAGCGGTTGAAGTCCACCGGGAGGGTGAAGCCCACGAGCAGGCTCGGAGTGAGCGTGGGCAGCTTGCGGGCCGGGGCGAAGGTGTTGTTGTAGATCTCCAACAGCCGCGTGGAGATGAGGCCCGGCAGCGGCTGGCCCGGCCCCGGGTCCACGAACTTGCCGAGCTGTACGTCCCCCTCGACGAGGCCGGGCTCCACGCCCACCGCGAGGACGTCCATGCCCATGCGCATCTTCCGGCCGAAGAAGTCGCCGTTGTAGAGGCTCGCCGCGGGGGCGCGCACGCTCATCTTCCGGTAGAGCTTCTCCACACCGGGCAGCGCCTGGAGCCGCTCCACCATGGGGGTGTCCAGCTTGCCGCCCCCGAGGAACGAACCGAGCGACACCGCGGGAGGCACCACGTCCACCAGCCGCGCGTCGTTGGGGAAGATGCGCTCGCGGATGACGCGGCCCACGCCCAGGCCCAGGCCCACGAAGAAGACGAGCGCCCCCACGCCCATGGCCACGCCGAAGGCGGAGAAGAACGCGCCCCGCCGCTCGCGCGCGAGGCTCAGCCGTACCAGTTGGGACAGCGCCGCCAGCCTCATGACACACCTCCCGCCAGCGCGGGCCGGGTCTCCTCGACGAGCCGGCCCTCCTTGAGGCGCAGCACCCGCCGGGCCGCCGAGCTCATGCGATCCTCATGGGTGACGGCGAGCAGGGTGATGCCCTCGCGGTTCAGCTCCTCGAAGAGCGTGATGACCCCGGCGCCGGTGGCGGCATCGAGGTTGCCGGTGGGCTCGTCACACAGGAGCAGCCGGGGGCCGGTGAAGAGCGCCCGGGCGATGGCCACGCGCTGCCGCTCGCCACCGGAGAGCCGCACCGGGGCGCGGTCCTTCTTGGCCAGCAGGCCCACCCGGTCGAGCAGGGACTCGGCGCGCCTGCGGGCCTCGGGGGACGCGGCGCCGAAGTGCGAGGGCATCAGCACGTTCTCCACCGCGGACAGGTTGGGGATGAGGTGGAAGGACTGGAAGACGAAGCCCACGTGCTGGTTGCGGAAGCGCGCGAGCTCCTTGTCCTTCAGGCCGGACAGCTTGACGCCGGCCACCTCCACGTCGCCCTGGTAGTGCACGTCCAGGCCGCCCAGCAGGTGCAGCAGCGTGGACTTGCCACTGCCGGACGGGCCCACCACGGCGACGAAGTCACCGTCCGCCACGTCGAGCGAGAGCCCATCCAGGACGCGCACCTCGGTGCCGTCCCCATCCCGGTACTGTTTGACGATGTCGCGTGCGCGTATCAATGGGGTGCCAACCAGAGGGTGAGCTCGGCCTGCAGGGCCTTCTCCTTCTCGGAGAGGCCCAGCGTGACCGCGCGGAGGTCATCCGTGGCGTCCAGCCAGCGCACCGTGGTCGCCTTGATGGCGAAGCCGCCAATGCCCCAGGCCTCGGAGGGAAGTGCCTTCACCGCATCGGCGAGGCGCCGCAGGTCCAACACCGCCCCCAGCACCGGCCCCTGGAGCGCCGGGCGCAGGTCCTCGGCCACGGGGCTGGTACCCGCGGGGGCCTTCAGCTTCGTGAGCGCCGCCTCGAGGCGCGACTGCGGCGCAGCGAGCACCACCTTGTCGCCCACCGAGGCGAAGTGCGCGCCCTCTCCCTGCCGGTACGAGGTGAGGTAGACGCGCTGGCCGCTCACGTCCGCGGGCTTCACCTCGGCGCCGAAGCGCTGGGCGATGGGCGGAACCTTCTCCAGCGTGGAGGCGAGGGCCGCCGGGTCCTTCCCCTCCCCCACCACCACCATGTGCACGAAGCGGAAGGGGTTGGTGCGCCGCAGGTCCAACGATGGCACGCCCGCCCCGAGCTGCGCGGTGGGCGCCAGGGACACGCCCGCGACGAGGCCGGGCTCGAGCTTGTCCAGCACCTCGCCCTCCAGGTCGAAGCCGCTCTCCTGCACCGCGCGGGTGACGTAGGGGCCCACGAGGTAGGGCCAGACGCCATCGAGCTGCGCGGGGTCTCCCCGGTAACGGGCCACGAGGAAGCTGTCCTCCGGGAGGTAGCCGCTCAGGTCCGTGGCCTGCTGCGGCACGAGCGCGGCGAGCGAGGCCTGCGTGTCCGGCCACGGCGTATCCACGCGCAGCGTCACCGCGCGCTCGCCCAGCGAGCCCGCCAGGGTGACGGCCTGGGTGGTGCCGGGCGGAATGAGGAAACCCGTGCCACCGGGGAGGAAGGCGTAGAAGTCGCGCTCGGCGGGCAGCCGCTTGAGGGAGTCGTTGAGGAGCGGCTCCGCGACGAGCGACTTCTCCACGGGCAGCGTGGCGTAACCGGAGAGCTGGGACACCATGGCGCCCGCGCCCAGCAGTGCGTAATCGCCGGTGAAGAGGAGCCCCAGCGAGGGTTGCTGCGCACCGGGCCGGGTGAAGGTGACGAGCGTGCCGCCGGGGACCTGCTGCTCGGCGGTCTCCGAGGCGCCGAGCCGGCCCCGGGCGAGCGTGGAGAAGGTCCCCCGGAGGGTCTTCTCGTCCTTCACGCCGAGCACGGAGAAGGCCTGGTTGCCACCGAGCAGGGCCGCGCCCGCGCCACGGCCCGGGGCGATTCCGGCGGCCTCCATGGCATGGCGGCTGCGCAGGTCCACGCCCACCTGACGCATGATGGCGGAGACGTAGGCCTCGGCGGACGAGGCGTTCTGGAGCTGGGCGACGAAGTTGGCCAGCTTGAGGTTCTGGAAGCGGGCGAGCCGCTCGCCGAAGGTGCCGAGATCGGGGACGACGATGGCGGCCTGGGCGCCTCGGGGCAGGAAGCGGGCGGGGTTGGTCGTCTTCACGCCCTGGGTGCCCTGCTTGTCGCCGCAACGGGAGCAACCGGCGAACACGAGGAGTACGAGCAGGAGCCAGGGCGAGGCGCGGCGGAGCATAGGAACGGGAGTGCAGACGGCCCCGGGCCCGGAGTCAAATTCTTCCTGCGGAAGCTTCGCCACGGCCGTCCGGGGGGAGACCTTGCCCTACCCGGAAGCGCACTGGGAGAGTGGGTGATCAACCCGCGCCCCGGCGAGTCCAGGAGGCGGCAATCCCCACGAACAGGCGAGCACTCCCATGTCCGATTCCCTCACGCGCAGGGCAGGCACGCTGGCGGCGATGTTGCTGCTGGCCATGAGCACGGCGGCCGAGGCCACCACCGTCCGGGTCTTCTACGACGTCGGCTACGGCAACCGCATCACCCTCCGGGGCAGCAAGGCGCCCCTGTCGTGGACCACGGGCACGAATGCCACGTGGACCACGGGCAACGCCTGGACGCTGACCTGGTCCAACACGGTGGGCGACGTGGAGGTGAAGCCCCTCATCAACGACGTGACCTGGTCCACCGGCGCCAACTACCGCATCAAGGCCGGCGCCACGGTGGACATCTACCCGTTCTTCGGCCCGGCCTCGGGCCAGCTGCAGACCGTCTCCAACTTCTACTCGCCGCAGTTCGGCAACTCGCGGGCACTCACCATCTACCTGCCCCCGAGCTACTCGGCGAACCCGCTCAAGCGCTACCCGGTGCTGTACGCGCATGACGGGCAGAACCTCTTCAGCGCCGCCCGGGCCACCTACGGCGTCGAGTGGCGCATGGACGAGACGGCCAACTCGCTCATCGGCAACGGCTCGATGGACGAGGTCATCATCGTGGGCATCGACCACGGCGACGCCAACCGCATCTACGAGTACACGCCCTGCTGCGATCCCCAGTACGGCGGCGGGGGCGCGGACAAGCACGAGCGGTTCATCCTCGACACGGTGAAGCCGTTCATCGACCAGAACTACCGGACGCTGTCGGCGAAGGCGAACACGGCGATGATCGGCTCGTCATTGGGCGGGCTGGTGTCGTTCTACATCGGGCGGCGCAACCCGGCCGTCTTCGGGAAGCTGGCGGCGCTGTCGAGCTCGTTCTGGTGGAACAACCAGGCGCTGACGAAGCAGGTGGAGGCCGCGACCACGAAGGTGGCGGTGAAGTTCTACATCGACGCGGGGACGAGCAGCGACGGGCTGACCGAGACGACGCGGATGCGGGACGCGCTGGTGGCGGACGGGTACGTGCAGGGCAACGACCTGTACTACTACGTGGCCCAGGGAGCGGGGCACAACGAGTCCTCGTGGGCGGCACGGCTCAATGTCCCGCTCACGTACCTCTTCCCCTGGCAGAGCACCGTCTACTGAGCGCATGGGGTGAGGGTGCCGCGCCACTCAAGCCGCGAGCACCCTCACCAGATGTCGTCAGTGAAGAGGCAGTGGAGGAGTTTCACCTCTTCGAAGCCCGTGTTGCCGACCTGGAGGTCCGGCACAGGGGTGAAGAGAACGTCGTTGGACAACCGGACGGTCCCGAACGACTCACGAACGAGCGCATCCAGCCTGGCTTCATACGGCAGGTACTCGGGCGGAAGAGGAGGAAACCAACTCTGGTAGCTCGACCGCTCCTCGTCCAGATCCACTTCCCGAGAAGCATGCAGGATGTGTATCGGGGCCAGGATACTCGTGAGCACCACAACGGCTTTCCGCTCCCCCGCGGGAACCTGCGAATCCGGCAGGTAGATACGAACACGGCGGCTCGGGTCGTAGAGAAGACCAGGCAGCTCCCACTGCTTGCATTCAGGAAGCTGCTCGCGAACGCGCTGCCGAAAGGTCTTCCAGCCCGCGTCCTCCTTCTGCGCAGCCAGCCGCGCAGCGGTCAACCGCTTGTACTCCTCACTTTCTCTGTGCCGCGGATCGTCCCCATGAATGCCCGACGGATAATAGTGATGCACGAGTTCAACGAGTGCGTCCGCGGAGAAACGCTCATCCATGCTGTCTTGAACCTCAATCATCAGGGAAGGATTTCGGCTCGAGGCCTGGGGTCATGAACTTCGTCACCCTGACCCCACCGATGTATTCCCTCAGCAGAAGCCTCATCTCATCCCTGAACTGCTTGCAGGCCATGGCGGATACAGTCTCGTTCCCAAGCAAGACCATGCGAGCGGCCCCATTGGCGGATTCCGCCGATCTCCGCTGTGCGGTCTCAGTGGAGATGGGTCGCTTGCCAGTGATACGGGGTACCCCGACCTCGACATCGCACCAGGCCTGCAACGGCCTGCGCCGAGAAATCCGGGACAACAAGATGTTCACCTGAGCCACCTTCCATCCACCCGCCTCCGGCCCCTGCTCGGGTACGATGTCGTGGAACTCGAAGGCAGACGGCGGGATGCTCCCACCGGAGACGGTCGCGCAGCCCTCCAGCAGAAGCGCCATCGTCCCCAGCAGGAACACACGCACCAGCAATGCCCGAGTCATTCTCCTCCCGTGAGCCATGGGCCCTCGGTTGGCATGACACAGGAAACACCCGAGACACGAAACGGCTCACGCCACGCGCTGTCTGGAATCCCTCACCGCACCCGCGTCCCGTGCGGCAGCGGACCCGCGGTCTCCTCGCTGAAGTCGAGGAAGCGCTCCATGTCGCGCACCGTCTCGTCCGTCGCCTGCGCCTCCGCACTGAGCGCGTCGAGTTGCCGGTTGACGCCCTCGGGATCCCGGATGGCGATGGACTGCTCGTGCGTCAACCGCATCAGGTCCTCGATGCTCGCCAACTGGTGACTCACCATCTCGCGGCTCTCCCCCGCCTGCTCGAAGCGCGCCAGCCGCCGCTTGAGGAGCTCCAGCCGCTTCTCCTTCACGTCCTTCAGCCGCGGATTCGTCTCCTGCCCCAGCTCCGACTCCAGCGCGCGCACGTCCTTCTCCAGCGACAGCCGCTCCGAGGAGTTCAGGTACGTGCGGTACTGGTTCAGCGTGGAAATCAGCCGCAGGAACGAGGTGAGCAGCGCGTCCAACCGCTGCTCGCTGCTGGCCGCCAGCACCCGCCCACCGGGCAGCTTCGCGTAGTTGGCGAGGATCTTCTCCTTCAGCCCCACCAGCACCTGGTAGTGCTCGCGCTGCGAGGCGGCCAGCTCCGACAGCAGCGAGTCCACCTGCTGCCGCGCGGCCTCGTCATCCTGTGCCCCCGGCGTACTCGCGCGCACCGCCCGCTGGAAGCGCTTCGAGAAGGGCACCACGCCCAGGTAGAGCGTCTCCACCCCGAGCGCCACCAGCATCGGCAGTGGCTCCCCGGTGAGCGCCGACGAGGCCCCCGCGGTCAACAGCCCGACCAGGTTGGCGGGCAACAGGAGTGCAGCCTTGAAGAAGTTGGGAGTGCGGGCCACGGAAGTCCTCGCCAGGGAGGCGCCTCGCGGACAGAGGGCTCAGGGCCCTCGCGCCTCCGACACGTATTTCAGCGCGCCGAGGTCGCGAGTGTCCTCGGCTGGCGGGGCCGCCGCCGTGCGCCTGATCTTCCGGTAGAGCGCCGAGGCGCTCTGGAAGAGCTCGTCATAGGTGACGGGCGCCTCGCCGGAAAGCCCGAAGAAGGCCCGATTGTCCGCCAACGTGGCCGGAGGGGCACTCCGGATGGCCTCGGTGGGGTCTCCCAGGTAGGGCGCCACCTCGCCCAACAGCCGCGCCCCGGGCCCCGGGTCCTTCTGCACATTGGCCCCCGCGTCCAGCAGCCCGCGGATGACACGGCGGACCGCGTCCGGGTAACGCGCGGCGTAATCCCCTCGGGCCACCAGCACCGTGGCCACCAGGTGGGGCGCGTCCGCCGTGGTGGCCAGCACCGCGCCGCCCCGATCCCTCGCCGCCAGTTCCACATCGCCCCAGAGTCCCGCCACCGCGTCCGCCCGGCCCTCGCGCAGGGCCCGGCCCGCGTCCAGCGTGGAGGGCAGGTCCACCCACCGCACATCCGTCATGCGCAGGCCCGCGCGCGACAGCACCCACAGCGCGAAGTAGTACGAGGCGCCCGAGGTATACACCCCCACCCGCTTGCCCCGCAGCGAGGCCAGGTCCGGCACCCCCACCGCCGCCAGCGCCTCCTGCCCTCGACTGCGCCCCAGCAACATCACCGTGCGCGGCGCCGCGTCCCGCAGCGACGGCAGCCACGCCGCCAGCCGGTCCACGGAAATGGCCGCCATGTCCACCCCGCCGTGCTCCGCGCCCACCGCCAACGCCTGCCGCAGCTCCTCGTCCGTGGGGAAGACGACGGCCCGCGCGTCCATGGCGTAGGCCGTCTTCAGCAGGCCCTGCGCCGCGCCCGCCGGCACCGCGGGGTTGTCCAGCGTCGAGGCCCCACCCGTGGCCAGCAGCAACGACGCCGCCGAGCCTCGCGCGGTGAAGCCGATGAGCGTGGGCCTCAGGGGCACCGAGGCCAGGTCCGCCACCGGTGCCGCCACCCCCGCGGGGAAGTCTCCCGGGGAGAGGCGCACCGCCTCCTTGGCCGCCGGGAAGAAACGCGCCTGGAGGCGGTCCAGGTACCCCAGCCGCGAGGCCAGCAGGTACAGCGCCCCCAGGACACACAACGCCAGGAACGGATAGAGGCCGGGTCCGCGTCGCAACGCCATCAGCTCGGCCTCCTCCGTTCCACGGGACTACTTGATCTCCACCTTCTTGCCGATGGTCTTCTCCGTGCCGCCACCCACCTCGGACACCGGCGCGGGGCTCTGGAGACCCATCTCCATCTTCATCTGCTTCACGAGATCCATGGCCTGGAGGCGCTCGGCGTCCTCCTCGATCTGCACGGCCTGGTGGTCCACCGACTCGAGCGCCATCTGCATGCGCGCCTCGTTGACGGCGGCCTTCTCGTTGACCTTGCGCACCATCTCGTCGTGCGTGGCGTCGATGCCGGCCACCTGGAAGGACTCCATGGCGTCGGCCACCTTGGACTGCCACTGCGCACGCCGCGCGTCGCGGATGGCGTTCATCGCCTCCTGCGTCTTGCGGTCCTTCTCGCGCATGAAGGCCTTCTTCAGGTTCAGCGACTTCTCGTAGGCCTGCTTGGCCGTCTCGAGCTGCTGCTCGTTGCGCTCCAGCGCCGCCTTCTCCGTCTGCAGCTTGGTGGCGTACTGCGCCGCCAGGTCGTCACGTCCCGCCTGGATGGCCGCCTTCACCTTCGCCGTCAGGTCGCGGATGTCGTTCTTGTACTTGACGTTCTCCTTCTCCAGGAGCGTCAGGTTCGCCCGCACCATGGCGATGGACTCGTTCATCTTCGGGACCTGATCGTTCAGGTCACGGATGTTCTGCTCGAGAATGAGCTCCGGGTCCTCGATGGAGGAGACGAAGAAACCGAAGAAGCTGCGCATTGCCCTTGTGAACCGGTTCCACATGGCCGGGGTCTACCTCCTGCGAATTCGAGTCTTGTGGGGACCTTACACCATCCCACCGTATTCCACGTATGACGAATGCCTGGGGCCTACGCTCGGCGAACAGTGCCCATTGCCAGAGAACACTCGCCGGGCCCCGCTGGTACGCTCGGAGTGCGAGCAGGCCCTACCCGTGACGGATTCGTGGCCTCAGCGGACCCGGGCGGTGATGCGGGCGGAGTGCTGCCGGGCGCTCGAGGCCACGGAGGCCGCGTCCAGGGTCAGGAGGGCACGGTCCTTGAGGACGGGCTTGCCGTCGATGAGGACGTGGACCACGTCGGTGGAGCGGGCGGCGTAGACGAGCGGGGAGAGCAAGTCCCGGGGGTCGGCCGGGGTGGCGTGGAGGCCGGAGAGGTCCACCACGGTGATGTCCGCGCGCTTGCCCTCCTCGAGCGAGCCCAGCTCCGCCTCCATGCCAATGGCCCGGGCCCCGCCGAGCGTGGCCATCTCCAGCACGCGCTCGGGCGGCATGCTCCGGGGGCCTACCCGCGGCTTGTGCAGCAGCGCCGCCAGCCGCATCTCCATGAACATGTCCAGGTTGTTGTTGCAGGGCGCGCCGTCGGCGCCGAGGCACACGGTCACGCCCGCGTCCAACAGCTCGGGCACCGGGGCGAAACCCGAGGCCAGCTTGAGGTTGGAGCTGGGGCAGTGGCACACCACCGTGCGCGTGTCGCGCAGCACCTTCTGCTCCGCCTCGGTCAGCCACACGCAGTGGGCCAGCGTCACGTGCGGGCCAGTGAGACCCAGCTCGTGGAACCAGGCCACGTTGTCCCGGCCGGTGAGGTCGCGCACCGCCTGGACCTCCGAGCGGTTCTCGCTGGCGTGGGTGTGGATGCGCACGCCCTTCTCCCGGGCCAGGCGCCCCACCTCGCGCATCAGCTTCTCCGTGCACGAGAGGACGAAGCGCGGCGCGAAGGCGTAGCGCAGCCGGTCCCCGTGGGTGCCATGCCAGCGCTCCAGCAGCGCGAGGCTCTCGGCCAGCGAGGCCTCGGTGGACTCGTGCAGCCCGGTGGGCACGTCGGGCGCGTCCATCATCGCCTTGCCGCCGGTGAGCCGGAAGCCACAGTCGCGGGCGGACTCGAAGACGGCGTCGTAGTGACGCACCGAGCCCATGTCGAGCGCCGCCGTGGCCCCCGAGCGGATGAGCTCCGCGAAGGTCAGGTCCGCCGAGGCGCGCATGGAGTCCGCGTCGTGCGCGGCCTCGAAGGGCCAGATGCGCTCGCGCAGCCAGTCCAGCAGTTCCAGCCCGTCCGCCCGGTTGCGGAAGAGCGTCTGACAGGCGTGCAGGTGGCCGTGGATGAGGCCGGGCAGCACCACCTTGCCGGCGACGTCCAGCACGCGCAGACCAGCGCCCCGGGTCCGGATGTTGCGTCCCACCCGGGCGATGCGCCCATCCTGGATGAGGACATCTGCCTCCGCGAGCACCTCGCGCTCGCGGTTCATGGTCACGACGGTGCCGTTGGTGAGGAGCAGATCCACGGACCGCACTCTAGAGGAAATCGCTGGTGAAGGCGTGGGGGAGAAGCTCTCCGAGGGAGTAGCGCGCCTCATCACCCTTGAGGTTGCGGCTGCGCACGGGCATTTCCTTCGGGGCGAACTCCAGCATCACCTGCCGGCACATGCCACAGGGCGGGCATGGGGTGGGCGTGTCCACCACGATGGCCACCGCCACCGGCTTGCTCCGGCCCTGGGCCACTCCGGCCGCGAAGGCACCGCGCTCGGCACACACGGAGAGTCCGTAGGAGGAGTTCTCCACGTTGCAGCCCGTCACCACCGAGCCATCCGCGTAGAGCACCGCCGCGCCCACCGGGAATTTCGAGTACGGGGCATGGGCGCGATCCCGGACCTTCTTCGCCGCCTCGAACAGCTGCTCCCAGGGAATGTCCGCGCTCATGAACCGCCTCCCCCTCTGGACTCCGCCAGCTCGAGGTCATCGAGGTAGCGGGCGATGAGCATCTCGGTCTCCATGGGCAGATCCAGGAAGCGCACGTGCGCCGAGGAGCCGCGCGAGCCGTGGGCCACGTGGAGGACCTGACCGCGGACCTGGAGCTCCTCGGTGGAGCCGGGCAGCGTGAAGCGAGCCTCCACGTTCATGCCCACCGACAGGGACGTGCCGAACCAGGCGAAGCCCCCGAGCGAGATGTTGCCCTCGCGAGAGTCGAACGCCTGGGACGAGCCCTCCCGCCGCACGCGGATGCGCATGGGAACCCGGGGAGATTCCCGCCGCTCATCCGCCCGCCGCTGGCCATCGTCCTTGGACTGCTCACTCATGCCTTGCTCGCTCCCGCGCGGGCTACCGCCCCCCATCATACCTACACTCGCGCCCTTGGCACGGACTCAGGTGATCAGGTGTGGAATGGGCGACCACCGGACGCTCACAGGCAGGGCCTGGAGGCCGCATTCCCCCCTGAGAGCCCGCCCGGATGACCCGGAAGCCGCCGTACCATCCCGCCGCAGCCGTATGGGCGCGAAGCGAAGGGGCATGCGATGACCCACCGTGGATGCGGGTGGATACTGGCAATGATACTGCTGGTCCAGGGATGCGCCACGGCTCGAGGTCATTTCGAGAGCGCCCACCTCCCAACTCCAGGAGCATTGTCACCGGGAAGGACGACCGGCCTCATCATCCGCCACGGAAACCCGCCCTCGTCCGAGGAGTCGAGGACCCAGGATGAGGCACGTCGAGCCGAACTCGAGTGGGCACTGGCACAGATGTGGGGAGTCGCCAGTCGTGAAGAGCGGGTCGGCACGAGACTGGAGTTCACCTTCTGGACCGAAAACGGGGCACTCACCCTGCTGTCCTGGCAACAAACCACCACCGGAGGCGAGGCACCATCGCTGGTGGACGAGAAGTCCTTCACGCAGGACCTGAGAAGATTGCTCGGCCTGCTCACCGAGCAGCGCAACGGCGGCATCTCCTTCACCCTGCACCGGGAAAGTCACCGCTGGCGAATCGATTATGAGGCGGTCTCGGTGGCGGTGCCTCCAGAGGCGAGACCGCAACCCATGCGGCGCACGGGCTACCCGGCCCGCAGTCGACATCAACAACAAAGCCAACCTCGTGGGCATCGCCAAACCCGTGCATCAAGCCATCAACAGGATGTGGAACACGTTCCGCCCCCCGCCCGGCACTCCAGCCACCACCGAGCAGGTCGAGCACATGGTCGGACTGGTCGACCGGCACTTCGGCCGCTGGTACGACAAGGTGTACGACTCCAGTATGTCAGGTGCACTCGATGCAGCCGAACAGGCCGCATTCGCGGAGGTCTCCGCACTGCTCACCCGCCTGGGCAGAGGAGCCAGGTAGCCATGAAAGCCGACACCCCACTGCCCGGCCTGGAACGACTGATGGACGTGTGCCGGAAACACGGCCTCCCGCTGGAGACATCCACCCCGGAGCCAACCGCGCCGGGCTCGGGACAGCTGTTCCTGGGTTCCCCCTTCGACCCCATGCTCGCTGCCGCCTATAGGCGTCTGGGGAGCGCAGTACTGGGGGATTTCCTCCTCTACACGCCCGGCCCACACGAGGACGGCCTCGCCAGAATCAACGAAGGACTTCGCCGGAACGACGCGGAGCCGTTTCGTTCATCCCTCGTCTTCGGACAAGAGCCCAGCCTGGCCTATTACTACGGCACAGTGCCCCTTCTGGCCGACCCTCGGGGCGTCCAGCCGGTCATCTATATCGACGCTCACGACCAGATGTTCGTCCTGCCCGTCGCGTCCAGCGTTGACCGCTTCTTCGACCTCTTCGCGAGGTATCTCGAAGCCGTGGCGGTGGACCCCCAATACGTGGAGGAGCACCACTCCAGCATCGCGTTCCCGTGGGACATCCCCGAGCTCGTCGCCCGGGACGAGCCCCTGGTCCGAATGGTGGAAGCCCTCCGCTTCGACTTCCTGCTCAAGGGTGACGAGCACACCCGGAACTGGCTTGCCCGGGTGCGTCAGTACGCGCGGAGCTGAGGACGTTGTCCCACTACTCCAGCCGCTCGATGACCAGCGGCCGGGGAGCGGGGGCCTTGGGCCCGAACTGGTACGCCCTGGTCAGGCGCGCCTTCACCTCCTCCAGCGGGGCCGGGTCGTTGTAGTGCACCCGCACCACGGGCTCCCCCGCCTTCACGGGCTCGCCCTCCTTGCGCAGCAGCGTGAAGCCCACGGCGGGGTCGATGATGCTGTCCACCCGCTGCCGCCCGGCCCCCAGTGCCACCGCCGCCAGGCCCACCGCCTCCGTGTCGATGACGGTGACGAAGCCATCCTGGGGCGCCAGCACCACGTCCACCGTGGCGCGAGCCTGGGGCAGCCGCGTGTAGTCTTCGATGGCGCGCGGGTCTCCCCCCTGCGCCTGGACGATCTCCTTCAGCTTGCGCACCGCGCTCCCGTCCGCGATGACCTTCTCCAGCATCGACCGCGCCTCGGCGATGGAGGCCGCCTTGCGGCCCAGCACCAGCATCTCGGCGGTGAGGGCCATCGTCGCCTCGGTGTAGTCCGCCGGCGCCCGGCCATGCAGCATCTCCACCGCCTCGACGATCTCCAGCGCGTTGCCCACTGCCCGGCCCAGCGGCTGATTCATGTCCGTGAGCAGCGCCGTCACCTTGCGGCCCATCTCCGCGCCGATGCCAATCATCGTCCGGGCCAGCGTGCGCGCGTCCTCCACCTTCTTCATGAAGGCCCCGCTGCCCACCTTCACGTCCAGCACCAGGGCATCAATCCCCTCCGCCAGCTTCTTGCTCATGATGGAGCTGGCGATGAGCGGAATGCAGTCCACCGTGGCCGTCACGTCCCGCAGCGCGTAGAGCTTCTTGTCCGCCGGGGCAATCGCCTCCGTCTGGCTGATGAGGCAACACCCCACCTCGCGCACCAGCCGGCGGTACTCGGGCACCGCGATGTCCATCCGGAAGCCGGGAATGGACAGCAGCTTGTCCACCGTCCCACCGGTGTGCCCCAGGCCCCGGCCCGAAATCATCGGCACCGGCACCCCACAGGCCGCCGCCAGGGGCGCCAGGCTCACCGACACCTTGTCCCCCACCCCACCCGTGGAGTGCTTGTCCACCTTCACGCCCGGTGTATCCGACAGGTCCACCACCTCGCCGGACCTGAGCATGGCCTGGGCCCATGCGCTCAGTTCCACGGAGTCCAGCCCCCGGAAGAAGACCGCCATGCACAGGGCGGACATCTGATAGTCCGGCACCTGCCCCGACGTGTACGCCTCGATGAACGCGCGGATGTCCTCGGGCGCCAGCCGCTGACCATCCCGCTTGGCCTTGATGAGCTCGTAGGGTCTCACGGGAACAGCCCATAGCAGGAAGCAGGGCGGGCGTGTACGCCATCCCGCCATCCATCTGCTAGGTGACGGGGTCCGGGTCCACCCGGCTCAGTGGATGGAGTGGACCGGCTCCACCGGCTCGTTGGTGGACGGGACACCCGGGGCGCGGAAGGCCTCGTCGAAGGCGTTCTGGTCGAAGGGCAGCTCGTCGAAGGACACGAGCTTGCCATTCTCGATGCGGTACACGTGGAGCAGCCGCACCTCGTAGGACTCCCCGCCGTCCTCACGGGTGAGGGTATCGCGCAGGAACACCACGCCGCGCGTGTCATCGGCGAGCACCCCCTCGATGTTCATCCGCAGCGACGGGCCCGCCACCTGCCCGAGCTTCATGGCGATCCGCGCCAGGCCCGCGCCGTCGTATTCGCCCGAGAGCACGTTGTCGCCACGGAAGCGAAACCGGATGTCCGGCGAGCAGAGCGCGAGGACTCCCGCGAGGTTGCCCCGGCCGAACTCGGTGTAGACGGCGCGAATGAGCTGCTCATGAGGATGGGCCATGACACTCCTCCCTGCGGGTGGCGCGGAGCACCACCGGTTCTCGGGAAGGAGTCCCCCTCGCGTCCTTTGTGAGCGGACCCCGGGCGGGCAACCACCCGGCCAGACGTCTGGCCGCGGGCTCATGCGACGAGCATCAGCGCTCCGTGCCGCAGCCCGTCTCCTCCTGGACTGGGTATGCCGACTTCTTGTCCTCACGCACGTACTCCCGGTCCCCGGAGAAGAGATCGGGACTGCTCAAGCGCACCAGGCCCCTGGACGCATCCACCTCCGTCCACGTCACCGTCTCGGTGTTGCCGCTCTCGTACGTCAGCGTCAGCGAGGAGCTCCCCGCCACCGCGCCGGCCTGGAGCCCGGTGACCTTCGTGAGCGCCGTCTCCTGGCCGAGCTGGACCTCCAACTCCCCCTTGGCGGGGCGGACGGTGAAGCTCCGGGTGTGGGCATCGCAGGGCTTCTTGATGACGAGTTCCTTGCCCTTGCGCGTCAGGGCGATCCACGTCCCCGCGAAGGGTTGGAGCTGCTCCGCTTTGACTGACTGGAGGCTCGCGGGGGTGGCGCGCTCTCGCGGACACTCCAGGTGCTTGCGCTCGAGCAGACCCACCGTCGTCTTGCGCGAGCCCTGGAAGCGAGCGGGGACCCGGGCCGGCTCGGAGCCGGGAACGAACACCTCCACCTTGTCCCCGGTCACCACGTACGCCTTGCGAGGGGTGGGAGCCGCTTCCGAGTCGAAGAAGTACGCCCTGGGCGCCTTGAGCGCGCAGACGATGGGGCTTCGCACCCCGCTCCGGTCGAAGGATTCCTTGCCAGGCCATCCCGCCCCACAGCAATCCGAGGTCTTCCCCTGAAGGATGAGCCGCGTGGGCTCGACACTCAGGCTCCACTTGTCCGAAGGCTCGGAGCCCTGGAGCGTCCAACGGCTCCCGGACTTCTGCTTCACCACGAGCGAGCACTCGCAGGTACCCACGCTGGCGCCCTGCGGGAACACCGCCTCGTAGTACACGCGTGTCTCATTATCGCCTTCCAAGACAATGAGAGTTCCCCCCTCCTGCTCGTAGCGGCCCGTCAACGGCGCCGCCGCCTGGGCCATCGCGAGCGCACCAGGCAATAGGGAGAGCAACACCAACGCTGTGATTCTACCCTGCAAATGCAATCGGGTGACCATTTGCTCGGACGCTCCTCGAACGGGCCTGGGAAAAATTCCGGATCTGGCCGGGGGGAAGAAACCCGGGGACGATCATCCGAGATAACCCAGACGATGCCCTCATGACGCCTGTACGCCCCGGCGTGCGCGGCGCGGATGACGACGAGACCATGACCTCTTCCTATCGGATTCGCTCAGGCGACACCTTGTCGGGGATCGCCCGGCAACACAACACCACTGTCGACGCGCTGGCACGCGCCAACAATATCGAGGATCCGAACAAGATTCGTGAAGGGCAGACACTCCAGATTCCGGACGGCTTCGATCGTCCCGCCGCGCGGAACGCTGGACGCCGTCCCCGTGGCCGCTCCGAGGACAGCTTCTCCGCCGCGCCGCGTCCCCGGTCCCGGCCCGGCGGTCAGGCTCCGGCGTCCCGGCGGCCCGGCGCGCAGGCTCCGGCGTCCCGGCCCGACACCCAGGCTCGAGCCCAGACGCTCCGGCGTGGAAACCAGACTCCGGCGCTCCGGCCCGACGTTCAGGCACAGGCGGCCCAGCGGCCCGTCGCCGCGGATCAGGCCCAGACGCTCCGGCCCGCGGCTCAGCCCCAGGCGGAGCTGGGGGGACTCAGCCGGCAGTACGAGGCGCGGGGCGGTCCTGGAACCGTGTCCTCGGGCCGGGGAGATCACGGTGGCGTGTCCTACGGCTCGTACCAGTTCGCGACCAACAACGGCTCGGCGCAGGAGTTCGTGAATTCGCTGAGGACCAGCCATCCGGACTACCACGCGGCGCTGTCGGGCCACACGCCCGGCACCGAGGCGTTCAGCACGGCCTGGCGGGACCTGGCGGCGAGGGATCCGCAGGGGTTCGATCGAGCCCAGCACGATTACATCCAGGCCACGCACTACGACGTGGCGGCCACGGGCATCCAGCGGAACACGGGCATCGATCTGAGCACGCGCTCGGCCGCGCTGCGCGACGTGGCCTGGTCCACCGCCGTGCAGCACGGTCCGGGCCGCGCGGATGACATCTTCGCGACCGCACTGGCGGGCCGTGACCCGGCCACCGTCACCGACGCGGAGCTCATCCAGGGCATCTACGCCGAGCGGGGCCGCCGCAACGGCGACGGTGAGCTGGCGCACTTCTCGAGCAGCTCCGCCAACGTCCAGGCAGGCGTGGCGGAGCGCTTCGTGAACGAGCAGGCCACGGCCCTCGAGATGCTGCGGCAGGAACAGGCGGGGGGCGCCACGGCCCAGGCTCCCGTCACGCCGCCGCTGCCCCGGCCGCGTCCGGAGCACCTCACGCCGCCGGCTTCCCAGCCGCTCCCCGAGAACCTCACGCCGCCGCTGCCCCGGCCGCGCCCCGAAAACCTCACGCCGCCGATTCCCCAGCCGCGTCCAGAGCACCTCACGCCGCCGCTGCCCCGGCCGCGTCCAGAGCACCTCACCTCGCAGCCTTCCGGGCAGGTGACGGCACCTGGCTCGACGAGCGCGCGGCAGGTGCAGGTGCCGTACTACAGCCAGTTCGAGGGGGGCCATGGCTTCACCCCAGGGAACACGGCGTGCTTCGATGCGGCCAAGGCGATGGTGGGCACCCTGGGCGTGACGGTGCATGGCTCGGACCGCCGCATCCAGGTCGGGACGAGCGAGGACACGCAGGGCCGCCTCACGGTGGACTCCGCGCGCGCCCAGGAAGGCCGCAACTACATCGACTCGCAGCTCGATGCGGGCCGCCCGGTGGTGGTGGGCGTGAGCCACAGGGACGACGACTACAACGCGGATGATCTGACGGACCACTTCGTCGTCATCACGGGCCGGGGCGTCGACGAGCAGGGCCGCACCTACTACAACTTCCACGATCCGGGCACGCGCCATGCGCAGATCGGCACGGATACCAACCCGAACAATCGCTTCTACGTCGATGACAGCACGGGGATGATGTACCGGCCCGCCCAGGATGGAGCCTCCATCGATCGGCGCGCCTACGATGTCTCGATGGTGCGCATCAACGGGTAGCACTCGCGCCATGGGCCCTGGCTCCAGTGAGCCAGGGCCGCACGGGCTCCACCTCGCCGAAGCACTGTTGCTCGATGGGGCGGACGGGTTTCATGGCAGCATCGCCGCGCCATGTCTCCGCTTCCCGATACGAAGAAGGTGGACGTCTCCAAGCTGATGAAGAAGGTGGATGGCCTTCTCGACGAGACGCCGCCCCAGTTGGACGAAGCCATTCCGCTGCTGCGTCAGGTGTTGGAGGCGGAGCCGGACCGGCTGATGGCGCTGCACTCCCTCAACTGGGCGATGGATGCCACGAGACGCGTGGAGCCCGACCGCTGGTCGCGGGAACTCAAGGCGGAGCACTGGCGGATTCGAGACCGGGTCCTCGCGCTGACCCGGGGCACACGCCCGGGAGGAAAGCTGAGCGACGCCCAGCGTGCGCGGTCCCTCGCCCTGAGCCAATGGGCCGAAGAGGTGGTGCGCGGACGGCCCACCGGCGCGCAACTGGACGAAGTCGAGGCCGCACTGGAGGAGGCGCAAGGTCTGCGTGACATTCCAGACCATGCGCTCGCACGCCGGGGGCTCGAGGCCTGGCGCGCACTGCGCCAGGATGACCCGGAGGACGGGTACGAGGCACTGCTCGCCCAGGTCAAGGAGACACCCGAGCTACAGGTCATCAACGTCGATGACGATGACGCGAGCTGTTTCAACGGCTTGCAGGGCGCGTTCTCCGATGAAGGCTTCATCTCCTGGCTGCGAGCGCGCGAACCCGCCAGCCGCCCCAAGGGCAAACAGGCCAGGAGCCTGGACGCGGGCCTCCTGCTCGCAGCGGGGATGGATACCGCTCCCCACTTTGGTCCCGATGGCGGAGCGGGTGGCCGGGTCGGCCGCGTGCTGGCCCTGCGCGCGCTGGGCGCGAACCTGCAAGCGTTGAACGAGGATAAACGTGGCGTGCTGCACCTGGCGGCCATGGTGGACGACGCGGCGCTGGTGAAGGAATTGCTCGCCCTGGGCCTGTCAGCGTCGGCCGTCGACGAGGCGAAGGCCACGGCCCTGCACCTCGCCGCCGAGCATGGCTGCGTGACCTGCATTCCCCAGTTGGTCAAGGGCGGGGTGCCGGTGGACGCGCTCGACCAGGACGGCCGGACCCCGCTCTTCGACGCGCAGCGGCCCGAGGTGGCCCGGGCCCTCCTCGAGGCCGGCGCCAACCCCAATGCCGACAAGGGTTGGACGCCCCTGCACCAGCAGGCGCGCTTCAAGGACCGGGCGCCCGTCATCAAAGTCCTGCTCGAGGCAGGGGCGGACGCCACCCGGAAGGACCGAGGGGGACTCACACCCGCCGAGGAAGCCCTGGCCCACGAGAACCCCCACCTCACCAGCCTCCTGGGCACGAGGGGTCGCGCGTAACCGGGTGGAATCGAACCTGCCGCCTGGCACTCCCAGAGGGAGCCTGGCGAAGTCTCGTGGGAGTCTATCGGTAGCGTGTGCCCTGGCGAGGTGTAATGACAGTCCATCCGCACATTTTCGCCTACCCGTCAATTCAACAAAGCATCTATGGAATCGCGTCACGGTCCGGGCCTATAGCCTCCGCCTCCCCATTCACAGGAGCACAGATGCCAGCGTATTTCGCCTTCAAGCAGCCCTCCTCGCCGGGCCTGGAATTCATCATCGAGCTGAAGGATGAAGCAACGATCCAGAAGGCCCGGGACATCCTCTCCGGAAAGGAGAAGGACGCGATCCACGTCCACGGCCGGATCATCAAGCGTCAGCAGCCCTACAACCCCAGGTTCAACTTCTGCCTCGACCCGGACACCATCAGCTTCTTCGAGGTGGCCATCGAGGTCTGTGATGCCAACATGATGTACGTCGAGGACCACCTGGACGAGGCAGGCGGCGCGTTCCTCCCGGGCGGCCACTGGTGCCCGTGGGACTCCCAGCTGACGCGGGAAGTCACCCCCTGATGCAACCCACCGCCGTCCCGGCTGCGGAGGCCGGGGCGCGCGCCATGCGGTGAGTCGTCGAACCCACCCAGAACACCTCCAGGAAGCCGGACATGAGCGACAAAATCATTCACGTGTCCGAGGATACGTTCGAGGCGGCCGTGCTGAAGCACGAGGGCCCCATCCTGGTCGACTTCTGGGCCGATTGGTGTGGTCCCTGCTCCCGGCTCGCGCCCATCCTGGACGAGCTCGCCGAGGACTACGCGGGCAGGGTGACCATCGCCAAGCTGAACATCGAGGAGAACCGCACCACCGCCCGGGCCCAGGGCGTCGAGCGCATCCCCGTGATGATGCTCTACAAGCAGGGCGAGCGCGTCGCCCTCAAGGAGGGAGTGCCCTCCAAGGCCCAGCTGGGCGAGTTCCTCTCCGCCCACCTGTAGCCGCCTCCGCGCGGCCGTCCCTCACCCGCGCGGGACGACCCCTTCCACCTGGGGCGCCAGGACAGTGGACGCTGTCCTTTGCGCACCGGGTGCGGTGGGTGCTGCTGAAGGACGTGGAACTCTTCTCGGATGTCCTCACATGACTGGAGCTGTGCCGCCGTCTGGCCAGCCTGGTGCCTCCGCCCGTGGTCACCACCTCCCACAAGACCTGCAACAGCAGGGGAAAGAAGGCGAGGCCCGCCACGTCCGGAAGAGAGAGTTTAATCCCATTCAGGGAAGTCCACGAAGGATCGCCCCATGCGCTGACCGTGACCCAATATCCCCTCGCCCTCCGGGAGAGGGACGGGGTGAGGGTGTCGGGTGAAACCGGGTTGAACCCCCTGTCCCCACTTGAGGCCACGGGTTGAAGAACGGGACCGGATACCCTCACCCTGACCCTTCCCCGGAGGGCGAGGGGATATCTTCGCCCACTTTCCTGAAAGGAATTGGGAGGAGCGGGCCTCCGGGCGGCTCCACGGTGATGCGCAGCATCCCCCGGGCCTCGGGGCTGGGGCGCGGCCTGCCCCAGATGGACCGCACCTGCTCGGGCATGCGCACGGTGTACGTAGTGCCCGGCGTCAGCGGGCCAGGCAGTGTGTATTGGATGTTCTTCTCGGAGATCAGCTTCCAGGTGACGCCGTCGATCGGCGCTCCTCCGGCCTCCACCCCGCCAGTGCCAGGGCCTCCCCTCAGGGGCACGGTGCTGAACAGGCTCAACTCCCGCGCATCCCCGGCCTGCTCCGTGGGGCCGCTCAGCTCACAGACGCCATCCGCGGCGCGCGTGTAGAGCCCTGGCACGCAGTCCACTTCCCAGGGCGTCTCCCGCGGATCCTTCGGCGCGGTGCGGCCTTCCATCTGGAAGCTCAGGCGCGGAGGCGCCAGGCCCGCGAGCGCGTACTGCCACGGATAGACGCAGCCGTCCCGGACATTGGACGAGACCTCTCCCCAGTCCTTCTGGTTGTTGCTCAGACCCGCCCAGTAGCGATGTCCGGCCGTGAGCGGCTCCTTCAGGGGCCATCGGCCCGGAGTCACGTCGGTCTGGTTCTCCGACACCCGGCGGAGGGTATCGAGATCTGCTCCACCCGCCAGACACCGTCCTCGCCGCGGCGCGCGAGCTGGACTGTGGAGGCAGTGGGCTCGGGGCGCACGGTCCACGCCACCGCGAGCCGGCCCGAGGACTGGGCCGCGGCGCTCACGTCCGGACAGCGATCATAGGCGGCCAGGCCCAGGGCCCGAGGCACCTCCGGCATGGGCTCCTCGGTCACCGGCTCGCCCTCGCGCCAGCGCAGGTAGCGCAGGTAGCGCAGGTAGCGCAGACGCCCCGGCACATCGCGCTCGCGTACGAAGACATGCACCCGCCCCTCCTCGTCCGCCACCGCGTCCAGCGCGCCAATGGACTCCAGGGGGGTGCTCAGCAGGGACGTGCGCTGCCAGGGGACGTCGAGCCCCGCCCACGCGAGGTCCAACCCCGGATGGTCCGCGGACGGGAAGACCACGGCCACGCGCCCGGGAAGGGCCACCACCGCGGCCATGGGTTGGCGGATGGGCTCGTCACGGTCCGTCAGTGGGTTCTCGCGCACCAGGCCCAGGGCCACCTGGGCGCCGGGATGCGCCTTCCAGGGCAGCCGCTCCGGAGGGTAGCGCAGGGCCCGCGCGTCCTCGTCGATGTGGGCCAGCCGTCCGCCTCCGCCGGGAAGGTCGCCTCCAGAGGGGCAGCCCACCAGCAGCAGCGCGAACAGGGCGAGGATTCCATGGGATGACATGAACGAGGCTCCGGCAGCCGGGCTGGACGACGAGTGCTCGCGTATCTTCACGCCCGGTGTATCCGGCATGCACGCCATCCCTCCATCCATCTGATAAAGGTGGACTGTCTTGATCTCCCTCCGGCACATCCACAAGCGCTTCGGCGCCGTGACCGCCCTGGACGACGTGTCGCTGGACATCGGCTCCGGGGAAGTCATCGCCCTCGTGGGCGAGAACGGCGCCGGCAAGTCCACCTTGATGAACGTCCTCTACGGGCTCTACCAGGCCGATTCCGGCGAGGTGCTCGTGAAGGGCCAGCCCGTGCGCCTGCGCAGCCCCCGCGACGCCATCGCCCAGGGCATCGGCATGGTGCACCAGCACTTCATGCTCGTCCCCACCCTCACCGTGGCGGAGAACGTGGTGCTCGGCCGCGAGCCCTCGCGCTGGGGCCGCATGGACATGGACCGGGCCTGCCAGGAGGTGGCCGCCACCTGCGAGCGCTTCGGCTTCAAGCTGGACCCGCGCGCCCGGGTGGACACCCTGTCCGTGGGCTCGCAGCAGAAGGTCGAAATCGTGAAGGCGCTGCACCGGGGCGCCCAGGTGCTCATCCTCGACGAGCCCACCGCGGTGCTCACCCCCCAGGAGTCGGATGACCTCTTCCGGGTGGCGCGGGGGCTGGCGGCCGGCGGGCGCACCGTCGTCTTCATCAGCCACAAGCTGCGCGAGGTGCTCAGCGTGGCCGAGCGGGTGGCCGTGATGCGCCGGGGCCGGCTGGTGGCCGAGGTGCGCGCCGCCAACACCCGGCCCGAGGAGCTGGCCGCGCTCATGGTGGGCGAGTCGCGCGTCCCCCAGGCCGAGGCGCAGGCGTACCACCCGCCCGGCGGCGAGAAGCTGCTGGAGGCGAAGGAGCTCCGGGCCCGGGGAGAGGATGGCCGGCCCGCGCTCCAGGGCATCTCCCTGGAGGTGCACGCGGGGGAGATCATCGGCATCGCCGGAGTGGACGGCAACGGTCAGCGCGAGCTCGCCGAGGTGCTCACGGGCCTGCGGTCGCTGGAGGGAGGCGGAGGCAATCTGCTGGGCGGGCCGCTCACGGGGCTGACACCCGCCGAGGCCCGGCGCCGGGGCGTGGGGCACGTGCCCGAGGACCGGCTGTGGCGCGCGGTGGTGAAGGCCATGACGGTAGAAGAGAACGTGGCGTTGGGCCGGCAGACCCAGGCGCCCTTCGCCCGGGGGCTCCAGGTGGACTTCGCGGGCCGACGCGAGCGCACCGCGGCACTGCTGAAGGCCTATGAAGTGCGGCCGCCGGACCCCGAGGTGCCACTGCAGGCGCTCTCCGGCGGCAACCAGCAGAAGGTGGTGGTGGCGCGCGAGCTGGACGCGGGGCCGAAGCTGCTGGTGGTGGTGCAGCCCACGCGCGGCCTGGACATCGGCGCGGTGGCGCAGGTGCAGGCGAAGCTGCGCGAGGCGCGCGACAAGGGAGCCGGTGTGTTGCTCGTCTCGTTGGACCTGGAGGAAGTCCTGGCCCTGGCCGATCGCATCTACGTCTTCTTCGAGGGCCGCGTCACCGGCACCTTCACCCGGCCCGAGTTCGACGAGCGGGAGATAGGCCGCCGGATGCTCGGCACCCGCGGGGAGGTGGCCCATGGGTGATCGGCTGCGCGCGGTATTGCCCTCCGTCTTCTCCGTGTTCCTGGCGCTCGCCATGTGCTGGGTGTTCATCGCCCTCACGCGCGACGCGGAGACGGCCACCGGGGCCTACCTCCGGATGCTCCGCGGAGGCCTGGGCGACTGGGCCCGGTACTTCGAGGGCGGGAGCCTCACCGTGCTCACGCGGCCCCTCGGCGAGGCCGCCATCAAGGCCGCCCTGCTGCTGCTCACCGGGCTGTCGGTGACGGTGGCCTTCAAGGTGGGCCTCTTCAACATCGGCGCCCAGGGGCAGATGCTCGTGGGCGCGCTCGCGGCGGCGGTGGCCGGCGCCCAGCTGCAACTGCCCGCCGTGTTGCACATCCCGGTGGCCATCCTCGCCGCCTGCGTGGCCGGAGGCCTGTGGGCGCTCATCGCCGCGGGCCTCAAGCTCGCCCGGGGCGTCCACGAGGTCATCTCCACCATCATGCTCAACTGGGTGGCGGTGAGCCTGGTGGACAACTGGCTCTCGGTGGGTCCGCTGAGGGCCGGCGCCGGCACCCACCTCTCCATCACGGGCACCGCGGAGATCGCCACCAGCGCGCAGCTGCCCCGGCTGCTCGGGGAGATGTCCCGCCTGCACCTCGGCTTCCCCCTGGCGCTCGCGGTGGCGCTCGCCATCTGGGTGTGGCTCTCGCGGCTGCGCTCGGGCTTCGAGACGCGCGCGGTGGGCCTGGGCTCCGAGGCCGCCCGGGCCGCGGGCATTCCGGTGGTGCGGCGCACCGCCCAGGCCATGGGACTGGCCGGAGCGCTCGCGGGCATGGCTGGCGCCGTGCTCGTGCTGGGCACCGAGTACCGCTACCCCGGCGGACTGGGCGCGCCCTACGGCTTCGACGGCATCGCCATCTCGCTCATCGGTGGCAACCACCCGCTGGGCGTGGCGCTGTCCGCCCTCTTCTTCGGAGCGCTGCGCGCGGGCGGTACGAGCATGCAGCTGCTCGGCGTGCACAAGAGCTACCCCGAGCTCATCCAGGGCCTCGCCCTGCTCTTCGTGGCGGGCCGGCTGGTGTGGCTCGCGCTGCTGCGCCCGAGGAAGGTGGCACCCGTGGCACCCACCCGGCAGCCGGAAGCCAGCCCGGAGGTGCCCCGTGCTTGAAATCATCGAGGCGCTCCTGTCCTCCACGCTGGAGTACTTCCCCGCGCTGCTCTTCGCCGCGCTGGGGGCCACGCTGTCCGAGCGCTCCGGCGTGGTGAACGTGGGCGTGGAAGGGATGATGCGCGCGGGCGCCTTCTGCGCGGCCGTGGCGGCCATCACCTTCCCCACACCCGTGGGCGTACTGGTGGGCATGCTCGCCGGTGCCGGCATGGCCGCCATCCACGGCTACCTGTGCATCCGCTGGCGCTCGGACCAGGTGGTGTCCGGCATGGCCATCAACCTCGTGGCGCTCGCCGGGGGCACCTACCTCCTCGAGTCCCTCTACGGGCCCAACGGCACGCCCCCCATCCAGCAGCTCACCCGCTGGCACCTGCCCGGCCTGTCCGAGGTGCCCCTGCTGCGCGTTCTCTCCGGGCACTCGGCCCTGACGTGGATCGCCCTGGTGCTGCCCTTCGCCTTCCACGGGCTGCTCTACCGCACGCCCCTGGGCCTGCGGCTGCGCGCGGTGGGCGAGAAGCCCCACGCCGTGGCCACCCTGGGCCTGTCCGTGACGGGGCTGCGCTGGCTCGCCGTGCTGGGCAGCGGCATGCTCGCGGGCCTGGGCGGGGCCACCCTCTCCACCGCCGTGCTGGACCGCTTCGAGCAGCACACCCCGGCCGGCCTCGGCTTCATGGCCCTGGCCGCCATGGTGTTCGGCCGCTGGACGCCGCTGGGGGCCTTCCTCGCCGCCCTCTTCTTCTCCTTCGGCGGCGCGCTGCGCATCGGCCTGGCCTCCAGCGCCCCCGGCCTCCTGGAAGTGGTGCCCCAGGGTTTCCTCCTCGCCCTGCCCTACGTCCTGACGCTCGCGGTGCTCGCCTTCCAGGGCCAGCGCACCCATGCGCCCGCCGCCCTCGGCACCCCCTACGAGCAGGAATCGCGCTGACGCGGCGCACCACCGGGGCCCGGGTCCTTCTGAACCCGGGTCCCGGCCGACCGGGAATCACTCCTGACCCACGTATTCTCATGTACCCAAAGCGATGCATGAGTAGGGCTTCATCCGCGTAACCAACCAAAGCTCTGAAACTCAAGGAAGAAAGGATAGACTGTCCCGTACCGTACACTCACGAACGGAGTGGCGAGCAATCGGCATGCACATCGCATGGAATGGGTGGCACGCGAGCGGGCCGCAAGGCAGTGGAGAAGTGAGCTGACGGTGCGGGCCGCGGGGTTGGGGACGGGAGGAGGAGGTCGGCGTCCGGAACATGTCGTGGGGGGGGAGCCGACGTGAAATCAGACACATCCAAAGCACGAGGTGAGGCGATGAGCGCGGTGGCGATGGCTTACTGGCCGAGGCAGACGGCGGTGACGAGCGGTGAGAGCCGCGGCCACCTGAGCGCCGTGGGCGCGCTGGACGGCACCGACGTGCAGAACCTGGACCTGTGTGCGCTGGCGAAGCACGCACTGGCGCTGCTCCACGCCACGGGGCACGTGGAGAACGGCGAGGTGGGGCTGGAGCTGCCGGACGAGCCGGTGTTCGCGCGGGTGAGCCGGCGGCGGATGGAGCAGGTGATGCTGCACCTGCTCAGCGACGCGGTGCAGGCCCACCGGAACGCGGAGCTGCCGGCGCGCACCGTGCGGCTGGCGGTGGAGCCCCAGGACGACTTCGGGGATTACGGCCCGCGCTTCCAGGTGCGCTACGCGGCGCGCGAGAGCGCTCCCCAGACGGGCCTGGCGGCGGCGCGCGAGCTGGTGGAGTCGCTGGGCGGAAGCCTCGCGGTGAAGAACCACGGGCTGACGGGCAGCACCATCACCGTCTCGGTGGAGCTGGAGGACCAGGGCACCGCGAGCTGGTAGTGCTCGCGGGCCCGGTGGCCGCTCCGGTCAGAACTTGTAGGCGACGCCCAGCAGCGCCTCGAGCGTGAAGCGGGCGCTGCCACGGCCATAGAGGCCCGGGTAGGAGCCCACGGACGGCCCCATGCGCACGTTGAAGTTCACGGCGAGGTTGCGGTCGAGGAAGTACTCCAACCCGCCACCCAGCAGGACGGGCACCACCACGCCGCCGCCCGTGCCGAAGATGACGTAGAAGGGGATGTCCAGGCCCACGTTGAGCATGAGGGCGCTGCCCACGGGAATGCCCACGGTGAGGGCGATGGGCAGCGTCAGGCCCACGTCGGCGTAGCGCTCATAGAAGTAGAAGAAGGGCCCGGGGGCGAAGGTCAGCCCGACGTTCACCCGCGACGTCTGCAGCAGCATCAGCCGCATCCACGCCTGCAGTTTCAGCCCCGGCACCACGCTGGTGATGAGGCCCTCTCGGCCATAGTTGAAGGTGAGCTTGCCGCCGATGTCGAAGCGCGACGTGGCCCCGTGCAGCAGGCCCAGCGACAAGCCCGGCCAGCCTACCTGGCCCGTCACCGCGGTCCCCGAACCCAGCGTCTGGCCCGACAGCACGGACCAGCCCTGGCCACGGCTGTACGTCGCCCCCTCTTCCTGCGCCAGGGCGGCGCCCGAGACGAGGAGGACTCCCATCAGCACCCAACTCGAAACACAGCGCTTCACGCACCCACCTCCGGTTGCCCCCGCTCGCGCGCCAGCGCGATGAAGGCGTCGATGAGCTTCTGGAGACGGGCCTCTCCCCGGGCGCGCGCGGCTTCCACCGGCTCGCCGGCGGCCAGCGTCTCCTTCAGCTCGAAGTAGTATTTGATTTTCGGTTCCGTGCCGGACGGCCGCGCCGTCACCCGTCCACCGCCCTCCAGCTCGTAGGCGAGGACGTTGGAGGGCGGCAGCCGCTCTCCCTTCTTGTAGTCCAGCACGTTGCGCACGGGCAGCTCGCCCACGCGCGAGGGCCCCGAGCGGCGGAAGCCGTCCATGATGCGGGCAATCACCTGAGCGCCCTCGGCGCCCGGGAAGGTGAAGTTGCGCTGCGCGCTCACGTAGAGGCCGAAGCGGCGCTGGATCTCCTCCAGGTAGCCGAGCACCGTCTGGCCGCGCGACTCGCACCAGGCGGCGAGGTCCGCGAACACCAGCGCCGCGCCCACGCCGTCCTTGTCCCGCGTCACGGAGCCCACGCAGTAGCCGAGCGCCTCCTCGTAACCGAAGACGAACTGGGTGCCCTCCTGCTTCTCACGCTCGACGGCGCGGTTGGCGATCCACTTGAAGCCGGTGAGCACCTCGTCATAGGCGACGCCCAGCTCGCGGGCGATGTCGCCCAGCTGCGTGGAGGACACGATGGTGGTGACGACGTGCGGCTTCCCGCGCCGGGTGGGCCCCTGCACCAGCACGTAGTGGCCCAGCAGCACGCCCACCTCGTTGCCGGTGAGCATGCGCAGCTTGCCGGAGCCGTCGCGCACCATGGCGGCCAGCCGGTCCGCGTCCGGATCGTTCGCGAGCACCAGGTCCGCCTTCACACGCTCGGCGGTGGCGAGCGACAGGTCCATGGCCCCGGGCTCCTCGGGGTTGGGGAAGCGCACGGTGGGGAAGGTGCCGTCCGGCTGGTGCTGCTCGGCCACGGGGTGGACGTTGCGGAAGCCCGCGCGCTCCAGGGCCCGCTCCATCCACACGCCGCCCACGCCGTGCATGGCGGTGTAGACGATGGAGAGCGACTCGGAGCCGCGCCCGTGCACGCGCAGCTTGAGGATGGCATCCAGGTACGCCTCGCCGAGCGAGTCCGGCACGTCGCGCCACAAGCCGCGGGCGTGCGCCTCGGTGGGGGTGAGCAGCTCCACCTGGTTGGCGGGCTCCACGCGGGAGATGAAGTCGGCGATGCCCTTGTCATGGGGCGGGATGATTTGAGCGCCGTTGCCCCAGTAGACCTTGTAGCCGTTGTACTCGGGAGGGTTGTGGCTGGCCGTCACCATCACGCCCGCGGCGGCGTTGAGGTGCAGGGTGGCGAAGGCGGCGAGCGGCGTGGGCGCCAGCGAGGGGAAGACGTGCGCCGGAATGCCCTCGGCGGCGAACACGCAGGCGGTGTCCTCGGCGAGCTCGGCGCTGAGCCGGCGGCCATCGCGGCACACCACCACGCCGCGGGTGGTGACGTCCGGGACGGTGGCCTTGAGGTAGCGCGCCAGTCCGGCGGTGGTCCGGCGCACCACGGCGCGATTCATCCGGTTGGGCCCCGCGCCCAGCACGCCGCGCAGGCCCGCGGTGCCGAACTCCAGGTCCCCCGAGAAACGGTCCGCCAGGTCCGCCAGGTCTCCCCGCGCGAGCACGTCCCGCAGCTCCGCCACGGTGGCCGCGTCCGGGTCCGCCTGGAGCCACGCCTCCGCCTTCTGCTTCAATCCAGTCGCGTCCATGTGCTTCCCCTCTCCTTAAGGCCGGTGCGGCGGTGGGGCCGCGTCCGTCCTCCCCGTCTGTTCAGCGATGATCAGACCCGAGCCGGGGCTCAGGTGTAATCGGTGAGTTTGCGCCGGGTGGGCCCGCCCTTGGGGGCGTCCTTCTGTCCCTGGCAGTTCACGCAGAAGCCCACGTAGGGCATGGCCTCGAGCCGGCCGGGCGGAATCTCGTCGCCGCACTCCTCGCACTCGCCGAAGGAGTCCGGGTCGTCGCGCAGCTTGCCCAGCGCCTTCACCACGAGCTGGAGCACGCCTTCCGAGTTCCGGTTCCGCTTGGACGCGATGGCCTGCATCATCTCGTTGAGCGGCTGCTCGTCCTCGTCGCCGCCCACGCGCGCCTCGTCGGTGCGGTTGGGCTCGATCTTCAAGGGAGCCTTGCCGGTCAGCTCCGCGTGGAGCGCCAGCAACTTCTGCCTGTACTTCTCGCGCTGTGCCTCGGTCACGGGCCTCTCCCCACCGGGTGGCTAGTACTTCGCGGTGGACCTCTGGCCGGTGACGATGGCCACCGACGCCGAGGCTCCCAGGCGGTTGGCGCCCGCCTGAATCATCTTCAGGGCGTCCTCGGCCGAGCGGATGCCTCCCGAGGCCTTCACGCCCACGTCCTCGCCCACCACCCGGCGCATGAGCGAGATGTCCTCCGCTGTGGCGCCGCCGGTGCTGAAGCCGGTGGACGTCTTCACGAACGCCGCCCCCGCCGCCTTGGACAACACACAGCCGGCGATCTTCTCGTCCTGGGAGAGCAGGCTCGTCTCGAGGATGACCTTCACCGGCCAGGGCCGGCTGGCCTCCACCACCTGGGCGATGTCGGAGAGCACCAGGGCGTAGTCGCGCGCCTTGAGGGCCCCCACGTGGATGACCATGTCGATTTCCCGGGCGCCGGCCTGGATGGCCTCGCGGGCCTCGAAGGCCTTGGCGCTCGTGAGGGCCGCGCCCAGCGGGAAGCCCACCACGGCGATGGGCACCGAGCGGGAGCCCGCCAGGATGCCCGCCACGGTGGCCACGTGGCTCGAGTTCACGCACACGGTGGCGAAGCCATGCTCCACCGCCTCGCGGGCCACCCGGGCGACGTCCTCGCGCGTGGCCTCGGGTTTGAGCAGGGTGTGGTCGATGTAGGGCGCCAGGTCCGCGTTGTCGCGGATGGACCCGGGCGCGATGGACGCGGTCCGCACGGGGCTCGGGGGCGGCGGGTTGCCCGCCCGGAGACCGGGCATGCTGCGGCGGACGTGGTCGGCGATCTCCTCGACGACCCTCTGGATGTCTTGGGCCTCGGACATATGGAGCGGGGTGTAGCCCACTCCAGCCCGCTCGGGAAGCACCGAGACGGCCCCTTGCCCGACACGCAACGGACCCTGGCCCGTGCTGTAGAGTCCCTCCGCTCATGGCTTTCGCGCGGCTCTTCCTCGTCCTCTTCGCCCTGCTCGCCGCCCTTCCGGGCCGCGCCGCCCCGGCCCCCACGCCTCCTCTCAAGCCCCTCACCGTCTACTTCTTCGACGTGGGCCAGGGAGACGCGGCGCTCATCGTCTCGCCCACGGGCAAGACGGTGCTCATCGACGGCGGCCCTCCCGAGGCCGACGAGGCCCTGGTGCCCCGCCTGCGCCAACTGCTCCGGGAGCCCATCGACCTGGTCATCATGACCCACCCGCACCTGGACCACCTGGGCGGCCTCGTGAAGATCATCCAGGGCGTGGGAGCGAAGCGCTTCATGGACCCGGGCTTCGACCACCCGAGCGAGTCCTACCGCAAGCTGCTGGAGGTGGTGGGTCAGAAGGTGGGCCAGGTGATGACGCCCACGCCCAACCCGAGCGCGCCGGAAACGCTGCTCACCGTGGGCGAGGGCGTGACGCTCACCATCCTCTGGCCGCGGACCCCGCGCGATGCGTTCCTCGACGGCACGCGCTCGGACGTCAACGCCAACTCCATCGTGGCCAAGCTGACGTACGGCAAGACGGCGTTCCTCTTCACGGGAGACGCCGAGCCGGAGACCGAGGCCTTCCTGCTGACCCGGCCCATCGACTTCACCTCCACGGTGCTAAAGGTGGCGCACCACGGGGGCAAGCACTCGTCCACCGCGCCCTTCCTCGCGGCGGTGAAGCCCCAGGCGGCCGTCATCTCCTGCGGCGATGACTACGGGCACCCCACTCCCGAGGCCCTCGAGCGGCTCGGCAAGACGGGGGCGCGCATCTTCCGCACCGACATCCAGGGCGAGGTGCTCGCGGTGAGCAACGGCACCACCGTCACCCTCACCGCACAGAAGGGCCGGAGCGCGCCCGTCGTCGTCACCGGCCAGACGACCGGCCCGGTGGCCAAGGGGCCCATGCCGTCGGGGACCTCGGGCTCCGTGGGATCCACCCGCGACAAGGTCGTGCCCGCCAGCGGAAAGCTCCCGGCTTCCAGCAGCAAGGGGATGCGCTACGTGAGCCTCAAGGGCACCAAGGTGTTCCACAGCGAGGACTGCCGCACGCTCGAGCAGGCGAAGACGAAGGAGCGTACCGTGTACAAGGACCGCGCCTCCGCCGAGCAGGAGCGCCGCCCCGCCAAGGACTGCGACCCATGACGAAGAAGAAGCCGCGGAAACCGCAGCGCACCCGGACGCTGGCCAGCGTGGACCGGTTCGAGGACGGGCTCGCCGTGCTCATCGTGGATGGCCGCAAGCAGACGCGGCGCCGCGAGGAGTTGCCGCCCGGAGTGCGCGAGGGCGACGTGCTGGACCTGGAGACGCTGACGGTGGACGCGGAGGCCACCGAGCGCCTGCGCACCGAGGTCCGCGAGGCCCGGGAGCGGGCCATGAAGGACAAGACGCCGCCGCCCGGAGACTTCGAGCTGTAACTCCGGTTTCAGGCCTCCGCCGGAGGACGCGCGCGAGGCAGCAGCACCACGAGCAGCAGCGCGCTCAGCCCGGCGAGCGCCCCGGCGGTGACGAAGGCGGTGGTGCTGCCCATGCTCGTCCACAGCAGGCCGAAGAGCAGGCCCGCCGCGAGCGACGCGCCTCCCGTCAATCCGTTGTAGAGGCCGAAGGCACGCCCACGGGCCTCGGCGGGCACCAGTGAGGTGAGCAGCGACTTCTCCGCGCCCTCGGCCAGCGCGTGGTACAGCCCGTAGACGCCGATGACGATCATCGTGAGCGTCAAGCCCCGCGCCCACGCGAGCGCCAGGTAGCTCAGCGCGTACAGGGACCAGCCCGTCACCACCAGCCGCGAGGCGCCCAGCCGGTCCGCGAGCCGGCCCGCCGGGAACGACACGGCCGACTTCACCGCCTGCAGCAGCAGCCACGCCAGTGGCAGGAACTCGGGCTGCGCGCCCTCCTCGGTGAGCTTCAGCAGGAGGAAGGCATCGGTGGAGTTGGCCACGCCGAACAGGGTGATGGGCACGAGGTAGTACGCGAGGCGCCGGGGCACCGGAGCGAGCGCGCGGGTGGCACCCGGGGCCGCATCCGGCTCCGGACGCGAGGGCTCGCGCACGAGCAGGATGGCCAGCACCGCGAGCAGTCCGGGCACGGCGGCGACGAAGAACACCTGCTCCACGCGCAGGCCCACGGCCACCAGCACCATCGCGGCGAGCGAGCCCACGGCGGCGCCCGCGTGGTCCATGCCCCGGTGGAAGCCGAAGGCCTGGCCACGGGCTTCAGGAGAGACGGAGTGGGCGATGAGCGCATCGCGCGGGCTGGAGCGCAGGCCCTTGCCCACCCTGTCCAACGCACGGATGACGACGGGGTGCCACGCCAGGGTGACGAAGGCCATCAGCGGGCGCATGAGGCTGGACAACCCATAGCCCAGCAGCACCATCGGCTTGAGGCGGCGCGCCCGGTCCGCCCACACACCGGACTGGTATTTGATGAGGGCGGAGATCAGGTCCGCCACGCCCTCCATGAGGCCCAACAGGACGGGCGCCTGCGCCGGCAACCTCGCGGCGAGGAAGGCCGGCAGCAGCGGGAAGATCATGTCGCTGCTGACGTCCGTCAGCAGGCTCACCACGCCGAGCACCACCACGGTGCGCGGCAGGCGGCCCGTGCCCGCGCGAGGAGTGGCCACTCGCGCTACATGGACTTGCTGAGGACGAGCGGAATCTCGACCTCGACGTCATCCCCCTCGAAGGAGGGGAACACCATGCGGCGGGCGCGGGCCTTGATGCAGTTGCCCATGGGCGAGCCGGTGATGTCGTCGCGGTCGAAGGACACCTTCTTCACCGTGCCGGAGCTGCCCACGGTGGCGGTGAGCAGCAGCTTGCCGTCGCGCAGCTTCGGGTTCTTGCGCAGCGCCTGGTCGATGCAGGACTTGAAGGCCGTCTGCGACTGCTTCACCACGCGGTCGAGCGCCTCCGGGGGCGGGCCGGACTGCTCGGCCGAGTCGGTGGGAGCCACCTCGGTGTTCTCGCGCACCTCGGGGCCCACGTCCTTCTTCTCGCCCTCGCCGTAGAGGGCGGCCACGGCCTTCTGCTCCTCGCCCTGGGGCGGCTGGGCGGCCGGGTCCTGCGGCGTCTCCTCCGGCTTCGCGGCCTCCTCGGTGGGAGCCGGCTTCGCCTCGGCCTTCTTCTCGGGCTTCGCCTCGGTCTTCGGGGCGGGCGTGGGCGCGGGCGGCGGCGGCCTGGTGCGGCCGAGCATCAGCTCCCTCAGCTCGCCGATGCCCTCGGGCGAGAAGACGGACACGGGCTGCTCCACCACCTTCCCCTTGGCATCCACGCGGGTGACGCGCAGCGGCACCACCTGCATCTCCGTGAGCGCGTACAGCACGCCCACCGGCAGCGCCACCAACAGCACGACGAAGAGGGCGATCTTCCAGGCCGGATTGCGCCGGTGCATCCCCGCCTTCTTCACGAAGTACTGGGTGTTCTCCGCTGGCTTGCGCGGCTGCTCCGGCTCCTTGCCCAGGGCGGCGAGGGGGTCCTCCCGCGAGGAGCCCGCCAGCGAGTCCATGCCCAGCTCCCCCCCATCGCCCTGCTCGGACTGGGGGAGGTCCAGGTCGGAGAACAGCTCGCCCAGGGGCGCGCCGTTCATGTCGGAGCTGGCGGAGCCCGTGTCGGGGCTGGCGGCGACGGCGATGTCCGGGTCCTGCTCCCACGGGGTGGAGTCCTGCCGGGCGGAGGCCGCACGGCGTGGCGCGGGCTCGGTCTCCCAGGTCGTCTGCGAGGGCGCGGGCGGGTCCGGCTGCCACGAGGTGGCCGACTGCTCGGCCGGAAAGGGGTCGGGCTCTGGCGCCATGAGGGGCGGCGGCGGCGCGGCCCGTGCGGGGGGAGGAGGCGGCGCGGGCGGCGGGGCCGCGGGCGCGAAGAAACCGGCCAGCTCGGGGATGTCCTGCCCCCGCTTCCAGTCCGGCATGCCCTGCTGCCAGAAGTAGCTGCGCGCCGTGACGGCGCCCGAGGCCACGAGCTCACTCAGGGCGCCCTCGTCCAGGGGGCCCTCCTGCTTGCTCTTCACCATCACGAACCAGGGCGAGCTCGCATCGCGCAGCGGCATGGTCCGGGTGGGCTCGTCCTCCCAGGACATGTTCGCCGCCGCCGCGGGGGCCGGCTGGGCCACGACCGCGGCCGACTCCTCCTCGGCGAGAGAGCGGTCCTGCTCCCGCAGACGCTCCACGTCCGCCAGGGACACGACGCGCGTGCTCTCCTCGGTCTCGGCGGGAGGACCCTCCACGGAGATGACGTTCTGGCAGTTCTTACAGCGGACCTTGACGGTCTTGCCGCGGACCTTGTCGTCCGCGATGGAGTACCGCCGCTGACACTTGTTGCAGGAGAAGTTCAAGGGGGCTGTCCGGCGCGCGCACACAAGGGCGAGCATCTGCGATGCTAGCGCCTATGCCGTAGAGTGCAAACCATCGGGTTGACTCTGCCTGCCGGCCCAACTAAGAGCCGCCTCCCCCTACCCTCTTGACACAGAAGGTGGCGCATGCCCGCGAAGGACCTCGGGAACAAGTACGTCTGCTTCAAATGCAGCACGAAGTTCTATGACATGAAGAAGCCGGACCCCCTGTGCCCGAAGTGTGGCACGGATCAACGGGAGAGCCCGGCCCTCAAGCCCGCCTCCGAGGGCCGGCGCAGCCGTCTGTCCTCCATCCCCAAGGTCATCGAGCCCATCGAGCCCGAGGAACCGGCGGCGGAGAGCGAGGAGGAAGAACTGGCCGAGTTCGAAGACGAGGACGCCGAGGCGGCTCCCGGCGAGGAGGACGAGGAAATCTGAGCCCGGTACGAGGGGGGCTCCGCCACCCGGCGGTGCCCCCTTCGGCTTTCACAGGCTCAGCGCGACTCCGCCGTTCCGTTCGGACGGGAGGAGAGCTGGTGAAGCACCTGACGCAGCTGCTCGTAGCGCACGGGTCCCAGGGCCTGCACGCCCACCGGCCGCCGCGGCGCCTGCCCCTTGTCCCACAGGGAAAGGGCTGCTCCTGGCTTCGAGCTCGGTCGCTTCTTCGGCTGCATGGGTCGTCCCCCGGATTTCATCGACCAGACATGTAGCAGCTTTCCACCAGGACGGAAACTTTTCGCCACATTCTTCCTGGGAGAAGGAGGAAGAGGGCGGGAGGAAGGCCGCTCGGAGCGGCCATGCGGGCGGGCGCCCGGCCCCCGGGAGCGGCGGCGGCATGCACCCGGCCTGCTTGCTCGCAACACGAGGGATGACACTGGATCGATTTGTGCGTTGGACCGTGCAGATCCTTGTTGGTAGAAGGGCGCGGGCCCCGCGGTAGGGCCCCCCATGGAGGCAGCGATTTTGCGGGAGAAACTGAAGGCGCTGGCGGAGCTGCAGAAGGTGGACCTCGAGGTCGCCTCGCTCCGGAAGGCCGCGGACGTGCATCCCCGGCAGTTGGCGGAGCTGGAGCGCGAGCTGGGCGCGGCGCGCAGCGCCATCGAGGCGGAGCGCACCCGGGTGGCCGACATCGAGCGGCAGAAGACGACGCTCGAGCAGAACATCTCGGACGAGAAGGACAAGGTGAAGAAGTGGGAGGCGCGGCTCGCCGAGCAGCGTTCCACCCGCGAATACTCCGCCCTGGCCCGGGAGATCGACATCGCCAAGAAGGCGAACCAGACGATGTCCGACGAGCTGGTGGAGCTCACCAAGACGCTCGGCGCGGCGCGCGAGGCGGTGAAGGCCAAGGAGGCCGAGTTCGCCACCCGCCAGGAGCAGTTGTCCTCGCGGATGACCGAGCTGCGCGGCAAGCAGAGCCAGGCCGAGGGCCAGGTCAAGACGCTCGAGGGCAAGCGCTCCACGGTGGCCTCGGGCGTGGACGCCACGCTGCTGCGCCGCTACGAGACCATCCGCAAGAAGAAGCTGCCGGCGATGGTGGGCGTGGTGGCCGGGACCTGCCAGGGCTGCAACATGAACGTGCCCCCGCAGCTCTACAACAACCTGCGCGTGTCGCTGGGCACGGACATCTGCCCGTCCTGCAACCGCATCATCTACGCTGTCGAGGCGCTCGAGACGCCGGTGGCGAAGTAGCCCCGCGCGATGGCCCCGCCGGATCTCGCAGAGCTCCTCCGCTACATCGGGCGCGAGGAGCCGCTCTCGGGGACGGTGCGGGCCTTTCCAGGCCTCACCCGCGAGGACCTGGGCCGTCTCCTGGAAGCCGCGGCCAGCCAGCTCGCGACTCGTGCGCCCGAACCTCCGGCCGCCGAGCCGCGCCGCCCCTCCCGGACGATCCCTCCCCTGCCCCAGGAGTCACCCGCTCCAGGTGCTATCCCCTCGAGCCTGAAGCTCTTCTCGGACGGGGCCGCCCGGGGCAATCCGGGTCCCGCCGGAGCCGGCGCGGTGCTCGTGGACACCGAGGGACGGGTGGTGGCCCGGCTCGGCAGGTTCCTGGGCACCCAGACGAACAACTACGCCGAGTACATGGGCCTGCTGCTCGGCCTGAAGCACGCCCGGAGCCTGGGGGTGAAGGAGCTGGAGGTACTCGCCGACAGCGAGCTGCTCATCCGCCAGCTCCAGGGGCGCTACCAGGTGAAGAGCCCCACGCTCCGCCCCCTCTATGAGGAGGCCTCGGAGCTGCTCGAGCGGTTCTCCCGGGTGAAGCTCACCCACGTGCCGCGCGAGAAGAACAAGGCGGCCGACGAGATGAGCAACCGGGCCATCGACGAGCGGATGTGAGCCGGAGCGTCCTGCCGGAGTGACCTCGGGCCCTCCTCTGTTGTATGAGGCGTGTGCCGGAGTGGTCCGGGTGAACGCTGGTCACTGCAGGAACGGGTGACGGGAGGAAAGTCCGAGCTCCATAGGGCAGGGTGCTGGCTAACGGCCAGTCGAGGCGACTCGCAGGACAGTGCCACAGAAAACAAACCGCCGGTTCCGCGAGGGGCCGGTAAGGGTGAAACGGTGCGGTAAGAGCGCACCGCGCTCGGGGTGACTCGAGCGGCACGGAAAACCCCACCTGGAGCAAGAGCCAATAGGAGCGCGTCCCCGCAAGGGGACAGGGGTTGCCCGCCCCATGCGTTCGGGTTGCTCGCTGATGAGGCCCCTGGGCAACCAGGGCCCTAGATGAATGTTCACCGCCCATCCCGAAAGGGGTGGGGACAAGACTCGGCTTACAGGGCCACTCCGGTTTTTTTCCCTGTACCTACGGCTGTGCCACGGGCACCTGCGCGAGCAGGATGCGGCTGCGCCCGTCGTTGCGCACCGCGTCTGGATTCTTGAGCTGCAGGCGCGCGTCCGTCTTCGGGTCCCAGAAGCCCATCCAGATGTTGAGGGCGCGGGCGGCGGAGCCGGGAGGGAGCACGATGTTGAACTCGTCCTTCACCGTCTCGCCGGGCTTCCACTGGGTGGTGGGGTAGAGGCCACCGGCCGGCTTGTGGTCGATGTTGAGACGCTCCGCGCGGCCCTCCGCGTCCTCCACGTGGACGAAGATGATGTAGTCCTCCTCCAGGGGCTTGAGGACCTTGAAGTAGGCGGTGACGCGGGCGCCCTCGCCGGGAGCGATGCGGCCGGGCTGCACGGTGGCGGCCACCAATTCCACCTTGTCCTCGAAGTTGGCGCCGTTGCGCACCGAGAGCGGCGGCACCTGCGACACCACGGCCTGGCGCCGCTCATTGGGGCTGGCGCCTCCAGGAGCCTCGACGATGCAGGCGCTGAGGAGGGTGGCGGAACCGAGGAGGGCGAGGAGCGTGGGACGGCGCATGGCCCCCTGTTTCTAGCGGCTTCCTGGCACGGCATCCACCGGCCCGTGGCCCGGGGACGTGTTGGCCGTGTGGCGGGGGCTGAAGATGGGTGGGACTCGCGGCGGCATCTTGAGGTATGCGGTGCGCGTCATGAAGACGCCCACCGCCCTTCCCGTCCTCCTCGCGCAGGCGCCGTCGCCGCAGCCCGCTCCGCTGCCCCAGGAGCCCCCTCGGACGCAGCCCGGGGTACCGGAGACGGGCACGCCCCCGCCGCCCGAGGGCAGCGCCGTGGACACGGTGGTGGGCGTGGGCATCACCGTGCTGCTCGTGGCCCTGATGGTGGCCGCGGCGCGCAAGCTCTTCTTCAAGAAGCGCCCCGAGGAGCCCGGCCGCAAGCCGGTGCCGCCTCCCGCGAAGGAGAAGCCCGAGCTGCCCGCGGAGACTCCGCAACTGCGCGTGGAGCTGCCGCCTGGCGAGGCGGAGCTCGCGAGGCTGCGCGAGGCGGAGGAGATCCACGCCCGTGCCGAGACCCTCGCCCGTCAGCGCGAGGAGGCCACGCGCGCCGCGAAGGCCGCCACGGATGCCACCGAGCGCGCCCGCCTGGAGGCCGAGGTCCGGGCCCTCAAGGAGCGCGAGGAGGAGGAGAAGCGCGCCGAGTACCGCGCGAAGAAGGCGGCGGAGGACGAGGCGAAGGAGCGGCGCAAGCGCGAGCGCGAGGAGGGCGAGCGCCTGGTGGCCGAGCAGAAGGCCCGGGAGGCGGCGGCCGTCGAGGAGGCGCGGCGCGCGGCGGAGGCGGCGGCGCGGGCGAAGATCGAAGCCGAGGCGGGCCAGACGCTGGCGCAGGGCCTGGACAAGACGCGCAACCAGGGCTTCATGGCGCGGCTCAACGGACTGTTCGGCTCCAACCGCAAGGTGGACGAGTCGGTCCTGGCGGAGATGGAGGAGATCCTCTTCACGGCGGACATCGGCGTGCGCACCGCGTCCAACCTGGTGGAGGTGGCGCGCGACAAGCTCAAGCGCAACGAGCTGAGCGACGCCAACCGCATCAAGGACCTCATCCGCGAGGAGGTGACGCGCATCGTGGACCTGCCGGTGCCGCGCACGCTGGAGGGCGGAGGCCCGCCGCACGTGGTGATGGTGGTGGGCGTCAACGGCGCGGGGAAGACGACGACGATCGGCAAGCTGTCGGCGAAGCTGACGGGCCAGGGCAAGAAGGTGCTGCTGGCCGCGGGCGATACGTTCCGCGCGGCGGCCACCGAGCAGCTCGACGTGTGGGCGGACCGGGCGAAGGCGGAGCTGGTGAAGGGGGTGGAGGGCGCGGACCCGAGCTCGGTGGTGTTCGAGGCCATCAAGAAGGGGCGGGAGACGGGCGCCGACGTGGTCATCGCGGACACGGCGGGCCGGCTCCACACCAAGGTGAGCCTGATGGACGAGCTGAAGAAGGTGAAGCGCGTCATCGACAAGGCGCTTCCCGGGGCTCCCCACGAGGTGCTGCTGGTGCTGGACTCCACCAACGGGCAGAACGCCATCCAGCAGGCCAAGCAGTTCCACGAGGCGGTGGGCGTGACGGCCATCGCGCTGACGAAGCTGGACGGCACGGCCAAGGGCGGCGTCATCATCGGCATCGCCGACGAGCTGAAGCTGCCCGTGGTGTGGGTGGGCGTCGGCGAGAAGGTCGCCGACCTGCGCCGCTTCGAGCCCCGCGAGTTCGTCCAGGCGCTGTTCGACTAGCGCCTACTCCTGTCCCTTCATCAGGCCCGGAAGCAGCTCCTCCATGAGCTTGAGCGTCTCCGGGTCCAGCGCCTCCCCATTCATGCCGGCGCCGAGCATGGCGCCCATGTTGGGCTTGCCGAGGTCCTCGTCCCCGTGGGCCTCCTGCCACCAGCGCACGCGCAACTGCTCCAGCGCCTGGGCCTTCGAGGGGCTCGCCTTGGCCAGCTCGCGGGTGAAGCAGTCGCCACACGTCCACTTGAAGCGGTACGCGTCCACGTAGGAGCGCAGGGCCTTGAAGAAGGCCTCGTCCCCCACGAGCTTGCGTGAGGCGTGGTGCAGCAGGGGCGCCTTGCCGTACACCAGCGCGCCGTACTGCATGGAGTCGTCGAACTCGGAGGTGGGCCGGTCCGCCGGGCCGTCCTTGCCGCCCGAGAGCCGGTACAGGTGGTAGGAGCCCACGAGCGTCTCCTCGCGCATCCGGTCCGCCACCGCGCGCCCGTGCTTCCACTCCATGTAGAGCAGCGCCGCGTACTGGGCGAGCGTCTCGTCCACCACCGGCATGTGGATGGGATCCGAGCCCACCAGCGCGGCGAAGTACTGGTGCGCCACCTCGTGGGCCACGGTGAACTCGAGCGTGCGCTCCAGCGACTGGCCCAGCTGCGCGAGCGGTGCCGCGTCCCCGCCCATGGCCTCCAGCAGCTGCTGCATCTGCCCCATGCCCGGCACGCCCTGGAGCACGCTGTTCGGATCCGCCGCCCCACGGTAGAGGGCCGTGCCCACGGTGACGAGGCCGGGGAACTCCATGCCGCCCGCGCCACCGGCCAGCGGGGCCTCCACCACGCGGAAGTACTTGAACGGCAGCGGCCCGAGACGGCGCTCGAACTCGGTGAGCACGTCACTGGTGTACTTCAGCACGCGCTTGCCCACCGCGGCGTCGCGGGCGGCGAAGTGGCTCTCCACGGTGACTCCATTCACCGTGGTGGTGGCGCTCTGGTAGCCGCGCGAGGCGAACACGGGGAAGTCCCGCACCGCGCCCGCCGCGAAGGTGTAGCGGATGCGGCCGTCCTTCTGGGGCAGCTCGCCCATGGGAACGCCCGTGGCGAGCACCTTCCAGCCCGAGGGAACGGTGACGTTGGCGAGCACGTTCGAGGGCTCGTACAGCGCGAGGTCGCCCACGCCCGAGGGACCGGCCCAGGGATTGCCGCTCGTATCGAGGGGAGGCACCAGCGGCACCACGCCCACCAGGCTCATGAAGTCGTCCATGGCGGCGAAGGCGCCGTAGTCCCCGCCCCCCTCCGACGAGCCGAGCGAACCCAGCAGAGACGTGGAGCCGGGCTGCGCACGCGGCACCCGTGCCTCCAGGTCCAGGTCCACCACCACCGAACCGCCCGGAGCCACGGGGCTGGCCAGAGGCAGGCGGTAGAGACCGTCCTCGGGACGCTCCGGCTTCACCGGCTTCCCGTCCACCTTCACCTCGGAGAGCTCCACGCGCGGCTCGAAGGCATTGGGGGTGACGCGAAGGTGAACGGCGTCCAGCGGACGGTTGCGCACGAACAACTGCACGCGCAGATGTCCCTTCACCTTGCGCGTCTTGGGATCCACCTCGAGCTGGACTTGATAGCGGGGCAGGTTCTCCAGGGGTCCGAGCGCCTGTGCGACACGGGCCTTCTCCTCGGATTTGAGGTGCTGGAGGGAGAACTGCACCTCGGGCGGGACGAAGTCCCCGGCGGGAGCAACCCCGGGCACGAGCAGCAGAGCCAGCAGCGGCCAGCGACGCAGGTAGGCGAGCATGAAACAGATGTTACACCGCATGGTCCTCCCTCTCCCCTCGGGAGAGGGCCGGGGTGAGGGTATCTGTCACAGCGCTCCACCCGTGAACACTCCGGGCCCCTGTTTCCCACCCGTGGCCCTCACGGCTTCACGCGCTTCAACTTCCCGCGGCGCTTGCGCCGCTCCAGCCGGCTCGATTCCGAGGGGGACTCCATCCGCGGCAACCCCAGCGCCCGGCGGCCGTCTTCCTCGAGCCGCTCCCGCAGCAGGAAGAACTCCTCGGGCCCCCAGAGATGCCCGTCCTGTGTGTCCACCTGCACGGACAGCGAGGCGGGAATGTAACCGTGCTCATCCATGTCCGGGGAGTAGGCCTGGAACACCCGGAACATCGGCGTGCTCCACGAAACGTTGAGACGCACCGGCTCGAATCGGAAGGAACGAAACGTCCGGTGGCCAGAGATGCGCTCGCGCAATTCCCTCTCGGCAATCGCCAGGGACTCCTCCACGGAGAGCCGGGGCGTCCGGTATCTCCCTGGCACGAGATAACCATTCGCCCCCGTCTGCCGCAGCCGCGCGAGCAGCGCGTAGGCCTCCCCGATGGAGAGCTCCACGCCCGCGAAGCGAGGCCGTTCCCGTTCCTCCTCGGAGAGAGACCCACCGAGCTCCAGCCGCTCGCGCAACCACGGCTCCACGGTCGGGGGCAGCACCTCGAGAAACCGAGGCATCCCAGCCGGGTCCGGGAATCCATCGAGCTGCACATGGTAGAAAGTGAGCACGTGACGAGCCTACCCCGGTGCTCCCCAGGGTGCGTTCCCCACCCCCGTCAGCGCGGTCACGCCGCGCACGTCCTGGAGTCACCATGACAAACCTCTCGACCCGTGCCCGGGCGCTGCTGGAGGCACTGTCCGCGTGGGGACCCCACCACGAGTCCCTGCTGCCAACACTCGGCGCGCAGAACGAGCCGACCCTGGTGCTTCCCCTCTTCCGGAAGCTGTTCTCCGCGTCGGAAGACAAGGCCCGCTCGCTCGCCATCGCGCTGCACCACCTCCTCTCCCACCTGGGCCCGGAGGACGTGCGCGGCCTGGACGAGGCGTTGCGCCAGGTCAGCTTCTACGAGACGGACTACATCGGCCTCGGCCCCCAGGATCTCAAACCCTACGCGGCGCTGTCCCCCTCGGTGGCGACGCTGCTCACGAGCCACCCGAGTGGCTACATGCGGCAGGCCGCCCTCCTCCACCTGCTCCGGAGCGGGAACGTGGCCGCGTGGCCCTTCCTCCTCCTGCGCCTCAACGACTGGGTCCTCCCGGTGCGCGAGGCGGCGCTCGAGGCCGCGACGGCCGCGCTCCCCCGAGTCCCGCTGGAACTGCTGGCCCGGCACTTCCCGCTGGTGGAGGCGCTGCGCCACTTCAAGCGCGCGGACCACCAGCCCTTCGTGGAAGCGGTGATGGCGAGGCTGTGCCAGCCGGACGCACTCGCGTGGCTGGAGAAGCACCTCGATGCATTGAAGTGGCACTCGCGCCGGACGGCGGTCCGGCTGCTGCTGAAGGGCCCCGAGGAGATGGCCCGGCGTGCCGCCGAGCGCGGCCTGGACGACACGGACCCGGTGGTGCGGCGGCTCGTGGTGGAGCGGGTGGAGCACCTCTTCTCCGAGGAAACCCTCCCGTGGGTACTGGCGCGCATGGAGCGCTCCCACTCCATGTTCATCCGGCGCGAGGCCTACTCCATCTACGTGCGGCGGCTTCCCACGCTCGGCGAGGCGAAGATCCGCGAGGCGTTGACGGACCCCCACCACGCCATCCGCGACTACGCCCAGCGCAGGCTCTCCGGCTCCGTGGAACTATCCGGGCTGTACCGGGCGGCGCTCCGCGAGACGCCCACGCGGCCCGGAGCGCTCGCCGGGCTGGGGGAGACGGGCAACGCCTCGGATGTGCCATTGCTGGCGCCCTTCCTCGCCCACCCGCGCGTGGCGGTGCGGCGCGAGGCCGTCACGGCGTTGGGCCGGCTGGCGGGTGACAGCGAGGTGGAGGCCCTGCGCGAGCTCTTCCTCGACCCGGCGCCGAGCGTCTGCCGGGCCGCGGCCCTGGCCCTGGCCTCGCGCGCGGGACGCGTCACCCCCGGCTGGCTGCGCCGGTGCCTCTTGCTGCCGGGGCTCGCCCCTCACACCCTCCGGCAGGCCATCCAGCTCATCGACGCCCTGCCCCGCTTCGAGGCCCTCCACCTCCTGCTCGAGGCCATCGGCCTCCCGGACGACCTGGCGCGGGCGCGGGTCCAGGCGCGACTCAGGCACTGGCTGGATGCGTCCTTCCGGAGCTTCTCCGCCAGTCCCTCGGCCGCGCAGGTCCGCGTGCTGAGGGATGCCGTGCGCACGGCCCGGCACCTCGACCCCGAGCTGGCGCGGCAACTGGACCACCAGCTGCGCGCCTACGAGCCCTGAGGGGCATTGGACCTCCCAGGAGAACAATCATGAACGCGTCCCCCGCCCTCGAGCCCCTGCGCGAGCTGTTGCAACTCCATGACGTGACCTGCCTGGAGGAGGGCCAGTGGCTGCGCCTGGGCCCTTCAGGCCCACGGGCCCAGGCGTGGTTCGTGAACGCGCAGACCCACCCGAAGCACTGCTCCGTGCAGCTCGATGTGGTGCTCGAGCCGTGGACGGGGCGGGTGCTCATCGAGTCCTTTGCGGGCTTCGGCGAGACGGCGCAGGAGGCCGAACGGGATGCGTTCGAAAACCTCGCGCGCTGCTCGCTCCACGTCCTCCTGGGTGCGTTCGTCCGGACTCCCGATGAACACGTGACGCTCGCGGAGTGGGAAATCTCCGGAGTGCGCCGGCGGGTCATCCTCGGGAACATCCAGGGCCGGGGCGCACAGCCCTCCGCGGAGGCCACGCGCACCTGGTTCCAGGAGCTCGAGCGCGCACTCGCGACCCTGCCGCTGGTCTCCGGCACCCACTGGGTGCGCGTCTATTACGCCCAGCAGTCGTCGCGGCCCATGACGCTCGAGGTCCTCCTCGACAACGAGGAGTGGCCCGAGCTGAAGGAGGCACTCGGGAAGGCCCCCTGGCCGCGCGCTCCCCACTTCTTCAGCCAGCGGCTGTTCCTGGTGCTCCAGGGTGGTGTGGACGTGAGCCGGGCGGTGGCCGCCTTCGTCGACCCTCCCAACCGCGACGATGAACTCATCGACGAGGAGCTTCGGGCCCAGGGAGCCACGCCGCTGGAGGCGGAGAAGCTGGTGGCCTACCTCCCCCTGGCCTTCGCACAGGTGCTGATGCACGACATGGGGCCCCGCTTCGCCAACATGGCCCTCTTCGTCACCGACGGCTCGCGCCACGAGCGGCCGGTGTTCCTGCCCGAGGATCCCCTGTGGCGGGAAGCCCTCCGGCTCGCGGAGAAGGCGCTCGTGGATCGCTCGCTGACGGGCGAGCAGTTCAACGAGATCGCCCTGCGCAGCGCCACCGCCCATGTCCTCAACAACGCGCTGAAGGCGGGCTCGAAGCCCGAGGATCTCGTCTTCACCCCGGCACTCATCACGTTGTCGGACGAGGCAGCGGCGGAGCTGCACAACCAGGTGCCGGCGATCCGGAGCCCGGCCCCGGCCCCACCTCCGCCTGGCCCGCCCGCCCCACCCCGGAAACCGTGGTGGAAGTTCTGGTGAGGCGGGGCGGACCTGCCTCAGCGGCTCACGGGCAGCCGGAGCTGACCCGACTGCACGCGGTAGCGGCCCACGCTGTCCGCCACCCAGAGCGGGATGTCGATGGACGGGGCGCCGCCTTGCGCCAGACTCGTAGCCGACAGGAGAAACCATGAGCGAAGAACAAGAACGCGGCGTCCTCGTTGCCTCCGAAGCGGGCCTCTCCATCCGTTCCGTCCGGGACGTGACCGATGCCATCGGCGCATGCTTCGGGGCGGAGGGAATCCTCTTCACCGAGGAGGACCTCGCTCCGGAGTTCTTCAACCTTCGCACCGGGTTGGCGGGCGAGTTCCTACAGAAGTTCGTGAACTACCGCCTGCGCGTGGCGCTCGTCGTCCCCCACCCGGAAGCCCACGGTGAGCGCTTCAAGGAACTCGCCTACGAACATCGCACACACCCGCTGGTGCGATTCGTCCGTTCCCGGGAGGAAGGCGAAGCCTGGCTGCGCGCTCGAGCGTGAGCCTCAGAACTGGAACAACCCGCCCCCAGCGGGGCGGTTGATGACGCCATCGCAGGTGGTACCGCAGACCTTGTTGGGGTCCAGGGGCTGCTGCGAGGTGGCCATCACCGTGCCGACGGCGGCGGCGGTGACCACGGCGCCCACGCCGGCCCAGAAGTACCAGCGGCTGGTGAGCGGGCTCGCCGAGGCGACGGCCGGAGCCGGCTGCGGGGTCAGCGGCGAGGGGTCCGAGAGGGACGGCGTGAGATTCGCAGCCTTCGGCTTGTCGGACTGCGCGAGCGCCTCGGGACGCAGGTTGACGGAGACGGTGTACTCCTTGCCGGCGCGAACGGCGATGCGCTGCGACTCGGAACGGAAGCCGTCACGCTGGACGACGATCTCGTAGGAGCCGGCCGGAAGCATGAGGCTGTCGAGCGGGGCCACGCCCTTGTCATCGCCGTTGATGAGAACGCGGGCGCCCTCGACATCGGCCTTCACGGAGACGAAGCCCGAGGTGGGCTCGAGCAGCGCGGTCACCTCGGTGAGCTCACCCTCCTTGGCGGTGATGCGGCGGGAGAAGTCGCGGTAGCCGGTCTTGCGCACGGCGACGACATGGTCACCGGGGTCCACCTCGATGGGGCCCTTGGGCATCGCCCCCAGCTCCTGCTCATTCAGGAAGAAGCGCGCCCCGCGGGCGGAGGTGCCGCCCAGCTTCACGAGCAGCTCGGTCTTCTTGACGAGGGGCGCGAGGAGATCAGACCCCTCGGCCTGCGCGTCCGCCTGTTCTTCCGGCTCCACGGCCTTGGCGCCCTTGCCCTTCTTGCCCTTGGCCCCCTTGGCGGCCTTCGGGGCCTTCTTCTTCGTGTCCTTGGGCGTGCGGCGCTGGGTCGTCTTCCCCTTGCCCTTCTTCGCGGACGAGGAGGGCGCCAGGGGCGCGAGGAGATCATCCATCCCCTGCGCGTAGGAGGACGGCGCGGCGAGGCACAGGAGCAACGCGATCAGGGAGGCGCGGCGCAGGAGCATGGCGGGTACAAAGGTTAGAGAGTCACGGGAAAGGGGTCAAACAGGAGCCCACCTCGGAGGCGGGTTGAGGGAAGATCCGCTCCCATGTCCCGAAAGATCATGTGGATCGCAGCGGGTGGCCTCGCGGCCGCCCTCACGGCCTGCCCGGCCCGGACCCCAGGCCAGCCCCCGGCGCCTCCCCCCATCCAGGTCCCCCCTGGGTGCGAAAAGAACCAGGCAGGCGAGTACCACCACACGGAGAACCCCGCGTTCCGCTACGTGGGCGAGGATGACGGGAGCACGCTGACGTTGACGCTGGCGCGCACCCGGCAGGGCCTGGAAGCCCAGGCGGATGGGGGCACCACGGTGAGCATCGTGCTGAACCGCACGTCGGACGGCTTCGTGGGCGAGACGCGCTCCACCACGTTCACCACCGGGGGCGCGGCATGCCCGATGCGCTTCCCGACACGGGCGGTGGTGTGTGACGAAAAGGGCCTGACTCTGCGTTCGATCGCGTCCACGGCCATCGACGAGGACTGCCGCCCGGCGCCCAGCGGTCCGCAGCCGGTGTGGAAGGACCAGCGGCTGCTGAGGGCCGCACCCGATGCGGGGACTCCGGACGCGGGAGTCCCGGATGCGGGGACCACACCCACGGCCGGAGACGGCGGCACGTCCGGGCGCTGAGAGACCCGAGGGAACCCCCTCTCCCCCTGGGAGAGGGTCGGGGTGAGGGTCTTCCCCACCCCGGTTCCCACTACGCGGCGCGGCGGGTCTGCTCCTCGGACACCGGCATGGGAGCGGGAGCGGACTCGGTGACCTTCAGGCGGCCCTCCAGGAGGCTGGAGAGGCCGACGTAGGCGAAGCCGGCGAGGAACAGGAAGATGAAGGGCACCGAGCCCCAGATGCGCTTGTCGATGGCGAACCAGAGCGCGCCCAGGAAGTAGGTGGCGAAGCCGAGCTCGATGAGGGGCAGCAGGGTCTTGCTGCCGCGGTAGCTCTTCTTGATGGCGGTGATCTTCTTGCCCTCGGCGCCGGTCTTCGGGGTGCGGGCGAAGGCGGACTGCTGGCCCAGGAGCGCCTCGATGACGGCCTTGGCGTTGCTGATGGCCATGCCGATGCCCAGGCTCATGATGAAGGGCAGGTACTTGAAGCGGTCCCACCCCTTGGCGCCCTGCTCGCGCTGGGCGGCCACGTAGAAGACGCAGACGCTGGCGGTGGCGCTGATGAAGAAGGGCAGGTCCAGGAAGAGCGTGCCGTACAGGCCGTGCTGGAAGCGCACCACCATGGACAGCGGCATGAGCGCGCTGAGCAGCACCATCAACAGGTAGGCCATGTTGTTGGTGAGGTGGAAGAAGGCCTCGCGCTTGACGGCGAAGGGCAGGTCGCTCTTGAGGATCATCGGCAGCAGCTTGCGCGCCGTCTGGATGGAGCCCTTGGCCCAGCGGTGCTGCTGGCTCTTGAAGGCGTTCATGTCCACCGGCAGCTCGGCCGGGGAGATGACCTCGGGCAGGAAGATGAACTGCCAGCCCTTCACCTGGGCGCGGTAGCTCAGGTCCAGGTCCTCGGTGAGCGTGTCGTGCTGCCAGCCGCCCGCGTCGGAGATGGTGATGCGGCGCCAGATGCCGGCGGTGCCGTTGAAGTTGAAGAAGCAGCCGGCGCGGTTGCGCGCGGTGTGCTCGATGATGAAGTGGCCGTCCAGGAAGATGCTCTGGGCCTGGGTGAGGATGGAGAACTCACGGTTGAGGTGGCCCCAGCGCACCTGCACCATGCCCACCTTGGAGTCGGCGAAGAAGGGCACCGTGCGCAGCAGGAAGTCCGGGCTGGGCACGAAGTCCGCGTCGAACACGGCGATGTACTCGCCGGTGGCCGTCTTCAGGCCGTTCTCCAGCGCGCCCGCCTTGAAGCCCGAGCGGTTCTCGCGGTGGATGTAGACGATGTCGTGGCCCTTCTGCCGGTGGCGCTCCACGCAGGCGCGGGCGATGCCACACGTCTCGTCCGTGGAGTCGTCCAGGACCTGGATCTCCAGCAGCTCGCGCGGGTAGTCGATGCGGCACACCGACTCCACCAGGCGCTCCACCACGTACATCTCGTTGAAGATGGGCAGCTGAATGGTGACCCGCGGCATCGCCGGAAGCACGCCCTTGGGCGTGGGCAGCCTGAACTTGTGGCGGTAGTACAGATACGCCATCCGGTAGCGGTGCGATCCGTAGACCGCGAGCACGCACAGGACGCTGAAGTACACGCCCAAGAAGATGATCTCGACGGTGGTCATCTGACCTGGCCCCTCCCGCGGGTGAAGTCGCCGCGGTCCTTACGCTGCTCGGCGGAGTTTGAAAGACCGACCCGCGCAGACCGCCGCACTCGGTCCCTCGGGGCCCCCCGCCACGTATGTGCCCGGAAAGACAAGGGTTTGTCTTTACCGGTTCACAACGAGCGCCGGACAATAGGGACGCGTCAAGTGACTGTCAAATGGTTGTCTGGCGCCACACGCGGAGTGGGGCCTCAACTGGCGGCGCGCTGGGCCACCGCGACGGGCGCGGCGGAGGGCGGTTCCGGGGCCAGCGGAGCCTCGGTCACGTCCACCTCGTCGTGCGTGGCGAGCGACAGGATGCGCTCCACCAGCGCGGGGAAGTCGAGCCCCTTTTGGGCCGCAATCTTCGGCAGGAGGCTCGCGGGAGTCATGCCGGGCAGCGTGTTCACCTCGAGGATGACGTCGTTCTCATCCTCCGAGCAGATGAGATCCACCCGGCCGTAGCCGCGGCAGCCCAGGGCGCGGTAGGCGGCGAGCGCGAGCGACTCCACGTTGGCCACGCGCGTGGGGGACAGGCGCGCGGGGAGGAAGTAGCGCGAGCCGCCCTTGTACTTGGCGTCGTAGTCGAAGCCCTCGCGCGGGGTGGCGATCTCGCAGGTGCCGAGCACCTCCTCGCCGAGGATGCCCACGGTCACCTCGCGGCCGCGCGCCATGCGCTCCACGAGGGCCTCGCCGCCGAAGCGGCAGGCCTGGGCCACGGCGGCGGCGAGCGCCTCGGGCTCACGCACCACGGAGAGGCCCAGGGAGGAGCCACCACACGCGGGCTTCACCACGCAGGGGAAGCCGAGGTCACCGTGGATCTCCAGGGCGCGGGGGACGTCGGCGCGGCCGAGGCGGTAGCCCATGGGGGTGGGGAGGTTGTGCAGGCGGAAGAGCTTCTTGGCCATGGGCTTGTTCATGGCCAGCGCGGAGGCCAGCACGCCCGAGCCGGTGTAGGGCAGCCCCATGAGCTCCAGGAGGCCCTGCACCTTGCCGTCCTCGCCCATGCGGCCGTGGAGGGCGAGGAAGGCCACGTCGAGCTCGGCCGAGCGCAGGGCGCGGTCCAGCCCGGGGCCGGCGAAGATGCGGCTCACCGTGTGGCCGCGAGACTCGAGGGCCGCCACCACCGCCTCACCCGTCTTCAACGAAATCTCCCGCTCCTCGCCCCAACCCCCCATCAGAACACCGACGCGCTTGCCCATGACTTTGGATTCCTCCTTGTCAGGGGGCTAGAGCACGCGGGATGCCAACGGGGCGTGAGTGCGCGCGTGCTCGCCCGGCTGCTCGAAAGTGCCGTCTTCCCGGGCACTTCGGGACACGGAGAGCAGAGACCCACACGGAGCGAGCGTGTCCGGAAGACCACGGCGTGGCCCTCGAACCACGCCGACCCACCCCACGCGCCCTCCCCTCTCCCCCCGGGAGAGGGACGGGGTGAGGGTATCCGGGCCCGTCCTCCCCGCTGTTCACCCGAACCAGCGTCCCGAGGTGGGAGCGAAAATACGGAGCCTCTCGCGCAGACCCTCGGGGGCACGAGCCTGAATCACGGCGTGAACTTCATCAGGGCTGTAGGCCTGGCTGAAGTGCATCAGCACCAGGGCCTCGTTCTGGAAGCTCTCGGCCCGCGCGAGGATCTCATCCAGGTGGATGTGCAGGCGCTCCTGCGCATCCTGCACCGTGCGCTTGGAGTCGATGAACGTGCACTCCAGGATGAGCACCCGGCAGTCGAGCAGCGAGGGAGCGGTCTCCAGCACGTGCGAGAGCGTGTCGGTGGCATAGGCCAGCTCCAGCCGATCCATCTCGTCGAAGAGCGGCTCCCCGGCCTGGCGCCGCCGGCCGATCTCCGCGGGGGGCAGGCTCTGGAACTCGGGCTTGAGCTTCGAGACGCGGCGGAAGAACTGGTAGCAGAGCGAGGGCACCTTGTGGTGCGTGCGGAAGGCGCGCACCCACAGCCCGTGCCCGAGGTGATGCGTGTCCCCCGGGTGCATCGGCACGGTCTCGATGTCGGTCTCGGTCCGGTGCAGCCGGCCCTGAACCGCGAGGGCCTCGCGCACGGGCGCTTCGATCTCCGCGGGCAGGAACACCTGCGGAGGTGGCTTGCCGATGAGCGTGCGGATGCCGAGCAGAGACCCGAGGGCGCTCGCGTGGTCGGAGTGGCCGTGGCTCAGGAAGATGCGGTCCGTCCCGGCGAAGGAGCGGATGGGCACTCCGGCATCGAGCACCACGCCGAGCTCCGGCACCTGCAGCGACGTGTACACGCCGCCGACCGAAATGCCTCGAATCGTATAGGGCCCCGCGCTGACCTCGGTGAGCATCCCGGGAAGCTAACCGCTGGCCGTAACAGGCTCCAGCAACATGGGCAGACCGCCCTTGGGCCGCAGCGCCACCAGCGGCTCCAGCTCGACAGTCCGCCCGGGCACGAGCCGCGGCCGGAAGCGCCGCAGCACGCCCGCGAGCACCAGCACCATCTCCATCATCGCGAAGTGGCTGCCGATACAGTGACGCTGGCCCGCCCCGAACGGCAGGTACACCCACTTCGGCCGCTCCGCCGCGCGCTCGGGCGAGAAGCGCTCCGGGTCGAACCGCTCTGGATCCGGCCAGAACCGGGGCTGGCGGTGAATCACATAGGGCGACACGGCCACGATGAGGCGCGGATCCGCCGGAATGCGGATGCCATCCAGCACATCATCCTCCCGCGCCTGCCGCACCATGACCCAGGCCGGCGGATACAGGCGCATGCTCTCCTCGAGCACCTGCGCGAGGTAGCGCAGCTTCGGAATGTCCTCGGGCCCGGCCGCACGCTCCCCGAGCACCTCGGCCACCTCGCTCCGCGCCCGCTGCTCCACCTCCGGGTGCTGGGACAGCAGGTACCACGCCCACGTCAGCGCGTTGGCCGTCGTCTCATAGCCGGCGATGAAGAGCGTCATCAGCTCGTCGCGCAATTGCGCGTCCGTCATCCGCTCGCCGGTCTCCGCGTCCTGCGCCTCCATCAACATCGCCAGCAGATCCTGCCCCTGCGTCTCTCCCCGGCGGCGCCGCGCGATGATGTCGAAGACGACCGAGTCGAGCGTCTGGCGCGCCCGGAGGAACGCGCGGTTGCCTGGCGTGGGCAGGGAGAGCGGCAACGGAAACAGAGAGAGCACCCGCTCGTTCACCACCTGCTGTCCCACCGTCAGCGAGGGCAGGACACGGTCCGCCTCGCCCAGCACCTGCGTGGAGAAGAGCGCCCGGCTCGCGATGGAGAGCGTCGTGCGCGCCATCTCGTCCGCCATCTCCACCGGAGCGGAGGTGTCGGAGCGCGCCTTCCACCGCTCCACCATCCGCTCCACCTCTTCCCCCATCATCCCCACCATCCGCATCAGCCGCTCGCGATGGAAGGCGGGCTGCGCGAGCCGCCGCTGCCTCATCCAGAACGGGCCCTCGCTCGTCAGCAGGCCATTGCCCAGCATGGTGCTCAACCGCTGCGCGCCCGAGCCCTTCGAGTACCGGCCCACGTTCTCCACCAGCACGTGCCGCACGTGCTCCGGGTTCACCAGCGACAGCACCCGGTTCACGGGCCCCATCCGCCACTGCACCACGTCGCCGTACTCGCGGTGCATCCGCACGAGGAACCCGAGTGACTCCCCGCGCCGCTCACGCAAACTCCCCCAGAACCAGTGGCCCTTCGGCCCCGGGGCCTCTCGCGTTGCCGTCATCACATGCGCCTCCTACTCCGCGTGAGAGCCGCGCGGTTTTAACACGCCGCGCCATCCCAAGTTGAAGTTGATGTCATGTTCATTTCCACGGGAGTTCCCCGATAAGCGGGTGATACAAGGATACGCATGAGCACCGAGCAGCAACCCCTGGAAGTGGAAGGAATCGCCATCGTCGGAATGGCGTGCCGTTTCCCCGGCGCCCACACGGTGGAGCAGTTCTGGCACAACCTCCAGGAAGGCATCGAGTCCATCTCCTTCTTCTCCGACACGGAGCTGGAGCGCGCGGCCATCGATCCGGCGGAGCTGGGCGATGCACGGTACGTCAAGGCGCGGGGCGTCCTCGAGGGCATCGAGCTCTTCGATGCGCGCTTCTTCGGATTCTCCCCGCGCGAGGCGGAGCTCACGGACCCGCAGCAGCGCGTGTTCCTGGAGTGTGCCTGGGAGGCCTTCGAGCGCGCCGGGTATGACCCCGCGGCCTACGCGGGCCCCATCGGCGTCTTCGCGGGCGCGGGAGCCAACGGCTACCTGCTCCACCACCTCGCCCCCGCCGGACGGCTGGTGGGCACGGCGAACGCGTTCCAGACCATCCTCCACAACAAGAACGATCACCTGGCCACGCGCACCGCGTACAAGCTCGACCTCAAGGGACCGGGCATCTCCGTGCAGACCGCGTGCTCCACCTCGCTCGTCTCCGTGGTGCTCGCCTGCCAGTCGCTGCTCAGCCACCAGTGCGACATGGCGCTGGCCGGCGGCGTCTCCCTCCCCCTCCCCCAGCGCACCGGCTACCTCTACAACGAGCGCGGCATCGGCTCGCCGGACGGCCACTGCCGCGCCTTCGACGCCAGGGCCCAGGGCACCGTCCCCAGCAGCGGCGCGGGCGTGGTGCTGCTCAAGCGGCTCGCGGATGCGCTCGCCGATGGCGACACCATCCACGCCGTCATCCGCGGCGGCGCCCTCAACAACGATGGTGCCTCGAAGGTCGGCTACACCGCCCCGAGCGTCGAGGGCCAGGCCGAGGTCATCTCCATGGCCCAGGCCCTCGCGGGCGTGTCTCCCGATTCCATCTCCTACGTCGAGGCCCATGGCACCGGCACGCCGATTGGCGACCCCATCGAGGTCCAGGCGCTCACCCAGGCCTTCCGCCACCACACCCAGCGCCAGGGCTTCTGCGCGCTCGGCTCGGTGAAGACCAACCTCGGTCACCTGGACACCGCGGCCGGTGTCGCCGGGCTCATCAAGACGACGCTCGCGCTCCAGCACCGGCGCCTCCCGCCCAGCCTCCACTTCGAGTCTCCCAACCCGGAGCTCGGCCTCGACTCCAGCCCCTTCTACGTCAACGCGCGCCTGCGCGACTGGGACGGTCCCTCCCCCCGGCGCGCGGGCGTGAGCGCCTTCGGCCTCGGCGGCACCAACGCGCACGTGGTCCTCGAGGAAGCACCGGAGCGCACGGGCCCGGCTGCCTCGCGCCCCTTCCAGCTCTTCCAGTTGTCGGCCCGCTCGGACGCGGCCCTGGAGGCCATGACGGCCCGGCTCGCCCAACACCTGAAGCAGAACCCCGGCCTGCCACTCCCGGACGTGGCGTACACGCTCGCCATGGGCCGGCGGACCTTCGACCACCGCCGGTTCGTGGTGTGCCGTGACGCGCCGGATGCCATCGCGGCGCTCGAGAGCCTCCATCCGGGACAGGTGGTCTCCCGCGTGCAGGAGCCCGTCCGCCGCTCGCTGGTGTTCATGTTCCCCGGCCAGGGCTCCCAGCATCTGGGGATGGCCGCCGACCTCCACGCTTCCGAGCCCGTCTTCCGCGAGGAACTGGACCGATGCCTCGAATCCCTGCGCCGGCGCCATGACCTGGACCTGCGCCCGGTCCTCTTCCCCGCTGACCGGAACGACGCCCACGCGGCGAAGCGGCTGGAGCAGACCGCCCTCGCGCAGCCGGCCCTCTTCGCCGTCGAGTACGCACTGGCGAAGCTGCTCGAGTCCTGGGGTCTCCGGCCGGACGCGATGATCGGGCACAGCGTGGGCGAGTTCGTCGCCGCGTGCCTCGCGGGCGTGTTCTCGCTGGAGGACGCGCTGGACCTCATCGCGCTCCGGGGCCGCCTGCTGCAAGCGTGTCCCCCGGGCGCGATGCTCTCCGTCCAGCTCTCCGAGCGCGAGCTGCTGCCCCTGCTCGGCACAGGGTTGGAGCTCGCCGCGGTGAATGGCCCGTCCTCATGTGTCGCCGCGGGCTCCAGCGAGGCCGTTGACGCGCTGGAGCGGCGGCTCTCGGAGCGCGCGGTGACGTACAGGCGGCTGCACACGTCCCATGCCTTCCACTGCGCGCGGGTGGACTCCGCGGTGGTCCCCTTCCGCGAGGCCGTGGCTCGGGTGAAGCGCAACCCGCCCACGCGCCGCTTCCTGTCCGGCACCACGGGCACGTGGCTGTCCGCCGAGCAGGCCATGGACCCGGGCTACTGGGCCGAACACCTGCGCCGTCCCGTGCGCTTCGCCGATGGACTGGATGAGCTGCTGAAGGAGGACAAGGCCCTCCTGCTCGAGGTGGGTCCAGGCCGTGCCCTGCGCACGCTCGCGCGGTGGCACCCGCGCAAGAAGCCGGACACGGCGGTGCTGAGCTGCCTGCCAGCGCCCGATGAGCAGCGCACCTCGGACGTGGAGCACCTGCTGCGCACCGTGGGCCAGCTCTGGCTGCACGGCGTGGCCGCCCCGGGTCTCTTCTCCGCGGAGAAGCGCCAGCGGGTGCCACTGCCCACCTACCCCTTCGAGCGCCAGCGCCACTGGGTCGAGCTCCGTGCCTCCCCCTCCGCGCCGGTGGGCTCGCTCGAGAAGCGCACGGACCTGTCGAGCTGGTTCTACCTGCCGGTCTGGAAGGAGTCGGTGCCCCCCGTCGCCCCGAAGCCCACGGCGGGCGCGAAGCCCACGGCCTGGCTGCTGCTCACGGATGGGGCGGGGCTCGGTGCGCGCATCGCCGAGCACCTGCGGAAACAGGGCGCGGAGGCCGTCGAGGCCCGGCTGGGACGCGCCTTCCGGCGCACGGGCGCGGACACCTTCGAACTGGCCCCCACCCGCGAGGCCCATGCCGCCCTGCTCTCGGAGTTGCGCACCGAGGGACGCGCCCCGGAGCGCATCCTCTATCTCTTCGGCCTCACACCCGAGACCACCGGTGTCTCCTCCGAGGACGTCCTCTCCCGCTCCTTCCACGGCCTGCTGATGCTGGCGCAGGCGCTCGGGAGTCAGGGCCTGGAGCGCCCGGTACACCTGATGACCGTGACCAACGGCATGCAGGAGGTCACCGGCGGAGACCTCGTGTGGCCCGAGCAGGCCACGGTGCTCGGCCCGGTCCACGTCATTCCCCGCGAGTACCCCAGCCTCCGCTGCCGGAGCGTGGACGTCTCGCTGCCTCCCGCGGACAGCCTCCACTTCGAGCGGCTCGCCGGGTTGCTGGCGGCGGAGGCTTCCTCCGGCTCCGAGGAGCCCGTCGTCGCATACCGCAACAACCGGCGGTGGGTGCGGGACTTCGAGTCGCTCCGCATCGAGGAGGGCACGCCGCCCCTGCGCGAGCGTGGCGTCTACCTCATCACCGGTGGCTTCGGCGGCATGGGGCTCTCGCTCGCCGAGGCGCTCGCCACCCGGGTGAAGGCCCGGCTCGTGCTCACCAGCCGCACCGGGCTGCCTGCTCGTGAGGAGTGGCCCCGGCTCCTGGAGGCTCCTGGCCAGGAGGAGACACGCCGGAGGATCCGCGCCGTCCAGCGGCTCGAGGAGCTGGGCGCGGAGGTGCTCGTGTGCCGCGCGGATGTCACCGAGCTCGAGGCGATGCGCGGAGCCGTGACCGCGGCCCGGGAGCGTTTCGGTGCGCTCCATGGCGTCATCCACGCGGCGGGTGTTCCGGGCGGCGGTCTCATCCAGCTCAAGACGCCCGAGGCCGCCGCCGCCGTGCTGGCCCCCAAGGTGAAGGGGACCCAGGTGCTCGCGGCCGCGCTCGAGGGCTCCCAACCCGACTTCCTCGTGGCCTGCTCGTCGCTGTCCTCCGTCGTCGGCCGGCTCGGACAGGTGGACTACACGGCGGCCAACACCTTCCTGGATGCCTTCCTGCGCTCCTGGCACGCGCGCACCGGCATCCACGCGGTCTCGGTGAACTGGGGCGCCTGGGACGAGGTCGGCATGGCCGCGCGCAAGGGCTCCCGCGAGGAGGAGCCGGTCCGCGTGCTCGACCATCCCCTCCTCCACCGCTGCCTCGTGGACACGCCGGAGCGCCTCGTCTTCGCCAGCGACATCGGCAATGGCCCCTCGCGCTGGGTGGTGGACGAGCACCGCATCGTCGGCGTCCCCACCGTCCCCGGCGTCGCCTGGTTCGAGCTGGTCCGGGCCGCGCTCGCAGACAAGGCCCAGGGCAGAACGCTCGAACTGGTGGACACCTTCTTCCTCTTCCCGCTGCGCGTGCCTGACGGCGAGACGCGCGAGATCCGGCTCGTCATCGACAAGGAGGGCGAGGACTACCGCTGGGTGGTGCGCTCGCAACCGAAGGGCGGCACGGGCAAGGCCACCGCGCATGCTACCGGTCACGCCCGGTTCATCCGTGCTCCGGAGCCGCGGGTGCTCGACGTCGACGCCATCCGCCGCCGGTGCGGCCACACGCCCCCCTCTTTCGAGGCCGAGTACGAGGAAGACCTCGGGCCCCGGTGGCGCAGCGTCCGCCAGCTCCACGTGGGCCAGGGCGAGCTGCTCGTCACCCTGGAGCTCCAGCCGGAGTTCTCCGCCGACTTCGAGCGGATGCACTTCCACCCCTCGCTCATGGACCGGACCTCCGGCATGGCGAAGAGCTTCCTCGCCGAGCACGGCTTCTACCTGCCGTTCGGCTACGGGCGCCTGCGCTTCCTCGGGCCCATTCCGCGGCGCATCCACGCCCACGCGCGCTTCCCGGAGCAGGCCAGCTCCGATGGCGAGACGCTCGTCTTCGAGGCCGTGCTCATGGACGAGCAAGGCCGGGTGGTCGCCGAGGTGGAGCGGCTGACCCAGAAGCGGGTGAACGACCCCGCCGCAGAGCTCCGTGCACTGGCCGCCTCGCAGCAGGAGCCGGAGTCCGGCACCGGCCGGCCCGAGGCCGAGCGGCAGGAGATCCTCCCGCACGAAGGCGTGGCCGCGCTCGAGCGGCTGCTGGCGGCGCGGGTGATGCCGCAGGTGGTGGTCTCGGTGAGGGATCTGCGCGCCACCCAGGAGCGCACCGACGAGGTCGTCCGCGAGCGCATCGCCGAGGCCGTGGGAGGCTCACGCACGGAGAGCAGCGGGCTCCAGCCCCGGCCGGGCCTCAAGACGGCCCACGTGGCGCCTCGCAACGAGCTGGAGCAGAAACTCGCCGCGGCCTGGCAGGAGGTGCTGGGCATCGAGGGCATCGGCGTCCACGACGACTTCTTCGAGCTCGGCGGCGACTCCGTCATGGCCATCCAGATCATGGCGAGGGGAAGCCGTCAGGGACTCCAGCTCAACCCGGAGCAGTTCTTCCAGAGTTCGACCATCGCGCAGCTCGCCCGCGTGCTGGAGGGGCTGCTGACGCTCCAGGGTCCGGTGGTGGGCCCCGTGCCCCTCACCCCCGAGCAGCACCGCCTCCTCGGAGAGAGCCCTCCGCCTCCCGCAGGGACAAGCCGGGTTCTGGGGCTGGACATCCCCGGAACCTTCGAGCTTCCCCGCTTGGAAAAGGCACTCGGAGAGGTGCTCACTCAGCACGATGCACTCCGCCACCGCTTCGTCCGCGAGGACACGGGCTGGAAGCAGGAGGGCATGTCTCCGGGCACGGCCGTGCCGCTCCTGATGGGGGCTGACGAGTCGAACCTCCAGACGAAGCTCGACCCGACCCAGGGAACGATGCTCGTGGGGACGCTCGTGCACCGCCCGGGACGGGAGGACCGCCTCCTGCTCGCTGGCCACGCGCTCGTGCTCGACGCGGCCTCGTGGCGCATCCTCGCCGAGGATCTGAAGGAAGCCCTGCGGCGCAAGGACGGCGAGAGCCCGCGCCCGAAGACGGCCTCGTTCAAGCGCTGGGCGGAGCGTCTGGCCGAGACCTCCGCGTCCCGGAGCACCGAAGCCCCGCCACGGGAGAACCTCACGCGCATCCCTGCGGAGCGCACCGCGCGAGGTCCCCTGCGCGAGCACACGGTGTCGCTGACCGTGGAGGAGACGCGAACGCTCCGGGAGAAGCTCACGAGCGACTGGCGCGCCGACCTCGGCGAGGCCCTGCTCATGGGACTGGCCCAGGCGCTCCCGGGTTGGACGAAGGGACGCGCGCACCTCATCGACCTCACCCGCGACGGGCGCGGCGCGTTCGAGGGCATCGACTGCTCCCGCACCGTGGGCTGCTTCGACGTGAGCTGGCCCCTGCGCCTCGAAACGCCCGAGGGCGCCGATGAGGTATCGCTCCTCAAGGCCATCAAGGAGCAGGTGCGCCAGCTCCCCGCGGGCGGTGCTCGTCCCCAGGCCGACGTGGAACTGCGGCTGCCGGGCGCGGGCCAGGAACTCCCGGAAGGGCTCTCCAGCCAACGGCCACCGGGTGACCACGCCCTGGTGCTCGAGGGCTCACTGTCCGGCGGCCGGCTCCACCTGCGCTGCACCCATGCTCAGGGCGCGTGCCGGGACTCGGACGTGGAGCGGCTCGCCACGGACGTGCTCGGTGCACTGCGCGCGCTGTGCGCCGGGAACCAGAACACCCGCGCCGCCCTCTCCGCTTCCGACTTCCCCCTCGCCCGGTTGGACGAGGCGCAGATGGACACCCTCGCCCTGCTGCTCGAGCAGGCCGACCAGTCCGGCGAGTGACCGCACCGCATCCCCGAGGACGCCATGAAGAACGTCGATGATGTCTACCGGCTCTCGCCGATGCAGCAGGGCATGCTGTTCCACAGCCTCTATTCGCCCCGGGGAGGCACCTATGTGGAGCAGGTGTACTGGCTGTGGCGCGGGCCGCTCGATGCCGCGCTGCTGCGCCAGTCGCTGCAACGGATGGTGGAGCGCCATGCCGTGCTGCGCACCGCCTTCTTCTGGGAGGGCCTCGCCGAGCCCATCCAGGCCGTGCGCCGCGAGGTGAAGGTGCCCTGGGAGCAGCAGGACTGGCAGGACCTCCCGGCGAGCGAGCAGGAGGCGAAGTGGAACGCCCTGCTCGCCACCGACCGGCAGCGGGGCTTCACCCTCACCGCGGCCCCCCTCATGCGCTTCGCCGTGCTGCGGCTCGGGCCGGAGCTGTACCGGTGCCTGTGGAGCTACCACCACCTGCTGCTCGACGGGTGGTCGCTGCCATTGTGCCTGCGGGAGCTCGCCTCGCACTACGACGCGCTCTCCCTGGGACGCGAGCCGGAGCTGGAGCCGGTCCGCCCCTTCCGGGACTTCATCGCCTGGCAGTCGAAGCGAGACCGCGCCGAGTCCGAGCAATACTGGCGGCAGGCGCTCCAGGGCTTCACCGCGCCCACGCCATTCTGGGTGGACCGGGGCGCCGAGCTGCCAATCCAGGCGGACGCGACGTATGCCGCCCGCTCCATCCGCCTGCCCGCCACCACCATGGAGCGGCTCGCGGCGCTCGCCCGTCAGCATCAGCTCACACCGGGCACGCTCGTGCAGGGCGCCTGGGCCCTGCTGCTCTCCCGCTACAGCGGCGAGCACGACGTGGCCTTCGGCAACGTGACCTCCAGCCGCTCTCCGTCCCTCCCCGGCTCCGAGCTGATGCTGGGGCTCGTCATCAACACGCTGGTGCTGCGCACGGAGGTGCCTCCCGAGGCCCGGCTCGTCCCCTGGCTCAAGCAGCTCCAGGCGGACCAGGTCGCCGCGCGCCGGCATGATCAACTCTCACTGGTGGAGGTGCAGGGTCTCGGACAGGTGCCGCGTGGGCAGCCGCTGTTCCAGAGCGTCATCGCCATCCACAGCGGACCGATGCCGAAGCTCCCTCCCTTTGCTGGTGGGAAGGTGACCCTGGACGGCATCGGCTACGCGGACCCCCGGACGGGCCATCCCCTCACGCTCATGGCGGACCTGGCCGAGACGCTGGAGCTGCAGCTCGTCCACGACACGGGCCGCTTCGACACCGCCACCGTCGATCGGATGCTCGGACACATGCGCGTCCTCCTGGAGGGCATGGTCGCCCATCCGGAGCGGCGGCTGCACGAGCTGCCCCTGGTGACGGAGGAGGAGCGGCGCCAGTTGCTGTTGGAGTGGAACGACACCACGCGGCCCTTCCCGCGCGACGCCTGCCTCCACGAGGTCTTCGAGGCCCAGGTGGCCCGGACGCCGGACGCCGTGGCGGTGGAGGCCGAGGGCGCACACCTGACGTACCGGGAGCTGGACCGGCGCGCCAACCAGCTCGCGTGGCACCTGCGCTCGCTCGGCGTGGGGAGGGGCGCCATCGTCGCCCTGTGCATGGAGCGCTCGCCGGAGACGGTGGTGGGCGTGCTCGGCATCCTCAAGGCGGGCGGGGCCTATCTGCCCCTGGACCCGGCCTACCCTCGCGAGCGACTGGCCTTCATGCTGGACCAGGCCCGCGTCTCCGTGCTCGTCACCCAGCGCTCCCTGGCGGAGCTGCTGCCCTCGGGCAGCGAGCGGCGCGTGCTCATGGACGAGGACCGCGAGAAGCTCGCCGCGTCGCGCGAGGAAACACCGCCGTCCGTGGGCACCCGCCCCATGGACCTCGCGTATGTCATGTACACCTCGGGTTCGACGGGACGGCCCAAGGGCGTGTGCGTGCCCCACCGCGGCGTGATGCGCATGGCCATGGACACCGGCTACTTCGAGACCGGGCCACGAGAGACCTTCCTCCTGCTGTCGCCCATCTCCTTCGACACCTCGGCCTTCGAGCTCTTCGGCAGCCTGCTGCACGGCGCGAAACTGGCCGTGTGCCCTCCGCACATGCACTCGCTCGAGGAGCTGGGCGGGGTGCTGAAGCGCTACGCGGTGACGACGCTGTGGCTGACGGCACCCCTTTTCGACCAGATGGTGGCGTACCACCCCGAGGCGCTGGACTCCGTACGCCAGGTGCTCGCTGGCGGTGACGTGATTCCTCCGGGCCGGGTGAGGGAGCGGCTCTCGCGCGCGGGTTGGGTCATCAACGGCTACGGGCCCACGGAGAGCTCCACCTTCACCACCTGCTACGTGATGAAGGAGCCGGGACAGGTGGAGCGCACCGTCTCCATCGGCCGGCCCATCGCCAACACCCAGGTGTACCTGCTGGATGGGCAGCTCCAACCCGTGCCGGTGGGCGTGCCCGGCGAGCTGTACATCGGCGGAGACGGGCTCGCGGTGGGCTACCTCCACCGGCCGGAGCTCACCGCGGAACGCTTCCTCCCCAATCCCTTCGGCCGCGAGCCGGGCGAGCGCATGTACCGGACGGGAGACATCGCCCGGTACCTGCCGGATGGCCGCATCGAGTTCCTCGGCCGCGCCGACCACCAGGTGAAGATCCGCGGCTTCCGTATCGAGACGGGGGAGATCGAATCGCGGCTCCTGGAGCACCCCACGGTGAAGGAAGCGGTGGTGGTGGCTCGCGAGGACATACCGGGTGACCGGCGGCTGGTGGCCTACGTGGTACCGGGCGCGGGCCACACGCCGGAGCCCGAGGTGCTGCATGGCTACCTCTCGGAGCGGCTGCCCACGCACATGGTGCCCTCGGCGGTGGTGGTGCTGGACGTCCTACCGCTGTCCCCCAACGGCAAGGTGGACCGCAAGGCCCTGCCCGCGCCCACGGGCGCCCGCGCTCCCGAGGCGCCTCCCATGGCCCCGCGTGACGCCGTGGAGCTGCGGCTCGTCGAGCTCTGGGAGGAGCTGTTGAACGTGCGGCCGGTGGGCATCGACCAGAGCTTCTTCGCGCTGGGTGGGCACTCGCTCCTCGCGATGAGCCTGCTGTCCCAGGTGTCCAAGCGGCTGGGCCGCACCCTGCCCCTGTCGGTCCTCTTCACGCACCCCACCGTCGAGCGGCTCGCCGAGCTGCTGCGACAGGAGCCCTCGGCCAGCACGGACTGGACGCCGCTCGTCCCCATCCAGACGAAGGGCAAGCGGCGGCCCCTGTTCTGTGTGCACCCCATTGGCGGCAGCGCGCTCTGTTACGTGCCACTGTCCCGGCGGTTGGGGATGGAGCAACCCGTCTACGGGCTCGAGGCCCCGGGGCTCGATGGCACCCGCGAGCCCTTCACCTCGCTCGAGGCCATGGCGGCGGCTTACCTCGAGGTCCTGAGCAAGGTGCAGCCCGAGGGCCCCTACTCCCTCGCGGGCTGGTCCATGGGCGGACTGGTCGTCTTCGAGATGGCGCGCGAGTTGATTCGCCGGGGGCAGCGCGTGGAGTGGGTTGCGCTGATCGACAGCTGGGTGCCCACGCTCCAGCCGGGGGCCGGGCCCGCGCGGCTCGATGACACGACGCTGCTGCCAGGCTTCGCGATGGAGCTGGGACGCATCGCCGGACACGAGCTCACGCTGTCCGCCGAGGAGCTCGCTCCACTCGACGCCGAGGCACGGCTCGCCCTGCTGGGAGAGCGGGCCCGCAGCGTGGGCGCGCTGCCTCCCGGCGTGGGACTCGAGGTGCTGCGGGCGCGCTTCGGCGTCTACCGGGCCCACGCCCGTGCCTTCCAGGAGTACGTGCCCGCCAGGGGTCACCCCGCGCCCCTCCTCCTCATCCGCCCGGAGGAAGGCGCGCTCGCGGCCGCCTCGGGACCGATGGGAGGCTGGGACACCGTGACGCAACAGCCGCCCCAGCTCGTCAAGATGCCGGGAGACCATTACTCCATCATGACCGAACCCCTCGTGGCCGAGCTCGCCCGCCATCTGCAGGCCGCCCTCCCATGAAGAACGTCCAGGATGTCTACCGGCTCTCGCCCGTGCAGCGGGAGCTTCTCTCCCGGGCCTCGGCACCGGAGGCCCGTCCCGCCCAGCTCCACTGGAGCTTCCGCCAGGGGCTCGACGAGGCGGCCCTCACGTCCGCATTGCGCCAGTTGCTCGCCAGACACTCCGCCCTGCGCACCGCCTTCTTCGCCCAGGGCATGAACGAGCCCGTGCAGGTGGTGCGCGAGAAGGTCGAGCCCCGCCTGGAGCAGCGGACGGCCCCGCTCGCGGCGTTCCTCGAGGAGGACCGGCGACGGAGCATGAATCCCGCGAACGCGCCCCTGCTCCGAGTCACCGTGCTGCGGGACTCGCCCGAGATGGGCACGGTCGTCCTCACGTACCACCCGCTCGTGCTCGATGAGGACTCGGCGCAGGTGTGCCTCCGCGAGCTGATGGTGCTCTATCGCGCCGCTCGTGAGGGAAATGAGGCAGTGCTCGGCAGGAGCCGGCCCCACCGCGACTTCATGGCGTGGTTCGAGCAACAGGACGCTCAGGAGTCGGAACGGCGGGCCCGAGAGCCGCTCCAGGGCGCACGGTGCTCACGGATTCCCGAGGCGTGGCGTGTGACACGGCGGGAAGACCCTCACCCCGGCCCGCTCCCAGAGGGAGAGGGGATGATGCAGCGGTTCCTCCTGGAGCCCACGGCCACCGCCCACGTGCAGGCGTTCCTGCGGCAGCACTCGCTGGAGCTCTCGACGCTGCTCCACGCCGCCTGGGCGGTGTTGCTCCAGCAGTATGGTCAGGGGGAAGATCTGCTCTTCGGCACCTTCACGCACGGGCTCCCGGCCGCACTGTCCGGCGGCGGTACGCTGGTGGGGCGCTTCGCCACGCTCGTTCCCCGCCGGCTCCAGGTCCCCTCCCGTGGCACGCTGCTGCGCTGGCTCAGGGGTCTCCAGGCCGAACACGCCGAGCGGCACGCCTCCGATTACTTCGCGCCCTCCCAGTTCCAGAGCTGGCTCGAGGTTCCTCCGGAGAACCTGCCTCTCTTCGACAGCATCGTCACCACCGGTACCGAGGACGAGGGCCTGGGACCTCTCGCCCGGAGCCTCGGCTTCCACGGCCTCACCCATGAGGTGACGTCTTTCCCCGCGCCGCTCGTCGTCCGCGCCGAGCAGGGACCCCGGCTGGAGCTGCGGTTCCACTATGACCCCGGACAGCTCGCCTCCACGGCGGTGGCCCATGCCGCCGCGCACCTCGGGACGCTCCTGGAGGAACTGGCGCTTCGGGCCGAGCAGGAGCCTTCCGCGCTCTCGCCGCCACCGAAGATGCCGGAGAACCGCGTGGCGGGTTCCATCACGGGGGGAAACCGCTTCGGAGCGGCCGAGGTCCAGGCCGTGCTCGCGCGGCACCCGGCGGTGGCCCGGGTGTCCGTGGTTCCCGATTCGAGCACGCCCGGCTCCGGCGCACTCGTGGCCCGTGTGGAGCCGGTGCGCCCAGCGGCCGGAGCCCGGAAGAAGCCCGGCTTCGGCCTCTTCTTCTTCGCCAACGAGGGCGCGGGCACGAGCGACAAATACCGCCTCTATCTCGACGGAGCACGGTTCGCGGACCGCAACGGCTTCACGGCCATCTGGACGCCCGAGCGTCACTTCGACGAGCACGGTGGGCTCTACCCGAACCCCTCGGTGCTGAGCGCCGCGCTGAGCACCATCACCGAGCGCATCGGCCTGCGCTCGGGCAGCGTCGTGCTGCCGTTGCACAGTCCCTTCCGGGTTGCGGAGGAGTGGGCGGTCATCGACAACCTGTCGAAGGGCCGGGTGAGCCTGTCCGTGACGTCCGGCTGGATGCCCAACGACTTCGCGCTGGCACCGGACCACTTCGAGGGTAAGCGCGAGGTGCTGTTCCGCTCGCTGGAGCAGGTACGGGAGCTCTGGCGCGGAGGAGCCGTGGCCACGCGAGACGGAGCGGGCAACGAGGTCCAGCTCCGCACCTTCCCCCGGCCGGTCCAACCCGAGCTGCCCATCTGGCTCACCTGCCCCGGCAACCCCGAGCTCTTCGAGAAGGCGGGCGAGCTGGGCCTGAACGTGCTGACGTCACTGGCCTCGCAACCGGTGGACGAGGTGCGGGAGAAGATCGCCCTCTACCGGGCGGCCCGGGCGCGAGCGGGACATGACCCGGCGGCGGGCACGGTGTCGGTGATGCTGCACACGTTCGTGGGGCGGGACTCCGGCGAGGTGCTCGATAGGGTCCGAGGTCCGCTCACGCACTACCTGCGCACGCACCTGAGGCTCCAGCAGATGCGCGTGCGAAGCCTGGACATCCAGATGGACATCGACGATCCGAAGTGGCTGGACTCGCTGGCCACGTTCGCCTTCGAGCAGCACTACCGGATGAGCGCGCTGATTGGCACGCCCACCTCGTGCCTGCCGATGGTGGACCGGCTGATGGAGGCCGGGGCGGACGAGCTGGCGTGCTTCATCGACTTCGGCGTCGCCGAGGCCCATGCCATCGAGGGCCTGACGTACCTGGCGGAGCTGAAGGAGCTGGCCAATGACGAGGCGCTGCGTACCCGCCGCGTCCTGGCCGAGCACCTGGACGAACGGCTTCCCGGGAAGCCCCCGGTCACTTTCGAGCTCCACTGAGAGGTTGGACACCATGGAAGGCAAGAACGCCGTGACGGCGATACAGCTCCCCCTGAGCATGCGGCTGCTCAACCAGCTCGGCAGTGGCGTGGGCCGCGTGGCCTTCGAGCTGAACGCGGACCGGCTCATGGCGGAGGCACGCAAGCAGACGGGCCTGAACGACTTCGGTGACGAGGGCTTCATCGAGCCCCTGTGCAGACTGACGCGCGCCCTGGAGGAGGAGGGAGACCTGTCGCTCGTGGGGCGGCTCTCCATCCGGAGGGGACTGCTGCGGCTGCTGGTGCAGCGGCTGCACATCGCCGCGGACCTCGCGCGCCACCCGGAGATCCGCGAAGTGCCCATCGAGCGGCCCGTGTTCATCGTCGGCTTCATGCGGACGGGCACGACGCTGCTCTTCAACCTGCTCGCGAGGATGCCCGGAGCCCGGGCGCCGAAGATGTGGGAGCTGCTGTGGCCCTCGCCGCCGCCGGACCCGGCGACGGAAGCCTCGGATCCGCGCATCGAGCGGGCCCGCCTCTTCGCCGAGCAGGCGCACAAGGCACTTCCGGCCATGAAGACCATCCACCCCTTCGAGCCCACCGCGCCCGAGGAGTGTCTCTTCCTGCTCGGGCTGAGCTTCACCGACTTCGCCGCCGAGAGCCGCGCGCACCTGCCGGGCTACATGAGCTGGCTGCTGAGCACGGACAGGGTGCCGGCCTACCACTACTACCGCGAGGTGCTCCAGCTCCTCACGTGGAAGTCCCGGGCCCACCACCTGGTGCTCAAGAGCCCCATCCACCTCTACAGCCTGGACGCGCTGCTGAGCGTCTTCCCGGATGCGCGCATCATCCAGACCCACCGCGACCCGCGCGAGGTGGTGGCTTCCGGGTGCAGCATGTACGAGGCCTCGCGCGTCCTGTCGGTCCGCAACCATGAGCCGGTGGCGCTGGGGCGGCAGTGGCTCGACACGTGGGGCCAGGCGATGGACCGGGCCATGGAGGTGCGCGCGAAGGCATCCCCCGAGCAGTTCATCGACGTGCACTACGACGAGCTGATGGCGGACCCCACGGGCCAGGTGCAGCGCATCCACCGTTGGGCCGGACTGGGCGGAGAGGAGGCGGCGGCCGGAGTCGTCCAGTCGTGGCTCGCGGAGAACCCGCGCCACAAGCACGGCGTGCACCAGTACACGCTGGAGCACTACGGGCTCGATGCCCAGCGAGTGGCCGAGCGCTTCCGGGCCTACACCGAGCGATTCAACGTCCTCAAATAAGCCGGAAATTCCGGAGAATGCGACAAATGGGCGGAGGCCTCGTTCACTCGGAGAAGGCCGGGTTGTTGCGAACCTCGCCGAATGAACGGCGAGTGGAGGCGCTGCCCGTGGGGCGGCTGCCGGAGGCTTGCATGCGGATTCTCCAGGTAGGAACGAAGTCCCTGCTGTTGGCGATGCTGCTCGTGGTGGGGAGCGGCTGTGGTCAGGAGATGGAGCCCGGGGTGGGCGCCGACGAGGCGCCGGCCATGTCCGTCGAGCCGGTGGGCCAGAGCACGGCGGAGCTGACATGTAACGGGACGGCGGGCCAGTGGAACGGGTGTCGCGGCACGGGCTGCTCCGTCTGCGCGGAGAAGGTGTCGGACTACCCCTACTACTTCCAGCGGCACCCGAGCTGCCAGAAGAACACCATCTGCTACGGCCTGTACTACCAGTGCAACGCCGCGTGCCCGGCGCCCACCGAGGCGGACCGCTACCCGCCCACCGTCTGCGGCAACGGTATCTGCGAGTCCAATGAGGTGTGTGCGCAGGACTGCGGCGGCACGTGGTGCGGCGATGGTTTCTGTGATCCGAACGAGACCCGCTACAGCTGCAACGTGGACTGCGGGAGCATCTGCCAGGGCTACTGCTCGAACGGCTCCTGCTGCCCGTCCAGTGGCGTGTGCTCGGACGGCCGCTTCTGCTGGTAGGCCGTAGGGCGTTTCCGCCCTGGGTGCTGAGCTGGTAGATGAGGAGCCATGTCCGGCATCTACCCTCTCTCGCTGCGCTGGGAAGGCACCACCACCGATTACGCCGCGGGCGAGCACAGCCGCGCGGCGGTAGCCTCCGCACCGGGCAAGCCGGACATCGCGGTGAGCGCCGCGGGGCCCTACGGCGGGGACGACACGCGGTGGAATCCCGAGGACATGCTCGGCGCCTCGCTCGCCACCTGCCACATGCTCACCTTCCTGTCGCTCGCCAGGAAGGTGCACCTGGACGTGCGCGGCTACGTGGACGACGTGCAGGTGGTGCTCGGCACCGAGGGCAAGGTGACCCGCGTCACTGAAATCCGCCTCGCGCCCACCATCCGCGTGGCCCCCGGGACTGACGCGGCCAAGGTGCGCGAGATGTTCGAGAAGGCCCACAAGTACTGCTTCATTGGCCTGTCCCTCACCTCCACCGTGCGCATGGAGCCGCGCATCGAGGAGGTGGCAGCGGGGACGTAGAGCACCTCCCGCCGCGTGGGCCGTTCCCAGTGCTCCAAACCTGGGCGCTCACATGTGACTGGCAAGACTCGCGCGCTCGCGCTCCTGCGTCGCACCGGGCCCCGGTGCCACCGGCCCGCGTGCCCTCTCTGGCCGTGCGAAGTGCAGCTCATCTCCGTCCGCGGGAATGAACACCTTCTCGAGCAGTCCCTCGGCCTTCATCCGTTCGCGCAACCCTTCGCGCGTGGTCGGGCAGTGGTCGAGCGCTTCCAGGTGATTCAGCACCACCAGACCGGGTGCCCGCCTGACGAGTGTCACGAGCTCGTCGACGGAGAAAAGGATATCGCCGCCCACCCCGAAGTTCGCCGAGCCCGCCGGAGCGATGATGACGTCGGGCTGGAGGCGCTCCACTGCCGCCAGGAGGTCCTCCGTGAGCACCGCGTCCGACGTGATGTACACGCTCGGCTCGTCCGGGTGCGCCAGGTAGTAACTCGAGACGCGGCCCAGCAGCCATGCGAGCAGCCCGCGCCCGTGCCGGACCGGGATGCGCTCCACCCCCATCCCGAGTGCACCATCCTCCAGCGCGTGAACGGTGAGTCCCCTCTTCCCGAGGCCCGGCGCATCCAACCGGCTCGTCCACACGGGCAACCCGTGCTTGCGGATCCATCGGATGCCCGCCGTGTCCAGATGATCCGGATGGGGGTGGGTGACGAGCACGCCCGTCACTTCCTCCAACCACGAGAACGTGTCGGGCGGCAGGGGGACCAGGGGGTTGGGGCGGCGGCCGCCTCCGAAGAACTTGAAGCCCGGAATCGAGCCCGGCCTGGCGAGCATCGGGTCGATCAGCAGACGGTGCTCTCCCAGTGTCAGCAGGGCGGTGGCGTTGCGCAGGTGGCGGATCTTCATGGAGCGCTCCAGTGAGACGGAATCGACCCGTAAACTAGAGACCGCACGAATGGATGGAAATCGCTAGATTCGGAACCCAGGCATCCATTTTTGCATGGGGGTCCGGATGGAGTGGGAGCTGTTGCGCACGTTCGAGGCGGTCGCGCGCCTCGGGAGTCTGACGGCGGCGTCGAAAGCCCTGGGCGTGAGCCAGTCGACCGTCAGCAGACACCTGGCGCGGCTGGAGGAGAGCGCCGGTTCTCCGTTGCTGCTGCGCGAAGCGCCGCCGCGGCTGACGGAGCGCGGGTCCTCGTTGCTGGCGGCGGTGCAACCCATGGTGGAGGCCGCGCTGGCGGCGCGGTCCGCGCTGGAAGACACGCCGGAGCTTCGCGGCGAGCTCACGCTGACCACCATCGGCGAGATGGTGCGCTGGAAGCTGACCCCCCGCCTGCCCGAGTTCTACCGGGCCTTTCCCCACCTGCGCCTGCGCATCCTGGCGGACAACCGGATCAACAGCCTCGCCGCCGGAGAAGCCGACGTGGCGCTCCGGATGGTGCGCCCCGAGCGGGGCGAGCTCGTCGCGAGGAAGGTCGGCACGGCCTCCTATGCCCTCTTCGCGGCCTCCTCACTGGAGCTCCACTCCGAGACCCCCTGGATGGGCCTGACGGGCTCGGTCGGCGGCATCCCCGAACAGCGCCACGCCGAACAGGCCTTCGCCACGCGTCCCCCACGGCTGCTCGTCGAGGACCTCGAGTCCCTCGGGCTCGCGGTCGAAGCAGGGCTCGGAGTGGCCCTGCTGCCCCGGGGTCTCGCCGCGAGGCTCCACGGCGTCGTGGAGGTGGCGCCACGGCGGGTAGGAGCCCGGAGCAGCGACCGGCTCCCCTCGCGCGACATCTGGATGGTCGTCCACCGCTCGAAGCAGCACGTGCCCAAGGTGCGGGCATTGATGGGGTGGCTCGGAAGCGTCATGAGCGACGCGAGCCCGTCATAGACAGACGTCCTCTCCTGGGCTTCACCGGCTCCAGAGTCTCACGTCCGTGCCGGCCCGCCGGACCAGCAGCGGGCTCGCCACGCCATCTACTGGCTCGATGCGCGCGGGTAGCGAGCCACACACCACCTGCCGCCACCCGAGCTCCCTCAGCGCCGCGTGCACCTCCTCACCGAACCGCCCACCGTAGGAGGTCAACAGGTGCGAGGCACGGATGCGGCCCAGCAGCTCACGCCCCGCCTCCACGGGCAGGTAGTACAGCACCTCCGCCAGCAGCACGAGGTCCGCCTCCAGCGGCACGTCCAGCGCGGACGCCTCCACGATGCTCACCCGCTCGTCGCCTCCCAACCGCTCGCGCAGACGCGCGGCGAAGTGGGGGTCCGGCTCCACCGCGTGCACCACCGCCTCCGGGAACAGCGCCCGGAGCCGCTCCGTCATCAATCCCTCACAGGCCCCGACGTCCACCACGATCCGGGGCGGGATCCCCTGTCCGGTGAGCGCGCCCAGGACGCGGGCCGTGAGGTCGTAGCGCTCACGCTCGTACGTCGAGTGGGTGAAGCCCCACGGGTCCTCCAACTCGGCGAAGATCTCCGGCTTCGTCAGCGACAACGCCCGCACCACATCCGGGTGACGGACCTCGCAGAACGCCTCCACTCCCAGCCCATCCCGCACCGGGTGCGTGCACGCCTCCGAGCCACCGGGCCGCTCGCGATAGAGCGCGTTCAGCAGCTCCAGCTTGCGCTGGAAGGCCGCGTCGTCCAGCACCTGGTACGAGGTGGGCCTCGCTCCGAGCGCGGGAACCTGGAGCCGGTCGAACACGCGGCTCACCGCGAGGCAGACGTCGCGGTGGCGTGGCGCATCCTCCTGGGGGCTGTGGGTGAAGACCCGCACGCCGCCTCGGGCCGCCTGCTCGCGGCACCAGGGATCCAGCCCGGCGGGCGTCAGCGCTCGCGTGCTGCGCGCCCCGAGCACCAGACCCACCGTCTCCAGCTCGCGGCCAAGGCCGTCCTCCTCCGTCACGATGGCGACATCCGCCCCGGCGCAGACCGTGCTGAACAGACGCGCCACGTCCTCGGGATGAGCGGCCACGATGAGCGTGGCCACCGGTGCATTCGAATGCATGTCAGGTTCCAATGATGAAGGGAATCAATTGCTCACGGATGAGCGGCTCCCACTGCATCTGCCCGGCGAGCCGCCGGCCCGTCTCCAACAACTCTCGGGCGGCCCGCTCGTCACGGGGAAGCCGCTCCACCACCCGCCGCGCCACGGACTCCGCCGTCCGCCGCTCCAGCGCGTGGAGTTCCTCCCCGGACAAAGCCATCCACTCCTCGAGGGTGCGCGGCGGCACCCGAGTCTCCTCCGCGGCGTAGTCCGCCACCACGAGGTTGGGATACGCCGCCTCGGGCGTCCCGAGCCGCTCGCACAGCGCGCGCACCGCCGGGCGCGCTCCGCTCACGCCCGAGATGACGCAGATGGCCCCGCCGCTCAGCGCCTCGAGCTGCGCGAGGCCGAAGGATTCGTACATCGACTGCCCCAGCGACACGTCCGTCGCCCGGAGCAGGTCATCGCGCGTGAAGTCCAGCCCGGCGGGCCAGGTGGGCTGGTTGATGAGCGCGATGTGGATGCCCGTCCGCCGCGCGTTGAACGCCTCCACACGCGCCCTCAGCGCACGGATGTTGGGCGAGAGGTCTTTCTCCCACCACTCCGTCACCAGGAGCAGCACCGCCGGCAGCCGCTCCTTCGGCAGCAACTCCGCCAGGTATTCGCAGACGGTGACGTCCCGCGACAAACCCTTGCACACCTCGTCGCGTGAGATGCGCGTGAGGAGGAGCTGGCAGTCCACTCCCCAGTGCGCCTTCACATGCCGGAGCACCTTCGCCCGGCTGTCATCGCGCGCCTCCCAGCTCGTCTCCACGGCGCGGTGGCCATGGGGAATGACGGTGAGCGGCCGCGCCCGGAAGCCCCGGTCCAGGAAGCGCAGCTCGTCCGCCACGGATTCGCTGACGGCCCCCACGACATCACATTGGTGGCCGCCCCGGAGGACCTGGAAGCTGGTCCAGGAGCCCACCGGGAACACCTCGTCCATCGTCCGTCCCTGTGCGAGCCCCAGGCGCTGCACCTGGTAATAGCGGTTGTCCGAGGCCACCTGCCCCGGCCGCGCGCCGTACTCGACGACCACCCGCGGCGTGCGCACCTCGCCCGCGTAGAACACCGTCCGGCACCACCCGCCGCCGTCCAGCCGGGCCTTGTACGCCAGGGGCAGCGACAGGTGCTCCTGCGCGAGGATGACGGCGCCCGAGCCATCCTCCGGCCTCAGCACCTCCACCGCGTCGAAGACGGGCTCGGCCATCACCAGTCCCATCATCGCGTCGTGGTCCAGCGGCGGGGCGTGCCGCAAGCCATGGTGCACCGCTTTCCGGTGGAGATCATTCACGAGCGCGGAGCCGCCCAGCCGCTCGCCGAAGAGGCTCCGCCAGGCCCTGGACGCCAGCCGCCAGGGCGAAGAGCGCGCACCCCGGCAGTCGAGCTGGACGTCGATCCCCAGACGCGTGCGCATGCGCGCCAGGAACGACGGCATGGTGCCCAGGCGCACCCGATGGCCGCGCAGCACATCCGTCAGGTCCACCAGCAACACCTCCACGGGGCCCCCCGGCGCCTCCCTCCTCCCATAGACGAACGACACGTCGTACCGCTCTTCCACGGGCCGCAGACGCCGCGCCAGCTCCGGCGGGTTGTGCCGCCGCAGGCCGCTGTAGAGCACCTCCCCGCCGGCCTCCAGGTCCCGTTCGAGCGACTCGCTCATCTCGTAGCTGCCCAGGCCGCATGGCCGCACCAGCGGACTGACCAGCAGCGTGCGCCGGCAGCCCTCGCGAAACGCGGGTGATGCAAGCAATTGCGACAGGACCACGCCCACGCCTCCCTGCGTGCGCGTCGCCTCATAGGAGACATGCACCAGCAGCGGTCCTTCCCATTCCAGGTCACGCGTATTCATCTCGCATCCACCTTCCACACCCGCTCGGCCATCCCCCGCCCCGCCCCAATCCTCCGGGCGTAGCGTTCGATGGTGGGAATCGTCTTTTCCTCGAGCTGGCTCTCGTACAGGCGCATCGCCTCCACCTTCGCGGGCCATTCCGCTTCCAGGTCCACCAGGTGCGGAGCGAGCCCCAGCCCCAGCGCGCGCACGAAGGCCGCTATCTCCTCTTCCGTGTACCGCTCGCAGTACGGCAGGTCCTCGTAGAACACGACGCCCCGCGCGCCCCCACGGAGCGCCAGGATGGAGTCCCGGACCATGAGATGGTCCACGTGCCCGGAGATGCCCAGCGGCACGTGGCACACCACGTCCGGCGCCTCGTTCTCCAGCACGTCCCGCAGCGCGGCCTCGACAGAGGGAAGGAGTGGATCCGTGGCGGACGGACGCCGATCCTCCACGCCCGGGGACATCCGGAGGCTCGTGTCGCGAAAGCCCAGGTGCACCAGGCTCGCCCCCCAGGCGCGGGCGAAGCGCAGGTCCTCCTCCAGCCGCCGCGACGTCACCGCGAGCGCCCGTGTCCGGTCCACCGGGAAGACGAACTCCCAACAGCTCTGGGTGAACACGCTGATCAACGCCCGGGGCACGCCCGGAGGCACCCGGAGCATGCTCGCGAAGGCCGACAGCGCGATGTCATCCGGGTGTGGCGAGAAGAAGAGCTCAGCCATGGGTCGAGGATGCGAGCCGCGGCATGGGCCACTCCTCGACCGGGATGTCGTGCAGCATCCCCTCTGGCGTCACGAAACCGAGGATGACGACCCGCTCCCCATCGTTGTGCACGGTGTGCGGGAACGGCATCACGGGCCGGTCCAACAGCCGCGTCAGCCCCTCGGAGTAGCGGCCCGAGGTGATGAGCCAGTGCCCCTCCCCGTTGGGCAGCAGGCATGGCCTGTCTCCGCCCAGCCAGACCAGGCCTGGCCGGGACTCGCCCAGGTTGAAGGTGAAGAAGCTCTTGTCGGAGTGGGGCTCGGAGGCGTGCGTGATGAGCTGCCGGCGCAACCGCGTGGCATTGGGCGCGTGGTACTTCACGAAGCGGACGGCGCCCTCCGTTTGCTTGCGGAACAGGCGCAGCAGCCCGCCCTCGCGCAGGCCGTAGCCCAGTTCCAGCGCCTCCAGCAGCACGAGCGCGACGGCGTAGCAGGCCCGGTAGACTTCCTCCGAGGCCTCCAGCAGATCGCGCACCGGCGCGGGCACGCACTGCTTGCGGAAGTTCCTCCACGTGGCGGGTTTGGCCATGAAGGCCTCGATGGCCTGCCGCACCACGGTGGACTCCGGGAACCACGTGAAGTTGTAGCCCGTCTGGAAGACGGTGGGCGCGTGCATCAAATCGTTCAGGTATGGATGTGCCAGCAGGGCATGCTGGTAGATGGCCTCGTAGCGCTCGAAGTTCCCTTCCAGGCCGTGCCGCGCCAGCAACGCGGAGGGCCGCTCCAGGTAGAAGAACCCGCGCTCGCTCAGGTGCGTGATGAGCCGCTCCGCGAAGTCCTTGCGCCGGGAGGAAGAGCCCGTGAGGAAGTCCTCCAGGTCCAGGGGCTCGATGTCCTCGAAAAGGGGAGTCTCCCGGCGGATGAGCCCCTCACGCCCGGCCGAGGAAAGCAGCGCGGGAGCCGGGGAACGAGAAATGTTTTGCATGGAGATGGACGTGCGATGTCGTGGTGTCATGGCATGACCAGGCTTGATGAACACAAGATACAGCCCGCATCTGACATGCCCGGCCCACTCTCAATGCCTGTCACCCAGACAGGCCGTGTGGCGAAAGCCAGACATCACTGACGCCTTGTATGCTTCGCACCTTCCCAGCCAGAGCCGCCGGTATGGCTCGAGCTCTGGGAGGCCGGGCCCATACCGGCCAATTCAACGTCCGCGGGATGTAGCAGGCTGTTGAAGGATGGAGATCCCGGGTGCCCTCGACGGGAATCCGGCTTTCCTCGTAAGCTGCCCCGCCGAAAGTCCAATACCCCTACCCACGAGGTTCATATGAGCAATGGAGCTGGAGCCGCTGGAGCTGGAACCGACATCGATCAACTCGACGCCCCCCCGCCCGTTTCCGCCGAGCTGCGCGCGAAGATCCTCGCGGACCCGAACATCGCCAAGATGGCCGCGGAGCTCGAGATGGAGCTCGACGAGTTCGTCAACACCGTCGGGTACTACATGAACAACCCGGGCGTGGAGCCCGCGTTCCTCGTCGTGAGCGACGAGAACCTGCGGAAGATGGGCGTCGAGCCGCCCACCTCCGAGGCCATCGAGGCCAGCGTGCGCGCCAGCGTCGAGGCCTTCAAGGCCGGCCAGGCCCCGAGTGGCTTCGACGATGCGCGCAAGAAGGGCGTGGATCTGTCCGCCCAGGGCGGCGAGGCCGTGAAAATCAAGGCTGATCCGGGCCTCGAGGACGCGATCAAGAAGGGCCGCACCCCGTCAAAGCCCTGATTTCATTGGGCTTTCCTGGAGGGGGCTTCAAATAAATCGTCCCGAAAATCACCCCCACGCAACTTCCAACCCCCCCCTCCGATAATCATTTCAACGCAGCGCCCACTACTTCCAAACACGAGGTTTCGCCATGGGTTTCATCAAGGGAATCGGCAAGGCTTTCAGCAAGATCGGTGACTTCGCCAAGAAGGCGGTTGGTTTCGCCAACAAGCTCCTGAATGGTCCCCTGGGGCAGATCGCCTCGTTCATCCCGGGCGTGGGTCCCTTCGTCGCGGGCGCCCGGAAGATCGTCGGCATGGCCGACGGCGTCCTCAACGGTGGCGGCCTCAAGGGCATCATCGGCGGCCTCGTGGGCAACCTCGGTGGCGGCCTGCTGGGTAAGGCCGGCTCGCTGCTGAGCAAGACGGGCCTCGGCGCCGCCATCGGCCTGGGTTCGCAGGCCAACAGCACCGGTGGCGTGCTGGACCTGGTCAAGGGCCTGATGAGCTCGCGCAAGGGCGACGAGACCCCCGCCGCCCAGGGCGACAAGTACAACCTGGCGCAGTTCGCGGCGTTCAAGGCCGCCAGCCTGCTCCGCGCCGCCTGATTCGGCCCGCATCCGCTGCACTCAAGGGGTACACGCTCTCGGGCGTGTGCCCCTTTTGTTTTTCTCCAGGTGCGCGGCTGGACGGGCTGTCACCCCCCCGCGAGCCACCGCTGACAGGTTGTCGCGCGCGGGGTGTGCGGCACCCGGGGAAGAGCCCCCCTCTTCCCTCTGGAGTGGCACGTCACGAAGCCGTTGGTCCCGGCCTTGCTTTGGGGGAGTGCATCCACGCTCCCCTCCTGGAGGCCGCCGATGTCCACGCTCGTCCGTCCCGCGTTCCATGCACTCACCCTGCTCTGCATCGCGTGCACATGCCTGGTGGCGGCGCATGGCGTGAACTCGGTGGTGGACGCCTGGCTCCAGCCGGGCCCCTCCATCGAGGAGCCGCCGAAGAAGGTACGTGCGAAGCAGGAGCTGCCGACCCCGCTCTCCCTGGGACCCCTCGCCCGCATCCTGGGCCTGCCGGACAAGCTGCGTGAGGAGGTCATCCGCGCTCCGGAGGAGGACAACGACGAGGCGGTGCCCAACACGCTGGGCCTGAAGCTGCTGGGCACGATGGTGGGGGCGAATCCCTCCAACACCTTCGCCTCCGTGTACGAGGGCACCACGCGCCGCACGCGCTCGGTGTGGATGGGCGGTGACATCCTGGGTGCCGAGGTGGTGGCCATCGAGCGCACGCGGGTGCTGCTGATGAACTCGGGGAGGCTGGAGTACGTCAGCGCCACGGCGACGGACGCGCTTCCCCCGCCCGTGGAGCCGCGTGCCGCGACGGCGCCCTCCGCGACGGAACCGAAGTCCGGCGTCGAGGTCCGCCAGCTGGGTCCGCAGAGCTACGAGGTCTCGCGCAAGGACCTGGACGTGGCGCTCGCCAATCCGAGTGAGTTGCTCATGCAGGCGCGCGTCATCCCCGCCATGCGCAACGGGGAGCCGCAGGGATTCAAGCTGTTCTCCATCCGGCAAGGCTCGCTCTACGGCCGGATTGGCCTCCAGAACGGAGACATCCTGCAGCGCATCAACGGGCTCTCCATCGCCAGCGCCGAGCGCGGGCTCGAGGCCTTCCAGAAGCTGCGGGAGTCTCCGCACATCGAGCTGGAGGTGGAGCGCAACGGCCAGCCGATGCGCCTGACATACGCGGTGCGCTGAGCGCATTTCCCTCGAGCGCATTTCCCCTCTCCCCTCGGGAGAGGGACGGGGTGAGGGTGCCACGAATCACGAGTTGAACCCCTGACCCCACTGTGGGCCACGGGTTGGAGAACGGGTCCAGGCACCCTCACCCCAACCCTCTCCCGAGGGGAGAGGGAGTAGTGGAGGGAGTAGTGGCAGGAGTAGTGAAGGAAGTATCAGCGCTTCGTCGCTGTCTTGTTCCCGGGCCACACGGAGCGGAGCGTACCCGCGAGCGCCCGGAGCGCATCGGCCCGGGGAAAACCCGGGCGCCACACCAGGGCGATGGTGCGGCTCGGTGACGGGTCCGAGAAGGGCCGCACCACGAGCTGACCCAGCCGGTTCTCGATGGGCACCGAGAGCGCGGGCAGCAGCGTGATGCCCCCCGCGCCCGACATCACCATCTGCGCGAGGGTGGTCAGGCTCGTCGCCCGGAAATCCACCTCCCGGGCACCAATGCGCGTACACAGCGCGAGCGCCTGCCCCCGGAAGCAGTGGCCGTCCTCCAGCAGCAGCACGTTCTCCTCGTCCAGGTCCCGGAACTGCACCTGCTCCTTCTTCTCCAGCGGGTGTCCCGGGGGGGCCGCGACGACGAAGGGATCCTCCGAGATGATGGCGTGCTCCACGTCCCCCACCTCAGGCACGAGCGCCAGCAGGGCCGCGTCCAACCGTCCCTCCTCCAGGTCTCGCACGAGCACCTCCGTCTTGTCCTCGCGCAGGCGGATCTGGAGCCGGGGGTACTGCTTCACCAGCGCGGGGATGATCTCGGGCAGCACGTAGGGCGCGATGGTGGGGATGACCCCCAGGTTCAGCGGCCCCGCGAACGGATCCGACAACCGCGACGCGGCGGACAGAATGTCCCCAGCCTCGGTGAGTACCTTGCGCGCCCGCGCCACCAGCTCCGCTCCGGCGGGCGTCAGCATCACCCGGCGCTTGTCCCGCTCGAAGAGCTTCACCCCCAACACGTCCTCGAGCTGTTGAATCTGCGCGCTCAGGGCCGGCTGGGAGACGTGACACCGCTCGGCCGCTCGCCGGAAGCCGAGCAGGTCCGCGACGGCGACGAGGTACTCCAATTGCCTCAGGGAGATGTCGTTCAGGGAAGGCATGGGCTCTGGAACAACTGATAGCCCCCTCCTATCACTCCCATCGGAATGATGTCTTGGGCAACTCAGCGCGAACTCTCTACTTTCCGTCACGTCACAAACGCACTGACGCCACTCGCAGGAGAAATCGCGTGTCCAATCGTCCCCGCTTGACCACCGAGGCCGGAGCTCCGGTCGCCGACAACCAGCATTCCCAGACCGCCGGCGCCGCGGGCCCGGTGCTGCTGCAGGATCACCACCTGCTGGAGAAGCTCGCCCGCTTCAACCGTGAGCGCATCCCGGAGCGCGTGGTGCACGCGGTGGGCTCGGGCGCCTACGGATACTTCGAGGTCACCCACCCGAACCTCTCCAACTACACGCTCATGAAGCTCTTCGACACGAAGGGCAAGCGCACCGAGGTCTTCCTGCGCTTCTCCACCGTGGCCGGCTCCAAGGGCGCCCCCGACACCGCGCGCGACCCGCGTGGCTTCGCGGTCCGCTTCTACACCGAGGACGGCAACTGGGACGTGGTGGGCAACAACACCCCCGTCTTCTTCCTGCGCGACGGCATCAAGTTCCCGGACTTCATCCACTCGCAGAAGTACGACCCGTTCACCAACTGCCAGGAGCCCGACAACCAGTGGGATTTCTTCTCCTACTCGCCCGAGGCCACGCACCAGTTCACCTGGCTCTTCGGTGACCGGGGCATCCCCGCCACGCTGCGGCACATGGATGGCTTTGGCTCGCACACCTTCCAGTGGGTGAACGCGAAGGGCGAGCGCTTCTGGGTGAAGTTCCACTTCAAGACCGACCAGGGCATCCGCACGCTCTCCAGCGAGGAGGCGGCGGCCATTGGCGGAAGGGATCCGCAGCACCACCAGCGCGACCTCTACGCGGCGCTGGAGCGTGGTGAATTCCCCTCGTGGACGCTCAAGGTGCAGGTGATGCCCGAGGCGGACGCGCCTACGTACCGCTTCAACCCGTTCGACCTCACCAAGGTGTGGCCGTACAAGGACTACCCCCTCATCGAGGTGGGCAAGCTGGTGCTCAACCGGGCCCCGGACAACTACTTCGCGGACGTGGAGCAGGCCGCGCTCGACCCGAGCAACTTCGTGCCCGGCATCGGCCCCTCGCCGGACCGCATGCTCCAGGCGCGCCTCTTCGCCTACGGCGATGCGCAGCGCTACCGGCTCGGCATCAACCACACCCGGCTGCCGGTGAACTCGCCCAGGGGTGTCCAGGGTGGCGCGCGCAACTACGGCCGTGACGGCGCCATGGCCTTCGACGGCAACAGCGGGCGCCACAAGAACTACGAGCCGAACAGCTACAACGGCCCCGCGCAGTCGGGCGACGCCACCGGGCTCGGCGTCTCCGTCACCGGCCTCACGGGCACCTACGTCCCGGTGCGGCACGCCGAGGACAACGACTTCGTCCAGGCCGGCAACCTCTACCGGGTGATGAGCGAGCCGGAGCGCCAGCGCCTCGTGGAGAACATCGCGGGCAGCCTGTCGCAGGTGAGCCGCGAGGACGTCATCACGCGCGCCATCGCCCACTTCCGCAACGCCGACGAGGAGTACGGCGCGCGCGTGGCCAAGGCCGTCCACGACAAGCGCCGCTCGCGCTGAGCACTCCTCTCCCCCTTCTCCCTTCTCGAGGCTCTCCCATGAAGAACCAGACTCCTGATTCGCAGACGATGGTGATGGACAATGACGTGATGGCCCTGGCGCGGACGGCATTCCAGCACGCGCGGGCGGGAGAGACAGCCAACCTGGCGTGGCTCATCGACGCGGGGCTGCCCGTCAACCTCAGCAACGAGAAGGGGGACACCCTGCTGATGCTCGCGAGCTACCTCGGCCAGGAGGGCACCGCCCGGGCCCTCCTGGAGCGGGGTGCCGACCCCGAGCGCATCAACGACCGCGGCCAGACACCGCTGGCCGGGGTCGCCTTCAAGGGGAGCACCTCCATGGCCCGGCTGCTGCTGGACTACGGCGCCCGGGTGGATGGCTCGGGACCAGACGGCAAGACGCCTCTCATGTTCGCGGCGATGTTCGACCAGGTGGACGTGCTCGAGCTGTTGCTCGCGCGCGGCGCCGCACCGGAGCGCAAGGATGCCGAGGGCCGCACGGCGCTCGACTACGCCCGCGCCATGGGGGCCCGCCGCACGCCCGAACTGCTCACGGAGTGGCTCGCGGTCCGCACGTGACGCATGCGCTGCTCCGTGCCTGACAACGCTTCCTCCCGGCCGCCGCGCCCCGTGCACGGCGGCCAGACAGTCACCGCAACCCGGCTTGACAAAAAATGACGCCGCGCGCACTTTGCGTCGCGTGAGCTTCTTCAGCGCCACGACCACGACGACCACCACCGCCACTCAGACGGCGGGAGTGGACTCGTGCGTGAAGTGAGCTGACGAACGCACGGTTCCCTGCCCCGCCTTCACCGGCCGGGGCGTCCGTGCAAGCGCTCAGTGCTCCGACCGGAAGGCTTCTTTCCCCGAATCGGAGTACGCCATGCTCGACGCACACGACCATCGTTCCCTCGGCCAGCGCCTGGACCTCTTCCACCTGCAGGAAGAGGCGCCCGGCATGGTCTTCTGGCACCCCCGCGGCTACCTGCTCTACCGGCTCATCGAGAGCCGCGTCCGGCAGCAGATGCAACGCGAGGGCTACAGCGAGGTGAGAACCCCTCAAATCCTGGCCCAGCCCATCTGGGAGCGCAGCGGCCATTGGGACAACTTCCGCGAGAACATGTTCCAGCTCGCCGACGAGGGCGAGCGGCACCTCGCGGTGAAGCCAGTGAACTGCCCCGGCCACATCCAGCTGGTGCACCGCATGGCGCCCAGCTACCGGGACCTGCCCGTGCGGCTGGGTGAGTTCGGGCTGGTGCATCGCAACGAGCCCGGTGGAGCGCTCCACGGCCTGTTCCGCCTGCGCCAGTTCACCCAGGACGATGGCCACATCTTCTGTTCCGAGGAGCAGATGCGGGAGGAGGTCTTCCGCTTCTGCCGCTCGCTCCAGGCCTTCTACGCGGACTTCGGCTTCGAGCACGTGGAGGTGGCCTTCTCCAGCCGTCCCGCCCAGCGCGCGGGCAGTGACGAGGTGTGGGATCTGGCCGAGTCGCTGCTGCTCGACGCGGCGAAACAGGTAGGCCTCCAGTGCCACATGCAACCCGGCCAGGGCGCCTTCTACGGACCCAAGCTGGAGTTCGTGCTGAAGGACCGGCTCGGCCGCGCCTGGCAGTGCGGCACCATCCAGTTGGACCTGGTGCTGCCGGAGCGGTTCGACCTGAGCTACGTGGACGCCTCGGGACAGAAACGCCGGCCGATGATGCTCCACCGGGCGATGCTCGGGAGCCTGGAGCGATTCCTCGGCATCCTGCTGGAGCACCACGAGGGCTCGCTGCCCGCGTGGCTCGCGCCGGAGCAGGTGGTGGTGGCGGCGGTGAGCGAGGCAGCCGCCAGTTACGCCGAGCGCTTCGCCGCGAAGCTGCGGGAGGTGGGCTGCCGCGCGAGCGTGGATGTCCGGGGCGAGTCACTGTCCAAGAAGATCGTCGATGCGCACCAGGCGGGAGTGCCGTGGCTCGCCGTGGTGGGAAATCGGGAGATGGAGTGGAACTCGGTCCGGCTGCGGCGGCGCAACGGCTCGCAGCTCGACCTGCCGTGGAACGAGGCGGTGGCGGCGCTCATCGCCGAGTGCCGGCCGGCGTGAAGGAAGCGGCGTGAGTCCCCTCTCCCCCCTCCCAGGGGGAGAGGGAGCATGCGCAACCCGAGCGGATGTGCTTGGCTGCGCCACCTATGGCCGAGCGCGTGAACAAGATCGCAATCATCGGAGCCGGCGCGGTGGGCGCCACCATCGCCTATGCCACCATGATCCGGGGCGTGGCGAAGCAGCTCGCCCTCTACGACATCAACCGCGCCAAGGTGGACGCCGAGGTGCTGGACCTGAATCACGGCTTGCAGTTCGTGCCCATGGCCACGCTGGAGGGCTCGGACGACATCGGCGTGTGCGCCGGAGCGGACGTGGTGGTCATCACCGCGGGCGCCAAGCAGAAACAGGGGCAGACGCGCATGGAGCTGGCGGGCGCGAACGTGGAGATGTGCCGCACGCTCGTTCCGCAATTGCTGAAGGTGGCCCCGGATGCACTGCTGCTCGTGGTGACCAATCCCGTGGACGTGCTGACGTACGTGGTGCAGAAGCTGAGCGGGCTGCCCGCGCGGCGGGTATTCGGCAGCGGGACGGTGCTGGACTCCTCGCGCTTCCGCTTCCTGATTGCCCGCCACCTCAACGTGGCCGTGCAGAACGTGCATGCCCTCATCGCGGGCGAGCACGGGGACTCGGAGATTCCCCTGTGGAGCTCGGCCACGGTGGGCTCGGTTCCGCTGATGAAGTGGTCGGCGCCGGGACACTCGCGGCTGACGGACGGCGACCGCACCCGCATCTTCGACAACGTGCGCAACGCCGCCTATCAAATCATCCGCGGCAAGGGCGCCACCAACTACGCCATCGGCCTGGCCACGGCGCAGATCCTGGAGGCCGTGCTGTACGACGAGAACCGGGTGCTGCCCGTGAGCTCGCGGCTGGACGGCTACCAGGGCATCGGTGACGTCTGCATGAGCGTGCCGAGCATCGTCAACCGCGCGGGTGTGGAGACGGTGCTCGAGGTTCCCCTCGACGACACGGAGCGAGAGGGCCTGCGCCGCAGCGCGGATACGATCCGCCAGGCCATCCGCACGCTGGGTTTCTGACGAAGCCGCCTCGCCCCCAGGAGCCTCTCATCGTGACTTCCCGACGACCCTGCCTCGCGTGGCTCGCCCCCCTCGTGCTGCTCACCCTGCTGGCCTGCCGCAGTGAGCGCACTCCCGCGTCCACGCCCCCGGCGGCCACACCGGTGTTCGGGTTCGATGTCGTCCAGAGCTGGCCGCACGACCCCAATGCCTATACCCAGGGGCTCGTCTACCGCGATGGCAGGCTGTTCGAGGGCACGGGGCTCAACGGCCAGTCGAACCTGCGCGAGGTGGAGCTCGAAACGGGCGCGGTCCTGCGCCGGCACGCCCTGGAGCGGCAGTACTTCGGCGAGGGCATCACCCTCTTCAAGGGAAGGATCTACCAGCTCACCTGGCGCTCGCACGTGGGCTTCATCTACGACGCCGCGACGTTCCAGCAGGTGGGCCGCTTCGAGTACCCCACCGAGGGCTGGGGCCTCACCGATGATGGCACCTCGCTCATCATGAGCGATGGCTCCAGCACCCTGCGCTTCCTCGACCCCGCCACGCTCGCGCTGCAGCGCTCCATCCGCGTCACCGACAACGGCCGGGAGATCTCCCAGCTCAACGAGCTGGAGTTCATCAAGGGGGAGATCTACGCGAACGTGTACATGGAGAACGACATCGCCCGCATCGACCCGGCCACGGGGAAGGTGACCGGGTGGATTTCCCTCTCGGGGCTCCTCCCGCCCCAGGACCGGACCGGAGTCGAGGACGTGCTCAACGGCATCGCCTACGACGCGGCCCGGGACCGGCTGCTCGTCACCGGCAAGCGCTGGCCCCGGCTGTTCCACATCCGGCTCGTCCCCAGGTAGTCCCTCCACCCACCCGCTATTTCAGCCGCACGCCTTTTTTCCAAGGCGCGTGGCCGGTGCACGTGTGCGCGAGTCCACACTCGGGACTCCCCTTTTCCCGCGTTCGCGCAGCAAGAGCAGAAAATTGCGGGTTGACAGGATGTCCTAATTTCTTAGAATACAAGAAATCACTCGACACAACCGTCGAGCCGGAGGAACCGTCATGCGCACTCGTCGTCTGGTTTCCATCCTCCCCCTCATGCTCCTCGGGGGCGCCTGCAGCGTCGACAGCACCACCGCCGACACCCAGGACACCCAGGGGACCCAGGACAGCAACATCTCCACCAGGGCCGAGGGCCGGGGTCTGGAGCAGCTTCGGGCGCAGCGTCCGGAGTTCTTCCGGGGCGCGGGGGACGTGTCCCTCAAGCGCAGCCTGCGTGACGAGCGCGGCCTGGCGCACGAGCGCGTGTCGCAGAGCTTCCGTGGCGTGCCCGTCTTTGGCGCCGAGGCCATCCTCCACCTGGATGCGAACGGCTCCGTCGTCTCCGTCACGGACCGTCTGGCCCGCGACCTCAAGGTGGACACTACCCCCGGCCTCCGCGCCGAGGAGGCCCTCCAGATCGCCGTGGCCCAGGTGGGTGGCTCCCGCGCGCTGACGGCCACGCCGAAGTCGGACCTGCAGATCCTCACCGATGACATCGGCAATGGCGCCCGCCTGACGTACCGCGTGCAGCTCGAGGCCCTCACGGCCAAGGGCGAGCCCTCGATGCCGAACCTCTTCATCGACGCGAAGACGGGTGAGATCGTCAAGCAGTTCGACAACCTGAAGACGACCCGCAACCGCAAGACGTACAACGCCAACAACCGCACCACGCTGCCCGGCACGCTGGTGCGCTCCGAGGGCCAGGCGCCCACCGGCGACGCGGTGCTGGACCAGGCCCACGACAACGCGGGCCTCACCTACGACTACTACTTCAACAACTTCGGCCGTGACAGCTACAACGGCGCCGGAGCCACCCTCACCTCGTCCGTCCACTACGACCGCAACTACGTCAACGCGTACTGGAACGGCTCGCAGATGGTGTACGGCGATGGAGACGGCAGCCAGTCCGGCCCGCTCACCGTGCTCGACGTCGTGGCCCACGAGCTCACCCACGCCGTCACCGACACCGCCTCGGACCTCATCTACGCCAACGAGTCGGGCGCCCTCAACGAGGCCATGTCCGACGTCTTCGGCGCCGCCATCGAGGCCGCCCGTGACGGTGCGGTCAGCGCCAACACCTGGAAGATCGGCGAGGAGTGCTGGACGCCGGCCACCGCGGGCGACGCGCTGCGCTACATGAACGACCCGGCGCTGGCGGGTGACTTCGACTACTACCCGACGCGCTACACGGGCACCTCCGACAACGGCGGCGTGCACTGGAACTCGGGTATCGCCAACCTGGCCTTCAAGCTGATGGTGACCGGCGGCACGCACCCGCGCGGCAAGACGAGCAACGTGGTGCCCGCGCTCGACGCCAACCCGGTGCTCAGCATCCAGAAGGGCGCGGCCATCTTCTACCGCGCCAACACGGTGTACCTGACCCCGGGCAGCTCCTTCTCCGAGGCGCGCGGCGCCACGGCGCAGGCCGCCACCGACCTCTACGGCTCGGCCGCCGCCGCCGCGGTGAACGACGCCTGGACCGCGGTGGGCGTGGCCGCTCCCCCGGCCTGGACGGTCATCCAGACGGTGAGCAACCTGTCCGGCGCTCGCAACAGCAACACGAACTACAGCTACGTCACGCCGGCCGGCGCGACGGCGATGAAGTTCGAGACGATTGGCGGCACGGGTGACGCCGACCTGTACGTGAAGTTCGGCAGCGCGCCCACCACCACCAGCTACGACTGCCGCTCGGCGGGTGCGACCGCCTCGGAGAGCTGCACCATCAACGGCGCGAAGCAGGGCACGTACTACGTCCTCATCAAGGGCTACACGGCCTACTCCGGCACCACCTACAAGGCGAGCTCCGGCCAGTAATCCCGGGTAGCACCGCAGTCCTCACGCCGGCGCGGCTCACCTTCGGGTGGCCGCGCCGGTTGTCTTTTCGTGGCAGGCGGAGGCGCTACCGGACGATCTCGCAGCCGCAGCCGCACTCGTCGAAGAACCCCTGGGTGCTGCCCTCGCAGATGAAGGTGATGGCGGCGCACGCGTCGGGGTCCCTCGAGACGTACGAGCGGTCCGGGTCGTTGTAGTCACAGGCCTTCTGCTGCTTCTGGCAACCACACCCGCACTCGTTGAAGAACGGGAGGAAGCCCTCCTTGCAGGTGAAGCGGATGGCGGCGCACTGAGCGGGGTCGTGGGAGACGTAGCGCAGGCCCGGTTCCCGTCCCGTGCAGGCGGCGGGGTTCTGCCTCCGGCAGATGCCGCCACAATCCGCGCCGCCCCGGTCCGGGTCACAGTCGTCGCGAGGGTCATCGACGCAGGCGTACCCCTCGGCGCAGGGGATGCCGGCGATGCCACCGCAGAAATCTCCCCGGACCTCCTCTTCCTGGAGCCCGGCCTCCTGCCCGGCATCGGCGGTGGGAGCACAGGACAGACCACAGAGCGCCGCACCGACAACGAGCACGCTGCACCACATGAGGCGGATCGGCATCCGGGAACCCTCCTTTGGGTTGCCGGAGAGGAATGAGGCGCGGCGAGGCCATCCGGAAGCAGAGCGGGAAGCAGGCAAGGGCTCCTGCTCCCGGGTCTGTCCGAGGGGCCGCCCCTCTGTTCACCCGGATGACGCAGGGCGCCAGCACGTGAGGCGCGACAGCCCACGCCCGCCGCTGGCACTCTCGCGCCCCCATGAGGAAGCCCGACCATGTCGAGGAGTCACCCGTGAGCAAGCCGCTCGAGCTGGTGGCCATCCCCGCCCCTCCGTCCGAGTTCCGCGTCCGCCGCGATGCACGTTTCGCCGCACCCGGTGAGAAGCGCACGCGCTACCACCTGCCCGAGTCGCTCGAGTCGTCCTCGCCCGTTGGCTACCGCACGCGCGTCTCGCTCTCACGGGAGGAGGCCGGCATCCTGCTGTCGCTGCTCTCGCTGCCGAGGCCCTCGCGCTTCGTCCCGGGCCCGGCGCTCACCGAGCGCGAGCTCTTCGAGGAGTGCTCGCTCGGCGTGCTCTCCGCCAGGCAGTCCACCAACTTCCGCGGGCAGCGCGAGGTGCTGCTGGGCCCCAAGGACTCCGAGCAGGCCGCCGCGTTGTTGAGGCGCATGGGCCGCAAGGAGGCACCCGTGCTCGACGGTGCCGCCTGCACCCACGTGGTGCTCGCGCGCCCCTACCGCACCCCCTTCACCTTCCTGCTCACCTTCGTCGGCCACAAGCCGCTGGCCAGCCTCATCACCGTGCCGATGCGCGCCTGGGCCAAGCGCTTCCGCCACGCGGATGACATCCCCACCATCGGCTACCTCAAGGAGCTGCACCTCGGCGTCCTCGCGGATGCCATGGAGCGCGCGACGGTGATTGCCTCCGCGGGCACGCGGCGGGCCCAGGTCTTCCTGGAGCCCTTCGAGCAGCCCGCCGACACGGCGGCCCTGCGCGAGTTGGAGGCGCTCGTGGGCCTCACCCCGGCGGAGCGCGCGGCGGGGTGGCGCATCTCGCTCGTGGCCCAGGTGGGTCATGTGCCCGAGGAGGAGCGCATCCCGATGGAGCGCTCCACGGCACGGCGCCTGGGCGCAGCGCTGCTCGCCCTGCGCAGCGAGCGCATCCAGCCCGGTGTCAACGCCGAGCCGGCAGCCCCTCCGGCCTATCAAACGCGCCAGCCCATGGACGTGCCCGAGGAACTGACGGTGCAGGCGGGCCGCGCGGCCTACAACGCCTTCGCCCGGTTCACCGGAGTGTCCCGCGAGCGGGCCAAGGAGTTGGTGCTGCTCGAGCGCATCGACGTGCTCACGCCCCATGGCAAGGAGCGGCTGCGCTCGGTCCGCGAGGAGCTGGAGCAGGTCACCGACAAGCTCATCGCCCGGCTGCCGCTGTGGGCGGACCTGGCGCTCGGGCGGGCGCTCTCGCGCAACAGTGCTCGCGGGCGGAAGGCGTTCGCGCTCGCGGGTCAGCGCATCTACGTCGGAGGATTGTCCCGCCGCGAGGTGGAGCAATCGGGATTGTCCTTCGCCCACGCGGTGCGTGCCTTTGGAGCTGCGGCGGCTCGCGGCGCGCTCGTCGCCGAGGTGGCCGGTACCACCGAGATTCCCGAGGGGTGTGACCTCAGCGGCGGCGTGTGTCTGATGGCCGGGCCCGTGAACCAGAACGACATCGGCAAGCAGTTCTTCGGCAGCAAGGACCTGCTCGAGCGGGCTTTCGCCGGCCGGGAGCCCACGAGCCTGCTGGTGTGGACGTTCAAGGCCAAGACGGTGGCTGATCCGATCGGCAACGAGCAGCAGTTGCTGGACGCCGCTCGCAAGGGCGCGCTCGTGGATCTGCGGCCGGGACCCCATGAGGTGGTCGCCGTGCGGCAGGGGACGACGCTCGGGCCCATGCGGCAGAGTGGTGGCCGGGTGAATGCCGAGCGGGCCTTTGGCGACGTGGGGAACTTCGTCACGGACCCCGCGGGCAAGGAGATTCCTGGCAACCGGGGCACGGTGTGGCCCTCGGACCAGGCGGATGCTCCCTTGTGGCCCGGCGGTACGCGATAGGGTCTTCGAGGGTCAACCCGAGGCTCTCGATACCCTCACCCCGTCCCTCTCCTAGCAGGAAGAGGAGTACCTCTTCCCGGAGAGGAGAGGCAGAAACCGCCAGTAGTGGCAAGGGGTTGGACGTCACCAACCCCTCTCCCTCCAAGCAATACGGGGAGAGGGACAGGGCCCGCCAGGACGTGCAGGGGAGGAAGCCCGCGTCCGGCGTGACGGGTGCCGCGTGCGACGTGTGCGGACGCAAGCACACGCCGTTCTGCTGCTCGGTGTGCCGCCGTCCTGCGCATGAGCACCGGCCGTTCTGCCCGACCAGCAACGTGCCGCGTGCGGACGTGTCACCGCCGAGCCGGAGCGAAGCGGAGGCGAGGCCCCCGGCCACTGGCACAGCGGAGGGGTGCCAGACGGGCGCTGTTGTCTTGGGGCATGTTGCGTGTGGGCGGTGCCACGGCGAGGGGCGGCGCTGGCTGCGGGCGGTGAATAGGGGTCTCAGACGGGCCGCGCTGCCTGTGGGAGACAAGGCGTGGGTGCGGCGGGCGTTGGCGCTGCTGCTGCGTGAGTTGCGCGGCCGGGCCCGCGCCAATCTGTCGACGGCGGTGGACCTGGGCGAGCAGGTGGCACGCCTGGTCCGCGAGCGCGACGACGCGCTGATGCAGGCCAGCGCCGCCGCCGAGCGGGAGCATGCAGCGGCCGAACGCGCCGAGCGGGTCTCCGCGCGGATGGAGGAAGAGGACGGACTGTGCGAGCGGCTGGAAGGGCGCGTCCGGGAGTTGGAGGCGGAGCGCAGCGGGCTCTACCAGAAACTGGAGAAGTGCTACGGCGAGCTCGCCGCGTTGCGCGAGCTCGGCCGCGTGGTGGCGCCGGAGGATGAGCGATGACGCGCGGGCGGAAGCGGGCGAGGCCCGCCACGAGCTCGCGCACGGTGGAAGTGAAGCAGCCCACGCTGCCGGACACGCGACTGCCGCTCCGGCACACCCTCAACGGCTACCGCATGCACCACGTGGACTTCACCGGCGCCGAGCGACTCTCGGTGCGCACGTGGAGCAAGGGCAGCGCCCGCGGCGAGGGCCCCCAGCAGCGGCGGGACGGCGTGGCGGTGGCGGCTGCTGCCCTGTGGGTGCCGTGCGAGCGGTGCCCGTCGCTCCGGCCGAAGGACGCGGCCGGGCGGCACGGGGCCATGCCGACGCGCGCCGCCGTGGAGGGCTGGCCCCGGTGTGCGCACGGTGTGCCGTACTGGGAGGACTGCGTGGGCGAGCCCGTGCCGCCGCCGTGCTGCCTGGAGGGCGCGTCATGAGAGGCCAGCTCGACCTCTTCTTCCACGCGGTGCATCCCGAGCCGGTGAAGGTGGCGCGCGTGGCGCTGGTGGCCTGTGGAAAGACGAAGCGGGACACCCCGGTCCCGGCGGCGGACCGGTACATGTACTCAACCCCGCTGGCGGGCCAGGGCATCGGAGAGCAGCTCGCGTGGCTCAAGGAGGCGCTGGCGGAGATGGACGAGGGCCAGTCATGACCGCCCAGCTCGAGCTGTTCCCGGCCGACGTGGAGGTGGTGGCGACCAGGGCCATGCAGCGAGGCGAGACGCACGTGGTTCAGTGCTCGTGGTGCGGTCTGTTGGTGTGCGCGGCGCGAGCCGTAGAGCTCCGGCCCTGCCCGGCGTGCGACAAATGGGGCGGGTGGTGGGTGCAGACGCTGCCTGTGGGCCCGTTCCTCGAGGCGGGGCACGCGAAGAGCTGCGCGTCGCGAGGAGTTGGGGCGCCGGAGTGCGATTGCACAAGGGGTGCGGCAAAAGGGACCCCTTCTGCCGCACCCTCGGGCGAGGGGTAGGTTCAGAGGGACGCGGCGGTAGACCCTTTTGCCGCACCTGGGGCCTGGAGAGGGGGTGAGCCCTCCTCTCCGGGCCCTTCGACGTTCTGGGGGGCCGCCAGGGCGTCCAGGCGCCGCCTTATGGCCCGGACGCTGACGCCGGTGTCCCGGGAGGCCTGCCGGAGGCTGGCGCCGCCCTGGACGAGCTCCACGGCCCCGGCCAGTTGCGTCCGCGACAGGCGGGGGCGGCCGATGGGGCGGCCCGTCTTCGTGCCCTTCTCTTTTGCCCGGCGCATGCCCGCCCGGGTGCGCTCGCGGAGGTTGGCCACCTCCATCTCGGCGCAGAAGCCCAGCACGTGCACAACCAGGTCGCGCAGGTTGGCGGGCAGGTCCGTCCAACTCTCGCGGATGCTCACCACCCGCGCGCCCCACCTGTCGAAGTCCTCGAACATGCGCAGGAGCGTCTTCACGCGGCGGGTGAGTCTGTCGAGCGCCACCACGGCCACGGCCTGCACCCTGCCCTTGCGGCAGTCCTCCAGGAGCTTCTGCAGTTGGGGGCGCCGGTCATCACGGCCGCTCCAGGTTTCCTCGTACCAGACGGGCTCCCAGTCGCGGGCCCGGGCCAGTTGCTCGAGCGGCGCCCGCTGGTTCTCCACCGTCTGCTCGTCGGTGGAGACGCGCAGGTAGCACGCCACCCTCATGCCGCGGCGCCAGTCTCTGCGACGTAGAGGGGGAAGCCGTCGCTGCCGAGGCGCACGCGCCACGTGCTGCCCAGCTTGCGGCACACCACGAGGCCCTGGTCGCAGTGGCGGTACATGGTGGCGAGGCTCAGTCCGCCCCTGTCCGCCGCGTCCTTCACGGTCGTCCAGTTGCGCGGAGGTGGGGGTAGTTCGCCGGCCGCGGCGGGACGCTGCGGCGTCCGTCGCGAGCCAGGCATGCGGGGAACGCGGGGGCTCATACCGACAGTCTACGGCCTCGCGGCCACAGGTGAGAAAGGTGAGAACCCGTGGGAGGCCCAAGGAAGGGAGCGGCGGCCGGTGCGAACGCGCCCAGGTCCAATACCGGCCGGGGTTTGAGACACCTGTTCACGTTGATGGCGGCGGTGGAGCGCGGGCCCACCACGTGACTGACAGCCATTCGTGCGTGCGGCGCTGCCCACCTGTGTCGGCTCCCTCGGGACCGAGCACGAACCAACATGGCCAGAGCGGGGACGAGAGCCTGTCCGCCGCCGCCGTCAACACCCTTTCTGGGCCACGGGCCCGCGACACGGAGAGCAATGCATGGGCGAGACGGCGCGCGAGCGGAGTGAGCGGTTGAAGAGGGAGGCGGCGGGCGGAGTGCTGGAGCGGCACGTCGCGCAGGCCGTCATGCTGTCCACGCCCAAGGCCGGGCTGACGCTCGAGCAGGTGCAGCACGCGCGCCGGAAGGCGGCCCTGGCCGAGCGGCTGGCGGGTCTCGGCGTGCCGGTGGTGGTCGAGGAGTTGCCGGACGCGGACGCTGAGTTGGGGGAGCTCGAGCAGTTCGCCGCGACCGAGGAGCAGAAGGCCATCTTCGCCAAGTAGCCCACGTCACCACGCCGCCGCCCGAGGGCAACCGTCATGGACGCTGAGACGATGAACGACACGCCGCCCGCGAACGGAGCGGCGGCCGAGCAGCAGGCGCCTACTGGCGGGAAGCGCGAGCGCAAGCCGCCCAGCGCCGAGGCCGCGAAGCTGGCGGCCGACAAGAAGCGGCTCAAGCGGCAGCTGGAGAAGCTGCTTGCCAGCAACGACCCGGACGCGCTGGCGACGGCGGCTGCGAAGCTCGCCGGTGAGGAGGGGTCCGCGCCGAGCCAGGCCGCGCCCGCCGCGCTGGAGAAGACGGAGGCGGCCGCCCCGGCGCCCACGGCCGAGGAGACGGCCGCCATGGTGCCGGTGGCTCAGTCCGTGGTGGCCATGCTGGCCGCGCCGCTGGCCGGGACGCGTTACGACCCCATGCGGCCCAAGCCCAACCCACTGGGGGGCGAGGACATCGTTCCGGCCAAGGCGCTGACGGAGGCGTTGGCGCCGGTGCTGGCCAAGTACCTCCCGGCCGCCATCACCACGCCGGAGGGCCAGCTGGCCATGGTGACGCTCATGTGGCTGGGGCCGCCCACGCTCGAGCTGGTGATGGAGAAGGTGGGCGAGGACGACAAGCCCAGCGCGGAAGGCGCTGGCACGCGGGCGGCCTGACCATGATGCAGGCCCACGAGTGCCACGCGTACGTGGGCAAGCGCGGTAGCCGCAAGTCCACGCGCAACAAGGAGAACCTGGGCAGGTGCCTGAAGGCCGGGCAGCGCGTCATCGCGTTTGACCCTCACAACGAGTACGCCCAGGACGGCCACGCCACGGACGAGGTGCTGCTCGGGCCGCTGCCCAGTTCGCGGGAGCTGTGGGCGGTGCTGGCGGACCCGAGCGAACTGCTGGAGGGAGACACGTCGTTCGCGGTGGTGCCGGACAGCCTCGAAGAGGAGGACCTTGCGCGGGGATTCGATGAGCTGGCGCGGCTCGCGTACGAGGCGGGAGACCTCGTGTTCAGCGCGGACGAGCTGGTGCTCTACTTCATGAGCGCCAGAGTCCAGAAGCGGCTCAACTTCCTGGCCACGCAGGGGAGGCACAAGAAGCTGCCGCTGGCGCTGGCAGCTCAGCGGATGGTGCACGTGCCGTACACCACGCGCACACAGTTGACGCTGGTGGACACGGGCAAGCAGGACGACCCGGACGACGTGGCGGCCATCGCCAAGCGGTGCGGCAAGGACTTTGCGGAGAAGGTGCCCAAGCTCAAGCGCGGCGAGCGCCTGGTCTGGCAGGACGAGTGACGGCTGCGGCCGCGCTCTCAACACGCCGGGGGGACCGGCAGGAGAAGGCAGACATGATGAAGACGGCGGGGGTTGTTGCGGCCAGCGCGGTGGCGTCGCTGGTGCTGCTGGTGGTGGTGAAGAAGTTCGCCCCGGCGAGCGTGAAGGCGCTCCTGTAGTCGGCGAGCGCGGCAAGGACAGACGCGGCCGACGCGAAAGGGAAACACAGTCATGAAGAAGCTCTCGACGCTCACGCTCACGGGACAGGGCACGCAGGCGCTGCTGGAAAAGGGCAAACTCGTCATCGAGAAGGGCCGCATCATGCAGGCCATTCGCTGCCTGATGACGGTCAGCATCGCCAATGCCTCCGGCACCTCGCGGGCCCTCTCGGACACGGAGAAGCAGACGTTCCTGGACGGCTATTCGCTGAAGCTGTCCTACGGCCGCAACGGCCGCCGGAAGCCGCTGAACATGGTGACCTTCACCCGCGTGCAGAAGATTGCCCGCTTCCTGCTGGGCAGCGAGTGGGAGGGGTACGCCAACAGCGTGTACGGGTTGGGCAAGACGCTCACCAACAGCGCCACCACGACGGTGCAGTTCTACGTCACCATCCCCACGGGCCGCCTGTGGCAGCTCGGTGTGCTGCGGCGTCTCTTCGGCGTGGGGCGGACGCAGGCCAAGACGATGCAGCTCGAGGTGTTCCGCAAGACGGATGCGCTGCCGAGCGGCTTCACCGTGTCGGGCAACGTCACGCTGGACATCATCCCCGACGACTACAGCAAGAAGGGGCCCGAGCAGTGGACGTACCTGCCCGAGTGGCATGAGCTGGACGAGACGGACCGCAAGGCCCGTCTGCCGCCCGGGTGCGTGCTGCTGGCGGTGGAGCGCTCCACGCCGCTCGCCAGTACGACGCTGACGGATATCGCGGTCCGCATCGGGCAGGAGGAGCAGTACACCAATATGTCCGCGGTGGACGCGTACACCCAGTTCCTCGACCTGCCCAACGTCCCGGCGGAAGCGGACATCAGCGACCGCGAGACGGTGCTGTACCAGGTGACGAGCGACATGCAGCTGCGTGACTGGCTGTCGGGTGTCTTCGAGGTGGAGCAAATCACCAAGACGCTCGGCACCACGCGGCTGGCGGGCCTCATCTGCCCGGTCCCGGAGGACCAGGAGATTCGGGAGGACGTGCAGGATGCCGCCGGGAAGAACGGGCGCAACAAGACACTGAAGGCCATCAACGCGGCCACCGTCTACAGCCTGGAGGACGGGCAACTCCCCCACTCCCTCTATCCGTACATGCCCATGGTGCTGGTGGACACGGATGACAAGGAGTTCCAGCGCTACCCGGGCATGGTGAGCGAGGACGGCAGGCAGGCGGAGCCCTTCGTGCCGGACAGCGTGCTCGGTGCGGCCCGAGGCGCGTACGCCGCGTTCTACGCCAACCGCGAGGAGAAGAACGCGGCGGACGTGGTGAAGCAGCTCGCCCTGGCGGTGCCCGGGTGCGTGCAGGACGTCTACGGCCTGTCGCGCGCCGGCTCGCTGGTGCTGACGGCCGTGGGTCGGCTGGTGGCCTGAAGCGAAGTCCGCATGAGGTGACACATGGCGCTGTTGTTGGTGGGTGCGGCCGGGCTGGCCGCTGCTGGGGTGTACGCGGCGACCAGGGGTAAAGGGGAGGCGGCGACCGGCGTGCCGGTGAGCACGCTCCCCACGTCGGAGCGGCCCGCGAGCGGTGCGGCGGCGCCAGTGGTGGTGCCACCGGCCAATGCGGGTACGCCCCCGCCGCAACCGCCCTCGGGCAGTGGCGGCGGGGAGCTGGTGGCCAAGGTGGCGGAGAAAGCGTTGGACGTCGTGTTCGGTACGGCGGCGTCCACCGTGAAGCTCGGCATTCAGGCGGCGGACCTTCAGCGGCAGTTCGTCACTAGCATTGCCGGAGAGGGCGCGGGCAACGCGGCCGTGCTCAACCCCATGTTGACGGTGGGCCTCACGGTGAAGACGGCCGCCGAGAAGCTGGGTGCGGAGCTCGGCATCCCGGCCGACATCAACCGGCGCCTGGCGCAGACGGCGGGCGTGGCCATCGGGGCGCCTGCGCTGCTGCCCCTCAAGGCCACGGCGGAAGTGGTGTCGCTCGGCATTCGCGCGGTGGCGGGTGTGGAGGCGGAGCGGGCGATACGCGACGTAGTGAAGGTGTTCGACATCACGGACAGCAAGAACGCCATACACGCGCCGGTGGCGGCCGTGGCCAATGGCGTCACCTTCGTGGCGAATGCACTCCAAGGGGTGTTTGCGCCGCCGCCGACGCCAGCGGCCAAGGTGGGCACGCCGTTGCAGGGCGACATGACGAAGTGGGTGGCCGAGCCGAAGGTGGTCGCGCCGGTCAGGAAGCCCGCGAAGCTCAGGGCTGACGAGGAGCTCAGATGAATACGACGGCAGTGGTGGCGGGGGTTGTGGTGCTCGCGGGCGCGGCGGCGGCGGCGGTGTGGTGGATGAAGCGGGGAGCGGCGGCGGGCGCGGGTACGCCAGCGCTGCCGCCCGCCCCGGCGCCGGTGGTGGCGCACGCGGCGCCCGCGCCGGTGGCGCCCGCGCCGGTCAACGTCGTGCAGCAGGTGGTGGGTGGCATTCAGGGCGCGGTGAGCACGGTCACCAACGTGGTGGGCGGCATCCAGAACGCCATCAGCAGCATCGGAAACATCTTCAAGGGCTTCAAGCTGTTCTGAGCGTCGCGGCAGCACGCAAGAGGGGGAGGCAATGCAGACCGTGGAGATGACGGCGGACGCGGCGGGCAATGTGAATGTCTCGGCGAGTCGAGGGATGCTCGTGGAACCGCTCGCGGACGGGGCGGTGTACCCGGTGGTGGTGCGGCGCGACAACGCGGCGGCGAGCGACCAGGTGGTGATGCAGGAGCGGGCGCTCTACTGGGCGGACGCGCTGGCCATCCAGGTTCGCGAGTGTGAGCCCGGCAGTAGGTGGCTGGTGACTACGTTCGAGCCCGGGCCCGAGGGAGTGGGGCTGGCGGACGCGCCCACGCGCGGGGTGTTGCTGCGCCGTGTGGACTTCGACGCGCTGGCCGAGGGGGAAAACTGGGCGGGCGAGTTGCTGGACGTCTCGCGATGGGCGGCCGTCACCGTGCGCGCCCATCTGCCGGGCGTGGCCGATGCCACCGGCGTCGACGTGCACCTCTTCGTGGACTGCGACCACATCAACGCCCTGGCGGCGGACAGTCTGCGAGCCGGGACGGAGGACATGGCGGAGGTGCCCGGCACTGCGATGGTGCAGCTCGGCGACGGCCTGGCGGAGGTGACGGCCACGCGGCGCACGGCGCGCTCGGGGCGGCCGGGAACGGTGCGCGCTCGCTTCCAGGTGGTGGGTGGGCCGCCCACGCTGAACGCCGGACCGGCGCGCATCGAGCTGTGGGGGTTTCGGTAGGCCATGGCGGCGAGCGCGCAGGAGGTGGCGGCCGTCGACAAGGCCATTCGCGAGGTGCGCGCCCAGTACGCCCGGGCCAAGGTGAAGGTGGAGGCGAATACGAGTGGCTGGTTTCAGCCGCCCGAGGCCGCGTCCATCAAGAAGGCCTTCGCGGACGTGGGGGTGTTGCTGGAGAGGTGGGCCAGCACGTACCGCACGTGGGCCGTCAACGGCCGGCGGGATGACGGCACGGCGTACGACGTCCAGCGCTTCCTGGACTTCGGCCGCAAGGACGTGGCGGACGCGGTGGAGAGGATTGCCGGTGAGGCGTACGACCGGAGTCTCTTCGCGGCGGTGAAGGCGGCGGCCGTCGAGACGGCAACCCAGGTGAATCCGCTCAACTGGCCGCCGGGGTTGAAGCTGGCGGTGGGGGCGGGCGTGGCGGTGCTGCTGGTGGTGGCCGTGGTCGCGGTGGCCCGGCGCTGACGAGGTGACGCATGGACGTGCAAGACGCGGTGACGGCGGCGGCGGCATTCGTGGGCGGCTACCTCGGGCAGCGGCACGCCACCGGCGAGCTGGCCGAGGACGTGAAGCACCTCAAGGCGCGGGTGGCGGCGCTGGAGACGCGCAGTCGGCGGTTGTGGGCGGTGGTGGCGGACCTCGGCCGCCGCGTCCGGCGGGTGGAGGCGGGCCGGTGAGCCGCGGGGCGTGGTTGGCGCTGGTGGCGGCCGTGGTGTTGGCAGTCGGCGTGGCCGTGGCCAGCGGTGGCGGACTGCTGACGCTCGAGCAGTTGCGTGCCATCATGCCGCGCCTCGCGCAGGCCCGGGCGGAGGAGTTGCTGTCGCACCTCGTGGCGGCCATGGCGGAGGCTGGCATCACCACGCCCCGGCGCAAGGCGGCCTTTCTGGCGCAGCTCGCCCACGAGTCGGCGGAGTTCCGCTACTTCGAGGAACTGGCCAGCGGAGACGCGTACGAGGGGCGCCGGGACTTGGGCAACACGCAGCCAGGTGACGGCCGCCGGTACAAGGGGCGCGGCCCCATCCAGCTGACGGGCCGCAACAACTACCGCGACGCGGGCAGGGCGCTGGGGGTGGACCTGGAGGGGAAGCCGGAGCTGGCGGCCACGCCTGCGGTCGGCTTCCGGACGGCGGCGTGGTTCTGGCGGACGCGGGAACTCAACGAGCTGGCGGACGCGGGCAACTTCGACGCCATCACCAAGCGCATCAACGGCGGGTACAACGGCAAGGCGGACCGGGACGCGTACCACGTGCGCGCTCAGGCCGCGCTGGGGGCGGCATGAAGACGGGGCAGGTGGCGGCCGTGCTCGCGGCCGCGCTGGCGGCGGGGCTGGCGGTGTACCTCTACCGGCGCTGGAGCCAGGAGCGCGAGACTGAGGCGCCGTCGCTGGTGGAGCGTCTGGAGAAGGTGGCCACGCCCGGTCAGGTGGCCGCCGCAATGACGAAGCTCCAGGCGAACGTGGCGGCCAATGCTTCGGCCGCTGTCCCGGCCCCGCGCCCGCCGCTGCCCGGCGCGGCCGGACAGACACCAGGGACGGCGGCGAGCGCGGCGGCGCCGAAGCTGCCCGCCATGGTGGTGAAGGCGATGGCGGAGCCGACGGCGGCGGCGGCGGGTTCGGCAGCGGCGAAGCTGAAGCCCGGCGTGGTGAGCCGGAGTCCCATGGGCACTGTCGCGGCCCCGCTCGCGACGATGTGACGCAGCACCAACGGAGGGCAGCACATGGACAAGCCCGAAGCGCAGCAGCAGCAGGAGCGGCCGACGCTGACGTTCGACTTCAACGGCAACGGCGTGCCGGACTACAAGGAGCCGTGGTTCTGGAGCGGCGCGTGGGAGGGCTTCTCGTGGCTGGTGAAGACGTTCGCCAAGCCGCACACGCTGGCGTACCGCGCCGTCGTGGAGGCCGAGAAGTACCGCGCGGCCGCGCTGGCCGGGCAGCACTGACGGCGGGCCGTGGTACGGTGGCCGGCCATGAATCCGCGCAACCGTGTTGGGCCGTACACCGTGAAGAAGGGCTACCGGGGCCTCGGTGAAGGCTCCGGCCGCGTGTATGAGGCGGTGCACGCGGAGACGGGCACGCCAGCGGTGGTGGTGGCGCCCGGGCCGCAGGAGGACTGGATGCCGGACGCGGAGTGGACGGTGCGCGCCACGGCGGCCACCAACCCGCCCCACCTCGTGCTGGAGGTGGAACGCGCGCCGGACGGGGCGGAGCTGCCGGAGCTGACGCTCATGCTGCACCGCCTGGCTGGCGCGGCCAGCAGGTTGGAGGGGCGGCCCGACGCGGCCGCGCACCTCGCCAGCGGCCCCAGTCACCCAGAAGGCCCGGCCGCTCGCCGCCGTCCGTGTCGCCGCCGCGTCCGGTGGCTGCTTATGTCCGGCACGCTGGCGGCCGTGGTCGCCGTCCTGCTGTGGCCGTCCCCGCTGCCGCCCCCGCCCCCGCAGGAGCCGTTCACGCTGGTGGACGCCGCGCCGGTGTTGCTCGAGGCCGTGCCCGAACTCCTAGATGAGGGCGTGATGACGGACGGTGCCGAGATGGGAGAGGCCGCTGTCATCGGGCGCGGCGTGCCGCCCAAGCCCTTCAAGAACCAGAAGGTGCCGCCGTGCGACCCCACGATTGAGGTGGAGCGGAGCGGTGGATGCTGGATGCCGCACGCCGCGAAGCCGCCGTGTCCGGACAAGCTGTACGAGAGCGGCGGGCAGTGTCTGACGCCTGTGCTCGCCGCGCCGCGCGTGCCATCCAGCATCCTGCGGTAGCGGCCGCAATACCACCTGCGTGGGATGGCGGACCCGGTGGCCGCCGTGCCTACGGTGGCCGCATGGCGGACGGCCGGGACAGGCAACAGGTGGCGGTGGTGGTGGCGGCGGCGCTGGTCACGCTGAAGGGCCCCCGGGCCCGGGCGGAGGCGCTGTTGGCGGCCCTCGAGCGGCTGTCCGCCGAGGACGGCGGGGCCACGGTCCGGCAACTCGAGCAGGTGCTCCAGAAGGTGCTGAAGGGCTGACGCCCGACCAGCCACCGGCTTGACACCGGCCAGAGGCCAGGGGCAGGCTGTCCCGAAAGTAGATGATGGCGCGCCCGAGGCCCTGGCAGGCGGACGGCGTGCGCGCGTTCCCGGTGTTCTGAGCACTGGGGGCGTGCTAACACGGCTGTGGGCGCGAAATGGTGGATGCCAGTCCACCGGCGTGTCCTGGAGGGCCCTCCCTGCGTGCTCAGAACACGTGGGGTAGGGCCCTCCGCTTTTGGTGGCCCATGCAGCAGGCAGCGAGCTTCCAGGGCGGACTCTTCGCGGAACCCAGTTTCCGCGAGCTCTCCGAGTGGTACGACGAAATCCATCTCAAGACGAAGGCGGCCAACACCCGCGACTCCGGGCGCAGCTACATCCGCCAGGCGCTGGCGTGGCTGGATGCGCGGGGCATCACCCACCCCGGCCCGGGCGAGTGGCAGCAGTACCTGCTGTGGCGCCAGGACCCGGCGTGCCCGGAGCGGGTTACGGACCTGACGGCGGAGACGCACCGGAAGAACCTCCAGCGCGTCTACCTGAAGTGTCGCAACACGCCCAAGAAGGGCTGGCTGATGATTGCCAACCCCCTCGACCTCGCGCAGGTGCCGCGTCAGGCGTCCACGGCGCGCCAGCGGCCGCGCAGCATGTCCGAGCCCTACGTGACGTACCCGCTGTTGCAGGCGGCGATGCCGGACCCGCTGGCGAGGGCGTTCATCTCCACGTTGCGCTGGCACGGCCTTCGGCTCCAGGAGGCCCTGGGCATTCCGCTGCCGGGCAGCGAGCTGGATAGGGGACTCAAGTACCTCAACCTGGAGGCGGGCACGCTCACCGTGGAGAAGCAGCGCGGCGACGACACCACGAAGTGGAGCGACCTGAAGACGGAGTTCAGCCGCGCCACCATCCGACTGGCGCCCGAGCCCGTGCAGTTGCTGCGCGAGGCGCTGCGCTGGCGCCAGCAGCAGGCCCTCAACCCCACCGTGGACTGGCGGCGCTCGCAGGGCGTGTGCGCGCAGAACTTCGTCTTCCCGTACTACCGCCACCAGCTCCAGGGGCTCATGGGGCTGCACCGCGAGGTGGCGCCGCACGACTTCCCCACGTGGGTGCGCGGCGTGGACGGCGCCGACACGTGGCACGTGTACCGCCACACCTTCGCCACGGAGATGTACCGGGCGGGCATTCAGGGGGAGCGGCTACGCACGCTGTTGCGGCACAAGGACCAGCGCACCATGGACGCCTACCTGAAGGCGCTGATGGTGGAGGTGGTGGAGGGAGACGACTTGGAGGACGCCTGGAAGGTGCAGGCGGAAAAGCAGGCTCAGGCCCTTGCCGAGCGCAGCGGCAGGGGCCTGAGTGTGGTGAGGACGAAGTGAGCGGTAGGACAACCACCTTCTCCTCTCCCCACGGCTGTTTTCGGGAGAGGGACAAGGAGACTCAAATGCCCAGAAACACTAAGAAAGCACCTACTCCCTCTCCCGAGGGGAGAGGGGAAGTGGGGTCAGGGGACCTCGGTGCTCGCCTTCTCGGTGCTCGTCTTCTCGGTGCTCGCCTTTTCGGTGCTCGCCTTCGTAGGGCGGGCGGCGCCGTTGGCCACGCTGTTCAGGTAGTTCAGCGACATCTTCAGCTGGTAGTCCGTTACCTTCGCCGACACGTCCCAGTCCCGCACACTCTCGGGCAGGTTCTTCGGCTTCGCCACCATGTCGGACTCGTTCGACACCACCGGCTCCGCCTTGAAGTGCCGATCCAGGTCCTTCTCCCGCGGCTGGTCCTTCGAGCCCTTCCCGCCCTGGGTCTCCGGGATCAGGTAGTCCGGCGTGATGCCCTTCTCCTGGATGCTCCGCCCCTTCGGCGTGTAGTAGCGCGCGATGGTCAGCTTCAGCCCCGAGCCGTCCTCCAGCTCGATGACCGTCTGAACACTCCCCTTCCCGAAGGTCTGCGTGCCGAGAATCGTCGCGCGTCCGTGGTCCTGCAGGGCCCCCGCGACGATCTCCGACGCTGAGGCGCTCCCCGCGTTCACCAGCACCACCAGCGGGTAGTCCGGCTCCGTGTCCCGGTCCTTGCTCAACTCCTCGTTCGCGCGGCCTCCCTTGCGCCCCCGCGTGCTCACGATGGGCAGGTTCCCCGGCAGCCACAGGTCGCTCACCGCCACCGCCTGGTCCAACAACCCACCCGGATTGTTCCGCAGGTCCAGCACAGCCCCTCGCAGCGGCTTGCCCCCGTTCTGCTCCCGCAGCCGGTCCAGCTCCTTGCGCAGGTACAGCGCCGTGCGGTCCTGGAAGTTCTTCACCTTCAGGTGCGCGATGCCTCCGTACAGCGCTCCCTCCACCGAGATGATGCGGATGTGGTCCCGGATGATGGCCAGCTCGCGCGGCGCGTTGAAACCCTCGCGCATCAGGGTCAACAGCACCCGCTTGCCCGCCGGGCCCCGCATGCGCTGGAGCACCTCCGGCACGCCCATCCCCTGGATGTTCTCACCGTCGATCGCGATGAGCTCGTCCCCGGCCCGGATGCCCGCTCGCGCCGCTGGCGTGTCGTCGATGGGCGCCACCACCACGATGCGGTCACCCTTGCGCGCCACCTCGATGCCCAACCCTCCGAACTCGCCGGAGGTGTCGATCTTCATCTCCTTGAAGACCTCGGGCGGCATGAAGACGGTGTGCGGATCCAACGTCTCCAGCATTCCCTGGATGGCGCCGTACATCATCCGCTTCTCATCCACCGGCTCCACGTAGTTGTTCTCCACGTAGGAGAGCACCCGGGCGAACACCTCGAGCTGCTCGTACGTGGCGGTATTGGGAGGAGTGGAGGGCGCACGCCCATCCGCCCGCGCCGCGGGAGCCAGGAGCAACAGGCCCGCGGCGAGTGCCGCGCGCCAGGAGTGCAGGGAACGCATGAGCCCCGAGTCTAGCACCCGGCCCGCGCCCCGGCCCTCCTACAGCCCCGTGGCGTCCGCGAACTGCACCAACTCCGACAGCAGCTCGTTCGGCCGCTCGACCTGCGGGACGTGGCCAAACTCCTCCACCACCCTCACCCGCGAGTGAGCCGGCAGGTGCGAGCGGAAGAAGTCCAGGCTCTGCCGGGGCAGCAATTTCTCACTCCCACCCCACACGAGCAGCACCGGCATGGCGAGCGACTGGAGCACCTCGGGCTTGAGGTACTCGCGCGTGGCCAGCGCGTCCGCGCTCAGCGCCTTCACCGCCGGGGTCGAGTAGATGCCGCGCACCATGTCGGCCAGCGCCATCATCAACATGGGCGGACGGTGGAAGAGGCGCCTGGTGAGCGCGCGACACTGCTCGGCCGTGCGCACATCCATGGCCTGGAGCACCTCCACGAAGAACTCGTGCCCCACGTCCGCGCCCGCGGGTGCCACCAGCCCCAGGGCCTTCACCAGCTCGGGATGCTCGGCCGCCAGCTGAACGGACAGGGCACCGCCCAGCGAGTTGCCCACCACGAAGGACGGGCCTCCCACCACCTTCCGGCAGAACTCCACCAACATGTTGTACTGGCCCCGCACGCACGTGGGCCCGAGGCAGTACTCCGGTGAGAAACCGTGTCCCGGCAGGTCCACCGCCAGCACCCGCTCGAAGCGCCGGGCCAGCCCGAAGAAGATGCGCGCGAAGCCGTTGGCCGTCCCGCCCAGCCCGTGCACCAGCAGCACCGGCGGCCCCTTGCCCTTCCCCTTCAGCTCGTAGTGGTGCAGCCGCTGCCCGGCCACGTCCACCATGCTCGACCGCACGCCGCGCGCCACCAACATGCGCCGGGTGACTTCCTGGAGTCCTGACATGAGATCCACAGCCGGAAGCTAACCCCCTTCATGCCGCACCGCATCATCTTCGTGCCGCATCCTTCCACGAGTGGACGCCTGGAAGCCGGGTCCCCGGCCCGGAATGCGGGAAATCAGCCAGGGAGCGGGATGCGCCGGCCCTCGCGCGCGCTGCGCTCCGCCGCCTCGATGACCCGGATGACCTGGGCCGCGCTCTCCGCCGTCACCGGCACCGGGCCCTCTCCCGCGATGGCCACGGCCAGCTGGCGGTAGAACGCCTCATAGCGGCCCGGGAGGCCCGGCACGATTCCGCCGCGACTCAGCCGGCCGGAGCGCTCCGAAGGCTCGATGCCCCAACCCGCCATGCCCGGCCGGAGCCCCGCCCCGAGCTGCTCCTCCTGCGGATCCAACCCGTATTTGCTCCAGGCATCGGCCTCGCCCTGCAACACGAAGCGTGGCCACGGCTCGTGCACCACCGAGCCCGAGTGCAACAGCACGCGCAGCTCGCCATAGCGCAGCAGCAGGTGGAACCAGTCCGTGGCCCTCGCGCCGGTGCGCTGCCGGCCGAGGTCCGCGGTGACTGACTCGGGCATGCCGAACAACTGCAGGGCCTGATCAATCAGGTGCGAGCCGAGATCCCACAGCGTGCCACCACCGGGAACATCGTCCTCCTTCCAGCGCGCCTTCACCTGCGGCCGGAAGCGATCGAAGTGGCTCTCGAAGCTGAACAACCGGCCGAGCCGTCCCTGCTCCAGCAGTTGGCGCACGGTGAGGAAGTCCCCGTCCCAGCGCCGGTTGTGGAAGACGGTCAGACACCGGCCGCGCTCGCGGGCCAGTGCGTCCAACCGCAGGGCCTCGGCCGAGTCGAGGGTGAAGGGCTTCTCCACGACCACGTGCTTGCCGGCCAGGAGCGCCCGCTCCGCCAGCGCCGCGTGCGAGTCGTTGGGCGTGGCGATGATGACCAGCTCCAGCGACGGGTCCGCGAGCAGCTCGTCCTGGGAGAGCACGCGCGCACCCGGCCAGTCACGAGCGGCCTCGCTGGCCTTGCGGGTCGCGACCGCCGCCAGGGTGAAGGCGGGCTCCGCGGCGAGCAACGGCGCATGGAAGCGCGCACCGGACAGGCCGTACCCAATCAATCCCGTACGGATGGGAGCGGTCATCGTGCCAACCAGGGGGCAGGATCCACCGCCTGCCCGGCGCGGCGGATCTCGAAATACAGGTAGGCGCCCTTGAGTGAGCCAGTGTCACCGACCTCGCCCACCACGTCACCGGCGGCGACCTGGGCACCCACCTCCTGGGCCACGGAGGCCAGGTGCGCCACCAGCGTGTGGTAGCCGCCACCATGGTCGAGGATGAGCAGGTTGCCGTAGCCGCGCATCCATCCCGCGTAGGCCACGGTGCCCTCGGCCACCGCCTTCACCGGCGAGCCCGCGGGCGCGCGGATGTCCACGCCCTTCTGCACGGTGACGGTGTTGAAGCGCGGGTTCACCACCTTGCCGAAGCCCACCTCGATGAGTCCCGGCGCGGGGAAGGGCAGCTTGCCCTTGAGGGCGCCGAAGCCGGACGAGGCCGGACCCTCGTTGAGGTCCTGGATGACGCGGCTGAGGTCCTCATCCGCCTGCTCCAGCTCGCGCACCATGCGCCGCGCCAGCTCCGCCTCGCCCTTGATGGCGCCCACAATCTCCTCGAGCGCCCCCTGCTGTGCCCTCGCCAGCGCCGCCTGCTCGCGAAGGAAGCCCAGGCGTACGTCCAGAGAACCCTGCAACCGGCGCAGCTCGGCCGCCGACTGGCGCCGCAACCGGGCCACCCGCTGAACCGTGCGCAGCAGCCGCAGATCTTCCTCGAGCGTCGCCCGCAGCGCGCGCGAGCGCCACACCATGGCGGAGAAGTCCTTCGCGCTCAGCAGCACCTCCAGGGGCCGGCGGCGCATCAGCCGGTACATGCCCCACAGCCGGGGAGAGAGCCGGCGCATCTGCCCGCGCAGCATTTCCTGCGTCAGGGCGTCCTCCTGCTCGGCCACGGCGAGCCGCTTGCGGAAGACGGACAGGTCGCGCTCCAGCGCCTTCACGCGCTGCGAGCTGGTGGCCGCGCGCTGCTCCACCATCTCCAGCACCTCCAGCGCGGACACCTTGCGGGACTCGATGAGCGCGAGCGCCGCCCGCTGCGTGGCGAGCTTCTCGCGCACGGCCTCCCGCTCGGACGCCTCGTCCAATGCGGCGGGAGGCTCCGCCGCGCCCTGCTGGGCGGACTCAGCGGGAGCCGCGTCCTCCTGAGCGAGGGCGGCACCACCCCACAGCAGCAGTGCGAGGAGGACGAGCCGGCTCATACGCGCAGGAAGCGCCCCACCGCGATGAAGCTGCCACCGAGCCCCAGCCCACAGCCCGCGGCCAGCAGTTCGAGGGCGATGCGCGGCTCCAGCAGCGGCACCATGCCGCCGGGACCCACGAGGAAGGAGAAGAGCGAGGCCAGGCCGGGCCCCGCGAGCCGCTCGAAGGCGAGCAGTCCCGCCAGGGCCACGCCGGCCCCGAGCAGACCCTGGAGGAAGCCCTCGATGAGGAAGGGCGCCTTGACGAAGCGGTCCGTCGCGCCGACCAGCTTCTGGATTTCAATCTCGCTGCGGCGCGCGTAGATGGCGAGCTGAAGCGTCGCGGACACGATGACCACGGTGGCGAGCAGCACCACGGCGAAGGCCACCCACCCGCCATAGCGCAGCGCCTTGGAGATGGCCGAGAGCCGCTCCACGGCCTCCTCGCCGTAGTCCACGCCGGTGACGCCGGGCATGGCGCGCAGTTGCTGTGCGAGCGCCTTGAGAGCGCCCGGGGTGCGCCTCTCCTGAGGGACCTCCAGCTCCAGCGAGGGCGGCAGCGGATTCTCCGGCAACTGGGCCAACGCCTCACCGAGATCGCCCAGCTCGGTCGCGAGACGCTCGAGTGCGGCCCGAGGGGGAACCAGATTGGCGCGGCCACCACTGAGGGACACCATGCGCTCGCGCAGCACGGCGGCGCCTTCTTCGTCGAGCTCGGGGGACAGGTACACCGTCACCTGGACCTCGCCGCCGAGCGAGCCGATGAGGGCCTCGACCATGCGGCCGGCGGCCTGCGCGAGACCAGCGGAGAAGATGGCGATGGCGATGGTGGTGACCGCGACGAAGTGGATGAAGGGTGCATGCCGGAGGCCCGAGGCCGCCGAGCGCCAGAAGTAGGCCGTCTTCGCGAAGACGCTCATCCCGCGGCCATCCGCCGGGCGGCCTTGACGCCGTCCTCGTCCGACACGATGAAGCCGTTCTCCAGGCGAAGGGTGCGTTTCTGGTAGCGGGTGATGAGGCTGTGATCGTGGGTGGCGACCATGACCGTGGTGCCACGCGCGTTGACGTCCATCAGGAGGTCCATGATCTCCAGGGTGAGCGCCGGGTCCAGGTTGCCGGTGGGCTCGTCGGCCAGGAGGATGGTGGGGTCATTGACGAGCGCCCGGGCGATGACCACGCGCTGCTGCTCACCACCGGAGAGCTTGAGGGGCATGGAGCTGGCCTTGTGCTGCAGGCCCACGAGCTTGAGCATGCGCTGCACGCGCTCACGAGCCACGGCGCGGGGCACGCCGAGGACATCCAGGGCGAAGGCGACGTTGTCCTCGACGGTGCGGTGGGGGAGGAGCTTGAAGTCCTGGAAGACGACCCCGATGTTGCGCCGCAGGTAGGGGATGGCCGACTCGCGGATGCGGGCGATGTTGCGGCCGCCCACGAGGATCTGACCCTTGGTGGCCTTCTCCCCGCAGAAGATGAGCTTCATGAGGGTCGTCTTTCCGGCGCCCGAGGGCCCGGTGAGGAAGACGAACTCACCCTTCTGCACGTGAAGGTTGATGTCCGAGAGGACGGGCGGATCGCCTGGATACGCCTTGTAGACGTGGAACATCTGGATCATCGGCGGGACCGATTATGGCCTCGTGGCGGCCACCTCGCCACGTTGCGGACGTGGCTTCCCGCTGGACCCGGAGTGTGCCCTCCCCCCGTGTGCTCCCTGGCTGCCTGCTCGCCATGCGACTTGCCGCGGAGGAAAAGACCGCCGCCGGTCTGGCCCTCCAGAGCCCGGCTCGACCAAGGCTTGGGGCTAGACTGTTTCGTCGGGCAGGAGCGTGAGCAGCAACTCGTCGTCGGGCCCGAGCGGACGCCAACCGGGCGGCGGTGGCGAGGCAAGGAGTGCATCACCGATCCGCCTTACGCGCTCCTTATGGGGCTCTGGGGTGAAGGTCCCCCAACGGGCGAGTGCGACGGCAACCTTGAGGCGGTTTGCGTCATCCAACACAGTCGGCCAGCCGTTGCGGAGTGCTTCGGCCAGCTCGCGCACGAGTTGGCCGCGTATCAGGCGCGTGACCCGGCGGCTTCGCTCGGCCTCGGCCACCAACCCGCTGAATACCTGCACGCCCGCGATATCGTCCGGTCCAAGCTCCTTGGCCAGCGCCACCAGCGAGGCGGTGGGGCGCGCCTCGGCGAAGGCGGTGAGCGAGTCGTAGCCTCGCTCGCGGACCCGCTCGTACAGGCGCACCTTCCAGTGACCCTCCCAGGAGCGTCCATCGGTCATCGCTCATGTCCCTCGACAGCGGACGAAGTTCATCGGGATGTCGTACAACTCCATGTAGCTTGCGACGATCTCCAGGATTGTGTTCCGCGTCAACATCCGGCCAGCCTTGGCTTCGGCATCGTACAGCGCCTCCATGATCATCCGGTTCCATTCACCGGGCCACATGCGTCCCTGCTTCCAGTTTCCACCACCGTGAATGGCCTGATGGTGAGCCTGCTGAAGCGAGACGCAGAACCCATCGATGCTCATCTTGCCGGTGAAGCCGCGCCTCTCGAACCACTCGCGCAGCTCGTTCGGCATCACGTGGTGACGCGGAGGCTCTGCCATGCCGGCGCCCGTCTTGCCCGTCACGCGCATGGCCCGCACCTCGGGCGCATCACCCAGCGCCTCGCGCACGCCCCCCGGCAGGTCGCCGTGCCCCTGTGCCATCATCACCTGGCCGGCCTGTATCCGCACCGCGGCGCTGACGGCCGGCAGGCACAGGACGCCCGCGCGCACCAACTGGCGCATCATCTCCACCCACTCGGCGGACACCACCACCCGCGTCCCCATCATCACCCCGGTGGGGCCCATCACGAGGCCCACCCCGAGCGTGATGGGAGCCGCCGCACGCAGCGCGGGCAACGTGAACTTCAGCGCCGACACCAGGGTGAGTGACTCCACCACGTCCCTGAGCAGCAGCAGCTTCCGGACGTTCTCCTCCCCCCGGCGCACGGACTCGAGCAGCGCATCGAGCTCGCGCGTGAGGTGGCCCACCAGGGCGGGCATGTCCTGCGCCGCTGCGTCCACCTGCTCCGGCTCCAGCGACGAGAGCGCCGTCATGGACGGCTCCAGCCTCTTCTGCCAGCCATCCAGGCTCATGAAGAGCATCTCCACGCTGTAGAGGCGCCGGGAGAGCGTCGCGTCGGTGACACTGAGGACGTCAACCCAAACGGCCAGCAGCAGGGCGCCCATCATGGCGGCCTCCAGCCGCGGGCCCACCATGCGCAGCAGGGCGAGTTGCATGTCCGGCGCCTCCACCTCCGACGCGGCAGCGGCCCATTCCGTGGAGGCGGCAAGCTCGGCGTCAATCCAACGCAACTGACGTTCCCCATATTCAACGTAGCGGATGAAGAGGCCGTCGCCCGCGCCGACAAGGCCCGAGGAGCTGGCCTCGAGTCTGGAGAGCTCGCGGGAGATGCGGCGGGTGGAATCGGACAACTCGCGCAGGGCACCGCGAAAGGCCAGGTGGGTGGAGAGGGCGGTCTGCCACCCAGTCGCGTCGGAGGTACCAGGGCCCGCCGCCGTCACGGCCTCCTGGGAGCCACGGCGGCGGTGCAGCCGCTGTGGCGCCTCGGGCCCAGAAGGAAGGGGCGACTGGGCGGCGAGGACACGCGGCGGTTCTTCATCCAGTGCTCCGGCGAAGGCGGGCCCGGTGGCGCCCCGCGGGCTGTAGCGCACGCTCCGCCCCTGGCCAGGCGGTGGCGGCAGCGCCACACAGGCGTTGGACAGGAGGGCCAGGGCCACCAGCAGCCCCGCTCCCTTTACCCCCGACGAATCAGCGCGCATCGTCCACCTCCAGGCCCATCGCGGCGCGACCATCCTCAGCGCCTCCAATGGGCGACGCCCATTCTGGCGATGGCCCCCGACAACTCCGGGCAGCGCGGGCCGAGGACACCCCGTGTCGCGGGGACCGCAACCCAACCCGGGATTGAGGTTCGTCCCGAGGCTCCTGCCGGCAGAACTGGAACCTCCCGATTCGAAGTAGGCCCCGCGGGCCCATGGCCCCGCTCGCGCCACCTGTGTCACGGTACGCAACGTGGCTTCCCGCTCGACCCGGAGTGAGACCCCCATCTCGCCGTCCCGTGTGCGCCTGGTTGGCCTGATTGCTGGGCCGCTCGCCGCCGGGGCCCTTCTGCTCATCCCCTCGGGGCTCCACGCCGTGCCCGGCATGGGCCACCGCCCGGCCGCTGCCGCTGCCGTGGCCGCCTGGATGGCCCTCTGGTGGTTCACCGAGGCCGTCCCCATGGCCTGGACCGCCCTCCTCCCCCTCGTCCTCTTCCCCGCCCTGGGCGTCTTCGACACCGGCAGCCCGCTCGCCGCCGCCGGTCGCGCCGCCCTGCCCTACGTGGACCCCTACATCTTCCTCTTCCTCGGAGGCATGGCCCTGGGCGCCGCGCTCGAGCAGTGGCACCTGCACCGGCGCATCGCCCTGCTCATCATGCGTGCCATCGGTACCGCGCCCCAGCGCCTGCTGCTCGGCATGCTCGTGGCCACCGCCTCCGTCTCGCTGTGGATCTCCAACACCGCCACCGCCGTGATGATGGTGCCCATCGGCATGGCCCTCATCGCCCAGCTCGAGGCCGGTGAGGGCCGGCGGCTGGAGCACTTCGGCGCCGCGCTCATGCTCGGCGTGGCCTATGGCGCCAATACCGGAGGAATAGGGACCAAGATCGGCAGCCCCACCAACTCCGTCTTCGCAGGCGTCGCCTCGCGACGGCTCGGCACCGACGTGGGATTCCTCGAGTACATGGCCGCCGCTCTGCCCTTCGTCCTCCTCTTCGTGCCACTCATCTGGTGGATGCTGTGGCGCATGGGCCGCCGGGACGCGCTCGGCCCCGGCAAGGGTGTGGACGTCATCCAGCGGGAACTGTCCGCACTCGGGCCCCTGTCGAGCGGCGAGAAGGTGGTGGGCACCGTCTTCCTGGTGGCCGCGCTCCTGTGGATGGGCGGGGACTTCCTGCGGCCCGTGCTCGCGCCCTGGGTGGCCTCGGCCTTCGGCGGCTTCAAGCTGCTCGGCAAGCACTACGAGGCGGGCGTGGCGCTGCTCTCCGCCGGGACGCTCGTGCTGCTGGGCCGGCTGTCACTCCAGGCCCTGGCCCGCGTCCCCTGGGACACGCTGCTGCTCCTGGGAGGCGGCTTCGCGCTCGCCGCGGGCATCGAGGGCGGCGGGCTGTCCACGTACATGGCCGCGCGTCTGGCGAACCTCGAATCCCTGGGCCCCACCGCCCAGTACGGCGCCGTGGCCCTGTCCACCGTGCTCCTGTCCGCCATGGCCTCCAACACCGCCACCGTGAACGTGCTCCTCAACGTGCTGCCCGGCTCGCTGCCCCTGCTCGCGGTGAGCACCTTCGCCTCGTCGTGCGATTTCGCCCTGCCCGCGGGCACTCCGCCCAACGCCATCGTCTTCGGCAGTGGCTACGTGCGTCTGCCCACGATGATGAAGGTGGGGCTGCCGCTGGACCTGTTGGCCGCCGCGCTCCTCACCGTCTACGGGCTCGTCTGGGTGCGCTTCGTGCTCGGCTGAGCACGGCGCCGGGGACTACTGGTTGTTGTCCTCGCCCGCCAGGTAGCTGAGGATCACCTCGTCCAGGCTCTTCTCCGAGATGAGATCCTCTCCGAAGAGCGTCTCCACGCCCACCTCGTTGATCTTCGGCGCCACCTTGAGGGCGCGCGCCGCGGCGATCTCCGGAGGCACGAAGGCGCCCGAGGGCGGGGCCGGCTGCGGCTTGGCCGCCGGTGCCGCCTGCCGGGCCTGCGCGGCGTCCTCGGCCGTGCCCAACTGACCCGGCTGGTAGTGCCGCACGCCCGACGTGTCGAAGCCGTCGTACACCCCGTTGATGAGGTTGCGCAGCATCTCCTTGTGCTGCTCCTCCATCAACTCGCGCACCACCTCGCCCAGGTTCTCGGCGTTGAGGATGTCCGCGTACGACGTCTTCTTGGACGCGAGGATGTTACCCCCCACGAACAGGTGGGTGATGATGTGGGGGTTGTTGACGCCCGAGTCCTCGGTCTGGACGTGGTAGACCTTCCCCTTGTACTTGATGTTGTGGTTGAAGCCGGTGACGGCTTTTTCGAAGGTTTTCGCCATGCCCGAGGCCGCAGAACGTACCAGCGGCTACCAGGGGACACAAGGAACGCGTCGGTCCTTCTTCCTCGGATGCCCGCTGGCCTCCCGGCTTGAAGACCGGGCGCCTGCATCGTTCACCCGATGACTTCGTCCAGGATCCAACTCCAGGTAGAGTCTCCCTGGACAGGGTCGGCGGCCCCCGCCCGGCCCCCCTGAGCACAACGGGACTCATGACGAAGAAGAACGAGCTCAAGAACCACCTGCGCCAGCAGGACGCCGCCGCTTTGGCCCAGGGCTACTCGCCCGCCATCCGCGCCATGGAGATCGCCAGCATCGTCTCCTTCGTCGGCCTGGAGTCCGCCCTCGTCTGGCGCCTGTGGGGCAACCCCCACACCGGCCCCTGGCTCCTCCTCAGCGCCCTCCTGCTGGGCTACCTGGCCGCCGACTTCGTCTCCGGCTTCGTCCACTGGATGGGCGACACCTGGGGCTCCACCGACATGCCCGTGCTCGGCAAGGCCTTCATCCGCCCCTTCCGCGAGCACCACGTCGACGAGAAGGCCATCACCCGCCATGACTTCGTGGAGACCAACGGCAACAACTGCCTCGTCTCCCTCCCCGTCGCCATCCTCGCCGTCCTCCTCCCCCACTCGAGCCCCGGCCAGGTCTTCGTCTCCGCCTTCCTCGGCGCCATGATCTTCTGGGTGATGGCCACCAACCAGTTCCACAAGTGGTCCCACATGGACCACCCCCCCGCGCTCATCGGCTTCCTCCAGCGCGTCCACCTCATCCTCCCCCCCGACCACCACCGCATCCACCACACCGCCCCCTTCAACAAGTACTACTGCATCACCGTCGGCTGGATGAACAAGCCGCTCATGATGATCGGCTTCTTCCCCACCCTGGAGCGCCTCATCACCCTCGTCACCGGGCTCATTCCCCGCAAGGACGACATCGGCACCGAGGCCGCCCTCGAGCTCTTCGAGGCGACTTCCACCGCGACTCCTCCCGTCGTCCAGGCCGCCAAGGAGCTTCTGGAGGAGGCGACTCCGGAGGAGGCGCCCGTGTCCTCCGCTCGGCCTTCCTGAGACTAGAAGGACAGGTCCACCTGCTCCGCGGCGTGGATGGGCCTCCCGAGGAACCTCGCCCCCACCTCCACGAAACGCTCCGGCACGTCCGTCACGAAGTAGTGGTGCGCCGGTGTCCCTCCCCCGGGCGCCAGCAGCATCTGCTCCTCCAGCAGCGACGCCACCACCTCCGCCGTCGCCTCCGCCGAGTCCACCAGCTCCACCTGCGGCCCCACCGCCTCGGCGATGACGTCCTTCAGCAGCGGGTAGTGCGTACAGCCCAACACCAGCGTGTCCACCCCGCTCCGCGCGAAGTCCGCCAGGTACTCGCGGGCCACCAGCCGCGGGACGTCTCCTCCCAGCCACCCCTCCTCCGCCAACGGCACGAAGAGCGGGCACGCCCTCGCCTTCACCTTCACCCCCTCCGTCCCCGCCGCCGCCTCCAGCTCCCGCTGGTACGCCCCTGAACGGATGGTCCCCGGCGTCCCGATGACCCCCACCCCTCCACCCCGCGTCCGCCTCAGCGCCGCCCTCGCCCCGGGCGCGATCACCCCCACCACCGGCACCGGCAGCGCCGCCGACAACGCCGGCAACGCCACCGCCGACGCCGTGTTGCACGCCACCACCAGCAGCTTGATGCCCCGCTCCAGCAGGAACTCCGCGTTCTTCAGCGAGTAGCGCGTCACCACCTCGCCCGACTTCGTGCCGTAGGGCACCCGCGCCGTGTCTCCCAGGTAGAGCGTGCTCTCGTGGGGAAGGTGGGACATCAGTGCCTTGAGGACCGTCAGTCCTCCGACACCCGAATCGAAAACCCCGATGGGACTGTGGCTGCCTTGCCGCATACCCGGCTTCCCTATCACGTTTGATGCCAACCCCAGCCGCCCGCCCGCAAAGCAAGGAGGGCCGAGGCGGATGCCCCGGCCCTCCGGACTCCAGGCTGCCTGGCGGCTGACTAGTACTCCCGCACCAGGGCCACCGTGTAGGAGGTATCCGACGCCGTCTTCTGCTCGAAGGCATTCACCGTCAGCTGGTCCGGGAGATCCTCGTTGCTGTAGGCGATGCTCGAGCCCCTCATGCCGCGGATGTACACCTCGTACCGGCCCGGCTTCAGGTACTGGTAGAGGATGGGCGCACCCGTGCAGGACTGGTAGTCACCCTCCGTGCCGTAGACCAGCTCGCCCGTCGCCAGGTTCTTCAGGTTGATGACCATCCCCGTGACGCCCGCCTCGGAGCACGTCCGGCGCGTGCTGCCGTCCCACAGCTCCCAGCGCAGCGACATGCCACCCACCTCGAAGAACCGGTAGGACTCGGACCGGGGGCTGCCCGCGCTCGTCACGAACGTGCCGAAGGTGTTGTACAGCGGCAGGTCATCCCGGCCCGCCCGATCCCGGCCATAGGCGATCATCTGGATGGTGTGCGTCCCATCCGCCAGCCACGGCGTCTCCACGCCCCCGTTGGACATGCCGTCCGCGCAGTTCAGCGTCACCCACTCGCCGCCGTCGATCTGCGCCTTGATGTAGCTCACGCCGGCCTGCGAGCAGGAGGGGTTGTTGCTGTAGGTGTTGGGAGGGAAGGCCCAGGACACCAGCGCGTAGGACATCCCGTTGGGCGTCAGGTCGATGTTCACCCGCACATTCCCGTTCACCGTGAAGGTGCCCCGGCCCTCGAAGAGGGTGTGGCCGTCATAACCGATGGCCCGGACGGTGTAGGGGTAGTTGCCGGGCGCGAAGTCGTGCAGGACGATTCCATCCACTCCGGCGGTGTTGCAGGCGTAGACGCCGTTGTTGTGGAGCGACTCCCCGGGGATGGCGATCTGGATGTTCTTCACATCCGGCACATCCACGCACCGGCCATTGGGCGCGAACGTCCACAGGAAGGTGACATCGCCTTCGTAGCCCTGCGGGTAACCACCACCATCACCGTCACCGTCAACGATGATGCAGCCCGTGCTGGCGGCCGTGAGACAGAGGAATGCTGTGAGGATTCTGGCGTTCATGGGACGTCCTCGATTCTACATCGGTAGGGAGGGGGGTACGGGCATCCGGCCCGTCACACACCCCCTCGGACGCCCCCTTGGGGAATTTATTTAAAGCCCGGCAACTATCTCCCGCCTGCCCCCTCCCCCCACCGGGTTTGTTTGACCACCCCGGACACGGATGTTACGGCCTGAACCCCATGATGCTGCCCCACCTCCCCCCGGCGCTCGGCGCCATGAACTACCTGCAGATCCTCCGTGACGCCTCCCTCCTGGAATTGGGCGTGCTGGGCCTGCTGATGGGCGTCTCGGTGGCCTCCTGGGGGCTCATCGCACTCAAACACACCCAGTTGTCCCGGGCCCGGAGCCAGTCCCTCAGCTTCCTGGACTCCTTCTGGAAGGCGTCCCGGCTGGAGACCATCTACCAGGACGCCCAGAAGCTGGACGGCTCGCCGCTGTCCAAGGTGTTCTGCGCCGGGTACGAGGAGCTGAGCAAGCTGGCCCAGCACAAGGAGGGGGCCGAGGGCGCCATGGCCGAGCGGCTGGGCGGCATCGAGAACGTGGAGCGGGCGCTCAACCGGGCGTCCACCACCCAGCTCACCGAGCTGGAGTCCCGGGTGTCCTTCCTGGGCACGGTGGGCTCGGCCTCGCCCTTCGTGGGCCTGTTCGGCACGGTCATCGGCATCCTCAACGCCTTCAACTCCATCGCCGAGCAGGGCAACGCGACCCTGGCCACGGTGGCGGCGCCGGTGGGCAACGCGCTGTTCGCCACGGCGGCCGGCCTGTTCGCGGCCATCCCCGCGGTGGTGGCCTACAACTCGTTCGTCAGCCGCATCAAGGTGTTCGACACGGAGATGGCCAACTTCTCCGCGGACTTCCTCAACATCATCAAGCGGCACTTCTTCCGCTAGGAGACACGCGCCATGGGCATGGGCTCCAATCGCGGAAGCGGCGGCCGCGTCACCATGAGTGAGATCAACGTCACGCCCATGGTGGACGTGATGCTGGTGCTGCTCATCATCTTCATGGTGACGGCGCCCCTCATCCAGCAGGGCGTCAAGGTGAACCTCCCGGAGGCCAAGGCCGCCCCGGTGGAGGCCGCCGAGAAGAAGCTGGTGCTGTCCATCGACGCGCAGCGCCGCATCTACATCGGCGAGGCCGAGGTGCCGGTGGACGAGCTGGAGAAGAAGCTGGCCACCAACGCCAAGGCGCAGGCGGACAAGGAGCTGTACCTGCACGCGGACCGGGACGTGCCGTACGGCGTGGTGGTGGACGTCATGGCCGCCGCCCAGCGCGCCGGCATCAGCAACGTGGGGATGATCACGGACCCCACCGCCGGGGGCCGGGCGTCCAACAAGGGCAAGAAGGAAGCGAAGGAAGCAAGGCGCTAGCCCATGCACCCGGCCGTCAATCACAGTCTGCTCGCACCGAGGAGCTCCCGCCTGGGACGCTTCCTCGGCGTGTCCCTGGTGGGGCACGTGCTCATCCTGCTCTCCGTGGGGTTGTACAACGCCTTCGTCGAGGGCCCCCGGGTACAACTGGACCAGAAGCCCATCCGCGCCACGCTGGTGCGCCTGGGCAAGCCCCGGGACGAGAAGCTGCTGCCCCGCAAGGAGCAGCCGCCTCCGCCTCCTCCCAAGAAGGTGGAGGCCCCGCCCACTCCCACGGCCCCCGCGCCCGAGCCGGCCAAGGTGGCCGTGCCCATCCCCGGCGTGAAGCCCGAGCCCGCCCCCGCCCCCGCGCCCCAGAAGGGCGAGACGAAGGGCGAGGACCGGCGCAACAAGCTGTTCGGCGCCTTCGACAAGCTCTCCAAGTCGAAACCCGACGAGGAGCTGGACGGCGCCGAGGACGGCGACCCCAACGGCGACTCGGCCACCGCCGAGGGCGAGCGCTACTTCGGCCTGCTCTCCTCGCAGGTGCGCCGCCACTACAACGTCGCGGACACCATCCCCGACAACGAGCGTCTGTACCTGAAGGCCCAGGTGGCCATGCGCCTCAACCGCACCGGTGAGGTCATCGATACGCGGCTGGCCAAGGCCAGCGGCAATGATCTCTTCGACTCGGCCGTCCTGGCCGCGGTGAAGAAGGCCTCTCCCTTCTCTCCTCCCCCCGACCATCTGCGGGACACGCTGCAGAAGAGCGGCATCGTCCTGGAGTTCAGCCCGTGAACGCGAAAGCCCTTTTCCTCTCGCTCCTCCTGTTGCCGGTGGCGGCGCTCGCCCAGGCCCCCGTCATTCAAATCTCCGGTGCCAACTTCCGGCCCCTGCCCCTGGCCGCCACCGCGCCACTCGTGCAGGGCGAGGAGGCCAAGGCGTCCGCCCAGGAGGTGGACGAGGCCTTCATGTATGACCTGCGCGCCTCTGGCATCTTCCAGGTCCTGGACCGCGGCAGCTTCCTGGCGGACGCGAAGGAGGGCATGGCGGCCGGCAGCATCAACTTCTCGCGCTGGGCGGACGTGGGCGCCGAGTCGCTGGTGAAGTACTCGCTGGCCCGGGAGGGCGGCGAGCTGAAGGCCGAGGCGCGCGTGTTCAACGTGGGCACCGGCCGCGAGGACTTCAAGACGGCCCAGAGCGCCCCCGCCGCCGAGCCGCGCCTGGTGGCCCACAAGCTCGCCGACGCCATCTACCGCCACTTCACCCGCGAGCCGAGCCCCTTCCTCTCGCGCATCACCTACGTGCGCAAGACGGGCAACAACCGCGACATCTGGGTGGCGGACTGGGACGGCCGCAACGCGAAGCAGGTGACCCGCGGCGGCATCAACCTGCTGCCCTCGCTCGGGCCGGACGGCGCGGTGGGCTTCACCTCGTACCAGCAGGGCGAGCCGGACCTCTACATCCGCCGGCCGGACGGCAACACCGCTCGCATCAAGACGGCCGAGGGGCAGATGTCCACCGGCATCGCATTCTCGCCGGATGGCAAGCGCATCGCGTATTCGCTCGCCTCGGGTGAGAGCACGCAGATCTGGGTGGCGGAGGCGGATGGCGACAAGCCCAAGCAGCTCACGGATACGCGCTTCGGCATCAACACCAGCCCCTCGTGGTCGCCGGACGGCAAGCGCATCGCCTTCGTGTCCAACCGAGGCGGCTCGCCGCAGGTGTACGTGATGAACGCGGACGGCTCCGGCGTACGCCGGCTCACCTTCCAGGGCAACTACAACCAGACGCCGGACTGGTCTCCCCGGGGCGATCTCATCGCCTTCACCGCTCGCGACGAGCGCAACGCGTTCGATCTCTTCACCGTCAACGTGGACAGCGGCAAGGTGACGCGCCTCACCCAGGACCAGGCGAACAACGAGGAGCCGTCCTTCTCGCCCAACGGGCGCCTGGTTCTCTTCACCTCCACGCGCAACGGCGGGTCGCAGCTCTTCGTGATGACAGCCGATGGCAACAATCAGGTCGCGCTGCCAGGGCAGGAGAAGACCACCCTGCTGACGCCCGACTGGGGCCGTTGAGCCTCTGCGAAGGCGCGCCCCTGGGAACGAGCACGGACACTTCCCCTCTCCCGCCGGGAGAGGGACGGGGTGAGGGTGCCTCGAATCCCGGGTTGAACCCCCTGCCCACACTGGGGTCCATGGGTTGAAGAACAGGGACAGATACCCTCACCCTGACCCTCTCCCGAGGGGAGAGGGGATATCCGCGGGCCCTCGGGACAGCGTCGCCAGGCTCTGGTCCCTCTGCGACGTCCTCCGGGACGACGGCACCTCGTACCACCACTACGTCACCGAGCTCACCCAGCTCCTCTTCCTCAAGATGGCCAAGGAGGCCGGCCAGGAAGAGGCCCTTCCCAAGGGCCAACGCTGGAATGACCTGAAGGCCCGAACCGGCGCCGCGCGGTACGACTTCTACCAGCAACTGCTCCTCGAGCTCGGACGTGCCCCCAACCGGCGCGTCCGCGCCATCTACTCGAGCGCCCGGACCGCACTGCGCCAACCCAGGCACCTCGAGCAGCTCGTGGACGGCATCGACGCACTCGACTGGTTCAGCGCGCGCGAGGACGGCCTGGGCAACCTCTACGAGGGCCTGCTCGAGAAGAACGCGACCGACATCAAGAGCGGCGCGGGCCAGTACTTCACGCCCCGCCCGCTCATCAACACATTGGTGGCGCTCATCCAGCCCCAGCCCGGAGAGCGCATCCAGGATCCGGCGGCCGGCACGGGCGGCTTCCTCGTCGCGGCCCATGAGCACATCAAGGCCAGGACGCGAAACCTCCAGGACCTCGGAGAGAAGGAAGCCACCTGGCAGGTGGAGCAGGCCTATACCGGCGTGGAGCTGGTCCCCGAGACGCAGCGGCTCGCGCTGATGAACTGCCTGCTGCATGGCATCGAGGGGCCTCGCGGCGGTGAGGGCGCCATCCAACCCGGGGACTCGCTGTCGGTCCTGGGCGCGAGCCTGCCCCGGGCCCACGTCATCCTCACCAACCCGCCATTCGGAACCAAGAAGGGCGGCGGACGGCCCACCCGGGAGGACCTGACGTACTCCACGAGCAACAAACAGCTCGTCTTCCTCCAGCACATCTACCGGGGCCTCGCGCCGGGTGGCCGTGCCGCGGTCGTGCTGCCCGACAACGTGCTCTTCGAGGACGGCGTGGGACAGAAGGTGCGCACCGAGCTGATGGACCTGTGCGACCTGCACACGCTCCTGCGGTTGCCCACGGGCCTCTTCTACGCCCAGGGCGTGAAGACGAACGTCCTCTTCTTCACCCGGGGCCAGAAGGACACGGGCAACACCCAGGCGGTGTGGGTCTACGATCTGCGCGCGAACATGCCGAGCTTCGGCAAGCGCACGCCCTTCACCTCCGGGACGCTGAAGCCCTTCGTGGACGTCTACGGCACGGACCCGCACGGCAAGAGCCCTCGCGAGGACGAAGGAGAGACCGGACGGTTCCGCCGATTCACGCGCGAGGAGCTCGCGAAGCGCCACGACAACCTCGACATCGCGTGGCTCAAGGACGGCGGCCAGCATGACCCCGAGGACATGCCCGACCCGGAGGCGCTCTCCGCGGAGATCGAAGTCGAGCTCCAGAGCGCCCTGCGGGAGCTCCAGGCGCTCACGAAACTCCTCACGGGCGCACCGGAGGAGGACGGCGAGGAGGCGGCATGAGCCCCCTTCCGCGGGGATGGGCGGCCACCCGCCTCGGTGACGTCGTCGAGGTGGTTCGAGGGGCCTCGCCTCGCCCCAAGGGCGACCCACGGTATTTCGGCGGTCCCATCCCGTGGATCTCCATCGGAGACCTCGGCCGCGAGCAGGCCCGGACGCTGTCGAAGACGGTGGAAGGGGTGACCACCGCCGGAGCCCGGAAGAGCCGTCTGCTCCCCGCGGGGACCCTCATCCTGTCGAACAGCGCCACGGTCGGAATCCCGAAGATCCTCGCGGTGGAGGGCTGCATCCATGACGGCTTCGTGGCCTTCCCGAACCTCGACCCGCGATTGTTCGTGACGGAGTTCCTCTACGAATTCTTCCGCCATATCCGCACCCGGCTGATCGACGAGAACCGCCGGGGCATGACGCAGGTCAATCTCAACACCGGGATCGTCCGGAACATCGAAGTCGTCATTCCCCCGCTCGCCGAGCAACGGCGCATCATAGCCAGACTCGACACGCTCCTCGCCCACAGTGGCGCGGCCAAAGCGTCACTGGAGCGCGTGCACGAGTTGCTCGGGCGGTTGCGGCGGACCGTCCTGGCGGCGGCCTTCCGGGGAGACCTGACGGCGGACTGGCGCGCGAAGCGTGGGCCGGACTCCGTCTGGGATGCCGCGAGCACCGCCGCGCTCGAGATTCCAGGATGCCGCCCACCCCAGCTCGAGAAGCCCGAGGACGACGGCGTCGAACAGGCCCGGTGGCCGCACCAGCGGCTCCCGGATGGCTGGTGCTGGGTGCCCTTCGAATTCGTGTTCTCGGACGAGACGAGCGGCGACAAGAAACTCAAGCGGGAGGACTACCTGGAGCACGGCGAGTTCCCCGTGGTCGACCAGGGCACGTCCGAGGTGGGCGGTTACTCGAATGATTCGAAGCTCGTCTACGACGGGGAGCTGCCGGCCGTGGTCTTCGGAGACCACACCCGTTGCGTGAAGCTCCTCTCCCGCCCCTTCATCCAGGGAGCGGAGGGCGTGAAGGTGCTGCGGCCATCCCCCCTCGTCGAGCCGGGTTACGCCTTCTTCCTGCTGCGGGCCATCTCCATCCCGGAACGGAGCTACGGCCGCCATTTCAAGTTCTTGAAACCCGCCTGGTTTCCCCTGGCGCCCAGAGCCGAGCAGCTCGAAATCGTCTCCCGGCTCCACGCGGCCCGGGCCCGCGAAGACGCGCTCGCGGCTCGAGCGGGAAGACAGCTGGACAACCTCTCCCTGCTCGAACGGTCGCTCCTCGCGCGGGCCTTCCGCGGCGAGCTCGTTCCCCAGGACCCGGACGACCCGCCCGTCTCCGCGCTGCTGGAGCGCATCCGCGCGGAGCGTGAGGCATGATTCCCGGGCCATGTCCGACGCGCACCTCGAACGACTCCGCCCCCTCTGTCTCGCCTTCCCCGAGGCCCGGGAGACGACCACCTTCGGCAACCCCACCTTCCAGGCGGGAACGAAAACTTTCGCCGTACTCGATTCGTACAAGGGCACCCGCTGCCTGGCCTTCAAGGTGACTCCCGAGGAACAGGACCTGCTCTGCCAGCAGGAGCGCTTCTTCGTCGCTCCCTACACGGGCAAGAACGGCTGGACGTGCCTGCGGCTCGACGGGAAGAAGGTGGACTGGAAGGAGGTGCGCCAGCTCCTCGAGCGCAGCTACCGGCTCGTCGCCCTCAAGCGCATGCTCGCAGCGCTGGATGGTGCACCACCGGCCCCCACCCGGAAACGAGCCACGCGTTGACTTGGCCAGGGGGCCGGGCATTGTGCCCCTCCGCCATGGACGCGTCCCCCTTCCGCTCCCACTGGTCGCTCGATCCCGAGGTGACCTTCCTCAACCACGGCTCTTTCGGCGCCTGCCCCACGCGCGTGCTGGAAGAGCAGTCCCGGCTGCGCGCCCGCATGGAGGCCGAGCCCGTCCGCTTCCTCCACCGCGAGCTCGAGCCCCTCGCCGATGCGGCCCGCGCCGCGCTCGGGGACTTCCTGGACGTCAACCCGGACGACCTCGCCTTCGTCAACAACGCCACCACGGGCGTCAACACCGTGCTGCGCTCGCTGCGCTTCGCTCCCGGTGACGAGCTGCTCACCACCGACCACGAGTACAACGCCTCCCGCAACGCGCTCGACTTCGTGGCCAGCCAGTGGGGCGTGAAGGTGGTGGTGGCGAAGCTGCCCTGGCCCGTCCCCTCGCCCCAGGCCGTGGTGGACACATTGCTCTCCCACGTCACCCTCAACACCCGGCTGCTGCTCATCGACCACATCTCCAGCCAGACGGCGCTGGTGATGCCGGTGGCCGGGCTCATCCGTGCCCTGCGCGAGCGCGGCATCGAAACGCTCGTGGACGGCGCCCACGGGCCCGGGCAGGTGCCCCTGTCCCTGCACCAGCTCGGCGCCGGCTACTACACCGGCAACTGCCACAAGTGGATGTGTGCCCCCAAGGGCGCCGCCTTCCTCTACGTGCGCAGGGATCTCCAGCCCGGCATCCGCCCCCTCGTCATCAGCCACGGGTACAACTCGCGGCGCACGGACCGCTCGCGCTTCCGCCTGGAATTCGACTGGCTCGGGACGGACGACCCCACCCCCTTCCTCTGCATCCCCAAGGCGCTGGAGGTCGTGGGCGGCATGCTCCCCGGCGGCTGGCCCGAGGTGATGGCCCACAACCACGCCAAGGCGATGGCGGCGCGGACCCTCCTGTGCCAGCGGCTCAAGGTGGTCCCCCGCTGCCCCGAGGACATGGTGGGCTCCATGGCCACCGTGCCCCTCCCGGACGGCTTCCCGGCCGAGCCCTCGGTGCTGGGGTTGGATCCGCTCCAGGACCGGCTCCTCTCCGAGTACCGCATCGAGGTGCCCATCGTCCCCTGGCCCCGGGCCCCCCACCGCCACATCCGCCTGTCCGCCCAGCTCTACAACTCGCACGCGGAGTACCAGCGGCTCGCCGAGACTTTGGAGGCGCTGGTACGCTGAGTAAGCTGCCGCGCAATGCCTCGTTACGCCACCATCGATGTGGGGACCAACTCGGTCCTCCTGCTCGTCGCCGACCGCCTGCCGGATGGCCGCTTCCAGGCCGTCCGCGAGCGCGCTGAAATCACCCGCCTGGGCCGGGGCGTGGACAAGAGCCGCCGCCTCTCGCCCGAGGGCCTGGAGGCCACCCTCCAGGTGCTCTCCGACTTCGCCAGCGAGGCCCGGAGCCTGGGCGCGGAGGCCATCGCCGTATCCGCCACCAGCGCCGCACGCGACGCGGAGAACGGCGCCGAGTTCCTCAACGGGGCCCGCGAGCGCGCCGGCGTGACGGTGGACATCATCTCCGGCGAGCTGGAGGCGCAGCTCTCCTTCACCTCGGCCCACGCGGACTTCGGGCGCGAGTCCTCGGCGCCCCTGGTGGTCATCGACATCGGCGGTGGCTCCACCGAGTTCATCTACGGGGATGCCCAGGGCCGCATGGCCTTCCGGCACAGCTTCGACGTGGGCGCGGTGCGCATGACCGAGCGCTACGTGCACTCGGACCCGATGTCCGCCGAGGACCGGGCCCGCCTGGAGTCGCACCTGCGCGAGACGTTCTCCCAGCTGCCCCCCTGCCCGAAGGATGCGATGCTCGTGGGCATCGCCGGCACGGTGACGACGCTCTACACCGTGCGGTACGCCATCGACCCGTATGACGCCGCGCGCGTCCAGGGCGGCACCCTCACGCTCGCCACGCTGGAGGCACTGGCCAACGAGATGTGCCGGCTGCCGCTCGCCGAGCGCCAGAAGCTGCCGGGCCTGCAGCCCAAGCGCGCGGATGTGATTCCCGCCGGAGCCCTCATCCTGCTCGAGAGCCTCCGGGCGCTCGGGCTCGAGCGCTGCCGGGTGAGCGACCGGGGCCTGCGTTGGGGCCTGCTCGCGTACCGTTTCGGAGCCTCCCAGTCATGAGTACGACCACCGCCGTGGCCCCCTCCACCGAGCCCGCCGTGTCCGCCACGCGTACCAGCTACTACGCGCTGCTCATCCTCTCCCTCATCAACCTGGTCAACTACCTCGACCGGTACATCGTCACGGTCGCCCTGCCCTACATCAAGCAGGACTTCCAGCTCACCAACACCCAGGCGGGCTACCTGGGCAGCTTCTTCATGCTGGTGTTCATGCTGGCCTCCCCGGTGAGTGGATTCCTCGGGGACCGGCTGCCGCGGCGCTACCTGGTGGCAGCGGGCGTGCTGCTGTGGAGCCTGGCGACGGGGGCCTCGGGACTGGCGACCACCTTCGCGGCGCTGATGGTGGCGCGGGCCTGCGTGGGCATCGGCGAGGCCGGGTATGGCGCGGTGGCCCCGTCCATCATCTCCGACCTCTTCCCGCGCCAGCAGCGCACGCGGGTGCTGTCCTTCTTCTACATCGCCATCCCCGTGGGAGCGGCGGCGGGCTACGGGCTGGGCGGGTGGCTGAGCGAGGCCTACTCGTGGCACATGGCCTTCTTCGTGGGCGGCGCGCCGGGCCTGGTGCTGGGTGTCATGGCCTTCTTCATGCCCGAGCCCCAGCGCGGGGCCATGGACGGGCCCGAGGCGCAGACGAAGCTGCCCTTCCTCGTGGGCCTCAAGGGACTGGCGAACAACAAGTCCTTCTGGTGGACCACGGCGGGCTACACGCTGATGACGTTCTCCATCGGAGGGCTCGGGTACTGGCTGCCCACCTTCCTCGTCAGCGAGCGAGGCATGACCCCGGGGAGCGCGGGCTTCAGTTCCGGCGCGGTCACCGCCGTCGCGGGTCTGGTGGGCACGCTGGCCGGAGGCTTGCTGGGCGACAAGATGGACCGGCGCATGGAGGGCGGTGGCCTGCGCATGTCGGGCGTGGGACTGCTGATCGCGGCCCCCCTCATGTTCCTCGCGATGAAGGTGGACTCGCACGCGCCGATGTTCGCCATCATCTTCCTGGCGCAGTTCTTCATCTTCCTCAACAGCGGCCCCATCAACGCGGCCATCGTCAACGGCGTGCCTCCGGCGTTCCGCGCCTTCGCCATGGGGTTGAACGTGCTGTTCATCCACATGCTGGGCGATGCCATCTCGCCTACCGCCATCGGCAAGGTGGCGGACCTGAGCAGCTTGAGCTTCGCCATCGAGCTCAATGCCGTGCCAGTGCTGCTGGGCGGACTCTCGCTGTTGATGGCGGGCAAACTGTTCCGGCACGTCTCGGCCTGAAGTCCAGGTTGGCTCCGGACAGTCCGCGCGGGATTCAGCGCGGACCCGCGAGCGCTCCCAGTATGGTCCCTCGCCCGGGCCGGGGTCCTCCCGGCCCGATGGCGGCATGCTGGAGGCCTCATGGGCAGTCTGCTGTTCACCCCGCTGACGCTGCGCGGGCTCACCCTCAAGAATCGCATCGTCGTCTCGCCCATGTGCCAGTACTCGAGCGAGGACGGCTTCGCGAACGACTGGCACTTCGTCCACCTGGGCACCCGGGCCGTCGGAGGCGCGGGGTTGATCATCTTCGAGGCCACCGCCGTCGAGGCCATCGGGCGCATCTCGCCGCAGGACCTGGGCATCTGGAAGGACGAGCACATCGCGCCGCTGGCGCGCATCACGCGCTTCATCCACGAGCAGGGTTCGGTGGCGGGCATCCAGCTCGCGCACGCGGGGCGCAAGGCGTCCACGGCGCAGCCCTGGAAGGGCGGTGCCCCCATTCCGCCCAGTGAGAAGGAGGGCTGGAAGCCCGTGGGGCCGAGCCCCGTACCCTTCGACGCTGAGCACACGGTGCCGGAGGCGCTCGATGAGGCGGGCATCCAACGGGTGGTGCGGGCCTTCGTCGATGCCACCGAGCGCGCGAAGGCCGCGGGGTTCCGCCATGTGGAGATCCACGCCGCGCACGGCTACCTGCTCCACGAGTTCCTCTCGCCGCTGTCCAACCAGCGCACGGACCGGTATGGCGGCTCGTTCGAGAACCGCGTGCGGCTCACCCGCGAGGTGGTGCAAGCGGTGCGCAAGCGCTGGCCCGAGGAGCTGCCCCTCTTCGTGCGCATCTCCGCCACGGACTGGGCCGAGGGCGGCTGGAACCTCGACGAGTCGGTGGCGCTCGCGAAGCTGCTGAAGCAGGACGGGGTGGACCTCATCGACTGCTCCTCGGGAGCCCTGGTGCCGGGGGTGAAGATCTCCGCGGGGCCCGGCTACCAGACGCCCTTCGCCGAGCGCATCCGCAAGGAGGCCGGCATCGCCACCGGCGCCGTGGGCTTCATCCGCTCCGCATTCCAGGCCGACCACATCCTGCGCACGGAACAGGCGGACGTGGTCATCCTCGCCCGGGAGCTGCTGCGCAACCCCTACTGGCCCCTGCACGCGGCCCGCGAGCTCCACGCCACCGTGCCATGGCCTCCCCAGTACGAGCGCGCCCAGGATTGAGCCGCGCTCCCTTCCTCACGGAGCCGCGGCCCCGCCGAGGGCTCCGCAAGGGATTCCGAAGTGCTCCAGCAGGGCCCGCTCGATGTCCTCCGCCGTTGCGAGCTGCCGCTCCACGCGCTGGCCCTGGCCGGTGACGATGAGCCGGTTGCCACTCAGCGTCACCCGCCCCGTGGGCGTCTTGAGCGAGCAGAGCGTGTTCTTGAGGAAGAACGAGTCCGGCGAGGTCTGGTGGTACCGGCACATCTCCGAGAACTCCTCCAACCGCCTCGGCACGCACGAGAACACGTAGAGGAGCTTCCTCGTGCCGCCCGGCACATCCTGTGAGAGCGACCAGTCCTCCCCGAGCCGCTCCAGGTGGAAGCGCTGCCCTCCCGAGTCCCACGGCCCTGGAACGAGCGGGGGCGGCTCGACGAAGCCCTCACCGAAGCCCACGTCCACCAGCCAGGAGGAACCGTCCAGGGAGACCTCCAGCACGAGGTGATCGAACTCGGGGCCGGAGGGGTGGATGCCGTCCGGTGACACCCGCCCGGACAGGTACGTCACCTGGAACCCCAGGGCCCGCAGGAGCGCGGCGAACAGGCCGTTCAGCTCGTAGCAGAACCCACCGCGGTTGCGCCGGACGACCTTGTCGAAGAAGGCCGCCTCGTCGAGCACGATGGGGCGCCGGCTGTGGACATCGAGGTTCTCGAAGGGAACGGACTCGAGGTGCCGGTGGTGCAGCGCGCGCAGGGTCTCCAGCTTGGGCGCCCGAGTCCCCTCGTATCCCAGCCTCCGCAGGTACTGGCCGATGTCCATGGATCCCCCGTCCGCGGCTCGAAAGCACGCCTCGCGCAGTATAGGTCAGACGGATGCGGGGGTGAGGCCCGCCAGGAACTGGCGAGCCTCGGACGGGACATCAGATGTAGGCCACGCAGGAGAAGGACCTGCTGCTGACGTTCGACCAGTTCCCGTTGCTGTCCTGCACCTTGAAGTTGAAGGTGACCGACTGGAGGGGCCAGTCCTTGTTGTCAGTGCTTCGCGCCTCGCAGCTGAAGTACTGGATGAGCGAACCCTGGGACCAACCGTATCCCTCGCCCAGGATGGACTCCTGCCAGTAGGGGGTGTGCGTACCGGTGCCCTGGCTGACGCTCCCCGTGCACTTGACCAGGAAATTCGTGCTCCGCACGCAGGAGAGCGTGGTGGTGGGGGGGCAGTACTGGCTGAAGGGCGCGGTGAGCGTCTGGGGACTGTCGAAGCAGGTGGTGCGGTTGCCACCGCTGTCCACGATCATGGGGAACGCCTTCACCTCCAGGTTGTGCCCTCCGCACCCCATCCCCCCGGCGCTGAAGTTCCAGCCACCCGAGGTTCCGAGATACTCGGAGGCGCTCCGCAGGGAACCATCCACCCAGAACTCCGTCCGCACCCCATTGGCGCCGGTGGACACCTCCCAGCTTCCAGCGCCGGCCGCGATCCCCTCGTACGAGCTGACACCCGCGATGTTCAGCCCGGTAACGCTCAGGCCGACGCACAGCGGTGACTGCTGCGTACCCAATTGCTCCCCGGCCGGAGCCAGCGCGTCCTCGGGAACGCCACCGCAAGCGGCCAGCAGCAGCCCGGACATCAGCGAACAGGTGATGGAACGAATCGTCTTCCGCGGCTTCAAGGCATTCCTCCGAGCATCAACCGGCCCAATCCGAGGAATCTGTACGATATCCGCAAAACAAGATCAACACGCCAGAACCTGAATTCCTCGTATCAGGCCGCCAGGCGCTTCCACCCAGACGCCGGAACCGCCACCCGCGAGCGCGCCGCCAGGTCCTCGAACAGCACGCGCGCCTGCTCACTCCAGGTGGGCCACGCGAAGTCCACCACCGGCTGGCGGCCCTCGCGGATGAGCCGCTCCACCTGCGCGCTCAGGTCCCCTTCGCGGTGGATGTCGAAGAACGTCGCGTGTGCCGCCACCAGCTCTCGGAAGACGGGAATGTCGTTCGCGAGCACCGGCGTCCCCAGCGAGAGCGCCTCGATGAGCGGCAGGCCGAAGCCCTCGGCCTCCGAGGCCTGGAGCAGCCCCGCGGCGTCCCGGTACAGCAGCGCGAGGTCTCCATCCTCCACACCCTCCAGCCAGAGCAGCGAGCCGTGCAGGTACGGGTTGGCGCTCAGTGCCTCGTGGATCTCCCCGTTCTTCCACCCACCGCCACCCACGATGACGAGCTGCACCTGGACTCCGCGGCGCCAAAGCGACTCGAACTCCGCGAGCACCTTCAGGTGGTGCTTCTTCGGCTCGATGGAGCCGACCATCAGGAAGTACGGAGGCCCCTCGCGAACGGCCCTGACCGCTGGTGACGTCACCTCAGCGGGCACCCGCTCACTCCTCGCGAAGTCGCGGCCATGATGCAGCACCGTGCCGCCTGGGAGCTGCCGGTGGAAACGGCTCGCGTTGACCGCGGCCACCGAGTCCCGGGTGAACTCCGAGATGTAATAGATGTGATCGCTGTGGCTCAGCACCTCGAACACCCAGCGATCGAACTGCTCCCGCCAGGGCGACTCGTAGAACTCCGGGTGGGTGATGGGCAGGATGTCATGCACCAGCGGGCACAGGACGAGCCCCCTGCTCCGCAGCCGCATGTAGAGGCCCGGCCGGGTGTCATGCCAGTACGCGGGCATGAAGAGGACCTCCCCCGGCTGGAACTCCACACGCTTCCCGAGGAAGCCGTTGACGCGCCGCTTGAGGGAGAAGTAGCCGGCGCGAAAACCCTTGTGGAGCACGTTCTTCCAGAGGTCGAAGAACTCGAACGAGAGCAGCAGACTCGCGAGCCGCAAGAAGGGCACCACGCACGACACGGCTCCGAGCCGCAGCACGTGCAGCACGAAGTAGAGCCACGACCGGAGGAGCTGATGCAGGCTCCGGAGGCCCGGTTGACGGCGGAAGCGCCGGAGGTTGCTCCCGACGAGGAAGGGACGGGCATCGATGAGCTCTCCGTCCTGGATGTACACGGGGACGACCTCGAACCCATATGCATCGCCGAGCGCGTAGCCCTCCTCGAGGTACGCATAAGCGACGCGTGGAATGCCGGTCACCCGCGTCCGGTAATCCACCAGCGTGAAGTCGACGAAGATCCGGCGTCTGTCTTCCTTCCTCATGGAATCCCCCCTTCATGTGCGGCAGTGAAGCCTCTAGCAGCGCCGGGGAGGACCGGGCAGCCCATGGCCCACCGGCCTATCCACCCGCGTACATCTCGACGAGCCCTGGGGGTCCCTGGTGCGAGCCCGTGCCCATGCCTACTCCTCCAGGGCCATGTGTCCGAAACGGGCCAGAGGTTGGTGGGCGGGAGTGGTGCTGCTCTCGGTGCTCGGGGCCTGTACCCGGGTACAAGAGACTCCGCCGAACGCACGGGTTCCAGAGCACGTGCGGGATGAGACCGCGCCATTTCCTCCCCGGGAGCTCCCTCACGACTGGCACGCCTTCGACACCCGCTTCCTCCACTACGTCTCCATCCAGGTGTCGCCCGAGCACCTCGAGGCCCTGGAGTACGATCACGAACAGCGCATCCCCTGTGACATCACCCTCAACGGGGTGTCGATACCCAACGCGGGCATCCGCCAGAAGGGCAACTGGGGCTCGGGGTCCACCCTGTCGGGCAAGCCCGGTTGGAGCCTGAAATTCGATGAGTTCGTCAAGGGCCAGCGCTACCAGGGGCTGGACAAGCTGCTGCTGAACAACGCCAGTCAGGACCGCGGCCTGCTCAACGAGCACCTCGCGTACGAGTTCCACCGCCAGGCGGGGCTCGCCGCTCCACGCACCGCGCATGCGCTGGTGGTGCTCAACGGGAAGATCTACGGCTTCTACGTGGTACGCGAGGCCTACGACTCACGCGCCCTGCGCGGGATGTTCGGCAATGGCGACGGCAACCTCTACGAGGGACCCTGCTGCGTGGACTTCGCCGCTCCCCTGGGGAGCCCCGCCCTGTTGGACCTCAAGGACGAACAGGAGGAAGGACGCACCCGCGACGACCTGCGGGCGCTGGCCGCCATCGTCGAGACGGCTCCGGACGACACGCTGGAGCAGCAACTGGAGGCCGTGCTCGACGTGGATGCGTGGCTCACCAGCTACGCGCTGGAGGTGGCGCTGGCGCACTGGGATGGATACACGCTCAACCTCAACAACTATTACGTCTACCACCGGCCACGGGATGGGCGTTTCGTCTTCCTGCCACACGGGATGGACCAGCTGATGGATCGGCCGGACCTCGACCCGTTCCAGGTGCCCCGCTCCCGTCTGGCGCAGCGGGTGCGGGAACACCCTGTCCTGAATGCCCGCTTCCTCGCCCGGCTGAACACGGTGGTCCGCGAGGTCTGGAGCGATGCGGCGATGCAGTCCCGCGCCGAGGTGGTGCGCACCGTCATCGAGTCCGCGCCGCGTGACGATGCACGGGTCCGTGTGGAACTGAAGGACTTCCAGGCGCGCTTTCCGCTCCAGCTCGAGCTGTTTCGCGGCCGCCGCGTCCTCCTCGAAGGGCTCCTCCCGTCCGAGCCGTGACGCGGCCCCTCACTGCCCGCGCTTGCGGACGGAGATCTCCACGATGAAGTCCGGGGCCCGCTCCGCGCCCGGCTCGGTCCGCGCCAGCACCGCGGGCCGGTCGTCGCCCGTCCACAGGCCCAGCAAGTCGTAGGTCATCCACTGCGCCAACGAGCGCGCCACCCGCTGCGCTCCCTCGCGTGACACCGTCGAGAGCGAGCCCTGCGCATCCATCAGCCCTCGCACCAGCCGCGCCGGCACCATCCAGCACTCGGCGCGCAGCGAGGGCGGCACCAGGAACAGGCAGAACGAGGCCTCCGTCTGCCCCAGCAGCCCGTCCACCTGCTCGCGCCCGAGCCGCAGGTTCGGCGCCCACTCGCCCCGGTGCTCCAGCTTCCTCGCCAGCACCAGCACCGCGCGCTTCGTCGTCAGGAAGGAGTCCACCTCCACCTTCAGCACGAACGCCAGCTCCACTCCCGCGGGCCTCGCGCTCTCCGGCGCCGGCTCCCCCTCCACCGGCTCCCTCGCCCTCCGGTACTGGAGGTCCAGCTCCAGCGGCACCGGCTGCCCCTGCGAGAGGAGAATCGACAGGTCCGAGCGGATGCTCTCGAACTCGTGCCGCAGGTCCTCGAGCAGCCGCGTCACCAGCCGAGCTTCGTCCTCGCGGAAGTGCTCAGGGTAGCGCGCCGAGAAGTCCCGCTCCACGCGGCTGAACGCGCCCAGCAGCAACTCCTCCAGGTCCCGGTCCTTCAGCCACGTCCGGCCCCCGCCGAGCGTCATCGCCCCAGCGGCCCTCAAGTGGCGCAGCGCCCCCGTCAGCGTCGCGGGTGTCGCCGGCTCGGGCGCGGACTCCGCCCCGTGGGTCAGCCACGCGTTGATGGCCCGCACGCGGAAGCGCACGCGCGTGGACGGGTGCTCACCCAGCCGGCGCAACTGCCGCCGGTCCGTGCCCGTCTTCACCAGCGACAGCGTCACCAGCTCGGCCTCCGAGGCCGCCGCGTCCGGCGCACACCACAGGAAGAACTCGATGGCCGCCTTGCGCAGCACCGGCTTCTTCGCGAACCGCCGCGTCACCTCCTGCCTCCACGCCGCCAGCTCGTCCGCTCCGGGCCGCCGCTCCGACTCCACCCGCGGCCACAGGTCCGCGCACTCCTCCGCCAGCCAGTACAGCGCCTCCGCCACCGGCAGCTCGCGCACCCGCTCCCGTGCCTGGTTCCTCCGCTCGAAGGCATCCTCCGAGCCCTGCCGCAGCCCCACCCGGAAGATGCGCTCCTCCAGCCACAGCAACACCAGCGCCAGCCCCGGCTCGGCCTTCGGCTTCAGGTGCTCCCAGCACTTGTCCGCCACCACCCGGTGCCGCTCGAGCTCCTTGTCCTCGTGGATGCTGGCCACCAGCGCCTGCAGGGCGCCTCGCAGGCCCTCCACCGGCGCCTCGAAGTACACCAGCAGCTCACTCAGGTTCTCGATGACCGCCAACGCGCCTCCCTCTTCGAGGTTCCTGGTCAGCAGCAGGCTCGCCCGCGTGCACCAGCGCGCCTCGCCCTTCCCGCTCGCGTAGCTCCCCAGGAAGCCGCGCAGCTCGCTCCGGCCCTCGGGCAACGCCACCATCTGGAAGAGCTTCTCCTCCAGCACGTCCCGGCACTCGCGCCAGGGAATCCGCGCCGCCCGCTCCCGGATGAAGGCCACCAGCTTGTCCCGGCCCTCGCGCAGGTGCGGCAGCAACGCCCGGAGCTGATCCAACCGCCCGATGACCCGCTTCTCCGAGCCCAGCAGGAACTTCAGGTCCAGCTCCACCGTGTCGTGGAAGCGCAGCACCCGGCCGTCGAACGTGCAGCGCACGCCACTCACCAGCTCCGTCAACGCCTCGGGGTGGCGCTTGAGGTAGCGCGTCAGCACCTTGGAGACCTCGGCGCCCACCTGCTCCATGAGCGGCCCCACGGCCTCGGCCTGGCCTTGAGCATTCAGCGCCAGGACGAGCTGCTCCCGCCGGGAAATGAGCCGGTGGAGCAACTCCCTCGGGGGCGCCGTGTAGGGCCACAGCAGCTCGCCGCCGTGGGCCAGCAGGAACAACAGCTCGCCCGGAGAGCGCTCGCCGGAGTCCAGCCGGGACCAGGCCGCCGTCTGCGCCATCTCGCGCTCGTCCAGGGTGGCGCTCCGCACCCACTCGGCGAGCTGCTCCGACCACTGAGGACGCGACGACAGCACGGCGTCGGGGGTGGCCCCCGTCACCTGCGCATAGAGCGCCTGAATGGATTCAGGCCACCTGTCGTCAACCGGTTGCATGGTCGAGCACGGAAGCTCACTGCTCTGCTACCACAGCTAAGTGCGCTCCGCCCTGGTCCAGTCGCGGCTGGTACTCCCCGGCCAGTTTCTCCACCTCTGCCGCCAGACGCTCGCCCTCGGTAAGCAGCCGCGCCTTGAGCTTCCCCCGGCTGCCCAGCGTGAAGAACACGGCCACGTCATGGAGCAACACCAGCCAGCGGTCGGAGAAGTACAGCGTGAAGAGCGCCAGCGGCGGCACGCCCAGCAGCACCGTCAGCCCCAGCGGCGCCCCGAGCCACAGCCACGCCCCCACCGTCAGCGCCCCCCACCACGCCAGCGCCACCACCAGCGCCACGAGGAACTTCACCGTCGCCTGGACGTCCAGCTCGGCCTTGCGGCTGGCCCACCTCGGCAGCAGGTACGGCACGTAGAAGAGCCCCAGCCCCAGGGCGAACAGCGGCAGGCCGAACATCAGCATCAGCAGGTTCTTCACCACGAAACGCGTCACCGGGCCCGTGCGGTACTCCAGCGCCAGGTCCGTGGGGTCTGCCCGCACCAGTTCCAGCCGGCGCAGGAAGGACACCATCTCGGCCCGCACCCGCTCGAAGCGTTCGGGCTGCTCGGAGCGGAAGAGTTGCAGGCCCCGCGCCCAGTTGCGCAGCCGATCGGGGTCCCGCGCCTCCTTCTTCCGGAAGGCGAAGAGCTGCTCGGCCAGTTGGATGAGCGGCAGGTCCTCCCACTTGTCCAGGTTGAGCGTCACGGCGCGGAGCCCCTCGGCGACGCGCTCCGTGAGCCGGCGCACCGATTCCCCCTCGTCCGCCGCATCCGCCGGCAGGAAGTCCCTCACCTCGATGGGGGTGCCCATCTCGATGAGCACCTCGCTGTGGAACAGGTTCTTGTCCGCGTAGGTGAGGCCCACCGGGACGATGCGCACCGGCGCGCCCTGCTTCGCCGCCCCGAGCGCGATGCGGGCCGCCCCCGTCTTCAGCTCCGCCAGCGAGGGCTCCGAGTGGCTCTTGCCCTCGGGGAAGAGGGTGATGGCCCGGCCGGCCACGAGTGCCCCGCGCGCCGCGTCCAGCGTCCCCTCGTTCTTGCCCATCTGCGAGGGGTCATCCTGCTTGCGGTACACCGGCAGCGCCCCGAGCCCCTTGAGCAGCCAGCCGATGACGGGAAGGCGGAAGAGCGGCTCCTTGGCCAGGAACGTCACGTGCCGGCGCGTGAGGATGAAGACGAGCGCCGGATCGATGAGCCCATTGGGGTGGTTGCCCACGAACATGACCGGGCCCTCGGGCTCGGCCGAGGGCGCATTCACCTTCACCCGGTAGAAGAGCCGAAGCGCCAAGGCCACCACCGCACGCACGATGCTGTAGAACACGCGCGCAGTGTACACCGGGTGCTCGTTTCCCGGGCACAGCCCCGGCCCGCCCGGCCCGGGGCTTCCTCACGGGGCGTGCGTGGACGCCAATACCCCCGTGAGCGGCTCTCCCTATTTGAGGTAGCGGAAGCTTCCATCGAAGCCTTCGGGTTGGCGCCAATCGAACAAGCAGGCATCACTTGCCGGACCCCAGGGGTTGGCGTCCAAAAGCCAGACCCGCGCAGGCGCTCCATCACCCGCTCCGGTGTCACACCACACGTCGAAGACCGCGCTGCCAACATGACTGGCTCGCGCCACCCCAACGAAGAAGTCCTGAATGTTCCGCGCGATTTCCTCCGCCCTGGGCGCAAGCGAGTATCCGGGCGTGTCACCCCGGTGGGCGAGCTGGGAGATCCCCACCAACCGGCGATTGCGCATGAAACAGCGAAACTCCTGCCACGGGGGGATTCGCACCCAGTGCCGCACGAAGAGATGGACGGGATGGCCCAACTCCAGGAAGCGCGACAGGTGCGCCCGCGTGCGAGGAGAGGTCTGGAGGAACTTCAACGCCATCATCGGAGTCCGGGCACACCCGCCATGCTCACGGAAGAGCGCCGAGTCCTTCGGGCTGCCCGAGCCGAGACGCACGAACACTCCCTGCTCGACACCCTCGACCACCGTCTGGAGTCTCGCGGCGAGCGAATGCAGGCCCTCCGTGTCCGAGGCGACGAGCCGCTCCCGCCAGAGAGGTGGAGTCACCGAGAGCGCTCTCGCCTCAGCGGGCGTCAGGGGAAGATGAACGTGGGAAACGGCCAGCGCCCTCAGTTCCTCGGCCCAGCACTCCAGGAACGTAGGCCGGATCCGCTCGAAATACGCGCGTGACCAGGACACATGGCTCATCGTCGTCCGCGAGGACTCAGTCGATGGTCTTGAATCGGATCTTCGAAATGAACTCGGAGAAGGCCGGCGCGATGTACCCGAGGTTATGGAAGGGATCCTTCTCCAGTTGGCCGGCGTCGAACCAATCGCGGGCCCAGAACCAGACGGACCCCGGCTGCTTTCCGCTCACGTCGAGCAGGAACAGGCTGCCTCCCGGATCGGACCCCATCGGAATGAACCCGCGTGCAATGCGTGGCTCCTCCTGGACGAATTCCCGGTAGGCGCCCGACAACGTCAGGCCTTCACTCCGTTCCTCTTCGTAGATGCCCGCCCAGTCCTCGGCGTTGAACAGGTAGTCCACAATCACTTCATCCAGAGCGCCTTGGGGCGGACGGCCCTGCCAATCCACCGCGACCACGGGGTACTCGTCCGGATTGGGTGCTGTCGGGTGGACGGGCCTTCCACCATTCACGTCCAGCAGGAAGTGGTGATGATCGCCGGGCAGGCGGCTCCCGCAGAGCTGCTCGAACTGCTGGATTCGCGATGGCTGGCCGGGCCGCGTGGCCACGGACTCGAACTTCATCTTCTCCCAGGGCTTCATTCAGAACTCCGGAGACTTGGCGATGCTCGCACCGCCAGAGTGAGCAGCGCCGCTGCCACCTCTCGTGATGGACTTGTCATGGACATCCTTGCGGACCAACACCATCGAGGTCCCATTTTCACTGTGGTGCCACGTATAACCCGGGGAACGTTTCCAGTCCTTGCCGTGCACATCTCGCATGGCCTTGTCCGCTTCGGAGAAGTCTTTCGAGGTTTTTCCCCCCATGTCCATTTCGATCTCGACCTTGCCCTTGACGATGGGCGTGCCGGCCGGACCCGTGGCCCTGGTGAAGTCCGGATAGCCCTTCTCGTACTCGACCGTGTACTTGCCATCCTCCGAGGTCCAGGTGCCATGCCCCTTGGAGTTCGGTGGCTTCCATGAGCCCGTCGTCGGCAGCTGGACATCATCGCCCCACTTGCCCTTCGCGGCACATTCCTCGACGGAGCCCACCGATTCGCGCTTGGCTTCCCGCACACGCCGGGCGGCCTCGCGGCGTCGCGCCAGCTTGTCACTGAGCTGGTCCAGCCGCTTCGTCACCTTGGCCGTGGCGTCAGCCAGTTCCTTGAGCCGCTTGAGCGCACGCGCCCCCTTTGCAGTCTTGCCCACGGCATCGCCCAGGTAGGGGATCAGGGAAATGGCGGAGAGCCCCGCGCCGATGAAGTCTCCTTCCGCCAGGCTCATGATGGTGCCAATGCCGTCGGAAATCGGGGTGGGATCGACGATTCCCGCGGCATCAACCGCCGCCTTGGCAGTCTCCCATTCCTTGCTCTTGACCAGGGATTGGAGCTGCTGTTGCGCCTTGGCGATTTCGGAATCGTATTGTTTGTTGACCTGATTGAGTTCCGTGGCCATGGATTCGTTTCGCCGGTGTCACTTCTTGTTGGCCTTGACCCGCTGTTCGATTTCCACAGCCGCCTCGTAGAGCTCTTGCAGCGTTGGGGACCGCAGGGGCTGTCCAGGAGGAGTCTGCTGCGCGATGCGCGAGAGCACGACCACTTCAGCCCATTCCTCCAAGGACGGGAGGCCCACTTCCGACAGGTCCTTGGGCGGTGTTTCGAACCAGGCCCCCGCATCGAGAAAGCCGGGCTGATCGGCTTCATCCCAGGCCGCATCGAAAGCCGGGGTGAAGAGCCGCTCCCAACGCTCTTCCACCGGCAGGCTGGTGTCATCCAGCATTTGCCGGATGTCCTTCTGCTGATCGAAGTTGGGCGCGACCTCGAACATGATCAGGATGAATTCACTGACTTGGCGATCCGAGCGAAGCCCGTTGACGCGCGCCCGCTTGACTCCAGCACGGATGGAGTCGCGCAGCATGTCATCAGTGGAGCGCAAGGTGGGATGCTGTTCGCGCACGCGCTCCAGGACGCGCTCGACGAACTGCTCCGGATCGCGCTGCAACCACTCATCCAATTGTGCGCGGGTGAATTTCATCAGTCTGTGAATATAACTACTACGCGGAGTGCCAGTTGGACATGGAAAAGCGTAGGGCGGATGGGGCCTGCTCCGAGGGACGGGAGAGCTGCGCCAGCGCTTCGAGATGAGCGAGCAGCGCCTGTGGCCGTGCACGCCAAGCCTACTCCGCGAAGACGGGCGCTCGCGCGGCCTGAGCCCCGCTTCCCTGGTGATATACCCGGGGCGCTCATGGCCTCCCCCGCCCTCCGGCCGCTGAACCGCTTCGCCGCGCCTGGACTGCTGCTGCTGGCGTCCCTCGCCCTCTACGGAGGGGGGCTGCTGCCCGGCCGCGCGTTCTTCTACCGCGACGTGATGCACTACTACTGGCCCACCCAGGCCACGCGTTTCGCGCTCGGGGGGCTGCCGCACTGGAATCCCTTCCACCAGGGTGGCATCCCCTTCCTCGCGGACATCCACGCCGGCGTCTTCTACCCGCCCAACCTCCTCTTCGCCGTCTTCTCCTTCCCCACCGCCTACGCGCTCCTCCTGGTCCTCCACCACTTCCTGGGCCAGCTCGGGCTCTTCGTCTTCCTGCGGCGCAAGGGTTTCGAGGAACCGGCCGCCCTCACGGGCACGCTCGCCCTCGGGCTCACCGGCTACATGGCGGGACTGGGCAACTTCGGACCGCTCGTCTCGGGTTGGACCTGGACGCCCTGGCTGCTCGTCGTCCTCCAGGCCCAGCTCCTTCCCCTGCGCAGGCTGGCCGTCCTCTCGCTCCTCATCGCCGCGCAGCTCGTGTCGGGAGATCCCCAATCCGCGCTCTACTCGGCGCTCGTCGCCGCGACGTACGTGGCGTGGTTCCCGGACCGCAAGGAGCGGCTGGTGGCGCTCGCGGGTGCCGGCGCGCTCGGGCTGCTGCTCGCCGGTGTGCAGGTGTTCCCCGCCCTCGAGCTGCTCGCCGAGTCCACCCGCGGCGGCTCCGAGGTCGGCTACCTCGCGAGCTGGAACCTGCACCCGGTGCGGATGCTCGAGTTCCTCTTCCCCTACCCATTCGGCGAGTACCTGGGCGTGCCGCAGTTCTGGGCCTGGTTCATGGTGAAGGGACCCGGCTCGATTCCCTTCGCCCTCAGCATCTACCTCGGAGCCACGGTGCTCGTGCTCGCCGTGCTGGGCGCGAGGAAGGACCGGCTCACCGGCTTCGCGCTCAGCCTGTGCGCGCTGGGCCTGCTGCTGGCCCTGGGTGAACGCTCCCCGGTGTCCTTCCTGCTCGAGCAGCCCCCGTTCCGGTTCTTCCGCTACCCGGAGAAGTACGTCGTCCTGGTGGTGCTCGGGTGCGCGGTGCTCGCCGCGTCCGGCGCGCGGGCGCTCGTCACCGGGCCCTCGCGAAAGCGGTTGATTCCCCTGGGCGTGGCCGCCGGTCTCATGGCGGTGGCCCTCCTCTTCACCGGGGCCGCGACGGACACGGCCCGGGAGCTCTTCGCCTCCATCCTCCAGGCGGCCAGCACCCGCGCCGAGCCGAGCGGCCCCTTGGAGAACGCGGCGCGCTCGGTGGGCACCGTGTTGTGCTTCACGGCCCTGATGCTGGGGCTCGCGGCGATGGCGCTCCGGAAGCCCGGAAGCCGCGCCGTGGCCATGGGCGCGCTCGCTCTGGTGGCGGTGGATCTGCTCTGGACGGCGCGCAAGACGGTGTGGCTCGGGCCGGCCTCCCTCTACCAGGAGCCAGCGCTCGCGGCGCGGCTCCGGGAGCTCGCGGGCTCACCGCCGACGCGGGTGTTCCGCATGGACAGGGCGCTCAAGGCCTCGGCGCCCCCGAGCCGTGACCTCGAGGGGCTCATCCGCCTGCGCGAGTGGGAACACCAGACGCTCAAGAGCAACCTCTCCGGCGTCTTCGGGCTGGAGGAGGTCACCAGCTACAGCGCGGTGAACCTGCGGCGCTGGACGGGACTGATGGGGGTGCTCGCACGAAGGCCGCAGATGGTGGCGGAGCTCTACGCGGGCTGTCTGCTGCTGACATCGGCCCAGGCGGCTCAGTCCGTGGGCCCGGGCGAGCAGGTGCTGCTGACCGAGCCCTCCCTGGGGCTCGCGGTGACGAAGCGCTCCGAGTGCCCCCAGCGCCTGCGGACGGTGCCGCGGACCACGGCGGTGGCCAGCCTGGAGGAGGCCCTCGCGCGCCTGGGCTCCGGGAAGGTCGACACACGCCAGGAGGCGCTCGTGGAAGGAGGCACGTCGAGCACCTACGGGCCCGCCGAGGTGGGAAACGTGGAGCTCGGTTCCCGGAGCGCCCGGGCGCGGGTGGTGGCCCCGGCGGGAGGCACCTTCGTCGTCTTCGCGGCCAACGCCTACCCGGGCTGGACGGCGGCGGTGGATGGCAGCGAGGTGCCCATGCGCATCGTCAACGGCGCGCTCATGGGCCTCGAGGTGCCGGAGGGCTCGCACCAGGTGGAGTTCTCCTTCACGGATCCGGGCTTCTCCTCGGGGCTCCAGGCGACGCTCGCGGGCGTGCTGGTGCTCGTGCTCCTCGCGCTCGTCTCGAGACGCGGCCAGTGAGCCCTCGGCCCCTCCAGACGGGGGCTCAGAAGGTGCCGATGCTGAAGTGGAACTGCATGAGCGGCTCGTTGAGCGTCTCATCCGGGTCCAGGTTGACGCCCACGTCGAAGGACAGCGGGCCCACCGGCGTCTGGTAGCGGGCACCGATGCCCGTCGAGTAGCGCAAGGCGGAGAACTGGTACTTCTTCAGGTCTTCCCAGAGGTTGCCCGCTTCCACGAAGAGGCCCACGTCGAAGGAGGAGCCCACGGGAATGCGCAGCTCGCCCTTGGCGAGGGTGAACACCTGCCCACCTTCGCTGGTGGGCGGCTGACCGGCGAGGATGGTCAGCAATTCCGTGGAGCAACCCGCCGGGTGCACCAGCGAGCGGCAGTCGGCCAGTTGCCGCCGCAGCTCCGTGCGCCGGTCCTCGCCGAGGATGCCATCCTCGCGGAAGCCCCGCAGACTGGAGGAGCCACCCAGGTAGAAGCGCTTGGAGCCGATGACCCAGGAGTCATCCACCAGGGGAACGATGGTGCCCCCGCGCAGGGACAGGGCGAATACCGCCCGGGACGGCAGGGGCACGTAGCCGCTCACGGTCCCCGTCAGCTTCACGCCGTTGATGGGCTGAGGATCCGTGGCCTCGCCGCTGGCGTTCGTCGGCAGCGAGCGGATGTCCCGCATCAGCTCGGCGCTGGTGGACACCACCAGGCCCCTGCGCGGATTGGCCGGATCATCCCGCAGGTCCACCGCGCCGGAAGCGCGCAGCGAGTTCAGGATGAAGAAGCCGGTGGGGAAGCGCAGGCGCTCCTGGTCGGCGCGGCTCGGCGCGGTGAGCTGCCGTTCTCCGCGCTCCAGCAGGTTGCCTTCCAGCTCGTACTGCAACGCGAAGCTCAGCCAGCGCGTCGCCGACCAGTCCAGGCCCGCCACGGCGGCGGCTCGGGTGGACAGGTACGAGGGCCGGTGCACGCGCTCGCCGATGAGATCGAAACGGGCACCCACTTCCAGGGGCAGCAGGCCGTAGAGCCGGGGCTGGGCGGCGGACAACACGACGCGGCCACCGAAGTCACTCACCCAGGCATAGGGCTCGGGCGCCTTGCACTCCTCGGGCACCGCCGTGCAGCGGGCGCGGGCGATCGAGGCCTTCTCCCAGCCCTGCGCGCTCCACCCGATGTAGTTGAGCTTCAACCGGCCCGACAGGTTGAGCCCGCGCCCATCCACGTTGGAGCGCGACACGTCCAGTCCCAGACGAGGGCCTTCCGCCAGGAAGTAGCCGCCGGCGACCTCGCCCTCCCAGCGCGGACGCTCGCGCACCTCCACCACCACGTCCTTGCTGGCCTCGGGCACGTCCGGCTTCTCCAGCCGCACCGTGGCCTGCCGGAAGATGTTGAGGAGCGTGAGCCGGCGCTGGCTCTCGAAGAGCTTGTCCGGGCTGAGCACCTCGTCCTCCTTGAGGCGCACGGTGGCGCGCACCACCTCCTCGTTGGTGCGGGACGTCCCGCGCACGAGGAGGCGGCCCACCGTCACCTGGGGACCCGGCTCCAGGCGGTAGAGGAGGCTCACGCCCTTGGCCGCGAGGTTCGGCGCCGTCTCCGCGCGGGCGAAGAGGTAGCCCTTGCGCCCCAACTCGGTGACGAGCGCCTGCTGCCCGCGCTCCACCGCGTCGTTGCTCATGGGCTCGCCCACCTTGATGGGCACCAGGCTCCGGCCGTCGAAGCCCTGGGGCCCGCCCTCGATGCGGATGTCGGCCACGCGCACCTGCGGGCCCTCGAACACGTCGAACCAGCCCACCGCCGTGCGCCGGCCCACCTCCACGCGCAGGCGGGTGAAGCGCACCCGGGCCTCCAGGAAGCCGCGCTCGCGGTAGGCCTCCGTCATCACCTCCGCCGCCTTCCTCCACGCATCCTCGACGAAGACGGTGGCCGGCTCATGCACCCACTCGGGAGGCCCCATGCGGCGCTTGCCCGGGCCCATCTCCACCGCGTCCGACAGCAGTGGCAGGGTGGCCGGCTGGGGCTCGTTGGAGCGCACGTGCTCGGTGAGCATCTCGCGCAGCTCCTCGTTGGGGATGACCTTGTTGCCCCGGAAGATGACGCGCCGCACGCGCAGCGGATGGCCCTCCTCGATGTCGAAGGCGAGCACCGCCGCCTCGCCATCCGGCCGGTGCACCTCGCGCGTCTCCACGTGCACGTCGTTGAAGCCGCGGTAGCGGTAGAAGGACTCCAGCCGCCGCGCCAGCCGCTCCACCGTCTGGGCGTCCAGCGGCTCCGTGCCGTCATAGGAAAGCATCCGCGCCAGCACGGTGTCCGGGAAGCGGTGGTTGCCGTGGAAGTGGAAGGTGAAGCGCGGCCCGGCGGAGACGGGCACCACCACCGTCGCCGCGTCGTCCGACTTCCGCTGCTTGGGCGGGCCCACCGTGGCGCGCCAGTAGCCGCGCGAGCGCAGCAGCGTCCGCAGCCGCTCCAGTCCGGACTCCAGGCCACCGCGGTCCAACACGCCGCCCACGCGCAGGCCCAGCGTGGCGAGCAGTTCGGGCAACGGCAGGCCGGGGCTGCCCGTCACCGAGACGGCCGCCACCCGCGTGGGGCTGCCCTCGAAGACGGTGAAGGCGAGCGCCACGCCTCCGGCCACGGCCTCGCGCGTGAGCTGGATGCGCGCGTCGTTGTAGCCCTGGCGCTCGTACGCGCGCTTCATGCCATTCAAGGCAGACCTCAGCACGTCCTCGTCGAGCAGCTTGTCCTGCTCGAGGCCTTCCGCCTTCAGCGCCGTCAGGAGCGCCGCGTCACCGAGGACGACGTTGCCCTCCACGTCGATGCGGCGGATGCGCGCCATGGAGGAGAGCTCGAAGACCACGCGCACGCCCTCGGGCACGTCCTCCGTGCGCACGACGATGTCGGAGAAGCGCCCGCTGGCCCACAGCCGCTCCACCGAGCGGCGCACCGCGCGGGCCGACAGCGCCTGCCCCTTGCGTACCGCCACCAGCTCCACCAGCCCCGCCGGCTCCTCCTCCGCGGGCAGGTGCAGTTCCACCGCCACCACCGTGGGACCGGCCGGAATCACCGGCTCCGGACGCACGGGGATCGGCGCCGTCTCGGTGGCCTGCGCCCCGGCGGCTTTCGCTGGCTCCACGGCCTTCGCCGGCTGCGCCATCGCGCCGCCGGCCAGCAGCAGGCAGAGCACGAGCGTTACTGGGACTCCCAGCTCAACTTGAGCTCGACCCCAGGGTTGCCGAAGGCTGTCTCGCTGTTCTCGTTGTCCCACTGGCCCCGGAGGGAGAAGCGATTGTCGAAAAGGTACTCGGCGCGAGCGCGAGTTCCACGCCCACTGACGGGCTGCGTCAAGCCAATCTTAAGCTGCTCCGTGAGGAACTTCGACTCCAAGCGGGCAGTTGGCTCGGCCTGCTGGGTGGCGTCGTTGTAGGTGGTGGAGATTTGCAGGGACAGGCCCCGGAGGACGGGGTTGCTGGGCAGGAAGCGTTGCACCTGCCGGTCCAGGCCGGAGATGTTGAAGAAGGCCTCGGCGGCCAGACCCGCGCTGGCCGAGGCGGCCGTCTCCTTGTCGGTGCTGGTGAGACCCAGCGTGAGGAGCGACAACACATCGCCTTCGGTGAGGCTCGGCTCCGAGGTGAGGAGCACCTGGGGAGAGGCCGGGCGGCCGAAGGCATGGAGCCTCACCTGGTACTCGCGCACCTGGGCCTGGGCGCGCAGGTCGAACATGGGGTCGATGCTGTAGCGGTCCTGGAAGTCGATCTCCCCACGGTCGATGTTGAACTGGTTGTTGCGGAAGAAGGCCTGGCTGCCCTCGGAGGTCTCCACGCGGCCGAGGATGCCGGGGCGCGCGTTGGTGCCGGTGAGCTTGAGCGAGCCGAGCAGCCGTGCACGGGCGAGGTTGTTGTCCAACCACACGTCGGTGAGGAGCAGGCCCACGTCGAAGGTGAGGTACTCGCGGGGCTTCTCCGCGGGGGAGGCGGTGAGCACGCTGCGCCGGGAGAGCCGCTTGAGGATGTCATCCAGCTCCAGGCCACGGCGGTAGCGCAGGTTGCGGATGTCCATGACGCCGCCGAGGCGCATCGCGTCCGGGGTGCCGGTGAGCCACAGCCGGCCGCTGGTGGTGAAGGGCAGGTCCTCGTGGAAGCGCGTGGCCACGTCGGTGAGGGCCACGTTCATCATCAACTCCGAGGGGCGGAAGTCGACGAGGGTGACCTCGCCGTTGCCCAGCATGCGGCCCTCGTTGAGGAAGCCCTCCAGGGACTCCAGGAGGATGCGCTGCCCGGTGAAGGCCACGCGGCCCTTCACGTCCCGCACCGCCAGCGGCTGGTCGCGCAGGGACAGCTTGGCGTCGGAGATGAGGGCCGAGCCCGCCACCTTGGGTGAGCGCGGGTTGCCATTGGCCACGGCGTTGAGCTCCACGCGGCCAGCGGTGCGCACCAGCATGGGCGAGACGGACTCGAGCAGGCCCAGGTTCATGCCGCCGCGCAGGTAGACGTCCATCTGGTCGGGGCTGACCCACCCCGCCGCGGACAGCTCGGTGTCCGGCCCGCGGAAGGTGAAGGAGGGCACGTCGAGCCGCCCGTTGGCGTAGCGCAGGGAGATGGGGCCCTCGTTGGCACCGGAGAAGGCGCCGCGGGCCAGGGTGAGCCGCTCCACGGTGGCATCCATCTGGATGGCCTGGGCGTTCTTCATCGTGCCCTGGGCCCGCACCACGCCCTTGATGGAGCCGGACAGGCCCTGGGTGAAGGCGTTGGCGGGCAGCAGCGGACGGATTTCGGGCAGCTCCAGCGTCACCGCCGCCTCGAAGGGATAGGGCTCCTTCACGCGCATCCACAGGATGCCGGAGGTGTCGCGGGAGGGACGGCCGGCGAGCTGCAGCTCCCGCCCTTCCATGCGGGCCTCGAAGCCCATGTTGCCCAGGTTGCGGCCGCCGAAGATGACCTGCGGGCCGGACACGTGGGCCGTCGTCACCGGCACGTCCGTGTTGCCGGAGACGGTGCCTTCCAGGGCCAGCGTGGCGCGCAGGCCCATGCGATCGGCGGTCTCCTGTCCGGCGAGCTCCGCCAGGGACAGGTTGTCGCCGCCGAAGCGGTAGTCCAGCACGCCCTTGTTGGGCCCGGAGAAGAAGAAGCTCCCATCCACCCAGGTGCGGCCCAGCCGGCCCTCCAGCACCGTGCGCTCGAGCACCATGGCCTCGCCATTGTCGAAGCGCAGCCGGGCCGAGCCATTGCCCATGTGCCGCCCGTAGTAGGTGGTGTCCTTGAAGTCGAGGGCCACCAGTCCGGAGAACTGATCCATCGGGCTGTCGATCTCCACCCGGCCCGAGACCTCGCCCTGCATGGGCCCCTGCATGACGGAGATGGTGGAGTGCAACGGGGCGATGATGTCGATCAGGTCCTCGGTGCGGCCGCGAGGCACCTGCACCTCGGCCCGCGTGTGCAGCGAGCGCCCGAAGGTGAGCTCCGCCTTGCCGAAGTACTGGGTGCGCCCCTTCTGGCCGGAGATGGTGGGAAAGCCCATCACCTTGTCCGCGTAGGTGATCTTCCCCTGCACCACGCCCAGGTCGAAGTCCCAGAACATGAAGTCGCGCAGGGACAGGGTCGCGCCGATCTTCACCTGTGAGTACGGACCCTCGACGGTGGTGCTCACCGAGCCATGTCCCGCCCACGGCAGCTGGGCGATGTGACCGAAGTCGGAGAGGTCCGCGTCGCCGTGCGCTTTGACGAGCAGGCCCTTCTGCGTGTCGAAGAAGAGCGTCACGTCGCCGCCGATGCGCGAGCGGCCCGAGTTGATCTCGATACCGGAGAAGGTGACGCGGTCCGGCAGGAGCGACACCTGCGAGCGCACGTGACCGCCCGCGTAGGTGAGGAGGGTGCGTCCGGAGTCCACGGGCGCATCGAAGGCACGCGAGGCGAGGATGAAGCGGCCGTGGCGCAGATCCAGGTCGCCGGACAGATTGGGTCTGGGCGTCAGCGTGCCGGACAGGTGGGCTTTGGCGTTGGCCGGGAAGTCCACCCAGGAGCCCGTCAGGCCGGCCTTCTCGAGGATGCGGCCGAACTGCGCCTCATGCGTCTCCAGGTCCACCTCGACGGGAAACCCCGGACGGAGCGCGAGCGTCCCGGTGATGCGAGCGTTGCCTGCCGGACCGATGGGGACGAGCAACTCCTCCACGGTGACCAGCTCACCGGCGTACGCCAGCCGCGCGGTGAACGAGCCCGGGGTGTACTGCGCATAGGAGATGCCACTGCCCGACAGCTCCACGGACACGCTGGGCGCCGCCGGGCGGCCGTTGGCCGTGAGACGCGTCCAGAGATGGCCCTGAGCGGGCTTGGGCAGCAGGCCCGCCCGGGACAGCGTGCGCAGCGGCAGGAACACCTGGGCATCCAGCGCGAGCACGGGCTCGCACAGCTGCTCCACGCGGCCGGAGATGTTCACCGTCATGTCGTCCAGCGACACCTCGGCGCGGTCCAACTCCAGCAACTCCTCGTCCACGTCCAGCGCGCCCGAGAGCGCCAGCCGTCCGAGGGTGAGCTCCTGTCCCGGACCCAGGTGCACCAGGCCGCGCCGGGCCTCCACCTCGAACTCCTCCTCGCCCCAGCGCTCGCGCAGGCCGACGTCCAGCTCGGACAGCTCCACCAGCCGGCCGCCGGGCAGCGTCAGCCGCACCTCCGCGCTGGTGATGGCCACGCGCCCCAGCCGCAACCTCCGCAGCGGCTTGAGCGGGCACACGCCGGGCTCACCCGGCGGCGGCCTGGGGCGGGACAGGTCCAGCGCCACGCGCGGCCGGTGCACCTTCACCAGATCGATGGCGAGCTGACCGGAGAACGGATTGGGCAGGCCGAGCTGCACCTCGGCGGAGTCCGCGGCGAACAGTGGCGTGTCCGCGCCCTTCTCGAAGACGGACAGCCCGCGGAGGATGAGGCGCTGGCCGAGCGGATCCACCTCGCACTGGCCGATGCCCACTTCCGTCCCCAGCAGCGTGGGCAACTGGCGCCGGGCCTGCGTGCACAACTGGTCCCACGCGGTGCGCGTACGGAGAAGCAGCACCGTCCCCAGCACGAGCGTGAGGACGATGAACCACAGCGGCGGCCTGCGCGCGCCCTGCTGCCTGTTCCGGGGAGCCAAAACAGCTACAGCTTACCCAACCCCTCGAGGTAACGGTCGATCTCCGCGAGATCGATCTTCGAGGTGCCGCCTGCCCGACTGCTCGCTCCCACGGCGGCGGCGGGCTTCTGTTGCCCTTCCGGCAGAGTCGAGCCCTGGAGTCCCAGGTTGTCGGCGATCCGGTGGATGAGCTTGTCGGTGATGGTCTGCTCGCGGGCCAGGAAGGCCTCGAAGAGCGCGTTGTCACAGATGCTGTTGATGACGCGGGGGGTGCCGCCCGAGCGCTGGTGCACGGCGACCAGGGCCTCGTTGGTGAACGGCATGCGCGGGCAGCTGGCGAGCCGGAGGCGGTGCTTGATGTAGGCCTCGGTGGACTCGGCGGTGAAGGGCTCCAGCTTGTAGCGGAGCGACACGCGCTGTGCGAGCGGCGGGTCCAGCTTGAGGTTCTTCTCGATCTCCGGGAGTCCGAAGAAGACGAAGGAGATGAGCTTGCGCTCGGGGACCTCCAGGTTGAGCAACCCCCGGAACTCCTCCATGAGCTCGCGCGTCTCCAGCATCTGGGCCTCGTCGATGAGGACGACGGCCTTCTTGCCGGACTCGTAGATTTGCAGCAGGCGCTGGTAGAGCTGGGACAGGAGGGCCAGCTTCTCCTGGGCGGGGTTCTCCACGCCCAGCTGCAGGGCGATGCGGCGCAGCAGCCAGTTGGCGGTGATGCCCGAGTGGATGATGACGAGCAGCGCGGCCTCGTACTCGGACTCGGGGAGCGAGTCGAGCATGCGGCGCGCCAGCGTCGTCTTGCCGGCCCCGATGTCGCCGATGAGGATCGACAGACCCTTCATGTAGCTGACCGAGTGCATGAGCCGGGTCAGCGCCTGGGAGTGCTGGGCCGAGTTGTAATAGAAGCGGCTCACCGGAGCGTTGGAGAAGGGCTCCTGGTTGAGCTCGAAATAGTCGAGGTAGGTGGACATGGGCTCGGCGAACCTCGGACAGCGCTAGACGTAGCCTACCTTACGCGGCCTGGCGGCTCCGGCGGCCGCGGGCATGGCACCCGGGGGAGGAGCGTTGGGCGCCTTCCCACCGCTGGGGGGCAGTGGATCCGGCACGGGAGAGGTGGTGGCGGCCAGCCGCTGCACGTTGCTGGAGACCTCCCGGAAGTTCGGGTCGATCGCGGCCACGCGCTGGTAGTGGTAGAGGGCCTTGCCCTGCTCGTTGATGGCCTCGTAGGACAGGCCCAGTTCGAAGCCGATGGCCTTGGCGACCTCGCCGGTGGCGTGCTCGCTGGCGAGCGCCTGTTTGAAGGTGCCCACCGCCGCTCCGGCATCGCCCTTCTGGGCCTGCAGCAGGCCGATCATCGTGAGGCAATCCACCTCACGCTTCTTGCCCACGCAGCCCTCGCGGGCCACGGCGAACTCGTTGAGGGCGTCGTCGATGAGGCCCATCTCGCGGTAGGCGATGCCCAGGTCGTAGTGGGTGTCCACGTCCTCGGGCTTGACCACCTTGGCGAGGCCCTTCTTGAACTCGGCGAAGACCTCCTCCACCGAGTACTGGAAGTCCTCCTCGACGGCGGGCGCCGCGGGCTGATCTCCACCCAGGTCCCCGAACTCGCCGGCCAGTTCCGCCGCCAGATCGAACGCGTCGCGCTCGGCGGGGGACTCGCCCAGGGCGGGCACGGCGGGCACGGCGATGGACTCGGTGTTCTCCTCGGGCTCCTCGGCGGCTGGAGTCCCACCGGACTCGAGCGCCTCGAGCCGGGCCATGAGCTCTTCCGCGCGCGCATGGCCCGGGAAGGCGATCTGCACCGTCTCGAGGATCTCCCGAGCCTCCTCGTAGAGGCCCTGATCCAGGAAGAAGCTGGCCTCGTCGCACTCCTCGGCGGCGGGCTCCTCGGCGGGCTCCTCGACCTGGGCGACGACGGGCTGCGGCTTGGGCGCGGGCTGGGCCTTGGCGGGCGCGGCGGCAGGAGCCTTCGCGGCGGGCTGGGGCTGTGCCTTGGCGGGCGGAGCGGCAACCGGAGCTGGAGCCTTGGCGGGCGCGGCGGGCTGGGGCTGCGCCTTGACGGGCGGAGCGGCGGCCGGGGCCTTGGGCGCGGCGGCCGGAGCCTTGGGCGCGGCCACCACGGGCGCGGGGACGAGCTCGGGCTCGGGATCCTCGAACTCGTAGGAGCCGACGAGCGCCGGCGTATCCACCGGAGTGCCCTCGTCCTCGAGCGCCAGCGCGGGAGAGCCAGAGGAGGTCGGCTCGTCCAGCTCCGTCGGCAGCATGGCCACGCGCGTGGGCTCTGCCTCGGAGAAACCGTCGTCCTCGAAGGAGTTCTCGAGCAGGTGGGCCGAGGGCGCGGCCACCTGCGTGGGCTGCGGCTCGTCGTCGCCGAGCGCCAGGGGCTCATCCGCCACCAGCGGCTCGTCCTCGAGGGCGACGGGGGCGACCAGGGCGTCGTCCTCCTCACCGGCCGGCTCCATGAAGACGGTCGTCGCCTCCTCGGGCTCGTCGCCGGCGCCGAAGAGGGGCTCATCGCCGGACACCACCGCGCCGGGCTCGTCCGCGAGCACCACGCCCTCGTCGGCGTCCGCCGGAATGCCGAACTCGCCGGAGAGGATCTGCCCCTCCTCCTCGTCCCCGCTGCTCACGGAGACCAGGGCCAGCTCGTCGCCCGGCGGGTGCTCCAGGGCATCCGGGGGCGCGTCGGCGACGACGATCTCCTCGTCGCTGGAGTCCACGAGGATGGCGTCCTCGCCCACGGACTCCACCTGCGCGGCCTCGACGGGCGCCGTCTCATCCGACTGCAGCACGGACAGGAAGGCGGGCACCTCGGGGTGGCCGGGGTTCTGCTCGAGGATGATGGCCAGGTACGGCTGGGCGCGCTGCACGTCCGCGCGGCGCGTGCACAGGCGCAGCACGTTCAGCAGCTGCTCACCGGCCTGGGCCGTGTTGCCGGAGGCGACGTAGATGTGGAAGGCCTTCTCGTGCGCGTCGAGGTTCTCCGGATCCACCGCGAAGATCTTCCGCAGGTGTTCGAGCGCTTTGTCGTGCAGGCCGTATTTGACGTAGACCTCTGTCTCCGTCAGCAGCTTGGAGAACTGCTCCTTGCCGGGCGGGGCCGGAGCGGCGGGCGCGGGGGCCGGAGCAGCCGCCTGGGCGGGCGCGGGGGCTGGAGCGGGGGCGGGAGCCGGCTGAGGCGCGGGGGCTGGAGCCGCCTGGGCCTTGGCGGGAGCCGGCTGGGGCGCCGGCGCGGGCGCTGGAGCGGCGGGCGCGGGGGCCGGAGCGGCACTGGCGCTCTCCGCCTTGTACGCCTCGTAGTCCGGATCAGCCGGATCCAGCTCGGCGACCTGATTCCAGATGTTGCGGGCGTCCTGGTGGCGGCCGCGCTCCTGGTAGACCTTGGCAAGCTCCTTGTAGACGGAGATCGTCTTGGCCGTCTGGCCGAGCCCGTGGAAGGCCTGGGCCAGCATGTTGAGCGTCTCGACGTCGCGTCCGTCCGCCTTGAAGCACACCTGGAGCCGGGCCAGGGCGCGCTTCTGGTCTCCGCGCGACAGGTACTGCTGGGCCAGGTCCTTGGCCAGCGCCACGTTGTCCGGATCCAGGGTGGACAGGCGCTCCGCGACGCGGAACCAGTCATCCATCCGGTTGTTGCGCTTGAGGTACTCGGCGGCCTTCTTGAACTCCTGGGTGGCCTCGCGCGGCATGTTCTCGCGCGCGTACAGCTCGGCCAGCTTGATCTTCGACGCCACGTTCTCGGGGTCGAGATCCACCATCTTCTTGAGCGTATCCAGGGAGTTCTTGACGTCGCCGGCCTTGTCGTAGTGGTTGGCGACGATCTGGAAATACGCCATGGCCTCGGACATCAGTCCGAGCTGCTGATGGAGCTCCGCCAGCTTGAGATTGACGTCCAGCAGGTTGGGGTTGAGCTTGAGAACCTGCTTGTAGAGGGCAACGGCCTTGAGGAAGAAGCCGTCGGTGGAGTAGCCCTCGGCGACCTTGGTGAAGTAGTGGGCCGCCTGAACGTTGTCGTTCTTCTTCTGGTACAGCTCCCCCATCTTCTGGAGGACGCGGCCATCCTTGGGGTCTACTTCCAGGACCTTCTGGTACTCCTTGATGGCCTTGTCGTAGGCGCCCTTCGCAACGAGCTTGGCGGCGGCTTCGATGATCTTGTTCTTGTCCATCGAGCGTTGGGCTTCCTGCCGAGCGAAACCCGAGGAAAATCCGGGGTTTCTGCTTCCTTCAAGGAGACAGCGAGGGAGTCCCGAGGCTAACGGAATCCTCCCTCGCGGGTCAAGGAATCCACCCACCCCAACCCCCAGGAGGATCAGGGGGTTGCGCGATGAGCAGGCGAGCAGGCCCGCCTAGGGGGTCTCCTCGATGGCCTTCTTCAGACGGTGGGTGCCCGTCTCGGACGCCAGCAGCCGCTCCACGAAGCGCGTGTCGTAGTTGCCCTCGACGAAGGAGTCCTCCGCCATGGCCGCCCGGTGGAACGGGATGTTGGTGCGGATGCCCTGCACCACGTACTCGCCCAGCGCCCGCTGCATGCGGCGGATCGCCGTGGGCCGGTCCTCCGCGTACACGATCAGCTTGGCCAGCAGGCTGTCGTAGTACGGCAGCACCGTGTAGTTCTCGTACGCACTGGAGTCCACACGCACGCCATAACCACCGGGCACGCTGTAGGCGGTGATCTTCCCCGGCCAGGGCGCGAAGGTGACGGGGTCCTCGGCGTTGACGCGGCATTCGATCGCGTGGCCGCGCATCTGGATGTCCTCCTGCTTGCGCTGGAGGGGCTCGCCCGAGGAGAGCTTGATCTGCTCGCGCACCAGGTCGATGCCGGTGACGAGCTCGGTCACCGGGTGTTCCACCTGGATACGGGTGTTCATCTCCATGAAGTAGAAGCGGCCGTTCTCGTCGAGCAGGTACTCGATGGTGCCCACGTTGTTGTAGCCGAGCTTCTCCATGGCGCGGATGGAGACCTCGCCCATCTGCTGGCGGAGCTCGGGGGTGAGGGCCGGAGAGGGGCTCTCTTCAATCAGCTTCTGGTGGCGGCGCTGCACCGAGCACTCGCGCTCACCCAGGTGGATGATGCGCCCGTGCTCGTCGGCCACGACCTGGATTTCGATGTGGCGCGGCTTCTCCACGTACCGCTCGATGTAGAGGTCGCCGTTGCCGAAGGACGCCACGGCCTCGGCCGCCGCGGTGGAGAAGGCCTGGGCCAGCGCGTGCGGCTCGCGGACGATCTTCATGCCCTTGCCGCCACCGCCGGCCGCCGCCTTGAGGATGACCGGGAAGCCGATCTCCCGGGCGAAGGCCTCGGCCTCCTTGGGGTCCTTCACCGTGCCGATGCTGCCGGGCAGCAGGGGCAGGCCGGCCTCGCGCGCGGCGTTGCGGGCGCGGACCTTGTTGCCCATCAGCGAGATCATCTCCGGCCGGGGGCCGATGAAATGAATCTTGCAGTCCCGGCACACCTTGGCGAACTCGGCGTTCTCCGAGAGGAAGCCGTAGCCGGGGTGGATGGCGTCCGCCCGGGTGATTTCCGCCGCGGAGAGCAGCTGCGGGATGTTGAGGTAGCTCTCCTTGGACGGCGGCGGGCCGATGCACACCGACTCATCGGCGAACCGCACGTGCAGGGCGTTGGCGTCGGCCGTGGAGTGCACCGCCACGGTGGCGATGCCCAGCTCACGGCAGGCACGGATGACCCGCAGGGCGATTTCCCCGCGGTTGGCGATCAGCACCTTCTTGAACACGATGTCGTGCCTCCGCGGGGCGCTCGGCGCCCGCTATGTCAGACCGGCTCGATGCGGAACAGCGCCTGGCCGAACTCGACCGGCTGCCCGTTCTCCACGAGGATCTCCGCCACGCGGCCCGCCACGTCGGCTTCGATCTCGTTCATCAGCTTCATGGCCTCGATGATGCAGAGCACCTGGCCCTTCTTCACCACCGAGCCCACATCGACGAAGGGGGGCTGGTCCGGGGCGGGCGTCCGGTAGAACGTGCCCACGAACGGGCTGGTAACGGAGTGACCGGGCTTCTCGGCCGCGGAAGCCGCGGCGGCCGGAGCCGCGGCGGCCGCCAGGGCCGGAGCATGGTGCACGGCGGGAGGAGGGGCGGCCATCACCGGCGCGGCGGCCATCACCGGCGCGGGGCTCACCGAGGGCGTCACGGGAGCCGCGTGCACGATGGTGGGAGCCGGCACGGGGCCACGGCGGATGAACAGCCGCTCCTCACCGCGCTGCCAGACGAGCCGCGTCACCTCGGAGGCCTCGAGGATCTCCACGATCTGCCGGAGGGCCTCCACGTCCAGGGACGTGGTGTTGCCCTCGATACGGGCGCTGCCGGACTGCACGGTGGCCGCGGGCTCCGTTCGCACTGCCTTGCGCTTGGTTGCCAATTCCGTCCCCTCCCTGAACCGCAGTGGGCGCTTAGCCCGCGGTGGCCACGCGCGTGAGGTACTTGCCGTCACGCGTGTCGATCTTGAGGATGTCACCCTCGTTGATGAAGAGCGGCACGTTGACGGTGTAGCCCGTCTCCATCGTGGCCGGCTTCAGCGCGCCGGACACGGTGTCGCCGCGCACGCCCGGATCGCACTTGGTGACCTTCAGGTCCACCGAGTTCGGCAGGGTCACGCCAATGGCCTTGCCGTTGTAGAACAGGATGGAGGCGTTGATGTTCTCCTTGAGGAAGTTCTTCGACTCCCCGAGGACATCCGCGCTGATGAAGGTCTGCTCGTAGTTGCGGGTGTCCATGAAGTAGAAGTCGCCGCCCTGCTCGTACAGGAACTGCATGTCCTTCTCTTCGATGTCGGGCTTGGCCACCTTCTCGCCGGACTTGAGGGTCGGCTGGAGCACGCGCCCGGTCAGCAGGCTGCGGATGGACGTGCGCACGAAAGCCGAGCCCTTGCCCGGCTTGACGTGCTGGAACTCGACGATCTCGAACGGCTCACCGTCGATTTCGATCTTCATGCCCTTGCGGAACTCGGACGTATCGATGACACCAGCCATGGACAGGCTCCTTCGGACAGCTTGAAAAGTCCGGGGTGTCTAGCCGAGGCGCCGCGCCTTGCAAAGGGGAAAGGCGCGGCGCGCTGCGCCGTCCGCTCGGCGGTCTACAACTCGGCGCGAATCTTGGGGGCGATCACCCGGAGGACGTACCTGCCCTTCCCATAGTTACCGTCCGCCCGGAGCGCCAGCACCAGGAAGTATTCCGGGGTGATGAGGCGCATCAGCGTGAGCACCCGCTCGCTGTTGACGCTGACCTCCTGGACCTCCCCCGTCTTGAGGGTCTCGGCGGCCTGGCGGAGCTGACCGAGCAGGTTGGCGTACTCCACCCAGGCCCCGTTCAGCTCCAGCTCGGCCGCGTCATCCCTCTGATGGGTGTCCACGGAGATCCCGTCGAAACCCATCACACTGCAGGCCAGGGCCCCGTCTACCTGGTTGACCACCGACTCGAGGTGCGTGCGGAAGGACATGGCGGCTGGCTTGTAGGAGGCTCTGGGGAGGGGGTCAAGCACTACTCAGAGACGCAGGCGGTGGTGCCGGGGGGAAACCTGGGTACATCCTGCCCGATCACGCACCTGCCGGCGGGAACGAGAGGTGCCGCGCACACGTAGCTGGCCCCGCTGGTGAACACGGTGATCGGGAAGGTGAACTTGTTGCTCTCCACCACCTGACCACTGCTCAGCCGGCCCCGGCCCTTGATGGTGGCGAACACGGTCCCATCCTTGCCAACGAGTGCCGCGGACCCCTTGGGGCCGAACGCATCCATGAACACGTAGCTCTGGTCGGCGTCGGTCCCAGGACGCAGGACGCGGTAGACGGCCGTGCTCTCTTCCTCGGTGTCGATCAGGTTCGCGGCCGCGCCACCACCGCTCGGCACGAACTCGTAGGAATAGACGAGCTCGTTCATCGTGATGTCGCTGAGCCCCGGGCCCGAGAACGGCTCCTGGTTGATGACGATGGGCTGGGAGGAGTTGTTCGTCTCGACACTCATGGCCAGCAGGTAGTTCGGAGCAATACCAGCGGGGACACCGGACAGGTCGATGCTGCCCGAGCCAATCACGAGCTCATCGGAGGGCACGCACGCGTCCTCTTCGACTGTCAGCGCGCGGGCATCGAGGAATCTGAAGGGCGCATCCCCCTGGTTGGCCACACAGGCCGCCTGCCCCAGTGCCAGCGCCGCAATCGTCATCAATCGCTTCATGGACATCGACTCCTTGGACCGTAGAGGAGGGACCGGCTACAGGGACTGGGCAATCGTCTGCCGGTTGAGGATGCGCGGCGTGATGAAGATCAGCAGTTCCTGACGGTCGTCACGCTCGCGGAAGTTCTTGAACAGCAACCCCAGCACCGGAATCTTGGACAGGAAGGGCACCGCGTTGCTCTGGGTGCTGCCACGGCGCACGTAGATGCCGCCGATGACGGTGGTGTCGCCGTCCTTCACCAGCACCTGGGTGTTGGCCTCCTTGCGCTGGATGGCGGGCTGGCCGTTGGCACCCGTCTGCGAGGGATCCGGCTGGTTGTTGGCCGCGTTGATGGTCAGCATGATGCTGCCATCCTGGGTGACGTGGGGCGTCACCTCGAGCGACAGACGCGCTTCGACGAAGGTGGTGTTGGCACCGGACGCGGACACCTGGCTGAACGGGATGGACACACCCTGGCTGATGCGGGCGGTGTTGTTGTCCAGCGTCGTCACCTTGGGGGCGGAGATGGTCTTCACGACACCCTCGTTCTCCGCCGCCGACAGGCGCAGGTTGAGGGTGAGCGCACCACCGGCCGAGCCGAAGACGAAGCCGAGCGCACCACCGGAGCCCAGGCCGGCGCCCACCGGAAGGTTGACGGCGAAGTTGGGGATGTCGGAGACGCCCGGCGCCGTGCCATCGATACCACCCGTCACCACCGCGGTGTTCGGGAAGATGAGGCCGGTGGGATTGCCCGTGGAGGGCGCGGCCGAGGCCTGACCACCCCACTGCACACCGAGCTCGCGGCTGAACGAGGTGTTGGCCTCGACGATGCGGCTCTCGATGAGCACCTGCGGCGTCTGCGTATCCAGGTTGCGCACCAGCGCCCGCGCCTTCTCCACGTTGGCGCGCACATCCTTGACGATGAGCACGTTGGTGCGCGCGTCCACCGTCACCGTGCCGCGCTCGCTCAGCACATCCTTGACGCGGCTCGACATTTCGCTGGCCGACGCGTAGTTCACCGGGATGAGGTTCACCAGCAGCTCCTCCTGGGCCACGAGCGACTTCTTGCGCTCCTGGCGCAGCCGGGCCTCCTCCTCCAGCGTCTTGAGCGGAGCCACGCGCACGATGTTGCCGATCTCCTCCTTGCCCAGCGACTTGGTGCGCAGGATGAGATCCAGCGCCTGATCCCAGGGCACGTTGCGCAGGCGGATGGTCACCTTGCCGGACACGTCATCGGCCACGACGATGTTCTTCTTGGAGATCTCCGCGATGACGCGCAGCAGGTTCTGGATGTCGATGTCCTTGAACTCGAAGGACACCTTCTTGCCGCGGTAGCGGGCCTGCTGGGGCGCGCCCTCGGAAGCATAGGTGGGCGCCTCGGCGGTGAAGCCGGCGGTGCGCTGGGTGACGGTCACCTGCTCCGTCTTCACGCCCTTGACGCTCAGCCTCCAGGACAGGCCACCGCCCACCTGGCTCACGTTCTCCTCGATGGCGCCGTCCGCGGCCACCACCACGCGCACCCGGTTGCCCTCGCCGGGCACCGCGAAGGCGCTGATCATCTTCACCGGCGTCTCCAGCGCGCTGGTGTCCAGGCTGCGCTCCAGACGCCGCGGCAGCCGGGCGTTCTCGATGGACAGCACGGCGCTGCGCGGATCCGGCCGCTCCACCTTCCAGGCCACCGCGCCCGACAGCTTCAGGTTCACCCGGCCACCGGACTCGTTCTCGTCGAAGGTCAGATCCTTCACCTCCACGGTGGCCAGCTGGGCGTCCACGGGCTTGACGCGCACGGGCTCGTTCTCCGCCACGACCTTCTCGGGCGTGTCGGCGGGCGCGGAAGGCTTGCGGGCCACCTTGCCACCGAGCACCACCTCCAGGCCGCGGCTGGTGCGCTCCACCTCGTAGCCGGGCATCTGCCCGCGCACGTCGAGCACCAGCCGGACCTTGTCCGAGTGGGCGCCCACGCGCACGTCCTTCAGCACGCCCGAGCGGATGCGCGGGGCACGCGCCGACAGGCCCACGCCGTACACGTCCACCGCGAGCCGGGGAGGATCCGCCAGCTCCAGCACCTCGTAGCGGGCGACCTCGCCGTCCGCGCGGATGCTCAGGGTGTCACGGGCGAAGGACAGGGCGGTGATGCGGCGGGCCGGGTGGGCCACCTCGCGCTCGTCCGCCTCGGCCGCCACCACGTTCTCGGGCAGCGCGGCGGACTTCTTCTCCTGCGGCTCGGCCGCGGCCGGCTGCGGCGCGGGGGCCACCACCGGAGCGGGCGCGGCGCTGGCGACGGCGGCGGGCTTCGGCTCGGGCGCGGCCGGCGTCACCGGCTCCGCCTTGACCGCGGGCGCCTTCGCCTCGGCGACCTTCGCCTCGGCCACCGCTCCGTCCACGGAGATGATGACCTTGTTGCCGTCCGCGCGCACGTCGTACTGCGCGGCCTGGTGCAGGGCCACCAGCACCCGGCCCACGCTCGCGCGCTCGTCCGAGAACTGGGAGGCCACCACTCCGGCCACCGGTCCCTGTCCGTTGTGGTGTCCCTTGATGCCCGTGGCGTCCGCCGACGAGAGGTCCACCACCAGCCGCTCCGGACCACTCAGCCGGAAGACGGTGAAGGTAGGAGCCCGCGTGCCGGCCACCACCACCTGGGCGCCCGAACCCGTCTGCACGACCTTCAGGTCGCGCAACGTATTGAGCTCGGCGGCCTCGGCCCCGACACTTACGATGGCAACCGCCAGGGCGGCCACCACGCTCATCAACTTGCCCCTCGTCACAGCGCTCTCCTCGAGCATGCTTCCCCTCAACAAGTTGCAATGGGCCATGGGCGCCAGGGACTCCCCGGCTCCCATGTCACCGGGCCACTACGGCTCCCAGTTCTTGCCCGTCATCAGGTCGTAGGCGGGGTCCACCCGGCCATCCTGCTGCTTCAGCTCCAGCTTCACCGGGTTGTAGACCACCCGGTCCGCCGTGGTGGTCGTCTCCGTGACGATGACCTCCTCACGGAGGATCTGCGTCACCTTGCCACCCTGACGGCCCATCCGGGTGTTACGGCGCACGATGTGGCCGCGGCCCATGGGATCTTCCACCATGGCCATCGGGTTGGCATCACCGGTGATCACCGCCACCAGCTTGAGCTGATCGATGTCCCACTGGCACAGCGGCTCGGTGCAGGCCGTCACCTGGGCACCGGGCTGCGGATTCTCGCGCACCATGTCCTCGATGGGACTGCGGAACGGATCCCGCCGGCCCATGGGATTGTAGCTGTAGACGTAGCCGGGAGCGGTCACCACCGTGGTCGCCACCGGGGCTTTCTCCTTTGGCGCCTCGGCCTTGGGCTTGGCTGCGGCCGCCGCTGCCGGCGCCGCCGCCTCCTCGCCACAACCGGCGAGCGCGAGGGCCAATGCCCCCGAAATCAACATGGAGTGGAACGTCTTCATCCGCGGGTCCCCTTGTCGCCCCATTTCCAGGACCGATCAAGTTTCTGCTTACTTCTTCTTCTTCTTCGAGCTCTCGGCCACATTCGCCGTGTTGACGAAACGGAAGGTGGTCGCGAGGAAGGAGGTGTTGAGCATCACCTTCTCGTTCTTCACCTTGGCGCCATCGAGCTTGATGTTGTTGACGTTGACGATGCGCCGCATGGTCGAGACCTCCTGCAGGAACATGGCGATCTCGTGGTAGTTGCCGCTCACCACCATCTTGATGGGGATGCGGGCGAAGAAATCACCACCGCCCACCGTCTCCGGACCCGGCTCCACGCGGGCGATCTCCAGCCCGGCCTTCTTGCCGATGTCGTTGAGCTGCGCGAGCAGCTCCTCGATGTCCTTGTTCTCGGGCAGCTCGGTGAGGGCCTCGGCGAGCCGCTGCTCCAGCACGTCCATCTCGCGCCGGCGCTCATTGAGGTTCTGGGCGATCTCACTCTTCTCGGCCAGCTCCAGGTCCAGCTTGCGCTGCTCGCCGCGCTGCCGCTCCATCTCCACTTCCAGCGGCTGGATGCCGAAGAAGAAGTTGGCGGCCGTCAGCAGCACCACCAGGGCCGCCAGGCCGCCGAAGCGGACGGCGGGGGGGGCCTTCGCGAGCCTCTCGAGGTATTTGTCCATGGCTCCAGGTCCTCTCAGATGGCGTAGTTGGCGGTGAGCAGGATGTCGAAGACCACCGTGCTCACTTCATTGGGCTTGGAGGCACCCTGCTGGGTGCTCTTCAGCTCCACGTTGGAGAAGAAGGACTTGATGTCCGTCACGGGGAACTCCTCGATGGCGGACTCGGCCGCCACCAGCTCCACGCGGGACGTCTTGGCCTCACGGCGCTGCTCCACCAGACGGCCAATGCCCTTGGGCGTCCACACCATGCCGTTGAGATTGCGCATCAGCTCGGCCACGTCGTCATGGCTGACGGCGGAACCGGCGATCTTCACGTTGCCGCGCTCCTCGTTGAAGGTGCGCAGCCACACCTTCTTGGGCAGCGCGGTGGACAGCGCGTCCAGCATGCGCACCGGACCGGAGCGGCCGCGGCGCAGCTCGTCCAGGACGGCGAGCTTCTTCTCCACCTCGGTCTTGCGGGTGTTGATGTTCTTCACTTCGCCGATCGTCTTGTCGAGATCGGCGATGCGGCGCTTGGTGCTGGCCAGGCCATCGGCCTGCTTGTCCACCACGCCAGCGCGATCGGCGTACCACATGTAGTTGCCCACGCAGGCGCCCACGAGCACGAACGCCAGGAGCGCCAGGACTTGGCGGCCCGCGTTCGGCCTGACCTTGGCCCGGACGGGCAGCAGGTTGATACGAATCATCATGTGCGTCGGTCCTTCGAAGACGAGGATGGAGGAGGATCAGCCGAGCTTGTCACCGGGCTTGCGCAATGCCAGACCCACGGCCACCGCGGCCATCGGCGCCACCTCCATGATGAAGGCGGGGTCGAACTTGCGGTTGTCCACGTCGATCTTCCGGAACGGATTGAGGATCTCCACCGGCACGCCCACGCGCGTCTCGATGGTCTTGAACAGCGCCGGAATCTTGGCGGTTCCGCCGGAGAGGTAGACCTTGGTGAAGTTGGCGTCCACCGCGGTGCCCGCGTAGAAGTCCAGCGAGCGCTGGATTTCACCGGCCACCTGCTCGGCCACGCCCATCAGCACCCGCTCCACCTCCTGGGGAACCACGGCGTCCGAGTCCCCGCGCGTGCCGCCGATCTTCAGCGCCTCGGCCTCCTCGTAGGAGACGTTGAGCTGCTTCTGGATCTCCTCGGTGAACTGATTGCCACCGATGGTCACGTCACGGGTGAAGACGGTGATGCCGTTGGAGATGATGTTGATGTTCACCACCGAGGCGCCCGCGTTGATGAGCACCACCGTCTCCTTGTCGGGGACGTCGTAGTTGGAGGCGAACATGTTCTGGACGGCGAAGGCGTCCACGTCCACCACCACCGGCTGCAGCCCCGACTCGGAGACCACGGTGGTGTAGTCGTTGATCATGTCCTTCTTGGCCGCGACCAGCAGCACGTCCATCTGGCCGGTGGCGTCATTGCCGCCCGCGTCCAGGATCTGCGTGTCGATGTTCACGTCCTTCACGTCGAAGGGGATGTACTGCTCCGCCTCCCACTGGATGCTCTCCTCGAGCTCCTCCTGGCTCATCCGGGGCATCTGGATCTTCTTGATGATGACCGAGTGGCCGGAGACGCCGATGGCGACCTCCTTGTTCTTGACCTTCAGCTCGGTCATCAACTCCTGCAGCGCCTGGACGATGGCGGTGGAGTTCATGAGCGCGCCGTCGACGATGGCCTCGGGAGGCAGCGGCTTCATGCCGAAGCTCTGCAGCGCGTAGCTCACCTGGCCGCGCTTGCGCTGCTCCTTGAGGAGGATCATCTTCACCGAGGTCGATCCGATATCGAGACCGAGAGCCAGCTTTCCCTTCGCCATACAGTCATTGCTCCTGGAGGGGCCGCCAGCGTAGCACCGGCTCGCGGGCCCTCCTAAAAAGTGCTCCGCGCCTGCCCGTGCAGCAGACGGCCAATCTGTCCCCCGGAATCCCACGGCGGTGCACCCACGCCGCTCTTGTGGGGCCGATTTTCCGGCTTCGGACGCGTTCCGTCAAATCGCCCCGCTCCCCGCTCCGTCCTCTACCCGGCAGCCAGTCAGCCTCGCTCCCCCTCGGCGTCCGCGTCGATTCCGTACTCCTTGATTTTGTACAGCAGGGCCCGATGGCTGATCTCCAGCACCTCGGCGGCTCGGGTGCGGTTGCCCCGGGTGCGGCGCAGGGCGGCACGGATGTAGGACTCCTCCAGGTCGCGGATGGCCTGTTTGAGGGACAGGTTGGCCTCGGAAGAGGGGCGCGTGGGGGTGAGCGCGGGCGCGCTGGCCGGTGGGGGCGTGGCCCAGAGCCGCTCTGGCAGGTTCTCCGGGAGGATCAGCTCTCCCTCGGCCAGCAGGACGGCGCGCTCCATCGCGTTCTCCAGCTCGCGCACGTTGCCGGGCCAGGCGTAGGAGGCCAGGAGGGCCTCGGCCTCGGGGCCGAAGCCGCGCACGGGGGGCTCGCGGTTGAGCTCGCGGTTGAAGCGCAGGAGGAAGGCGCGGGCCAGCAGGAGGATGTCCGAGTGGCGCTCGCGCAGCGGGGGCACGCGCACGTTCACCACGTTGAGGCGGTAGTAGAGGTCCTCGCGGAACTCGCCCCGCTCCACCAGCCGGCCCAGATCGCGCAGGGTCGCGGCCAGGACGCGCACGTCCACCTTCTCCGCGCGGTTCTCCCCCACCGGGCGCAGCTCGCCCTCCTGTAGCACGCGCAACAGCTTCACCTGGGCGGGCGGGGGCAGCTCCCCCACCTCGTCGAGGAAGAGCGTGCCGCCGTCGGCCTCGCTGAAGAGGCCGCGCCGGGCGGTGCGCGCATCGGTGAAGGCCCCCCGGGCATGGCCGAAAAGCTCGCTCTCGATGAGGCCCGTGGGGATGGCGCCGCAGTTGACGGCGACGAAGGGCATGGCGGCCCGGGGGGAGCGCGCATGCAGGGCCCGGGCGATGAGCTCCTTGCCCGTCCCGCTCTCGCCGGTGATGAGGACGGTGGTGCCCACCGGCGCGAGCCGCTCCACCTGCCGCATCACCACGCGCATGGATTCGCTCTCGCCGAGGATGCCCTCGCCGGGCGCGACGCCGCCGGAGGCCTGCAGACGCCGGTTCTCCCGCAGCAGCCGCTCGCGCTCCTCCGCCTTGCGCAGGACGAAGACGATCTCCTCGGGCTTGAAGGGCTTGCGCACGTAGTCGTACGCGCCGGCCCCCACCGCCTCGAGCGCCTGCTCCTGAGAGCCGTAGGCGCTCATCACCACCACCGTCAGCCCCGGGTGCTCGGCGAGCGCCTGGCGCAGCACGGACAGGCCGTCGCGTTTGGGCATTCGCACGTCGCACAGGAGCACGTCGTAGCCGCGCGCGGACAATTCCCGCAGCGCCTCCTCTCCATCTGCCACGGCGCGCACCTCATAGCCCATCCCCGAGAGCACCAGGGTGAGCACGTGGCGGACGGAGGGCTCGTCGTCGGCGACGAGGATGCTGCGGAAGAGGGCCATGGGACCCTTCAGAAGTAGCCCACTCCGGGGTGCGCGGCCAGATTCCGCCTCAGATGGCTGGCAGCCGGACAGAGAAGCGAGCACCCCCTCCCGGCATGTTCTCCGCCGTGAGCCGCCCCCCCATGCCCTCCGACAGGTACCGCGAGACGGCCAGACCCAGTCCCGTGCCCTGACCGGGCTCCTTGGTGGTGAAGAAGGGCTCGAAGAGGCGCGGCATCACCTCCGCCGGGATGCCAGGCCCCGTGTCCTCCACCACCAGCATCACCTCCCCTTCCTCACTACTCCGGGTGGCGAGCCGGACGAGCCCCTCCCCTCCCATGGCCTGCACCGCGTTGAGCAACAGGTTGATGACGATCTGTGACAGCGGGCCCGAATCCGCCCGCGCGAGCAGTCCGGGGGTGAGGTCCAGCTCCAGCCGCACCCGCGAGAAGTCCCGGCCCACCTTCACCAGCTGCACGCACGTCTCCACCACGTTCCCCACCTCCACCGGCCCCAGCTGCTCGCGCGCGGGACGGCCGATCTCCAGCAGGCCCCGGACGATGCCGTCGATGCGCTGCACCTCATGATCGATGCGCCCGAGGTATTCCTGCACCTCGGGATCCTTCACGCGGGCTCCGGCCAGCGAGAGGTAGCCGAGGATGCCCGCCAGCGGGTTGCCCACCTCATGGGCCACGCCCGCGGCGAGCCGGCCCACGGTGGCCAGCCGCTCCGCCGAGACGAGCTCCGTCTGCGCCTGGGCCAGGCGCGCGTTGGCCGCCCGCAGCGCCTCCACCTGCCGCCGCGTGGTCTCCTGCTCCTCCTGGAGCGCCGCCGCCATCCGCGAGAGCGCCCGCTGGATGCGCGAGAGCAGCGGCCCCGGGCTCTCCGGAACCGACACGTCCAGCTCCAACCGGCCGAGCTGCTCCACCACCACCTCGGTGCGCCGCAGGGGCCGGCCCACCATGAAGTCCAACACCCCGTACGCCAGGAGTGTGAGCAGCACCAGGTCCAGCATCAGGAGGAAGGGCAACGAGCCCAGCGTCCGCGACAACACCGCCGCCTCCAACGAGCCGGGCGCCGAGCCGTGCCGTGCCACCTCCAACAGCGTCAGCAACGGCCGCTGCAAGGTGAGCCAGGTGAAGCCCGTGCCCACCACGCTGAGCAGGAAGGCGATGCTGGCGATCCGCCACTTCATCCGCGTCCGCCCTCGCTCACCGGGCTCCCGCGAACAGCATGTCCAGCGGCACCGGCAACACCTCGCGCAGCCATGGACCGAGCAGCATCACCTCGAGCGCCGCGAGCGACAGCCAGGGTCCGAAGGGGATGTTGGTGGGGCCCGGCTCCCAGTCGTCTTCCTCCTCGCCCTCCTCGTCACCCTCCCGGGCGGCCACCGGCTCCGTTCCCTCCGGCTTCGGCACCGGCCCGGGCCCCTCCGCCGCCTGGGGACTCTCGGTCTCGGAAGGCGTGGCCGGCGGCGGCGCGGTGGGGGACTCCGGCTCGGGGTCCGGCACCGGTCCCGCCCGCCCGCGGACGAGCAGCATCAGCGAGCCCACCACCGCTCCCTGCAACGAGGACAGGAAGATGACGGCGAGCAGCGGCTTCCACGTGAGGAAGGCGCCAATGAGCGCGAGCAGATCCTTGTCTCCCGCGCCCAGCGCTTCCTTCTTGAAGATCTTCTCCCCCAGCCACTCCATCCCCCAGAAGACGAGGAAGCCCACCACCGCGCCAATGACGGAGTCGCGCACCCGGTCCATCCCCATCGGCACGGACAGCGCCACCCCGGCGACGATTCCCGGCCACGTCAGCTCCTGCGGGAGGATCCAATGCTCCAGATCAATGAAGGAGAGCGGCACCAGCAGCAGCACCAGCACCAGCGCGGCCACCAGCTCGGGCGTCCAACCAAAGCGGCGCTGGCAGGCCAGGAAGAGCAGCGCGGTGAGCAGCTCGATGAGCGGGTAGCGCCAGGAAATGGGCAGACCGCACGAGCTGCAACGCGCACGCAACGCGAGCCACGACAGGACTGGAATGTTCTCGTACCACGCGAGTTGATGCCCGCATCGAGGACACCGCGAGCGGGGACGCACGATGCTCTCGCCCGCGGGCACGCGAGCGATCACGACATTCAAGAAACTGCCGAAGAGCAGGCCCATGACGAAAACCAGCGTCACGGCCGCGCCTTCCACCGCCTGAGGAGTCACGTTCCGCGTCCCTTCGTTCCGCGAGCATCCGCGGATGGCGGAGCATAGGGCCCAAGCGCGTCACCGGGGCAGACGATTCCTGTCACCTGGTGACAAAAATTGGCACCCCAAAACCGTCACCCACGCCGCGCGCCAAAGCCAAGTCCTTGGATCAGCGTGAAGGCTGCAAGGGTTTGATCCTGGCACCGTTCGTGCTATTCCTCACGACGGCTTCGGCCGCAACCCCTCCTTCACCCGAAGGGAATTCAAATGACCCGTCTGTTCGCCCGTAAGAACCGCGGCTTCACGCTCATCGAGCTCATGATCGTGGTGGCCATCATCGGCATCCTCGCCGCCATCGCCATCCCGAACTTCATCAAGTTCCAGGCTCGCTCCAAGCAGGGCGAGGCCAAGGCCAACCTGAAGGCCTGGTTCACCACGCAGCGCGCCTTCCTCCAGGAGAAGGACCGCTACGAGGAGGACATCAAGATCATCGGCTACGCCCCCGAGCGCGGCAACCGCTACGCCTACTACTTCGCGCAGACCCTGGATTTCGAGGAGCGCAAGGGCGAGGCGATCAAGGCCGACCAGACCTCCGCCACCGGCATCACGGTGGACACCGGTAAGTTCAAGGGCTCCACGACGAACCCGACGGCCGCCACGGTCAACCTGAACCACGCCGGCACGGGCGGCGCGCCCCTGAAGCCGGGCATCTCCGGCTCCTGCCCCGGCTGCAACATCGACGCGATCGCCGCCGGCAACATCGACAACGAGACCGCCGGTATCGACACCTGGTACATCTCCACGGGTGACTCCACGGGTACGGCCTCCTGCGGCAACGCCGACGAGACCATGGCCGTCGCCGGTACGCCGTACATGAACTACAACGACGTGGATTGCGACTGATGTAGTCGCCTCGCCGGATAGGCTCTTGTGAGCCGCCGTCGAAAATGAGAGGACACTCGGGCATAAAGCCGGGTGTCCTTTCTGTTTTAATGCCGCCCATGAGGTCGCGAACTTCCCTGCCTGCCCTGCTGGTTGGCGCCTTCTGCCTGACCGCTCTCGTCCTGCTCGCGGCGCCGCCTCGTCAGCAGCCCCGAGGTCCCCACCAGGAGCCCCTGCTCCCCCGCCAGGAGCTGTTGCGCCTGGCCGGCCGTGGATACCTGGAACTGGTCGCCGACTACTTCTGGCTTCAGACCATCCAGTCCACCGGCCGTGCCTTCGTGGCCGAAGAGTACAGAGACATCTATCCGTATGCGGATCTCACCACGGACCTGGATCCGAAATTCGGCCTCGTCTACGTGTTCGCCGGCGGCGTGCTGCCCACCAATACCGGACGGGAGATCTGGGCCAACACCGATGAGTCCACACGTCTTCTGCGCAAGGGCCTGAAGCAGTTCCCGGACGATCTCAAGATGCACGTGCTGCTGGCCTACAACCTGAGCGCCTTCCACCAGCAGTACCAGGAGGCCGCCCAAGTCCTGGAGCGGGCCTCGAAGCTGCCGGGCGCGCCCTCGTACCTGCCCGCCCTGGCCACCCGCCTCTACGCCCAATCCGGGAGCGTGGACGCGGGCCTCGCGCTGGCCCGCACCCTCGCGAACTCCGCGGAGGACGAGGAGACGCGGGAGATCTTCAAGCAGCGCGTGAGGGACCTGGAGCTCGAAGGCGAGTTGCGGCGCGTGGAGGCCTCCATCGGCCGCTTCCGCCAGGAGTTCGGCGTGGCCCCTCCGGACATCAACACGCTGCTGTGGCTGGGCTTCCTGGACAGGCCGCCGTACGACCCCCAGGACGGCGGGTTCTTCATTGGTAGCGATGAACGCGCCTATTCCCATACGCAGCAGCGGCGGCTCGAGATCTTCACCCCCGACAACCGTGGTTACCAGTGGGCCATGCCCATGGAGCGGTGAACCCATGGACTCTCCCTCTCCCATCGAAATCCGAAACCTGTCCAAGACGTACCGGCTCGGCTTCCTCATGAACCGGCAGGTGCGTGCCCTCCAGTCGTTGGATCTCTCGCTGATGCCGGGCCAGGTGTATGGACTGCTCGGGCCCAATGGCGCCGGCAAGTCCACCACCATCAAGATCCTCCTGAACCTGGTGCAGCCCTCGGGAGGCGAGGCGAGGCTGTTCGGCCTGTCCCCGTCGGACCGTGAGGCACGCCGCCGCGTGGGCTATGTGCCGGAGAACCCCGCGCCCTACGAGTACCTCACGGGCCGCGAGTTCGTCACGCTGTCGGGACGGCTCAATGGCCTGAGCGGCAAGGAGCTGGATGACCGGGTCTCCGAGGTGCTGGGCATGGTGCAGATGACCCGCGCCGCCAACCTGCAGATCCGCCGCTACAGCAAGGGCATGGTGCAGCGCGTGGCGCTGGCGCAGGCCCTGGTGTCCAAGCCCGCCCTGCTCATCCTGGACGAGCCCACCTCGGGGTTGGATCCCGTGGGCCGCCGGCAGATCCGCGATCTCATCCTCGAGGAGCGCCACCGCGGCACCACGGTGCTCTTCTGCACGCACATCATCCCGGACGTGGAGGCGCTCTGTGACCGGGTGGCCGTGCTGGTGGGTGGCCGGCGCGTGCGCGAGGGCAGCGTGGCCGAGCTGGTGAGCTCGCAGACCACGCACGTGGAGATGACGGTGGAGGGGCTGCCGCTGGAGCGCATCCAGGCGATGGGCATCACCCTGGAGATGGCCCGGCCGCTGGAGAACCGCGTACTGCTGCACGTGCGCGAGTCGGATGCACAGCCGCTGCTCAAGCGCCTGCTGGAGCAGGGGGGACGGGTCACCCAGCTCCACCCCGCCCGCTTCTCGTTGGAAGAACTGTTCCTGCGTGCCCTGGAAGAGGCGAAGCAGGGTCCCGTTGGAGGAGAGATTTCGTGATGGGTCCGTTCATCGCCCTGGCGCTCAATGGCTTCAGGGAGGCCCGGCGCAACCGGGTCACCCTGCTGGTGGCCATCTTCGCGTTGGCCATGCTCATGTCCACCACGCTCGTGCTGGAGATCACCGTCGGCACGTTCGATCGCGTCATCACCGACGTGGGCCTGGGAGCCATGAGCCTGATGCTGGTGCTGCTCGCCATCTTCCTCTCCAGCGGGCTCATCTCGCGGGAGATTGAGAGGCGCACCATCTTCCTCATGGTGTCCAAGCCGCTGTCGCGTGGCGCGTTCCTCGTGGGCCGGCTGGCGGGCAACATGCTCACCGTGACGGTGCTGCAGCTGCTCATGGCCGCGCTCTTCTTCGCGATGATGTACTTCTACCAGAGCCCCATCAGCCCGGCGCACCTGGCGGCGGTGGGCATGCTGTGGTTCGAGCTGTGGGTGCTCAGCGCCGTGGGCTTCCTGATGTCCAGCTTCTCCAGCCAGATGGTGTCGGCGTTCGTCACGGTGAGCGTCTACTTCGCCGGCCACCTGTCGTCGGACATCTACAAGCTGGCCTCGAAGTCCCAGAGCGGAGCCATCCAGGCGCTGGGCAAGGCCGTGTACTACGTGCTGCCGGACCTCTCCCGCTTCAACTACCGGCCGCACGCGACGTACTACGCCCCTGTCACCTCCAGCGAGCTGCTGTCGGCCGCCGCGTACGGCATGGCCTTCACCGGCGTGCTGGTGGCGCTGGCCATCATCCTCTTCAACCGGCGCGACTTCCGCTGAGGCCCGCGGCCCGGGGAGACGGGGCTCAGGCCTCGTCTTCCCGCTCCGACAGCCCGTGCTTGGCCAGGCGGTAGCGGAAGGAGCGGAACGTCAGCCCGAGCAGCTCCGCCGCGCGAATCTTCACCCCGCCGGCCTGGGCCAGGGCGGCCAGCAGGTAGCGCCGCTCGGCATCATCCAGGTGGTGCTCCAGTGAGAAGCCGGGGCCGAGCTGCACCTCCGCCGACGGGGCCGCCGCCACCAGGGACGGAGCCGGCTCACCGCGCAGCGTGGGCGGCAGCGAGCCCAGCGTCAGCACGTCCCCATCCGCCAGCGTGGCCGCGCGCTCGACGATGTTCTCCAGCTGCCGCACGTTGCCCGGGAAGGAGTAGGCGGACAGCACCGACAGCGCCTCCGGTGAGAAGCGCATCCCCGGCCGCGCCAGCTCCTTGCGCTGGCGCTCGAGGAAGTGCTCGGCCAGCAACGCGATGTCTCCCGCCCGCTCGCGCAACGGCGGCAGCTCCAGGGTGATGACGTTGAGCCGGTAGAAGAGATCCTCCCGGAAGCGCCCCGCCTTCACCTCGGCCTCCAGGCGCCGGTTGGTGGCGGCCACCACGCGCGCGTGGAAGGGAATCTCCGCCGAGCTGCCCACCGGCTTCACCTTGCGCTCCTGCAACACGCGCAGGAGCTTCACCTGGGTGGCCAGCGGCACCTCGCCAATCTCGTCGAGGAACACCGTCCCCTCGCCCGCGTGCACCAGCAGGCCCGGCCGCTCCTGCGTGGCCCCGGTGAAGGCGCCCTTCACGTGGCCGAAGAGCTCGCTCTCCAGCACGCCCTCGTTGAGGGCCGCGCAGTTGACGGGAAGGAAGGGCTGGCCCGCCCGCTGGCTCTTGAGGTGGATGGCCCGGGCGATGAGCTCCTTGCCCGTGCCGCTCTCCCCGTGGATGAGGACGGTCGAGCGCGTGGGCGCCACCTTCTCCACCAGGCCCCACACGGCGCGCATCCGCTCGCTGCGCCCCACCCCCATCACCCCCGCGCCGGGCACCAGGTGCTCGCGCAGCGACACGTTCTCCTGGCGCAGCGAGCGCTTCTCCAGCGCCTTCTGCACCAGCAGCTTCAGCTCCTCGTTGTCGAAGGGCTTGCCGATGTAGTCGTACGCCCCCTCGCGCATGGCCTCCACCGCCGACGCCGCCGTGCCAAAAGCGGTGATGACGATGACCTCGGGCGGCTCGGGCAGCGAGCGCGTGGCGCGCAGCACGTCCATGCCACTCTGCGAGGAGCCCAGCTTCATGTCGGTGATGACCAGGTCCACCTTCGCCGAGCCCAATACCTCCCGGGCCGCCTTCACGCCGTCCGCGCACGTCACCTGGTAACCCGCACGGGTCAGCAGCACCTCCAGGAACTCGCGCATCGACAGCTCATCGTCCACCACCAGGATGTGCACGGCCACGCTCTCCCTTTCCCCCTCAACCCTGCACGGGCAGCTGGATGAGGAACTCGGTGCCCTCCTGCGGAGAGGAGGACACCCGGATGTTGCCACCATGCGAGCGCACGATGGAGTACGCAGTGGACAGACCCAGCCCGGTACCACCCTCCCGGGTGCTGAAGAAGGGCTCGAAGATGCGCGACAGGTCCGCGGAGGGAATGCTTCCCCCCGAGTCCCAGATGCGCAGCAGGGCCAGCTCGTCCGCGCCCTCCAGCGTCACCCGCACCCGGCCTCCCGGGCCCGCCGCCTGGAAGGCGTTGCGCAGGATGTTGATGAGCACCTGGCGGAGCTGATCCGCGTCCACCGGCACCCGCAGCGGGGCCAGCACCTGCTCCACCCCGACCTGCCAGGCCAGCGGATCCGCCTGCAACATGTCCACCGTCTCCGCCACCAGCACCTCCAGGTCCAACGCCTGTTTGACGGGAGGCGGCGGACGGGCGAAGCGCAGGAAGTCCTCCACCAACTTGGACAGCCGGTCCGACTCGCGCAGGAGGATCTCCACCAGCTTGGCCGACGTGGGGTCCCCGCCGGGCTCCTGGACGAGCAGCTGCGCCGAGCCCCTCATGGCGGCCAGGGGGTTGCGAATCTCATGGGCGAGCTGGGCGGCCAGCGTCCCCAGGGCGGCCAGCCGGTCCGCGCGCTTCAGGTCCTCCTCGATGCGGCGCAGCTCCGTCAGGTCCTGGAAGACGACGAGCGTGCCCCCGCCTCCACTGCCCTCCAGCCCCGTCACCGTCAGCCCGAGCGTGCGCAGGCCCGAGGGCGTCTGCACCGTGAGCTCGCGGCGGCGCTGGCGGACCTCCGGCCCCAGGGAGCCCGGCAGCAGGGACTCCACGTGCAGGCCCGGCACCAGCCGCCCCTCCAGGGACAGGATGGAGCGCGCGGCCCCGTTGACGAAGGTGACCCGCCCCGACTCGTCGCAGGTGATGAGCCCCGAGGGCATGCAGGCCAATATCTGCCGCTGCAGGGTGTCGAGCTTCTTGAGGTCCGCCTCGCGCTCGGACAGCCTCCCGCCCGTGGCCGACAGCTGGCGCGTCAGGTAGCCGGCCAGCGCGGCGATGAGGAAGAGGGCCAGCACGTTGCTGCCCAGCAGGAAGGCCAGGCGCTGCCGGGTGATGTCCCCCACGCCCAGGGGCGGCTCCAGCCACCGCAGCTTCACCGCCATCAGCAGCGAGCCGTAGGCAATGGCTCCGGCCCCCGCGGCGAGCAGCGCGCCCCGGCCATCCAGCAGGATGCTCGCGCCAATGACGGCTAGCAGGTAGAGGAAGGTGAAGGGGCTGTCCCCCACTCCGGTGAGGAAGACGAGCACCGAGGCGATGAGCAGGTCACCCACCACCTGCACCACCGCCGCCACCCGGTCCGCCCGGCCCCCGCGCAGCATGAGGCCGTACACCAGGGTGAAGAGGTAGACGAGCCCGATGACGGTGAAGGACAACGTGTCGCCGCGGCTGGGCTCCTCCACCAGCGGCTGCATGAGCAGCCGGGCCACCACCGCCACCAGCGACAGACTGACGGCCACCGTGCGGAACACGGTGAGCCACACCAGCCGTGTCCGCAGCGCATCCGACTGCGGAGGCGCCGCGAGCACGAGACCGCCGACGCTACTTGACGGCACCGGCGATGGCGAAGATGGGCAGGTACATCGAGATGAGGAAGCCACCGACCACGCCGCCGAGGAACACCATCATCAGCGGTTCGATCATCGCCGTGAGACCGGCGACGGCCGTGTCCACCTCGTCGTCGTAGAAGTCGGCGATCTTGTTGAGCATGGTGTCCATGGCGCCCGTGGCCTCACCCACGCCGATCATCTGCACCACCATGGGCGGGAACACCTTCGTCTCCAGCAGCGGACCGGCGATGTTCTTGCCCTCGGCGATCTTCCCGCGCACGAAGTAGATGGCCTCTTCCACGGAGCGGTTACCGGCCGTCTTCGCCGTCACGTCCAGCGCGTCCAGGATGGGCACGCCCGAGGAGATCATCGTGCCGAGCGTACGGGTGAAGCGCGCCACCGCCACCTTGCGGATGACGGGCCCGAAGATGGGCGCCATCAGGAATACCTTGTCCAGGAAGCGCCGTCCCTGCGGATGCCGGTACGTGTACGTGAAGGCGATGGCGATGGCGGCGATGCCAGCAAAGGCGTGGAGCACGTATTTCTGCGCCCACTCGGACAGGTCCACGACGAACTGGGTGGGCGCCGGCAGCGCCTGGCCGAAGTCGGAGAACATCTTCGCGAACGTCGGCGTCACCTTGAGGAGCAGCAGCGCCGTCACGCCGAAGGCCACGAGGAGCACGATGGCCGGGTAGGTCATCGCGCCCTTGACCTTGCGCTTGAGCTTCTCGTTCTTCTCACGGTAGGCCGCGAGACGGTTGAGGATGTTGTCGAGAATACCGCCGACCTCACCGGCCGCGCACAGCTGGACGAAGAGCTCGTCGAAGACCTTGGGGTGGTCCGCCAGCGCGTCGGCGAAGGTGGAACCCTGCTCCACCTTGTTCTTGATGGCGAACACGACCTTGCGGAAGGCCGGGTTGTCCATCTGGCTGCCGAGGATGTCGAGGCACTGCACCAGCGGAAGGCCGGCGTCGATCATCGTGGCGAACTGACGGGTGAAGACGAGGATGTCCTTGCCCGTGACGCCCGTACCGATGGTCAGGTTCAGGTCGGAGTCGAGGAGACCCTTGCGGCGGACCTTGACGGGGTTGAGACCGAGCGACTTGAGACGGGCATTGACCGCCTCGATGTCGGAGGCCTCCATCTCTCCCTTCTTGGTCTCGCCAGACTTGGTCTTGGCCTCCCAGAGGAACTGGGCTGTGTTCTTGGACTTTGGGGATGCAGACTTCTGGGTTGCCGTTGCCGCCATACAGCCCTCCGAGGGGATGCGAGTCTATCCCCTGCGTCGAATTTCGCGAATTAGCGTCCGCCAGGACCGGCCGGCCGCTGACCAGGCACGCCACCAGGACCCGTGCCCGCCGACAGGATGTTGCGCAGCTCGTCCGGGTCGCTCGAGCGGCCGAAAGCCTCTTCCTGGGAGATGAGCCGCCGCGCCAGCAGCTGCGCCAGGGCCTGATTGAAGGTCTGCATGCCGAACTTGGCCTGGCCCACCTGCATGGCCGAGTAGACTTGGTGCACCTTGTCCTCACGGATGAGGTTGCGGATGGCGGGGTTGGGGATCATCACCTCCAGCGCCAGCACGCGGCCCGGAGAGCCCTGCTTGGCGATGAGCGACTGGCTCATCACGCCCTCCAGCACGAAGGACAGCTGCGCGCGCACCTGCGGCTGCTGGTACGGGGGGAACACGTCCAGCACGCGGTTGATGGTCTGCACCGCGCTGTTGGTGTGCAGCGTGGCGTAGCAGGTGTGGCCCGTCTCGGCGATGACGAGCGCCGCTTCGATCGTCTCCAGGTCACGCAGCTCGCCCACCAGCACCACGTCCGGATCCTGCCGGAGGATGTACTTGAGCGCCGTCTTGAAGTTGCGCGTGTCCGCGCCCACCTCGCGCTGGTTCACCAGGCAGTTCTTGTGCGGGTGCAGGTACTCGATGGGGTCCTCGATCGTCATGATGTGCTCGTGACGATCGGTGTTGATCTTGTCCACCATGGACGCGAGCGTCGTGGACTTGCCCGAGCCCGTGGGACCCGTCACCAGGATGAGGCCGCGCGGCTTCTTCACCAGCTCGGCCACCACGGGGGGCAGGCCGAGTTCCTGGAAGGTGAGGATCTTGAAGGGAATGGTGCGGAAGGCACCGGCCACCGCGCCGCGCTGCATGTAGATGTTGGCGCGGAAGCGGGAGAGTCCCTTCACACCGAAGGACAGGTCGAGCTCGTTCTCCTCCTCGAACTTGTGCTTCTGGGCGTCCGTGAGGATGGAGTAGCAGAGCTGCTTGGTCTCCACCGGGGTGAGCTGGGCCGTCTTGAGCGGCACCAGCTCGCCGTCCACGCGGAGCTGGGGCGGGGAGCCGGTGGTGATGTGGAGGTCGGAGGCGCCCTTCTCGACCATCGCCTTGAGCAGCTGATGCAGATTCACGAAAACCGTCCTTCGGGTAGGGGGTGTGGCGGGTGGTGCGAGAGGGTCAGAAGGTGTCGGGCGCCGTGTTGGCCACCACCTCGTCCAGCGTGGTGACGCCGTCCATCATCTTCGCCAGGGCCGACATGCGCAGAGAGCTCATGCCCAGGCGGATGGCCTCCTGCTTGAGCTCGGCGGCGGAGGCGCCGTTGATGACCAGCTCCTTGAGGCCATCCCAGAAGGGCATGACCTCGTAGATGGCCACGCGGCCGCGGTAGCCACGGTCGTTGCAGTCGCGGCAGCCGACCTTCTCGTAGAGCGTGAAGGTGCCGAGCTTCTCCGCGGGCACGCCGGCGTTGAGCAGGGCCTGCTCGTCCACGTTCTCCGCCGGCCGCTTGCAGGCGGCGCACAGGCGGCGCGCCAGACGCTGGGCGAGAATCAGGTTGAGCGAGGCCGTCACGAGGAAGGGCTCGATACCCATGTTGAGCAGACGGCTCACCGTGCCCGGCGCGTCGTTGGTGTGCAGCGTGGAGAGCACCAGGTGGCCCGTGAGCGCTGCCTTGACGCCGATTTCACCCGTCTCGAAGTCGCGGATCTCACCGATCATGATGATGTCCGGGTCCTGACGGAGGAAGGAGCGCAGCGCCGCGGCGAAGTTCAGGCCGATGTCTTCATGCATCTGCACCTGATTGATGCCGGCGAAGTTGAACTCGACCGGGTCCTCGGCGGTGGCGACGTTGGTGTCGATCTGGTTCAGCATCGAGAGCGCCGAGTAGAGCGTCGTCGTCTTGCCGGAGCCCGTGGGACCCGTCACCAGCACCATGCCGTAGGGGCGCTCGATGGCCTCCTTGAACCAGGCCAGCGGCTGCGGATCGAAGCCCAGCTTCGTCATGTCCAGCTGGAGGTTGGACTTGTCCAGGAGGCGGAGCACCACCTTCTCGCCGAAGAGCGTGGGGCACACGCTGACGCGGAAGTCCATCTCCTTGCCACCGCCGAGCTTGATCTTGATACGGCCGTCCTGCGGCAGGCGGCGCTCGGAGATGTCCAGGTTCGCCATGATCTTCAGACGGCTGGTGATGGCGTTGCGCAGCTTCATCGGAGGGCGCATCACCTCGTAGAGGGAGCCGTCGATGCGGAAGCGGACCCGGAAGTCCTTCTCGTAGGGCTCGACGTGGATGTCCGAGGCGCCCTTCTTGATGGAGTCCTGGAGGATGAGGTTCACCAGCTTGACGACGGGGGCGTCGTCCGCGGCGCGGGCCATCTGCTCGACGTTGCCATCCTCCTCCTCCTCCTTGGCCACCTCGATGTCGTCGGCCATCTCCTCGACGAGCGCGTTCATGTCCGGGCCCTTCTCGGCGTAGTAGCGCTCGATGGCCTCGCGGATGGAGATTTCAGAGGCGACCACCGGCTCCACGTTGTAGCCGGTGAGGAACTTCAGATCGTCCACCGCGTAGATGTTGGACGGATCGCACATCGCCACGATGAGCGAGGGACCGGCGCGGTTGACGGGAATCACCAGGTGCTTCTCGGCCACTTCCTTCGGCACGAGCTTGATGATCTCCGCGTCGATGTCGAAGTCCTTCAGGTTGATGGCCGGGACGCCGTACTGCTTGGAGAGGAAGTCGGTGAGCTTGGACTCCTCGATGGCTCCCGTCTTGATGAGGGCGGTGCCGATACGCGTGCCCGTCTTCTGCTGCTCCTCCTGGGCCTTGCGCAGCTGCTGGACGGAAATGAGGTTCTCACGAACCAGCAGTTCACCAAGTCGACCGGACATTCAGATGGCCTCGAACGTTGAAATGGCTTGATGGCTCCCCTCGCGTGTCGGCGCGAGAGGACGCCCTGGTGCGCGCGGATACGAGCGCACCGATGTTTCAGGATTAAAGAAAGGGACGCGCGGGCCTGTCAAGGCGGCGTCTCAGGCCCGCTCTCCTGGCAAACCGTTGAATCTACTCGGGAAAAGTTCAGCCGGACGCCCGGGCGATAACCGCCCGAGCAGCCTCGACGTCCCTCTTGATCTGCCCCACGAGCTCCGCCACCGAGCCAAAACGGCGCTCGGCGCGCAGCCGCTCCAGGAACTGCACCCTCAATTCCCGCCCGTAGAGATCACCACTGAAGTCCAGCAGGTGCGCCTCGATGGTGACCTCGTTGACGCCAAAGGTGGGTTTGACGCCGATATTGGCCACCCCGGGGAGCCAGGTGGCGTCCGGAGTGGACCCGGAGGCGCCGAGGAAGCGGACGCGGATGGCGTAGACGCCAGCGGCGGGCCGCAGCTCGTTCTGGGTGTCCACGTTGGCGGTGGGGAAGCCGATGCCCCGGCCACGCCCATGACCGGTGACGACGGTGCCGTCCAGGTCGAAGGGCCGCCCCAACAGGCGCTGCGCCGCGCTGACCCGGCCCTCGAGGATGTACTCGCGCACCTTGGAGGACGAGGCCACCACCCCATCCACGGTGACGGGAGGCACCACGTGCACCTGGGCGCCCCGGGCGGCGGCGGCCTCGCGCAGGGTGTCCGCGGTGCCGGCGCGGGCGGCGCCATAGGTGAAGTCGTAGCCCACCACGATGTGGCGCGCGCCCAGCACGTCCAGCAACGAGGCCTCGAAGTCGGCCGGCGAGTGGCGGGCGTACTCGCGCGTGAAGGGCTGCACCACGGCCGCGTCCAGCCCACAGTCCTCGAAGAGCTCCAGCTTGCGCGGCAGCAGGGAGATGAGCTTGGGGGCCAGCTCCGGCTGCAGCACCTTGCCCGGGTGGGGCAGGAAGGTGAGCGCGGCGGTGGGCGAACCCTGGCGCCGGGCCTCGGCGAAGAGGGCCTGATGGCCCAGGTGCACCCCATCGAAGTTGCCCAGCGCGAGCGAACAGCCGGCCAGCTCCCGCGCCTCCGTCACACCGTGGAAGACCTTCATGGAGCGCCGGTATACCCCCAAAGCCGTCGCTTTGCCCTGGCCAGACCGCCCCGGCCCATGCGAAGAGGCCCCCCAGCGTCACGCATCCGTCATGGCCCGCCCCCGCCTCCTCCCCGATCCCGTCGGCCTGCATCTGGCCCAGCTCGAAACCCCTCCCGATTGGGACGCGGAGTTCGGCTTCTCTGGACCCCTCGAGCTGGAGATCGGCTCCGGCGCCGGTGGCCACGCGCTGGAGTACTGCCGGCGCAACCCCCAGGTGCGCTTCGTCGCCTTCGAGTGGCGCAAGAAATACGCGCGGGACACCCTGGACCGCGGCAGCAAGATGGGCCTGCGCAACCTGCGGGTACTCGAGGCGGACGCGCGCTTCGTGGTGCCGCGCATCTTCGCGGACCAGTCGCTCGACGCCATCCACCTGCAGTTCCCCGACCCCTGGTGGAAGCGCGCCCACTTCAAGCGCGCCGTCATCCAGCCCGAGTTCGCGAAGCTGCTCCTGGACAAGCTCAAGCCCGGCGGCCTCTTCGACATGCGCACGGACGTTCAGGACCGGGGTGTGTCCATGCTGTCCATCCTGGAGGACGCCGGCTTCGTCAATCCCCTGGGAAAGGGTATCTTCCACCCTTATGACCCCGAGGAGGTGCCCTCCACGCGGGAGCGGCGCTACCTGGCCAGCGGGGAGCCCGTCTACCGCGCCCGCCTGCGCAAGCCGGCCTGAGGAGCACCCGGGCCGGCGGGTGACTTGGCAGTCACCGGGCTTCCGGGGAAGAATCAGACGGCCCCGGAAGTCGAGGGTGCAACGGGGTGCGGGCAGCGACATGGCCGACGGTTCGATCAAGAAGATGGGAGAGGTGACCCGCCGGACCCTGGCCACCCCAGCGCTCGCCGACCGGACCATCCTGCTCGTCGACGATGACCCGGCCAACATCCAGCACGTGCGCGAGGGCCTGGCCTCCCAGGGCTACCGCTTCCGCGAGGCCCATGACGGCACCGAGGCGCTGCGCTCGCTGCGCGAGGTGAGGCCGGACCTCATCATCATGGACGTGGAGATGCCCCGGCTGGGCGGCGTGGAGGTGTGCCGCATCATCAAGGCCAACGGGGGCGAGGGCGGCTTCGGCTTCATCCCCGTCATCCTGGTGACGGCCCGGCAGGCGGCGGGCAAGGTCGAGGGCCTGGAGCTGGGCGCGGATGACTACCTGGTCAAGCCCTTCGACATGCTGGAGCTGTCCGCCCGCGTGAAGTCCATGCTGCGCCTCAAGGCCCTGCAGGACGCGGTGGTGGAGAAGAACCGCGAGCTGGACAAGGCCAACAAGGAGCTGGCCCAGAAGCGCGAGGAGCTGCTGGCCCTCACCCGCGTGGACGCGCTCACCGGCCTCTACAACCGCCGCTACTTCGAGGAGCGCCTCACCGAGGAGTTCGTCCGCTCCACCCGCTACCGCTCGCCCTTGTCGCTGGTGATGATGGACATCGACCACTTCAAGAAGCTCAACGACACCTACGGACACCCCTTCGGGGATGAGGTGCTGCGCCAGGTGGCCCGGACCATCAAGGGCAAGCTGCGCGAGGTGGATTTCGTGGCGCGCTACGGCGGCGAGGAGATGATCGCCCTGCTGCCGGAGACGGGTCCCAAGGAGGCGCTCGGGGCGTGCGAGAGGGTGCGCGAGGCCATCGCCTCCCTCCAGTTGGAGCACCGCGCCCCGGACGGGTCCCGCCAGCAGGTACGGTGTACGGCCTCGCTGGGCGTGGCCAGCGTGCCCGCCAAGAGCCTGCCAGTGATGGAGGAGCTGCTGCGCGTGGCCGACACCTGCCTCTACGCGGCCAAGGCGGCGGGCCGCAATTGCGTCCGCCAGTATCAGGAAGAATCCCCGGGGTGATTCTGCCTCTTGGCGAGCGGGGCCGTTTGGCCTAGATGGCAGGACATGCGACTGCTGCCCGCCATGCCGCTCCTCCTGCTGGCCCTGCTGGCCCTCGGTGGTTGCAACCGACCCAGCTTCACGACGCCCGACAAGGCCTACCAGTCATTCCTCGAGGCCCTGCGGCGGGGAGATGAGAAGACAGCCTGGTCCTCCCTCTCCCAGCCCACCCAGGAGGCACTCAAGGCCCGGGCCGAGGCCGCCGCCCAGGCTTCTGGAGGCGCGGTGAAGGCGGATCCGGTAGCCTTCTTCTTCGCGAATGTTCCGCCCCCCGCCCATGTTACGGAGGTCTCGTTACTTCGCGAGGAAGGGGATGTAGCGGAGGTGGGCGTGGTTTCCTCGGATGTAAAGAGTCAGGTACGGATGGTACGTGAACCGTCCGGATGGAAGATTGACCTTACGAAGTCCCTCCAGCAGCCGTGAGAACAGGCCTCCCCCAGGCCGCTCGCGCTTCAGGTAGCCTAAGAACGTGAACGATCGGAAGCCACGGCGGATTGCCCCCGCAGTCGAGGTCATCCGGCGCCCTGCCAGCACTCCCGGCACCGCGGCGCCGAGCCCGACTCCCACCAGTTCTGTCTCGCCCCGGCCCACCCCTACCCCCACGCCGCGGCCCACTCCCACTCCGTCCTCGACGGCGCCCACCGTCTCCGTGACGCCCCGGCCCACGCCGAGGCCCACGCCGACGCCGAGTCCGGTCCCAAGTCCGGCCCCGAGTCCGGAGGCCCCCTCCGGGACGCCCGAGGCCCCGGCGGCCGTGGCTCCCGTCGCGCCCCGGACCGTCGTCCCGGCACCCAGGCCCGTCCCCTCCCCCACCTCGCCCCGGCCCGCGCCTTCCGCGAGCCGTGCGCCTGGTGCGGGACCGGGCTCGCGCCCCGGTGGCGGCTTCGGACGTCCCCGGACGCCCCGCCCCCCTCCCACCCCCGAGCAGATCCTCGCACTCGCCACCAAGGAGCATGTGCCCGCGCGCATCGCCAAGGGCGAGCTCGAGGGCAAGATGAAGTGCCGGATATGGCGCAAGCTGCACGCCGAGGAGGCCAAACGCTTCGACCAGGTGTACGCGCTGATGGGCCAGAACCCCGGCCTGTCGCTCCCCGACGCCTTCGGCGTGCTGCAGAGCGGCCTGACCGTGGCCGAGTTCCTCGCGCGCAAGGAGCGCACCCAGCGCAAGGCCGCCGTGAAGCAGGCCCGCGGCGAGGTGGACGACACCTCGGTGAGCGCCTTCATCAACGGGCTGCTCGAGTCGAAGACGGAGCTGGCCGTGGTGCTGGGCGAGCGCACCGTGCTCGATACCCTCTCGTCCGTGGAGCCCATCTCCTTCGTGCTCGGCCGCAGCGGACGGCTGGAGAAGCTCCAGGTCGTCATGATCACCCGCCGCTCGGACTGGGAGCAGCTCACGCCCCAGCTCGAGCGCGACCAGAAGCTGGCCCAGAAGCCCGCCAATGTCGCGCGCCAGCCCGACAAGCGCCCCTTCTCGGATCCCCGCCCCTTCCTGCCCCACCAGGGGCAGCTCGTGCACCTCACGCTGCGCAACGGCATCCAGCTGTCCATGCCTCTGCGCGTGGTGGGACGCTTCGACCTCATCGTCGGCGATGACGGACACGAGGTGTTCATCCCCCTGCACGCCCTGGTCCGCTTCTCGGCCGAGGAGGCCGGGGACGACACTGACGACACTGGCGACACTACGGACACCGAGTTCTCCGGCGACGAGGCCGGAGAGAACGACTAGCCGCGAGGACCCGCGATGCCCTTCCTCTCCAAGATCATCAAGCCGCTGCTGGCCCTCACCCTCTCGGCGGCCATCCTGGGCGCCCAGGGTTGCACGAAGGACTCGAAGCCGGAGCCGAAACCGGCGGAGCCCTCCGCCGCCGCTCCCACCCAGCCGGCGGCGAAGCCCGGTGAGCCGCGCACCATCGCGATCTCCGTCACCGAGAAGGGCTACGAGCCAAGCCCCATCACCCTCAAGCAGGGCGAGCCCGTGAAGCTGGTGATGACCCGCACCACGGACCACACCTGCGCGACGGAGATCGTCCTCGAGGACTACAACATCAACACCCCGCTGCCCCTCAACCAGCCGGTGGAGGTGGCCTTCACCCCCAACAAGTCGGGCAAGCTCGTCTACGGCTGCGCCATGGGGAAGATGATCAGCGGCGTGTTCATGGTGGAGTAGCTCCACCCCTTCGCTTCCTCTATTGCCCAGGTATTGCCCAGGGGGCCAGCCACACCCGCGCGGTGCGGAGGCCCCCTTCGTGTATCAGTCCACCCTCTCCCCAGAGGCCTCCGTCTCCGCGCCGGCGGGATTCACCACGGCGGCGGGCAGCTGCTCGGAGACGGGCTCGGGCAGGGACAGTGGACACTCGAGCGAGCGGGCCCACGTGGCCGCCCGGTGACGCGCGAGGTGGAAGGCAGGCCAGCCTCCCGGCATCGGCTCGGTGAACCGGCAGAACATGCCGTGGACGCTCCGCGCCAGGGTGCTGTCGGGCGCCAGCGCCATCTGTGCGGCCAGCTCCGGCGCGGCGTCCTCGGACAGGGACACCATGTGCACCTCGTCCAGCACGGAGCCCTCCGCGGCCCGCGCGAGGTTGCCCCGCGCGATGAAGGCATCGGGGTTGAGCACGTTGAGCGCCGCGAGGAAGCCGAGCGCCCCCACGAAGGCCCCGATGGCGAAGCGCTCCGGGCGCCACCACAACGTCACCGCTCGCCACACGAGCACCCCGGCCAGCGCCACCATGAAGACGTGCGTGTACACGCGCAGGTGCGTGTAGCCATACGCGGACTCGTAGAGCGCCATGCGCTTCATCGCCGACGCCAGGATGACCAGCACCAGGCCCACCATCACCGAGCACGCCACCCGGAAGGCGGTGACCTGCCCCTCGCTCCGCAGCCGCGTCCAGCGCGCCAGCGCCATGCTCAGCCCCAGCGTCATCATCGACACCGCGAGCAGCTCGAAGAAGCCGCGCCGCGCGTACTCCGAGTAGCTCATGAACCGCGCCGGCAGCTGGGCCGCACCGAAGAGGAAGGCGAACTGGATGGCCGCGAAGCCCAGGAAGAGCAGATCCACCAGCCCCACCAGCGTGAGGCACTCGACGAAGCCCAGGCGGGTTTCCACCGGCGCCACCTCCACATCACCCGCCTCCGCGCCGTTGCGGCGCCGGCGCTGCGCGTGCGCCAACAGCCCGAGCACCCCGAACGCACTGCCCCCCACGAACACCAGCCGCCCCACCGTGTCCAGGAACGTCAGGCCCGGGCTGAAGGACAACACCCGCGTCACCGCCTCCTCGAACACGGCGTCCGCCGAGACGAGCAACGCGGTGAAGACGAACAGCACGGGCACGGCGAGCAAGGCGCCCCGCACCACCGGCATCAACTTCGGCACCTGCCGGCGGGCCGCGGACAGGTCCACCTCCGCGCGCAGCACGCCCGGTGGCAGCAACGCGGCATGGAAGAAGGCTCCGAGCGCCGTGAACGGGTAGCTCCACAGCCCGAGCCGCTCCACCCGGCCCGCCGCCCAGAAGTGCGTCACCAGCAGCAGCAGGAAGCCCGTGGCGAGCACGTTGAGCGTCGTGAGGAACGGGTTCGCGCGCACGAACACCATCCCGGAGAAGAACAGCAACGGCACGAGCAGCCACGCGTTGGGACGGGCCCGCTGCCAGCCCTCGCGCCCTCCCAGGCCGAGCAGCGCCGCGAGCAGCAGCACGACGAAGAGCGGGAGGGAGATGCCGAGTGCGGGCCCATCGAAGAACACCTCGGCGCAGACGCCCAGCCCGAGCGATGCGAGCAACGTCGCGAGAGGCCGGCGCAGACGCGGAACGGCGGGGGCCGAGGCAACATCATCGGTATCGGTCGGGAAGCCAGTGGCGGCGGTCGTCATACGGAGCACTCCGAGGAGCGTGAGTTCGCCCGGTGTTGTGCAAGGTTGGGCCCAACCGCGGCGCCGGCGAGGGCCCTCGCGCCGAACGGTCGGTTCGCGGCACCGAGCGGTCGCGCCCCCGTACAGCGCGTGGACTCCCGTGCCGCCCCACCCGCCACCACGTGTCCCGAGCGCCACGGCTGCGGCCGGTGAACCACACTGCGAGTGGACACCGCGAGTCCATCGGACCCCGGACGCCCGGTTTCTCGGCACGACGCCCGAAGACGGGTAGGCTGGCCCCTCTCCCCCATGAGCAGCGCGGCGGACCTCTTCACCCGGCACGTATTCCTCGACCTCGAGACGACGGGGTTGGATCCGCGCGCCGACGAGGTCATCGAGCTCGGGGCCCTCTTCATCGAGAACGGCCGGGTGGTGGACCGCTACGTCCACTTCTTCGCCGCCTCGCGTCCCCTGCCCCTCACCATCCGCCGGCTCACGGGCATCGAGGACTCGATGCTCGCCGGTCAGCCCCGGCTCGCCGAGAGGATTCCCGAGCTGCGAGAGAAGCTCGCCGGCTGGACCGTGGTGGCCCACAACGCCTCCTTCGAGAAGGGCTTCCTCCCGGACCTGCTCGGCCCCATCCGCGCCCCGGTGCTCGACTCGTGCGAGCTGATGCACTACCTGCACCCGGAGCTGTCCAGCCACTCGCTCGAGTCCCTGATGCGCTGGGCCGGCAAGGGCCCTCGTGCCCGCCACCGCGCCATGACGGACTGCGAGGCCACCTGGTCCGTACTGCAGCACGCGCTCGACGGCTGCATCCGCGACGGCCGCGCCGAGGACCTCGCCGATCTGCTCGAAACGCTGGACCCGCGCGCCGCGCTGCGGCTGGCTCAGATCGAGGCCGGCGAGGCCGGAATGGAGCTGGATGGAGCGCTCGACCCGGAGGCGGCGCCCCTCGTGTCGCTGCTCACCGGCCTGTGGAACCTGTGCCGGGCCCGGCCCGCTCCCCTGAAGCTGGAGGCCACGGGCTTCCTCCCCGGACGTGCCGAGCGCCAGCGGGCCAACGGCTCGAAGCCGCCTCCCGAACCACCGGATGAGAACACCCCGGTGCTGCCCGTCCGCTCCGAGGAGGTCTCGGCACTGCTCGGCCCCGGAGGTGCCCTGGAGCGCGCCCAGGAGGGCTTCGCCGCCCGGCCCGCGCAGCTCGAGATGTCCAAGGCCGTGGCCCACACCCTGTCCGATGGCGGTCAGCTCGCGGTGGAGGCCGGCACGGGCACGGGCAAGTCGCTCGCGTACCTGGCACCCGCGGCCCTCTTCGCCGCTCGCAACGGACGCAAGGTAGGCGTGGCGCCGAATACCAAGACGCTGCAGGACCAGCTCATCGAGAAGGACCTGCCCCGCCTGCACCGTGCCACCGGCGGCGCCTTCTCGTACACGCTCCTCAAGGGCCAGACGAACTACCTCTGCCGCCGCCGCGCGCTGGACGCCACCCGTGTGGAACCCGGCATGGGCCACGCCGCCCGCGCCCCTCGCGCCTACCTGCGCGCCCTCATGCGCCGCGGCCCCGATGGCGACCTGGACCGCCTGAGCCACTGGTTCCGCGAGCGCTTCCCCGTGCTGCACGCGCTCGCTCCCGCGGTGCGCTCCGAGGCCGCCACCACGCTCGGCGAACGCTGCCCCTACTTCCATCGCTGCTACTACCACTCGGCCGTGGCCCAGGCGCGCGACGCGGACGTGCTCGTCATCAATCAGTCCCTCGCCTTCGCCTGGCCCGCCCGCTACCCGAAGCTGGACCACCTCGTGCTCGACGAGGCCCACGAGGTCGAGGACGTGGCCACCACCGCGCTCTCCTCGGAGCTGTCGGACATGGCCTTCAGCCGGCTCGCCGAGCGGCTCCATGGACGCGATGGGCGGCGCGGACTCTTCGCCGAGCTGCGGCGGGCCCTCTTCGCCTCGCGGCGCGCGGAAGCCCGCGTGCTGATGAGTGAGATCGACAGCGCCCTGCTCTCGGTGGGCGCGGCGGCGCGTGCCCTGGGTGAGCGGGTGACGGCGCTGTGCGAACCCGCCGCGGCGAGCGCCTCCGAGGACGCGGACGAGTCCGCCTACGCTCCGGAGCTGCGCATCACCGCCGAGGTGCGGGCCTCGCCCCCGTGGGTGCCCGTGCGCGAGGGGCTGCTGGAGCTGCGCGAGTGCCTCCAGGGCCTGCACAAGCTGCTCACGGTGGGGCTGCAGGAGATATTGCCGGACCTGGCGGTGAAGATGCCGCCGCTGGAGCGCGAGCTGGCGGGCGGCGTGTCCGAGGTGCTGGAGCTGACCACGCTGACCTCGGAGCTGTCCGACGAGCCGGCGGAGGGCCGGTGCTACGCGGCCACGGCGGTGCCTCGCAAGCAGCGCTGGACCCTGATCGCGCAGCCGCTGAACGTGGCGCCCTACGTGTCCCGGGACTTCGCGCAGCACAAGCGGGCCCTGGTGCTGGCCTCGGCCACGCTGAGCACGGGCACCGAGCGGATGCCCTATGTGCTCGGACGGCTGGGACTGGACGGGCGCAACGAGGGCATTCCCGCGCCCCGGCTGCTGCGCGCGCCCACGCCGTTCAACCTGCGCAAGCAGGCCCTGGTCATCCTGGTGATGGACGCACCTCGCGCGCACGAGGAACCGTTCATCGACTGGGCCGCGACGCGCGTGTCCGGACTGGCCCAGGTGATGGGCGGACGGGTGCTGGGGCTGTTCGCCTCCTCGCGGCGCATGGAGCGCGTGGGCGACCTGGTGAAGGCGAAGCTGGAGCCGATGGGCATCGAGGTGATGCGCCAATCGCGCGGGCACGGGCGCTCGCTGGCGGCGCGGCAGGAGAAGGACACCGGCACGGTGCTGCTGGGAACGAAGAGCTTCTGGCAGGGCGTGGACATCCCCGGCCGGGGCGTCGGGTGCGTCTTCATCGACAAGCTGCCGCTGGAGCCCGCCAGCCGCCCGCTGGTGGCCGCACGCGAGGAGCCGCTCTCCCGCGGAGGCAACACGCACCTGGGTTTCCTCCACTACCGCATGCCCCGCGCCCTGCTGATGCTGCGCCAGGGGGTGGGCCGGCTCATCCGCTCGCACGCGGACCGGGGCGTGGTCGTCATCGCCGACCCGGGCCACCCCAGCTACCGGCAGCTCCTGCTGGACGCGCTCGCCGGCTACCGCGTGGAGCTGCTCCCCTGGTCCGAGGCCCGTGTGCGCCTCTACTCCGCCATCGAGGACATGGGGCTCATCCGCCGGGCGTGAGGCGGGGGGGGGCTTTCCTCGCGCACGGGGATGGCCCAGAGTTCTCCCATGGAACCCTGGATGGCACTCGCGTGGTTGTGGCTCATGGCCACCGTCATCTCCCTCGTCTCGGGCGTGGTGATGGCCCTCGTATGCTGGGGCGTGGGCGCCTCGCTCTCCGAGATCCGCTTCCATGTCGGCCCCCCGCTGCTCAGCTTCCGCATCCGGGGCGTCAAGTGGAGCCTCGGCTTCCTCAACTTCGGCGCGAGCGTCACCTTCGAGGCGCTCGGCATCCGCAGGGATGGGACGGATGACAACAGCTTCCTGCGGCTGCCCCTGTTCCTCCGGCTCATCGTCCACACCAGCACGGTCGCCGGCATGCTCCTGCTCGCCGTGGCGTGCCTCTCACCCGCACGCGGCCTCGCGGCCTTCACCTCGGGCTTCGAGCAGGTGGTCAACGTCCTCCTCGCCCAGCAGCGGGTGGTCTCCTTCTTCGCGCTGCTGAGGACCGAGGGCTTCTTGCCAGCGCTCGGCGTGCTCTCGGCGAAGCTCGCCGCCCTCAACCTGCTCCCGCTGCCTCCGCTCACCGGCTACATGATGCTGCGCGAGTTCTGGCGGGGACTCTTCACGTCCCGGACGGGGAACGAGGGCGTCCCGGCCTGGGGCATGGTGCTGGTGCTCCTGCTCCTCCTGGGATGGGGCCATGGCCTCTACGCGGGCCTCCTCCATCCGAACTCGAGGGAGGCCGGGCTCAGCACCATGCTCCGCGAGGCCAGACAGCTCATCGGGACCGCCGCCGAGCCCTGAAAGCGCCCTCAGTTCACCAGAAACCCGAGGAGCTTCCGGCCCTCCTGGATCGTCCGTTCCTTCGGCGCGCGCTCGTCACCCTCCTGCTGGAGCTCCCAGACGCAGTGCAGGGCGTAGATGTCCTCGGGAGGCAGGTCGGCCGTCGCCTCGCCGAAGAGAGCGAAGGTGACGGAGCCCACCATGCCCACGCCTTCCTCCGGTTCGCCCCCCTCCTCTTCGTAGCGGTAGCGGAAGAGCCAGACGTCGCGCTCATCCTTCGTGGGCGGCCAGAAGAGCCGGCGGTGATCGTAGACCTCGATGTGATCGGGCGCCCGGCCGAATTCCGTCGGGTACTCGAGCCACTGAATCATCTCGGCCATCGCTTCGAGCCGGGGGCGCTCCTTCTCCGGAACAGGAGCCGGTTGGATCCCGAGCTCCGTGAGGTAGGTCACGGCGCGTTTCCGGGTCCTCGGGTCCTTGGACCAGTCCTGGAGCCGGGCCACGGCCAGGGCATCTCCCCCTCGGGCGGCGGCCCAGGCGGCCTCCATGCGGACCCCCATGTCGGGGTGCTCCAGGGCCAGGGTGAAGAACTCCCGCGAGTCCGTCAGGAAGGGCAGGCTGGCCGCCGCGCTGTGGGCGTACGAGAAATGGTCCGGGTCCTCGTCGGTGAGAAAGGACCGGAGCAGCTCGCGCCCCTTGGCCGTGTCGAAGGGGTGCGAGGTGACGCCGTGCTCGCGCGCGAGCGTGTTGGCCATGTCGAGCAGCGCCACGGCGATGAACTCCGGAGGGAGCGGCTCCGCGAGCGCGGAAGCGACGCGAGTGGCGGCCTCCTTCTCGGCATTGGCGAGCGCGGACAGAACGGTCGACCACATGTAGCTCTCGGGATCGAGCGGGATTCGCGCCGCGTCGATGATGCGCTGAAGCGGCTCCTCCCCCCGGTACATCGCGAAGATCTTCAGGACGAAGAGCAGATCGCTGGCGGTGGAGTCGTAGCCCTCTTGCGGACCGGCCTTCCGCCACTCCCGCAGCCGCGCATCATAGAGACGGAGCAGGGAGGGGAGCGCCTCGGCACGAAGGGTGATCGCCGCTTCCTTGGCCGTGGGCTGTTGGAAGAGCCCCACGATCTGGGAGAAGGGGGACACCACATCCTCGGGGTCCGAGTACTTCTCGGGGTGGGCCTCGAAGTCGACAACGAGCCTGGCCGCCTGGCGTGCGTCCTCCGCAGAGTCGAGCTCGACCGCGGACCAGTGCTCCAGCTCCTCGCGAGCAGATTTCTCCTGAGTCATGGCCGGGGTGTCTACCGCAACTCACGTCTCCCACTCGAAGGTATCCGCGGCCTCCTCGACGATGCGCGGGGCCAGCACCTTGAGCAGGTCCTCGGGCTTCGCTCCCGACGCCTGCACCTCCACGTCTCCCAGCAGCTCCTGGCCCGGGTAGCCGATGCACACCATCCGCACCAGCAGCCCCCCGGACTCGGTGGAATGAATCTCCGCCTGCACCCGGAAGCCGTGGATGCCGTGCTTGCGCAGCACCCCCTGCGCCGCCGTCTTGCTCTCCTTCGCCGGTGCCAGCTGCGCCCCCATCTGCGTCAGCTTCCGCTTCATCCGCGCCTCGGCGAACTTCACCACCTCGGATTTCAGCCCCCCCGTCTTGTCCTTCACCCCGGAGAAGTGCACGTACACCCGCGGCTTCTGGTTCTTCAGGTCCTGCAGCACCTGCGTGGCCGTCTTGATGGCCGCCTGTGCCGCCGCGTCCGTCTCGCCCTTGCGCGCCTTCAGGCACTCCAGCCCGGCCACTTCCTTCAGCTTCCCCAACGCCTGGGCCGCCGCCGCCCGCACCTGGCCCTCCGGATCCTTCAACCCGCCGCACAGCGGCTTCACCGCTTCCGGATCATCCGAGGACCCCAGCCCCTGCGCGGCCTGGGAGCGCGCACGCGGCTCCTGCCCCTGGCCGAGCTGTTTGCTCAACGAGGCAGTCCGGGAATCCACCTGGGCCAGAACGGCCCCGGGCAAGGTGAGCAGGAACAGAACGAAGAGCGAGAGCGAGCGCCGCATGCGGGGAATCGAATCCTAGCGTCCCAAGCCAGAAGAACGCAGCCCACGCGGAGTGTGCGCTATTTCCCCTTGAAGGTCGCCAGGGTCTCGGTGACGGCTTCGGGCGCCAAGGCCCAGAGCAGCTCGTAGGGCTCCGCATCCGACGCATGGACCTCGATGGTCCCCATCAACTGCACCTTGCCCGGGTAGCGCGTGCACATCACCACCAGCTTCAGCCCCCCCGAGGGCCCCGGGCGGATCTCCGTCGTCAGCCGGTAGCCCTGAAGCTTGTGCTTGCGCAGCACCCCCTTCGCCGCCGCCTCGGCCTCCTTCTCCGGGGCCAGCCACGCCCCCTCCTGCGTCAGCTTCCGCCGCATCCGCGCCTCGGTGGCCTTCACCAGCTCCGGCGACAGTGTCCCCGTCGTGTCCTTCACCTCGTTCAGGAGCACGTAGACCTTCGGCGGCCGGGCCTTCAACTGCCGCAACCGCCCCACCGCCGACTCCAGGGCCGTCTTGGCCGCCGCGTCCGGCTCGTCCTTCCGGGCCTCCAGGCACTGCAAGCCCCCCAGCTCCCCGAGCTTCTCCAGCCCCCCGGCCGCCGCCGCCCGGACCTCCGCCGCCGGGTCCTCCAGCCCCGCGCACAGCAGCGGGAGCGCCTCGGGATCCTCCGACTCCCCCAGCAGCCGGGCCGCCTGGACACGGTGCTCGGGCTCGGCTCCCTGCTTCAACCTCCGGCCGAGCGAGGCCGTCTGGGGGTCGATTTGTGCCAGGACTGTCGCCGGGCAGACGAGCAGCAGAAGGGTGACAAGGTGGGATGGGGAGCGCATGTCAGTAGGCGGATCCTAGCTTGGTCCATAAGAAACGCAGCGCACCCACCACTTGTGGCATATACCCTCACCATGTCCTCTGTCCTGTCCGCTTCCCAGATTCGAGAGGCGTTCCTCAAGTTCTTCGAAGAGCGCGGCCATCGCCGCGTTGCGTCGTCCTCCCTCGTGCCGCAGAACGACCCCACCCTGCTCTTCACCAACGCAGGCATGGTCCAGTTCAAGGACGTCTTCACGGGGCGTGAGAAGCGCGAGTACACCCGCGCCACCACCTCGCAGAAGTGCGTGCGCGCCGGCGGCAAGCACAACGACCTCGACAACGTGGGCTACACCGCCCGGCACCACACGTTCTTCGAGATGCTCGGCAACTTCTCCTTCGGCGACTACTTCAAGGCCGACGCCATCGCGTACGGCTGGGAGTTCGTGACGAAGACGCTCGGACTGGACAAGGCGCGGCTGGCCGTCACCGTGTTCAACGGCGAGGGCGGCATCCCCTGGGACGAGGAGGCCTTCGAGCTGTGGGCGAAGCAGGGCGTGGCCCGCGATCGCATCCTCAAGCTCGGCCTCAAGGACAACTTCTGGGCCATGGGCGACACCGGCCCGTGCGGTCCCTGCTCGGAGATCCACTACCACCAGGGCGATGACATCCCCTGTGCCGAGGTGTCCGCGGGCCGCCAGTGTAAAGGCGTGGCGTGTGACTGCGACCGGTGGCTGGAAATCTGGAACCTCGTGTTCATGCAGTTCGAGCGCAAGGAGAAGGACGCGCCGCTCATCCCGCTGCCCAAGCCGTCCATCGACACGGGCGCGGGCCTGGAGCGCATCGCCTCCGTCGTGCAGGGCAAGCGCTCCAACTACGACACGGACCTCTTCCAGAGCATCCTCTCGCGCGTGAGCGAGCTGGTGGGCAAGCCCTACACCCAGGAGGGCGGAGCCTCCATGCGCGTGGTGGCGGACCACAGCCGCGCGGCCGCGTTCCTCATCGCCGACGGCGTGCAGCCCTCCAACGAGGGCCGCGGTTACGTCCTGCGCCGCATCATGCGCCGCGCCATCCGCCACGGCTCGCTGCTGGGGCTCGACGAGCTCTTCTTCTTCAAGGTCGTGGACCGCGTCATCGAGCTCATGAGCGACGCCTACCCCGAGCTGCGCGACGGCCGCACCTTCCTGCTCGAGGTCTGCAAGCACGAGGAGGAGAGCTTCCGCCGCACGCTCAACCGCGGCATGAAGCTCATCGACGAGGAAGTGGCCCGGATGAAGCAGTCCGGGGACAAGGTCCTCTCGGGCGCCAAGGTCTGGGAGCTCCATGGCACCTACGGCTTCCCGTGGGACCTCACGGAGATCATCCTCAAGGAGCGCGGCTTCGAGGCCGACATCCCGGGCTACGAGAAGCTCAAGAAGGAAGAGGCCGACAAGGGCCCGGACGGGCCCATCGGCCCGGGTAGCATCATCTCCACCGTCTACCTCAAGCTGCTCGAGCGCCTGGGCCCCACCGAGTTCCTCGGCTACGAGGGCGTGGGCCACGAGGGCGAGGGCTCCGTGCGCGCCATCATCGGCAAGAATGGCGCGGAGCTGACCGAGGCCACCGCGGGTGACGAGGTGGAGCTGGTGCTGGACCGCACGCCCTTCTACGGCGAGTCCGGCGGCCAGACGGGCGACACCGGCCGCATCGTGGGCCATGGCGGCAAGGCGAAGGCCGGGGTCCAGGACGCGACGCGCCCGGTGTCGGGCCTCATCGTCCACCACGTGAAGGTGACCGAGGGCACCTTCAAGGCCGGTGACATGGTGCAGGCGGGCGTGGACGGCGAGCGGCGCTCGTCCATCCGGGCCAACCACTCGGCCACGCACCTGCTGCACAAGGCGCTCAAGATGGTGCTCGGCGAGCACGTGAAGCAGGCGGGCTCCGTGGTGGCGCCCGACTACCTGCGCTTCGACTTCTCGCACTTCTCGCCCATGACGCCCGAGCAGCAGGAGCAGGTGGAGGACCTGGTCAACGGCTGGGTGCGCGAGAACACCGAGGCCCAGACGCGCGTGATGAACCTGGAGGACGCGAAGAAGTCCGGCGCCGTCGCCATGTTCGGCGAGAAGTACGGCGAGACGGTGCGCGTCGTCACCGTGCACCCGCAGTCCACCGAGCTGTGCGGCGGCACCCACGTGCGGCGCAGCGGTGACATCGGCCTCTTCAAGCTGGTGAGCGAGAGCGGCGTGGCCTCGGGCGTGCGGCGCATCACCGCCGTCACCGGCCTGGGCGCGCTCCAGTACGTGCGCGAGACCGAGCGCGAGCTGAAGAAGGCGGCCGAGCTGCTGAAGACCTCGCCCAAGGACCTGGTCAAGCGCGTGGAAGCCACGCAGAAGCGCGTGAAGGACCTGGAGCGCAAGGTCGAGGAGGTGTCCGTCAAGGCGCAGAGCGGCTCCAGCAAGGATCTGCTCGAGCAGGCGCGCGACATCAACGGCATGAAGGTGCTCGCCACGCGGATGGATCCGGCGGATCCGAACGTGTTCCGCGGGATGGCCGACCAGTTGCGCGACCGCATCAAGTCCGGCGTGGTGGTCATCGGCGGCGAGAAGGACGGCAAGGTCGTCCTGCTCGTGGCGGCGACCAAGGACGTGGTGGCCAAGGGCATCCACGCGGGCAACCTGCTCAAGGAGATGGCCAAGGAGGTCAACGGCCGCGGCGGTGGCAAGCCGGACCTGGCCCAGGGCGGTGGCGAGGATCCCTCGCGCATCTCCAACGCCTTCGACAAGTTCTACGAGCTGGTGAAGGGGACGAGCCTCTCATGAGCCCGAGCCCCCGAGGACTCGCGGTGCTCCTCTGCGCGGCGGCCCTCCTCGGGGGCTGCAAGAAAGAGGAGCAGCCCGCGGCGACGGAGGACCGCACCCTGGAGAGGTTGCGCCAGGAGGTGGACCGCGTGAATCAGGGCGGGGCGCCCACCGCCGCGCCCGACGAGACCGACCCCAATGCCCGGCTGGCGGGACTCGCCGCCGGCCAGGACCAGGAGAAGGCCCGGACCTACGCACTGCCCTCCAAGGAGAAGGTGAAGGTGGACACGCTCGCGCTCCAGCCCACCGGGTTGGAGTCACTGCACTCCCTGCGCGGCACGGGCAAGGTGGCCCTCACCACCGACGAGCTGTTCCTGCGCGTGACGCTCGACGCGGAGAACGTGGGCCCGCAGTCCGTGGACGTGTCCTTCTCGACGGCGCGGGTGGTGGACGCGGGGGGCAAGGAGTACCCCCTGGCCCGTGATGCCCAGACCCTCGCGGGGACGCGCACGTTGGACCGGACCTGGGAGAACGCACAGCGCGACTCGATGGATCTCATCTTCGAGGTGCCTCCGGACGCCATCGGTCCGGGGCTGTCCCTCCTGATTCCCACCCGCAGCGGCGAGAACGCTCGCATCCCGCTGCAATGAGGCCCTTCGGGAGACGGTGACGCACGGTGACGGTCGGGCCCACGCTGATCCCGCTGCGCATCCGCCTCCCGTACGCGACGGAGGAGGACTTCGTCGAGAAGTACGGCGCCAATGTCGCGCGCGGGGGCCTCTTCATCGCCACGCGCTCGCCCAAGCCCGAGGGTACGGGGCTCGCCTTCGAGCTGGTGCTGGCCGATGGTGGGCGCCTGCTGCGCGGCGAGGGGCTGGTGGTGAAGTCCCAGGCCGAGGGCCCTCGCGCCGGGATGACCGTGCGCTTCGTGCGGCTCGATGCGTACAGCAAGGCGCTCATCGACCGCATCCTCGCCCGCCGCAACCACGGCACCGGGAGCGCCGCCAGGACCGCTGACACGGCGGTGCCCGAGCCGCTCGCGAACCCGCCCGTCGAGCATCCGGTTCCGAACCCGGAGGCATCGGCGGGCGCGGCGAAACGCGGACGGCCCGTCATCTCCGCGGAGGCGCTTCGCAAGCAGGCCGCGACGCCCTCCGCCCCCATCGCCTCGCCACCGCCGGCCACCGGTGCGGCGGCGAACCCTGGTGTCCCAGCCCCTCACGGGCCGGCCACGCCCGTCGTGCCTCCGCGTCCGGAGCCCGCCGCCCCCACCCCGCGCCCCGCGGCTCCGAAACCCGCCGCTCCAACGCAAGCGGCGCCGAAGCCCGCCGCTCCGAAGCCCGCTGCTCCGAAACCGGCGGCGCTGAAGCCCGCTGCTCCGAAGCCGGCATCGCCTGGCACGACAGCAGCTCCCATTTCGCCCGGACCGGCCACCGCTCCGGGCCCCGTGTCCCCGGCACCGGCTCCGGGTCAGGCTCCAGGTCCGGCGAGGCAAGCGGCCCCCGCCGCACCTGCCCGTGCGCCAGAGCCGAAGACCCCTGCTCCCACACAGGTGGTGCCTCCGGCCTCCGCGAAGCCGGCCGCCGCCCCCTCCGCTCCACCCCGGACGCCCGCGCCGAAACCAGCCGCGCCCACTCCGCCAGAGACGGTGACTCCTCCCGCGGCCCTCTCCGCACAACAGGACGTCACTCCCACGCCGAAACCGGCCACGCCCTCCGCACCGGCACCTGAACCGGTGACACCTGCCGCCGTCACCGAGCCACGGATTCCCGCGACGCCCCCGGTGCCCGAGGCGCCAGCACAGGCGGACGCACCGCTGCCCGCGCACTCCGCGCCAGCTCCAGGGAGGGTGCCCACTCCCGTGGAGTTCCCCGCGACTCCCACGCAACCCACGCCCTCCGCGCCCACGGCCGCAAGAGTGCCCACCCCCGTGGAGATCCCCGCGATTCCCGCGCGGCCCACGACCCAGGACCTCATCGCCAACGCCGTTCTGGATCACCTCGACCCCGACGAGGAGATACTCTCCCCCGAGAGCATCACCCTGGAGCCCGAGCCACCCGCGCCTGCTCCGCCCGTGGCACCTCCCGTCTCGGTACAACCGGAGCCGCCCGTCGCCGAGACGTCAGCCCCGGCCACACCCGCCATCCCCGAAGCACCCGCTCCCACGCAACCCCCGGAGGCTCCCTCGCGTCCGGAGATCGCTCGCGAGGTGCCGCCGCCGCCCACCGAGGAGCCCCGCCGTCCCGTCTCGCCCGAGCTCAAGGGCCGCCGGCGCGCCATCCTCGACGTGCCCGTCTCCACGCCCGTGGTGGCCGCGCCTCCCGAGGTGGTGCTCGGCATCGACCTCGGCACCTCGCATGCGCGCGTCGCCGTCCACCACCAGGGCACGCTCCAGCTCATCCCCCTGGGCGAGGCCAACGCCCTCCCCTCGCTGCTCGCCGTGGACGCCTCGGGCCAGTTCCTCGTGGGCGCCGCCGCCAGGGCCGAAGCCGAGCGCTCCCCTCGACACGCCATCCCCGGGCTCCGCCGCTTCCTCGGCCTGCGCGCCCGCTCGCCCCTCGTGCGAGCACTCGGTGGCCCCCTGCCCTTCCCCCTCTCCGCCGGTCCCCACGGCGACGCCAGCATCGAGCTCCACGGCCGCGGCCACCTCCTCCCCGAGCTCGCCGCCCTGCTCCTGCGCCAGCTCAAGTCCTCCACCACCTCCTTCCTCGGCCACGAGGCCACGCGCGCCGTCCTCTGCGTCCCCGCCCACTTCGATGACCGCCAGCGCGCCGCCATGCGCGAGGCGGGCTCGCTCGCCGGGCTCGACGTCCTGCGCATCGTCAACGCTCCCTCGGCCGCGGCACTCGCCTTCGGTCATGAGCGGGGGCTCGCCCGCAAGCGCCTGCTCGTGGTGGAGCTCGGCGGCGGCGGCCTCGACGTGTCCGTCGTCCAGCTCACCGGGGATGATCTCGAGGTCATCACCACGGGCGGAGACCCCACTGTCGGCGGCATGGACTTCGACGCGCGCATCGCCGAGGCGCTCGCCAGCGAGCTCCAGGCTCAGGGGCTCCCGCGTCCCGAGCACCCCACCGACTGGCTCCCCCTGCTCACCGCCGCCGAGTCCGCCAAGGTGGCCCTCAGCGAGCGCGACGAGGTCTCCTTCCCGCTCCCCGGCACCCCCACGCCGTTCTCACTCAACCGTGAGCGCCTGGACGCCCTCACCGCGGACCTCGTGCAGCGCATCACCCTCGTGGTGCGCCAGGTGCTCGAGTCCAGCGCACTCTCGCCGCAGGGGCTCGACGAGGTGCTGCTGCTGGGAGGACAGGGCCGCTCGCCGCTGGTGCGCCGCCGGCTGGAGGAGAGCCTGGGCGTGCCCGTGCGCGCGGACATGCAGTCCACCCACGACGCCACGCACCTGGTGGCGCTCGGCGCGGCACTGCTGGGCCAGGGGCTGCTCGATGCGGCCGCGGGCAAGCCCGGCGCCACCGTCTCCGAGGTGCTCTCCGTCCCCATCGGCGTCGCCGAGCGCGGGGGCACGCTGCGCCGCGTCCTCGAGCGCAATACGCGGCTGCCCGCGGAGAAGACGCTCGTGCTGCCCGTCACGCCCGGGCCGCTCACGCTCGCCCTCTTCCAGGGGCCCTCTCCGGTGGCCGCGGAGAACGAATACCTCGGCACGCTCGCCTTCACCATCGAGCGTCAGGGAGAAGCCGAGGTGCACTTCAGCCTCTCGCAGGACGGCATCCTCTCGCTCGCGGCCACGCTGCCCGGCGTGAAGCGGCATACCGTGACGCTCGCCATGGACATGCCCGAGGACGCGGAGCTGGAGGCCGTCATGGCCCGCTCGCCGTTGGAGGGCGAGCCCGAGGCCCGTCCGGGCGGACTCCTCTCCGGTCTGCGCAAGCTCTTCGGCCGCCGCACCTCTTGAAGGCAGCGGGGGGCCAGGCAGCCGCTCCACGTCATGCCCGAGTCGTGCACGAGCATCCACGGTGTTGCGGTGTCAACTCCTTCCCATTCCGGGCGAATGCCCAGATTTCGCCCAGCAGTCACTCGTGACTGGAGGACGCGATGAAGTTCCGTTCATGGATGGGTGGTATCGCTTTGATGGCCTTCTGCACCGCGGGCTCGGCATTCGCAGCCGTGGACGCATCCAAGGTCGGCCGCGGCATCGACTTCGAAGAGAACCAGGTACCGGTGGGCGTCGATGTGCGCGGTGGCGTGGGTGGATTCACGGGGAACAGCGGTGGCCTCACGCAGCCGGGCGCGCTGCTCGGCGTCACCGCCGATGCCCAGCCCTGGCCCTCCGTTGGCGTCGAGGCGGGCTATGAGGGACAGCGCCTGCCCATTGATGACGGGCGTGTCGGCGAGGGAGAAGCCATGTGGCGCCACAACCTCGGTATCCTGGCCAAGGCTGGCGCCCCCATGTTCCAGGCGAAGCTCTTTCCGTACCTGGGAGCGGGTTTCGGCCTGAGCTACCTCAACGCCAGTGAAGGCTCCGAGGGCCTCTACGACAACGACTTCATCGGTGAAGTGCCGCTCGCGGCCGGCGTGGACTATCGCTTCACCCGGAACGTCTTCGCGGGTGCGCGCGCCACGTACCGCGCCCTGATCGGCACGTCCTTCGCGAACGACGCCACCCCGGCGGGCGACACCACGGGCGGTCTGGTCAACTTCAACCTGACTCTCGGCGGCAGCTTCTAGTCCCCTCGCCACCGGACCTCATGAAGCCGGGCCCCGCCGCGCCTCCACCTGGAGCGGCGGGGCTTCGTGATGGCGGAGTCAGGCAGCCGACCTCGCGAGCCGTTCCTCCCCGGCGACGTGCATCGGCAGGGAGATCCGGAAGGTGGTGCCCCGGCCCGGCTGGCTCTCCACGGTGATGTCGCCGCCGTGCATGGTGATGATGCGCTGGCACACCGACAGCCCCAGCCCGCTGCCCACCCCCGCGGGCTTGGTGGTGAAGAAGGGCCGGAAGATGTGCTCCAGGTTCTCGGAGGGGATGCCGCAACCGGTGTCGCTCACCTCCACGAGCACGCGCGAGTCCGGAGCCTGCCGGGCCACCAGGCGGATCTCGTTCTGATCCACCTGCCCCGGGGCGATCGCGTGTGCCGCGTTGATGATCAGGTTGAGGAACACCTGGCACAGGCGGGCCGCGTTGCCATGCGCCCGGGGTGCTCCCTCCATCCGCATCACCACCCGCGCCCGCTGGCGGACCTCGTGCGCGGCCATCTTCGACGCGCTCCGCAGCACCGCCTCCAGGTCCACCGGGCCGCTCACCGCGTCGTCCGCGCGCGCGAGCATCTTCAAATCCTGCACCAGCAGCTTCACCCGCTCGGCGCCCTCGTGCGCCTCGGAGAGCGCCGCCAGCAACTCCTCGCGCTCCAGCGGCGAGGGCGCGCCCTGCATCCGCTCCAGCTCCTCGCGCGCATAGCTCAGGTTGCCGAGGATGAAGGCGAGCGGGTTGTTGATCTCATGGCCCACGCCCGCCGCCAGCTGGCCCACCGTCACCAGCCGGTCCGCGAAGAGCAGTTGCGCGTTGGCCTCCTCCAGCTCGGTGGTGCGCTGGCGCACCGTCTCCTCCAGCAGGGTGCTGTAGCGGCGCATCTCCCGCTCCGCCGCCTCGGCCTCGGCCTTGGCCAGCCGCTCCTTCTCGCTCACGGTGTCGCGCAGCTCTCCCATCATCCGGTTGAAGGCCCGCGCCAGCGTGGCGTACTCGTCCCGGCCCTTCACCGGCAGCTCGGTGGTGAAGTCTCCCAGGCCGATGCGCTCCGCCCCTCGCAGCAACTCCCGCGACGAGCGCCGCAGGGTGATGAGCACGGTGGCCGCCAGCGACATCACCAGGCCCAGGGCCACGAGCGGCACGACGGCGCCGAACACCTGGTTGGACTGGAGGATCTCGAGCCGGAGCCGCTTGTGCTCCGCCAGCCGCTCGAGGTTCATCCCCCAGGCCTTCTCCAGGAGCGGCATCACCCCCGTGCGGAAGGAGTCGAGCGACTCACGCAGCACCCGGTCCTCGCCTCCCGTCCCGGCCTGCCGCACGCGCTCCTCCAGGCGCTCCATCCAGCCCAGGTGCTCCCGCCGGGCCGCGTCGATGAGGGCGAGCACGCCGGGAACATCCTCGGGCATCCTGTCGAGCGCGATCAGCTCGCGGAGGTGCCCGAAGTCCGCCTCGGCGCGCCGCCGCTCGGCCTCGAGCACCACCCGCGTCTCCTGGCCCTTGCCGCGCGCCTCGAGCAGCGTGTGCGGCACCCCCAGGGCGTCTCCGGACAGCTTGCCGTACAGGGTGTTCTGCTCCTGCATGGCGAAGACCTGCTCCGTGCTCCACCGCCCCCGGGTGGCGAGCGAGTACAGCGCCCCGCCCACCACTGCGACGAGCCCCACCGCCACCGCCGCGAACAGCAGGATTCTGGTGCGCACCGTCATCGCTCTGGCCTCTCGCTTGGACACCCCCGGCCACCCCGGTGTCCGAAATGCGGGCGCCAATACCTCAAACCCGCTTTTCGAGCCAGACGAGAATTATCCAGCAAGACGGTATTTGTTGACAAACTACCAGAGTCACAACCCTGTGAATAAGGGGTTCCCCTATGCTGGAGGGCATGCGCCTCGCGAAAAGCGTCCTGGGACTCTGGTGGGTGGTGGTGGTGGTGCTCGCGAGCGGTTCGAGCACCGCGAGCACCCCTACGCTCCTGGCCCAGGCTCCCTCCTGCCTGAACACGGTGGACTGCTGCATCAGGCGATGGCCACAGAGCGCGGCGGAGAGTTGTGGGGCCACCCCAACGCAGATCACCGAAATGCTCAAAGGCGCGAAGGCGCTCCACGAGGCCACCGCGAGCGCGGAGGTGACGCTCAAGGAGGAAGCCACGGAGTCCGAGAGCGCCGAAGCGGACGACGCCACAGAAAACGCGGAGTCTGGCGAGCCCCCCAACTGCACGGGCCAGAATCACCACGCCATCTCCCGGCCCATCGCCAGGGCGTTGGAGAGACATCTCACCCTTCGCGGGCTGTACAAGCCTCGGGACGAGCGATTCAAGCTCCGGGCGAAGGACGAGGAATCACACTGCGGCTACCAGCAATGGCACCGCGACGTGGACGCGGAGGTCATCAAGTGGCTCGCTCGCCACGAAAAAGCAACACCGAAGCAATTCGAGAAGTTACTCCGGGAGATCTACAACCGACCAGAGATGCTCAAAAGGTTTCCCGATGGCCTCTGAACCGCCCCCGCTCCAACGCTTCTTCGAGCTCGAAGATGACATGTGGGGCCCTCATGACACCAAGTTCGACCCGGCCGAGCCTGACAACACCGGGGATGGCCCCTATTGCCCCCAGTGTGGCGATCCCATCGGCATGCGGACGTGGCTGCCCCCCTACCGCGTCAAGTTGGAATTGTATGGCCAGAGCCTTGGCGACTTCGTCGATGGCCCTGGCCATGACATACTTGTCTCCGAGCGTTTCGCCGAGGCCTTCCGACAGGATGGCTTGACCGGGCTGCTCGGCTTCCATCCCGTCGAGGTGCTGCGGGTGCGCAGGATGCGCAAGGGCCCCAAGCCCGGTGCAGTCCCTCGCTACTTCGCCGTCACCGCTTGTTACAGCCGTGCCGCCGTGGATGAGGCGCACAGCCGCATACGCCGTGTCGAGCCCGTGACATGCCTGGAGTGCCGTTCCACGGGAGTGGACTCCATCCACGGCTACACCCTGGAGCCGGGCACCTGGTCCGGCGAGGACGTGTTCCGTCCCCGAGGCCTGCCGGGCAGCATCGTCGTCTCCGAGCGCTTCGCCGGGTTCGTCGCACGCCATGGCCTGACGAACATGAAGCTCATCCCCACCGAGGAGTACGTCTGGGATCCTCTCCGCATGGGGCCGCCCACAGCGGCCCCCGGAAGCCCGTCCTAGAGGGCGGCGCGGTCGAGCAGTGCCTCGGGACGGGGATCCTTCTCCCACGCCTCCAGCACGGACTGGCCGGGCGAGCGGCCCGAGGCGGCCACCTCGGCGAGCGGCTCGACCAGGGGCGCGTCCTCGCGATCCAGTCGCTCCAGGCCGCGGCGGGCAATGGCCACCATCTCCCCGGCGAGCCGGTGGATCTCCTGGTCGCGCAGCCGCCCCGCCAGACCCTGCCGGCGCGCGGTGTCGTGGAAGGCCAGGTGCTCCTCGTAGGAGAGCTGGGGCAGCAGCTTCTCGGCCTCGTCCATGGCGCCCGGGCCGTACAGCAGTCCCCGCCACAGCGCCGCGAGTGCGCCCGTCATCGGCGCCGACACGCAGTCCGCGCCGCGCACCTCCATCACCTTCTTCAGCCGCACCTCGGGGAAGAGCGTGGAGAGGTGGTCGGTCCAGTCGGACATGTCGGCGGGCGCGCCCTCGAAGCCGTCCTTCATGAACTGACGGAAGGTCATCTTCGGACGGAGGTACTCGCCGCGCCGGCGCAGGAAGAGGATGGGCGCGTCCAGGGCCCAGTCCACATAGGCACGGTAGGAGAAGGAGCCGTCGAAGAAGGAGCGCAGGTAGCCACAGCGGGTGGGGTCCACCTCGTCCCAGACGCGGTTGCGGAAGGACATGTAGCCCGAGGGCTTGCCGTCCACGATGGGGCTGTTGGCGTAGAGGGCCACCATCAGCGGAGCCAGGCGCGCCGTCAGCACCGTCTTGCGCACACAGTCCGCCTCGCTCGACCAGTCGAGAGATACCTGGCCGGTGGAGGTCATCAACATCATGTTGAGGGCCAGGCGGCCGCGCTCGGGCAGGGACTGCCGCATGGCGAGGTAGCGCGTCTTGGGCATCCACGGCATGTCGGCCGTGGTGGCGAAGGGCCGGTAGCCCAGGGCCACCAGCCGCAGGCCGAGCGGCCCCGCGGCGGCCTTCACCTCGGCCAGGTGGGCGAGGTTCTCCGCGTGGGCCTCGCGCGCGGTGCGCAGGGGCGAGCCGGACAGTTCCAGCTGCCCGCCGGGCTCCAGCGAGATGGTGAGCATCCCCTTCTGCAGGGCGATGGCGGGGGAGGCCGGCGTCTCCCGGAAGGGGGTGTAGCCGTTGGGAGCCAGCCGCTCCAGCAGCGCCCCGATGCCCGAGGGCCCCTCGTACGGCACGGGCCGCGCGGACTGGACGGGATAGACGAATTTCTCGTGCTCGAGTCCCAGCAGGTGCTGTGAGGGGGGCTTCTCAGCGGAGCGGAAACCCGCCAACAGCATGTCGACGGAGGTGATGGGCTCGGAGGTGGCGCGCTGGAGATCGAGAGACATGGCGGCCCTATATAACGGTCGTTGACCCCACTGCCGTCATTTGCGCATCGTGACGTCAATGACCCACCCCTCGACCCACCCCTCACCGGTGCCCCCCTTCTCCGCCCGGGCCGGTCCAGCGGACGTGCTCCAGGGGCTCGGCCTCCTGTTCCGAGCCGGAAACCTCATCTTCCGCACCCCCGCGCTGAAGCGGCTGTCCGCCCTGTGTGCCGCCGTGACCCTGGTGGCCCTGGGCGCCCTCTTCGCCCTGCTCTGGAGGTACACCCCGGACCTGCTGGGGTGGATGTGGACCCGCCCCGGGCCCTGGTACAGCCAGGCCCTCTGGTACCTCGTGCTGGTGTTGATGTTCCTCGTCCTGCTGGTGGTGGGGGCCAACGTGGTGGTCCCCCTGGTGCTGGCCCCCCTGCAGGACCCCCTGTCCGAGCTCACCGAGGCCCAGTGTGGCGGCTACACCTCGCCCCCCTTCCGGCTCGGCTCCTTCCTCCAGGGACTGGCCACCAGCCTGGGGCACACCCTGGCACGCCTCTCCCTGCTCCTGCTGGGACTGGCGGTGATCTTCCCGCTCAACCTGATACCGGTGGTGGGCAACATCGCGTGGACGGTGCTGGGCACCTTGTGGACGACGCTCTGGCTGGCGGGTGAACACCTGGCCGCGCCCATGACGCGCCACCAGTACCCCTTCGCCGAGGTGCGCCGGGTGATGCGCCAGCGCTGGCTCCTCTGCCTCGGCTTCGGGGCGGGCGTCTACGTCCTGCTCTGGGTTCCCATCCTCAACACCCTCTTCCTGCCGGTGGCCGTCGTGGGCGGCACCCTCCTGTACCGGGGGCTGCTCGCCGTGGGCAACGTGCCTCCTCCCCCCTCGGCCGGGCCCGCCGGGAAATAATCCAGGGGGCCGGTTGTCTCGTCCGGAGGCTCCGAGGCGGGAACGCTCCGGGCCCTGGTGGCGTTATCGAACGCTGCGGGAAGGCGTCCGCTTGAAGCACCAAGAGGCCATGATTAGGCTTGCCCGGTTGCTCCCGGCACTCGTTCTTCACGCCAACCGCTCGGATTTGCTGGGCTTTTCACGTATCACCCCCGGGGCCCACGGGCCCCACCCTGGATGAACCATGCCGCGACTCTTTCGCCGGATCACCGCCGTCGCCGTTCTCCTTGGCGCCTGGGCCCTCGTGGGCAACGACCGGGCGCCCCTGCCGCTGACACTCGGCGTGGCGGAGGCCGGCCAGGGAAGCTCGGACTCCTCCCGCATCGCCGGTGAGAAGGGAGGCCCCACGCATGACCTCTCCTCCCTCCGCGTCTTCACCAAGGTCATCCTCTATGTGAAGGACAACTACGTCGACCCCAAGCGCGTGAAGCCCAAGGAGATGATGATCTCCGCGCTGGAGTACGTGGAGAAGAGCGTCCCGGACGTGCTCGTGGACGGCAACGCCGAGTCCGGCAAGCTCAACGTCAACGTCAACGGCAAGACGCGTGAGTTCGACATCAGCCACGTGGACTCGCTCTGGAAGATGTCCTTCACGCTCAAGGACGTCTTCGACTTCGTGAACAAGAACATGCGTCCCATCGACGACACCCGCGACATCGAGTACGCGGCCGTCAACGGGATGCTCTCCACGCTGGATCCGCACTCGGTGCTGCTGCGCCCCGAGGTGTACCGGGAGATGAAGCTCTCCACCAAGGGCGAGTTCGGCGGCCTGGGCTTCGTCATCCAGATGCGCGAGGGCAACCTCACCGTGGTGAAGGTGCTGCCCAAGACGCCGGCGGCGCGCGCGGGCATCGTGAAGGATGATCAGATCAAGAAGATTGGTGAGGAGTCCACGGTCAACATGGACCTCAACGAGGCCGTGTCCAAGCTGCGTGGCCCGGTGGACAGCCGCGTGTCCATCACCGTGGAGCGCAAGGGCTGGGACAAGCCGCGCCCCATGACGCTCAGCCGCGCGATGATCTCCATCGAGAGCGTCCAGCACAAACTGCTGGCCGGCAACGTGGGCTACGTGCGCCTGAAGAACTTCCAGGGCAACACCACGAGGGATCTGCAGGCGGCGCTCAGCGAGATGCGCCGGCAGACCGAGGCCAAGGGCGGCCTCAAGGGTGTGGTGCTGGACATGCGCGGCAACCCGGGCGGTCTGCTGGAGCAGGCCATCCAGGTGTCCGACACCTTCCTGTCCAGCGGCACCATCGTCTCGACGGTGGGCCTGTCCGACAAGCTGCGCGAGGAGAAGCGCGCCCGTCCGGACGAGGGTGAGGACACCTACCCCGTGGCCGTGCTGGTGAACGCGGGCAGCGCCTCGGCGTCGGAGATCGTCGCGGGCGCGCTCAAGAACCTCAACCGCGCCGTCATCATCGGCCGCCAGACGTTCGGCAAGGGCAGCGTGCAGGTGCTCTATGACTTCCCGGACGACAGCGCGCTGAAGCTGACCATCGCCAAGTACCTCACGCCCGGTGACGTCTCCATCCAGGAGGTGGGCATCGTCCCGGACATCGAGCTGGTGCCCTCGGCCGTCACGGAGGATCGCGTGCTGGTGTTCGCCCCGCGCAAGACGATTGGCGAGGCGGACCTGGATCAGCACTTCGGCAACCCGAACTCGGACTCGGTGGCCAAGAAGCGCGAGGACGTGCTGGGCCGCGAGAAGCCGCTGGAGTCGGTGAAGTACCTCAAGCTGGACGAGAAGCAGCAGCAGGCGCTCGCCAAGAAGCAGGAGGAGGCCGCCAAGAATCCCGAGACGGCCGCCAAGCAGGGCACGGCGCCCAGCCCGCTGCTGGACATCGACTCGGTGGGCACCGGCGAGGAACTGGACGACCAGATGGATGCCGAGAGCCAGGACGAGGTGAAGGAGGACTTCGAGGTGCAGTTCGCCCGCGACTACGTCCTGCAGATGCCCTACGCCGACCGGCGCCAGATGCTGCAGAAGGGCAAGGGCTTCGTGGAGAAGAAGCGCGAGGAGGAGGAGCAGCGCATCAACTCCGCCATCCAGGCCCTCAACGTGGACTGGAACGCGGGCCCCACGCCCAAGGACGTGAAGCTCGCGGCCACCTTCAGCCCCTCCGCGGACCAGCGCATCGCCGCGGGCGAGACGTTCGACCTGGTGCTCACCGCCGAGAACAAGGGCACCGAGCCGCTCAAGCGCGTGCACGCCTGGACGGAGAGCGACAACTACTACCTGGATCGCCGCGAGTTCCTCATCGGCAGCCTCGCCCCGGGTGAGAAGAAGACGTGGAAGGTGAAGGTGAAGCTGCCCAAGGACCTGACGTCCCGCCGGGACGAGGTGACGGTGAAGTTCCACGACGACCACGGGGCCCTGCCCACCACGCTGGTGAGCGAGCTCAACTTCGCCGAGCTGCCGCGTCCCGCCTTCGCCTTCAACTGGCAGGTCATCGACGCCTGCGAGTCCTGCAACCGCGACGGCACCGCCCAGCGCGGCGAGGACATCACCCTGGTGATGGACGTGACGAACACGGGCAAGGGCAAGGCGCTCGACTCGTTCGCGCAGATCAAGAACCTGGGGGATCCGGACATCTTCATCGAGAAGGGCCGCTTCAAGATTGGCGAGCTGGCCCCGGGCGAGACGAAGACGGCGCGCTTCCAGCTGGCGGTGAAGAAGGGCTACGACGGGAAGACCTTCCCGCTGCGTCTGGCCATCGTGGACGAGCCGCTGGAGGAGTTCGCCATGGAGAAGCTGGAGCTGCCCGTGTCGGACGCGCCGGTGGCGAAGTTCGAGCCGAAGAAGGGCCTGGTGAAGGTGTCGGAGAAGGCGGCGCTGCTGGCGTCGCCGGAGCAGGGCGCCCAGGTGCTGGCGCGGCTGTCCCGCCCGGCGGTGCTCAACGCGGAAGCCGCCACCAAGGGCTACTACCGGGTAGAGCTGGACAAGGACCGCTTCGCCTTCGTGAGCACCGAGGACGCCCGCGACACGCGCGGCAAGGCCACGGCGCCCCAGGGGCTGACGTACGTGGCGCGCCGCTCGCCGCCGGAGATCAAGCTCGACGTGGACCTGGCCCAGGGTGGCCTGGTGGCCAACGGCGAGAAGTACACCCTCTCCGGTGAGGTAGACGACGCCCAGGGTCTGCTGGACATGTACGTGCTGGTGAACGACCAGAAGGTCTACTTCCAGGGCGTGGACCCGAAGGCCAAGGGCGGCGAGCCGCAGAAGCTGAAGTTCAGCACCGAGTTCTCCCTGAAGGAGGGCAACAACAGCGTGCTGGTGGTGGCCCGTGAGAGCACCGACTTCGCCAGCCGCCGCACCCTGGTCATCCGCCGCCGTCCGGCCGAGGTGGCCCAGAAGGTGACGCCGGCCTCGGCCAGCAAGCCGGCCAAGTCGGCCACGCCGTAGCAGGTAGACGGGCTGATCGTCCGTATTCCGGGCGGCTTTCGTCGGGACCCCGGGGTCCCCTCGGAAGCCGCCCGTTTTATTGACGCTTTCCTCGGACGCACGCTAGCGTCGCTCCGATTGGCGCCGCCGCCGGACGCGCGCCTGGGAGGCGGTACTGAGGATGCGGACGTTCAGCCGTGGGATGGCCCTCGCGGTTCTGGTGTGCGGCTCCGCCGCGTACGCGGACCGCAATGACATCAGGATTACGGATCTCGGCAACCCGAGCCCCGTCGCGAGTGCTGGCTCGACCACGCCGTCGGCCAACTACAAGCCGGAGGCCAACGGAGACTTCCGTGCCTTCGCGCGCACCTTCGCCGCGGTGATGACGTCGGCGAACCTGATGCCGCCGGAGACGCTGGGGCACGCGGGCTTCTCGCTCAACGCGGAGCTGAGTGTCATCGGCCTGCCCACGCCGGGCAACGCGGACGGACAGGTGACGATCCCCACGGAGGGGGTGCCGACCAATCCGTTGCTGCTGCCCTCGGTGCACGTGCGCAAGGGCCTGCCCTTCTCCTTCGAGCTGGGCGCCCGCGTGGGGTGGATTGACCGCAGCAGCATGTTCGCCGCCACCGGCGAGCTGAAGTGGGCCGTCAACGAGGGCTTCACCTGGCTGCCGGACGTCGGCGTGCGCTTGCACGTGACGCGGCTGATGGGCAACAAGGACTTCGATCTGACGGCGGCGGGCCTCGACTTCGGCGTGGGCAAGCAGTTCCCGCTCGGGGGCATGGTGACGCTCACCCCCTACGGTGGCCTCGACCTGACGGGTGTGGCGGCCAGCACGGACACGCTCGACTTCGATCAGGCCCGGACGCGCGGCAGCACGACCGGCGCGGACCCCTACGCGGGCCTGAACAACACCGGCGTGTACCAGGAAGTGAAGCTGATGGAGAACATCAACAGCCGCCTCTACGGGGGCGTGCGCTTCATCGGCGGCGCGCTGCAGCTTGGCGCCGAGGTGTCCTTGAGCAACCAGGGCTTCCTCGAGGTGGCCAACACTGAGACGGGAGCGACGCGCAGCCGCGCCCTGCCCGCGGTGCTGGCCTTCAGCACCACGCTCGGCCTGGATTTCTAGTTCATCTTCAGGGAAGTCCCTTCCCCGAATCCAGGTCCTCTCCGCGGCCATTTCCCCTCTCCCCTCGGGAGAGGGACGGGGTGAGGGTATCGGGTGAACCCGGGTTGAACCCCCTGTCCACACTCTGGGGGCCACGGGTTGAAGAACGGGACCGGGCACCCTCACCCTGACCCTCTCCCGAGGGGAGAGGGGATATCTTCGCCCACTTGTCTGAAAGAGATCAGGCCGCCCGGCCGCGCAGGGCCTCGCGAATGGCGCGGGGCTTGTTGGTGATGAGATAGGACACGCCCATCTCCTCCATCTGCCGGGCGCGCGTGGGGTCATCCACCGTCCACACCGCCACGCGCAGGCCCCGGCGGCGCCACTCCTCCACCCGCTCCGGCGTGCACTGCTCGTGGCACGGGTGCACCGAGTGCGACGAGACGAGCGGCGTCACCACGTACGCCTGCGGCCCCCAGCGCTTGTCCGGATCGATGAGGAAACCGCGGCGCAACGAGGGCGCGGCCGCCGCCGTCCGGAAGAGGCACAGCGGGTTGAAGCTGGAAATCACCACCCGCCCGGCCAGCCCGCGCCGCATGACGAGCTCCGCCACCTTCTGGGACAGGCCCCCGTCATCCGCCTGGTCGCACTTGAGCTCGATGTTGATGAGGAAGTGCGAGGGCAGCGCGTCCAGCACCTCCTCCAACAGGGGAATGCGCGCGGGCTTGAAGCCGAGCCGGCTGCCCACGTCCGCCCCCTTCAGCTTCCAATAGGACGTGGTGCGCACCTCCCAGGGCAGGCCGGCCAGCCGCTCCAGGTGCTCGTCGTGGCACACCACCACCTCGCCGGAGCCGCACACCATGGCGTCCAGTTCCACGCCGTCGGCCCCCTGGGCCACGGCCTCCTGGAAGGCGTCGAGGGTGTTCTCCGGGGCATCGGCGCTGGCACCTCGGTGGGCGAGCAGGAGCATGCCGCGCAATCTGCAACAGCCCGGCCCCCAGGGCGAGCGTCCTGAAGCCCCTCCTCCGTCCGGAGGGTGACAGGCGGCTTGCCTCACCCCCGGCTTTGCTGCACTGTGCGCGGCATGCTGGGGCTGCGTACCGGGGAGATTCTGTTCATCGCGTTCATCCTGGTGGTGGTGTTCTCCGCCGCCCGGATGGGTCAGCTCGGCAATGCCGTGGGCAAGTTCGTCTACTCGTTCAAGAAGGCCTCGAAGGGCGAGGACCTCGTGGACGTGAAGACGCTGCCCCGCGCCAAGCGCGGCCAGGACGTGTCCGACGCCGACTACACCGACTCCGGCCCCAAGCGCGGCTAGTTCGAGCCGGGTACCATCCCCCCGGCCAGCAGACGCTCGGCCTGCTCGCGCAGCGAGGGGTGCACGGACGAGTCCCTGGCCAGCTCCTCCAGGTCATTCACGTTGAGCAGCGGGACGATCTTCACCCCCACCTCCGGTGGCAGGTACGGGTTGAAGACGAGCGCCCGGCGCACCCCGTGACGCGTGGACCAGCGCGGCGACTTCCAGATCTCCACCAGCGGCTCCGGCCGGGCCGGACGGCGCGCCGCCATGCGCACCACCAGCGGCTCGGTGAGGCGGGGGTTGAGGAGCGCGTTGCGCACCACCGCCGGGTTGCTCGCCGTCACCAGCCGCGAGAGCACGTCCGGGTCCCTCGTGAGCCGCGCCTGCTGCTTGAGGTGCCCCAGCGACTGGGTGAGCAGCTTCGCGTCCGCCTTGGCCGCCGCCCCCTCGTCGAACTCCTTCTGGGCCGGCCCCGTCTCGAAGAGGTCCGCCACCGACTCCAGCGACTGCACCTCGGCCATGCGGCGCATGGAGTCCGCGTAGGGGATGCTCGCCGCCTCCCGGCCCAGCGCCGACACGAAGGCCGAGAGCACGCACGTGGCCGGCTCCCAGCCACCCCGGGCCAGGAAGATGACCTCGTTGAGCAGCTCGTTCGCGTCGAGCGGATCCCTCCGCGCGAGCTCGCGCGCGGCGGCCTTGCGGACGATCTCCGCGCTCCCGCTCAGGGCGTGGAGCTTGTGGATGACGGACCTGGCTTCCTCACGGCTTGGCATCGCCGGCGCTTCCCTCCTTCGCTCCTCCGCTGGCGACCGCCGTCTGCTGCTCGAGCGTCACCTCGAGCCGGAAGTCCGCCAGATCCGAGGGGTACTCGTAGAAGAAGACGACGAAGGGCGCCCGGGCCCCGGGAGCCACTTCCTTGGCGGCGGCGTCCAGACGGGCCCGCAGCGTCTCGGCGTCCGCCGGGCTGGTGAGCTGGAAGAGTTCCTCGGGCGTGGGCACGGCGCCCGCGATGCCTTCCGCGGACTTCACCCGCTGATCTCCTTCGTACAGCGCGACGCCCGCCTTCACCCGGATGGCGGAGGTGCCACGGTTCTCCACCTCGCCGCGGACGAAGAAGAGGCTGTGCCCCGCCCCCGTCTCGTAGAGGCCGTTGGACAGATCCTTCGCCACCAGGGGCCGCGTGGGCGACACCAGCTCGCGCATGCGCTCGGGCGACAGCTCCATCCGCCCATCGTTGAGCCAGGCCATGGCCACGGCGAGCAGGCCCACCACCAGCACCGCCGCCACCATGAGCTGGGCGGCCAACGAGGCCAGACGCCGCGCGATGCCCGGACCCGAGCTCCCGCCAGGTGCCTGATCCACCTTGGGAGGCGGCGGTGCGGCGATCACCGGCGGCGGAGGCGCGGGTGGGAAATCCTCGAGGACCTCGCGGCCCGGCGCACCGCCCTCTCCGGGCCCCGGGAAGTCCGGGAACGGGTTGCGCTCCGTGGGCGCGTTCGCCTTGGCGATGGGCGTGGCCGCGACCGTCTGCGGCGCACCCCAGTCCGGAATGCCCGACGGCGGGGCCTGCTGCGGAGCACCCCAGTCCGGAATGCCCGAGGGAGCCCCCTGCTGCGGAGCACCCCAATCCGGAATGCCCGAGGGCGCGGCGGGCGCGGGGCTCGGAGCGGGCGCCGGCGCCTTCGAAGCCGGAGGCAGCGCCGCCACCGGATCGAACGCGGCGAACGGATTGTCCTCACCGGCAGCCGGCGCGGGGGCCTGTGCCGCGGCCGGAGGCAGTGCCGCCACCGGGTCGAACGCGGCGAACGGGTTGTCCTCACCAGCAGCCGCGGCGGGAACCGGAACGGGCGCGGCACGGGCCGGCTTGGGCGCCGGGGCCGGCGGCGGAGGCTCGAACGAGACGAACGGGTTGTTGCCCTCGAGACCCTCCATCTCCTCGTAGACCGGAGCGGCGGGCGCAGCGGGCAACGTGGGCGAGGCCCGCATCGTCGGCGCGTCCTCGGGAGGCAGGGAGAACGGATCATGCTCCTCGAGGGCCACGGGCGCCGCACCGCGAGGCGGCAGCGTGGGCGAGGCCCGCATCGTCGGCGCGTCCTCGGGAGGCAAGGAGAACGGATCACGCTCCTCGATGGCCACGGGCACGGGGGCGCGAGGCGCGGGCGCGGGACTCCGGGCCGGGACCTGCACGGGCACGGGCGCGGCGGCCTGGGCCGGCTTGGGCGCGGGCGGAGCGCTCCGGACGGGCACGGGCGTGGGGACCGGCCTGGGCGGCAACGTGGGCACCGGAGCCGGGAGCGTCGCCTCCGTATCGGTCGAGCCGAACGGGTCGTTCTCGTCGAAGGAGAAGGGAGCGCTGCTCACGGGCGCGAGCGCGGGGCTCTTCGCCGGCACCTGCAAGGGAGGGCTCTTCGCCGGCACCTGCACGGGCACGGGCGCGGCGGGCTTGGGCGCGGGAGCCGCGGGCTTGGGCGCCTGGGCCGGGCCGGTCGCGAGCGCTCCGGCGGGCTTGTTCGGAATGGGGGCCTTGGCGGCGAGCTTGAGCGCCTCGGCGGGCGTGGGGGTGTTCTCCCCCATGAACTCCATCAAGGGGTCCAGATCGATGGTCGCCGGCGTCTTCGGCGGCTCCATCGAGCCGATGCGCGGCAGCACGGAGGGAGCTCCTCCGCGAGACGAGGCGATACCCGGAACCGACGCGTTGGCGCTCACGGGCCCATCGAAAAGGTTGTCCAGACCCCCGGGGCGAGCCGGGGCCTTGCCAGCGGGCGGGGAGGCCCGGGGCACCTCGAGGGGCGTACCCGCACGAGGAGTGGCCGGCGGCTTCGCGGCCGGATCCAGGGAAGGCACACCCGGGGCCGGCGCGGCGGACGGGGAGTCCTCACGCGCGACCTTGAAGGTGTGCTGACACTTCGTGCAGCGGACCTTGACCCCCTTGTCCGTCACCTTCTCGTCGGGGATCTTGAACCGCGTCTGACACCGCTCACACTTGACGATCATTCAGGGCTCGGCCGGTCCGGGAGTATAGGCGCAGAGGGGCGTCATCGCGAGCATGCCTCCACCCGGCTTGCCCGCCCCCCACCCCTCTGCTACAGGCTTCTGTCCCACACCGTGTGCTCAAGCATCCGCAGTGGGCGGGGAACGAGATTATGAGCGAGCCAGAGCAGGCAGGCGTGCCGGGCAAGGAGCCCAAGGTCATCAAGCGGTACACCAACCGCAAGCTCTACGACACCGTCGAGAGCCGCTATGTGACCCTGGATGAGATCGCCGCGATGATCAAGGAGGGTGTGGAGGTCCAGATCGTCGACAATCGGACGAAAGAGGATCTCACCTCGGTCACGCTGGCGCAGATCATCTTCGAGGAGGAGAAGAAGCGGAACCGGATGCCGCTGACGGTGCTGCGGGAGATCATCCGGCACCCGGGCGAGTCGCTGACGGGCTTCATCCAGAAGGAAGTCACTCCCCGTGTGGTTTCCATCCGCGAGGAGGCCGAGTCGCGGCTGGACAAGCTGCTGAGGCGCGAGAAGGAGGAAGGCGCGCAGGAGGACGCTCCCCCGCTCGCCGAGGAGCCGAGCAAGCAGGACGAGGACAACGCGCCGGGAGGCCCGGCGGAGCTGCTCAAGGCGAGCCAGCGGGCGCTGGAGGACTGGCAGAAGAAGATCGACGAGCGGGTGAAGCACGCCGTGGAGAACCTGGCGGGCAACCTGCCGGCGCTGGGCCGCGACATGGCGGTGCTGACGCAGCGGCTGGAAGAGCTCGAGAAGAAGCTGGACGAGCTCGAGAAGAGCAAGCAGCAGTAGCACCCTCCCCGCCCAGTCTCCCCTCACCGCCAAACACCCTCTCCCCCTGGGAGAGGAGCCCCCCGTCGTTCAAAGGGGGGGCAAGCCCCCCCGGGGTGAGGGTATCGAGGCTCGCGGGTTGCCCCCTGTTACGCCCCGCTGGCGGCCTTCTTCCCGCGCTTCGAGGCCTTCGCGGGCGCCCCGTCGAAGATCTCCGTGGCGATGGCGGCGAGCATCCGGGCGCCGGTGCTGCTCGGGGCGTACTCCCAGATGGTCTTCCCGTGGCTCTGCGCCTCGTCCACCTTGACGTTGTAGCCGAGCGGCGTGGCGGCGAGGGTCTCGGGGAAGTAGGCCTTGAGGCGCTCGAGAATGGCGGTGGCGAGCGCGGTGCGCCGGTACAGGGTGGGCACCACCTTGGTGATGCGCAAGCCGGGACGGCCCTCGGTCTCGGCGACCTGACGGACGGTGTCGGCCACCTCGGCGCAGCCATCGAGCGCGAAGTACGTGAGGGCCACGGGCACCACCACCTCGGTGGCGGCCACGAGGATGTTGCGCGTGGTGATGCCCATGGACGGCGGCGCGTCGAAGACGATGGCGTCGAAGCCGGCGGCCTCCGCGGCCTCGAGCCGCCCGGCGAGCCGGTGTGCACGCCGCTCGTCCTGGGCCACCACCAGGGGGAAGTCCGCCATCTCCTTGTAGGCGGGCAGGACGGACAGGCCCTCGACGGCCGAGGGCTGGACCACGTCCTCCAGGCGCACGGCCGGATCGGTGAGCAGGTGGAAGACGTTGCGCGGCAGGGTGCGCACGTCCAGGCCGAGCGACTTGCCCGCGTGCCCCTGCGTATCCAGGTCCACCAGCAGGACCTTCAGTCCGCGGTCCCGCGCGAGCCACGCCGCGGTGTTGACCGCCAGCGTCGTCTTGCAGGTGCCACCCTTCTCGTTGATGAAGGCGATGCGCCGCATGGAGGGCCCTCTACTTCTTCTTGGCCGCGGCCGTCAGCGTGTCCAGCTTGGACTCCACCGAGGACAGCAACCGCTCCAGGTCATCCACCTTGTTGCGCAGCTGCTCCACGTCCGCGCTGGAGGGCAGGTTCATGGCCGACAGCGCCGAGCGCAGCGCTCCATCCAACGTGCCCTTGGCCGCCAGCGTGCGCGCCACCACCGTCTGCACCGCCGCCACGAACTTCTCGTTGGACATCAGTTGCTGCGCCAGCTTGCCGGCGCGCTCCTCGCCGGTCTCGACGAGCTTCTTCACCACGGGGTTGTCTTTGAGCATGGGGGTGTCCATCAATCCGCGCGATTCGACACGGGGGACGCGGAAGGTTCTGGAGAAAACGCGCGAACTCTGGAAGGACACGACGCGACGTGTCAAGCGATGGGTTCCAGATGACAGAGCGCGTTGACAGGGGGGAGGGGCATCCCTACGGTTCGCCGCTCCCGATGGCCGGCCTGCTCGACAAGAGGGTGTGGATCGTCTCTGGCAAGGGTGGCGTGGGCAAGAGCACCATCGCCGCGGCACTGGCGTTGCGCTCGGCGCGCGCCGGCAGGCGTACCCTGGTGTGTGAAATCAACACCCAGGAGCGCATCAGCCGCCTGCTCGGGCACAAGCCCGTGGGCCCCGAGGTGACGAAATTGGAGGACAACCTCTGGGCGGTGGACGTGCGCCCCCAGGAGGCCATGCGCGAGTACGCGCTCATGGTCCTGCGCTTCGAGACCCTCTACAAGACGGTCTTCGAGAACAAGGTGGTGCGCTATTTCCTGCGCTTCATCCCCTCGCTGCAGGAGCTGGTGCTGCTGGGGAAGATCCTCTACCACGCCCAGGAGAAGCGGCCGGATGGCAAGCCCTTGTGGGACACCATCGTGATGGACGCGCCGGCCACGGGCCACGCCATCACCTTCCTGCGCGTGCCGCAGGTGCTGCTGCAAACGCTGCCGCCCGGGCCCATGACCCGCGAGGCCCTGAAGATGCGCGATATCCTCGAGGACCCCGCGGTGACGGCGGCCGTGCTGGTGTCGCTGCCGGAGGAGCTGCCGGTGAACGAGACGCTGGAGCTGCACGCGGCGCTGCGCGATCAGGTGAAGGTGCGCACGCATGCGGCGGTGCTGAACGCGGCCTTCCTCGAGCGCTTCACCGAGGACGACCTGGAGGCACTGGTGGATCAGCCGGAGCTGCTGCGGGTGGCGCGCTCGCACCATGACCGGGCGGCGCAGACGGTGCTCTCGGAGATGAAGCTGGAGCGCAACCTGCACGTGCCGGTGTACCAGGTGCCCCGCATCTTCACGCCGGACTTCGACCGCTCGGCCATCGAGCAGGTGATGGGACACCTGGAGCCGATGGTGACGGGGAAGGCCGGGGCATGAACGCGCTCTCCGAGGCCTTGAAGAAGAAGCGCGTGCTGGTGTGCGTCGGCTCGGGAGGCGTGGGCAAGACGACCATCTCCGCGACGCTGGCGCTGCGCTCGGCGGTGGATGGGCGCAGCAGCCTGGTGTGCACCATCGACCCGGCCAAGCGGCTGGCCAACTCGCTGGGGCTCCACGCCCTGGGCAACGTGGAAGCCGAGGTCCCCGCCTCCGCGCTGGAACCCCTGGGGGTGAAGCCCCGGGGCCGTCTCCACGCGATGATGCTGGACATGAAGCAGACGTGGGACGATCTCATCCTCAAGTACGCCCCACCGGACAAGCGCGAGAAGATCCTCTCCAACCGCTTCTACCAGTCGCTCTCCAGCGCGCTCGCGGGCAGCCAGGAATACATCGCGATGGAGAAGCTGTGGGAGCTGCGCACGAAGCGCGACTACGAGCTCATCGTGCTCGACACGCCGCCCACGGCGCACGCGCTGGACTTCCTCGAGGCGCCCAACCGGGTGTTGGACTTCCTCGACAACGAGGCGGCCAAGTGGCTGCTCACGCCCGCGCTGGCGGCGGGCCGGATTGGCCTCTCCCTGTTCAGCCTGGGCAGCAGCTACGCGGCGAAGACGATCTCCAAGTTCACCGGCACGGAGACGTTGCAGGAGCTGGCCGCCTTCATGATGGCCATCGCGCCGATGAACGAGAGCTTCCGGGAGCGGGCGCGCGGGGTGCGCGAGCTGCTGGCGGCGGAGCAGACGGGCTTCGTGCTGGTGACGAGCCCGGGCCGCGAGCGGCTGGACGAGGTGATGCACTTCCACCGGCTGCTGAAGCAGAACGCGATGGACGTGGTGGCGGTGGTGGTCAACCGCGTGCATCCGATGCCGGGAGCGCAGCTGTGGGAGGAGATGCAGGGGCTCATCCCGGCGCGGCGCGCGAAGGTGGAGCAGACGCTGCGGGAGCTGAAGATGCTGGCGGAGCAGGACGCCCGGGGCATCGCCGAGCTGCAGGCGGCGGCCGGGAACACGCCGCTCATCCAGGTGCCGCGCTTCGAGCTGGACGTGCATGAGATCAGCGCGCTGTGGCGCACGGGGCGCTACCTGATCGGCGAGGAAGTGATTCCCGGCCCCACTGCCCCTCTCCCCCCGGGAGAGGGACGGGGTGAGGGTTCCAGTCCCCCGGGTTGAATCCCGGGAGCACCCTCCGGGCCCGGTCTCGCAAGACTTGTCCAACTGTTGGACAAGTTCGTGAAGAGCGCTCCCGGAAGCCCCACCTCCGTCACGAATCCCGGCACAACCGGTCCACCCGGTTGAGCAGCGTGGGAATCCGCGAGGCCCCATGCATCCGCCGCACGTACTCGGCGGCTTCGCGGGCCTCCACGCCCACCGCGGTGACGAACAGCGGACGCTGGCTCTGCCCGCGCAGCACCGGCACCGCGAGCTGACTCGAGTGGAACGCCGTCTTGGCCACGCCGATGACCGGCACGCGCCGCCCGAGCGCCTCGTACAGGTGCGCGCCCAGCCCGGGCCGCTCCTCGCCCAGCCACACGTACCCGTCGATGACCACCGTCTCCAGCGGCTCCTGAACCGTGCCGAGCACCTTGAGCAGGTGGGGCAGCTCGCGGCGGAAGAACTGGCCGGGCTCATAGGGCTCGGCGGGGGGGCCGCGCTCCACGAGGTGCGAGGCCTCGGCGGCATCGGCCCAGTCCCGGAAGAGCACACAGGCGGCCACGGTGACCTCGTCCCGGTAATCCACGTCCATGCAGGCCAGCATCGTCGCTCCTCCAAGTGTCCACGGCTGCGCCCGCCAGGCCGCCGGGCATCGAGCCATGCGGGCGGGAAACCCGGGCGAAGGTTAAGCTGCGCCCCGCCTGGGAACTCCGGGACGGCTCTTGCTGTCCTGGAGGCAGGAAACCTGGACGGCCCCTCCGGGGGCCCCTGACGACCTATGCAGCGGAGGACATACATGTTGGCCACCTGGCGCAAGTGGGTGTTGGTGGGAGTTCTGGGCCTGGTGGGGTGCCGGACGACGGGGACGGCGGTGCGCGAGACGCCGGAGACGCCCCGGCAGCAGGTGCAGTTCGACCCCGTGACGGTGACGGCGGACCTGGAGCTGGCCTCGCTCAACGACGAGGAGCTGTTCGCCGGGGGCACGTCGGCCTTCGCGGCCAACGACTTCACCAAGGCGGCGCGCTACTTCGGGCGGCTGGCGGACTTCCACCCCCAGAGCAAGCACCGCTTCGAGGCGCTCTACAACGCGGGCCTGGCCCACGAGCGGCTGGAGCAGTGGGAGGAGGCGAACCTGCGCTTCTCCGAGCTGGCGGACGCGGAGAAGGGCACGGGCGACGCACTGGACGCGGCCTTCCGTCTGGCCGAGACGCAGTACCACCTGGAGCGCTTCGCGGAGGCCGCCAGGGTGCTCGGCACCATCGCCGGGCGCGCGGATCTCCCGGTGAGCAAGCGTCTGGAGGCCCAGGTGCAGCAGGGCGTGTGCGAGCTGGAGCTGGGGCAGAGCGAGAAGGCGGAGAAGACGCTGCGGCAAGCGCTCTCCACGTATGAGGCCCTGGCGGACAAGGACGAGATCGAGGACTACTTCCCGGCGCAGGCGCACTTCTTCATCGGGGAGATCTACCGGCAGCACTACGACCAGGTGAAGCTGGACCCGGCCAAGGGCAGTGACGCGCTGGCCAACGACCTGAACTACAAGGCCGAGCTGCTGCTGTCGGCACAGGGCAACTACCTGCGCGCCATCCGGGTGGGCAACGGGCACTGGGCAACGGCGGCCGGGTCGCAGATCGGCTCGATGTACGAGAACCTCTACGAGCACCTGGTGAACTCGCCGGCCCCGGCGGAGCTGGACGCGGAGGAGGCGGCCATCTACCGCGAGGAGGTGCGCAAGAAGGTGCGGATCCTCCTCACCAAGTCCATCAACATCTACGAGCGCACGTTGGAGGCGGCCGAGCGCATCGGCTCGCAGAACACGTTCGTGGACAAGACGCGGCAGAGCCTGGAGAAGATGAAGGCGCTGCTGCTGGCGGACACGGAGTCGGCGCCCGTCCCCGAGGACGAGCCCACCCCGTCCAAGCCGCACTCCTGAGGCCATTTCCCCTCGCCCGAGGGGAGAGGGGGTATCCGGTCACATTCCTGAAGGGGTGGACGCGCTCCTCGGCAGCCGCACCGTGAACGTCGTGCCCGTGGCCTCCTCGGAGTGCACCTCGATGGTGCCTCCGTGCGCATGGACGATGTTGGCCACGATGAACAGGCCCAGGCCGATGCTGCGGCTCGCCGCGTCTCCTCCCGGCCTCCCCCGCGTCATTGGCTCGAACAGGCGCGGAAGCAGCTCGGGAGGAATGGGCCTGCCCACGTTGTGCACGCTGAGCAACACGGCGCCGTCCATCCCCCGCGTCTCCACGTGCACGGGCGTCCCCGGCGGGCTGTAGGCCAGCGCGTTGTTCACCAGGTTGGTGATGACCTGGGCCAGCCGGTCCCCATCCCACTCGCCCGTGCCCTCCCCGCTCCACACCACCTCCACATCCCGGTCTGGATGGGCGAGCCTCACCTCCTCCACCACCTGCCGGCAGAGGGAATGCACGTCCAACGGCTTGCGCTCGATGGGGATGCCGCCTCCGAGCCGCGCCCGGGTGAAGTCGAGCAGATCCCGGATGAGCCGCGTCGCCCGCTCCGTCGCCGCCGAGATGCGCGCGAGCCCCTTCGCCTGGCGCTCGCCCAGCTCCTCCTGCCGCAACAGCGCCGCCACCGACAGGGTGATGGCATTGAGGGGATTGCGCAGGTCATGCGAGACGATGCCGATGAGCTGCTCGGCGAACTCCGCGCGCTTCTGGGACTCCTGCTGCTGGTGCTTGCGCTCGGAGATGTCCTGGGCGGTGCCAATGAAGCGCACGGCCCGTCCTCCCTCGAAGAGGGCCCGGCCGATGGCGCGGACCCAGCGCTCTGGCCGGCCCTTCTGCCTCAACGGGCGGAACTCGATGTCGTACTCCCCGCCACTGTCCGGTTGCAGCGCCCACTGGACGGCCTCTTGCGCGCGCTCCCGGTCCTCCGGTTGGAGCGCCGCCATGAAGCCCTCGTACGTCACCTCGGGCGTCAGGGGCAGCTCGAAGAGCGCCTTGCACCGCTCGTCCCAGCGCAGGATGCCCGTCACCGGATAGAAGTCCCACGTCCCCAGCTCCGCCGCGCGCACCGCCAGCCGCAGCCGCTCCTCGCTCACCCGGAGCGCCTCGCTCGCCGCCTTGCTCGCGGTGATGTCCTGCATCGCCCCCACCATCCGCACCGCCCGGCCGCTCGCGTCCCGCTCGACGAGGCCGTGGTCGGTGACGTGGACATAGCCGCCATCCTGGTGGAGGAAGCGATACTCGTCCCTCCACCGCTGCCCACCGCTTGCGATGGTCTCGTGGATGCCGTGGACGACCCGCTCGCGATCCTCCGGGTGGATATGGTCGTACCAGGCGGAGACGTGCCCGCCGAGCTGCTCCCGCGTATGCCCGAAGAGCTTCTCCACCCCCCCGCTCCAGGTGACGGTGTCCGTCTGGAGATTCCACTCCCAGATGGCGTCGCTGATGGCCGCGGTCGCCAGCCGGTGGAACGTCTCGGACCTGGCCAGCCGCTCGTTGGCCTGCCGGAGCTGCTGGAGCAGGAGCGCCTTCTGGATGATGCCGGAGAGGTACTCCACCAGCGTCTCGAGGTAGCGCCGGGCCTGGGGCTCGAAGGGCCGGATCTCCGCGACCCCCAGGTAGAGCACCCCGAGCAGCTTGCCGTGCGGCCACAGCCTGGCCCCCAGCAGCGAATGCAGGCCACTGAGGCGCACGCCCTCGGACACCTCGTGTCCGGCTCCCGCCGCGTCCGGCAACTCCAGCGGCTCCTCGGAGGCGGCCAGTCTGGCCACGAAGGAGGACCCGTCCAGCGGAACGGGCCCGGTCTCGGTCCGCGCGTTCCACTGGCCCGTGAACATGGTGGGAAGGAGCGTCCGGCCGTCCGCGGCCATGAGCAGGAGCGCGGCCCCCTGCGCCCGCATGGCCTCCCGCACCACCTCCACCAGGGCGCCCAGCCGCTCATGCAGGGGGATGAAGTGCTCGCCGTCTCCCATCACCTCGCTCGCCAGCGCGTTGAGGCGATTCAGGAAACGCTTCTCCCGCTGCCGGTCCTCCAGGGAGTAGCCACTGAAGGTGACAATCACCTGGTCCATCGCTCCCTGGAGCTCCTCGAACAGGAGCCGCGTGTCCTCCAGCGTGGGCTGCTGCTCCAGTGGAAGCCCCTCCCAGAGGCCCGAGATGAGACGGCCCATGAGGACGTACTCGTCCGTCACCTCCTCCTGGTTGAAGCCCAACCGCACGCGCTGGCTGATGTGGGTCCCCTCCAGCCGCGACCTCGTCTTCGCGGGATCGTCCCGGCGGCCCTGCCGGGAGATGGCCGCCAGCGCCGAGAGGAACTCGGGAAAGCTGTCCGTCAGCTCGTTCGGACCAAACCCCCGGGCAGACTCCCACTGGCTCAACTCCCGGATGTAGCGCTCGATGAGCTGCTGCCGGTTCCTCTCGATGAACTCCGCGACCGTCGTCATGCCCTGGGCCTTCCTCGCGCCCTGAAGGTGCGGAAGACCCACGGCTCACGCCAGCACGGAGATGGGAGGGCGTTGTCCTTTCAACGCGCTCCGGCCGTGGGAGCCTCGCTCATGGGCTCTGGCGAGGACAGCAGGAAGCTGGCGCCGAGCAGCACCCCCGCCGCCCCGGCGAGCACGCCCGAGAGCAGCAGCTGGCGGTTGGCGCCATCCCTCAGCTGGGTCGCCTGCGCGTAGGTCCACTTGGAATCGCCGGACGGCAGCTCCTGCTGAAGCTCCGAGGCCTGAAGCAACCCGCTCACCAGGAAGAAGAGGGCGGTCCCTCCGGCCACCGCGGCGCCACCCCGGGTGAGGTACACGGGCAGCCGCGAGGGCTGGGCGGTCCCGGCGAGGGCGGGAGACGGCGCCTCCGCTGGCGAGGGCGTGAGCACCACGGCGCCGGGCTGCGTGGGCGCATCCGAGGACAGGGGCTCCTCGAAACCGGGCAGCGCCGAGAGGCTCTTCTGGATCTCCTGGCTGACGTCCCGGAAGGCGCTGTCCAGCTCCTCCACCCGGGCGCCCGGGACGGTGTAGCTGCGCCTCAGGATGATCCGGCCCTGGCGGGAGTCGAGCAGCATGACGCGCATGGGCAGATCATCGAAGACCTTGCTCGAGTCGAGCGCCACCACCGCCCCCACCCCGAGCGCGCGCCCGCGCTCCGCGAGACACTCGGGCTTGACCTGGCAGCGCTCGGGGCGCCGCTCGGGACCGAGCCGGGAGATGGCCTCGTCGGGACTCAGCGCCACCGGCACCCGCGCGTCCTGGAGCGCCTTGGACAACCGCTCCGCCAGCGCCACGGTCTCGATGGGCGTGAGCCCCTCGCTGCGCGAGCTCATCACCACCACCCCACGCGACAGGGCCGCCTCCTGAGGAGCGGCGGTCTGCGCGGCGACCAGCGCCAGCACCAACGAGAGCATGGGCGCATGGTGGCACACGCCGCGCTCGCACTGTCAAGGTACGGGGCCCTCAGTTCCTCGGGAGGAATTGACCCGTCCACCGGTCGAGGCTGATCAGAACCCGCCTGCGTTCCTCGGGCGTATCCGCCTTCTCGGCCATGTCCCGCGCCTTCTCCAACAGGGCGAGTGCCTGCTCCCGCTCATCGTCCGGAAGCCCGGCCGAGCGCAGCCGCTTCTCCAGGCGCTCGATGCGCGCGAGCAACGGGTTGCGCTCGGTGCGTCCCCTGGGTGGGCCGCGCACCTGGGCTGTGTTGCTCGAGGGCCGGGTGTCCGGAGCCGGCCCGGAAGGAGACTCTGGGGGAGTCAGCGGCTCGGGAGAGAAAGGGGCGGGCTCGGCGGCAGGCACCGGCTCGGCGGCGGAGGCCACGGCCACGGCGGGAGGCGCGGCGGGGGGCGGCTCCACCACGGCCGGGGCGCGGGCCTCGACGACGGGAGGGGCCACGGGTGGCGGCTCCGAGCGCGGGAAGTAGAACAACCCCGCCCCCAGCGTGAGCAGGAACCCTCCGGCCACGGCGATCAGCGGAGCCCGGGACCGGCGAGCCACCGGAATGGCCGTCAGCGAGATCACCGTCTTCGCCAGGGCGGGGTGCTCCTCGGGAGGGCTCGGGGGAGCGGGGAGCGGCCGCGGGGCGGGAGGGCGCTTCGCGCCGCGCACGGCCTTCACCGGGCCGCCCTCCTCCGGCACCAGGCGCGCGAGCCGTTGGAGCCCGGCGCGAACCTCCTCCATCGCGGGCCGCTCCTCCGGCGCCTTCGCCAGCAGCTTCGACACGAGCGCCGCGAGTTCGGAAGGCAGCTCCGGCCGCAGCGTGAGCACGGAAGGCGGCGGCTGCGTGATGTGCTGGACGAGCAGCTCCATGGAGGACCGGGCGGCGAAGGGAAGCTGCCCGGTCAACATCTGGAAGAGCATCACTCCAAAGGAATAGAGGTCCGTCTTGGAGGAAACCGGCAACGCACAGGCCTGCTCGGGCGCCATGTACTCCGGCGTCCCCATGACGATCCCCTGCTGCGTCTGGGGCGTGTTCCCGTGGGTGCTGGAGGTCTGCTTGGCCAGGCCGAAGTCCAGCACCTTGACGTAGGTGCCCCCCCCGGGCTGCCGCACCAGGAAGAGGTTGTTGGGCTTGAGGTCGCGGTGGATGACACCGGCCTCGTGCGCGGCGGCCAGCGCGTCCAGCAGCTCCTCGGAGATGTGGAGCACCTCACGCAACGGCAACGAGCCGTGCCGGGCGAGGTGGGCGTCGAGCGCGCTGCCCTGCAGGTACTCCATGACGAAGTACTGCCGGCCGTCCGGCGTCTGGCCGAAGCTGAAGATGTCGATGATGCCGCGGTGGCGGATGGCGTTGACGGCACGGGCCTCGGCCAGCAACCGCTCCACGTGCTGGGACCGCTCCCCCACCTCCGCGCGCAGCACCTTGACGGCCACCTGCTTGCCGATCAGCGGCTGCTCGCCCCGGTAGACGATGCCCATGCCGCCTTCGCCGATGCGCTCGCGGACGACGTACTCGCCCAGTTGCGCCCCGATGAGCGGGTCGCTCAGGACGGTCTGCTCGAGCGGGGCGTGCCCGTCACTGGTGTTTGATGATCGTCCCATCGAGCCCTCCTGCCCAGACAGTGTCTCCCGCCGCCACCACCGCGTTCAGGGCGTGACCACCCGTCACGATCTGCAGGGTCCAGGTGTTCCCGTCCCACGTCGCGACGGAGCCATTGCCGCCCACGGCCCAGATTTCGCCCTCACTCCGTCCGGTGAGTGCGAGCAGGCCTGGATTGCCACCGGTGATGGGCTGCTCCACCCAGGAGCTTCCATTGTAGTGATGGATGCCTCCCCCTCCGGCCACGGCCCACAGCTTGCCCGAGGGGGTTCCCCACACATCGTTGAACCCAATCACCGGAGCCCCGGTCTGCTTGAGCCAGGTGCACGAGACCGCTTCACACGTGGGATCACGCCGGTAGACGTTGCCCCCGGTGCCCACGGCCCAGAGGTTGCCGGCGGACGAGCCCCAGATGGCCTTGAACTCGAAGGCGTTGCCGCCATTGAGTGGCTCCCTCTCCCAGGTGCCATTGGCATTGCGGCGCCGGATGACTCCACCCGGGCCCACGCCCCAGACCTGGTCAGGGCCCACGCCCCACAAGGCGTTCAGGTTGTCATCGGTCAACTCCGTCGTCCAACGGCCGTCCTGGTACAGGTAGACCCTGGCGCTGTCGCCGAGCACCCACACCCGGTCCCCGCTCCCCCAGATGTCGCGGAAGACGTTCTGCTCGGGAGGGAGCACCGTGCTCCAGCGCCCGCCCACGCGGCGCATGAGCAGCCCCTTGTCCCCCACCGCCCACAACCCGTCGCTCGAGGGCCACAGCCCGTGGATGTTGCGCACCACGCCGCCCGGGACCTCGGCCCAGGACGAGCCGGTGCGCTGCACGATGACGCCGAACTCACCCACCGCCCAGGCCTTCTCCCCCCGGCTCCACACGGAGTTCAGGACCTGCGCGGTACCACTCGGCTCGGTGCCCCCATCCTCCCGATAGACGGACCCGGGCTCTCCGACGATCCACGTGAAGCCGGAGTCATGCCAGATGCCGTTGAGCCGGGTGGTGGACGTCCCGATCCCGGTCTTCGTCCACCCCGTCAGCCCGCCCACCCGGCGCAGGAGAGAGCCCGTGCCCACGGCCAGGTGCCTCCCGTCCGGAAGCCTGACGGCGTCCGTGAGCGCGACTCCCGAGGAGTAGTTCCAGTTCCAGCGGCTGAAGATCGGGTCGTAGGTGAAGATGTCGCCGTTCTCGGCGAACACCCAGGCATCATCGCTCGAGACGGCCACGACCGCGGTGAGCGGGGAGCTGCCCGCGCTTTGCGTGCTCCACTTCCCATCGAGGAAGCGATGGATGGTGCCGGCGTCGCCCACCGCGAGCACGGTTCCGTCCGAGCTCCCCGAGATGTCATGCAGTGTCACCGAGCCGAGCTTCTCCTCCACCCAGCCGCCATCCTCGGACCTCAGCAGGGTGCCGTTGATGCCGGCCACCTGCCACCCCTGACCAGGGACCGGCCAGATGCCATTCAGGGTCTGGCTCTGCTTCCCGGCCCGGCTCCGGTTCCAGCACGTCCCATCCCAGGACAGCGCGACGCCGTTCTCCCCTACCGCCAGGATGTCGTTCTCCGAATGCCCCCGGATGGCCAGCAACCGGCTTCCCGAGGCGAGCGGGTTGTCCCAGCACCAGCCCCCATCGGAAGTACAGGGCATCAGCGCCGGCTCGTCCGGGCAGGTGACGGAGCCCGCATCCGAGCCCGCATCGGTCCCACCATCCTCGCCAGCCCCACCATCTCCGCCGCCATCCATCCCCGAATCCGGTTCCTCACCGGGCCCGGAACCCGGCGGGACACAAACCTCTTCCCTGCAGACGTACACCGTCCCGTCGCGGCCCACCTGCTCGCAATCCCCATCCGTCGCGCAAGAGAAGCGTTTGTCGGGCAACTCGATGCAGCCGGAGGACAGCACTCCCACGGCCACGGCCAGAAGAGGTGCCCAGGGCCACGCTCGCGTATTCGGTGTCAGGTTCACGGCTCCCGGAATGGCGGTGGGCGCAAGCTATCACAGCGGATCCATGATGCTTCCGGCCTCGCATCTGGACCCGAATACACTCGGAGTGCTGACGGCGCCTCCCTGGGAAAAACTCCGGCGAAGGGTCTAGGCTCTGGCTCCACCCATGGAGCCCATCTTCACCCCCGAGCAGCTCGCCGAGATCGAGGCCTACTACCTGCCGCTCTACATCCGGAGCGCGGTGAGCCCGCTCGTCTACCTGGGCGTCCTGGCGCTCATCCTGGGCGTCCTGGTGCGGCCCTTCTACCGGTGGTCCGAGTCGGGCGCGGCCTGGCTGTCCCAGCGGCTCGCGTTCCTGCGGACGGCGCCCGTCTTCCGGGTGATCGTCCAGGCCCTGGACAAGCTCTGGGGAGAGCCGGGCTGGGGCGCGGCGCTCCTCTTCGCGATGCTCGTGGAGCTCTTCATCGAGCTCGTCTACATCCCGGCGAACATCTACTTCGGCTACGTGCTGGAGCACCGCTACGGCATGTCCGCGTACACGCCGCTGCGCTTCCTGGTGGACGAGCTCAAGGGCATCGCCCTGGAGTGTGTCGCCGTGTCGGCGCTGGCGCTGGGCATGTACGGGCTGGCCCGGCGGATGAAACGCTGGTGGCTGGTGCTGGGCATCCCCACGGCGCTGCTGATGCTGGTGGCTTCCGCGCTCGACCCGTACCGCAGCCAGGTCTTCTTCGAGCAGAAGCCCCTGGAGCAGGGCCCCCTGCGCGAGCGCATCACCGCGCTCATGACCCAGGCGGATGTCCCCTTCCAGGACGTGCGGGTGGAGAAGACGTCCGTGGCCAGCAAGCGCCTCCAGGCGTACTTCGCGGGCCAGGGCCCCACGCGCACCATCGTGCTCAACGACGTCATGCTCCGCGAGCTCCAGCCGGAGGAAATCCTCGCCGCCGTGGCCCACGAGGCCGGTCACGTACACGAGCCGAAATGGCCGGGCCGCATCGCCGCCTCGGTGGCCCTGGTGGCGCTCCTCTACGTCATCGACCGGATGCTGCGGCGCGCCGCCGCCCGGGGCTGGTTCGGCGCCACGCGCTTCGCGGACATCCGCACCTTCCCCCTGCTGTGGCTGCTCTCCTTCTTCGTCTTCTTCCTGAGCACGCCCATCTCCTCGGCCTTCTCCCGCGAGCGCGAACGCGAGGCCGACCGCTACGCCCTCCAGCTCACGCAGGATCCCGCCTCCTTCCGCCGCATGCTGGTGAAGGCCGCCCGGGTGAACAAGATGAACCCCGACCCGCCTCGCTGGGTCGTCCTCAAGGGCCACAGCCACCCGCCCATCAGCGAGCGGCTCGCCGCCATCCCTCCCGCCCCAGAAAAAAGGGCGCCAGCGGGCGGACCCCTCACGGAGCCCTCCCACTGACGCCCTCCCCCCGGACCGCCCATCCCCTCCTCCCCTCCGCGGCCCGGCGGTCCCTCCCGGCTCCGCGGACTATGCCTTCGCCCGCGGCTCCGGCTGCAGCTTCTCCGCGGCCGCCAGCGCGATGGCCCTCACCAGCGCCCTCGCCCTCCGGCCCGCCGACGTCTCCCCCCTCGGATCCGCCTCCACCGCGTTGGCCAGGTCCGTGAAGCCCTGCCGGTTCCCCCGCCGCAGGTACAGCTCGCCCCGGTTCACCAGCGCCACCGGGTTGGCCGGATCCCTCTCCAGCGCCGCGCTGTACTCGGTGACGGCGTCCTCCAGCCGCCCCAGCTTCTGGTACACCGTGCCCAGCGCCGCGCGGCTCGCCGAGTCCTTCGGGTTCCCCTCCACCAGCCCCTCGAAGAGGATGCGCGCCTCCTCGTAGCGCCCCGCCGCCGCCAGGTCACACCCCACCTGGGCAATCGCCTTCGCCTCCGCGAAGGTCATCCCCTCCACCTCCGCCCACGTCACCTCCCCGCGCACGAATGCCTTCAGCTTCTCCGCCGTTGCCGTGTCCATGGTTCCTCCCTCGTACTTGATGACGCGCCCCATCTCCGCTCAGGCGCTCCGCATGTTGGAGAGGGCCGTCTTCGCCATCTCGTTGAACTTCATGGACAGCGTGCTCATCATCTCGAACATCATCTTCCGCTTCTCCACCAGCTTCTGGAGCCGCATGTTGAGGCGGTCGATGTCGCGCTGGGAGTCGGAGAGCGCCTTCTCGTCCCCCTTGCCGTTCTTGATGCCGGCCTGCTTGTCCTGCGCCGCCGCCAGCTCATCCATCACCTGGAGGATCTCCCCGTCCATCCTCTCCGTGAGCCCCATGAGGATGGCCTCGATCTTCTCCTCCAGGCTCATGCTCGGGTCGTTGATGATGCCCTTCATGCTCGAGCTGGCCGTGCCGCTCGTGGATCCAGGCGGCGAGCCGCCCGTCGCGCTGCCCGCCGGCGTGGACGGCGCCGGACTGCCCGTGCTCGCGGGCCGCCCGTACTGAGCGAAGTCCGCCTTCACCTTGTTGATCTCGTTCTGGACGTTGCTCAGGCTGATGCGGTCGTCATTGAGCATGTCGCGGAAGACCAGCCCCAGCGAGTGGACGCCGACCGCGGTATCGAGCCGCTCGAAGTAGCCCGGGTTGTCCACGAGGAAGCGGGCCGCCTGGCGCAGCTCGGGCGACACGCGCGCGTCCTGGGAGATGCGCTGGAGGTCCCCCCGCGACACGTCGCCGTCCAGCTTCCCGTCCGTCGCGTCGAGGTAGCGGAAGTTCTGCTGCAACGTCTGCAGCGAGTGGAGGTAGTCGTTCATCTTCGGATCCAGGTGGCTGCTCTGGGTACCGCCGCACGCCTGGGCCTGGCCGCTCGACCCCGACGTCGGGGTGCCCGGCGGCGGAGGATTCGCGTAGCCCTCACAGGCCCGCGCGCTGTCGGCGGGCGGCTTGTACTCGGTGGTGGCCGGCGGATTCTTCGTCAGCTCCTGCGCGAGCCCCATCGCGCCATCGGCCGCCAGCATCACGTTGCCCGTCATCGCGCCCACGGCCACCTTCGCCGCGTTCGTAATCGCTGGCGGCAACCCCAGCGCGTTGCCCGCCGCGTCGATGAGCGCTCCCCCCGACAGCAGACTCGTCACGCCCCCCAGCACATTGCCCAGACCCCTCAAGACGTCACTCATGGTGCCTCCCCTGCGGCGCCGGGGCTCCATGCCTCCGGATGCCGCACCGTGTTCCGCGCCTGACGGATTGCAGCGGCGGTGCCGGGCCCGAGGCCTCGCCCGGCTCAACGAATTCAGCGGTTTAGCCCGCCCACCGGACAAGCACGGTCCTGCCTCGCGGACGGGGCGGTCCACGGCCGGGGATTGCGGTTACATTCCGCCGCGCATGCGAACCCTCGGCCTCGACTATGGGACCAAGACGATCGGCGTGGCCGCCTCGGACGCCCTGGGCCTCACCGCCCAGACCGTCACCACCATCCGGCGCACCAGCCTCAAGGCGGACCTCGCCGCCCTCAAGGAGCTGGTACAGGAGTACGAGGTCGAGCGCTTCGTCGTCGGACTCCCCCTCAACATGGACGGCACCGAGGGCCCTCGCGCCGAGGCCACCCGCAAGTTCGTGGACGCCCTCACCCAGGCGCTCGGCCTGCCCGTGGAGCTGTGGGACGAGCGCCTGTCCACCGTGGCCGCCCAGCGCACCCTGCTCGAGGCGGACCTGTCGCGCGCCAAGCGCCGCGAGGTCATCGACCAGATGGCCGCCCAGTTCATCCTCCAGGGCTGGCTCGATGCCCGCAGTCCGCCGTCCTCGGGCGACGCCTACGACGATGACGACTACGAGCCGGAGCCGTAGGTGAAGAAGGTCCTGATTGCCCTGCTCGTCCTCGGGGTGCTCGCGGCGGCCGTCGCGGGCGCCTGGTACCTGCGCCGCGAGCGCAGAATCTCCGAGTTCGCCGCCGCCCCCGTCACCCTGCCCTCCGAGGGCATCACCCTGGCCGTGCCTGGCGGCACCGGCCCGAGGACGATCGCGAGGATGCTCGCGGACGCGGGCATCGTCACCGACCCGGAGCTGCTCTACCTCTACATCCGCCGCGAGGGGGTGGGCCCCCGGCTCAAGGCCGGCGAGTACCTCTTCGAGGGCACACTCACCCCCGCGCAAGTGGTGGAACAGCTCGCCTCCGGCAAGGTGAAGCTCTACCGCTTCACCGTCCCCGAGGGCCTGCGCATCGAGGAGATCCTCCCCATCCTCGCCGGCTCGGAGCTGAAGCTGGACCTGGGAGAGCTGGAACGGCTCGCCACGGACCGGAACTTCCTGCGCGAGGCCGGAGTGCCGACTGCTTCGCTCGAGGGCTTCCTCTACCCGGACACGTACGCCTTCACCCGCAGCGCCACCGCGGAGAAGGTGCTGGCGAAGATGGTGCAGCGCGCGCTGGAGGAGTACCGGAAGGCGGACGCGCGGCGGAAGGACGGGGTGAAGCTCTCGCTGCTCGAGACGTTCACCCTGGCATCCATCGTGGAGAAGGAGACGGGCCAGCCCCAGGAGCGGCCCCGCATCTCGTGCGTCTTCCACAACCGGCTGCGCCAGGGCATCAAGCTCGAGACGGACCCCACGGTCCTCTACTCCATGAAGCTGCGGCACGGGGTGTATTCGCGGAACATCACCCGGAAGGACCTGAGGACGCCGCACCCGTACAACACGTACACCACCCCGGGGCTGCCACCGGGGCCCATCGCCAGCCCGGGCGCCGCTGCCCTCCAGGCCGCCCTCCACCCCCTGGACTGCGATGACCTCTTCTTCGTGTCGCGCAACGACGGCACGCACATCTTCTGTCCCACGCTGGAGTGCCACGAGGCGGCGGTGCGGAAGTGGCAGGTGGAGTTCTTCCGCGAGAAGCGCCGCCAGCAGCGGATGAAGGGTACGCCGTAGCGCCTCCACCGGCTGGTCACCTGGCCACCAGGGAGGCGCGCGAGCCTCGCCCAGGCGCCGGGCCCGTTCGCAATCAGAACACCGGGAGAGGCTCGCGTTCCGGGACGAAGCCTGGACAGGAATGCGGCCGGGCGTCCGTCATGCGCCGATATGCCCCCCGGTCCCATCACCCCCATCGTCAGGGCTGGAGCCACTCAACAGGAGAACAGCCATGTTCCAGCGCACGCAGTTGAGGGAAGGCATGACGGTTCGCAGCATCGACGGCGAGAAGCTTGGCAAGGTCTTCTCTCTCGGAGATGACGCGTTCCACATCGAGAAGGGCCTCTTCTTCCCAAAGGACTACCTCGTCCGCTACGCGGACATCAGTGACATCCGCGATGGGGAGATCATCCTCATGCACGGCCGGGAGAGCCTCCGGAATCTATCGGACACGGACAGGTACGGGACGACCACCGGCTACGACACGACCACCACGGGCCTCGGCACGAGCGCTGGCCTCGGCGCGACCGGCCTGGGCACGGACACGGGCCTGAGAGCGGACACGGGCATCAAGGATCGCACGTGGGAGGCCCGGCGCACGGAGGAGGTGGCCATCCCGGTACACAAGGAGGAGCTGGACGTCACCCGGCGCGACGTATCGGCCGGTGAGGTGCGCGTCCACAAGGACGTCGTGGAAGAGGTGAAGACGGTGGAGGTCCCGGTCCGCCGCGAGCGCGCCCGGGTAGAGCGCCGCAACGTCGATCCAGGCCGGCCCGCCATGAACGCCTCCTTCCAGGAGGAGACGGTGGTGGTGCCCCTGCGCGCCGAGGAGGTGGACGTCCAGAAGCGCGCGGTGGTGGATGAGGAAGTGGTCATCCACAAGGACTCCATCGAGGAGGAGCGCCGCGTGGCGGAGTCGGTACGCCGCGAGGAGGTGGAGATCAGCTCTCCCGATGACGCGGACAACAGGCGCTCGCTGAATCTCACCCCCGACGACGACCCACTCCTGCGTCGCTAATCCCTTTCAGGGAAAGTGACCGGATATTCCCTCTCCCCTCGGGAGAGGGTCAGGGTGAGGGTATCCGTCCCCGTTCTCCAACCCATGAATCACAGGGTGGACAGGGGGTTCAACCCGGGATGCGTGGCACCCTCACCCCGTCCCTCTCCCGGAGGGCGAGGGGATATGGCCGCGTTGTCAGCGCTTGTTCCCAGGGGCACTCTCCAGGATCCTGGGAGCGCCCCCATCTTCACGCTCTCAGTGCATGGCTCCGGCGGATTCCCGGGCTCGCTTGCCGTGGCGCGGCAACCGCACGGTGAAGGTAGTGCCCTCGCCCTCGCTGGAGCGCACCTCCACGGAGCCCCCATGGGCCCGGGCGATCTCCCGCACGATGAAGAGGCCCAGCCCCAGCCCCGAGGTCGGATGGGCATCCCCCTCCACCGCTCGCCGGAAGGGCTCGAAGATGCCCGCCAGCAACTCCCGCGGAATGGGCGCTCCGTCGTTGTGAACCTCCATGCGCAGCATGTCGCCCTCGTCGTGGAGCGAGAAGTCCACGGGCGTGTCCGCCGGGCTGTAGTCCAATGCGTTCTTGCCCAGGTTGCCCAGCAACTGCGCCAGCCGATCCGGGTCCCACGCGCCCAGGAGATCTCCCTCCGCGTGCAACCGCAGCTCGCGGCCGGGGAAGCCGATCTCCAGCTCCTCCAGCACATGGCGGGAGAGGTGCCGGAGGTTGACGCGCTGGAGTTGGATGGGAATGCCGCCCCCCAACCGCCCCCGCGTGAAGTCGAGCAGCTCGCCAATCATCCGCCCCATGCGCTCACCACTGGTGACGATGCGGCGCACCATCTTCGTGTGGCTGGCTGGAATGCCCTCGGTGCGCAGCAGCGCGTTGGCCGATAGCAGGATGGCGTTGAGCGGATTGCGCAGATCATGCGAGACCACGCCCAGGAAGCGCTCGCGGAACTCCGCCGTCTGGCGCAACCGCTCCTCCTGCTTCTTGCGCTCGGTGATGTCCACCAGGAATCCGCCCACCCCGAGCACCTGCCCGTCCCGCGCACGCACCGGGAAGTAGTCCCCCAGCCAGTGGTGCGGCACACCCGGCTCCGTGGCCGGGGGGGCGCTGAACTCCTGGGCCCGCAGCGGCTCGCCCGTCTCCAACACCCGCCGCAGCAGGGCCTCGACGAGCGGCGCCCTGTCGGGAATCACCTCGCCCGGCGTCCGTCCCACATGGGCCTCCACGGACACGCCGTTGGAGGCGGCCAACGCCTCGTTGACGCGCAGGTAGCGCAGCTCCGTGTCGAGCAGGGCCAGGCTCGCCGGCACGGAGGCCAGCAACGAGTCCAGCAGCGCGAGCGTCTCGGCCTGCTTCCGCTCCACCTCCCGCTGCCGCGCGGCCAGCTGCGACTGGACGATGAGCGTGGTGACCCGGCTCACCATGGCCCGGAAGAGCAGCTTGTCCTCGTTGGAGAACTCGAAGGTGGTACGGCTGCCCATGTTCGCCACGCCGATGACCTCTCCCGCGTACAACAGGGGAACGCCATAGAGGGCACGCGTCCCTCGCGAGCGGATGGCCTCGCTCCTCACCAGCGGATCCGTCGCCGCGGAGCGCACCTCGCGAGGACACCGCTCGGCGGCGATCGTCCCGGAGAAGCCCTCGCCCACCCGCAGGGAGAAGCCGGAGGCCACCTCCTGCTCCAACCCCACCGAGGCGTGCACCCGGAGCACGTCGCCCTCGCGCAACAGCAGCGTGACGGAGTCCACCGCCTCCGTGGTCTCCAGGATGACGCGCAGCAACTTCGGCAGGAAGGTGTCCGCGTCCTCCGTCCCCAGCGCCGCCTCGGAGATGCGGTCGAGCGCCACCAGCGTGCGCTCCCGGGCCCGTGCGTAGCGCGAGACGGCGGCGGCCACGGCCTCGTCGAATGTCCGGTTGAAGCGCACCACTTCCTGCATCGCCACGGACAGCGACCCCGCGCCCGCCGCCTCCACGTGTTGGGCGTAGAGCTGGAGGATGCAGCCCCGCAGCAGCGCGTACTCCCCGGCCACCTCGTCCAGGTCGAAGCCCGAGTCCAACCGCTCCAGGGCATGCACCTCCGGCAGGCCCTCGAGCGACTCGTCTCCGCCCGTCCGCACCGTCTCCACCACCTGGGCGATCCGGTCCAGCAGGTCTGGCAGGTGATCCAACAAACGGGGCCGCGAGAGCTCCCGGGCATAGGGAAGCCGGCGCACGGTGCGCTCCCACTCCTGGAGGAGGTTGGTGCGGTTCTCCCGAATGAAGCTTCCGAGCTCCCACCGTTCCTGTAGCGCCCCAAGGGCTTCGTTCTTGCTCATGCGAAGAACAGAAACCCCCGTCACGCCACGGATCTGACGGGCCGCTTCCGGGCCCCCGCTCCCCCGCTCGCACACCGGGGGCTCAATGCAGCGCCCCGTCCGGAGCTGGCGCGCCCGGGCTGTACCGGGGCAGCCGCACGGTGAAGGTGGTGCCCCGGCCCTCGCTGGAGCGCACCTCCACGGAGCCACCGTGGGCCCGGGCGATCTCCTGCACGATGAAGAGGCCCAGCCCCAGCCCCGAGGTCGGGTGGGCGTCTCCCTTCACCGCCCGCCGGAAGGGCTCGAAGATGCCCGCCAGCAGCTCCCGGGGAATGGGCGGCCCCTCGTTGTGCACCTCCAGGCGCAGGGTGCCGCCCTCGTCGTGGAGCGAGAAGTCCACGGGCGTGTCCACCGGGCTGTAGTCCAGCGCGTTCTTGCCCAGGTTGCCCAGCAACTGCGCCAGGCGGTCCGGGTCCCACGCTCCCTGGAAATCTCCCTGCGCGCGCAGCCTCAGCTCGCGATCCAGGTGGACGGCCTCCAGTTCCTCCAGCACGTGCCGGCAGAGGTGGCGGAGGTTGGCCGGCCGCGGCGTGATGGGAATGCCCCCACCCAGCCGCCCCCGCGTGAAGTCGAGCAGCTCGCCAATCATCCGCCCCATGCGCTCGGTGCTGGTGGTGATGCGGCGCACGGCCTTCAGGTGCTGCTTCATCACGCAATCCGAGCGCATCAGCGCATTGGCGGACAGGAGGATGGCGTTGAGCGGATTGCGCAGGTCATGCGAGACGATGCCCAGGAAGCGCTCGCGGAACTCCGCCGCCCGGTGCAGCTCCTCCTCCTTGCGCCGGGCCTCGGTGACGTCCATCACCACCACGCCCAGGCCCATCACCCTCCCCTCCGGCGCACGCACCGGGAAGTAGTCCGACACCCAGTGGTGGATGACCCCCGGATCATGGGCGGCCGCGGCCCGGCTCTCGAGCCCCCTCAACGGCTCCCCCGTCTCCAGCACCCGCCGCAGCAGCGGCTCCGACCAGGGAGCGTACTCCGGCAGCACCTCGGCCACCGTCCGTCCCACGTGGGACTCCACGGACAGGCCATTGGCCCGGGCCAGGGCCTCGTTGATGTGCACATAGCGCAGTTCCGTGTCGAGCAGGGCCAGGCCCACGGGCGCGGCGGCCACCAGCGCGTCCAGCTGCGCCATCCGCTCCTCGGTCCGCTTGCGCTCGGTGATGTCCACCACCACCGAGCCCACCATGAACACCTGACCCCGCCGGTTCCACACCGGGTAGTAGCTCACCAGCCAGTGCCCCAGGTTCCCCGCGAGGCCGGGCGTGGTGCCCGATATCTCGAGATCCAACAGCGGCTCCCCCGTGTCGAGCACGTGCTGGCAGAGCGGCTCCACGATGTGCGCCAGTTCCGGGACCACCTCGCGCATCGTGCGCCCCAGCGTGCTCCCCACCGGGGGGCCATTGATGGCGGCGAGCGCGTGGTTGATGCGGACATACCGCAGCTCCCCGTCCACGAAGGACAGGCCCACGGGTGCGGTGGCCAGTACCGTGTCGAGCAGGGCCAGCGCCTCGGCGGTCTCCACCTCGCGCATCAGCCGCTCCGTCTCGTCGCGGGCGGAGAGCACCGCCCCGGCGAGCGAGCCATCCGGCCGGCGGATGGGAAGGGCACTGCCGCTGAGCGTGCGCACCGAGCCATCCGGCCGGCGCACCACCCAGTGGGCTCCCATCACCGGCACTCCCCTCAGGGCGCGGGTCAGGGGCGTCTCCTCCCACGACAGGGGACGGCCCTCCACGGTGAGCAGGGTGGACGCCAGGGGCCCCTCGAGCGTCGTCACCTCCTCGCGGCCTACTCCGTGCAGCCGCTCGGCCTCGGCGTTGAAGAGCCGCACCTGCCCCCGCTCGTCCGCCATGATGATGGCGTCCCCGCTCTGCTCGATGACCATGCGCAACAGTTGCCTGCGGGACTCCGCCTCCTCGCGCGCCGCGCGCTCGCTGGCGACGAGCCGGGCCTGGACGAGGAGGCCCGTGGCCCGCGTCACCATGGCCCGGAAGAGCAGCTTGTCCTCGTTGGAGAACTCGAAGGCCGTGCGGCTGCCCATGTGCGCCACCCCTAGCACCTCGCCGTCCTGCAACAGCGGCACGCCGTAGAGGGCGCGAATCCCATGCTCCCGTGGCACCTGGCTCTTCACCAGCGGATCCGTCGACGCGGAGCGCACCTCCCGAGGGCGCCGCTCGGCGGCGATCGTCCCGGAGAAGCCCTCGCCCACCCGCAGGGTGAAGCCGGAAGACACCAGCTCCTCCAGCCCCACCGAGGCGCGCACCCGGAGCATGTCCCCCTCCCGCAGCAGCAGCGTGACGGTGTCCACCGGCTCCGTGGTCTCCAGGATGATGCGCAGCAGCCTCGGCAGGAAGGTGTCCAGCGCCTCCGTCCCCAGCGCCGCCTCGGACAGCCGGTCCAACGCCACCAGCGTCCGCGTGCGCGCCCGGGCATAACGCGAGATGGAGGTGGTCACGGCCTCGTCGAACGTGCGGTTGAAGTACACCACCTCGTGCAGCATCACGTCCGGCGCCCAGGCCCCCATCGCCCCCACGTGCCCGGCGTAGAGCTCGAGGACACAGGCCCGCAGCAGCGCGTACTCCTGGGCCACCTGCTCCACGTCCAGGCCCGCGTTCAACCGCTCCAGCGCATGCTCCTCGGGGAATCCGCCGAGCGTCTTCTCCTCCCCGGTGTGGACCGTCTCCACCACCTCGGCCACCCGCTCCAGGAACTCGGGCAGATGATCGATCAACCGGTGGCGGGAGAAATCCTGGAGCACCGGGAGCAGGCGGACCTCGCGTTCCCACAACTCCAGGATGCGGGAGGTGTTGTCCCGGATGAAGTCACAGAGCCGGACCCGCTCCGGTGTGATGGAGGCTTCGTGCTCGGCCATACCTCCCAAGAATGCGTCGGCCCACCCCGCCATGTTCGTCAGCGGGCTCCGCGAGCACCCGGCACCACGCCTGCCCGGCCGCCTACGCGCCCTGCGTCGCTCGGAGCGCGATCTCCCTCAGCGTGAGGCGCTTGCGCGACGGGTCCACCTCATAGAGCGCGATGTGTTTCTCCAGCAGGATGGAGCGGGTCTCGACGGGCCGGACGTACTTCTGGGGCAACGGAATGGGCGTCTCAGGCCTCATCCGGGCCGCCACCGCCTCCAGTTCCTCGCGGATGCGCTGGTACGTCTCAAGGGGCAGATGGGCCATCTGCCGCCAGGCGTTGGGACTCACTTCAACCGTGTATCGCGAGAGGCTCTCGGGTCTACGCATTGCGGGCCCGCGTTGAGCAGGAATCGCGCCAACTCCCCTGTCTGTCATCTTCAACACTTATTCCAGGGGTCTAAAGTCAGACTGAAGTCCTTACAGGCAAAAACCGGTAAAACCTTCAGTCCATTGTGGATAAAAGGGACCGGCCCGGGCTACCGGGAAGCCGTGGGGCAGCCTGCTTTTTCCGAGGGGAGGCCGGCCCCTGGTGCGAGCCGGAAGCCCCCTGGATATGTCCCTTGCAGGACGGCACTTCGCCTCCACGCGCTTGTCTGGGAACCCGGCTGGTGGCACGCATGAGCCGGACACCCGGATTTTTCCCATGAGCCCACCTTCCACCCGCACCGTCGAGGACCCACCCAGGGGCGGACGGGGGGCGCCGTCGTGAACTTCGATTCGCACACCTCGGAGTCCCCGCCGCCCACCCTGGCGGATCTGCTGGAGAGCCAGCACGAGGACATCATCCAGCGATGGACGGGGCGCCTGCGCGAGGGGCTCGCCCCCGCGCAGCGGACGCAGGCCGAGCTGGAGGATCACATCGGCGAGTACCTGTGGGAGATGGCCCGGGTGCTGCGCCGGCAGACGGCCGCCGGGGCCGAGCCGCTCCCGGAGTGGCTGCCCGTGGCACGCGAGCACGGGCGCCAGCGGATGCGCATTGGCTTCGACGTGCAGGCGCTGGTGCGCGAGTACCACGTGCTGCGCGAGTGCATCCTGGACCTGGTGGAGGAAACGGGCGTGCGCGTCACCCTGGGGGAGGTGCGGGCGCTGAGCGCCTTCATCACCACCGGCATCGCCGAGGGGGTGGACGAGTACCTGCGTCAGCGCGACGCCGTCCAGCGCCCGGGCGAGGAGCGGCTCCGGGCGATGCTGGACCAGGCGCCCGCCGCCATCTTCGCCAAGGACGCCGAGGGCCGTTACCTCTATAGCAACCGCTACCAGCAGCGGCTCGTGGGCCGCCCACTCGGGGAGATATTGGGCCGGGACGACGCCGCGCTCTTCCCCCGGCTGCTGGCGGACGCCCTGCGGCTCCACGACACCCAGGTGCTCGAGGGCCACACCCGCACCTTCGAGGAGGTGGTCGAGTTCGACACGGGCCCGCGCACGTACCTGTCCACGAAGTTCCCCCTGCCCGGGGGCGAGGGGCTTCCCATGGCGCTCGGAGGCATCTCCGTGGACATCACCGCGCGCAAGCAGGCCGAGCAGGCCCTGCGCGAGAGCGAGGAGCGCTTCCGCCTGCTGGTGGAGGGCGTGGAGGACTACGCCGTCTACCTGCTGGACACCGAGGGCAGGATCATCAGCTGGAACACGGGCGCCGAGCGCATCATGGGCTACACGCAGCGGGATGTACTCGGCCGGCACATCGCCCTCTTCCATCCCCCCGAGGAGCGGGACACCGGGCAGCCCGAGCAGTGCCTCCAGACGGCGGTCACCCGGGGCCACTGCCGGATGGAGGGACAGCGCGTGCGCAAGGACGGCAGCCGCTTCTGGGCGGAGTTCGTCGTCACCGCGCTGCGCGACGAGGCCGGCGTGCTGCGCGGCTTCTCCCAGTTCACCCGCGACATCTCCCGGCGCAAGCGCGCCGAGCAGGCGCAGACCTTCTTCCTCGAGGCCGGCACCCTGCTGTCGCAGTCGCTCGACGTGACCAGAACCCTGAGGAAGATCACCTCCCTGGCCGTGCGGCACCTGTCCGACTACTGCATGGTGGATCTGCTGGGAGAGGACGGACAGTTGCACCGGCTGGATCTCGCGGCACGCGACCCCGCGGCGCAGGCCCTCATCGAACGGGCGCGGCCCTACCCGCCCCTGATGGGAAGCGGCAGCCCCGTGAGCCGGGCCCTGGAGAATGGCGAGGCCCTGGCGGTGCCGGTGCTCACCCCCGCGTGGCTGGATGCCTCCGCCCGGAACGCGGAGCACCGGGCCATCCTGGAGGCGCTCGGCCCGAAGTCCGTGGCCCTCGTGCCCCTGGTGGCCCGCGGGCGCAGGCTCGGCATCATCAACCTGGCCTGGACCCGGCCCCACACCGAGGGCGGTTTCGCCGAGGACCTGGAGGTGGCCAGGGGCCTGGCGGACCGCGCGGCCGTGGCCATCGACAACGCGCTCCTCTACCAGCAGGCGCAGGAGGCCGTCCGCGTGCGCGAGGACGTGGTGGCCATCGTCAGCCACGATCTGCGCAACCCCCTCAACGCCATCTCCCTGTCTGCCACCCTGCTCGAGCGCGAGGCCGTCAACGAGCGCACCACGCGGACGGCCCGCCGCATCACCGCGGCGGCGGAGCGGGCCAGCGGGATGATCCGCGACCTGCTCGACTTCACCCAGGCGCGCGTGGGGGGAGGCATTCCCATCCACCCGCAGCCCCTGGACTTCCACGAGCACGTGCGGCGCGTGGTGGAGGAGGTGCGGCTGGCGTGGCCCGGACGCCGCATCGACTTCCAGGCCAGCGGCGAGGGCCAGGGCGAGGCGGATGAAGGCCGGCTGGCCCAGGTCGTCACCAATCTGGTGGGCAACGCCCTGCAGCACAGCCCGCCGGGCACGCCCGTGCGGGTGTCCACCCGGGGCGAGGACTCGAGCCTCCTGCTGGAGGTGCACAACGAGGGCCCCGCCATCACCGCCGAGCTGCTGCCCATGCTCTTCGAGCCCTACCGGCGGGGAGCGGATGCGGGCCCGGGCCGGGGCAGCCTGGGCCTGGGCCTCTACATCACCCGGCAGATCGTCCTCGGGCACGGAGGCACCGTGGACGTGCGCTCCATCCCGGGAGACGGCACCACCTTCACGGTGCGCCTGCCCCGCTCACGGCCCCCGGCCTGAGGACTCCGGCGGCAGGGCCCGCGAGAACAGCCGCGCGCGCTCGAGCGCCTGGGAGCACAGCTGCGCCAGGGCGATGAGGAAGTCCCGATCCTCGGCGGAGAAGTGCCGCCGGTCCGCGAAGGACAGCCACAGGCACCCCAGGGAGTGCTCATCGGCGAGCAGGGGCAGCCCGACGCGCGCCTCGTAGGCCCCCGCCAGGTTGGCGAGCTGGGGGTAGTGCGCCAACAACTCCTCGGTGGAGGAGTACCAGCGCGCCTCCCCCGCGAGCGCCACGTCCAGTTGGGGCGCCTGCGTCCCCGCGGGCAGGTAGCTCTGGGTGCGGACGACCTCCTCGGAGTAGCCCTGGATGTGGAGGGCGCGCAGACCTCCCTCGGGCTCGCGCACGTAGATGATGCCCGCGTGCGTGCCCGCGGACTCGAGGCCCGCGACGAGGATGGCGCGTGCCACCTGCTCTGGCGTCGCCGCCCGGGAGAGCGCCGCCGCCACCGCCTGGAGCCGGGAGGCACGCCCCTGGGCCCTGCGCGCCTCGCCGTACAGCAGCGCGTTGTCCACCGCGAGCCCCGCCCGCCGCGCCAGTTCCTGGACGAACGGCAGCTCCTTCTCGCTGAACCGCCGGCCGCTCTCGGCCTGGACGAGGGTGAGCGCCCCCAGCACCCGTCCGCGCGACAGCAGGGGCACGCACAGCGAGGACTTGAAGCCCAGCGTGCGCGCCAGGCTCAGGTGCTCCTCGCTTCGCGCCAGCGAGGGCAGCAGCTCGTCCGGCATGTGCTTCAGCAGTAGGGGCTCGCCCGTGCGCAGCACCTGGCCGATTCCGCCATGGGAGGTGTCCAGCGGCCAGCGGCGGGCGATCTCGAAGGCGAGCGCCGCCTTCTCCGGCTCGCAGTGGTCCGCGGCCACCCGATCAACCTTGCCCTCCTCGGAGAGCAGATCCACCGCCGCCCAGTCCGCCAGGCGCGGCACGACCAGCTCCGTCAGCTTGCGCAGGACGGTGCGATCCTCCAGCGAGGAGAGCACCTCACTGGCCTCGGCGAGCAGCCGGAAGAGGCCCTCGCTCTCGCGCAGCGCCTGCTCACGGGTGCGCGCCTCCGTCACGTCGCGGGCCACGGCGAGCACGGAGCGCACCTCACCGTGCGCGTCCCGCTCGGGCACCACGTGCGCCTCGAAGGAGCGGAGCCCGGACGGCGTGGGGAAGACGAACTCGAGCGAGGTGCTCCGCCCCGCGAACGCCTCGGCGAAGGCTCCCTCCCAGTCGGGCATCTTCTCCGCCGGCATGCCGAGCTCGGCCATGGTGCTGCCCGGGAAGCGCTCCGGCGGCAGCCCCAGGGTGCGCTCGACGACGGGGTTGACGTAGAGCAGGCGGTGCTGGCGGTCGAAGCGGGCCACCAGGTCGGGGATGTTCCCGGCCAGCCCGCGGAACTCGGCCTCGCGCTGGCGCAGCTCCACCTCGGTGAGCTCGAGCTTGCGGCGCGCTCGCACCTGCTCCGTCACCTCCACCGCGTGGGTGAGCAGCCACTCCACCTCGCCGTGCTCGTCCCGGAGCGGCTGGTAGACGAGGTCGAAGAAGGCCTCCTCCACACGGCCCGTCCCCTGCCGGTCGATCATCACCGGGAACTCCCGGCCCACGAAGGACTCGCCGGTGCGCATGGCGCGCCGCAGCGCCTCCATCACCGGCTGCGAGAGGAGCTCGGGCATCACCTCGCGCAGCGTCCGGCCCACGGGGATGGAACGGCCCGCCACCTTCTCGTAGAGCGGATTGGCGAACTCGAAGATGAAGTCCGGCCCCCGGGTGAGGGCGATGGCCGCGGGCGTCTGCATCAGCAGGCTCAGCAGGCGCACACGCTCCGTCTCCGCCTTCTCCCGCTCCGCCTGCAGCTTGAGCCGCTCGCGGTGCAGGTACAGCTCGACGAACACCTCCACCTTGGCCCGCAGCACCTGCGGGTCGAACGGCTTGAAGAGGAAGTCCACCGCCCCCAGGGCGTAGCCGCGCGAGGTGAAGGCCACGTCCGCCGTCAGCCCCGAGAGGAAGATGATGGGCGTGCGGTGGGAGCGCTCGCGCTCGCGCATGAGGCGCGCCACCTCGAAACCGTCGATGTCCGGCAGGTGCACGTCCAGCAGCACGAGGGCGCAGTCCAGCCCCAGCAACAACCGCAGGGCCTCCTGGCCCGAGGACGCCTTGACGATGCGCTGCCCCAACGGCACCAGCAGCGCTTCGAGCGCCACGAGCTGGTTGGGGCTGTCGTCGACGATGAGGATGCTCGCTTGATCCGTGGCGGGGGGAGCCCCGGAGAGCGGTGCGGCGGACTTCATGGCCTGGGAGCCTGTCGAGGGTGTGTCACGAGCGGGGGGTGTCTTGTGGACCCGGCGTCCAGGGTTCTCTCATGGCGCCGAGGGCCCCAGCCAGGGCTTCCTCGGCTCTGTCATCTGGAGAACCCTGGTGAAAAAGGGCTCGAGGGCTCAGCGGCGCCGGTAGACATGCAGGGGCGCGGAGAAGCCGTCCTGCTCCTCATAGGCCACGCCATCGAGCGTCAACGTGCGGCCCTCGAGCTTCACGCCTGGATCTCGCGCCAGCGAGCCGTTGTCGAAGCGCACGAGGTACTCCGGGTTGGCCAGGCGCAGGTGCTTGCGGAAGGTCTCCCAGCGCACGCGGGCCAGCCGCTCATCCGGCAGGCCGGAGAAGAAGGCGAGCTGGAGGTCCATGTAGCTCGGGTCCTGATCCACCACGGCCGCGCCGCCCTTGGGGGCCACCTCCTCCTTGAGGAAGCGGGCCACCTGCATGAGGGGCACGGGGTTGGTGGAGGTGGGGCTCACCGGGCGGAGGCTGTCCTGCCAGCGGCCATCGGCGCGGAAGGTGTAGAGGCCCATGGCCAGGGGCACGGCCACCGCCAGCACCGCGCACACGGCGGCCACGGCCCTGCGGGCTCCGGCGCCGCGCACCAGCTCGAGGCCCGGCACGACGAAGGGCAACAGCACCGCCAGCTCCGTCACCGTGAAGCGGCCCAGGGGCTGGAAGTCGAGCAGCACCACGGCGCGGAAGGTGAAGTACGCGGCGGGCACCAGCGCGGCGAGCATCAGCCAGCGCGTGTCCTTGCGCTCCCGCCACGAGCGCCACATGCCCGCCATGCCCAGCAGCGCCACGCCCGGCGACAGCGTCAGCAGCGCCACGCCCGGCCAGAAGCCCAGGCTCTCCAGCCGGTAGCGCCACTCCCCCACCCGGGCCACGCCCTCGCGCGTCCAGTCCGCGTGGAACTGCTCCACCGCGTGGATGGGGAAGAAGGGATCTCCATGCGCCATCTCGTTGCCCTGCATCCACAGCAGCGGGAAGGGCAGGCACAGCAGGCCGAAGCCCACCGCGCGCGTGATGGCGGCCACCCGGTCCTCGCCCCAGAAGAGCAGCGCCAGGGACAACAGCGGCATGAACAGCCACGCGTCGTAGCGCACGGCGCACGCCAGGTTGAGCACCAGGGCCGCCCCGAAGAAGGGCCCCATGCGGTTGTCGTCCAGCCCCTCGGCGATGAGCGCGAACACCCACAGCATGAAGAAGAGCGACATGGCCTCGCTGGCCGCCGTCGTGGACATCTGCAGGTGCATGCCCCAGACGGAGAAGGCCAGACAGGCCCCCACCGCGGCGCGCCAGTCGAAGAGGCGCCGGGTGAGCGAGAAGAGCGGCACCACCGACAGCACCCCGAAGAGCAGGCTCACCAGCCGGCCCGCGAGCGCCTTGTCCTCCACCACCTTCAGCGCGGCCCCCACCACATACAGGTGCAGCGGCCCGAACTGGTACGCCCCATCCCCATACGAGGTGATGAGGTGCGGCTCATTCGCCCAGCGCTCGGCCAGCTCCGTCCGCGCCACCGCGTCGCCGTAGTAGTTCTCGTTGAAGGGCATCAGCACCAGGCGCGGCAGCAGCGCCGCGGCCAGCAGCAACAGCAGCAGCAGCCGGGTGCTCGGCTCCGGGGCCACGTCGGGCACCGCGGAAAGGAGGGGGGTGGAGCCCGAGGGGCGTGGGGGGGCGGCGGGAACGGACGAAGCGGACGGCATGAGGGCGCGCAGAATACGCAGGCCCGGCCCAAAGCCAAGCGACCATCCCCTCGGCATGGGTCTTTTCGCACCCTCCCCCCAGGGTTGTCTGGTGGACAGGCGGACGTGTAGCCTTCGCCGGCCCGCATCCATGCGGGCGTCCCAAAGGGGGAATCACCCGACATGTTGTCTTCTCGTTCTTTGCGTCACGTCGTGATGGCGTTGGCTGCCACCCTCGCGGTGGGCTGCGCGCCGAGTCTGAAGGTCAATGTCATGCAGCCGGCCCGGGTCAACCTGGGCGCCTCCAAGCGTCTGACGGTGGTGCAGACCGAGGGCCGCAAGGGCGCTCGGGACTTCGTCATCGACGAACTCACCCGCCAGGCCCGCACCGGCGGCTACTTCCAGGTGACGGACCGCTCCGACGAGGGCATCGTCGTGAAGGTGGCCGGCCGCTCCGTGCAGATCCTCAGCACCGGCAGTGGCCCGGCGCAGAGCCAGGATGAGATTGGCATCCGCATCGACGTCAACGACTGGGACGCCGAGAAGAAGACCGAGACCGTCAAGGAGACGGACAGCAAGGGCAACACCACCGAGCGCGACGTGAAGTTCTACGAGGCGAAGACGGTGGTGAGCGTCACCGCCTTCAACGCCGCGGGCAAGGCGATGCTGGCCGAGGAGGAGTACGAGATGGTCGGCCGTGGCGAGGACAAGGACACCGCCATCGGCAACGCGGCCCGCGCGCTGGTGGGCCGCATCCTCGGCGACATCACGCCCTCGTACGTGACCAAGTACATCCGCATGGACGGTGACGACAAGGCGCAGAAGCCCATGATCGAGGTGGCGGAGAAGGGCAACGTGCCCCAGGCCATCACCGAGATGGAGTCCTACGTGCAGACCAACCCGCAGAACTCCGCGGCGCTCTACAACCTCGCGGTGCTGCTCGACGCCTCGGGCAAGTACCAGGAGGCCCTGGACCTGTACACCAAGGCCATCTCCCTGTCGGCCAAGGACTACTACGTGGACATGAAGGCCGAGTGCGCCAAGCGCCTGGCCGATCAGCAGGCCCTGGCGCAGTAATCCGCCGCGGCACTGACGCCCCCACCGGGCCGTCCCCAGGACACAGTGTCCTGGTGGCGGCCCGGTTGTATTTCAGCCCAGGCGCCACCGCGTTCGAGTCTCCAGGCGTACAAGCGGACAACAACCGCCTGCCATCGATTGCTCGCCTTGTTGCCTGAACCAGGCTCATGTGCGCGGTAACAGGACTCCTTGGGAAGTCCCCCGATGGTTCCAGGCCCTTCGCCTTTTTCTCCTGGGTGGCCAGGGGTCGCCGGGCGTAACGGCGCGGCTCACCCGGCCCATCGCAGGTCGGTGACCTTGAGACGCGCCAGCTTGAGGGTCCCATAGGCCTTCAGGAGGCTCTCCCAGCTCCACACCTTCTGATCCTTCCACAGGTCCTTGTTGCTCCACCAGTCCGGAGGCGGCGCGAAGCCGAACTGCTCGGCATTGCCCAGGCCGCGGAAGCCAACGCCGCTCAGCCTGTGGGAGGCATTGGCCTCCAGGGTGAGCACGGCGCCTTGACGCTCCGCGACGACGAGGAAGGAGTGGCCTCCCTTGAGCGGATTCAGGCTCTTCCAGCCTTGGACGAGCGTCCAGGGCGGAGGGGGCTCGCTCGGGTCCGCGATGGGCGTGGCCATGCCCGCCTCGATGACGGCCGTCACCGGGGAGAAGAAGTCCTTGCCGAGAATCATCATCTGGCTGTGGAGGCTCCGGCTCCAGCTGAAGCGCCCGGGCAGCGCATCCTCCCAGGCCTTGACGAGCAGCGCCTCGACGAAGGTGCAGCAGTTGATTTTCGGCGTCGGCAGTCCGGTGTCCACCTGGACACCGGGCAGCGGCCACGGGTAGCTGATGTTCTTGTCCAGGCTGTACCCGTAGCCGCGGAAGTCCTTGAGGCGCGCGACGAGCAAGGACTCGGGAATGGCCATGGCATCGGGAATGGCCATGGCATCGGGAATGGCCATGGCATCGGAGAGGCTCTCCGTCACGGAGGCATAGCGATGGTCCTTCCAGCGGGAGCAGATCCACGCCTTCCCCGTGCCGATGCCGGGGGTGGACAGGAGCAGGTAGTCCGTCTCTTCGCTGGGGCAGGACAGGCGCTCCTTGAGCACCTTGAACCGCCGCCGAGGCAGCCGGCCGAGCACCTGCGAGCTCGTATCCGGTTGATCATAACACTTGAGTTCCTCTTCCAGGGAGGCTGCCTTGTCAGGGTTCATGGGGGCCTGCGTGTCCAGGTGATGAGTGGATGAGGGATTCACCCACCTCTCCAGGTGAATCCCACAGGAGGGACGCGCGGGCGGCGGGTTGTGACAGCCGGGGACGATGCCCGGGGCGGGTGTCGACACCCGCACGGCTGGCCGTCTGTCAGGTGGAAGCTTCTTCAGCCCTCCTCGCCCCGCCACCTGCCTCCTCCATAAATCCTCGCCCGGAGTGACGTGAGGAGTCCGGCAGGAGCATGTCCGTCGCCCTCACGAAGGAGGAGGGACAGCAGCCGCTCGCGCCGGCGCGCCTGCAGGTGTCCTCCATCTTCGACACCGCGCCCGAGTCCCTCACGGACGCCGACTTCCACTTCTGGCACCGGGACTTCCCCACCAGGAACCCGCGCGAAGCCAGCGGCGAGCGCGCGGTGCCCTCCATTGGCGCCTACCTGGGCGAGCTCCTCCCTCACCCAGCTCTACCGCGTGGCCGAGCGCCACCGCCCCTGAAGAGCAACCGAACCGATGCGCTCCAGGCGGCACTGTGGCCGTTCGGGCGATGCACATGTGTTGCCGAGCCGACGTGGGAGCATTGATCCTTCGAACAGGCCCGAGCTACAGGCTGCCCATGGGGTAAGCGTCTCCGAAGGCAGCTTGAATGGATCCGATCACCCCGAGCACACCCTCCCCCAGGCGCTCACGCCGGCTTCCCCTGCCGGTGATCGCCGGGCTGCTCGCGGCCACGCTCACCGTGCTCCTCATCGCCGCCCTGTTCCTGCGCTCCACCCGGCAGCTCGCCGGGAGCTCGGGCCGCGTGACGCACACACTGGACGTCATCAACGAGGCGGAGCTGCTGCTGTCGTTGATGAAGGACGCGGAGACGGGCCAGCGGGGCTACCTCCTCACCCGAGAGCGGCACTTCCTCGCTCCCTACGAGGAAGCCCGGGGCCGCATCCAGCCCTCGCTGGAGCGCCTGCGCGCCCTCACCGCGTATGAGCCCCCACAGCGGCGGCGGCTGGAGGCGATGGAGGCGCTCATCCAACGCAAGCTCGCGCTGATCGAACGGACGGTGCGGCTCGAACAGGAGACCCAGTCCGCCGCCGCGCTCGAGCCCGTCCGCTCCGGCGAGGGCAAACAGCTCATGGACGCGCTGCGCGTGCTCGAGCGGGAGCTGCGCGAGGAGGCCGAGGGGCGGCTGCAGCGGGAGAACGCCCGGCTGGCGGAGGTCTCGCGCAGCGCGGACTTCCTCGTGCTCTCGGGCAGTGGCTTCCTGCTGGCCTTCATCGGGCTCACCGCCGCCTCCCTCGTGCGCGACGTGCGCTCGCGGGAGCGAGAGGAGGCCGAGCGCGAGGCGGTGCTGGAGCGTGAGCAGGCCGAGCAGGTGCGGGCCGAGGCCGAGCGGCAGCGGGCCCGCTTCCAGGCCATCTTCTCCCAGGTCCCCGCGGCGGTGGGCGTCTACCGGGCGCCGGATCAACGGTGCGAGCTGGCCAACCCGGTCCTCCAGCGGCTCCACGGAGGCCGGACCCTGCTGGGCCGGACGGCGCGGGAGGCCCATCCCGAGTACGCGAGCGCCGGCCTCTTCGAGGCCTTCGACGAGGTCTTCCGCACCGGGCAGCCCCACTCGGCCACCGGGCGCCGGTTGATGCTGGACCGCGACAACAATGGCCAGCGGGTGGAGGGCTACTTCAACTTCACCTACCAGCCCCTGCTGGACGCGAGAGGCCAGGTGGAGGCCGTGCTGCTCTTCGCGGTGGAGGTGACGGAGCAGGTGCGGGCCCGGCAGGCGGCGGAGGAGTCCCTGTCGTACCGCCAGCGGGCGGAGGCCGCGCTGCGCGAGAGCGAGGCCCACCTGCGCCGGACGCTGAAGGCCGCCGAGGTGGGGGCCTGGGAGTTCGACCTGGACAGCCAGCGCATGATGTGGACCCCCAACGTCGGGGCCATGTTCGGCATGGCGCCCGGCACCTTCATGGGGACCACCGAAGCCGCCCTGGCGCTCATCCACCCGGAGGATCGTGAGCGCGTGTCGCGCACGCTGGGGCAGACGGCGCGCGACCGGAGCGAGAGCGAGAGCGAGCACCGGCTGGAGTACCGCATCCTGCGCGTGGACGGAGGCGTGCGCTGGCAGGAGAGCCGCGGCCGGGTCCTGTTCGACGAGCGGGGACGGCCCACGAAGCTGGCCGGCGTGGTGATGGACATCACCTCGCGCAAGCACGCCGAGCAGCAGCAACGCGAGTCCGAGGCGCGCTTCCGGCTGCTCGCCGAGGCGCTCCCCCAGCTCATCTGGGGAACGCGGGCGAACGGGTACACCGAATACTTCAACCCGAGCTGGTTCGAGTACACGGGACAGACGCAGGAGCTGGCGCAGGGAGACGGCTGGTTCCAGGCCGTCCACCCGGAGGACCTCGGGCAGACGCGGACGGTCTGGCGGCGCGCGGTCGCCACGGGCGAGCCCTATTCCGTCGAGTACCGTCTGCGGCGGGCCTCGGACGGCGCGTACCGCTGGTTCATCGCACGGGGCCTGCCCCTGCGGGATGGAGCGGGCCGCATCACGCACTGGTTCGGCACCTGCACGGACATCGATGACCAGAAGCGCGGCGCGGAGACGCTGCGTTTCCTCTCGGAGGCGAGCGCGGCCCTGGCGGCCTCCTTGGACCAGGCGGCCACGCTCAAGCAGGTGGCCCGCCTGGCCGTGCCGGTGCTGGCGGACTGGTGCATGGTGGACCTGATGGGAGAGGACGGCCGCGTCGAGCGCGTCGAGGTGGCCCACGCGGACCCCACCCTGGCGGAGCTGGCGGACCGGTTGCGCCACTTCCCGCCCGTCCAGAACCCCGAGCACCCTTCCGCCCGGGCCATGCGCCTGGAGCAGACCATCCACGTGGCGGAGATGAACGGCGCGATCGAGGAGCAATCGGCCCAGAACGCCGAGCACCTGCGGGTCATCCAGGAGATGAAGTGCCGCTCCCTGACGTCCGTGCCGCTCATGGCGAGGGGACGGACGCTCGGCGTGCTGATGTTCGCGACGACGGAGTCGTCCGGCCGGCGCTACGGGCAGGAGGACGTGCTGCGGATGGAGGAGGTGGCGCGCCGGGTGGCGATGGCGCTCGACAACGCACGGCTCTTCACCCTGGCCCAGGAGGAGCGCCAGCGTGCCGAGGAGGCCAACCGGCTCAAGGACGACTTCCTGGCCACCGTCAGCCACGAGCTGCGCACGCCCCTCACGGCGATCATCGGCTGGGTGAAGATGCTGCGCACCGGCCGGCTGCCTCCCGAAAAGCACGCCCGGGCGCTGGAGACGGTGGACCGCAACACCCAGGCGCAGGCCCAGCTCATCGAGGATCTGCTGGACGTGAGCCGCATCATCTCCGGCAAGCTGCGGATGGAAACGCAGCCGGTGCACCTGGTGGACGTCGTCCAGGCGGCGATGGAGTCGGTGCGTCCCGCGGCGGAGGCCCGGGGCATCCGGCTCCAGGCGGAGCTCGAGCCGGACGAGGACCTGGTGATGGGGGACTCGGGCCGGCTGCAGCAGGTGGTGTGGAACCTGCTGTCCAACGCGGTGAAGTTCTCTCCCGGGGACAGCCGCGTCCAGGTGCGGCTGCGGCGCCTGGAGTCCTCGGTGGAGGTGACGGTGGCGGACGAGGGCCCGGGGGTTCCGGCGGACTTCCTGCCCCACATCTTCGAGCGCTTCCGCCAACTCGAGGGCGGTACCACGCGGCGGCATGGAGGCCTGGGCCTGGGGCTCGCCATCGTCCGCCACCTCGTGGAGATGCATGGGGGAACGGTGCACGCCGCGAGCGAGGGGCCGGGCCGGGGCGCCACCTTCACGGTCCGCCTGCCCCTCGTCCTGCCCCGGCAGGAGCAACCCGCGCGCCCCGCTCCGCCCGCCGCCGCTCCCACCCACGCGGTGCTCGCGCGGCGGCGCATCCTCGTGGTGGACGACGAGGAGGACAACCGCGAGGTGCTGAAGGTGATGCTGGAGGAGTACGGGGCGCACGTCGTCACCGCCGCCTCCGCGTCCGAGGCCCTCCGCGCCGTGCGCGAGGAAAGGCCGGATCTGCTCGTCTCGGACATCGGCATGCCGGGCGAGGACGGCTACCGGCTCATCTCCCAGGTGCGCGCGCTTCCATCCGAGGAGGGCGGCGGAGTGCCGGCGGTGGCCCTCACGGCCTACGCCCGGGTGGAGGATCGCACGCGCGCCCTGACGGCGGGATTCAACATGCACGTGGCCAAGCCCGTGGAGCCCGCGGAGCTGCTGTCCGTCCTCTCCAACTTGGTGGTGCTCTCGCCGGGGAGCTAAGCCATCGGAACAAAGTCCTTTCAGGGGTGGGAGTGTCCGCACCGTGTACGCAAGTCACTCCCTGGAGTTCAGCCCGCCTCCCGGGCGCGCTCTTCATGAACTTGTCCAACTGTTGGACAAGTTTGGCGAGACCGTGCCCGGAAGGGCCCCTCCTGCGCTCGAGCTGAGGACAGACCCCTGCACGGACTTTCTTCCGATGGCTTGGGGCGCCGGGCGGCTCGCTCCGTCCCCCTTGCTGCCTCCCGGAAGCATGCGGAACCTCTCCAGATGGGGCGGTCCGCCCCTCACCCCCAGGGAAGGGAGGGACCTCACGTGAGCGCTCGTCAGCAGGACATGCAGGCCAGCAAGACCGCGGCGCTCCTGGCGAAGGCCCGGCGTCAGGCCCAGGCCTACGAGGAGGCCGCGAAGGCCTGCCAGGAACGGGTCCTGGCCCTCCAGGAGGCCGCCCGGGCGGATGAGAACCTCGCACGAAGCGAGGACAACCCCACCATGTCACGGCTGGCGAGCCTGGACGCGCACCGTGCGGCACAACAAGCCCTCCTCTTCGAGGCGCTCGCGAAACGGCACGAGATAGAGGTGCTCCGCCTCCATGCCGAAGCGGAGCGGGCCGAGCCCGAGGCCGCCACGGCGCTCGTCAAGGCGAACCCCGGAATGGGGGCCGACGAATACGCCGCGATTCACGGCACCCGGTAGAACGCCCCGCCGGTGGGCTCGCGCATTCACCCGGGCGGCGTTTTCGGGTTGAGATGGGGGGATGTCCCCGGAGATAGAAGCCCTCGCGCTGGAGAAGACATACCCACGGCCCTGGTGGCCCCGGGCGCGCTGGCGGGAGGCTCCCCGGACGGCCCTGCGAGGGGTCTCCTTCGAGGTGCGGGCGGGCGAGGTGGTGGCCCTCATCGGTCCCAACGGCGCGGGGAAGAGCACGCTGTTACGCATCCTCTCGGGCCTGCTGCTGCCGGGCGCGGGCACGGCGCGGGTGGCCGGGCGCGACGTGGTGCGCGAGCGCCCCGGGTGCCGCCGCGAGGTGGGCGCCGCGCTCGCGGATGACCGGGGCCTGTCGCCGCGCCTCACCGCGCGCCAGAATCTGCGTTTCTACGCCGCGCTCTACGGCGTGCCCCCGCGCGAGGTGGAGGCGCGCATCGAGGAGCTGGCCGGACTGCTCGAGGCCCGGCGCCTGCTGGAGCGGGAGGTGCGCACGCTTTCCACGGGCGAGAAGGCGCGGGTGGTGCTGACGCGCGCCCTGCTCCACCGGCCGCGGGTGCTGCTGCTGGACGAGGTGACGCGCTCCCTGGACCCGGGGGCCGCGCGCCGGCTGCGCACGCGGCTGTTGACGGACGTGGCCGCACGGGGAGCGGCCGTGCTCTTCGCCAGCCACGACCTGGCCGAGGTGGAGGCCGTGGCGCACCGGGTGCTGCTGCTGGACGGAGGCCGCATCGCCGCCGAGGGCCCCTTCTCCGAGGTGCGGCCCACCGCCGAGGCCGTCTTCGCCGCCGTGCCCCGGGAGGAGGAGTGATGCGCCTGTTGCTCGCCTTCCTGCGGCGCGACCTCCAGATTCTGACGGCCTACCGGCTCAACGCGCTGCTGCTCGTGTCCGGGGGCCTCTCCACCCTCACCCTCTTCTATTTCCTCGCCCGCACGGTGGGCGAGTCCCCGGTGGTGCGCGGCCGCTACGGCACGGACTATTTCTCCTTCGCGCTGCTGGGGCTGGCCACCGCCGCCCTGCTGCGCGCGCTGCAGACGGGCTTTGGCGGCGCGGTCCGTGCGGCGCAGAACGACGGCTCCCTGGAGCCACTGCTGGGCGCTCCCCTGTCCACCGTGCACGTGGTGACACTCATGGGTGCCTGGCCCGTGGCCAACGCCCTGCTGCGCGCGGTGGGACTGCTCACCCTGGGCGCGCTCCTCTTCGGCGCCCGGCTGAACCTCCACCCCGTCTCCTTCGTCCTGACCTTGTTGCTGAGCGCCCTCACCTTCTGCGCGCTCGGCCTGTTGTCGGCCGCCTTCGTGCTCGTCTTCAAGCGGGGAGATCCCTTCACCTACGCCCTGGACGCGCTCAGCTACCTCTTCGCCGGGGTCCTCTACCCGACAGACGTGCTGCCCCCGCTGCTGCGCACGATGGGCCGCCTGCTCCCCGCCACCCATGCCCTGCACGGCCTGCGCGAGTCCGCCCTGCGGGGCGCCGGCCCTCGCGAGCTGCTTCCCACCTGGGCCACCCTCGCCCTCTTCTGTCTCGTGCTCTGGCCCCTGGCGGCGGGAGCGCTATCCGCCGCGCGCCGACATGTAGAGCAGGCGGGGACGCTGCCCCACAGCTGAACGTCCAATTTCCACCCTTCCTCTCGTACTGTCGTTCGCCGTGGACGGAGAAATCGTCTCCCCACCTCCCCGAAAAACCATCCCCCCTTATAATGGAGTGTGCCTTTTCACCCCGTGGAGGCGGGGCCCGCTGCATCGGCGGCGAGCCCTTCCGACACGAGCTGGCCACGCGGTCCCACCCCGCGGCGGGGTCCCGAAAGGGCAGGTCGGACGTTCGTGTCGTCTGGGACCCGTCGTGGGTGGGAATTGGAATGGCCCATTACCCCCCCAGGTTCACTTTTTGGCCCTCCAAAGGCGCGAAATCCCGCGCTTTCGGGTGGCCCAAGGGAGCGTCATGAAGGACGTAGAGAGCAAGGGTTCGTGGATCGCGAAGATCGCCGCGTTGCAAGACGCGAAGACCTACGCGGAGCTCCACTGGGAGGGCTCCTTCGAGGACTACCTCGAAATCGTCCGCAAGAACCCCAAGGTCACCCGCACCGCCTTCCAGAGGATCTACGACATGATCCTCTCCCACGGGAAGACGGAGTACATCGACAACAAGAAGAAGCTCATCCGCTACCACTTCTTCAGTGACGAGAAGTTCGGCGGCCGTGACGCCATCTTCGGTCTGGACGTCCCGCTGATGAAGCTGGTCAACGTCTTCAAGTCTGCGGCCCAGGGCTACGGCACCGAGAAGCGCGTCATCCTGCTGCACGGCCCCGTCGGCTCGTCCAAGTCCACCATCGCCCGCCTCCTCAAGAAGGGCCTGGAGGAGTACTCCAAGACGCCCGAGGGTGCTTCCTACACCTTCTCCTGGCTCACCGATAAGAAGGGCACGGACGGCGTCACCGTCCGCGAGAAGATGAAGTGCCCGATGAACGAGGAGCCGCTCAACCTCATCCCCCGGGAGTGGCGCTCCAAGGTCCTCACCGAGCTGTGCCCTCCGGAGTCCGGCTACACCATCCCGGATGGCAGCGAGCTGTGCCCCGCCTGCCGCTTCGTCTTCAAGGACCTGATGACGCAGTACAAGGGCGACTTCGCCAAGGTCATGGAGCACGTGCGCGTCAACCGCCTCGTCTTCAGCGAGAAGGACCGCGTCGGCATCGGCACCTTCCAGCCCAAGGACGAGAAGAACCAGGACTCCACCGAGCTCACCGGTGACATCAACTACCGGAAGATCGCCGAGTACGGCTCGGACTCCGACCCGCGCGCCTTCAACTTCGACGGCGAGTTCAACATCGCCAACCGCGGCCTCATCGAGTTCGTCGAGGTGCTCAAGCTCGACGTGGCCTTCCTCTACGATCTCCTCGGGGCTTCGCAGGAGCACAAGATCAAGCCCAAGAAGTTCCCCCAGACGGACATCGACGAGGTCATCATCGGGCACACCAACGAGCCCGAGTACAAGAAGCTCGAGAACAACGAGTTCATGGAAGCCTTGCGTGACCGTACGGTGAAGATTGACATCCCGTACATCACCAAGCTGGCCGAGGAGGTGAAGATCTACGAGAAGGACTTCAACTCCCGCGCCATCAAGGGCAAGCACATCGCGCCGCACACGCTGGAGATGGCGGCGATGTGGGCCGTCCTCACGCGCCTGGAGGAGCCCAAGAAGCACAACCTCTCGCTGTTGCAGAAGCTCAAGCTCTACAACGGCAAGACGCTCCCCAACTTCACCGAGGACAACATCAAGGAGCTGCGCAAGGAGGCCATGCGCGAGGGCCTCGAGGGCATCAGCGCCCGCTACATCCAGGACAAGATTTCCAACGCCCTGGTGAGCGACAAGGGTGAGGGCTGCATCAACCCCTTCATGGTGCTCAACGAGCTGGAGGCCGGTCTCAAGGGCCACTCGCTCATCAACAGCGAGGACGCGCGCAAGCGCTTCAAGGAGATGCTCACCTCCGTGAAGCAGGAGTACGAGGACATCGTCAAGAACGAGGTCCAGCGCGCCATCAGCGCCGATGAGGACGCCATCAGCAAGCTGTGCGGCAACTACATCGACAACATCAAGGCCTACACCCAGAAGGAGAAGGTCCGCAACAAGTACACCGGCCTCTACGAGGAGCCGGATGAGCGCCTGATGCGCAGCATCGAGGAGAAGATCGACATCCCGGACAGCCGCAAGGATGACTTCCGCCGGGAGATCATGAACTACATCGGCGCGCTCGCCGTGGAGGGAAAGACCTTCAACTACCGGACCAACGAGCGGCTCCACAAGTCGCTGGAGCTCAAGCTGTTCGAGGATCAGAAGGACAGCATCAAGCTCAAGAACCTCGTCTCCAGCGTGGTGGACAAGGAGACCCAGGAGAAGATCGACCTGGTCAAGGACCGGCTGATGAAGAACTACGGGTACTGCGAGATCTGCTCCACCGACGTGCTGAACTTCGTGGCGAGCATCTTCGCCCGCGGTGACGCCAAGGAGTAGCCACCCAAGAAGGGGGTTGTCGTGTCACTGCGGATCCACCAGGACCACTCGCGCTTCAAACAGATCGTCCGCGGGAAGATCAAATCCAACCTGCGCAAGTACGTGCAGAAGGGGGAGATGATCGGCAAGAAGGGGAAGGACACCATCGCCATCCCCATTCCCTTCATCGACATCCCCCACTTCAAGTACGGCCACAAGGAGCAGGGTGGCGTCGGACAGGGAGAGGGTGAGGTGGGTCAGCAGCTGTCCCCGGGCGCGGTCCAGCCCGGGGATGGGCACCAGGCCGGCCAGGGAGAGGGTGACCACTCCCTGGAGGTCGACGTCACGCTCGACGAGCTGGCGCAGATTCTGGGCGAGGAGCTGCAGCTCCCCAACATCGAGCGCCGGCACAACGAGAAGATCGTCACCCAGAAGATCAAATACACCGGGGTCAACACCACGGGCCCCGAGTCGCTGCGCCACTTCAAGCGCACCTACAAGCAGGCCCTGAGGCGGCAGATCGCCATGGGCACGTATGACCCGGCGCGGCCCATCATCATCCCCACGCGCGAGGATCGGCGCTACCGCAGCTACAAGCTGCAGGAGCTGCCGGAGACGAACGCGGTCATCATCTACATGATGGACGTGTCCGGCTCGATGGGTGACGAGCAGAAGGAGATCGTCCGCATCGAGAGCTTCTGGCTCGATACGTGGCTGCGCCACCAGTACAAGGGTCTGGAGGCGCGCTACATCATCCACGACGCCGTAGCGCGCGAGGTGGACCGGGACACCTTCTTCCACACCCGCGAGTCCGGCGGCACGATGATCTCCAGCGCCTACAAGCTGTGCCGGGACATCATCAAGGCGGACTATCCGAAGAGCGCGTGGAACATCTACCCGTTCCACTTCTCGGACGGCGACAACTGGAGCGCGGACGACACGCGTCAGTGCATCGAGATGCTTCGCGAGGACATCCTCCCTGGCGTCAACCAGTTCGCCTACGGTCAGGTGGAGAGCCCCTATGGCAGCGGCCAGTTCATCAAGGACTTGCGCGAGGCCATCGGAGACTCCACCAACGTGGCCCTGAGCGAGATCGCGGACAAGGACGCCATCTACACTTCCATCAAGGATTTCCTCGGCAAGGGCCGCTGACGGCGGTCCCTGGAGCTCGCGATGCCCAAGAGCCTCACCCCCGGACTCAGTAAGCTGAAAGAGGAAATCGAGGGCTACGCCCGCCAGTTCGGCCTCGACTTCTTCGAGACCATCTTCGAGGTGCTCACCTACGACGAGCTCAACATGGTGGCCTCCTACGGAGGCTTCCCCACGCGCTATCCCCACTGGCGCTGGGGCATGGAGTACGAGCAGCTGTCGAAGGGGTACGAGTACGGGCTCAGCAAAATCTACGAGCTCGTCATCAACAACGACCCCTGCTACGCGTACCTGCTGGAGAGCAACTCGGACGTGGATCAGAAGCTCGTGATGGCGCACGTGTATGGCCACTGCGACTTCTTCAAGAACAACTTCAGCTTCCGCCACACCAACCGCCGGATGATCGACGACATGGCGAACCACGCCACGCGCGTGCGCCGGTGGGTGGACAAGATTGGCGTGGAGAAGGTGGAGGACTTCATCGATCGGACGCTGTCGCTGGAGAACCTGATCGACCAGCACGCGCCGCACATCCGCCGCAACCCGGACCCCAAGCGGGCCGAGGACGAGATGAAGTCCAACGAGCGGGTGGAGGGTTTCAAGGTGGACCGCGAGTACATGCGCGGCTTCATCAACCCCGCCGAGTTCCTCGACAGCCAGCGCAAGAAGGTGGAGGACGAGAAGCTCAAGGCCAAGAAGTTCCCCGAGCGTCCGCAGCGCGACGTGCTGATGTTCCTGCTGGAGCACGCGCCGCTGGAGCCGTGGGAGTCGGACGTGCTGTCCATCATCCGGGACGAGGCCTACTACTTCGCGCCGCAGGGCCAGACGAAGATCATGAACGAGGGGTGGGCCAGCTACTGGCACTCGACGATCATGACCCGGCGCGCGCTGAAGGATGACGAGGTCATCGACTACGCGGACCGGCACTCGGGCACGATGGGGACGAGGCCCGGGGCGCTCAACCCGTACAAGCTGGGCATCGAGCTGTGGCGGGATATCGAGGAGCGCTGGAACAAGGGCCGCTTCGGCAAGGAGTGGGACGAGTGCGATGACCTCCGGGCGCGCCGCTCCTGGGACAAGAAGCTGGGAGTGGGCCGGGAGAAGATCTTCGAGGTGCGCAAGCACTACAACGACATCACCTTCATCGACACGTTCCTGACGCCGGAGTTCGCGATCGAGCAGAAGCTGTTCGTGTACGGCTTCAACGAGAAGAGGAACTCGTGGGAGATCCTGGACCGTGAGTTCCGGAAGGTGAAGAACAAGCTGTTGCAGGGGCTGACGAACTTCGGGCAGCCGATCATCGAGGTGGTGGACGGCAACTACGAGAACCGGGGCGAGCTGCTGCTGGCGCACAAGCACGACGGGCAGGACTTGAAGGGGGACTACGCGCGGGAGACGCTGCGCAACCTCCAGTCGTTGTGGCGGCGGCCCACGTGCATCATCACGCGCTACGACAACAAGGGCGTGCTGTTGCGGTTCGACGGGCAGAACCACACCGAGAAGAAGATCGACCTGTAGAACCGTCGTTGAAGCCCTCGCCAACCACCCGCGGGCAAAACCCCTCTCCCCCCGGGAGAGGGACGGGGTGAGGGTGCCCGGGCCGCGAGTTCCCCCCGTGCCGGAAAACCACCGTCACCATGAACCCACGGGGCAGCCAGGTAACCGAGCCCCGGGGAATAGCGGCCAGAAGTTAGGCACAGGCCTGTAGCTCCACTACACTGCGCGGGCCCCATGAGACTCGCCACTGCCGTCGTGTGCCTGGGCCTGCTGCTGGCCGCGCCCTTCGCCGAAGCGTCGACCGTCCGTTACACCGTGAAGAACCGCCGCATCGAGCCCAACCAGCCGATGGCGGTGGCGCTGCAGGATGCGGGACTGCCGCCGGAGCAGGTGGGGGCGGTGATCTCCGCGCTCGAGGGCGTGTTCGACTTCCGCAAGTCGCGGGTGGGGGATCAGTTCCGCCTGGTCATCCGCGAGGGCGAGCTGGACTTCTTCGACTACCGGCAGAGCACGGTGGACGAGTGGCAGGTGCGCCGGGACGGGGAGAAATACGTCGGCAGCAAGCGCTCCATCGAGGTGGAGAAGCAGGTGGGGCTGGTCTCGCTGGAGATCAACAACTCGCTCTACGAGGCGGCGCTGGCGGCGGGCGAGGATCCGCTGATCGGCATGGTGCTGGCGGACGTGTTCGCCTGGGACATCGACTTCTACCGGGACGTGCGCCGGGGTGACCGGGCGCGGGCGTTAGTGGAGAAGTTCGTCTCCAAGGGGCGGATTCTGCGTTACGGCGAGGTGCTGGCGGCCACGTACGAGGGCGAGTCGGTGGGCACCAAGCGGGTGTTCCGCTACGAGCTGCCGGACGGCAAGGCCAGCTTCTTCCAGGAGGACGGGGCGAGCGCGCGCAAGGCCTTCCTCAAGAGCCCGCTGAAGTACGCGCACGTCACCAGCCGGTTCGGCAGCCGGGTGCACCCGGTGCTCAAGTATGTGAAGGCGCACAACGGCGTGGACTACGCGGCGTCCATTGGCACGCCGGTGTGGGCCGTGGCCGACGGCACCGTCACCGTGGCGCACAACACCGGCGCGGGCGGCAACACCGTGTGCCTGCGCCACACCAACGGCTTCGAGACGTGCTACCTGCACCTGTCCAAGTACGGCGCCGGTGTGCGCGCGGGCGCCCGCGTCAGCCAGAAGCAGGTCATCGCCTACTCGGGCAACACCGGCCGCAGCACCGGCCCCCACCTGCACTACGCCCTCAAGCGCAACGGCGGCTTCGTCAACCCGCTCAACCAGAATTTCCCGCGCACGGAGCCGCTGCCCAAGAACCTGCTCCCGGACTTCCGCGCCAAGGTGGCTCCGCTGGCCCAGCAGCTCGACGCCGTGTCCGTCGCCTCGGCGAGCAGCCAGCCGTAGATTTTTCCAGCCTGACCTGAAATGTAGGGTTGCACCCTACTTCCCCGTCTCACCGAAAAACCGGGGAAACGTGCAGGCCCTGTATTTGTGGGCCGACCTGTCTGATAGGATGGGGTGTTACCCGCGCGTCCCCCCTCCGCCGCCCCCCCCGACAGAATGTCCGCCATCGCCGATTTCATTGATATCGCCGAGGAGCTCCGCAAGGGGCTCACCGAACTGAGCAACGAGTTCCAACACGGTCTCCCCGAGCGCCTCGCGCGGTTTCCGCGAGACCCCCAGCAGCGCGCCGTCATGCAGCATGAGCAGCAGGAGGTGCTCCGCCGGCGCATCCCGGAGGTGACCAGCTGGCTGGACGCGAGGTACCGGAAGCTCACCGAGCTGGACGCGCAGCTGACGGAGGAGGAGCGCGAGCGGGCCATGGAGCACCATCGCTCCGCCGTGCAGCCCTTCTTCCTGCAGTGCCCGCTCATCCGGCGCTGCGTGGACAAGCCCCTGGGTTACCCCGGTGACTACGTGACGGTGGAGATGCTCTTCGGCACCGAGGATCAGGGCGTCTCCACCATGTCCAGGCTGCTGTCGCACTACGCGCTCAACGTGGGGCCTGCCCAGGCGCACCGTGCGCGTCCGCCCTGGCTGCTCGGCCACCTGCGCAAGCGTGAGCAGGAGGTGGGCCGCCCCCTCAAGGTGCTCTCCTTCGCCTGTGGGCCCGAGCACTCCCTGCGTGAGCACACCGCCATGGGCGGTACCGGGGACTACACGCTCTGCGACTTCGATCCCGCCCCGCTCGACTACTGCCGCCGGCAGTTCGAGAAGCTGGGACGCATGCCCCGCGGCGGCATCCCCGCCCCCCACGTGCGCTTCACCCAGGTGTCCACCTACCAGCTCATCCGCTACCGGGACTCGCTGGACAAGCTGCGCCACCCGGATGGGCCCATGGACGTGGTGATCGCCGCCGGCATCCTCGACTACCTCAAGGACAACGTCATCGCCCGCTTCCTGGAGATGATGTCCTCCTTGCTGGCCCCGGGCGGGGTGCTGCTGCTGACCAACCTCAACCAGCACAACCCGTGGCGCGCCCTCATGGAGTACGTGTGCGACTGGTACGTGCTGCACCGCACCCGTGAGCAGTTCCAGGCACTGTGCGAGGGCCCGGCCGAGCGCCGCATGCGCACCATGGAGCTCACCACGGACGCGACGGACACCAACATCTTCTGGGCCGGACAGAAGCGCTAGACCCACTCCAGCAGATACTGGCCGTAGTCCAGGGCCACGGCCTTTCCCGTGGCCTTGCCGTTGCCCCTCAGCACGTGGAGCGCCTCGGTGAGGGCGCCCTCGTGGAAGTAGATGGGCTGCATGTCGCCGCGGTAGTGCAGGAGCAGGCGGCTCTCCCCGAGGTCCTCGAACGAGCGCTTCCCGTAGCTCACCAGCGTGGAATAGATGGTGTCCACCGAGGAGAAGACGCGCTTGGGCTCGCCCACCCCCACCAGCTTCATGAGCGTGTTGCCCACGTAGGACTTGAAGAAGCCCGTCACCGTGGAGGCCCCGCACGCACGGATGGCGTCCTCGATGCTGGGGTACTGTGGCTCCAGCACGTCCGCCGCCGTGTACAGCATCCGCAGGAAGTCCGCCGCCGGGTACGAAAAGAAGTCCACCGGCATCTTGTTGATGCGCAGCTGCTGCAGCATGCGATCCGTCCCGGCGCTGCCCACGCGCTGCTCCACCAGGCCGTACACCGCCTTGAAGATGAAGCCGCGCACAGTGTCCTCGGGCTTGCAGATGGCTATCCGCTGAGCGAGGTCGTTCTTGTCACTGGGCATGAAAGAACCTTCCGGGTCCCAGGCCGGGGGCAGAACCTGGATGCTCCGCTTCCTACCAGAGTCTTCGCCTGATCGGCGAGTGATCAGCGAGGCCGCCCCACTCTCGCCGCGCCCTCCGTCCGCACGGCCCGGGAACCGGTGCTCCACTGGGTGGCTTCACGGCTCAGAGCCCCGCAACTCGCGATCAGGCTGCGTGCCCGGAGCGCCTGCCCGCTCTGGGAGCACGCATTTTTTCTTTCGGTGCGAGATGGAGCGGTGACAGATACCCTGGCAAGCCCCGCGCACCGCCCACCGGCGGGCGCATGACGACACCTGATTCACCGAACGAAGAGTTCCACGCATATGTCCACCCTCGCACCCGTCGATCCGCAGCCCACCTCCGCGTCCGACACGCAGGACTCGGGGCGTGAGCCCAGCCGCACCGGGCTGGACCCGCGCAACGTGCGCCGGGGCGTGCTCGAGCACGTCCGTTTCTCGCGCGGCAAGAACCCGGAGACGGCCACCGCCCACGACCGCTTCATGGCCCTGGCCCTCGCCGTGCGCGATCGGCTCGCGGACCGCTGGGTCCGCACCGCCCGCACCTACTACGAGCAGGACGTGAAGCGCGCCTATTACCTCAGCGCCGAGTACCTGCTGGGGCGCGCGCTGGGCAACAACCTCATCAACATCGGCATGTACGAGGCCGCCGAGCAGGCCATGCGCGAGATGGGCGTGGATCTGTCCACCCTCGTCGAGATGGAGCCGGACGCGGGCCTCGGCAACGGCGGCCTGGGCCGTCTGGCGGCCTGCTTCCTGGACTCGCTGGCCACGCTGGGCTACCCCGGCATGGGCTACGGCATCCGCTACGAGTTCGGCATCTTCACCCAGGACATCGTCAACGGCTACCAGGTGGAGCGCGCCGACGAGTGGCTGAAGTTCGGCAACCCCTGGGAGATCGTCCGGCCGGAGAAGGCGGTTCCGGTGCGCTTCTTCGGGCGCGTGGAGCACCACCAGGGCGCGGACGGCCGGCCCGTGGCGCGCTGGGTGGGCGGCAAGACGGTCATCGGCGTGCCCTTCGACACGCCCATCGCCGGCTACGGCAACAACACCGTCAACACCCTGCGGCTGTGGCAGGCACGCGCCAGCGAGGAGTTCGATCTGCTCCTCTTCAATGCCGGTGACTACGAGCGCTCGGTGGTGGAGAAGAACGACTCGGAGGTCATCTCCAAGGTCCTCTACCCCAACGACGCCTTCCAGGCCGGCAAGGAGCTGCGCCTCAAGCAGCAGTACTTCTTCGTCGCCTGCTCCATCGCGGACATCGTCCGGCGCTACCTGAAGAGCCACACGGACTTCCGGGACTTCCCCAACAAGGCGGCCATCCAGCTCAACGACACGCACCCGGCCATCGCCGTGGCCGAGCTGATGCGCGTCTTCGTGGACGAGAAGCACCTGCCGTGGGACGAGGCCTTCGCCATCACCCAGGCCACCTTCGGCTACACCAACCACACGCTCCTGGCCGAGGCCATGGAGAAGTGGCCCGCCACGCTCTTCGAGCGGCTGCTGCCCCGCCACCTGGAAATCATCTACGAAATCAACCACCGCTTCCTGCGGCAGGTGCAGATCCGCTACCCGTTCGACAACGACCGGATGCGGCGGATGAGCCTGGTGGAGGAGGGCCCGGACAAGAAGATCCGCATGGCGCACCTGGCGGTGGTGGGCAGCCACAGCGTCAACGGCGTGGCCGAGCTGCACAGCAACCTGCTCAAGCGCGACGTGCTCCCGGACTTCGCGGAGATGTTCCCCGAGCGCTTCAACAACAAGACCAACGGCGTGACGCCCCGCCGCTGGCTCTCGTGGAGCAACCCGCGCCTGGCGAAGCTCATTACGAGCCGCATCGGCGGGGAGTGGGCCACGGATCTGGATCAGCTCCAGAAGCTGGCGCCGCTGGCCGAGGACGCGGAGTTCCGCAAGGCCTTCGCCGAGGTGAAGCGGCAGAACAAGCAGGACCTGGCCCGCTACCTGCGCGACACGTGCCAGGTGGACCTGAACCCCAACGCCATCTTCGACGTGCAGATCAAGCGCCTGCACGAGTACAAGCGCCAGCTGCTCAACGCGCTGCACATCGTGTCGCTGTGGATGAAGGCGCGGAGGGATCCGAGCACCATCATCGCCCCGCGGGTGTTCCTGTTCGGGGCCAAGGCGGCGCCGGGCTACCACGAGGCCAAGCTCATCATCCGCCTCATCAACGGCATCGCCGAGGTGGTCAACAGCGACGCGGGCACCACGGGCCTGCAGGTGCTGTTCGTGCCCAACTACCGGGTGAGCCTCGCCGAGCGCATCATCCCGGCCACGGACGTGTCCGAGCAGATCTCCACCGCGGGCATGGAGGCCTCCGGCACGGGCAACATGAAGTTCATGATGAACGGCGCGCTCACGCTGGGCACGCTGGACGGCGCCAACGTGGAGATCCGCCAGGCGGTGGGGGACGAGAACTTCTTCCTCTTCGGCCTCACGGTGGACGAGGTGCTCGCCCGCAAGCGCGCCGGCTACAAGCCGCGCGAGGAGTACGAGCGCAACGTGGAGCTGCGCGAGGCGTTGGATCTCATCGCCTCGGGCTTCTTCTCGCCGGAGGACAAGAACCTCTACAAGCCGCTGGTGGACGGCCTGCTCAACGAGGACCGCTATCTGCTGCTGGCGGACTTCGCCGCGTACGCGGCCCGGCAGCAGGACGTGGCGCGGGTCTACAAGGACCAGGAGAAGTGGACGCGTATGGCCATCCACAACGTGGCCCAGGCCGGCATCTTCTCCTCGGACCGCACCATCAAGCAGTACGCCGAGGAGATCTGGCGGGTGAAGCAGACGCCCATCTCCTGAGCGTCCCCGGCCCCGGCACCTTCGACGGCCACCCGGCGCGGGGCCTCCTGGTCACCCAGGAGGCCTTCGCCACGTGCGCCGCGGAGCTCACTCGACGGCGAAGGAGAGCGCCGCCTGCCGCAGCTCGTCCTGAAGCCCCGTGAAGCTCTCGGTGGGGCCAAACGCGATGAACTGGTAGGCCGCGCCCGGCGTGGAGAACACGCGGATCTCGTATTCGACCGCCATCATGTTCGCGCTGCCGCTCCCCCGGATGACGCATGAGGGAATGCCCTCGTGGGTGTTGCAGATGGGAGACTGCGTCTCGAGGACGGTCATCCCCTGGCGGAGGTTCTTGATGACGGCCTGCCCGAACGCGGACAGGTTCAGCTGGCTGCCGGCGGGCACCTCCTCACCGATGATGAGCAGGTTGGCCCCCGTCCCGGGATGGATGAGCCAGCGGTCCACCAGCGGGTTGTCCTCGGCCGCGGACTCCTCGCCGCGCATGCGCCAGGAGTCACCCGGTACGTCCATGCGGTAGGAGAAGTTCCGTCCCGTGATGACGCCGCCCTCCACCTTCTGGGCGCCGGAGAACATGCCACCGAACAGGTCCCGGCCGGTGCGCAGGGCATGGATGCCGGCCACCTCGAGCAGCAAGCAGAGGCCCACCCCCAGCAGCGCCAGCCCACGGCGCAGCCCTGACGGCGTCCCCGCCAGCAGCATGAGGAGCGAAACGGAAAAGGAGAATTGCAGCACCGCGGACACCATGTCGCCCCGGAACAGGTGCAACCCGGTGAAGAGCAGGAGCCCCAGCGCGGCGCGCACGGTGGCGAAGGAGCGATAGCGCTCGCTCCCGGTCAGCAGGGAGATGCCCAGGCCGGCATCGATGACGACGGAGACGATGCCAGAGCCCACGCCTCCTGGCGCGTCCGCCCCGAGTCCGGGCACCAGCAGCCGCTCCGCCAGGACGAGCACGGCATTGATCAGGAGGACGGCGCCAGGAAGACGCAGCGCCGGGTTCACCTCCCCGGAGCCGGAGTCCTGGGCCACCTCGCCCGCGTTCCACGGAAGCGCCACGGCAGCCTCGGCGGCCGGTGCCGGTGGAGAGAAGGCGTCCTGTGGAGCCAGGCCAATGATGCCGCCACATCGCGGACAGGTTCCCTCGGAACGGCCGCGATGCTTGAGCTGGCAGGATGGACAGGTGACCCAGGCGCTTTCCAAGACATACCCCCCTCACGCCTCCGGGTACGAAGGCGCTCGCCATCTAACATGGGCAAACATGGGAACACCATTCACCCCGGGTGCACCCCTGGAGGCCAGGAGTTCAACGGAAGCACCTCCCATCTGGTGCTGAAAACGAGAGGCCGCCCCGGAAACCCGGAGCGGCCTCTTTTCACATCCGATGAACGAGCGGAGCGTTACGGGAGCTCAGCAGGGCTCGCGGAGTTCTGCGGCTGACGCACCGCGCGAATCACGAAGTCGTTCGCGTTGTTGCCCGAGTCCGTCCCGTTGCCACGGTCGGCGTCGACACCGCCCACCGCCATGGTCGCGGCAGTGGAGGTGCTGTACGCCTTGCGCTCGTAGCTACCACCAGCGGGCACCGTTCCCGTGATTGGAGTGCCCTCGGGGGAGTCCGCAGTGGAGCCATAACCCACCGTGTCCACCGTCAGCGGATCCGACTTGGCCGTGGTGATGCCAGGCTTGCCGAGACGGAGGTGACCCACGGCTCCACCCAGGGCCAGCGTGTTACCGGAGCTCACATCGCCGCTCACGGTGCCGACGTAGGTGCTAGGCGTCACCAGCAGGTAGCCGCGGGCGGCGATCTTCGTGCCCGAGGGGATGACAAAGGACGCGTTGTAGTTAGGGCTGGTGGCCGCCTTGTATTGGAGCTTCCAGTCGGACAGGTCCACTTCGGCGTCGGTCGGGTTGTAGAGCTCGTAGAACTCGTCATTGTGGACGGTCCCCGCCACGGCGAACTCGCTGATGACCACGTGATCGGTCAGGACCGGAGACGCCGGCTTGATGACCGTCACGCTCCCGTAGGTACCGGCCGGCGGCGTGACCGCGCCACTCTGGTCGCAATACACGTAGGAGCCGTAGCTGCCCGTGGCCGTGTTCCAGAGCCGGTAGCGGAAGCCGTAGTTGTACGTGCCCTCGGTGGGGATGCTCAGCGTACCCAGCACCTCGTCGTTGTTGCTGGACGAGCTGGAGTAGCCCCCGTTGGGCAGCGCCGCCGTCCACGTCCAACCCGCCGGGTCGGCGGAATCCGTGCCGTAGCCCAGCTCGGCGGCCACGTGCGGGTAGTAGTCGTTCCCCGTCGTGTTCCGGTCGGTGATGCTCGCGCCGTAGAACTGGCTGTAGATGGGCCACGAGGTGCCGGTGTTCACGGTGGCCGGGTAGTCGGTGCCCTCCGGGAACGTCTTCGGGAACTGGATGTTGCACCAATCCAGCGTCGGGACTTCCGGCATGCCGCAGGTGGAGTTGCGGGCGTTGGGCGTGCCCAGGTCACCGCCCGCCACGAGCGGCGCCTCCGAGTCGCACCAGTACCAGTGATACGCCGAGGACTTGGTCCCCACCACGACCGCCGAGAGGTTCATGGACCTGCCCAGCGTCTGCGGGAAGTCCGGCGTGTACTGGAAGTCCTCCACCGTGGTGGTGCCCTGGTTGAGCACGAGCCGGCCCGAGCCCTCCAGGTTCAGGTCCGTGCCGTACTGGTAGTCGGCGGAGACCCCACCGTTGGTGGCGCGGTCCTTGTTCTGCGCCAGCACGAAGGTGCCATTGCGGTCGATGATCAGCGGCGTGCCACCGGAGCTCACGGTGATGGAAGACGTGATGCTCGCGCTGTTCCGGTAGAGCACCGAGAGCCCATTGAGCTTGAGCAGGTTGCCGGTGTTGTTCGTCAGCTCGATGTACTCGGTGATGCTGGCCGACGAGGGCGAGTGCATCACCTCGGAGATGCTCAGCTGGTTGGCACCGGGAGCGGCCGCCGTGTCGCACACGTCCTTGAAGCAGACGGCATTGGCACCCGGGCAGGTGGTGGTCGTCTGCGACTCCTTGCAGGTGGCGGTGTTGTCCACGTCGACGCACGTCTCCGAGGTCTCGATTCGCGAGACACCATCCGGAGCACAGGTGGCGCTCGGCGGCGCGCAGGTGAAGCCCTCGCACGGGTCCGCGTTCGTCGTCGTGCTCAGGGTGGAGACGGCCGGGTTGCCCGCGTCGTCGATGACCTTCAGCCGGAAGTAGTAGGTCGTGCTGGGGGTCAGCCCGGCGACGAGCACCGACTCCTCGGACCCCGGAGGCAGCGGGCTGTCCAGGGACACCGACGAGATGGCGCCAGCGGGCGCGGTCTCGATGGGAACGGTCGCGTAGATCAGCTCATGCTCGGAGGCGGTGCCCTCCGTGCCGTCATCACCCACGGCCGTCCACTTCAGCTCCACCTGGATGCTCGTCTTGCCCGTCATGCTGAGCGTCACGGCCGCCGGCGCGACGTCATCCACGATGGTGAACGTGTTGCTCGTGGCACCGTCCAGCGTCCCCCCCACGGCCTCGAGCTGGAAGCCCGTACCCTGCTGGTCCACGGTGAGGCCGGAGAAGGCCGCGATGCCGTTCACGGGCTTCACGGTCAGCGCGCCGCCACCGAGCACGGCCGCGGGGTTGCCGCCGCTCAGGCCCAGCGTGATGTCCGGCGCGTCCACGTCGAGCACGTTGTCGAACGCATCCGTGACGGCCACGGTCACCGCCGCCAACGCCGTGCGCACCTTGCCATTCGCGGGCTGGTCGCGGAACACGAGCTTCCGGGCGGGGCCGGCATTGACCATGAGAGAGGAAGCCGTATCCGCCAGGAAGGCCCTGGCGAGGTCCTTCACGGACAGCGACTGCTCGCCCGCGGTCTTCAGCGTCACGGAGAAGACCTTGTGGCCGGCATCCGCGCTGGTGAGCTCGCCGCTGGCGGGAGACACCAGCTGAGGGTCGCTCGAGGTGAAGCCGAGGGTACCCGTGTAGCCGGTGGCCACGTTGCCGTAGGCGTCCTTCAGGGTCACGTCGACGGTGAAGGCCACCCCCGCCTCCAGCGGCGTGGAGGGCGCCACCATCACGAGCGAGGAAGCCGGGGCGTGGGAGACCGACACGGTGTGCGAAGCGGTCAGGCCCGCCGTGTCCGTCACGGTGATCTTCGTGGAGACGGCCTTCTCCAGCGTGAAGTCGAAGCGGCGGCTGCCCTCGTCCGTGCCGGCGAACGTGTAGGTCGAGGGACCGGTGGCGTCGTCCGCATCCACGGAGAAGGTCACCTCGCGGGTGTAGTCCTTCACCGCGTTGTCATGGGCATCCAGGACGGTCACCGTCAGGGACAGCGGGCTGCCCGCCTCCACGGAGGCAGGAGCCTCCAGCACGAAGCGCGCCGCCGAGAGCCACTTCACCGAGGTGTCGGCCTTGGCCTGGAGCGCCGTGACGGCCTTGTCCTGCACCGTGACGGACTGCGCGCCCGCGGTCAGCAGCTTCACCGGGAACGTCTTGATGCCATTGTCCGTGGTGGTGAAGGTGTACTCCGACGCCAGGGTGGCCCTGCTGTCGGTGGAGCTCAACACCACCGTGCCGGTGTAGCCGGTGACCCGGTTGCCGAAGCCGTCCCGCACCTCGACCGTGAGGTCGGACGTCACCCCCGCGTCCACCGTAGCCGGCAGCCCCGTCAGCAGCAGCGTGCTGGGCTCCCCATGGCCCACCTCCGTGTGCAACGTGGCTTCCAGCAGGCCCGGGGCGGACACCGTGAGGCTCTGATCGCCCGGGGTGCGCAGCTTCACGTGCTCGAAGGCGTGCTGGCCCTTGTCGGCGGCGACGAAGGCATAGGGCGCCGGCTTGTCGGCGGCGGCGTCGCTGGAGGAGAAGGACACCGTGCCGGCGTAGTCCTCGGCGGCGTTGCCGTAGGCGTCGCGCACCGTCACCGTCACGGTGTTGTCGGCGCCAGCGATCGTCGTCGAGCCCAGCCCCGCCAGCTCCAGGCGCGTGGCATCGGCGTTGTCGATGTCGAAGGGAGTGCTGTTGTCGGAAGTGAGATCGGGCGAGGAGGCCGTCAGCCTGTAGCCCTTGCCCGCCTTGTCGATGCGCACACCCGGGAAGGTGGCCACGCCATTGTCCGACGTCGCGGTGAAGGGGCCGAAGCCCGTGGTGCCCACCACCGTCAGCGTCACCGCCACGGCGGCGTTGTCCACGCGCACCCCGGCGGCGTCACGAACCTCCACCTTGATGGGGGCCAGCTCCCCGCCGGCCTTCCCGCTCCTCGGCTGCTCGATGAAGGCGAGCTGGGTGGCGGTCAGGTTCTTCGTGGAGGCCATGAGCGTGTTCGAGCGCACCGCGTTGCCACTGTTGTCCGTCACCTTCAGGGCCACGTAGTAGGTCGTGTTGGAGACGAGGCCGGAGATGGTCGCGGACAGCGTGGTGTCGGACGACGAGGGAGGCGCCACCGCCACGGGGGTGGCCCCATTGAAATCCGCCTCCGTGACGATGTTGGACGAGGAGTAGCGCAGCTCGTAGCTGGCCGGCGTGCCGAGCATCCCGTCATCGCCCACCGCCGCCCAGGAGACGGTGATGGACGTGGGCGCATTGGCCGTCTGGGCCAGCTCCGGCTTCGAGGGCGGCACATTGTCGATGATGTCGAAGGCGTTGCTGGGCACGGAGCCCAGGCCCGAGGCCGAGGCCGTCAGCACGTAACCCGTGTCCTCCTCGGCGATGGAGAGGCCCGAGAAGGAGGCCAGGCCATCCACCGGCATCGCGCTGCCGAGGTCCGTCACCCGCCCATCCTTGTTCGCGGTGAGCGTCACATTGGGAGCGCTGACCTGCACCAGGTTGCCGAACGCGTCCGTCAGCGCCACCTGCACGCTGAAGAGCGCGCGCACCGGGCGGTTGGGCAGCGTCTCGGTGAAGGCGAGCGTCGACACGGCCGCCGGCACCACGGACAGCTCCACCGAGGAGGTGAAGGCCGCCGTCGCCGTATCCGTCACCGTCAGCCGCCGGGTGCCCGCGCGCCTCGCGATGATGCCCGTGAAGGTGTGGCGCCCCGCGTCCGCCGAGGTGAACGTGTACTCCGGCGGCAGCGTGTCCGTGCCCTCTTCCGAGGTGAAGCGCACCGTGCCGGTGTAGCTGGCCGCGTCGTTGCCAAAGGCATCCTTGACGGAGACCTCGACGCTCTGCGGGACACCCGCCGTCACGGGCCCCGAGTGGCTCACCACCAGCGAAGCGGGCGAGGCGGACGCCACGTCGAAGGTGCCGCTCGTCGCGCCCGTGAGGCTCCCGGAGCTCGCCACCAGCGTGTAGTCCTGAGCGGCCTTCTCGATCACCAGGTCCGTGAAGCGCGCCACGCCATTCACCGCCGCCACCGTCAGCGACCCCTCCAGGGTGGCCGCCGCCGGACCCGCGCCAATGGCCACCGTCACCGGGCCCGTGGCGTCGCTCACCGTCTCGCCGGCAGCGTTCTGGATGACCACTTCGAAGGTGCCCAGCGCCTCACCCGCCGTCCCGGAGGAAGGCGCCGCGGTGAAGGCCAGCTTGGAAGCGGGCAGGCTGACGAACTCGACGGTGGGCCGCGACGACAGCGTCACCGCGCCGCCCTCGGCCTCCACCGACACCGTCACCGTCTTCACGCCCGCCGCCGTGGACACCAGCTTCGCGCTCGTCTGGCCCTGCGCGTCGGTGGAGCCGGGCTGCGTCACCGTGTTGCCCTCACCGGAGACCGCCACCTGCACCGTCCGGCCCGGCAACGGCGTGCCGTCCTCCTTGCGCACCGTCACCTGGATGTCGACGGCGTCCTCACCGTTGGCCCGGACCCCCACCGGCCTGCTCACCGTGACCGTCGAGCTATCCGCGTCCGGCATCTCCCGCGGGGGTGGATTGGTGACGGGATCTCCACAGCCCCCACCGCAACCCACGGATAGACCGAACAGCAACACACTCCACGCGACCAACCGCGCGAAGGTGGGGGGGCCATGCATCATGGACAACTCCAGATAAAGGGGGTGAACAACGCCCGCCAATCACGCAGCGGGCACGTTCTGTATCCTACCAGACACCCTCTACCTGTAAAAACTCAGCGACAAAGGAAGCAGCGGACTGCCTCCTCTGCCAGACCGGGCTTTCTCACATTCCCATGGCCTGGAGCATGAGGCCGGAGCCGAGCAGCGACTGGCCTCCATCACAAACCATGATGGAGCCGGTGATGTATGACGCCGCATCGGACGCCAGGAAAAGCGCGAGTTGCGAGATGTCTTGCTTTGTCCCGAAACGCTGCAATGGCAGAGCACGGGTGAGCTTCTCGCGAGTCTCGTCACCGGGAGCGAGCCGGCGCATACCCTCGGTGTCGTCGATGGGACCCGGGGTGATGGAGTTGACGCGCACGCCCGCCCCACCCCACTCGATGGCGAGGGTGCGGGTGATCATGTCCACGCCGGCCTTGGCGGCGCAGACGTGGGCCTGCATGGCCATGGGCAGGTAGGCCTGGGGCGCGGAGATGTTGAGCACGCAGGCGCCCGGCTTGCGCAGGTGCTCGAAGGCGGCGCGGCAGGCGTTGAAGGTGCCCAGCACGTCGATCTCCAGCACCGACTTGAAGGCATTGGAGGACATTCCCACCGCGGGCGCGGGGAAGTTGCCGGCCGCGCCGCACACGAGGATGTCCAGCTCCCCGTACGCATCGCGCGCCGACTGGAAGGACTTCTCCACGGACTCGTAGTTGCGCACGTCCGCGGCCAGGCCCATGGCGGTGCCGTGCTGCTGGAGCCCCTTCACGGCGGCCTCCAGCTTCTCCACGTTGCGGCCGTTGATGACGACCTTGGCCCCGGCCTTCACGAACGCCTCGGCGATGCCGAGGTTGATGCCGCTGCTGCCACCGGTGATGAACGCCACCTTGCCCTGGAGCAGCCCCGGCTTGAACACGTCCGACATGTGATTCATCTCCCTTGGAAACGCGGAGTCCTGCGCTCGGCGAACGCGGCGAAGGCCTCGGCGAGGTCATGCGACTGAAGGAAGGCGGAGTTCCACACCGCCACGTAGCGCAGGCCGTCCGCCACGGACTTGTCCGCGCAATACTCCATCACCTGCTTGGCGCCCTGGACCACGAGCGGCGGGTTGTCGGCGATCTTCCGCGCGGTGACGCGTGCCGCGGCCAGCAGTTCCTCGGGGGTGGCGAAGACCTGGTTCACCAGCCCCATCTGGAGGGCCCGGTCCGCGTCCACGTCCCCGCCGGTATAGGCGAGCTCACGGGCATTGCCCTCACCAATGATGCGCGGCAGCCGCTGCAGGGCGCCGAGGTCCGCGGTGATGCCCACGCGCACCTCGCGCAGGGAGAACTTCGCCTCGCGCGAGCAGTAGCGGAAGTCGCACGCGGCGATGAGATCCATGCCACCACCGATGCACCAGCCATGCACCGCGGCGAGCACCGGCTTGCGGCTGCGCGAGAGCCCCTCGGTGGCGGCCTGCATCTTCTCGATGAGCTGGAGCAGCTTCGTGCGCTCGAGCGCGAGGTTGCCCTCGCCGAGGATGAGCGGCCCGAGCGACTCCGTCATCGCCATCAGGTCCAGGCCGTAGGTGAAGTTCGCGCCGTCGCCGCGCAGGAGGATGACGCGAACCGAATCATCCGCGTCGAGGGCCCGGAGCGCCTCGGGCATCTCGCGCCAGAAGTCGGGCCCGAGCGCGTTGCCCTTGCCCGGACCGATGAGCACCAGCTCGGCGATGCCGTCCGCCTGCTCGATGCGAAGAGACTGGTATGCCGCCGTCATTCAGGCCCTCCCTCGCGAGGAAGGGCCCACTTGAGCAGAACGGGCGGGCAGCGTCCACGCCCGCGCTCAGCCGAACTCGACCACCTTCATGCCGAAGAGCCGCTCCACGGACTGGATGAGCTCGTCACTCACCTGCACCTTGAGCGAGGTGCCACCAATGAGCGCCTCGGCCTCGTTGGTGAAGAGCAGGCTCACGGCCACCGGCGTGGCGCCCTCGTACTGTTTGACGATCTTCGCCAGCTTCTCCATCCGCTCTTCCGTGGCGAGGTCCACCGGCAGCCGGAACTCCAGCCGCTTGGTGCGCTTCTCGCGCACGGCCTTGAGGCTCTGGATGTCGTCGACGATGAGCTCCGCCACCGGCGTGTCCTCGTCGCGCTGGTTGATCTGCACCGTGCCCGTCACGAGGATGGGGTCATCGCTCTTGAGCAGCGGCTCCCAGTGCTCGAAGCCGGGCTTGGGCCCCTGCTTCGTCCACTTGCCGTCCTTGCCCATGACGTTGCGCGTGCCGTCCTTGCCGGGGAAGCACACCAGCTCGATGGAGCCGGACAGGTCCTCCAGCGTCACCCACGCCATGCGCTTGCCCGTCTTGGTGGGCCGCTCGCGCAGCGCCGCCACGATGCCGGCGATGGTGAGCTTCTCGTCCTTGCGCGCACGCGCCACCGCGGTGATGGGCCGGGCGTAGCGCTTGAGCTCCTTGTCGTACTGGTGCAGCGGGTGGCCCGACACGTAGAAGCCGATGGCTTCCTTCTCCAGAGACAGGCGCTCCTTCTCCGGCCACTCCTCCGCCTGGACGTAGTCGTCCTTCATCGCGGCGCCGCCGCCCGAGGAGCCACCGCCCAGCATGCCGAAGAGCGAGCTCTGCCCCGCCGCCTTGTCCTTCTGGCTGCTGGAGCCGCGGCTCATCGCGCGCTCGATGCTCTCGAAGAGCTGCCGCCTCGGGCGGTTCTCGAAGTCGAAGGCTCCGGCCTTCACCAGCGCTTCGAGCACCTTGCGGTTCACCTTGCGCGAGTCCACGCGCTCGCAGAAGTCGAACAGGCTCTTGAAGGAGCCTTCCTTGCGCGCCTCGACGATGGCCTCGATGGCCCCCTCGCCCACGCCCTTGATGGCGCCCAGGCCGAAGCGGATCTTCCCCTCCACCGCGCCGAAGGCCATGTCCGACTGGTTCACGTCCGGCGGCAGCACCTGCACGCCCGACTGCCGGGCCTCGCCGATGTGCAGCACCACCTTGTCGGTGTTGTCCTTCTCACTGGTGAGAAGGGCCGCCATGAACTCGACGCGGTAGTGCGCCTTGAGCCACGCCGTGTGGATGGTGACCAGGCCGTAGGCGGCCGAGTGGCTCTTGTTGAAGCCGTACTCGGCGAACTTCTCCATGAGGTCGAAGATTTCGCCGGCCACCTTCAGGTCGACGTTGTTCGTCTTGCAGCCCTCGAGGAAGCCGGCCCGCTCGGCCTGCATGACCTCGGCCTTCTTCTTGCCCATCGCGCGGCGCAGCAGGTCCGCGCGGCCCAGGGTGTAGCCTCCCAGCACCTGGGAGATCTGCATCACCTGTTCCTGGTAGACGATAACGCCGTAGGTGTCCTTGAGGACGGGCTCCAGCGCCGGATGCGGGTACGTCACCGGCTCGCGGCCGTGCTTGCGGTTGATGAAGACGTCCACCATGCCCGAGTCGAGCGGACCCGGGCGGTAGAGCGCGCCGGCGGCGACCACGTCTTCGAAGCAGGACGGTTTGAGCTTCATCACCATTTCGGTGAAGCCGCTGGACTCCATCTGGAAGACGCCGGCCGTGTCGCCCTCGGCCATCAGCTTCCAGACCTCGGCGTCACCTTCCAGCGGGATGTCCTCGCGCAGGATGGGCTTGCCGTTGGGCGGGTTGCGGTTGATGAGGTTGAGCGCGTTCTGGATGACGGTGAGCGTCTTGAGGCCGAGGAAGTCGAACTTCACCAGGCCCGCGGCCTCCACCTCGTCCTTGGCGAACTGGGTGATGAGGGTGTCTTCCCCCGGAGGCTGGTAGGTGGGGACGAACTCCCACAGCGGCTTGTCGGCGATGACGACGCCGGCCGCGTGCATGCCGGGCTGGCGGTGCAGACCCTCCAGCGCGAGGGCGATCTCCAGCACGTCCTTGGTGGTGACGTCCTTGCCCTCCACCTGCCCGATGGCGGTGGGCTTCTCCATCATCTCCTTGAGACGCGGCTCCATCTCGATGGCGTCCTTGAGCGTGATGCCGAGCACCTCGGGCACCAGCTTGGCGATGCGGTCACCCTCGCTGAAGGGCAGCGCGAACACGCGGCACACGTCGCGCAGCACGCTCTTGGCCTTGAGCGAGCCGAACGTGATGATCTGCCCCACGTTGTTCTCGCCGTACTTGCGGCCCACGTACTTGATGACCTCGTCGCGCCGGTCCTGGCAGAAGTCGATATCGAAGTCCGGCATCGACACGCGCTCGGGGTTGAGGAAGCGCTCGAAGAGCAGGTTGTACGGGAGCGGATCCAGGTCGGTGATGCGCAGGCAGTAGGCCACCAGCGAACCGGCGCCCGAGCCACGGCCCGGCCCCACCGGAATCCCGTGCTGCTTGGCCCAGTTGATGAAGTCCTGGACGATGAGGAAGTAGCCGCTGAACCCCATCTTCTGGATGACGCCGATCTCCAGCTCCAGGCGCGCCTTGTAGGGCTCGCGGTCCACGGGCTTCTGGCCCGTGCGGTAGCGCGCGATGTCGATCTCCTTGAAGCGCTCCTCGAGGTTGGCGCGCGCCAGCTCCGCCATGTAGCTGTCCGGCGAGTGGCTGTCGGGCACCTTGAAGGTGGGCAGCATGGGCTTGCCCAGCTTCAGCTCCAGGTTGATCTGCTCGACAATCCGCTGGGTGTTGTGGACGGCCTCGGGGGTGTCCTTGAAGTACTCCAGCATCTCCTGCGGACTGGTGACGTAGAGCTTGTCCGTGGAGTGCTTCATGCGCTTGCCATCCGCGAGCGTCTTGCCGCTGGCGATGCACATGAGGAGCTCGTGGGCGCGCGCGTCCTCCTTCTTGATGTAGTGCGCGTCCGCGGTGGCGCACAGCCCGATGCCCAGATCCCTGCCGAGCTGCTTCAGGTTCTCGTTGGCCTTCTCCTGCTCGGGCATCCCGTTGGACTGCACCTCGAGGAAGAAGTGCTCGGGCTCGAAGATGTTCTTGTACTCGAGCGCCGCCTTGCGGGCGTGGTCCATGTCGCCGCGGAAGGCCGCGCCCGTCACTTCACCACCCAGGCACGCGGTGAGCGCGAAGAGACCCTTGCTGTGGTCCTTCAGCAGCTCCTTGTCGATGCGCGGGTGGTAGTAGAAGCCCTCGCGGTAGGCCATGGACGAGAGGTACTTGAGGTTGTCGTACCCGTCCTTGTTCTTGGCCAGGAGGATGAGGTGGTGGCCCACCTTCTCCGTACGGTCCTTGCGGCCCTTGGGCCCGGCCACGTACGTCTCCATCCCGATGATGGGCTTGATGCCGGCGTCCTTGGCCTTCTTGTAGAAGTCGATGGTGGCGAACATGTTGCCGTGATCCGTCACGGCCACGCTCGTCATCCCCTTCTCCTTCACCGTCTTGATGAGGTCCTTCATCCGGATCGCCCCATCGAGGAGCGAGTACAGGGAGTGCAGGTGTAGATGGGTAAAGGACATGGCGGGAAAGTAGTCAGGAAGAGGGCCTACAGCACCACATTTGTTCAGGGCGGAGACGCTCGCCAGTTTCCGGCCGGACGTCGCGTCTGGAGCCGGAAAATCGGCCCCGGAACCTTGTGGCATGCCTCACACGGGCCGTGAAGGAGCCATCAGGTCGGGCATGGCTCGGGTGGCCTGGCACCTGGGGTGCCCCTCGGAGGCCCCCTCGTAGAGCAGCCGAGCGGGCCTTCACACTTCTTTACCCCAGCGAAAAGCGCCCGCAACGGGCCTCTCGCATTCTGTACACCGTCGCCGATTGACGGCGCCCACGAACGGAAAGCGGGCCCCCGAGGCCCCTGGGAGTTACACGCCATGAACACGAAGAACAAGCTGATGATCGCCGGTTCCGCCGTCCTCGCCTTCGTCCTCCTCACGGGCTTCCGCGGGGGACACTTCGGCGGGCATTTCGGCGGCCCGCGGGACCCCGAGCGCGTGAAGCAGATGATCACCTGGAAGCTGGATGACCGGCTCGAGGACCTGAAGGCCTCGGAGCAGCAGAAGCAGGCCATCCACGGGCTGAAGGACTCGCTCTTCGAGGACGGCAAGCGCCTCTTCGAGGAGAACAAGGGCGCCCGGGGGCAGATGGTGGAGCAGTGGGAGTCGGCCAACCCGGACTCGAAGGCCGTGCACGCCCTGGTGGACGCGCGCGTGGACGCCTTCCGCGCCTTCGCCCACAAGGTGGCGGACTCCGCCCTCCAGGCCCACCGCATCCTCACCCCGGAGCAGCGCCAGCAGGTGACGGAGAACGTTCGTGAGCACATGAACGCTCGCTAGCGCTCACCCGGCGCCCGGTATCCATCCATGCACACATCCGGGCACAATCGGGCCCAAGGACACTGCGGAGCAGGCCCCCCGGTGAATAACCTGGGGGCGTGCCCCAGAACTACGACGAGTACGCCCGCCGCATCCGCGGCTACGCCCAGTTCGCCGAGGTGAACGAGTACGCCCGTGTCGTCGAGGGTGGTGTCGAGTACCCACTCTTCCGGCTCACGACACCCGGAGACCGTTGGCTGGTCATCACCTCGGGCTTCCACGGCGAGGAGCCCGCCGGCCCGCTCACGCTGTGCCATTACTTCCCGGACATCGCCGCCTACGCCCGCGAACGTGGCGTGGGCCTGCGCGTGTACCCGTGCATCAACCCCTCGGGCTTCGTGGATGGCACCCGCTACAACCGCAGCGGGGAGAAACCCAACAACGACTTCATGCGCTACGAGGTCGCCCCCGGCGAGTGGAAGGGCGAGCTCAACCGCGATGAGCCTTTCCTGCGCTGGGCGCTCTACGAGGGCGGACCCAAGGAGACGCGCGCGGTGCGCTCGGACATCGCGCGCTACCCCGCTCCCGCCGCCGCGCTGGACATCCACCAGGACAACTACCTGCCCGGCGCCGCCACCTACGCCTATACCTTCGGGGACAAGGACGCCTACCGGCCCTTCATGAAGGCCGCCTCGGCGCATGCCCAGGTCATGCGCAACGAGAAGGTGGACGAGGTCAATCGCACCGACCCGGACGGCCTCATCGAGTACCACGACGGCAGCGTCACCGATTACTTCATGCGCCTGGGCGTGCCCTACACCACGGCACTGGAGACGACCACCCGGACTCCGCTAGAAGCCTGCCACGCCATCAACCTCATCTGGGTTCGCGGCTTCATCGACCTGGCCGCGCGTGGAAGCGGGAGCACATGATGATTCGCCGTCCTCTGGGCAACACCGGTCTGCAGGTCTCCGTGCTGGGTTTTGGAGCGGGGCCGGTGGGCAGTCCAGAGCTGTCCGAGTCCGAGGCCGAGGCCCTCCTGAAGGGCGTGCTGGACGCGGGCATCAACCTCCTCGACAGCGCCCCCAGCTACGGGCAGTCCGAGGAGCGCATCGGCCGCGCGCTGCAGGGGCGGAGACAGGACTTCGTGCTCTCCACCAAGTGCGGCTACGGCGTGCCCGGCGTGGAGGACTGGACCGGGCCCTGCATCACCCAGGGGATTGAGCTGGCCCTGCGCCGGCTGCGCACGGATTTCCTCGACATCGTGCACTTCCACTCGTGCCCCGTGGAGGTGCTGGAGCGCCCCGGTGTCGTGGACGCGCTCCGGCACGCCGTGCAGCAGGGCAAGGTGCGCGTGGCCGCGTACTCGGGAGAGAGTGCGCCGCTGAGCTGGGCGCTGCACTCGGGGGCCTTCGGCTCCGTGCAGACGTCCGTGAATGTGTTCGACCAGAAGGTGATGGACTGGGCGCTGCCCCTGGCCCGGGAGAAGGGCATCGGCGTCATCGCCAAGCGCCCCCTGGGCAATGCGCCCTGGCGTCACGCCGAGCGTCCCTCCGCTCCGGATGTCGCGACGTACTGGGACCGCATGCGCGCCATGGGCCTGGATACCGGGGGGATGGACTGGAGCGAGCTGACGCTGCGCTTCGCCGCCTTCGTGCCCGGTGTGGCCAGTTGCATCGTGGGAACCACGCGGATGGAGAACCTCCAGCGCAACGTGTACGCCCTGGAGAAGGGCCCGCTGCCCGAGGCCATGGTGGAACGGATTCGCAACGCGTTCCGCCAGCATGACCATGGGTGGGAGGGGCTCATCTGACGAGCGTCAGGCCGTGAGACCGCTCAGCGGGCGCCGCTCTTCCCGAAGACCCTGAGACAGGAAGACGTCTGTCGTGGCCTTCATTCCCGGGAGGAACAGCCCGGCCCGTGCCGAAATACCTCCCGACGGGGTCCGCGTTGCATCCATGTCCATGGACAACCCCTCCACTCCGCCCGAGAGCCAGCGCCTGCTGAGAGCCATCACCGAGCGCTTCGGTTTCGTGCCGCCGTTCTTCGAGCCCGCGGTGGAGACACCCGATGTGCTGTCGTTGCTGTGGCAACAGACGCTCACGGCGTACGTGGACAACCCGCTCCCCGCGCTCTTCAAGGAGAAGCTCTCCACCCTCCTGTCGCGCTACTGCGCCGTCTCCTACTGCCTGGTGTGTCACAGCTGCAGTCTGGGCTGCCTGGGCATGCGCGGCCCGCAGGTGTTGCGGTTGCTCACGTCGCCTGTTCCCGACGAGGCGCGGACCGAGCGGATCCTCTCACGGCAGTCGGGAGTGCGGACACCCGTGGGGGAGTTTCCCTCGCCGGGCTCGGAGCTGGAGGAGGACGTGTTGCAGCTCTCCAGCATCGTCTACCTGCGCCAGCCCTCCGCGGCGGCGGCGCGGGAGTACCTGCTGCGAGTGCTGGGCCGTACGCATTACAACCGGCTGGTGGCGCTCATCAACTACGTGAAGACGTGCCATGGGTGGATGGAAGCCAATCCCCAGGTCTCCTACCGGATGGATGCGCGCTACCAGTTGCACTTCGAACCACTCAGCGCCGAGGAGCCGGGACTGGCGCGCTACTTCGAGGAGCACCTCCCGGAGTTCGCCCGCTGGCAGCAGGAGCAGGAGAAGGCCCAGCAGACGGCGGCCGTGGCGGCCCAGCGCGCGGAGGAGGCCGAGGCCACCGTGGGCTTGTTGGAGAAGCAATTGCTGTACGCGATGGCGGAGCTGCGCAGGAGCTCGGAGTTCGCCCAGGTCCTCATGGCGGTGGTGGGCCACGACCTGCGCAACCCGCTCTCCGCCATCCTCTCGGCCGCGAACCTGCTGCTCCGACAGCAACCCGACAACCGCCAGGGAGTGAAGGCCGCCACCCGCATCATCTCCAGCGCCCAGAGGGCGAGCCGGCTGGTGACGGACCTGCTGGATTTCACCCAGGCGCGTCTGGGCGGCGGAATCCCCGTGCACCCCACCACCTCGGACATCCACCTGCTGGTGCACTACGTGGTGGACGAGCTGCGGGCGGCCCACCCCACGCGCACCTTCGAGGTGGAGTACCACGGGGACGGGGCGGGCATGTGGGACACGGACAGGCTGCAGCAGGTGCTCGGGAATCTGCTGGCCAATGCGGTGGTGCACAGCCCGGAGGACAGTCCCATCCACGTGGAGGCGCGGACGTTCGAGGGCGAGGTGAGCGTGTGCGTGCACAACGAGAACCGCGACGGCCCCATCCCCGCGAAGCTCCTGCCGCACCTCTTCGAGCCCTTCCGGCGTGGCACCACGGCCCCCTCCGCCAGCCGCAGCCGGAGCATCGGGCTGGGACTGTACGTCGTCGAGCGTCTGGTGCGTGCGCACCACGGCCGCGTGGAGGTGGAGTCCGACGCGCGAGGGACGACGTTCTGCATGCACCTGCCACGAGCGACCAAAAGGGACGGCCTTTCCCAGAACACGCCGCCTCTTGCCAGCAGCGGGGAGCTCCCCGCACACTGACGCCCATCAGTGGGAGCGCCAGGGCCGGGCGCACCCGCCTGGAGGCCGTCGTGAGGCGCTGGAATGGATGGGGAGATGCCGCCGTCAGCTATCCGCTGCCGGACGCCACCGCGGCCGTCCTCGCGGAACGCATCGGGCCCGGGACGCCACCCCGGGATGCCTCGCTCGCCGAGGTGCTCGCCTCCGTCCCTCCCTCCCGCCTTCCCCCCCACCCGCTCGTCTCCACCGAGCCCGAGGTCCGCCTGCGCCACGCCCGCGGCCAGAGCTTCCCCGACCTCATCGTCCTGCGTGGCGGCCGCGTACCCGCCTTCCCGGATGGCGTCGCCTTCCCTCGCGATGCCGGAGAAGTCCGCGCCCTCTTCGCCTATGCGCGTGACGCTGGCGCACGACTCATCCCCTTCGGCGGTGGCACCAGCGTCGTCGGCCACGTCAACGTCGCTCCCGGTGACGCCCCCATCCTCACCGTCTCCCTCGAGCGTCTCCAGCAGCTCCACTCGCTCTCCGAGGAGGACCGGCTCGCCACCTTCGGCGCTGGCGTGAGCGGCCCCCGGCTCGAGGAGGCCCTGCGCGCCCGCGGCTACACGCTCGGGCACTTCCCCCAGTCCTTCGAGCTGTCCACGCTCGGCGGGTGGATCGTCACCCGCTCGCGAGGGCAGCAGTCGCTCGGCTACGGGCGCATCGAGAACCTCTTCGTCGGAGGACGGCTCGAGTCCCCCGCCGGCACCGTGGTGCTCCCCGCCTTCCCCGCCAGCGCCACCGGGCCGGACCTGCGTGAGTTCGTCCTCGGCTCCGAGGGACGCATGGGCATCCTCACCGAGGCCACGGTGCGCATCTCCCCGTTGCCCGAGCGCGAGGACTTCCACGCCCTCTTCTTCCCCGATTGGGAGCGCGCCCGCACCGCCGTGCGAAAGCTGGTGCAGAGCGGTACGCCCCTCTCCATGCTGCGCCTGAGCACCCCCCAGGAGACGGCCATCAACCTCGCCCTGTCCGGCCACCCGCGCATGGTGAAGGTGCTGTCCGGTTCCCTCTCCCTGTTGGGTGTGGGCTCCGAGGGCTGCATGCTGGTGCTCGGCGTATCCGGGAGCCGGCGCACCGTGGAGCTCGCGCAACACACCGCCATGGGGCTCGCGGGCCGGCACGGCGGGGTGCGCGTCCCCCTGCTGGGACAGAAGTGGCTCAAGGGCCGCTTCCGCGCCCCCTACCTGCGCAACGCCGCCTGGGAGCGCGGCTGGGGCGTGGACACCGTGGAGACGGCTACCTCCTGGAGCAACGTGCCCCGCCTGCTCTCCGCCGTCGAGGATGCCCTGCGCGGGGCCCTCGCGGACCAGGGCGAGCGGGCACTCGTCTTCACCCACCTGTCTCACGTGTACGCGACCGGCTCCAACCTGTACACGACGTTCATCTTCCGGTTGGGGAAGGATGCCGAAGAGACCCATGCACGCTGGCTCGCGCTCAAGACCGCCGCCAGCCGGGCCATGGCCACCCACGGCGGAACCATCAGCCATCAACACGGCGTGGGCACGGACCACCGTCCCTGGCTGGAAGCGGAGAAGGGCGCACTCGGCCTCTCCGCCATCCGGCAGATGTTGGGAACTTTCGATCCAACGGGCCTGCTCAACCCGGGCAAGCTCGTCTGAGAACAGGCAGCCGGGGGGAGTCGTCACACCATGTCCGCATTCACTGAACGAGAGACGCTCTGGGGAGCGCTGACCCGGCCCTGGGATTTGATCATCATCGGCGGCGGCATCACCGGCGCGTCCGTGCTGCGCGAGGCCACCCGCGCCGGCTTGAAGGCCCTGCTCGTCGAGCAGCGTGACTTCGCCTGGGGTACCTCGAGCCGCTCCAGCAAGCTCGTCCACGGAGGCCTGCGCTACCTGGCCACCGGCGATGTGCCCCTGGTCCGCCAGTCCATCCGCGAGCGCAAGCGCCTGCTGGCCGAGGGCAACGGACTGGTGAAGCCCCTCGACTTCATGCTCGCCAGCCACGCCAGGGAGGGCGGCAAGCACTGGCAGGGCCGCGCCGGCATCTTCGTGTACGAGCTGCTCACCGGCCGGTGGCCGCGAGGCAACCACGCCACCGCCCGGCTGCGCGAGCTGGAGCCCTCGCTCGTGCGGGAAGAGGGGCTCATCGGCGTGCCCTATGACGAGGCCTGGGTCGACGACGCGCGGCTGGTGCTGCGAATCGTCCGCGAGGCCATGGCGGCGGGAGGCTCGGCGCTCAACCACGTGCGCGTCACCGGCCTGCTCCGCGAGGACGGCCGTGTCGCGGGTGTCGAGCTGATGGACACCGTCGGGCAGCGCTCCGCCACCGTCCGGGCCCGCGCCGTCGTCAACGCCACGGGCGTGTGGGCGGACTCGGTGCGCGCGCACCTGTCCGCGGCCCCCAAGCTGCGCCCCCTGCGCGGCAGCCACCTCGTCTTCTCCTCCCAGCGCTTCCCCCTCGCCCACGGCATCAGCTTCCGCCACCCGCGCGGCGACCGCTTCGTGTGCGTCATGCCCTGGGAGGACTCCACGCTCGTCGGCACCACGGACCTGGACCACCCCACCCCGCTGAGCCAGGAGCCCTCCATCTCCTCCGAGGAGGTGGCCTACCTCATGGAGGCGGTGGAGTCCCGCTTCCCCGCGCTGAAGCTCACCCTCGACGACGTGGTGTCGTGCTACGCCGGGGTGCGGCCCGTCATCTCCTCCGGCGCGAGCGACCCGTCCAAGGAGTCCCGCGAGCACCTCGTCCTCGAGGAGGAGGGGCTCGTCACCGTCACCGGCGGCAAGCTCACCACCTGCCGCGCCATCGCGCACGATGCCCTGCGCGCTCTGCGCCACCGGATTCCCGAGCTGTCCGCGCTGGAGCCGGACGGACCCTTCCTCGGCACACCTCCCTCGCTGGACGACGTGCCCCTCTCCCCCGAGGCCCGCTTGCGCCTGAGAGGCCGCTACGGAGCGGACGCGCCCGCGCTCGTGGCCACGGCCCATCCCGGCGAGCTCGATGCCGTCCCCGGCACCTCCACGCTCTGGGCGGAGCTGCGCTGGGCGGCGCGCAACGAGAACGTCGTCCACCTGGATGACCTGCTCCTGCGGCGTGTGCGGCTGGGGCTGCTGCTGCCCCGGGGCGGCGAGGCGCACCTGCCCGCAATCCGCGCCCTCTGCCAGCGGGAGCTGGGCTGGGACGACGCGCGCTGGGAGTCCGAGGCCCAGGCCTACCTGACCCTCTGGCGCACCCACTACGCACTGCCCGAACGGCCCCACCTGCCCACTGAGGACGAGGCGACGCCCAAGCTGCCGGGCGTCCGGCTCGCCTCGCCCCAGACGAAGCCGGTGCAACCGCGAACGGTGAAACTCCAGGGAGGCCCCGTCCACTACGCCGACTACGGCGGGAGCGGGCCCACGCTGGTGATGCTGCACGGGCTGGGTGGATGCCATCTCAACTGGCTCCCGGCCGCGCCGATGCTGACGAAGCACGCGCGGGTGCTCGCGCTGGACCTCATCGGCTTCGGGCGGACGCCCATGGCCGGGCGCTCCGTCGGCGTGGCGAGCCAGCAGCGGATGCTCCAGCACTTCCTCACGGAGGTGGTGGGCGGGCCCGCGGTGCTGGTGGGCAACTCCTGGGGCGGGCTGGTGGCGCTCGCCCATGCCGCCCAGGCGCCGGAGACGACGGCGGGCCTCGTGCTCGTCAGCCCCGCGCAGCCGCCTCCTCGGGGCACGCGGTTGGATCCGGTCCAGGCCGCCCGGCTCGTGCTGCACACGATGCCGGGCGTGGGCGAGTACATCCTGTGGCGCGATGGGAAGCGGAGCGGTGCGCGCGGCCTGTTCATGGACCTGCTCACCCTCGGGTGCGCGGACGTGCGGCGAGTCCCCCAGGAGGTAGTGGAGGAGAACACGGCCCTCATCGCCGAGCGCATGGAGCGCATGCCCCTGGGCCACTCCGCCAGCTATCTGCGGGCCACGCGCTCGATGCTCCTCACGCTCCTGGGCCGCAACCGCTTCGAGTCCTGGGTGCGTGGCGTGCGTGTCCCCACCCTGCTGGTGCATGGCAGGCAGGACCGGTTGGTGCCCGTGGCCTCCTCGGAAGCCCTGGCCACCCTGCGCCCGGACTGGAGCTTCGAGCCCATGGACAACATCGGCCACGTGCCCCAGATGGAGGACGCGCCCCGCTTCGTCGCGCGCATGGTGCGCTGGCTGGACGAGTCGCGGGTGGCACCGCCGCGCCTCCCCGCGCTCGCGGCGAGTTAGGACGGACGGACACTCCCCCGGCGGACACGCCGTCACGGCGCCGTCACACCTCGTTTGAGACAAAGGCGGCGAAGGGGGCCCGCCAGATGCCGTCCGCCACTCCGTCCGAGCCGCTCCGCCGTCCTCGCATCAACAAGGCCATCGTCGCCTACATGGTGGTGGCGCACGGGCTCGCCGCTTCCGCCTTCTGGCTGCCCTGGCCTCCCTACGCCCTGCCCGTGGCGCTCACGATGTACGTGAGCATCGGGCTCGGCACCACGGTGGGGCTGCACCGGCTGCTCAGCCACCGCGCCTTCCGCTGCCCCCGCTGGATCGAGTACGCGCTCGTCACCGTGGCCATGCTCACCGGCCAGGGCAGCCCGCTCCTCTGGGCCGCCACCCACCGCATCCACCACATCCACACCGACCTGCCCCAGGACGTCCACTCCCCGGTGCGCGGCTTCTGGTACTCGCACATGGGGTGGATCCTCGACGACGACTCGACGGACTCCGAGGCGTGGCGCACGTGCTGCCGGGACCTCGCCCACGACCGCTACTACCACTGGCTGCTGCGCTACCGCATGGTGCCCCAGGTGCTCGCGGTGGTGCTCTTCGGCCTGACGCTCGGCTGGAGCGTGGTGCCCGCCTGCTTCTTCCTCCCCGTGGTGTGCTGGATGCAGAGCACCTACTGCGTGAACTCGGTGTGCCACGTGAAGGCCTTCGGGTTCCGCGCCCACGACACGCGCGACCTCAGCCGCAACGTGTGGTGGGTCGCCGTGCTCGCGCTCGGCGAGGGCTGGCACAACAACCACCACGCCTTCCCGGGCTCGGCGCGGCACGGCCAGGCCTGGTGGCAGTTGGATCCGGGCTGGGCCTTCATCCGGCTGCTGAGCTGGCTCGGCCTCGCCTGGGACGTGCGGCTCCCCGGCCAGCGCACGCCCGAGGCCCCTCGGGAAGCGCCGATGGCCTGAGTCACGTCACTCCTCCCCTCCCCTCGACCTTCCATCCAGAGAGGCCACTCCATGCGGATCGCCGTCATCTCCACGTATACGCACCCGACCCGGCAGCGCATCAAGGAGCCATCCATCATGCAGTCCTCGGTGCCCGAGCTCATCGCCGGGCTCTGCCCCGAGGACGCCGAGATCGAGCTCTACAACGAGAAGGAGCTCGACATCCCGCTCGACCGGGAGTGGGACCTCGTCTTCTTCTCGTACCTGCACTCCTACTACGAGCACACCAAGGTGCTCTCCACGCTCTTCCGCCAGCGCGGCATCGTGACGGTGGCGGGGGGGCGGCACGCGAGCCACTTCCCCGACGACTGCGAGCGGTACTTCGACGCCGTCATCACCGGCGAGCCCGAGCCCAACGTCCCCGCGCTCGTGGCGGACTTCCAGAAGGGGCAGTTGAAGAAGCGCTACGGCCTGAGCGCCAGGGGCGTCACGGACATCCGGCCGTACCGGTACGATCTCATCGACTTCTCGCACAACAAGGTGCGCCTGCCGGGCATCGAGGCCTCGCGTGGCTGTCCCTTCAGCTGCAACTTCTGCGTGCTCACCGGGCACGAGCGTTACCGCTACCGCCCCGTCCCCCAGGTCATCGACGAAATCCAGACGCGCATGTGCTGGAACAAGAATTTCTTCGGGCTGATGGATGACGCCTTCGTCTTCCTGGACAACAACCTGGGGGGCTCGCCCAAGTACCTGCGCGAGCTGTGCGAGGCGCTCATCCCCCTCAAGAAGACGTGGGGCTGCGCGCTCACCTTCAACGTGCTCAAGGACGAGTCGCTGGTGAAGTTGATGGGCCGCGCCGGCTGCCGCTACATCTACACCGGCCTGGAGTCGCTCAACCCCGAGTCCATCGAGGCCATGAACAAGGGCCAGAACAAGCTGTCCGAGGTGAACGCCGTCATCCAGCGCGCGTTCTCCAGCGGCATCCTGCTCTCGTTCGGGCTCATCGTCGGCTCGGACGGGGACACCAACGAGTACCTGGAGAAGGTGCCCCAGTACCTCGCGGACCTGCGCTACTTCTCCATCACCTTCCTGGGCATCGTCAGCCCCTACCCGGAGACGCCCTTCTTCCGGGAAGTGGTCTCCGAGGGCCGCCTGCTGCCCGGCACCATCAGCCGCGACTACGACGGCTACACGCTGTGCCACCGCCCGAAGAACCTGCACCCCTCGGAGGTGGTGGAGCACTTCCAGCGGCTGTGCCACACGCTCGGCAGCCTCCCCAACATCGCCCGGCACTACGGGTCCAAGCTCGCCATGAGCGACATGCCCCGCTACCGCAGCACCATCCTCTTCTCGGGACCGGAGATCCTCAGCATCCGCAACCCGGTGAAGAACACCTCGCGGCGCTACATCGCCGGGATGGACCCGCTCGAGGCGTGGGACGCCCAACAGATGGTGCGGCTGGGACTCGAGCCCCAGCGCATCGGCCCGCCAGGTCCTGTCGCCCTGGCGGGCTGAGCCGTCACCGGACTACTTGCCGCCCGAGGCCATGCGCTGCATCTGCGCGTTGTACTCGGCCATGGTGCCCAGGCCCACGGCCGCGCGGCGCGCGTCCACGTTCGCCTCGTCCTCGATGGGACGGGGCACCAGCTTGCCCTCCACCGTGTGGAACTGCGTGCCGTAGCGCTGCGGCTTGCCCTCGGCCACCAGGATGCGGTCCGTCAGGTACGCAAGGTCCTTCGGCGAGCCCTCGCCCGCCGCCACCGACTTCTCCAGCAGCGGCAGGCACTGGCGCTGGAAGGCCACGTCCAGGTCCGCGTGCTGCACCAGCAGCCATGCGGCCTTCGCGCCCCGCTCGCCCACCAGCGTCTTCGTGGGCCAGCCTAGCTGCGCGACGATCTCCTTCATCCGCGCGGTGTTCTTGATGTCGATGGCCTTCATCCGCTCGTTGGCCGCCAGGTCCTTGAACTGAGCCGCGCCCGCGGCGCGCCGGGCGGCCTGGTCCTCCTCCATCATGCGCAGCAGCTCGTCGCGCAACTGTGGATTCTGGGCCTCCATGAGCTTCGCCTCGTTGGCGGCGGCCTTCCCGGCGATGCGGGCGAAGGCGGGCTCCTCGCGCAGGGAGGCCAGGTCCTCGTCCTGCTTCAGGTGCTCGAGGGCGGCGAAGCCAGCGTCCACGGCGCGCTCGAGCCACGTGAGGGACTCGGCCTTCTCACCCGCGAGCGCCGCGGCACAGGCGGCGTTGTAGCTCATGCGCTCGTTGCGTACGCCCTGCTCCCAGGCCTGCCGGTAGAGCGGGAGCGACTCGGCGCTCTTGCCGCTCGCGAGCAGCCCATCCGCCTGCATCGCCAGCGCGCGGGCCTCGGGCGTGGGCGTTGGCGCCGTGGCGGGCGCGGAAGCAGCAACGGGCGCGGGCTTCTCGGTAGGGGCCGCCGTATGGGCGCAGGCCGACAGCAGGCTCAGGGCGGCGAGTCGCACGATGAGGTGATTCATTCAGTCATCTCCCTGGGGGAAGGAGGCCGGCGGAATGCCGGCGGGGGCGCGGATGCTAGCGAAGAAGCCGGACATGCCCTCCTGGCTGGACACCAGGCAGGCAGCCACTCACTCCTTCCCGCCGTGTGACGCTCCCGCCACGATAAAACCTGGATTACCGCTACTTGCCCGCCATTCACCCTTTTGCTTTGAGATCCAACCACCTCGACCGGATGGGCGCTCTCCGTTAGAGTCGCGAGCCATGAATTTCGTGAGCCGGAAGCTGTGGATCGTCGGAGGAATGAGCCTGGCGCTGGGCGCGTGTGGAGCAAGGAATGCGGCGCCGGTGCAGCGGTACAGCCTGGGAGTGGCCCGCGCGGACTACCGCGACTACACGGGAGCCAAGGCGAACATCTGTGACGCGGAGACCCGCTGGCTGACGGACGAGCTGAGCGCGGTGAACGGCCTGATGACGCGCTTCCTGTCCGAGACCGAACAGGTGAAGAACCCGAAGTCGGTGGACTACGCCCGCTCCATGGAGTTGCTGAAGGAGGCATCGGGCTCGCTGGAGAAGGTGCTGAAGGTGCACCAGAACAACCTCCAGGCGGTACAGAAGTGCGGCTTCGCGAAGAGCGGGGCCTTCCCGGACATCGCGAAGCGCGGCACGGAATTGCTGGATCAGTCGCGGGCGCGGCTGGCCGAGGGGAGCCAGGTGCTCGCCCTGGTGGAGGCCCAGCACAAGTGGAAGGCGGAGGCGCCACAGCGAGAGCAGGCGGCGCGCCAGACGTGGTGTGCCAAGAACCCCGAGGTGGGCAGCACCGACCTGTACTACGCGCGCAAGTACATCGACGGCACCACCGAGTGGCTCTTCTGTGATGGCCACGTCGTCCAGTCGGCCAAGGGAGGTGAGCCCGCGCTGTTCTCGCCCGAGGGACTCAGCGCGAAGGATCGCCGCAAGGTGAAGCCGCCGCGCTACCTCGAGGCGGCCCAGGGCTACCCGGTGGAGGAGATGGACAAGGAGCCGGCGAGCGTCGCGGACGCGGCGGCCCCCGCTCCCGCACCGGCTCCCGCTTCCGAACCGGCGCCCGCCCAGGGCACGGCCGCGGGCGGGAACTGAGCCCCCGCGCTACGGCGCGTACGTCACCACCAGGTGGTTGGCGGTGAGCACCATCCCGCGCGGCGCGCCGCCGCCCGGGACGGTGAGGTCGAAGGTGAAGGGCAGGCGCAGCACGCGCTCGTTCAGGGCGTTGCGCAGCATGCCCTCCGGCTGGCTGCTGGAGTTGGCCTTGAGCTTCGTGCGCGAGGCATGGGCCCGGGCCAGCAGGGAGTTGTCGCCGCCCATGGACAGCTCCACCACGAGGTCCGCCACCACGCCGGCGGCCACGCCCGACTGGAACTTGCGGACCTCGGCCTGGTAGGCCTTGGGGACGCTGCCGTTGTAGCGGATGTTGTCGCCGCGCATCTCGGCCCGGCAGGTGAGCGTGTTGAGCGGGCCGAAGCGCACGTCGGAGATGCGCTCGATGACGACCTCGCCCAGCAGACTCTGGTCGAAGGTGCGGGCGGGCATCCGCATCGGCAGCAGTTGCGCGGCCATCTGCTCCAGCGCCGCGGGCGTGTAGTACATGGAGAAGGAGCGCCCCGCCTTGCCGGGCGAGCGCAGCCCCTCCGTGTAGCGCGAGACGGACTGGAGGGCCCGGTCGAGCTGCTGCTGCTCCTCGGTGAGGAGCCGGTTGTCCTTCTCCGCCGAGCGCAGCCGCGTGGCGGCACTCGTGCCACAGCCCGTGCTCGCGACGGCCCACGCCACCAGGAGGCCCATCGACAGCGCCCTCATGGCCCCACCACCCGGCAGGTGCCCTGGGACACGCGCCACTCCCCCGCCTTGCGAGGCGCGGAGAAGGTGGCCGTCATGCTGTAGGGCTGGCCGCGCAGCTGGAAGCGGGCGTGCACGGCACCCGACTGGGGCAGCCCCGGCACCTGCGCGTTGGCCGGAGCCACGCCGGCGCAGCCCAGGTTGTTGAGGCCGGCGGCACCCTCCGCCTGCGCCATCACCTGGTAGGACTGCTGGAGCTCGGCCCTCTTGCGCTCCAGCTCGGCCCGGAGCTCCGCGTTGCGCGCCTCCAGCTCATTCGCGCGCCGCTCCGTGGCCGAGCCCGAGGATGCACGGGCACCACTCCTGCTCGAAGCACACCCGGCCGCGCACAGCGCGAGCACGGGCAACCAACACCAGCGGGACATGTTCATGGTCCCGCCAGGGTACCACCCCTCACCCGCCCAGCCGGGACAGGCGCTCGGCGAGCCGTGTATCGCCCCCCGCCTCCAGCGAGCGCAGCAGTGCCGGCAGGGAGCTGCCTCCCGAGACCAGGTGGCCCTCCACGTGCGGGCGCAGCTCGCTCCAGCGCTTCTCCCAGCCGTCGCCGGAGGCACGGGGCCGCGCGCCCAGCAGCGAGCCCAGGCGCAGCGCCAGCTCGGGCTCGCCGAGCACCTCGGCCTGGCGGGACAGCAATCCGATGGCGGCCTGGGCCGGCGTCCCCTCAGGGGCACGCTTCCACTGCTCCAACGTCCGGACGAAGGCCGCGGCGTCCAGCTCGGACAGCAGCTCCAGGGCCACCCACAGCGGCAGCCGCGGCTCGCCCCGGGGCGCCACCACCTTCCCCATCAGTGACGTGAACACCGCGCCGAGGGCGGAGTGGCTGGCCGGGTCCACGCCTCCCAGCGCCCGGAGCGCGCGCCGGGCCCGGCGGGCCTGGAGCGACACCTTCCAGCTGCGTCCCCCCACTCGCGCGTCGAGCGCGGTGAGCGCCTCGGTGGCCGCCGTCACCTGCTCCGCGGCCGGCTTGCCCCCGCGCACCCGGGGTGGCAGCACGAGCTTCGGAGTGGCGGCGGCCGCGCCCTTGGCGCCCTTGGGTGCAGGAGCGGCTTCGGAGGACACCTCGTGGTAGCCCTCGCGCAGCTTCTCGGCCACCTTGCGCTCGTACTCGCGCTGAGCGCCCGCCTCGTTATCGAACTCCTTCTCCTTGCGCTGTCCGTCGGTGCCCAACCGGCCGAACACCACGATGAAGGTGCTGCCCTGGACCTCGGCCATCCAGAACTTGGCGCTGGTGCCTTCCACGAACTCGAACCTGCGCATGGTGCTGCCCCTCCCGTACCCGGTGTGCGGATGCGGGCCGGACGCTACTACGAAGCGGCACCCGCCGTGTGCCCGGAGCGCTACCATCACCCCACATGATTCGTTCAGCGACCCCCGCGGACATCCCCTCCATCGCCCGGCTGATCCGGGCCCTGGCCGAGTACGAGAAGCTCTCCCACGAGGTCGTCCTGCGCGAGGAGGACCTGCGCCAGCACCTCTTCGGCGAGCGGCGCTATGCCGAGGTCGTCCTGGCCGAGGACGGCGGACAGGTGGTGGGCTTCGCCCTCTTCTTCCACAACTACTCCACCTTCCTCTCCAAGCCGGGCATCTACCTGGAGGACCTCTTCGTCCTGCCCGAGCAGCGCGGCCGGGGGCACGGCAAGCGCCTGTTGTCGCACCTGGCGAAGCTCGCCGTGGAGCGGGGCTGCGGCCGCTTCGAGTGGTCCGTGCTGGACTGGAACACCCCGTCCATCGAGTTCTACAAATCCTTCGGCGCGGTACCAATGAACGACTGGACCGTCTTCCGCGTCACAGGGGAGGCGCTGGAGCGGCTCGCCCGAGCGACTTGAGCCCGGCTGCCCTCCATCCGGCCCGCCGCGGAGCGCCGCCGTGCGTTGATTGGCGAATCGGTGAGACGATCCATTCTCGCGTCCACACGGGCATGACATTCTGCGTGGTAGGTGCGTGGTAGCGAGGCCTCATGACGTCCTTCGATGACAAAGAGCGCCGCACGCTCGTGAACGACGTCGTGAACGACGAGCGCCGCACGCTCGTGCCCGAGGAGCCCCGGCGCACGGTCGTGACGGACGATCGGCGCACGGTGAACATCGGTACGGGGAACGCACCAGGGCCCGCGGCTGGCGCCCGGCCCGATGGGGCACCCACCGAGGCCCCCACGCTCGGCCGGGGGACGCCCCTGGACCGGTACGTGGTGTTGGATCCCCTGGGCGAGGGCGGCATGGGGATGGTGTACGCCGCGTACGACTCGGTGCTGGACCGGAAGGTGGCGCTGAAGCTGCTGCCGCCGGGAGAGCTCGACGGAGGCCCCGAGATGTCCTCGGGACGGGCGCGGCTGCTGCGCGAGGCGCAGGCCATGGCCCGGCTGTCGCATCCCAACGTGGTGGCCATCTACGACGTGCACCAGCACGACTCCCAGGTCTTCATGGCCATGGAGCTGGTGGAGGGCCAGACGCTGTTGCAGTGGGAGCGGGAGAAGCCGAGGACGTGGCGGGAGCTGCTCACGGCCTACCTCGCCGCGGGCCGGGGACTGGCCGCCGCGCACGCCGCCGGGCTGGTGCACCGCGACTTCAAGCCCACCAACGTGCTGGTGGGCAAGGACGGCCGCGTCCGGGTGACGGACTTCGGCCTGGCGCGTCCGCACAACGCCCCCGCGGAGCAGGCCTCCGAGGCTCCTCCGGACACCAGCCCGGTGAAGGGGCACAGCCTGCTGGAGCTGAACCTGACGCAGCGGGGCGCGGTGCTGGGCACGCCGGCCTACATGGCGCCGGAGCAGTTCCGGGGCGCCACCGCGGACGCGCGGAGCGATCAGTTCTCCTTCGCCGTGTCGCTGTGGGAAGCGCTCTACGGCGTACGCCCCTTCGAGGGCACGTCCCCGAGCGAGCGCCGGGAGAACGTGCTGGCCGGGCGCATCAACCCGCCGCCGGCCTACTCCAAGGTGCCGCCCTGGGTGAACCGCGCCCTGCTGCGCGCGCTCAACACGGCCCCGGAGGCGCGTTACCCGTCGCTGGACGCACTGCTGGCCGTCCTGGAGAGGGATCCGGCCCGGGTGCGCCGCCGCGCGCTGGCCATCGCGGCCCTGGGCCTGCTGGTGACGGGCTCTGCGGCGCTGGTGTGGACCACGTGGCACCAGCGCCAGGCGCAGCTGTGCACCGGAGGCGCGGCGAAGCTGGTGGGCATCTGGGACGTGCCGCGCAAGGCGGCCATCGAGAAGGCCTTCTTCGCCACGGGCCGGGACTACGCGCGCGACACGTGGGTGCGCGTGCGCGAGGCGCTCGACCTGTACACCCGCGAGTGGCAGGAGATGCACCAGGACACGTGCGTGGCCACCCGCATCCGGGGCGAGCAATCCGAGGCCGTCATGTCCCTGCGCATGGCCTGCCTGGAGGGCCGCCGGCAGGAACTGGCCGCGCTCACCGAGGTCTTCACCACCGCGGACGAGACGGTGGTGGAGAAGGCCATCTTCGCCACCAGCTCGCTGCGGCGCCTGTGGGGCTGCGCGGACGTGGAGGCGCTCATGTCCGAGGTGAAGCCGCCGGAGGACACCCACACCCGCGCGGCGGTGGAGACGGTCCGCGCGCAACTGGCCCGCGTCAAGGCGCTCACCACGGCCGGCAAGTTCAAGGAGGCGCTGGAGCTGGCCACGGAGGTGGCGAAGAAGGCGCCCACGCTGGGCTACTCGCCCGTGCACGCCGAGGCGCTCTTCACGCAAGCGTGGGTGCAGATCATCTCCGGGGAGAACCAGGGCGTGCCCCCGCTGCTCACCGAGTCGCTGTGGCTGGCGCACGCCTCCCGGCACGACGTCATCGCCGCCGCCGCGGCGGTGCGGCTGATGGGCTACTACGCCCAGCGGGGCCCGGACGAGGAGAACAGCCGCTGGCAGGCCTTCGCGCTGGCCTCGCTGGACCGGTTGGGGGAGAACGGGGAGCTGCGGGCCATCTACCACAACAACCGGGGCCTGGCCTTCTACCAGAAGGGCAACTTCGCCGAGTCGTACGAGTCCTTCGACAAGGCCTTCGCGCTGGCGGAGCAGACGCTGGGCCCGGCGCACTCGACGACGCTGCGCTACGCCACCAACTCGCTGGCGGCGCTGGGCAACCTGGACCGCATGGACGAGTCGCTGCGGGCCCTGGAGACGCTCGTCTCCGTGGGGGAGCGGAACCTGGGTCCCCTGCACCCGTTCCTCGTGCAGCCGATGATGAACCTGTCGAGCACGTACGTGATGCAGGGGCGGCTGGCGGATGCGCGCCGCATCCTCGACCGGGTGCGGGAGATCGTGAAGCGGGCGTTCCGGGCCAACTCGGAGGAGTGGGCGCACTACCACCTGTCGGCGGGCGAGCTCGACAGCGAGCAGGGCCGGGACGCCGAGGCGCTCGAGCACTACCAGGAGGCTGCGAGCCTGTACGGGACGCTCACGGGTCCGGAGAGCACGGACGCGCTGCAATCCCTGGTGCGGGTGGCCGAGGCGCAGATGGCGCTGGAGCGCTTGGGACAGGCGCAGCAGACGTTCCAGCGGGTGCTGGAGCTGACGAAGAAGGACCCGCAGCAGCAGGAGCACATCTACACGCAGGCGCTGAACGGGCTGGCGGCGCTGAGCACGGTGCGGGGCCAGCATGACAAGGCCCTGAAGCTGCACCAGCAGGTGTTGGAGCTGCGCGAGCGGTTCCTGGGAGCCGATCACTTCAACACGTCGCTCATCCGGATGGAGGTCGCCAACAGCCTGTTGGAGATGGGGCAGCCGGCGCGTGCGCTCGCGCTGTTCGAGCAGGTGCGGGTGCTGTTCGAGAAGACGACGGACCTGGAGTCACCGGTGTGGGCGCTGCTGCTGGCGGGAAAGGGCGAGGCGCTGCGCAAGCTGGACAGGGCGGGCGAGGCCCTTCCGCAGTTGGAGCGGGCGCTGCAGATCGTCGAGAAACACAAGGGGCGCCCCGAGTACCTGGCGCTGGTGCAATCCGCGTTGGCGCGAGCGCTGTGGAACACGGGACAGCAGCCGGAGCGGGTGCAGAAGCTGGCCACGGCGGCACGGACGACCTACGCACGGACGCCCATCCTGCGCGCGAACGAGCTGGCGCAGCTGGACGCGGTGCTGAAGCGATACGAGCCGAAGACGCCCCCACCCGAAGTCATGGCCCAACCCACGGCGCCGTGACAACCACCCCTCTCCCCTCAGGAGAGGGACGGGGTGAGGGTATCAGGGCCCCAGGTTGAGCCCGTGCCCCCGAGCGCCTACACCTTGGTCACCGAGCGCAGGTCCGCCGTCGGAGCGAACGTGGGCGCGCGGCGATGCTTGGAGGCCTGCTCGTAGGCGAAGGCGAGACGCAGGAGTACGGGCTCGCTCCACGCCCGCCCGATGAACGAAAGGCCCACGGGCAGCCCGGCCACATAACCAGCGGGGACGGTGATGCTCGGGTAACCCGCGACGGCGGCGGGCGAGGAGCTGCTGCCGAGCCAGTGGTCGCCATTCACCAGGTCGATGAGTCCGGGAGGAGCCTGGGTGGGCGCGACGAGCGCATCGAGCTTGTGCTTCGCCATGACGGCGTCGATGCCCTGCGCACGCGACAGCTTCCGGCAGGCGGCGAGGGCCTTGAGGTACTTCTTGTCGGTGAGGGGCCCCTTCTCCTGGGCCTGGAGGAAGAGCTCCTGGCCGAACCAGGGCAGCTCGGTGTCACGGTGCTCCTCGTTGAAGCGGATGAGGTCCGCGAGCGTCTTGAGCCGGGTCTTGTCCCCGAGCCCGGCGAGGTAGGCCTCGATGCCGGCCTTGAACTCGTAGAGCAGAACCTCCATCTCCGGCTCATCCGTCTTCGAGGCGGTGGGGATGTGGGCCTCGTCGATGATGACGGCGCCCTGGGCCTTCATGAGCTCGAGCGCCTGCGCGACGAGCGCATCGGTGGCGGGGTGGTAGCCGAAGAAGCGCTCGCGAGGGACACCGATGCGAGCGCCCTTCAATCCATTCGGGTCGAGGAAGCGCGTGTAGTCCGCGTGAGCGTGGCCCTTGCTGGAAGCGGTCACGGCGTCAGCAGCATCAATGCCCGCGAGAACGCCCAGGAGCGCGGCGGCATCGGCCACGGAGCGCGTCATGGGGCCGGCGGTGTCCTGGCTGTGCGAAAGCGGAATGATGCCCGAGCGGCTCACGAGCCCGAGGGTGGGCTTGAGCCCGACGAGCGAGCTCGCCGCCGATGGAGAGACGATGGATCCATCGGTCTCGGTGCCAACGGACACGGCGCAGAAGTTGGCGGCGGTGGCGGCGCCGGAGCCCGAGCTGGAGCCCGAGGGAGTCCGGTCGAGGGCGTAGGGATTGCGGCACTGGCCGCCGCGCCCGCTCCACCCGCTGGAGGAGTGCGTGGAGCGGAAGTTGGCCCACTCGCTGAGGTTGGTCTTGCCGAGGATGACGGCGCCCGCGGCACGCAGCCGCTCCACCACGAAGGCATCACGGGAAGGCACGGCGCCCACGAGCGCGAGGGAGCCGGCGGTGGTCTGCATCTTGTCCGCGGTGCCGATGTTGTCCTTGATGAGGACGGGGATGCCGTGGAGCGGACCACGAGGACCCTTCGCCTTGCGCTCCTCATCGAGCGCGGTGGCGATGGCGAGCGCATCCGGGTTGAGCTCGATGACGGACTTGAGCGGGAGCTCTCCCTCGCGGTCCAGCGTCTGGATGCGGGCGAGGTAGCGCTCGGCGAGACCCTGTGCGGTGAAGCGTCCCGACTGCATGGCGGCCTGGAGCTCGGAGACGGTGGCCTCCTCGAGCTCGAAGGAGCCGGCGCGCGGCGCGGAAACGGGCGCGGCGTTGCCGGGAGAGGGCTGAGCATGAACATCCAGGGCGGCCAGCGTGCTGGCGGCGGCGGCACCACCGAGGAACGTCCGGCGGCTCAGCCCCTGGGAGTTTCCGGGGGAAGGAATGGGCTTCTTCATGGCGGGTGCCCAGTACAACAGCGGAAGCACCCGGCCACAACCCGGGTCCCTTCACCCCTGGCCCCTGCGCCTCCACACACCTTCCGTGCGAGACCCGGGAGGGGACGGCCTTAGAGTTCCGTGAGGTCGTAGTACTCCGCCGACGACTGGTCGTGGTTGCTCACACCGCCCACCGCGAGCACCGTGCCGTTACCCAGCAAGGTAGCGGTGTGCTGATAGCGGTCCACGTTCATGGCCGCCGTCACGCTCCACGAGCCCGTGGCCGGGTCATACAGCTCGGACGAGGTCAGGATGCCCGTGGCCGGGTGGTAGCCACCAGCGATGAGCACGCGGCCATCCGGAAGCACGTTGGCGGTGTGGAGCCGGCGCGGCGAGCCCATGCCGCCCGTGGCCGACCAGCTCCCCGTGGCCGGGTCATACAGCTCGGCCGACGCGCTCAGCGCCCCGTCGGTGCCCGAGCCGCCCGCGACCAGCACCTTGCCACCGGGCAACAGGGTGGCGGTGTGTGTGGCACGTCCCGTGGCCATCGCCCCCACGACCGTCCATTTCCCGGTGGCCGGGTCGTACAGCTCCGAGGAGGCGATGAGGCCGTCGAAGGCATCACTGCCGCCCGTCACCAGCACCTTGCCGCCGGGCAGCAGGGTCATGGTGTGGAAGGCGCGGGCCGTGTTCAGGCCGCCGGTATGGGACCAGGTGTTGGTCGCCGGGTCATACAGCTCGGCGGAGGCCAGCGTGGCGCTGTCGTACTCACCCGTGCGGCCTCCAGCCACGAGTACCTTGCCGTTGGGCAGCAAGACGGCGGTGTGGTGATAGCGCTGGGTGTTGAGGAGGCCCGCGGGCTTCCACCTGCCCAGGGCGGGCACGTACAGCTCGGCCGTGGCGCTGGTGATGGGGCACACGCCGCCGCCGGCGATGAGCACCCGGCCATCCCGCAGCTTCGTGGCCGTGTGACCCCGGTGCGAGCCCAGCGTGCTGCCCGTGGCGGACCAGGTCCGGGCCTCCGGGTCGTAGACCTCCGCCGTGGTGTTGAAGCCACCGGCCACCAGCACCCGCCCATCGTCCAGCAACGTGGCGGTGTGCAGCAGCCGTGGCAGGGCCATGCTGCCGGTCGGAATCCAGCCGCCGCCCCGGTCCTCGCACGTGCCGGAGGCGCCCGGAACGACCGTGACGGTCCGCGTCGCACTGCCCACGTTGCCGGACTCATCCTTCGCCGAGTACGTGAGGGTGTACGTGCCGGGCACGCGGGTGTTGATGGAGCCGGACACGGTCACCGCGGAGGACAGGTCCCCGGAGCACTGGTCGGTGGCCACCGCGCCTGTCTCGACGTAGGGCTTGCGGCACTCGAGCGTCTCCGAGGCGTACCCCACGAGCGACACGGCCGGCGGCGTGGTGTCGACGACAGACACCGTCCCCGCGCAGCTCGACAGCAGGCCCGCGGGATCGAGACAGGTCAACCCCACGAGGTACGAACCCACCCCCAGGGAGCCGACGAGTCCCTGGGTGCACTGCAGCACATCTCCATCCGGATCGTACGAGCCGTCATTCACGGAGGGCACGGTGACACTGCAAGTGGGGCCAGCCGGGAGCGTCACATCCTTGCACTTCGCCACCGGCGCACGGTTGACGGCGACGGACCGGCAGGACGCGCTGCACGTGCCGGTGCCGTTGGCCGCGCCGGTGTCGCACTGCTCGCCCGGATCCAACGTGCCATCTCCGCACCAGTGCAGGCGGCACACGGACGAGCAGGCCGTCCCCGGCACGCCGTTGCCGAGGCCGGTGTCACACTCCTCGGGGTACTGCACCACGCCATCACCGCAGCGCACGGGGACGGCACCACGGGCCAGGATGTACGGCACCCCGTGCGAGCCGTCCGCGAAGTCCAGCGAGCCCGGCAGACGCGCGCCGTACGCGGGGTCTCTCGCGATGACGAGCGGCGTGAAGTTGGCGGCCGGGAAGGAATCGAAGGCCTCGTGCACCGAGCAGGCCCAACGGGACAGCAGCGTGTCCGTCAGGCCCGACAGGGCCGGGTGCGAGGCCACCATGTGGGCATCGTCGTAACAACCCACGCCCGTCACGGTGAAGGAGCCAAAGGGCTCCAGCACGGGCACCGGCGTCATCGGATCCGCGTCGTGGTAGTAGCAGCTCAGGTTGATATAGGCGCCCGTCCTGCCCTCCTGCGCGGCGGCGAACTGGACGGCGTTCTTCGTGACCTGCTCCTTGTAGTGGTACACGGGATCCGTGCCCATGATGATGACGTTGCCGTCCACCACGGGGCCCCAGACGCCGCGGCTCTTGGACGCAGCGGAGATCGACCCCAGGCTGCCGGCGCACGTGGCATCCCCCAGGATGATGGCGCGATAGCCCGCGAAGTCCGCCGAGCTCTTCGCGGCCCAGGCCGCATCGGAAACGACCTCCACCGTGTAGCCCAGACTCCGCGCGGCCACCGCCTCCACGCTGTTGGAACCCCCCGTCACCGAAGCCCCCAGGATGAGCACCTTGTTGGTGCTGCCCAGCCCCTGGGGACGCGTGCTCACGGCCGCCGGCATCTCACCACCACAGGCCACGAGCCATCCCACGCCCAAAACCATCAGCATCTGGAAGCAGAGGCCGCTCCAGTTCCTCGGGGGGATTTCAGACCGCATGGGTTACCTCGGAGTTCGGACGCACCGCTCCCGGACACCCGGAGCAGGCGGGGGGGCGCCTTTGTACACCAGCGCTCGGGGTGGACGGACGGGGGGGTCCGCCACCGGTTCGGACTCAGAGGAGGATTTCCCGAGAGGCCCGGCGCTCAGCGGGGCCCGAAGCCTTCGCTGGCACTCCTGAGCACCGGGCAGGCGGCACCGGGCGCACGGCTTGTTCGCCTCCGGACAGATGCTCAGCTTTCCGGAGCGATGAAGACCTCACAGATGATTCCGGCCTGGCTCGTGTGCCTGCTCACCCCGCTGATGGCGCTCGCGCAGACGGCGCCTCCGGGGGATAGCGAGAAGGTGAACCAGTACGTCACCCAGAGCTCGGCGCTCTGGTACTGGGTGGCGATGCTCGTGGTGGCGGCGGCGGCCTTCGCGTGGGTCTCCTTCCGCCTGTCCAGGCACAAGCAGCCGCCCCACCGTCCGAGCACTCCCTAGACGCGGCTCAGCGCGCGTCCGAGGCCGTCTGGGCCTGGCCCTTCTTGCCCGCGGGGAGATCCGGGATGAGGAGGATCTCGATGCGGCGGTTGCGGGCGCGGCCCTTGGCGTTGGCGTTGCTGGCCACGGGCTTCGTGTCGGAATGACCGGCGGCCACCAGCCTGCCCGGGGGAACACTGGCCTTCTCGCCGAGGAAGCGCACCACGTTCACCGCGCGCGCCACCGACAGCTCCCAGTTCGTCGGGTAGGTGGCCGCCAGCCGCTGCGAGGGCGGCGCGTCATCCGTGTGGCCCGACACGAGGATGGAGCGGTCCTCCACCTTGGAGAGCACCGTGCCCAGCCGCGCCAGCACCTCGCTGCCACGCGGCGACAGGTTCGCCTCGCCCGAGTCGAAGAGGATTTTATCCACCAGGTCCACCTGGATGCGGCCCTCGGCCTGCGACAGGCGGATCTCCCCGTCGGCGATCTCCGACTTCAGCTTCTGCTCGATGTCCTCGTAGGTGGCCTTGAGGCGGGCGAGCTCGGCGTCCTTCTCCTGCACCGCCTGTTGGAGCTGATCCCGCTCGGTATTCAACCGCGTGCGCTCGTCCTCGAGCGCCGTGAGCTTCTGGTCCTTCGCCGCGAGCTGCTGCGACAGCTGCCCCTCCAACACCTTGCGCGCCTGCTCGGTGCTCACCGTCTGCGCACGGGCCTCCGCGGCCGACTTCTCCGCCGCCTCCGCGCGCTCCTTCTGCATCGAATACGCGCCGTAACCGAGGTAGCCCGCCACACCGGACAGCAGCACCACCACCGCCGTCACCAGCCACGGCACCCAGGGCTTCGAACCACCCCCGTCCTTCTGGGGAGCCATTCCCTTCGCGTACACCGTCTTATCGGAGTCTCCAGACATGGCGCGCAAGCTAGAGGCCCCGCCCGGGTGTGACTCAAGGCGTTGCAGGTAAGCACAGGTATCTACGGGTGCAACGTTGCACCGATGGCGGACGAAGTCTCAGGCCAGCGAGCCGGTGGGGGTGCTCAGCGCGTCGATGAGTTCGCGCGCCGACACCGGGTGGCCCTGCCCTTCCGGGGTGAAGAAGATGCCCACGGGCATCCCCTCCTCCTCGAGCTGCGGCAGCACGTTCTCCAGCAACTCATGGAGCTTGATGGCGCGAGGCTGGAAGCCGGACCACAGGCGCGTGGCGCACATGGCGGCGAACTCGGGCGCGGGCCAGAGCGGCAGCACGTCCCGCCCCGAGTCGTCGAGCGCGAGCGCCCAGCCCTCGCCATCGAGCCCCCAGACCTCGCCGGACTCCGCCACGCGCTGGAGGAAGTACGCATAGCGGCGGGCCGCGGGCAACCGCAGCACGGCCTGCATCCGATCCTGGCTCTGCTCACTTTCCATGGGTCCTCCCAATGCTCGAAGGATGGTGGGCCGGTCCGACATGGGGCGCGCCATCGGTCAACTGGCCCACGAGCGCGGCCACCTCCTCGGCGCATCCCCACGAGAGTGTCACGCCCGCCCCGCCATGCCCGTAGTTGTGGAGGACGTGGCGTCCATCCACCTGCTCCAGCTCGAGGCGCACGGTGGGCCTGCCGGGCCGCAGCCCCACGAGGTGCTGCAACACGTGGATGGGGGTGCCCGCGGGCAGCAGCCGCGCCGCGCGCGCGAGGATGGCCTCGGCCTGCGAGGGGTCCGGCTCCAGGGAAGCACTCCCCTTCACGGCGGTGCCGCCGAGGATGCAGTCGTCGATGCGGGGAATGAGGTACGTCATACCCCGCGCCTCGTCCTGCTCGTCGAGGAGGAAGCGCTCCAGGGGGAGCGGCGCCACACGGAGCACCTCGCCGCGGATGGGGTACAGCGACTCGTCGCCCAGGAGGGCGCGCGAACCGAGGCCCGTGCAGTTGACGACGAGCGGAGCCACCGACCAGGCCTCGTCGAGCGAGTGCACCTCGCGCTGGACGATGGAGCCGCCGAGCCGGCGGAAGCGCTCCATCAGGTACGGGAGATAGCGCCGCATGTCGATGACGGGGGCCTCGAAGACGAAGCCGTCGACGAAGCCCGGGAGCAGCTCGGACGCGGTGGCGTGGCGGAAGCCGGGCACGCTGGAAGCCCACCACGGGTCGGGAGCGGGCCAGAGCAGGAGCTCCGTGCCGAGCACGCGCCGCACCCCGGTCTCGGGCCGCGCGGCGAGGGCGCACAGTTCCTCGAGGGTGCGCGCGCCCCAGGCGGTGACACGCTCCTGGGGGAAGGCGAGGTACGGGTACCAGACGGCCGCCGCGACATCGGACGTGGTGTGGGGAGGCAGCTCGCGCGCCCAAATCTCCACCGCGTGACCGGCTTCGAGCAGCCGGACACCGCAGGACAGGCCAGAGACTCCACAGCCAAGGATGACGACGCGCATGGGAGACAGGGTGCAGTTCCCTGTTCTATGCGGACGAGGCACGTGAAGTGAATGCCCCCCCCACTGAATCCCGGAACCCGGGCGGTGCGGATATCCTCCCGGAGTGATGCCTCCACTCATCAGCCTGCTGACGGACTTCGGCGTGAAGGACACCTACGTGGGCCAGATGAAGGCGGCGCTGCTCAGGGTCTGTCCAGGGGCGAGCCTCGTGGACCTGACACACGAGGTACCCGCACAGGACGTGAAGGGCGGCGCATTCCTGCTGTGGAGTGCGGTGGAGTCCTTTCCCGAGGGCTCGCTGCACCTGGCGGTGGTGGATCCGGGAGTGGGCTCGGCGCGGCGCGCCGTGGCGGCGAGGGCGCGGCGGGGAGACGTGCTGGTGGGGCCGGACAATGGACTGCTGGTGCCGGCGCTCGAGCAGCTCGGGGGACTGGCCGGGGCGGTGGAGCTGACCGGGTCCGCGTACTGGGGCCCGAGGCAGTCGAGGACCTTTCACGGGCGGGACGTATTCGCGCCGGTGGTGGGGCACCTGGCGTCGGGAGTCCCACTGGAGAAGCTCGGCCGGACGCTGGAGGACCTGGAGAGACCGTTCTCATTCCCGAGGCCCGGGGAGGAGGACGGATGCCCGGTGGGCGAGGTGCTGCACGTGGACACCTACGGCAACCTCATCACGAACCTGCCGGGGGCGGTGCTTCCCGCGCGCTTCCGGGTGCACATCGGAAGCACGGTCATCGAGGACGCACCGCACGCGCACTACCAGTCGGTCCCAGCCGGGAAACCCCTGACGCTGGTGGGGAGCGCGGGACTGTTGGAGGTGTCGGTGAGGGATGGCAGTGCGGCGGAGGAACTGGGGGCAAGCCAGGGAGCGCGAGTACGCATCGAGCCGTATTGAATCAAGCGCCTTGAGGGCCACGGTGGACCGCCCCCTCGCCCTCCGGGAGAGGGACGGGGTGAGGGTATCTGCTTCCCACCCGTTCCTCCCCGTGCCCAGCTTCACCCCAGGGGAACAACCCGCGATGAGCACGGAGCGGCCAAAACGAAAGGCCCCAGGCTGGGCGAAAGCGCGCATCTACACGGTGGGCCACTCCACACGCACAGCAGAGGAACTGCTGGAGTTGCTCCAGGCGCACGGAATCCAGACGCTGGTGGACATCCGCACGGTGCCGCGCTCACGAACGAACCCACAGTTCAACCAGGACACCCTGCCCCGGACGCTCGCGAAGGCGGACATCCGGTACGTGCACCTGCCGAGGCTCGGAGGGTTGCGGCGTACGAGCAAGGACTCGCCGAACACCGCGTGGCGCAACGCGAGCTTCCGAGGCTACGCGGACTACATGCAGACGGACGAGTTCACACGGGGACTCAAGGAACTACGCGAGCTCACGGCGGACGGGCCACTGGCACTCATGTGCGCCGAGGCGGTGCGCTGGAGGTGCCACCGCACACTGGTAGCGGACGCGCTGTACGCCCGAGGCGTGGAGGTACGGCACATCACCAGCCGCACCCGCGCCGAGCCGCACAAGCTCACGCCCTTCGCGGAGCTGCACGGCAGACAGGTGCTCTATCCAGACAATCACCTCGCTTGAAGTCGCCTCTCGGGACCGGGGATGCTGGAACCATGCATCCAGAGACGACGGGGAGCGCCCACGTTCACGGCATCGACATCGCCTACGGGGTGCGCGGAGCGCCGGATGCACAGCCTGTGCTGTTGCTCATGGGCAACGGCTGTGGCTCGTCCTTCTGGACGGAGCCCTTCTGCGACCTGCTGGCCCAGGGCGGCCGCCGCGTCATCCGCTTCGACTACCGCGACACGGGCCTGTCCACCCACATCGAGGACTTCGACCGCCAGCCCTACACCCTCAATGACCTCGCGCTCGATGCTCTCGGACTGCTCGACCACCTCGGCGTCGCGCGAGCGCACCTCGTGGGGCTCTCGATGGGAGGATTCCTCGCCCAGCGGCTCGCCCTGCACCATCCCGGGCGCGCGCTCTCGCTCACGAGCATGATGTCGACCTCGGACTACGCCGTGCTGCTGCACACATTCATGGGCGGAGAGGCCCCCACGTCCTCCCTGCCTCCTCCCGACGCGGAGTGGATGAAGGCCCTCGGCCGCCTGTCCCCGGACGTGCCGCTCCTGGACCTCATGGTCGAGAACTGGCGCCTCGCCAATGGCTCCCGCGCGCCCTTCGACGAAGCCTGGTGGCGAGAGCTCCAGCGCACGGCCTTCGCGCGCGGAGACAGCCCACGCGCCGGGGAGCACCACCGCCGAGCCGCCGAGCACATCCAGGACAAGAACCTCCTGCCCGCCCTGAGCCAGCTCACGGTTCCCGCCCGCTTCATCCAGGGCTCGGAGGATCCCATCTTCTCCCCGGTCCACGCCCGGACGGCCGCGGACGCCACGCCCCTGGGCGACTCCCTGGTCATCCAAGACATGGGACACGCACTCAATCCCCACTTCTTCCCCATCCTCACCTGGGCCGTGCTCGAGCACACCTCGGAGGACGGGGACTGAACGCATGATTCCCGGTCCAGACTTCATCATGGGTTGTCCCTCGTGCGGCGCTCCCCACCGGCGGGGCTCGCTCATGTCCGGCAACACCTCGGGCGCGCGCTGGTGGTCGGACGGAAAGCGCGAGGCGCCGATGCTCCCCGCTCATCCCCTCGTGGTGCGGTGCCATGGGGTGCGGCCGGTACTTCTGGCTCTCCCGGGGCGAGCTCCTGGGGACCATCGCCCCCCTCCACTTCATGCCCGTGCCGGACCGGGATGTCCTCCTCACGGACGTGGGGGCCCGGCGTGTCGAGGTCATGGCCGTGTTGCGCCGCGTGCTCGGCGTGGAACCGCATGAGGCGAAGGCGTTGCTCGAGCGCGTTCCCCTGGAACTGGCCTCGGACATCACCCGGGAGGAGGCGGGAAGGCTCATCGAGGAACTCCAGCGGGCCGGGGCCACCGCGCGCGTCCGGCCCGTGTGGGCGCCCCCCGAGCCGCCCCAGATGTCGAACTTCTACCTGATGGAGGTGGGACCCCGGCGCATCGAGCTCATGGCCTTGCTGCGCGAGCATTTTCGCGTGAGCCTGAGCGAGGCGAAGCAGTTGCTGGAGCGCCTGCCCCTGGAGCTCCACCCGCGCGACGGGCTGGGCCTCCATCACCTCGATGAGCTCATCAAGCGGTATCTGGCGGCGGGCGCGGTGCTGACGCGCCACCCGCTTCCGCCGGCTCAGAAGCCCGAGCCCCTGCCCGGAGAGGAGCTTCCCCCCGAGTGGCTGGAACTGCCCGGATTGAGGGTGCCGCCACAACCGGAGCTGCTCCAAGTGGCGGAGTACCTCCGGAAGTTGGCGGAGCAGCGCGTGCCCGAGGTGCGGATGGTGGTCGGCTCGTAGCGTCCAGACGATGTTCTCGGACGCGTTGCGCCCCTCATACAGGACGACCGAGGCGTCGCCCGCTCGTTCATTTCGCACCGGATAGTACGAGCGAACGCACCTCGCGCTGGACGATGGAACTACCAAGCCAAACTTCCAGGCAGTTGTTTCCTTGTACTGGCAGTTCACACCACTAGTATGTCTCTCCAACACACGGAGAGAATCTCCACTTCAGACGAGGGTTCCAGTGATGAGCAAAAGCAGAGCACTCTCGCTGTTCGCGGTATCTGCGTACAGCATGTTCATGATGTTGGGCTGCAATGTACAGACGGATGAGAATGACCAGGCAGGAGCAGGTGTGGAAGAACTCGGTGCGCTCGAGCAGCGTTTTACCCAATGTGGATCGACTTGCCCAAGTGGCTGGCACCCGGCGAGCTATAGCTGCGACGCGCGTTCTTGCGGGGGGACGTGCTCCGTCGGTCGCACCAACCAGGTAACCTGCGAGCAGAATATCGGCACGTTTACCCAGTGTGGAGTGACTTGCCCGAGTGGTTGGTACGCGGCGAACACGAGCTGCGACTCGTATTACTGCGGGGGGACATGCTCCGGCGGTCGCACCAACCGGGCAACGTGTGTACCCATCCCCACCTGCGATCCGAGGGCCGGGACCCACGGTCAGAAGTGGGTTGTCCTCAGTGCCGAATCGACATATGAATACCAGGGCGGATGGTGTAGCATCGGTACGCACCGGCCTCCGACGTGCTTCCAAGGCATCTATTTCTATGATCAGGACCTTGTAGGCCAATACTGCGTGAAGGCTGGAGCCAACAACTCGTGCTACGACTCCGATGCTAGGTGGTACGTGAGCTGTAATTCACTCATCGACTGCATCTATAATTGCAATGGGCAGTGTGAGCAGGCAGCCTGCTGAGCGAAGCGGATAAGACGGAGCGTGAAGCCTCCGAGAACGACAACGTTTCCAGGCCAAGGTGGAGCGGAGCACTCCATGAGGAATTCCGCTCCGCGTCCCGCCATCAGTTGCAGCCGGTGCACCCACCGGGCGCGCCCCGGTAGGTGCCCGTCGTGATGAACCACTGCTTCTGGCCCAGCGTCCCGCTGCTCGTGCTGGTCTGCTCGTGGACGTGGTAGTGGTAGACGGGCGTCGTCGGGCTGTCCGCGGTGACGCCGGTGTGGCCGCCCGCCGAGTCCAGCGTCGGAGCGCTGCCGTCCGCGTCCTTCCGCCCGTAGATGGGATAGCCGTCGCGCATGACGCCAATGAAGCGAGCGTCGTCGTAGGAGATCGCGTAGGGCTCCGAGTGGTTCCAGGTGCGATTCATTGTGCGGTTCTCCCCTGCTCCGTTCACGAGCACATCCACTGAGACCCGTGGACATGGATTCCGGGCAACCGCGGGCTCATTTCAGCCGCTCACCACCCTCTAATTGTCGAGCGCGCCCGCGAGGATCCACGAGCGGATCTTCGTGAGCTCTCCCGGGTTGGAGTCGAAATGGTTGGGATCGCCCAAGGGCATCCGGCGGCCACACCCATCGGAGCTGATGCGCAACACCAGCAGGGACTCGTCAGGGTGGCCGGGCGAGACCCGGGGGCCCGAGGCACACTCCCCCACCCCCGGCGCCATCAGCGAGGCGTGGGACTTGCCCGTCTGCAGGTTCAGTCCCTCGGCACTGTACTCGTTGTGGCACTCCGAGCACTTCGAGCTCCAGATGGGCTCGATGTCCCGGGCATACTGGGGAACACCCACCGACACGTTCACCGAGCGCGTCTCCGAGCGGGAGCCATCGGACACCGTGACCTTCAGGGTATAGGCCGCCGGCCGGTCGAGATCCCCCGAGCGCCACTCGGCGGTGGCCTGGTTCGGGCGGGAGAACACCCCCGCTCCGGACGGCTCCGTCGTCCAGGAATAGGTGAGCGTGTCCCCATCCGGATCCTTCGCGGAGATGTAGAGCGGGAGGGACTTGCCCGCGACGAGCCCCTCGGAGTCCACGATGATGTCCGCGTCCACGACGGGCGCTTGATTGAGGGCGGGGACGTTCACCACGGAGACAGACACCGTGCGCTCGGCCGAGCCCCCCTTCCCGTCCGAGACCGTCACCTTCAGGGTGAAGGCCGTGTCGCGGGAGAGGAACGGCGCGGTCCACGAGGCGGTGGAGCCGCTCCCCTCGGCGAACATCCCCAGGGGCGAGAACGGGCTCTGGGTCCAGGAATAGGTGAGCGTGTCGCCATCGGCATCCGTGGCCGTCACCGAGAGGCTCGTGCTGGAGCCCTCATTGACTGTCGTTTGCGTCGCGGTCACCGCGCCGAGCGTGGGGGCGCGATTGGGCGGCAGCACGGTGAAGGAGACGGGGGCGGAGACGGTGCTGTTGCCCGCGGCATCCTGGGCCTTCACGGTGAGCTGGTGGCTCCCCGGGGACGTATTGGACGCGTCCCAGGTGCACGAGAAGGTCGAACCCGAGGGCCGCGCGGTGCCATCCACGCACGCCAGCGAGCCGGACACGGAGAACTCCACCCGGGCCACCGTGCCCGAGTTGTCCTCGGCGATGGCCCGGAGGGTCCGCGAGCCCGAGACGCTCTCTCCCTCCGTCACGCCCTCCACCACCCGGACATTCACCGGCGCCACGGAATCATCGCCCCCACACCCCATCATCCCCAAGACAAGACATCCCACGACGAACCGAAATGTTTTCATGGGGCGACTATCGCATGCCCTACGCCAGACCACCCTGCCGGGACCGGCGGAGCAGCAGCAGGCCGGCCACCGTCACGAAGGCCAGGGCGGACAGCGCGAGCGACACGTGGGGGTTGGTCAGGCTTCCCAGGAGTCCCACGGTCACGCCGCTGAACGCCCGCAGGCCGGAGGCCGACATGCTGAAGAGCCCCAGGACACGGCCTCGGATGGTGTCCGGCGCGTTCAGCTGCACGATCGCCTGGGTCATGCTGCTGAAGGAGAGCTCGAGGAACCCGGCCAGGAACAGCACGCAGATCGCCGCGGCGTACGAGTTCATCAACGAGAACGTGAGGAGCGAGCACCCCCACAGGAACGCGAGCTTCATCGCGGAAGCGGGCGCCGTGGGCAGCCAGTTTCCGCGCGTCTCGAGCAGGATGCCCGCGAGCAGTGCACCGGCCGCATCCGCTCCCAGCAGGAGCGTATAGGTCAGACCGGGGTCTCCATGGCCCAGGTCATGGGCGAAGCCCGGCATCTGCGCATGGTAGCTGTTGCCGATGAAGAAGGAGGCCGCCCCCGCCAGCACCACCATTCCCGCGACCACGGGAATCCCGCGCACGTCGCGAATGGTCTGGACGATGTCGGCGAAGCCCCGGACGGCCCGCTTGGGGCCCGGCGCAGCCCCACGGAAATGCCGGCCATAGGGGGCGCGCACCAGCCAGAACAGAAGGGGCAGGTAGAACAGCGTGTTGACGAAGATGCCCCAGGTGGGCCCGAACATCCGCATGACGAGACTGCCCACGCCAGGGCCCACCAGGAACCCGAGGTAACGGGCCGTCGCGTTCAGGCGCACCGCGCTGGGCAGGTGGGCCGGGCCCACGATGTCGTAGAGCAACATCTGGCTGGAGGTGCCCCAGAGGACACCCGCGCAGCCGTGGATCGTCAGGAGGACCATCGCGTGCCACACCTGCAAGGAGTCCGTGACGAAGAAGTATCCCCACCCCGCCGAGGCGGTGATGAAGAGCACCATGCCGGCCTGGATGAGGCGCCTGGAGTCGAACCGGTCATTGAGCGCGCCCACCGGCACCGAGAACATCAAGAAGGGCAGCCAGTGGGACACCACCGCGAACCCACCCAGCGCCGGTGAGTGGAACTTCTGGAACGCCACCCAGTAGCTGATCACGTGCTCGATGTTGTCGGCCATCATGGCCAACAGGAACGTGATGAGGAAGATCCGGAAGCCCGGGACGCGGAGCGCGCTCGATTCAGCGGGGTTGGAGGCCACGGGCCCACCATACCTCAGGCCTCCCGCCAGTCCCTCCCACGCGGAGTCACGGAGGAGGCAGCGGCGCCCAGTTCGGATCCGGCCAGACGAACGGGTTTCCACCCGAACCGGGGTCCGCGTTGCTGAAGTAGCGCTGGCAACCGGAGATGTTCCCGGGCGAGCCCAGGATCGTCCAGAAGCCGGGGCAGACGTCCTGGGAGATGCGCGTGCGGCAGTCCGCCATCGTCCGCGTGCCCGCATCGGGCCGCGCGTAGTAGGCGCTCACGAAGTTCCACGCGATGGTCTGGAGCGCCTGGACGGTCTCCGCGTTCGCACCAGACGGACCCGCCGCGCCCACCGGAGAATCCCGGAACACGGACGCGTGGTGGACGGCAGACATGTAATACACGCCCAGCTCCGTCAGGTGCACGTTGTCGCTGAAGATCATGTTCAGCTTTTGCGCCGTGGTGCCGCTGATACCCGGAACCTGGTTGGCGAGGATGCGTTCCACCAGGTCGACCAGGGCGGCGCCACCCGGGATCGTCACCACGCGATCACCTCGCCCCGCGGCCTCCAGCGTGAGGTTCACCTTCGAGGACACGCACTCCCATGCGGCCAGCGCGTTCTTCTCGTAGTTGATCCACGTAGCCGGGTTGGATTTATCGATATCCAGCCACGTGTGATAGAAATAGGTGCGGCCCTCGGGGTTCCCGTCAATCAGACGGTCATGGTAGTGGCGCAGATAGCCGATCGTGTTCTCCCACTCGATGGTTCCCAGGATGTCGTGCCGCTCGGTGATGAGCAGGGTGTCGTATCGGTCGCCCGTGCCCAGCGTCCGCGGTGACAGGAGTTCCTGAACCACGTTCATGTCATATCCATCGCGGTTCTTGCCCCCGCGGTACCCTTCCCAACCATTGTTGCCCCAGGTACGCACCCGGAGCGGTGAACCGATGACGTTCTGCTGGTTCCAGAGGATGTCCTTGCCCTGGCTCCTGGCGATGCTCTCGACATAGTCGGGCATCGGGTTGTCGAGCAGGCTGTGCCCCGAGAAGAAGATCCGGGCGCGCGCATGGGGAGTACCCGCATCGGTGGACCCGGCGTCAGGTGTCCCCTCGTCCGGAAGCCCCGCGTCAGGTGTCCCCGAGTCTGGAAGCCCCGCGTCACCGTGGCCCGAATCAGGGCCGCCGGTGCCGGTCTCTCCTGCATCCGAGGTGCCTGCATCCGGAACGGGGTTGCTGGTCTGCCCGACGCAGGCCAGACCCAATGTGGCGGCCAACAAGAGACAAGGCCACAGACGCGATACGTACATGAACGGCTTCCCTTCCCCAGCAGTGCCAGGCAGATGGATTCTGTACCCGCAGCATGACGCCATTCGCCTCGAGCACCAGGAGAATGAGCCATGAGGAGGAAGCTGGAGCGCCATTCCGGTAGCACGTCCGCGTAGACTGCGGACGGCATGAAACGGACGACTCCCATGAAGCGCGGCACGGCACTCACGATGACCTTCGCTCTCGCGAGCACCCTTGGATGCGCGACCGTTCCCACGACGGGCGGTCGTGCGTGGACCCCCGCGGGCCTCGACGCCGAGGCCGCCCGCGCAATGCAAGACACCGGCGCGAAGGGGCTCGCGCTCGCCGTCATCGAAGACGGCCAGCCGGTGTACGTCCAAACCCACGGAGTGCGGAACGCCGCGGGCGAGCCGCTCCAGCCGGACACCATCATGTACGGCGCCTCGCTCACCAAGGCGGTGTTCGCCTATATGGTCGCGCAGCTCGTGGACGAAGGCGTGATCGGTCTGGACACGCCCATCGGCCAATTGCTGCCCAAGCCCCTGCCCGACTACACGGACCCCCAGCTCGAGGATCGGTACGCCCGCTATAGCGGCCTCGCTGGCGATGAGCGCTGGCGCGCGCTGACCCCCCGCATCCTGCTGACCCACAGCGCGGGCTTCGCCAATTTCGGATTCCTCGAGCCGGACGGGAAGCTCCGGTTCCACTTCGACCCTGGAAGCCGCTACGCCTACTCGGGGGATGGAATCATCCTGTTGCAGTTCGTGCTGGAACAGGGCCTGGGGCTCGACGTCGGACGCGAGATGCAGCGCCGCGTGTTCGATCGTTTCGGCATGACTGACACCAGCATGGTCTGGCGGCCCAGCTTCGCGGACAACCTCGCCGACGGCTGGACCCTGGAGGGCAAGGTCGAGGCACATGATGAGCGCAGCAAGGTCCGTGCGGCCGGCTCCATGGACACCACGCTCGCCGACTTCGCCCGCTTCGCGGCGGCCTACGTGCGGGGCGAGGGCCTGACGGACGCCAGCCGCGCGGAGCTGACCCGGCCGCAACTCCCCATCGGCACGGCCTCGCAGTTTCCAACGCCGCAGCCGGAACTTCCTCCCGAGTCCCGCCATCGCGATCTCGCCGCCGGGCTCGGCGTCATCGTGTTCGACGGACCGCAAGGGCGCGGATTCCTCAAAGGCGGCCACAACGACTCGACCGGCAACATCTGGGTCTGCGTCGAGCAGCGGCGCCGGTGCGTGGTGCTCCTCTCCAACGATGTCCGCGCCGAACCGGCCTATCCCCGTCTCGTCAAAGCCATTCTGGGCGAAACCGGCGCGCCGTGGTCGTGGGAGTACGGCTCGCTCCCGCTTCTGCCATGACGCTCATGGACGATGAACTCCGACGGGTTGGCCAATACACCCGCGAGAGGATGCTCCTTCATGCACGAGGATGAATTGGTGGCGATGCTCCGGGAGCAGTTGCTCGGCACGGAGCGGCCGGTGGTCCGCTCGGGCGTCGAGCGGCTGTGGAAGACCGGGCGCGGCGCCGCGGGGCTGGCGCTCTCCGTCGTCGGCGGCAAGCTGCGCGGCAAAGGCGAGGGGATTGGGGCAGCCGATGTGCGTGCCATCTCCCAGCTCGTGTCCCGGCTCGGAGAGCTCAAGGGCCTCGCCATGAAGGCGGGACAGGTGCTCGGCTACATCGACCCGACGCTCCCCCCGGAGATTCGTGGGCTGCTCTCCGTCCTCCAGACGGCCTCTCCCGCCAGCCCCTTCCCCCAGGTGGAGGCCACCCTCCGCGCCGCCTTCGGGCCGCGCGCCGACGTGCTCCTCGCCGGGCTCGAGCGGCAGCCCGTCTCCGTGGCCAGCATCGGGCAGGTCCACCGCGCCCGTCTCCCGGACGGTACCGAGGTGGCAGTGAAGGTCCGCCACCCCGGCATCGACGAGGCGCTCCAGGGTGACTTCCGGGCCGCCGGCACCGGATCCTCCTTCGCGAGTGTGCTGCTGCCAGGTGCCGCCTCCAGCATCAAGGGCTTCATCGACGAGGCCCGCACCGTGCTGCTCGAGGAGTGTGACTTCTCCCTCGAGCGCGAGCGGCAGGCCACCTTCGCGCGGCTGTTCGCCCGGGACGAGGTCCTCCTCATCCCCGCCGTCGAGCCCGAATGGTGCGCTTCCTCCGTGCTCACCACCCTCTGGATGCCCGGGCGGCCCTTCGACGCGTTCCTCGCGTCCCAGCCCTCCCAGGAGGTCCGGGACCGGGTGGGCATCGCCCTGTTCTCCTTCTACATCGGCACGCTCTACCGGCACGGCCTGTTCCACGGAGATCCGCACCCCGGCAACTACGCGTTCCGCGAGGACGGCCGCGTGGTTGTCTATGACTTCGGCTGCGTGCGCTCCTTCGACTCCGCCACGGTGCTTGCCTTCGCCGGGCTCGTGGATGCCGTCCGGGCGGATGAAGCACATGGCATGCGCGAGGCCCTGGTGGCGCTCGGCGCCCGGCCCCCCGGAGACGCCGAGAGCCTGGCCATGCTTCGCACCCTCCTGCGTGGCTTCTTCGCTCCCCTCCTCGAGCACGGCCCCCGCCCCGTCCATCCAGGCTCGGGCTTCGAGGCGCAGCAGATCCTCCGCGACAAGCGATTTCTCGCGAAACTCTCGCTCCCCGGGCGATTCCTGTTCCTGTTCCGCTTGCGTTTCGGGCTCTACGCCGTGCTCGCCCGGCTCGGCGCTATCGCCGATTGGGGTGCCCTCGAGAGCCAGTGGGCCGCGGAGGCCCGGCGGGCGGGTGGAGGGCGGTAATCCCGACCAGCTTCGATGAGGGGCCTTTCGAGCTCGTCGTCAGGAAACCTTGCGCTGTGAACTTCTCGTGGAGGGCGTTCTCGATCCGCTCGGCCTTCCGGGCGTCAGGTGCCTCGTAGACCAGGAGCACCACACCGCCCGGCTTCGTCAGCTCGAACAGCTTCCGGAGCTCGTCCCGTGCAGGGCCTGTCCAGAAGACGTTCACGTTGACGGCGAAGACCGTGTCGAAGGCTCCGGCGTCCGACGCGAAGTCCTTCAGCTCACCCAGCCACAGCCCGGCCCTCCCCTCCGCGATGTGCGTGGCATTGCGCTTCCTCGCCCGTTCGATGGCACTCGCCGAGCGATCGATACCCGTGATGTGGCCGGTGCGCAGACGCTCGCAGACGAGCCCCACGGCCACACCCGTTCCACAGCCAATCTCCAACACGCGGGCGTCGGGCGCGATGACGAGCTGCTCCACCGCCCACCGCAACCGCACCGGGATTTCATGCTCCGCCATCGTTCTTCCCGCTCGGCACTTCCGGCCGTGACTACTCGGAATCGTCCGTGAAGGTGAAGATCGTCACCGGGGCGGCCTCCCCGCCGAGGGCACGGTAGAAATCGAGCGCGTGGACATCCTCGTTATCGGCGGGGACGAACAGATCCCGGATTCCCATGCCAGCCGCCTGGGTCCGAAGCTCCTCGATCAACCCGCGGCCAATGCCTTTCCGCTGATGATCGCTTCGCACGGCGATGTCGTAGATGAAGATCTCGGAATACTCCGCCCGGGTCATGGGCAAGGTATGCGCGGTGAGCCCCCCCACGATGTCGTTGTCGACGAACGCGGCAATCGCCCAGAAATCCTCCCGGCCGAGGAGCCGATCGATATAGCCATCACTCAACTCCCCGCTGCCTTCCTCGAATACCTCCGCCATCACGGTGAACAGGACCTTCGCCAGCTCCCGGTCGCCCGCCTTCAGTCTCTTCAGTCGCATCTCGACCCCCTGTGGCCAACGCCTGTTCGCTTCCGGCCGCGGCGAGAATGGATATCAGAGGAGCTGAAGGCCCGGTATGCGGAGGAGCGAGCGGGCGCCCGTGGCTGGGATGACCGGGAGCCGTCCCGCTGTTGCCGGGAAATGCCGATCAAGACCAGGCGCTGGTGCGTGCCCGGAGAGCCCGATGACGGACTGCGCATCCTGATCTGCCGCTTCCGTCCGCGCGGGCTCCCCAAGGCGAAGGAGACGTGGGACGTGTGGATGAAGGACCTGGGTCCCAGTCCGCCGCTGCTCGCCGCCTTCCAGGGCAAGGGCCAGACGCCCATCTCGCTCGACGAGTACCGCGAGCGCTACGTGCGCGAGATGGAATCCCAGCGGGAAGCCATCACGGAGCTCGCGGCCCGCGTGGACCGCGGAGAGACCCTCACTCTGATGTGCTCCAAGGACTGCATCATCGACAAGGCGTGCCACCGCACCATCCTCGCCGAGCTCATCGAGGCCGCCCGGGCGAAGTGAGCCCCCGCGCTCCGCGACCCCCACCCGCACGCTCTGTCACAGGGCGCTCGATTCACGTTACCCACGTGAGAGATTCGGAGATGATGCCGGCCCGGCCGCCGCGCCACGAATCCCGATGACCTCACGCTCACGCTCACGCTCACGCCCCTCCCGTTCCCTCGCGCTCCTGATGTGTCTGGGAGTCGCGACCCAGGCCTGCTCGAAAGACGCCGAGCCGCCTCCGCCCCGTCCCGCGGGACGCCCGCTCCAGGTCGCCCGGGACGCGGACATCGCCAAGGCCGACAGCCTCACGGGTTTCCGGACCGCGTATGAACAGGCCTACCGGCTCACGCCGGATGCACGCCTCACCCGCGCGCTCGCCAGCCTCGAGCACCTCCTCACCGGACAGCCCGCGCCCAAGGTGGAGGCTCGCTTCCAGGAAGGCCAGTGGCACCTCCTGAGCAACGGCACCGATGTCGGCTCGCTGCCCGAGTTCCCGGACTTCTCCCACGCCCTCTCGCTGCTCGAGGCCCGGGCCCGTCAGCTCGGCACGGAGAAGCTCGACCTCCAGAAGGACGCGGACGCCGCCCCTCCCACGCCGCCCGCTCCTCCCCCGCCCCCCAAGAAGAAGCCCGCCCTGAAGTCCAGCAAGCGCGGCGCCCGTCAGAAGAAGAAGCTCGAGAAGAAGCCCGCCCTCCAAGCGGAGGCCAGCGTCCTCGGCGCCCCACTCCCGCTCGGACGAGTGACGCTCGACGTGCTGCACCAGCAGGACCGGGACTGGGCGGCCGGCAAGCGCGGTGTGGCCTCGGTGCGCGAGGGCTCGCGAGCGCTGGCGTCTCTCGCCTTCCAGCTCGTGGACCTGACCGGGACGGCCGACGAGGTCCCCGCCCGCGCCCTGGCACACCTGGCCCTGGCGCGCGTCGTCACGGGCGAGCCCCTCACCGAAGAGCAGGCGCTGCTCGCCAGCGCCCTCGGCTACGACCGTGCCGCGCGCCAGCTCGCGGAGACGCTCCCCGCCAGCTCGCCCCTGCGCCTCTACTTCCTGGAAGAGGATGCCCGGCTCGAGGCCCTCGCCAAGGAGGAGCGGGAGCCCGGTCTGGCCCACTACCTGGGGTTGCGCCGGCTGTCGGACGTCAGCGGCACGGAGCGCTCTCGCCGGTTGGACAAGCTCGACGAGACCCGGCTCCCCCCCATCCACGAGCTCACCGCCCTTCTGCACTCCCGTGAGTTCGAGCTGGATCGCGCCCTGGGGTACGTCATCCCGCCCCTCATCCTGAGAGAGGTGGCCGCGGCCGCCGGGTATACCGACGCCAACGATCGCGCCCCCGCCAGGAAGGGGACTGGCAATGCGGGCAAGGAGCTGGAGCGCCAGTTGAAGCAGATCCGCGAGCGTTTCAATCTCTCCGAGCGCGGCATCCTCCCCGCCTTCGAGGAGCAGCTCCCCCAGGTGGGCAACACCGAGGGCTTCTTCCTCGATGCCGGAGCGGAGCGCGCGTACTTCCAGGGGATCTTCTTCTCCGCGCAATACCGCATGGCGCTGCACCTTCTCGACTCGCTCGCCTCGACCGAGGCCGCCAGCGACTTCACGAAGCGGCTCGGGAGCGGCGGCACGCCCGCGAGCAAGGAGTTCCAGGACTGGATGTCCCGGCTCATCGCCGCCGAGTCCGGCCAACGGGTGGAGGCCTCGCTCATGCAGTCCCTCACGGAGCTGAAGAGCTTCGGCGCGGCGCCCCTCATCCGCGTGGTCGAGGAGCTCCAGGAAGCCGCCGATTGGATGGATCCATCGCTGCCGACGATGGCCCGGCGCATCGCCGCCCGCATGGACACGCGCCCGGAGCATCGGTACACCCTGGCGCAGCTCGCCCGGGGTGCCCTGTCCGACCCGGCGCTCTCGGAGAAGCTCTACCGCGCCACCGCCGAGGCCACGGGAGGCCACCAGAGCACGGCCTGGGTGGCATGGCTCGACCGGGACTCCGCGAAGCTGCAGGCGCTGCTGGACTCGCCCCACACCTACGGAAGCGTCCGGCAACAGGTGCTCGAACATCTGCTGAAGTCGCAGCAGGTGCCGCCCGAGGCCCTGATGAAGAAGCTCTCGCCCCTGCTGGAGAAGTACGGGGACGAGTGGTCCTTCACCTCGGGCTGCGTGGACCTGCTCGAGACGCACGGGCGTTACGGCGAGGCCCGCGCCGTGGTGGAGCAGTGGCTGAAGGCCCACCCGAAGCCGAGCACGTTCCAGAACATCAACGCACGCACGGCCGTCGCCCGGCTGTACCAGCTCGAGGGCAACCCCGAGGCCGGGTGGAAGGCGGTGGAGCCGGTCATCGAGAGCTACCAGTTCGGCGCCATGCAGCGGGCGGCGCTGCTGTCCCAGGAGCTCGGAGAGGACGAGCGGGCCCTCACGCTCGCGAAGGCGGCGGCCAACCGCTACCCGGGGCCGAAAAGCCTGGCGCTGCTGGCCGAGCTGCTGTGGCGCACGGGCAGGTCCGATGAGGCAGCCGAGGCCCTGGCCTCGCCCGAACGCTCCCTGAGGGGCATCGACTGGCGCTGGCGCATCGGCGACCGCTTCGCCGCCGTCTTCGGCAAACGTCCGGTGAATGAGGGACTGGACGCGTTCCAGATGCTCCAGAAGAAGCGCATCGGCGCCATGGAGCTGAGCCAACTGGCGACGGAGGTGGGGCTCGCCGGCAGCCCCGAGCTCGCCTTCGAGCTGCAATCGCGCATCGACGCCCCCGGTCTCCAGAAGCTGGAGATGATCATGAAGGCCTACGGCTACCTGAAGGAGTGGAAGTCCGAGGAGGACGCGGTGAAGTGGCTGCGGACCCGGGTGCCGAAGAACCTGCTCGAGCCGCTGAGCATGTTCGCCTTCCAGAACAAGGAGAACGCCGTGCTCTGGGACGTCATCCCCCTCACGGAGAGCACGGGGGACAACGCGGACTATGTCTGGCTCATGCGAGCGGCCGCGAGCACCCGCGCCAGGGATGAGGACGCGGCGCACCAGGCCGCGCTGCGCAAGCGCTTCGAGGCGGACCGTCCCGGCTTCTACCACCAGGTGGGCCGCCACCTGCTCGGCCTCATCCCGGAGCAGGCCGTCCTCGCGGCGGCGGCCACGTCCAAGAGCCGCCAGGAGCTGCCCTTCTTCCTCGGCCTCAAGGCCCGGGCCGAGGGGCGCTACGAGGACGCGGTGACGTGGTACCGGGCCACCATCGAGACGAGCACCCCGAAGCAGGGCGAATACCACTGGGCCCACGCGGAGCTCATGCGCATGAAGCAGGCCGAGCTGAGCCTGGCCCTCCTGAAGCAGCGCGCGCAGTGAGGGCCCGCGTGGGCTGGCGAGGACGAGCAGTGAAAGAAGGGCGAGAGCTCGCACGGGCTTTTTCCGCCTGGCACAGGTAGGGCAGAATGCGCGGCCTATGGAGCAGCAGATCCTCGCGATGGATGTGCGGCAACTGGAGAAGTTGAACGTGCTTCAGGACGCGGACTCGCCCAACCTGGTGGCGGACATGGCCCGTGGCTACCTCGACCGCACGCCCCAGCGGTTTCAGCGCATGAGGGAGCTGCTGGCCGCGGGGAAAGCCGACCCGCTCGCGAGCGAGGCCCACGGACTGGCGACGAGCAGCGGCATGTTCGGGATGATGCGCGTGCGCCAGCACTGCAAGGCGCTGGAGAACCTCGCGCGCGGCCCCAGCTTGGACGTGGACGGTGCCGAGGCGATTCTGGCCCAGATGGAACAGGCCTACGCGGAGGCCCGGCCCCTGTTGATGGCGCAGCTCGGCATCCAGGAGTGAGGATGAAGCCCTCGTCCGGGCCGGGCGGACAGCCGGTCATGCTCTCGCTGTTCGTCTTCGCCGTGGCGGCGCTGCTCTTCGGCTCGCCGCTGCGGCACCTGTGGCTGCGCGAGGGCGCCTCCTGGTACCAGCCCTTCGCCGTGTGGCTCGGCGTCATCGTGCTCGGCGCCTGGGCCGCGCGCCGGAGCGCGCCATGACGTTCGAGCTCGGCACGCTCGTCATCGCCTCGCTGGCGTACCTGCTGGTGCTCTTCCTCATCGCCTACGCCGCCGAGCGCGGACTCATCCCCTCGCGCATCACCCAGCACCCGCTCGCCTACGCGCTGGCGCTCGGCGTCTACGCCACCTCCTGGTCCTACTTCGGCAGCGTGGGCTACGCCTCCCAGCACGGCTTCCGCTACCTCGCCATCTACCTGGGCGCCACCCTCTCCTGCCTGCTCGTCCCGGTGCTGTGGCGTCCGATGCTCGAGCTCACCCGGCGGTTGCAGCTCACCTCGCTGGCGGACCTCTTCGCCTTCCGCTACCCGGGACAGGCCACCGGCACCGCGGTGACGCTGGTGCTGCTGGCCGGCACCCTGCCCTACCTGGCCCTCCAGGTGCGCGCCGTCGTCGAGTCCGCGCGCGTCCTCAGCCCCTCGGCCTCGGCCACCACGCTGGGCCTGGGCTTCTGCGCCATCACCACCGTCTTCTCCGTCCTCTTCGGCGCGCGCTACGTCACCCCGCGCGAGCGCCACGAGGGGCTCGCCCTGGCCATCGCCTTCGAGTCGCTGGTGAAGGTGGTGGCCCTGGTGCTCGTGGGGGCCTGGGCGGTGGCCTCCGTCTTCGGCGGCCCGGGAGGCCTCCAGTCCTGGCTGGACGCGCACCCCGAGGCCCTGCGCGCCATGCAGCAGCCCGCGCGCGAGCAGTCCTGGGCGCCGATGCTCGTCATCTCCTGCGCCGCCGCCTTCCTCATTCCCCGCCAGTACCACGTGGCCTTCACGGAGAGCCCCGAGCGCGACACCCTCTCCACCGCCACCTGGGCCTTCCCGCTGCTGCTCCTGCTGATGAACGTGGCCGTGCCGCTGCTGCTCTGGGCCGGCCTCGCGCTGGGCCTGCCGGGGCCCGCGGACTTCCACATGCTCGCCGTGCCCGCGGCCCGGGGAGCCCCCGCGCTCGCGATGCTGGCCTTCCTCGGTGGCATCTCCGCCTCCAGCGCCATGGTCATCGTCACCACCCTGGCCATGGCGCCCATGTGCCTCACGCACCTGGTGCTGCCGCTGGGTTATGCGCGCTCACCGGGCAACCTGTACCGCCGGCTCCTGTGGGCCCGGCGCGTCCTCATCGCCGCCATCATCCTCGCGGGATACGGCTTCTACCTGCTCCTGGACAAGCGGGCCGCGGGGCTGGTGGACCTGGGGCTCGTCGCCTTCGTCGGCGTGGCGCAGTTCATCCCCGGCCTGCTGGGCCTGCTCTTCTGGTCCCGGGCCACACGGGTGGGCTTCCTCTCGGGCCTGGCCGCTGGCACCACCGTCTGGGCCTTGTTGCTGGTCGTGCCGCTGTGGAGTGGTCATGGCCTGCCGCCCTGGGCCCGGTCGCTGGAGTCGCTCCTGGGCTTCGCCCCCGGCGAGCCGTGGGGCTTCGTCACCTTCACCTCCCTCACCCTCAACGCGCTGGCCTTCGTGGGGCTGTCGCTGGCCACGCGCCCCTCACCCGAGGAAGCCGAGGCGGCGAGGCTGTGCGCGCGCGAGGCCCCCTCGTTGGCCGCGGGCAGCGTGACGGCCGGCTCTCCGGACGAGTTCCGCCGCCAGCTCGCCCCCGTGCTGGGGCCGCAGGCCGCCACCGCCGAGCTGGACCGGGCCCTGCGCGAGCTCGGATTGTCCGAGGGCGAGCGCCGCCCCACCGAGCTGCGCCGGTTGAGGGACCAGATTGAACGCAACCTGTCCGGCCTGCTCGGTCCGGTGCTGGCGCGGCTGGCGGTGAGTGAGGCCCTGCAAGTGGACTCGCGGGCACGCACGGCGCTGGCCGAGCAGCTGCGCTTCGTGGAGGAGCGGCTGCGCGACGCACGGGGAATGACAGGCCCCGTGCGCGAGCTGGAGGCGGTGCGGCGCTACCTGCAGCGCATCCTCGAGGAGCTGCCGGTGGGCGCCTGCGCTCTGGGACCGGACCAGGACGTGGTCATCTGGAACGAGGCGCTGGAGCGGCTCTCCGGCCTGCGCTCGGAGGAGGTGCGGGGCCAGACGCTGGCTCATCTGCCGGAGCCGTGGGGAGGGCTGCTCGCCGGCTTCGCGTCGGGGCCGGACGCGGGTGCCGAAACGCAGGTGCGGCTGGACGGACGGGAGCGCATCCTGCGGCTGCACCGCTCGCTGGCCACGCCCTCGGAGACGCCGCGCGAGGAGCCCGAGCAGTTGCAGGGCGCGGTGCTGCTGGTGGAGGACCTGACCGAGCGCAAGGCGATGGACGCGCGGTTGGCGCACCAGGACCGGCTGGCCTCGGTGGGACGGGTGGCCGCGGGCGTGGCGCATGAGATTGGAAACCCACTGACGGCCATCACCAGCGTGGCGCAGAACCTGCGCTACGAGGAGGACCCGGAGGAGATCCGCGAGCGGGTACAGCTCATCCTCCAGCAGGCGCGGCGCATCGACGCCATCGTGCGGGCGCTCGTCACCTTCAGCCACGCGGGAGTGACGGGAGGCAACAACGTGCCCGTCACGCGGGTGCCACTGGCGCCGCTGCTGACCGAGGCCGCGCAGCTCTCGCGGCTGGGCCGCAAGGACGCAGACGTGCGGTGCGTGAGCCATTGCCCCGAGGGCCTGGAGGTGGTGGGCAATACGCAGCGGCTGGAGCAGGTGTTCGTGAACCTCATCACCAACGCCATCGACGCCTCGCCGCGAGGCGGACAGGTGGAGCTGTTCGCCGAGGAGGCCGGGGAGCAGGTGCGGTTGCGAGTGGTGGACCAGGGCCACGGGATTCCCCCCGATCTGGCGCAGCGCATCTTCGAGCCCTTCTTCACCACCAAGCAGCCGGGAGAGGGAACGGGGCTGGGGCTCGCGCTGGTGTCCAGCATCGTCCGGGAGCACGGCGGCACGCTGGAGGTGGACAGCCGGCCCGGAGCCGGCACCACCTTCACCGTGACCCTTCCGAGGGCACAGGACCAACAGGCGACGGGGTAGCGGCTCACGAGAAAGCCGCTCTGACTTCCAGCAAGAAACATGACTCACTGCGGTTGAACGTGACTTATGCAGCCTGCCAATCTTCCAAGAACAACGCTTCAGTTCCAAGTACGCGTTTGCTCCTGCTCACTACCATAGACCCTGAACGCTCATGAGCGAAACACTCGCGCTTCCCCAAACGCACGTAAGAATCGACGTCGACTTCTTCGACGAAAACGAAAAAAAGAAGCTTCTCGCCTATCCGACAGCACAACAGATCGAACAACTCGTCCTGAATGGCTTAAGCGTTCCTACAGCCGAGTTTCTCACCTATTATCTCTTCCACAAAAAGCGACCTGGCAAACCCGGCTATCGAAGTTACTCGGAAATCAGCCGAAATATCGATCGTGCCATAAGGGATTTGGACGACTGGGTTATCTTCTCCGATGAGACAATCGTTTCTGCTCCGGATGCTACTCCTCAAGACGGGGCGATCATCGAACGCATTGGAGAGAGCATCGCACTGTCAGTCGTCAATAGAATCCACAAACTCCACGAGGCTGATTGGGACAAGATTCCGGAGCACCGCGGCAGAAGCGGCTTCCCTACGTTCGATTACAGAACGACTGTCCCAGATATCGCCAGTGACGGCAAATTCGTCATCCAGGCCGAGGCGAAGGGCACCGCAGTAAATAACACAGCCGAAAAAACTGCTTCGGCTCGCGCGCAGTTCAACAAAGCCAAAGAAAAGAAACAGAAGGTTGCGGAGCTAGAAGCTCAGAACCGATACAAATATCCAGCTGATATCCGATATGGAGCAGTCTGTGCACTTGGATATACAGGGTCGGCACGATGTTGGCTCTTGGACCCACCAGCAGAGGGCGCAGAGAATCCAAGGAGGGTTCGGTTGCTGAATCGAATGCGGTTCCTGTCCGACTGGTTTAGCTTCATCACGCCTCGTTCGCAACTAGCAGCAAGCATGGCGACTCGTTTCATTGACCTCCTTAACCTTGAAGATCCGTTCCAGCTTTCCGGAGTCCCACTGGTTCGAGGCAATGGTGAACCGTTCGAGATTAGCCGCTTCAACCCTCGCTCTCGCCAGCACGGCTTCTTCAGGAACATGTCTCAGGTAGTCGATGGCCCTGCTGGTGGTGTCGCAATGCAGATGCCGTCCCGCGACATACTCTTCCTTGGAATCCGCGAGGATCTACTCGAGCTAATGGCGAAGCAAGACTTTGAACGACTCCTGATATACGATTTCCCCACCAGCACCGTTACCAAGACTGTCCGCTGCGTCATCTCGAAAGGCAGGATGCACAACATACGATTGCCGCCTGAGTTACAAGCAGCAGAGGAAAGTCGCGACGCATATGTGCGATTCACACTAACTGGAGCACTTCACTATAGCCGAGGTGGACTGGTCTTTGGAGTACTACCTGTTCCGAAAGCCAAAGCTAAAGACGATCTCTTGAAGTAGGCGGCGCATTCTTCGAAGATTGCTCTAATGGTAGTGCCGATTTGTCGCCAACCACGACCCGCTCACAGCCCAAGAGCCGCAGAGGAATTCCGAGGTGAAATCTGCCTCGAAGAGAGCGCCAAGTTCCAGCAAAGTGCGAGAACATCAGGCCACGGAGAATCGAGAGTCGCGTTTTTTGCGAGATTCTCCATCAGTTCCGCTGACTTGGCCAATCCCACGAGCAACAGGCCACCAGTTGGTCGCGCACCTAATACTACTCGGTCAGTTCGGCTGCTCTCCGAGGAGGATTTCTCCTCGGAGGTCCGCAGTGCCCCAGCGGAAGTGAGCGGGTCGTCTAAGCCCCTGGACACGGTTTCTGTCCACGTCGGTGGAGGCGCTGGCTGTAGCTAGCCAGCGCCCGCCGGATGGCGGCGAGCAGCTGCGCCAGGGTGTGGTAGCTGCGCTCGGGCATCTCGTACTGCTTGAGGACTTGAAACACCGCCTCGACCTCGTTGAGCTCAGGCGCATACGCCGGCAGGTAGTAGAGCGTCAGTCCCTGTCGAGCCAGGCGCGGCAACTGCTCGCGCACCTGCCTGCTGACGTGAATGCCCGCGTTGTCCAGCACCACCACGCAGGAGCGCGGGGGCGAAGCGAGCCGCTCGAGCAGGTGCAACACGTCGCGACTGGTCAGCGTGCGTGGGTGCACGAGGTAGCGCAGCGTGGGCCTGGAGCCCAGCGGCCTGTAAGCCACCAGCGCGTTGACTCTCCGCCCCTGGGGGTTTTCGTACGGGACGAGCTTACGCTGGCCGAGCGCCGCCCAGCTGTAACCCGTGGGCTGTGTCGGCGAGAAGCCGCATTCATCCAGGTAGTAGAGGTCTACCCTCCCTGCTCGGGCGTTTTTTTAGCCTGGAGAGATGACGGCGGGCACGTGCCACCTCGTCCGTCCGCTGTTTGTGGGCCAACGTCATTTTCGTGCGCTGCCAGCTSGCCCCCAGGTCCGCCAGATAGCGCCGCACCTGCCGGGCTCCCAGCCGCACGCCATGCTCGCGCAAGGCGAGCGCCAGCTGACCCGACGTCCACGTGCGTGGCTGAGCCAAGAGGGCGGCGAGAGCGGCGTGGACATGTTGGCGTTGGACCAGGTCAGGTGGCGGCCCTCTGACTTGCCGCTCCAGGGCCTCTACCCCTTTGGCCTCAAAAGCGCGCAGCACACGCCGCACGGTCTTGTCGCTACATCCCAGGTGCTGGGCGATGAGCGGCGCGCTCCAGCCCTTGGCGGCCAGCAGCACCATGTCGACCCGCTCACGCACCCACCAGCCTGCATCAGGTGCGCGGCTCAGCTTTCGCAGCTGAGCGCGCATCTTCTCGTCTACCCCTCGCGGTCTCATCCCGGGGGTGGACAATATCTATGTCCAGGGGCTTAGTGGACTGTCCACGAAGTTCGTGGACATAGGCGCAGAGTGGAGAGAGGCAGCTTCAGGGTGCGAGTTCGAGCAACCAGTCCGATCGTTGGACCGATTCGAGCCGCGTGCGGCCAGAGGGAGTTTCCGTAGCGAGAGCGAGGAACCGCTTCCGACTATGTCCACAGACTTCGTGGACAGTCCACTAGTTTGTCATTTCCCGATAGAAGCCGCCTCCGACTCATTTGCCTCCGGTGTATTCGACGTCGCACCTCCCTTGGGCGCGGCAGGCGCCACGTCCGCTACAGGAGCGGTCTTGGCAGACTCCTGTGGACGCTTCGTCGGCGGAATGACTCCGGCGGTTTCAGCGAAAATCCTGAGCGTTTGCAACGCCTCCTCATTCAATTCGAAGACGTCGTTGCACACCTTACCGACGAGCGATTTTGCCTTGGTCCAGCGCACCAATTCGTCACGCGTGATAGAAAACTCCACGAACTCAATAACCCCACCACCGTCAAGCACATCGCCGTCATGAGTTGTAGTCAAGGGTGTTCGCCGCGAGTCAACAAGCAGCGCGGTGGTGTGGCAATTCAGATAACGCCAGCTATCGCTCGATGATAGCAACCACCCCTTGATGCGGCTTCGCCGATTCTTCAGGTCTGCGAAGAGCGTCAGTTCGAGTTTGCTGCCGACCTGGAGATCGTCCAGCTTCGCTTCCCGCTCTCCGGAGAACGGATCTTCGACAACTGCAACAAGTCCCGGAAGGCCGCCTAGTTCCACAGGCGTCTCCTTCTTGCCTTCAGGTGGCTCTGCCAATGCCGACGCTGAAGCCAGGAGCACTGAGAGGATCATAATGTACTGGAACGCTATTCCACGTTCGTTGCTGAGTACGGCAGACGTAACATTCGGATTTTGCTTCGTGCGCATGCTCTCAATATCCCAGAATATCCATGTCGGCTTCCAGCCGTTTTCGAGCACCCCTAATGTATGTCCGCTCTTGGGTGTCAAACAACTCAAGTCCAGCATCGTCCGGGAGCACGGCGACACGCTGGAGGTGGACAGCCGGCCCGGAGCCGGCACCACCTTCACCGTGACCCTTCCGAGGGCGCTGGACCGGCGGGCAACGGCATAGCGGGCACCGCGCGCGGCGGCTTCGGAGGCGGCTCGCACCAGTAACGCACCACGAGCCACAGGCACACGCCGAGAGCCGCCGTGTTGAAGATCCCCCGTGCCCGGGAGGACTTCGGAAGGAGCCTGGGGGGAGGACCGGAGCGCGTCGCGCTGGCCCCGGGTGAGCCCAACCTCGGCAGCTTCAAGCGCTCGCGCTGGGTCGCCCCCACGTCGTGCACCGAGCGCACGGCCTGACGCGCATAGCGCCACGCGCCCTTGGGGGTATAGCCGTACTCGCCGGGGACCTCTGGATTCCACCGGGCATCGCCGCTCGCCTCCCACAGCCTCACCGAGCGTTCACTCAGCTCCCGCAGGGCCTCGTGGACCTGACCGGGTTGCCACGTGCGCAAGGGAGACCGGGCCTCGACCTGGAACCGCTGCTGGTGGAAGGCCTGAAGCTCGGCCGGGGCCGCGTGCAGCAGGGTGGCCGTGGAGGAGACACTGCCGAACTGGTCCCCCGTGCCGGGAAGGTCGTTCGTCGTCAGCACCTTGCCGCTGGCGTCCTGGCTCACCAGCACGGTGCGCTCGATCGGGTCCTTCGCCGCGAGGGTGGCCACCACCGCCCCGAGTGTCGTGCCGTCCGGCGAGAGCCACAGGGAGAAGCCGGCCTGGGGAGCCTCTCCCGGGGGCACCTTCTGGAAGAAGCCCTCGAAGTGCCAGCCCAGCGTGGCGAAGGCCTCGTGGGTCGCACCGAGGTAGGTCCGGGCATCCGGTGGCGGCGAGTCCCCCGGCATGGGACGCATGAAGTCATCCAGGGCCAGCCGTGCCCCGCGCACCTGCCGCCAGGCAATCCCCAGCATCACCAACTGCCATCCACCCACGAGCGCCGAGAGCAGCACCACCAGGTGCACCGCCACCACGAACACGCCTTCGAGCAATCCCACGAAAGGTCCCCTGCCACTCAGGTGCTGATGCAACCTCGGGCGGCAACGTACCAGGACAGACGGTGAGACCCTCCATGACGCATCTCGTCATCCCACCTGGGAAGTGGACAAGGGATGGGGGCGCGGGACTAGCCTGCGGGGCAGGTCTTCCGGGGGTTTCGAGCACCGCATGAGCCGCATCCTGGTCATCGAGGACGAGCCCATCATCCGCACGGAGTTGCGGCGGCTGCTCACTCGCGCGGGTCACGAGGTGTCCGAGGCCGGCTCGGTGCACGAGGCCGAAACGGACCAGGCGCTGGACACGTTCGAGCTCATCCTGAGCGACCTGCGCCTGCCGGGAGCGCCGGGCACGGACGTCATCGCCAAGGCGCCGGGGGTGCCGGTGCTCATCATGACCAGCTACGCCACCGTGCGCTCGGCGGTGGACGCCATGAAGCTGGGGGCGGTGGACTACATCGCCAAGCCCTTCGACCACGACGAGCTGCTCCTGCAGGTGGAGCGCGTGTTGCGCGAGGGCCGGCTGACGCGGCAGAACGCGGCGCTCAAGCGCGAGGTGGAGCGCGTCTACTCGGTGGGCGGAATCGTGGGCCACTGCGCGGCCATGCGGGACGTCTTCGATCGCATCCGCAAGGTGGCGGCCTCGCCGGCCACGGTGCTGGTACTGGGCGAGTCGGGCACGGGCAAGGAGCTGGTGGCGCGGGCCATCCACGCGCAGAGCCCTCGGCACGATGGACCGCTGGTGGCCGTCAACTGCGCCGCCATTCCCGAGAACCTGCTGGAGTCCGAGCTGTTCGGCCACGAGAAGGGCGCCTTCACGGGAGCGCAGGCGGCCCACGCGGGCCTGGTGGAGAGCGCGGATGGAGGCACGCTCTTCCTCGACGAGATTGGCGAGCTTCCCCCGCCCGCGCAGGCGCGCCTGTTGCGGATGCTGCAGGACGGAGAAGTGCGGCGGGTGGGCGCCACGCGCTCGCGCAAGGTGGACGCGCGCATCATCGCGGCCACGCACAGGGACCTGCCCAAGCGCGTGCAGGAGGGCACCTTCCGGCAGGACCTCTACTTCCGCCTGCGCGTGGTGGAGATCAAACTGCCGCCCCTGCGCGAGCGCGGCGAGGACGTGCCGGCACTGGCGAAGCACCTGCTGGAGAAGGCGTGTCAGCGGCTGAACCGGCCGCCCGCGACGTTCTCGCCCGAGGCGCTCATGGCCATCACCTCGCATCCCTGGCCCGGCAACGTGCGCGAGCTGGAGAACGCCATCGAGCGCGCCGTCATCCTCGCGGACGGCCCGGTCATCACGCCCGGACTGCTATCGCTGGAGCCCGGCGGAGGTGGCGCCTTCGAGACACCCGAGCTGCCGGAGGCGGGGCTGGCCCTCGAGGGCAGCGCCTCACCGGATTCACTGGAGGAGTACTTCCGCCGCTTCGTGCTGGAGCATCAGGACAAGCTGGGCGAGACGGAGCTGGCACGGCGATTGGGCATCAGCCGCAAGGCGTTGTGGGAGCGTCGTCAGCGGCTCGGCATTCCACGCACCCGCGCGTGACGGGTCACGGCTCCTTCGTCTCCACTGCCGGCGACTCATACACCTCGAACTGCGCACTCAGGTACATCCTCGTCAGGAGGTACCCCTGGATGATGCCAGCCACGAAGAAGTAGACGATGAGGGCCTGCGCGAAGGACGTCGCCGGACCTTCACCACCCACTTGCAGTGAGAGGGCTCTGCCGAGTTCGGCGGAGATGTTCCTCACGAACCCGCCAATGGCGTGAAATTCGATCAGTCCAACCCCCACGATGGTCTTCGTCAGCCAGTCCGACACGACCTCGATATTGGAATTGGGGCGGTGCGTGACCCGCCGGGCCGCATCCAGAGTCACCCTCGGCACACCAAAGAGGAATCCGACGAGTGCGCCGGTGGCAAGACACATCAGCCCCCAGATCACAGCCGTCGTATAAGCCCAACCCGAGGCCAGGATGACCAGGAACCCAGCGACATTCGCCCCGAACATCACTACCGCGACCATGAGCGGAGGGCGTGGCCGTCGTGGCTCCTGCCGGCGCTTCAAGACATCTTCCAGGACTCGAGCCGGACCCATGGCCACGGCGTCTGGAGACCGCCACAGATGGAGAGCGAACAAGACCAGCACGACATTGTTTGGCACGACCGCGACACGCCAGAGATTGCGCCAGGCCACGCTCCCCGGAATGGCCGAGTCATTGGCCAGGATGTTGTAGACCGCGGGAAGGAAGAGACCCAGGAGCACGAGCGACGCCAATGCCGCCCACCGGCGGGTGCTGGGGAGCAGGATCAAGATTCCAATGACCACCTCGGCCATTCCGGTCGTGATGGCGACGAAGGTCTTGAAAGGAATGAAGCTGGGAATCTGGGCTTCCGTCAGCTCGCGGAAGGTGAAGTGGAACGAGCCAAACAACAACCATTCAACGGAGAGCACGAGAATGGCCACCTGGGACACGCGAGGTGTTTCTTGCTCGGGCATGGAGTCACACCCTCCGGGATTTCCCACCGCGGCTCAACACACCACCCGCCTCGACTGTTCGGGCACCATCGGTCACACGGCGGCCCGCCGGTGCCGCTGAGGAGCCGTGAGCCGCGGGCGATCCAGCCGTGACGAAGCTCCGGCCGCCACCGAAGTGTGCTCCGCCCAACACGTTCCGGAGCCAGAACGCTCCGTGTTGGTGAGCCATCAACGTCCGCCCGGGTGAAAAGCCCGCCCCGGGCACCCCGCGATGGGCAGACATGCTCTCCTGATTCCCCGACGTCTCCGGACGCCGGGAATACACGGGGGTTCCTGTCCATGCCCACTACGTCGACCATCGAGGCCCGGCTGCATCATCCGACCAGGCCCTCACAGCCCTCCCTGCCCGTGCTCTCGCGCCGTGGCCTGTGGTCCTGGGTGCTGGCACGGCTCGACGCGTGCCTCTCGGAGCCGCTACGCCAGAGCTCTCCCGTGGAGCTCAGCCGGGGCCGGTTGCTGGTGGGCATCCTCGCGATGCTCCTGCTCTTCGATCTGCTCGTCCTGGTCTTCCTCCTCCAGGCGAAGCCGGATCCCTTGCCCTCCAGCATCGTCCAGCTCACGTGCCTGGTGTTCTTCTCCGCGACGTTCTGGAGGCTGCGCCGGGTCAGCTCGCTCCGGGGATCGGCCCTGCTGCTGTGCTTCCTCGTGACGGCCGCCGTAGGCGCCGAGTCACTGCGGACCGGCTCGCAGGCCGTGGCCGTGAACGTCATGGCCATGCTGGTGCCCATGTTGACCGTGTACCTGCTGGGGGTGCGCTGGGGCTTGTTCTTCACCCTGATCACCGCCGTGAACATCGGCTTCGTCCACCCGTACCTCTACCCACCGCCCGAGACCCGGGCGCTGAACCTCTACTCCGCGCTCTTCCTCCTGTGCGGCTGGCTGGTGAGCTGGATGTTCCTCGCCTCGCGTGACGAGGCGGACGCGGCGCTCGAGCAGGCGCTGCGGACGCTGCGCGAGAGCGAGGAGAAGCTCCTCAGCCTCGTGGAGAGCACGGATGATCCGGTGTGCTCGCTCGACGTCCGGGGCCGGATCCTCACCCTCAACCATGCGGGGGCGGATCTGTGCCGTCAGCTCTTCGGAGCGAGCCCCCTTCCGGGCAGTTCCCTCTTCGATGCGCTCCCCCTGGAGCAACGGGCGGTCTGGCAGGAGCGGGCCAGACGGACGCTCGATGGGGAGCACATCCGCGTGCAGCTGAAGCTCACGATGGAGGGCAAGCCCCGGGTGATGGACATCAACCTCAGCCCCCTGCTCGGGACCGGGCGGCGTCCGGTGGGGATGACGATCTTCGGACGGGACATCACCGCCCTCAAGGAGGCCGAGGCCCGGCTGGGCGAGCTGCATCGCAACCTGCTGGACGTCTCACGCCAGGCGGGCATGGCGGAGATGGCCAACGGCATCCTCCACAACGTGGGCAACACGCTCAACAGCGTGAACGTGTCCGCGGGGCTGCTCGCCCAGCGGCTGCGGAAGCTGAAGCTGACCGGCGTTGCCCGGGCCTCGGCGCTGTTGCGCGAGCAGGCGCACGACCTGTCCTCCTTCTTCACCCGGGACCCGCGTGGCCAGCAGTTCCTCCAATACCTGGAACTGCTCTCGCAGAACCTCACCACGGAGCAGGAGGCGCTGCTGGCCGAGACGCGGAGGCTCGAGCAGAGCGTGGAGCACATCAAGGCCGTGGTGTGCATGCAGCAATCCCACGCGCGTGTGACGGGCGTGGTGGAGGAAGTGTCGGTGCCGCAGTTGATCGACGACGCGGTGCGCCTGCACAGCGTGTCCTTCGAGCAGGTGGGCATCCAGGTGCGAACCGACCATGCCTCGCAACTCCCCCCGATGATGGTGGACCGGCACAAGTTGCTTCAGATCCTCATCAACCTGGTGAGCAACGCCCGGTATGCGCTGCTCGACAGCACCCAGACCGACAAACACATCCGCATCCGGGTGGAACGGAGTCCCGAGGGACGGCTGCGCATCCAGGTGGCCGACAACGGCGTGGGCATCCTGGCGGAGAACCTGCCACGCATCTGCACGCAGGGTTTCACCACGAGGAAGGATGGGCACGGCTTCGGCCTGCACATCAGCGCGCTGGCCGCCGGGGAAATGGGAGGCTCGCTCACGTGCACGAGCGCGGGCCCCGGCCAGGGGGCCACCTTCACCATCGAGCTCCCCTTCCAGGGAGGGGAGCCCCAGCCCCACGCCTGAGGCCGTCAGCGCTCGCCGCGTCCCGGCTACTCCGGCACCACCCAGAAGTAGATGGTGCGCCCATCGGTCTCGATGATGCGCTCCGGCTCCCAGCCCTCGATGTCGAAGGCGTGCGAGACGATGCGCGTCCCCGGCTTCAGATCATTCAGAAGCTTGGGCTTCAGCCGGTTGTTGACGCTCGGCAGCAGGTACATGGTCACCACCGTCGCCTCGCCGAAGTCCGCCTTGAAGATGTCCTCCTGGCGGAAATCGGTGAGCCGCTCCACGCCCGCGGCCTTGGCGTTGGCCTCCGCTTCCTGGACGCGCTCGGGGTTGATGTCGATGCCCACCCCGCGCACGCCGAAGCGCTGCGCCGCGGTGACGACGATGCGCCCGTCTCCCGAGCCCAGGTCGTAGAGCACGTCTCCCGGCTTCACGTCGGCCACCTCCAGCATCGCGTCCACCACCGGTTGCGGGGTGGGCACGTACGGCACGTCCGGCGCACGCTCGGGCAGATCCGAGCGGCCCAGGTTGGGCGGAACGGAGATGAAGTCCTCATCCTGCCCCACGGCAGGAGCGCTCCCGAGCCCCAACAACAGCGCTACACCGACCGCGGCCTTCCAAATCCCCATGACTTACGACCTCCAGGTGAGGGGTTGCTGCGTGGGTGGCCCGCGCGCCTGCGCATGAGCGCCAGCGGAACCAGGCCGGTGGCCAGCACCGCGACGCCGGCGAGTGCGCCCACCCCGGTGTAGGCCAGGCTGGAATAGAGGAGGTACGCGCACGAGGCGCAGAACAGCAGCGGCGTCAGCGGGTAGAGCGGCACGCGGAAGGGGCGGGCCACGTGCGGCTCGCGCCGGCGCAGCACCAGCAGCGACACGCCCGAGAGCAGGAAGAAGAACCAGAAGACGGGAGCGGTGTACTCCACCATCGTCTCGAAGCCTCGCCGGGTGATGGAGCCCACGCCCACCAGCGCCAGGGAGATGGCCCCCTGTACCAGCAGGGCGTTGACGGGGGCACTCGCCCGCGCGCTCCACCGCCCCAGCGGGGAAAACAGCGGGAAGTCCCGGCCCATGGCGTAATGGGTGCGCGAGCCCATGAGGATGGTGGCGTTGGACGAGGTGAGCACCGCGGCGCAGATGAGCAGGCTGATGAGCCAGGCTCCCGAGGGCCCCGCCACGCGCTGCATGAGATCCGCCGCCACCGTGTCGGATTGACCCACGCCCGCCATGCCCAGCCCCTGGAGGTAGGCCGCGTTCGCCAGCAGGTAGAGACCGGTGACGGCCACCATGCTCCACAGCAGCGCGGACACGATGCTCCGGCGGCCTCCGCGCAGCTCGCTGGAGATATAGGCCGCCTCGTTCCACCCGCCGTACGTCAGCAGCACGAACACCATGGCCAGGCCCCAGGCGGCATGGGGTGCCTCGCCGGATGACACCGCGGCGGCGGGAGCGGGGGCCACGGAGGGAGCGAAGAAGAACCCGGCGGCAATGACCAGGCCCAGCCCCACCACCACCGCCACGGTGAGCAGGTTCTGCGTCCACTTGCCCAGTTGGATGCCGGCCACGTTCAACCCGGTGAGCACCACCACCGAGAGCGCGGCGTAGATCGCCGGCGAGTGCGCCCCCAGTGGCAGCAACTGGGAGGCGTAGTCCCCGAAGATGAAGCCCAGCAGCGCGATGGAGCCGGTGGGGATGACCGTCAACCGGGCCCAGGCGAACAGGAAGGCCAACGAGCTGCCGAGGGCCCGGCGCAGGTAGTGGTAGTCGCCTCCCGCGTGAGGCCAGGTGCTGGCCAGCTCCGCGTAGCACATGGCGCCGATGAGGGAGACCAGTCCTCCGAGCCCCCACAACAGCAGCACGGCGGCCGGGCCCGAGGCGTTCTGCGCCACCAGGGAGGGCGTGCGGAAGATGCCCGCCCCCACGACGATGCCCACCACGAGCGCGACGGCGTCCATGACGCGCAGACTTGGCAAGGGGAGCGCCGGCTCGGGCCGTGCCTCGCCGCCCGGCTGCCCCTCCCCCTGGTACTTCTCCTGCGTCATGGGTAACCGCTCCCTGGTTGTGTGAAGGGATGGACACCTCGTGGCCGTGGGGCAATGCGCCCCGCGATGACGGCCATTACCGAGTGCTCGGCGGGGCTCCAGCGGGGCGGGGGGCTGGTGTTACCGGCGTTACCGGGGTGACGGAGACGTTACCTTTCGAAACGTTCGACGCGGCGTGGCAGGCGCCAAGTCCGCGAGAACATTCATGCTGCGGGCTGGAATGAGCGTTGCTCATGGAGGCCTGCGATGATCTACCCACCCAAGGAAGGCTTCGGCAGGACCGCTCGAATCCAGAGCATGGAGGACTACCAGCTCCTCTATCGCAAGAGCATCGAGCGGCCCGAGGAGTTCTGGGGGGAGATGGCGCAGGCGCTCACGTGGTTCCACTCGCCAGACACCATCCTGGACGCGGACCCGGACCTGGTGGACTTCTCCTGGTTCGGCGGCGGCCGGCTCAACGCCTGCTACAACGCGGTGGACCGGCACGTGAAGGCGAACCCCCGCCGACCCGCCATCATCTGGGCGAAGAACGAGCCGGGGCAGTACGAGCTCATCACCTGGAGGGATCTCAAGCACAACGTGGGGCGCGTGGCCAACGTGCTCAAGGCACACGGGGTGAAGAAGGGGGACCGCGTCTGCATCTACCTGCCCATGGTGCCGGAGCTGGCCTACACCATGCTGGCGTGCGCGCGCATCGGCGCGGTGCACTCGGTGGTGTTCGCCGGCTTCTCCGCGGACTCGCTGCGCGAGCGCATCCTCGACTCAGGGGCACGGGTGCTCGTCACCGCCAACGAAGGCCCGCGCGGCCCCAAGCGGGTGCAGACCAAGGCCATCAGCGACGACGCGGTGGAGGGCCTCTCGCAGGTGCAGTCCGTGCTGGTGGTGCGCCGCACCGAGACGGACGTGCCCATGAAGGCCGGCCGGGACTGGTGGCTGGACCAGGAGATGAGCAAGTACCGCGGCACCTGCCCGGTGGAGTGGATGGCCGCGGAGGATCCGCTCTTCATCCTCTACACCTCGGGCAGCACCGGGAAGCCCAAGGGGGTGCTGCACACCACGGGCGGCTACCTCGTCTACGCCGTCACCACGCACCGCTACGTCTTCGACCTGCAGCCGGATGACGTGCACTTCTGCACCGCGGACATGGGGTGGATTACCGGCCACACGTACCTGCTGTACGGGCCGCTGGCGAACGGGACGACGACGGTGCTCTTCGAGTCCATTCCCACGTACCCGGACGCGGGGCGGCTGTGGCAGGTGGTGGACGATGTGAAGGCCACGGTGCTCTTCACCGCGCCCACGGCGCTGCGCGCCATCCTCCGCGAGGGGGACGCGCACGTGAAGAAGTACTCGCGGAAGAGCCTGCGGCTGCTGGCCTCCGCGGGCGAGCCCATCAACCCCGAGGTATGGCGCTGGTACCACGACGTGGTGGGCGAGGGCCGCTGCCCCGTGGTGGACAACTGGTGGCAGACGGAGACGGGCGGAGTGCTCATCGCCCCCATGCCGGGCGCCACGCCCTGCAAGCCCGGCAGTGCCACCCTGCCCTTCTTCGGCGTCGAGCCCGTGCTGGTGGATGACGAGGGCCGCGTCCTGGAGGGCAACGGCGTCTCCGGCAACCTGTGCATCGCCCGCACGTGGCCGGGCCAGGCCCGCACCATCTGGGGCAACCACCAGCGCTTCATCGAGACGTACTACTCGCGCTTCCCCCGCCTCTACTTCACTGGGGACGGCTGCCGCCGCGACGAGGACGGCTACTACTGGATCACGGGCCGCGTGGATGACGTGCTCAACGTCTCCGGCCACCGTCTGGGCACCGCCGAGGTGGAGAGCGCGCTGGTGGCCCACGAGTCCGTCGCCGAGGCCGCCGTGGTGGGCGTCCCGCATGACCTCAAGGGCACGGGCGTATGTGCCTTCGTCACGCTCAAGCCCGAGTACCTGGACGCCAGCAAGGAGCAGATGATGGGCGCGCTCAAGGAGCAGGTGCGCCACGTCATCGGCCCCATCGCCACGCCGGACCAGGTGCGCATCGTGTCCGGCCTGCCCAAGACGCGCTCCGGGAAGATCCTCCGCCGCATGCTGCGGAAGATCGCCTGCGGTGAGACGCAGGACCTGGGCGACACCTCCACCCTCGCCGAGCCCTCCGTGCTCGACGAACTGCTCCAGCAGCAATCCCAACTGCAGTCCCAGCGTCGCTGACCATCTCCCGAGGAGAGTCCCTACCCATGTCCCAGAAAACCAAGGCGGAAGAGCTCGAGGCCCTGGCGGCGGCGCGCTGGCGCGTGGCCGCCGTGCTCACCGCGGCCATGCTGATTTCCTATTTCGGCTTCATCCTGCTCGTCGCGTTCGACAAGCCGCTGATGGGCAAGCAGATCGCCCCGGGGCTGTCGCTCGGCATCCTGCTGGGCGCGCTGGTCATCGCCTCGGCCTGGGTGTTCACCGGCATCTACGTGCTGTGGGCGAACAACCGCTACGACAAGGCCCTCCACCAGTTCCGCCGCTGAATCAGGAGCCACGCGAATGAATCCCCAACAGGCACAAACCTCGATCGGCGAGCCCAACACCACGGCCATCGTCTTCTTCCTGGCCTTCGTGGGCCTTACCCTCGCCATCACGTACTGGGCGGCGCGCAAGACGAAGACGACCTCGGAGTTCTTCGCCGCCGGTGGAGGCGTCACCGGTCTGCAGAACGGCTTCGCGCTCGCCGGTGACTTCATGAGCGCCGCGAGCTTCCTGGGCATCGCCGGCCTGGTGGCGCTCTCCGGCTTCGATGGCCTCATCTACTCGGTGGGCTGGCTGGTGGGCTGGCCGGTGGTGACGTTCCTCATCGCCGAGCCCCTGCGCAACCTGGGCAAGTACACCTTCGCGGACGTGGTGGCCTACCGGTTGAAGCAGACGCCGGTGCGCATCTCCGCCGCGCTCGGCACCCTGACGGTGGTGGCCTTCTACCTCATCGCCCAGATGGTGGGCGCCGGCAACCTCATCCGCATGATGTTCGGCCTCTCCTATGAGATGGCCGTCGTCATCGTGGGCGTGGTGATGATCCTCTACGTGCTCTTCGGCGGAATGATCGCCACCACGTGGGTGCAGATCGTCAAGGCGGTGCTGCTGCTGGGCGGAGCCTCCGCGCTGGCGTTGATGGTGCTGGCGAAGTTCAACTACAGCCCGCTGGCGCTCTTCCAGGAGGCGGTCAACCAGTACGGCCCGGAGGTGCTGGCGCCGGGCAAACTGGTGACGAATCCGCTGGAGGCGGTGTCGCTGGGCCTGGCGCTGATGTTCGGCACGGCGGGTCTGCCGCACATCCTCATGCGCTTCTACACGGTGCCCAACGCGAAGGCGGCGCGCAGCTCGGTGTTCTACGCCACGGGCCTCATCGGCTACTTCTACCTGGTGACGTTCATCCTCGGCTTCGGCGCCTCCGTGCTGCTGGGCCGCGGGGCGATTACCGGCGTGGACAAGGGCGGCAACATGGCGGCGCCCATGCTGGCCGAGGCGGTGGGTGGCACGCCCTTCCTGGGCTTCATCTCCGCGGTGGCCTTCGCCACCATCCTCGCGGTGGTGGCCGGACTGACGTTGTCGGGCGCGGCGGCGCTGTCGCATGACCTGTGGACGCACGTGGTGCGCAAGGGCCAGTCGCCCGAGCACGAGCAGCTCCGGGTGGCGCGTCTGGCGAGCCTGGGCCTGGGGATTCTCGCCATCCTGCTGGGCATCATCTTCAAGGGGCAGAACGTGGCCTTCATGGTGGGCCTGGCCTTCGCCATCGCGGCGAGCGCCAACTTCCCGGCGCTGCTGCTGTCCATGTTGTGGAAGGGCTTCACCACGCGGGGCGCGGTGGCCAGCATGGTCACGGGCACGTTCAGCGCGGTGATTCTCATCTTCCTGTCGCCCACGGTGCAGGTGGAGCTGCTGGGCAACAAGGAGGCGCTCTTCCCGCTGAAGAACCCGGGCATCCTCACCATGCCGCTGGCCTTCATCGTGGGCTGGGTGGTGTCGCTGGTGTCCCCCGAGCCCGAGGCTTCCAGCCGCTACGCCGAGGTGGAGCACCGCATGCACGTGGGCGCCGAGGCCGATGAACCCACGCCTTCGGCCCCCAGCAAGGCGTCCGCGGAGGCCACGCCCGTGCAGATCACCTGAGCCACTCCCACTCCCTCTCCCTCTGGGAGAGGGCTGGGGTGAGGGTCTTCCCTCAAGAGGGTTGAACCACCGCGATGCAGTCGATCTCCACCCGCGCGCCCTTGGGCAGGCCCGCCACCTGCACGGTGGTGCGCGCGGGGGGAGTCCCCTGGAAGTAGCGGCCGTAGACCTCGTTCATCTCGGCGAAGTCGGCCATGTCGACGAGGAAGACGCCACACCGGACGACGTGGGAGAAGTCCAGGCCACCGGCCGCGAGCACCTCCCGCAGGTTGTCCATGGCCCGAGCCGTCTGGACCTTCACGCTCCCCTGGACCAGCTCGCCGGTGGCGGGGTCGATGGGCGTCTGTCCCGAGAGGAAGACCATCCTCCCGAGGCCCACCTCGACGGCCTGCGAGTAGGGACCAATGGCCTTGGGGGCCTTGTCGGAGTGCAGCGTTTTGCGAGCCATGTGGAACCTCCAGTTCACTTCAGGACGCCCGCGCTCATCCCCTCAGGGGATGACCGGGAGCCAGGAGCATGCTCCACGTTCCACCCCCATGCTCCCCCAAAGGAGTCCTGTCATGAGCGTACGCACGATGTTCCTGGCCCTCTCCACCACGGCCCTGCTCGGCTGTGCCAGCACCCCGGCTCCGGCCACGCGGATGGAGGCCCCGAGCGGCGGGACGGAAGCGAAGATGTGCAGCTGCAACCACAAGGCCCAGGAAGGCTCCGCGCAGGCCGCGGAGGGCCATGCCGCCGGGTGTAGCTGCCCGCACTGTGGGCACGCCGCCAAGAGCGCGGAGGCCCAGGGCACGGAAGGCCAGGCGGCTACCTGTAGCTGCGCGCACGGCCACGAGGGTCACCAGGGCTGAGAGCGAGGCGCGCGAACGTGGTCCGCACCGAGCATGACGCACTGGAGCTCATCCGTACGAAGCGCATCATCACCGAGGTGCCGGCCCTGGGGATGAGCTCGCTCGTCGAGGCCGTGGCCGGAGGCCCGGTGCACGGCAGTTGGCGCAGCCACGCCAAGGGCCGGCTCATGTACCGGCTGGGCCGCATGCTGCGAGCCTCGGACGAGGTGCTCGCGGTGCGGCTGGTGGAGGGCAAGGTGGCCTTCGTGGACCCCGTGCTGTGGGCGGTGGTGTACCGCGTGGCCATGGAGCCCTCTCGCCGCCGCCGCTCGCTGGAGGGGCTGTCTCCCCAGGCCCGCGCCCTGCTGACGGCGGTGGAGCGGGACAAGGTGGTGCGCCTGGAGAAGAACAGCGAGTGGACGAAGGGGCGCGAGGCCCTGGAGGAGCGGCTGCTCGTGCACGTCTCCGAGGCCGGAACGGAGGAGGGCCGTCACGTCACCGTCCTGCGCTCCTGGAGGGACTGGGTCTCCCCCACGGTGAAGGAAGCCGCCGGGTCCCTCACCTATGAGGATGCGCTCGCGAGGTTGCGCGAGGTCTGTGGTGGAGCCCCGGCGGGACTCGGCCCGTGGGTTCCCTGACTCAGTACATGTCGGGCATGGCGGGCGGCGGTCCGGAGAAGATCGCCGCGGCCGTGCGCAGGGAGGACTCGTCGGCCTCGAGCGCCCCGGCGCCCTGGAGGGCCGCGGGCGAGAGGAATCCGCTGTAGAGCGGAGCGAGCGCCCGGACGTGCAGCTTCACGTCCCCATCGCCCCCCCGGCGCACCTCGGCCTCGCCGTTCTCCACCTCGAGTACGAAGCGGCCGTGGTTCTCCGGGAAGAGGTCATCCTCCACCTCCAGGTGCAGGGCTCCCGAGAGCCCGGCCGGATAGCCACGCGCCTGGAGCGCGGCGGGCACGTCCAGCAGGCGCAGCATCCAGTGCAAGAGGTGCTTCACCTCATACGTCTGCTCGCGCAGTTGGAAGAGAAGTGGATCCGCCGGCCCGCCCCGCCACACCACCTCCTGGGCCATGGAGCGATGGTCGCCGAGAAAGCTCAGCAACCGCCGGCCCGCTGCCGGGGTGAGCGCGACGATGTCGGTGAGATTCAACTCCTGAAACAGGCCCTGCGAGACCACCCGGCGCGTGAGGTAGACGTAGCCCTCGATGCCGGCAGGGCCCTCCACGAGGTACCCGTAGGCGGTCTCCTCCCGGGGATGGGTGACACGGTTCCAGGTATAGGCGGTGCGGTCGATCCACCCCTGCTGCCGCTGCGCGTAGCGGCGGTAGACGTCGCGGAGGGCTGGCACGTCGGCCTCCGTCACGGGCCGCAGCGCGAGGGTGCGCTCCTGGAAATCGAGCCCGTGGAGCTGCACGCGAATCTCCTGGCGCGAGCCGGACTGCTCGAAGCCCACGCGCCGGTAGAGCGGCTGGGTGGCGGGATAGAGGCTCGCGAGGGGGACACCCTGGCCGCGCAGCTCCCGGAGGGCCGAGCGCATGAGCCGGGTGGCCGTGCCCTGGCCGCGGCGTTCGGGGGCCACGCCCACCCCGCCGATGCCCGCCATGGGCACCCGGCGCCCGTTGAACCACTGCCCCATGGGGATGAGAACGATGGTGGCGGCCACCGAGCCCCCCTCGCGCAGGACACCCACCCGGGCCTCTCCTGCCTCGATCTTCTTCTGCCAGCCCCGGGCATCCTCGAGGGAGAGGGCGAAGGCCTGGGCCCAGATATCCGCGGCCGCGGTGTGCTCCCGCTCCCCCTGGGGCGGGCCAAAATCCGGAGCTGTCGTGTCCACGCTGTCCTCCCGGAGTCAGAGACGGCGCAGCCTAGGAGCCGGGCGGGCAGGCGCGCCAGGGCCTCCTCCTCCGCCGCCCCCCGGGCGTTTCACCCCGGGAAACCGTCCCCGTTACTGGACAAGCCGTTTTCCATGGTTACGGGGAGGGAGATCGCGCCCCGCCATGGGCGCCCGGAGGAAACATGTCCGTCGACCCCCAGCGGGAAACCCACACGTTCCAGGCGGAGATCAACCAGCTCCTGAACCTGGTCATCAACTCCCTCTACAGCCATAAGGAGATCTTCCTGCGCGAGCTCGTCTCGAACGCCTCGGACGCGTTGGACAAGCTGCGCTTCCGCTCCGTCACCGAGCCGGAGCTGCTCGAGGGCGCCTCCGAGCTGGAGATCCGCCTGATTCCGGACGCGGAGAAGGGCACGCTGACCATCGAGGACACCGGCATCGGCATGACGCATGACGAGCTGGTGAAGAACCTGGGAACGATCGCGCACTCGGGCTCGCGCGAGTTCCTGGAGCTGGCGGCGCAGCGGGGCCAGAAGGACGCGAACCTGATTGGCCAGTTCGGCGTGGGCTTCTACAGCGCCTATCTGGTGGCGGACCAGGTCGAGGTGGTGAGCCGGGCGGCGGGCAAGGACCCGAAGGCCTGGAAGTGGGCCTCGGACGCCAAGGGCGCCTTCACGGTGGAGCCGGCCGAGCACGCCACGCGCGGCACCACCATCACCCTGCACCTGAAGGAGGACCAGAAGGACTTCCTCCAGGAGTGGCGCCTGCGCGAGCTGGTGAAGCAGTACTCGGACTACGTGAGCCACCCCATCAAGCTCCAGGTGCGGAAGACCACCGGCGAGGGGGACGAGAAGAAGACCGAGACGCAGCTCGAGGTGGTGAACAAGGCCAGCGCCCTGTGGCAGCGCTCCAAGAGCGAAATCACCGACGAGCAGTACCAGGAGTTCTACAAGCACCTGACGCACGACTGGGAGGCGCCGCTGGCGTGGACGCACTTCCGGACCGAGGGCAACCAGGTCTTCACGGGACTGCTCTTCCTGCCGAAGAATCCGCCGTTCGACCTGAACGCGGCCCAGCAGCGAGGGGTGCGGTTGTTCGTGAAGCGCGTGCTCATCATGGACCGGTGCGAGGAGATGCTGCCGCAGTGGCTGCGCTTCGTGCGGGGCGTGGTGGACTCGGATGACCTGCCGCTCAACGTGTCGCGCGAGCTGCTGCAGGACTCGGCGGTGGTGAATGCCATCCGCAAGCACGTGACGAAGAAGACCCTGGACATGCTGGAGAAGCTGTCCAAGGACAAGGCCGAGGACTACCAGACGTTCTGGAAGAGCTTCGGCACGGTGCTCAAGGAGGGCCTGGCGGTCGACACCGAGTACCGCGAGAAGCTGGGCACGCTGGTGCGCTACGAGAGCTCGCGGGAGGAGGGGCTCACCTCGCTGGCGGACTACGTGTCGAGGATGAAGGAGGGCCAGGAGGCCATCTATTACATCTTCGGCGAGTCCCGGAAGGCGGTGGTGGACTCCCCGCACCTCGAGGCGCTGAAGAAGCGTGGGTACGAGGTGCTGTACATGACGGACCCGGTGGACGAGTGGGCCACGCAGGGGCTGAGGGAATTCCAGGGCAAGCCGCTGGTGTCGGCGATGCACGCGGACCTGAAGCTCAAGGAGACGGACGAGGAGAAGCGCGAGAAGGAGGAGCGCGCGAAGGGGCTGGGGCCGCTGGCGGACCGGATGAAGGAGGTGCTGAAGGAGCACGTGCGCGAGGTGCGGGTGTCGGACCGGCTCACGGACTCGCCGTGCTGCCTGGTGGTGCCCGAGGGCGGCTCGCATGCGTACGTGGAGCGGCTGCTGCGTGAGCGGGGCCGGGGCGTGCCGCGCGTGAAGCGGATTCTGGAGGTGAATCCCTCGCACCCCATCGTCGAGCACCTGAAGGCGCTGCAGGAGAAGGAGCCGGCGTCCCCGCAGGTGACGGAGTGGGTGGAGATGCTCTACGACCAGGCGCTGCTCACCGAGGGCAGCAGCGTGGAGGACCCCAACCGCTTCGCGCGCCGGATGACGTCGCTGATGACGCAGCTGGCGGCGCAGTCGCCGGTGACGGGCACACACACGCCCGCGGGCGCGGTGGCCGCCGGTCCCGAGACGCCCGCCCGGCCCAACTGAGAGCACCGTGTTGAAATGAGAGGGGCTCCACCGGCGCTCGATTGTGAGCACCGGGGAGCCCCTTCGTACAACCTGAAACCAGACTACTGGCGGCGGCGGCGGGAGACGAAGGCCGCGAGCCCCGCCAGCGCCATCATCGACATGGCCGGGTCGAAACCAGACGCCGCGCAGCCACAGCCCGAGGGCTCCTCATCCCCAGGCTGATCCTGCTTGAGTTCCACCACAAAGTTGCGCGCGCCAGACTCGGGACTGGTGTTCCCAGCCGCATCGGTCGCGGTGGCCTTGATGGTGTAACTGCCATTCCCAAGCGAAGGGGACGGAGAGAAGCTCCAATCGCCAGAGCCCCCCGCGGTAACAGAACCCGCCTCGGTTCCACCGATGAAGACTCGCACCTTGCTGCCCGGCTCGGCCGTTCCGGTGATGGTCAGGTTGGAGACCTCGATCTTCTGACCCTCCACAGGAGCCGTCACCACGGGAGCAGCGGGAGCGGTGGTATCGATCGTCCAGTTCCAACTGGCAGGTGCCGCCGAGACGTTCCCCACCAGGTCCCGCGCAATCACCTTGAAGGAGTGGCTCCCCGCAGCGAGGCCCGTGCGCTCGAACGGGGAAGTGCAGGACGTGAATGCAGCTTCATCGAAGCTGCACTCGAAGCTCGAGCCAAGATCCGTCGAGCTGAAGACGAACTTCGCGCTCGTCACGTTCGTCACGGCCAGCGGCATCTCGGTGATCAAGATATCTGGCGCACCCGTATCGAGGATCCAGGAGTACGTAGCCGGAGTGGCATCCACATTGCCCGCCGCATCCCGGGCACGGACCTTGAAATCGTGAGCACCGTCGGACAGGTTGAAGGTGGCGGGGCTGGTGCAGCTCGCGAAGTCCCCGGCATCCAGGGCACATTCGAAGCCAACCTCCGCCTCGTTCGACGAGAAGGTAAAGGTGCTGCTGGCGGTGCGGCTCGGGTTCTCGGGCCTCGAGTCGAGACTCGTCTCCGGCATCGTCACATCCACCGTGAAGAACCTGTCGGGCGTAATGGGGCTGCTGTTGCCGGCGGCATCGTAGGTCCTGACGGACACGAGGTAGGTCGTCTCCTCGAGGGCTGGCTCCAACGTAACGCTCCAGTTGCCGGAAGCATCCGCCGTGGTGGGAAACTGCCTGCCTCCATAGGCGTTGGTGTAGACAGACACATTGCTGAGAGGCTCCGCCGTCCCGGTGATCGTAGGCGTCGTGTCGGCGATCCGGGCGCCCGCAGCCGGTGCGGTGACAACCGGTGTCGCGGGCGGAGTGGCATCCACCGTGAACTGGTGGGCGCTACTCCGTGCGCTCCATGCACCCTGGAACTCGGCCGCCAACTCCATCCGATGAGCACCGTCGGTGAGCGCAGCGACCATCTCGGCCCCGAAGTTCCCCGCGGAATCAGCCGCGATCGCATCCACCTGGACCCCATCGACGTAGATGTAGATGATGACCCCGGGCTGCGCCTTTCCAGACACGAAAGGTGTCGCGCGATTGACGAGCGCACCATCCGCCGGTGTCTCGAAGACAGGCGTGGAAGGACGAGCATACCCGGAAGTGGTGTAGGTTTCGCTTCGACCATTACGCCCCTGCGCCGCGCCATAGGTCCGGCCGTACGGGTTGTCGACCTGTACGGTGGTGCCCTGGCCGCCTCCCAGGATGATCGGCGTGCAGGTTCCCCCCGACGACTGCAGCAGCACCACGCCGCCACCGCCACCGCCGCCCGTCCCGACAAAGGCCGTACCGCCATTGGACTGCCCACCCAAGCCGCCTCGCGCCCGCAGATTCCCGCAGGCCGCCGTGCTAGCAAAGCGCGCGTAGATGGTTCCACCCGACCCACCGCCGCCGCCCGCATCCACACCGGTGGAAGTCGAGCCCCGCGCACCTTCCGCCTCGATGAGGCCCGTCCCCGTCAAGGCGTTGGCGCGGATGAAGACGATGCCACCACCTCGTCCGCCATCACCGCCCGTCCCAGTGACACCATGGCCGGCGCCGCCGCCACTCCCCATGCTGAGATAATAGAACGGAGAGAACTGGACTTGAGTGCCAGGCATTCCTCCGGCCTCCCGGATGTAGCCTGGAAAATCCTTTTCGTTGTTGGGCCAGCCACCCTGACCACCCACGCCACCATTGCCACCTCCAGCGCCTCCGGACTGCAGGCACACCCCTCCGCCTCCACCATTGCCGACGTTGCCCCTCCCTGTATGAGAGGGCCCATAGCGCACGTTGGCGACTCCCTCGCCTTTCGCGGCGCCGTTGGGGGCCGCCTCGTCGACGCCCAGGCATCCCAGGCTCTCCGCTGCCGGGGTCCTCGACCCCTGTCCCCCGCGGAAGCCCACTCCCGTGGCGATGACCCTGCCGTTGTTCGTCAGCGTGTTTTGAACGAGGAAGGCAATCACGCCACCCGAGGCCCCATCCCAGGGAGTGGCCTCGATCGTCGCCCCGGTATCGACCTGCACGGTGGTGTACTCGGGAACGCGGATGACCTGCGTGACCTGCGCGGCGTAACTGTAGACGAGGGGCGCGGTCAGGGTGAGTGTCGCTCCCCCTGAAGCAGCGGAGACGGATTGAAGCCGTGCCAACTCCCATCGGCCTACGGGCGTGTTGGCGAGGGAAACGCTGAGCTCGCTCCCAGACTCGGGAACCGGCACGATTCCTGTCGTCTGGAGCACCATGATCAGGTCCCCCGGCTTGAAGCTGTCCGCGGCCACCGTGGAAACGGAGAAGGAAGTGTCTCCTCCAGCCAGAGGTACCGTTACCTGCGCATACCGATTGATGACGGAGCCCGCCGTGGACACAGTCAACGCCCCGTCACGACCCGTCCCCAGGAAGAACACATCCCGTTCCGCCCGGACCAAACCCGAAGTGAGCACCATCGCCACCGAGAGGGCGGTTCGCACCCACCTCATCCACTGAGAACTCATTATACCAACTCCTTGTCAACACACTTGTTTGGATTCGTGGTCACGGCCCGGCGCTTGCGCCGCAGCAGCGTTGACATGAGCGCCAGCCCCAGCGGGAGGAGGGACGAAGCACCCGCTCCGCCTGCCGCACAATTCAATGCCAGACCACCGCCCATGGCCTTGCTGTCCCCGCCCAGATAGACGCGCCAACGCCTGACCTCGGCTGAGATTTCCCTGTTTCCCGCCTTGTCCTTCGCGGTGATGAACAGGTCGTGATCTCCTTCCTTCAAGTCCTTGAGGTTGAGCACCACACCACAAGCAGCAGGAGGTTGCCCCTCACCACCGCAATTGAAGGGCTCATCTCCGCAATCGAAGGGCTCATTGCCATCCACACTGCACTCGAGGTTCGCCGGCTCATTCGCGCCAATCCGGAAGGAGACCTCCCTCGCGCGGATGCGCTGCCGCTCATCGGGCCCCTCGAGGATGAGGGATTCTGGAGCCGTGGCATCAATCGCCAGCGACAGAGCAGTAGGCACCTCGCTGCTGTTGAGTGCCCGATCGTAAGCCGTCAGGGCGAAGTCGTACGAGCCATCCCGGAAGGTCTCGGCCAATTCCAAGCGCCAGGCGCCCGTTTCACTCGCCACCGTCGAACCCAGCTCTCTCGACCCTTGGACGAGGACCACCCGGGCCAATGGCTCCACCGTCCCCTCGAACGTGAGCCTGTTGTTCGTCAGGATGGAGTCAGCGGCAGGCGCGGTTACCACCGGCGCAGCGGGATCCACTGTGTCCACCGTCCACGTGAACGTGGCCGCCACGGCATCCTCGTTCCCCGCCGCATCTCTCGCCTTGACACTCAGCGTGTGGGTGCCATCGGGGAGGGGCGGCGTCGTGAAGGGCGTGGTGAGGCACGCGAGGGAAGCGCCGTTCAGGGTGCATTCGAAGCTGACGTCGGTCTCATCCTTCGCGGAGAACTTGAAGGTGGCCGTCGTCTCCTGCGTCCACGCGGCCGTGTCCGTTTCGATCACGGTGTCTGGCCGTTGCGTATCGACCGTCCACGTCGCGGACTTGTATTCATCCGGGGACGTGACGTTGCCCAGGGTGTCCCGGGCCCGGACCCACAGCACGTGCGGCCCATCCGAGACGAAGAAGGAGAACGGAGTAGTACAGCCCAGCCAACTGCTGATGGTTGTGGGCTCTCCCACGGGATCCAACAGACACTCATACAAGGCGCCCGACTTGGTCGACGTGAACTCGAAGACCGCCTGCGCGTTCTTGGTCGGGTCTGGCGGTGCTGTCACGATGGCGACGCCAGGGAGGTTCTCGTCCAGGGTCCAGGTGATCGTCTCCGCGACGGGGTCCTCATTGCCTGCCCGGTCGTACGCCCACACCTTGAGGGAGTGCGTCTCCGGCACGTCGGGGCTGACGGGCGTGATGGTCACCGAGTGACTGCTCAAGCACCCACCCGAGACGAGCACACCATCGAGCTCGCATTTGAAGGTCATCGGCGTCTCGGAGGAGCGGAAGGAGAAATAGACCGTCCTCGCTCCGGTGCGCTCGGGTGGCTTCAAATCGACGAAGGTCTGCGGCTTCACCGTGTCGACCTCCCACGTGTACTCCGCGGGAGTGAGATCCCGGTTACCCGCGGCATCCGTGGCGCGTACGAAGACGGTATGAGGCCCTTCAGAGAGGGTCCCCGCGGCCGGCACCGTCCAGGGCGAGGAACAAGCCTCTTCGAGTCCAGTGTCGAGCCGGCACTCGTAGGTCACCGCGCTTTCGCTGGTATCGAGGCTCGCGGAGAAGTGGATCTGTGCCGTTGCCACGGGTGAGTACAGAGGGGGCCTGGGGCTGTCCAGGACGGTGATGGGAGGGGTGGTATCCACGGTGACCTGGCGGCTGTTTTCCGTGGGAGGCGTGCTGATATTGCCAGCCAGGTCCCTGGCCATGGCCCGCACCGTGCGGACCCCTTCGGAGACAGCAGACACCGGCACCGACCAATTGCCCGAGGGGTCGGTGACTACCACTTCGCCCTTGGAGATGCCGTCAATGGAGACGGTGACGATGGCTCCCACTTCCGCCTTGCCAGAAACGGAAAAGCTGTTGGAGGCCAGGAGCGCCCCGGCCAGCGGCGACGAGATGGTGGGCATCGGTGGAGCTGTGCGATCGATCTCCCATTCGGCGGAAGCCCCCGCTGCGTCGCGATTGCCTGACCCATCCGTGGCATTGACCTCGAACCGATAGCGGCCCGTGGTGAGGCCGGAGATGGGGAAAGGAGAGGCGCAATCCGTCGGGCCCGGAGGCGTCGTGCCCACCTTGTAGTACTGACATTCGAAGGTGGCGACGCTCTTGTTGGAGCTGAACAAGATCGTCACACTCGCCGCATTGGAGAATGCATCCGGTTTGCTATCGATACGGGTTTCAGTCGGACGGTTGTCGTAGAGCCACGTGTAGCTCGCGGGCGTCGGGTCGCTATTCAAGGCGAGGTCAACGGCTCTCACCCTGAACGTATGGGTTCCGAATACCAGATCGGCAATCGCGTGCTCGCTCGAGCATGACGAGAACTCCGCCCCGTCGAGGCTGCACTCGAAGTTGACGGTCCCCGCCCCCGGGCCGGCGGCGAACGTGAACCGCGCATCAGCGGAGTAGTCCGGGTTGGGCGGCATGCCCGTGAGAACGGTGTCCGGAACCGTGGTGTCGATGGTGAGCGTACGCGGGGCGGAAGGAGTACTATCATTGAGCGCCCTATCCCTGGCCGTGGCGGTCAATGTATGAGTGGCCGCCGTCAACGGGCTACTGGGTACGAAAACCCACTTCCCCGCAGCATCCGCCACCACGGTAGGCGTCAGCGCAACGCCGCTGTCATACACGGTCACCGTGCTTCCCGCCTCGGCCGTGCCCTGGAGCTCGGGCGTCGTGTCGTTGGTGTAGGCGTTGTTGTCGGGAGAGGTGAACGTGGGCGATGTGACTTGCGTATCCACCTCCCATGACGCGCTGGCCGGTGTGGGATCCACATTGCCGACCGCGTCGCTGGCACGCACGTAGAACCGGTACGTGGAGCCGTGAACCATGCTGTTGATGGTGTGGGAAGAGGCTGTCGTGCAGTTTGTGAAGTTCACCCCGTCCGTGCTGCACTTGAAAGTCGCACCGGCCTCGCTCGTGAACGAGATGGTGAGGGAAGCCGTCTTGATGAATGCGGCGACGGCGGGCGAGATGGTCGTCTCTGGAGGCGCGACGTCGATGGTGAGATTACGCGCCGACGACTCACTCCCCATGTTGCCCGCCCTATCCCTGGCCTTGACCTTGAACGAGTGAGCGCCCTGACTCCACCGGGTGCTCGCCACGAAGACCCAATTCCCTGAAGAATCCGCCACCACGGTAGGCGTCAATTCCGTGGCTCCGTCAATCACGATGATTGTACTGCCCGCCTCGGCCGTCCCCCGGATCTCGGGAGTGTCATTGGTAACAGCGTTGTTCGCAGGCGAAGTCACCACCGGAATTGAGGGGGCGACATTGTCGATGGTGAAGGTTGAGACATCGGACAAGGGGCTGGTGTTGCCCGCCGCGTCCGTCGCCTCGACCCGGATCCAATGGAAGCCTACAGAGCGACTCGACCCAGGGGAGAGAGACCACGCCCCCCCGGCGCTGGTGGTGACAGTGGAGGGCGACGTCGACATGGGCGTGGACGCACCATCGATGTAGACCTTGATTGTGCTCGAGGGCTCCGCCGTGCCACTGATAACAGGGCTCAAATCATTGACGTATCCCCCGTTCGCCGGCACCTGGATGACGGGGGCAGGAGGCGCCTCTGCGTCTACCCTGAAGCTGCCTGACGCAGTAGGACTCTCCTCGAGGCCCTTGATCGCTTTCGCAATCAGTGTGTAGGTTCCGTTATCAAGGTCGAAACCGGGTGTGACATCCCATCTATTGCTCGAACAGAGGTCAACGAGTAGAGCGACAAGGCTACCGCCGCTATTTCTGATTTCCACCGTCACTGAATCGCAAGCCGCAGCAGCCCCCTCGATCAACGGGCTGGCGTCATTGATGAGCATTCCACTGGAGTAACTGCGGGTAGCGATCTTATCGAAAGTGGGTGCGGAGACAGCCGGAATGGCGGTGGAACCCTCAATCAAGGGGGATTGTGGAAGGGATACAACGAGCAGTTGGAATGGGCTCAACTCCCCCTGCAATCCCTGGTACGAGGCAGCCGCTTGCACATGGTGAAGCCCTTCTGAGAGCGGCTGGTTCATGCGCCACTCAAAAAAGCCTCCCTCGGCCACCGTGCGGCCCACTTCCAGGCCATCCAGGAAGATCACCACCTCCAGTCCGACCGGAGCAGTTCCCGAGATGGTGGGCGTTCGGGTCCTCACGAGCGCGCCATATTCAGGGTGGAGGATGGTGGCGGCGCCAGGCCGAATCAGACCACCGTCCAACTGCGTGACGGTACCGGCATGGGCGAACAGCGTGGTGGAGTCAGGCTGTGCACCCGAGGGAGCCCGGCCCGACCCCGCGAGACTGGCCGCGGCCGACATCACGCATTCGCTCACCCAGGCGGCCTGATAGAGCACCTGCCCTCCGCCACCCCCACCGCCCGCCGCAAGAGCCCCCGTAGCGCCGTTATTGCCTCCATGACCACCCGAGGCATCGAGGCTCGCGCACTGCAAAGCTCCCGCGACTCTCAGCGAGATGCTTCCACCCGCGCCGCCGCCGCCAGCGCCCTCCTTCTCGCTGCCATGCCCCGGCTCTCCCCGAGCCACGACCCGCCCGTTGCCGACCAGGGCCTCCGCGCGGATGAAGATGGCACCACCGCCCTGGCCACCATTCGAGTTGGGGGCGTACTGGGCATTCCATCCAGAACCACCACCACCACCACCGCCGAGGGTCAGCCGGTCCAGCAGCGAGTAGACGAGCCTGGCACCGCCCATGCCGCCCACGTCTCGTGGACCCTCCGCGGGCTGGCCGCCCTGACCGCCCGGCCCACCATGACCGCCACCACCGCCACCCGAGGGCATGCACGCGCCGCCGCCGCCGCCATTGGCGATGTTGGCCCTGCCACTCCCTCCTCCAGGATTCGTACTGTCAACACCCTCACCCCGGCGAGCGCCTCGCTCCATCCAAGCGCTCGGCGAGGTGCATTGGCGTGACAGGACCTGCCGGACGTAGCTGCCTCCGCGGAAGCCGCTGCCGCTCGCATCGATGGCGCCCTCGTTGGTGACGGTGCCGGTCGCCAGGAAGGCGATGATGCCTCCCGTAGCACCGTTCCAGGGCTGTGCGACGATCCGGGCTCCCGTCCGGATATCGACGGTGGTGAACTCTGGCACGCGAACGACCTGGCTCACCTCCGCCGCATAGGAATGGAGCAGACGGTCGGAGAGGTAGAGGAACTCTCCGTCCACCGACACCAGGCGAGCCAACTCCCAACGGCCCACCGCATCGCGCGAGAGGTCCACGGGCGCGACGTCCCCCGGCGTGGCCGTGGGGACGATGCCCGTGGTCTGCAGCACCATCACCAGGTCTCCCGCTGCGAACCCTTCTGACTGCTCCACCAGGATGGCGGTATCCCCAGGAGCAATCGGCGCCCTCACCAGGGCATGGCGGTTCACGACGGTGTCCGAGCCAGACACCACGAGAGCCCCATCGCGTCCCGTTCCCAGATGGAAACGATCCGGCTCGGCCAGTGCCGAGAACGTGGCGAGCAGGGCTCCAAGCGTCAGTACCTTCATCAACGAATTCATCACGAGCATGTGAGGCTCCCCCCCGCTAGCGCTGGAGCGCATCCGTGTTCTCGTCGCCACTACGAATGATCTTGAAGTCCACCCGGCGGTTGTTTTCCCGCCCGATGGAGGTGGCATTGCTGTCGACGGGCCGGTCCGGCCCGTATCCCTTGGCCTCCAGCCGATCGGCGGCCACGCCCTTCTCGATCAGGTAGCGTCGCACCCCCTCGGCACGCTGCTGCGACAGCTGACGGTTCTGGTCCGCGAAGCCCCGGTCGTCCGTGTGCGCGCCCACCACCACGCGAGGAATCTCCGGATGCTCGCGCATCACCTTGGCCACCCAGTCCAACACCGCGAAGGAGCGCGACTGCATGCGCGGCTGCGATGCCTCGAAGTACACCTTGCCTCGCAGCTCGAGTTGCTTGTGCGTGATCGCGACCAGCGGCACCTCGTGCTCCGGACAGCCCAGGTTGGCCTCGACGCCCGGCGACTGAGCACAGGTGTCCACCCGGTTGGGCACACCATCCTTGTCCGTATCCTCCTCGGGGCAGCCCTTCCGCTCCACCGGACCGGGCTCCTCAGGACACTCATCCTGGTCGTTCTCGATGCCGTCCTTGTCCTTGTCCTTCAAGGGGCATCCCCGATTCTCAGCGGGACCCGGCTGCGTCTGACAGGCGTCCGCATCGTCTTCGACGCCGTCATTGTCCTGATCGCGCACTGGACAGCCCTGGCGCGCGGCGTCGCCCGGCTCCGCGGGACAGGCGTCCAGCGTATCCTCGATACCATCCTTGTCCGTGTCCGCCCGGGGGCAGCCCGCACGCTCGGGGGCGCCCGGCACCAGCGGGCACTTGTCCAGGATGTTGCGCACGCTATCACCGTCATCGTCCCTGTCCGGGCACTCCTCTGGAGAGAGGGACAACCCCAGATCGCACCGGACAGAGGACTCACCGGGCCCACGCCGCGGCGTCACATCCCCGAAAGAGCCTCCCGCGAGAAACCGGAACAGCGGTGTTCCAGGCGCAGTGCCCAATCCGACTCCTGCCAGCCCAAACACCTCCAGCGACGGGTTCACCAGGTAGCGAACCCCCGGCATCAGTTCCGCGGCCGCTGGCTGATTCTTGGCCAGGGGTATCGAGCCCCGAGCATTGATTTCCCACCGCAGCCGCCGACCGGTCGTCACCAACGCGGCCCCGATGCGCACCTCGTTGTCCAGCTGATCCAGCCCTCCCCCCCCCAATGGACTGATCGCGTCCACCCGCGATCGCAGCAACATTCCCACATCCAGTGCCGCGCGCAGGAAACCGAAACGCCGCCCCACCATCACCCTCGGTAGATAGCGGAGTGCGCCATCACTCCCGAAGATGTTGGGGTTGCCCACCGGAAACCCCACGTCTCCGCCCACCGCAAGGTCCAATCCGCCGGACGAATCCTGGGTGAGCAAACCGAGACGAATTCCGGCCAGAGGGGTCGAAAGACCGAAGGAGTCAGGCATCAGGATGTTCTCCGAGCTCAGATCTCCACCCCACTGGGATGCCACGACCGGAAGTTGCACTCCCAGCTCGAGCCAGTTCGTCAGAGCGTAGGCACCGGCCAGGTGCATCGTGGTTCGTCCACCCACCACCGCGTGGGTAGTCCCATCCACGAACAGCAACAGGGGCCGGTGCGAGTAGTGGCTCACGGCGGAAAGGCGGAACTGCCCGGCCTGCAGCAACTCCCCCATCCCCACTACCAGCGAGCCCTCGGCACCGGGATTCAGTTCCAACCGTTCCAACTCGAAGGCAGGCAGGCGCGACTGCGCGATGGCCGTCATCCCTGGCAACGCCAGGAACAGCACCAATGCGCCAAGCCAGAGCGACCTTCGTCCCATGGATCCCCCGCTGCAGATGTGTCGCGACACGGAGAGTGCGCGCCACTGCGTAGAGCACAAATGCAAGGCCGAAGGACTCTAGCAGTGTCCGGCTCTGATCCTGAAGTCTTCCTCGCGCTTCCGAAGGGATCGAGCAAGACCTGGAAAACGACCGTATGACTGTTGCTGCATACCGCTACAAGCCTGTCCTCGCTGGGCGGGAAATCACTTACGCTCCGGGTGGACATTGATCGTGGACTTGCAGCCTGTCCGACACTCTGGCAGGTTTCACACCACTAATCCGACCTGTTGTGGGGGGCTTACCGCACGTGCGAAGAGGACTCGTGAAGGCGCAGCCACACGCATGCCCCGGGGCATGCGTGCGCTCCAGTCGTCGCGGCAAGGGGATGCTGCTCACGCTCCTGCTCGCGGCCACCGCCAGCACCTCGTGCGCGAAGCGCGTGGCGCCCAAGCCGTGCGAGACCCCACCTCCCATGCAGGTCCTCCTGGACGTCTCCGAGCAGGTGAATCCTGATCCGCGCGGGCGCTCGCTGCCCACCGTGGTCCAGGTCATCCAGCTCAAGGACAGCGCGAAGCTGGAGCGCGCGGGCTTCCGCGACCTCTGGGGCCGCCCCAAGGAGTTCCTCGGGGAGGACCTGCTGGCAGTGGCCGAGTTCACCGTCGCCCCCGGCCAGAAGTTCCAGCGGTGGATCCAGCGTGATCCCAAGGCCCGCTTCATCCTGACCATGGGCCACTTCCGCCAGCCGCTCGGCTACTCGTGGCGCACCGTGTCCGCCCTGGATCCCGTACCCGAACTCTTCTGCGTCGAGCGGCCCGCGGGTGACCAGGGCGAGCCCAGGCCCGGTGACGTGCAGCTGCGCTACCGGCTCCAGGGCTATCAGATCGACATCCTTCGCACCCAGTTCACGCTGACGCAGCCGGCTCCCGCCGTCCCGTCCGCGGCCGAGGTGCCATCCCACCCCAAGGGGAGTGCATGAAGAACGCTCAACGCGTCGTCTGGTCGGAGGGGATGTTCATGAGTCCCCACCACATGCAGCAGCTCGACCTCTATCACGAGAACCTGCTGGATCTCCGGCTGGGCGCGCTGGAACCGTACCCCTGGGGCGTGTTCGCCCTGGAGTTCGACATGGAGGCGCTGCGCGCCGGCCGCGTGCAGCTGCGCCACTTCAACGGCGTGCTCCCCGATGGCATGCCCCTCGCCCTCCAGAATGGGGACCCCGAGGCCCCGCCGTCCCGCCCCACGGAGGGCGTCTTCCCGCCGGCCCAGCAGGTGCTGGACGTCTACCTCGGCGTCCCGCGTGAGCGCAGCGGTGTGGAGAGCTACGGCGGCAGCGAGCGCACCAGTGGCAATCCCCGCTTCTCCCCGACCAACCGGCCGGTGAACGACCTGACTTCGTCCACCTCCATCGTCCCGGTGGCCTTCGCGCAGCGCAACGTAAAGCTGCTCTTCGGCACCGAGCCGCGCGAGGACTATGACGCCATCAAGATCGCCGAGCTGTCCCGCGACCGCTCCGGCAGCCTGACGCTCGTCGAGAACTACATCCCGCCCGCGCTGCGCATCGATGCCTCGCCCTACATCATGAGCGAGCTGCGCAACCTGCTGCGGCTCATCGTGGCCAAGCAGCGCCAGCTCGCTTCGCGGCGCAAGCACCGGGACGCTTCCGCGCTCGAGTTCACCGCCTCGGACGTGACGCTCTTCCTGGAGCTCAGCGCGCTCAACGGCATCATCCCGCTGCTGCAGCACGCCATCGACGCGGGCAACATGAGGCCCCACGCCCTCTACCTGGCGCTCAGCCAGTGCGCGGGGCAGCTGAGCACCTTCGTGGCGGATGCGGACCCCACCACGCTGCCGCCCTTCCAGTACATCCAGCTGCGCGCCACCTTCGAGGAGCTGTTCCGCCGCCTCCAGTCGCTGCTGCGCTCCGTGGCCCTCGAGCAGTGCCTCTCGGTGCTGATGCAGTCCGGCGAGGACCGGCTCTACCGCGGCAAGCTGGAGGACGAGCGGCTGGATCGCTGCGGCCAGTTCTTCCTCTCCGTGCGCAGCGAGCTGCCGGAGAAGGTGGTGGCCGAGCAGCTGCCCAAGCTCGCCAAGCTGGCCAGCTGGGTGGACATCCAGAGCATCGTGCAGGCGGCCTCGCCCGGCGTCCCCATCCAGGTCAACTACCGCCCCCCGCCCGAGGTGCCCATCCAGCCGGGGACGCTCTACTTCTCTCTCTTCACCTCGGACGGCTACTGGAGGAGCGCGATGCGGGATCGCACGCTCGCCCTCTACCTGCCGCACCCCTTCGACGCCGCACAGACGACGGTGGAGCTGCTCGCCGTCCCCACCGCCAGCCGCTGACCTCACGCCATGCAACGAGTCACCGAAGCCACCAAGGACTGCTTCGACGCGGCGATCCGGATCCGCAACTCGGATGCCGCCTCGGTCCCCCCTCCAGAGGTGCTGCACCACCGTCTGCGCGGAGTCGTGGACGAGATGCTGCGGCGCGCCGCCGTGCTGGGCTTCAGCCACCAGGACGCCCAGGACATGGCCTACGCCATTGTCGCCCTGCTCGACGAGGCCGCCCTCACCCGGCCCGAGCCCTACCGCTCGTTCTGGATGACCAACCTGCTGCAACTCCAGTACTTCAACGAGAACGTCGCCGGTGACGGCTTCTTCCACCGCCTCCAGGGCATCCGGAAGGATCCACACCGTGCCGAGGTGCTGCAGGTCTACTACCTGTGCATGCTCTTCGGCTTCCAGGGCCGCTACCGCATCCGCGGCGGCGAGCTGGAGCTGATGACGCTCATCGACTCGGTCCAGAAGGACCTGGAGCGAGCCAAGCCCTTCGACTACGACGTCCTGTCGCCCCACGGTGAGCGGCCCACCGAGTCCATGCTCGCCGGCAAGCGCAGGCTCTCGCCGATGGTCATCTCGCTGGGGGCGATGATGCTCGCACTGCTCGTCTATGGCGGGCTGGTGCTCGGCCTGGACGGCAGCGTCGACACCTTCCTGAACGAGATCAAGCTCCACATGGCCACCAACGGCGGGGGCACGCAATGATCTGGGCCATCGTCATCACGATGCTGGCGGGCCTGGCATGGGGTGCCATCACCATGCTGGGACTGCCCCCGCTTCTCACCGGACTCGCCACCACGGGCCTGTTGCTGCTGTTCGCGCTCGGCAGGTGGATCGTCGGCAAGGTGAAGGCGCGCAAGGCGGCCAAGAAGCTCGAAGGCGCCCTGGAGCAGCAGGCCGAGGAGCAGATCAAGACCGTCCGGCCGGACCTGCAGCCGGAGATCAAGGCCATGCAGGCCGAGTTCTCCAAGGCGGTGGAGGCGCTCAAGACCTCCAAGCTGTCGCGGGGCCGCAAGGACGCCCTCGCGGTGCTGCCCTGGTACCTCATCGTCGGACCGCCGGGCGCGGGCAAGAGCACCGCGCTGCGCAACTCGGGGCTGAAGTTCCCCTACCTGTCCGCCAAGGGCGGCGGCGTACGCGGCGTGGGCGGCACGCGCAACTGCGACTGGTGGCTCACCAACGAGGCCGTCATCCTCGACACCGCCGGCCGCTACGTGAGCAGCGAGGACGACAAGCCCGAGTGGTTCGCCTTCCTCGACACGCTGACGAAGTACCGTCCCAAGCGGCCCATCAACGGCCTCATCGTGGCGGTGAGCGTCAGCGAGCTGATGGGCGTGGATCCCCAGGTCGCGGGCGAGCTGGGCCAGAGCATCCGCGAGCGTCTGGACGAGATCACCTCGCGCCTGCGCACGCTGGTGCCCGTGTACCTGATGATCACCAAGTGTGATCTCCTCCCCGGCTTCACGGAGATGTACGCGGACCTGACGCGCTCCGAGCGCGGGCAGATCTGGGGCTTCACCTCGCCCATGAACTCGCAGGCGGAGGCCTCCACGGACGTGCTGCTGGAGCGCTTCGACGAGCTGGTGACGGTGCTGGAGCAGCGCACGCTCAAGCGGCTGGGCCAGGAGCGCCGGCTGGAGGCGCGCGAGCACATCTACCAGTTCCCCCAGAAGTTCGACTCGCTGCGCAAGAACCTGGCCGAGTTCATCCAGCCGCTCTTCCTGGACAACGTGTACCAGGACACGCCGGTGATGCGCGGGTTGTACTTCACCAGCGGCACCCAGGAAGTGAAGCCGATGGAGCGGCTGGCGAACTCCTCGGGCGAGCTCTTCGGCGACACGCGCCCTCAAGAGACGAGCGCGGAGGGCCGCAGCTACTTCCTGTGGGACATCTTCACCAAGGTGATGTTCCAGGACCAGGAGATGGCCGTCCGCAGCTCCATCGAGGAGCAGCGCTACCGCCGGCGGCAACTGGTGCTCACGGCCACCTACTTCACGGCCGCGGCCCTGATGCTGGTGCTGCCCATCGTCTCCTACTTCCAGAACCGGTCCCTGGCGCGCAACGTGCGCAACGCCATCACCGCCGTACAGCTCGATGACCGCGACGACCTCGCGCGCATCAAGGACCTGTCCCCGCTGCAGTCACAACTCCAGGAGCTGACGAAGCACAGGACGGAGGGTGCCCCCTTCTGGCTGCGCTTCGGCATGTACCAGGGTGAGAAGCTCTTCCCGCTGGCGCAGTCCTTCTACAACACCGCCCTGCGCCGGGTGCTGCTCGGCAATCAGTACGAGCGCATCGAGCAGAACCTGAAGATCTTCTCGGACAACCAGGACTCACCGGAGTGGAAGCCCGGCGCCGAGGACTACGCGCACCACTTCGATGCGCTGAAGATGTACCTGCTCATCACCTGGCCGCACGCTCAGCGGGAGCCGTCGCTCGACGAAGCCCATCAGGACTGGCTGGTGGACCAGATGGTGCGGCACTGGACGCACGTGAAGGGCGCGGGAGGCGAGGCCAACCTGCAGCAGGCCATCAGCCGCCACGCCCGCACGTACATCGAGATGCTGTCGGCGGATCCGGAGCAGCTGGGCTTCGCCCGCGACAACAAGATCGTGCGCGCCTCGCGCCGGGCCCTCAACCGCGTCCCCGTGACCACGTTGGAGATGGACCGCATCGTCGCCGACGTGGGCCGCGAGTACCCGGATCAGACGCTGGACGACATCGTCGGCGCCGTGCCCGCCATGCGAGCCACCAAGCGCGTCCGCGGTGCCTTCACCAAGACCGCCTGGGACCAGGTGGTGCGCTCGCGCCTGGAGTCCGCCTTCAAGAACAAGGAGGCCTGGGTGCTGGACCGGGACGCCAAGGAGGACGAGGAGCAATCCCGCGCCGAGCTGCGCACGCGCTACTACCAGCAGTACATCCAGGAGTGGCGGGACTTCCTCCAGTCCATCACCGTCCGGCCTCCGGATGACGTGGACCAGATGCAGGCCCTGCTCGAGAGCCTCACGCGCGGCAAGCCGGCCGCCTTCGGCAAGCTGTTCCGGGCACTCGCCTACAACGTGCAGCTGGTGCGCACCCCGAAGGAGGAGGAGAAGAGCACGGCGCGGAAGATGCTCGAAAGGGTCATGCCGCCCGACAAGCAGGACGAGCAGAAGCTGCTGGATCCGGCCGCGTCCACGGGCGAGTACACGCTCGGGCCCCGGGACGTGGAGAAGGAGTTCGCCACGCTCATCCGCTTCAACAACGAGAAGTCCCCCTCGGGCGACGGAGAGGAGCAGCTGACGGCGCAGGACTTCTACCAGGACCAGCTGGCGCTGGTGCTCAACTCCCTGCTGGGTGTGAAGGAGAAGCCCCAGGAGTCCGGAGCACTGCTCGATAAGATCAAGACCACGCGAGAGAGCGTGGCCATGCTCGTCAAGAAGTACGAGAGCGGCGCCCCCATCCTCGAGAAGCTGCTGCTGCCGCCCTTCCAGGACATGCGCTCCATCGTCTTCGCCGGCGTGGCGCAGAACAAGAGCAACGACTTCTGCGAGGCCGTGGCCAAGCCCTTCAGCGCGATCATGGCCAACCGCTACCCGTTCGTGCGCGAGTCGATGCAGGACGCGCCCCTGGCCGAGCTGTCCGAGTTCCTGCGGCCCTCGGGCGGCACGCTGCGCAAGTTCCTCCAGCAGCACCTGGCCGACGAGGTCATCACCTCCGGCCGCAAGGTCACGTTCGCCAACTTCAACACGCGCGAGATGTACCGCGACGACCTGCTCACCTTCCTGGAGAAGGCGAACAACCTGACCACCACCCTCTACCCGGGGGACACGGTGGATCCGCTCGTCCGCTTCCAGGTGCGTGTGCGCGCGGGCACGTCGCCCGACACGGCGCCGTCGGAGATCTCCGCCATCACCCTGACGATCGACGGCACGGATGAGCTCTACCGCAACGGCCCGGACAACGTCTGGAAGCCGATGAGCTGGCCCGGCCAGGCCGGCAAGCTGGGCGCGCACATCCACGTGGAGAACGCCTCCGGGGCCACCGCCGACATCGACGAGCCCGGGGAGTGGGGCCTCTTCCGCCTGCTCGAGCGCGTGAAGCGCATCGAGCCCAGCGGGGATGGCCGCTTCTTCACCGCCGTGTGGGAGATCGAGGACATGAACGGAGCACTCGTCGCCATCGACTTCCGGCCCGAGCGCACCGCCAACCCGTTCTTCGGCCTGTCGGGCAACAACACTTCCCGGCTGCTGCAGATCTTCCGGGATCCGGGCCTGTCTCCTCCGATGGGGATCGCCCGCGGCGGCAAGGGCTGCGTCGAGATGGTGAGCACGAACGGAGCCCCCTGAGGATGACGCAGGCGCCTCACATCGGGATGCTGGGCAAGGCTCCGCGCCACGCGGAGTTCGTCCGGCACAACGCGGCCAGCCCCCTGGCGCGGTACCTCTTCCGCTGGATGGAGGAGAGCACCGGCCGGCTGCACGGGGCCCGGAGCGCGTTGCCCACCACTCCCGTCAGCTTCGTCTTCACCGCACCCGGCGAAAGCTCGGTGCTGGTGGGCGTGCTGGCGCCGAGCTCGGACAGTGTGGGGCGTGCCTTTCCGCTGGCCATCTTCCAGGAGCTGTCCGCCGCCGACGTGGCCGGACGCTACGCGCTGCTGCCGGAGACCCATCAGCCGTTCCTCCGGGCCAGCGAGGCGCTGCTGCGCGAGGCCGCATCCCTCGACGTTCCCCGGTTGCAAGAGCGCACGGCGAAGCTGCCCACCGCGCGGCCCGGCGACCTCCGCGTGGCCGAGCGGCTCCGGGAGGCCCTGCTGTCCGAGAAGCGCTGCACGGAGCTGCTCCAACACATCATCGGAGACCGTCCCGCCGAGGGGCGCTACTACGCGCTGCACACCTTCCTCACCGCCTGCACGGGCGAGCGCCACCGCGAGCAGGGCATGGCCGGCGTCATGCTGGACTGTCCCTACCCCTCGCACATGGGGCCCGTCACCTGGCTGGAGCTCTCCACGCGGCTGCTGCGCTGGGCCGCCCAACCTCCATCCTTCTTCTGGTCCGACGGGCAGCAGCCCCGGCTGTTGCTTTGTCTGGGCGCCGCGCCCCCTACCCTCCTGCTGCACCTCGCACAACCCACGCGTCCGGGCACCAACGTCTGGCCCCTGCGCACCGACAAGCCCGCCGCCATGGAGCAGGCGAAGCAGGCCCTGTCCGCTTCGCAGCGCCAGGTCATCGATTCCTCCCACAGCACGCTCGAGCAGCTCCTGCGTGCCCTCGCACGCTGAAGGCGCGCCCACCATGACGCCCTCTTCCACCGACAGCCTTCGCGAGCGCGCCAGCCAGTGGCTCGAGCCCATCTCCGCCGAGGCGCCCGCCGGTGCCCCGTCCAAGCACCACCCCGCCTACGAAAGCGTCTTCTCGGAGGTGGCCCGGCTCGAGTCCCCCACGGGTGAGGCCGTGCGTTGGGACGAGGTCGTCCGCAATGCCGGAGAGCTGCTGCGGACGACCACCAAGGACCTGTGGCTGGCCTCCTACTTCGCCTACGGGCTGTACATGACGGAGGGCCTGCCCGGCGCCATCACGGGGACCACGCTGCTGGCGGAGCTGACCGAGCGCTACTGGCAGGGCCTCTTTCCCGAGGCCTCGCGCCTGCGCAGCCGGGGCCTCGCGCTGTCCTGGTACGTGGAGCGCATGAAGCACGTGCTCCCCACCATCCAGGCCGACAGCACCACGCCCGTCGTGGTGGAGGCCCTGTCCACTGCCGTGTCGAAGCTCGCCGAGGTGACGCGCACGCGCCTCGCCTCCCAGGGTCCGGCGATGGGACCACTCCTCACCCCCCTCGAGCGGCTGCGCGCGAGCATGCCCACCGAGGCCGCGCCTCCCGCCGTGGCCGCGCCCACGCCTTCCGCTCCGGCGGCCCCCGCTCCAACGCCCGCACCGGACACCGCCGCTCCAGTCACCGCCGCGCCCGCCCCCGTGGAGCCCGCCCCCGTGGCTCCGCCCGCGCCGGTTGCCGCCATCCCCGCGCCCGCCGCGCCACCTCCCGCCACACCGCCCCCCCCTGCGCTGCCTCCCGCTCCAGCCGCGGCCATCCATGCCTCTCAGCTCCCCGCCGTGCCCGGCGGAGACCTCACCAGCGCGGATGCCGCCACGGACTTCCTGCGCAACATCGGCTCGGCGCTGACGAGTGCCTCCGGAGTCATCCGCCGCGCCAACCCGGCCGACCCGCTCTCCTATCGCCTGCTGCGCACCGGGCTGTGGCTGCACATCACACAACCGCCTCCCACTGGCGCCAATGGCAGGACATCCCTCCCGCCTCTGCCCACCAATCTGCGCACGAAGCTGGAAACCCTCTCAACCCACTCACGCTGGGTGGAGCTGCTCGACGAGTCCGAGTCCGCCCTGGCGCAGTATCGCTTTGCACTGGACCTGCAACGTTTCAGTGTCCATGCCCTGTCATCACTGGGTGACACCCACACCGCCGCGCGTGAGGCATTGCTGTTGGAGCTGAGCAGTCTTCTCAAGCGCCTGCCCACCATGGTGGAGCTGGTGGCATCGGATGGCACGCCCATGGCGGACGGGGCCACGAAGGAGTGGCTCAAGCGCGAGGTGCTCGCGAAGCCCGGCACCGCGCCACGTGCCGCCATCTCCATGCCCCTTCCTCGCGGGCTCGAAACTTCCGCCCCGGGTGCGGCTCCCGAGGGAGACGCCCAGGCGCTGCTCGCCTCCGCCACCACGGCTCGCGCGCTCTTCGTCGCGCGGCTGCAATTGGCGCGCATGCATGCCCAGGCAGGACAACTCACCACCGCCCGCGCGCTCTACGAGGTGCTGGATGCGGAGTGCACCGCGCACTCTCTTGATTCCTGGGAACCGGCACTCGCCGCCGCCTGTCTCGAGGGATTCCTCACCTGTACCCTGGCCACGAAAGAATCACAGGACATCCTGGTAGGAGATTACTGGATCCGTTATCGTCGTCTCGTCCAGCTCGACCCCGCTGCCGCCCTGCGCGTTCAACCCTGAAATCCGGGCAGCACTCACGGACAAGCGTCACCTGGCGACGACCCCACGCATCACCCACCTCACGTGAGAGGAGAAGCAGCAGATGAGCAAAGAGAGTTCCGTCGCCCCTACCGAACGCGTCAACATCGTCTACAAGCCCGCTACGGGCAACATGCAGGAGCAGGTCGAGCTGCCCCTGAAGATGTTGATGATGGGTGACTTCACCGGCCGTCAGGATGACCGTCCGCTGGAGGATCGCGCCCCCATCAACGTGGACAAGATGAACTTCACCGAGGTGATGGCGCAGCAGAACCTCAAGGTGGACATCTCCGTCACGGACAAGCTGTCCAACGAGGAGGGCGCCAACCTGCCGGTGTCCCTGCAGTTCAAGAGCCTGGCGGACTTCGCTCCCGAGAGCATCGTCAACCAGGTGCCCGAGCTGCGGAAGCTGCTGGAGCTGCGCAGCGCGCTCAACGCCCTCAAGGGGCCCCTGGGCAACGTCCCGGCCTTCCGCAAGAAGCTCCAGGCGATGCTCGCCGACGACGAGGGCCGCAAGCGCCTCATCAGCGAGCTCGGCCTCAACGGTGGTGAGACCAAGTAGTCCAGAGCGGGAGCGAGAATCATGAGCACTCAGACCCAGACCCAGAATGCCGCGGGCGCCGCGGCCGCCGTTTCGCCCTCCCTGCTCGACGAAATCCTCTCCGAGGCGAAGATCAAGCCCAAGGACGAGGGCTATGACATCGCCCGCAGGGGCGTGGAGGCCTTCATCGCCGAGATGCTGGCCCCCAACCGCTCCGAGGAGCGCATCGACAAGGCCCTCGTCGACGCGATGATCGCGGAGATCGACAAGCGCCTGTCGTCCCAGGTCAACGAGATCATGCACCACGAGGAGGTCCAGAAGCTGGAGTCCTCGTGGCGCTCGCTGAAGTTCCTCGTGGACCGGGTGGACTTCCGCGAGAACATCCGCGTGGAGATGCTCAACGTCTCCAAGGAGGACCTGCTCAAGGACTTCGAGGACTCGCCCGAGGTGGTGCGCAGCGGCCTGTACCGGCTGGTGTACTCCAACGAGTACGGCGTGTTCGGTGGCAAGCCCTACGGCCTGCTGCTGGGCAACTACGACTTCGGCCCGGGCCCGCAGGACATCGACCTGCTGCGCAAGTGCGCGTCCGTGGCGGCCATGGCCCACGCGCCCTTCATCGCCAACGCCAGCCCGGAGATGTTCGGCGAGCAGAACTTCCTCAACCTGCCCAACCTCAAGGACCTCAAGTCCCTGTTCGAGGGCCCGCAGTACGCCCGGTGGCACTCGTTCCGCGAGAGCGAGGACGCGCGCTACGTGGGCCTGTGCATGCCGCGCTTCCTGCTGCGCCTGCCGTACGGTGAGAAGACCATCCCCGTGAAGGCCTTCAACTTCACCGAGGACGTGGTCGGGCAGCACGACAAGTACCTGTGGGGCCACGCCTCCACGGCGTTCGCCACCCGCGTGGCGGACTCGTTCGCCAAGTTCCGCTGGAGCCCGAACATCATCGGCCCGCAGTCCGGTGGCGCGGTGGAGATGCTGCCGCTGCACCAGTACGAGGCCATGGGGGAGATCCAGACCAAGATTCCCACCGAGGTGATGCTCACCGAGCGGCGCGAGTACGAGCTGAGCGAGGAGGGCTTCATCGGCCTGGTGTTCCGCAAGGACGCGGACAACGCGGCGTTCTTCTCGGCCAACTCGGCGCAGAAGTCCAAGTTCTTCGGCAGCACGCCGGAGGGCAAGGCGGCGGAGACGAACTACCGGCTCGGCACGCAGCTGCCCTACATGTTCATCATGACGCGGCTGGCGCACTACGTGAAGGTGCTCCAGCGCGAGCAGATCGGCAGCTGGAAGGAGCGCTCGGACCTGGAGCGCGAGCTCAACCAGTGGATGAGCCAGTACATCGCCGACATGGATGACCCGGCGCCCGCCGTGCGCTCGCGCCGCCCGCTGCGCGCCGCGCGCGTGACGGTGGAGGACGTGGAGGGTCAGCCCGGCTGGTATCGTTGCAGCCTGCAGGTGCGCCCGCACTTCAAGTACATGGGCGCGTCCTTCACCCTCTCCCTGGTGGGCAAGCTGGACAAGGAGTGAGCCCGTCGCACCCGTGACACGTGGTTCCGCTGATTCCGGGCTCCATCAACGCCGGGCCCCCACCAGGGGCCCGGATTTCCGCGCCGTACGCGGCGCATACAACGAGGTGGCGAATGGCTGAGACTGTACACCTGTACCTGAAGGCGAACGGCACGGAGATCAAGGGTGACAGCACCCAGACGAGCCTGGGCCGCGAGGGCTCCATCGAGTGCGTGTCCTTCGAGCACGAGGTCATCACCGCGCGCGAGTCCGGCTCCGGTCTGGCGACGGGCCGCCGTCAGTACCCGCCGATGAAGATCGTCAAGCGCATCGACAAGTCCTCGCCGCTGCTGATGAAGGCGCTGTGCGAGAACCAGGTCATCGAGGCGACCTTCAAGTTCTTCCGCCCCAACCCGACCGGCGATGGCACCACCGAGCAGTTCTACAGCATCGCCATCAAGAAGGGCCGCATCAACAGCGTGAAGCAGCACGTGCCGGACAGCTTCGTGCCGACCAGCACCAACCTGCCCGCCATGGAGGAGATCACGTTCGTGTTCCACACGATCGACTGGACGATCACCAACGGCGGCGTGACGCACACCGACACCTGGGACACCCAGCGCTAGTCCGCCGTGCCCGAGGGGCGCCCGGGTGAATCCCGGGCGCTCCAGGGCCGAGCCCGCACGCCATGGCCGAACGAGGACTCCTGACACGTCTGGCCTCCAGCAGCCACGGCTCGCTGGCGCCCCGCGGCAACGCGGTGGCCGCCATCTCCGAGCACCTGCGGGCCCTGCTCAACACCCGGAAGGGAGAGGCCGCCGCGGCCCCTTCCTACGGCATCATGGATTTCAACGACATCATCCACATCCTCCCGGCGGCCATCCCGAGGATGCAGCAGTCCATCCGCACGGCCATCCAGGAGTTCGAGCCGCGGTTGAAGAACGTCGTCGTCACGCACGTTCCCGACGAGCAGGACCCCACCGCCTTGCGGTTCGACATCATCGCGCAGCTCAACGTCAAGGACGCGCGCGGCACGGTCCGCTTCCACACCGAGCTGAAACCCGGCGGCCGGATGGAAATCTGGTGAAAGGGCGAGGATGTTCAGCAAGTACTACCTGAGCGAGCTCAACTACCTCCGGGAGATGGGCCGGGCCTTCGGGCTCGCCAACCCGAGCGTCGCCGGCCTGCTGGTGGAGCGCGGCGCGGACCCGGACGTGGAGCGGCTGCTGGAGGGTTTCGCCTTCCTCACCGCGCGCATCCGCGAGCGCGTGGAGGACGACGTTCCGGAGATGGTGCAGGGGCTCACGGAGCTGCTGCTCCCCCACTACCTGCGCCCCGTGCCCGCGTGCTCCATCGTGGAGTTCACGCCCCAGATGCGCGCCCTGCGCGGCCGCTCGCGCATCGCCGCGGGCGCCGAGGTGGCCTCGACGCCCCTGGATGGCACCAGCTGTGTCTTCCGCACCACGCATGACGTGGACCTGCTGCCGCTCAGCGTGCAGGACGCCCTGCTGGACCGCTCGTCCGTGTCCTCGCCCGTGCTGCGCCTGTCCTTCCAGACGACGGAGCAGGGGCGTGAGGAACTGCAGAAGCCCCATGGACTGCGCCTCTTCATCCACGGCGACATGTCCGCCAGCGCGCTCATCATGCTGTGGCTGCTGCGCTACTGCCGCCAGATGCGCGTGCGCGGCGCCACCAGCGGGAACGAGGTGGTGCTGGACCCCAAGCGGAGCATCCGCCCGGTGGGCTTCGACCGGCACTTCCGCCTGCTGCCCTGGCCCCGGGCCTTCGACGGGTACCGCCTGCTCCAGGAGTACTTCACCCTGCCGGAGAAGTTTCTCTTCTTCGAGGTGCATGGCCTGGAGGCCGCCGCGTCCGCGCTGGAGGAGCGCTTCGAGATTTCCTTCCACCTGGAGCGCCCGCCGCCCCTGGACGCGCGCATCACCCGGGAGATGTTCCGGCTGCACTGCGCCCCCGTCATCAACCTGTTCCGGGCACCGGCCAATCCGCTCTTCCACCACGCGCTGGGCCGGGAGCACCTGGTACGGGCCGCGGAGCTGCAGCCCCCGCACGCGGAGGTGTACTCCGTGGACTCGGTGACGGGCCTGACGGCGGGCCGCAGCGAGCGCCGCACCTACCGCCCCTTCCACGAGTTCGAGCACACCCAGGGCGAGGGCTCCGAGCCCTCCTTCTACCGCCTGCGGCGCATCCACTCCCCCGTGGATGACGGCATCGACACCTACCTCACCCTGGAGACGCCCCGCGACGTGGCTCCCACGCTCGGGACCGAGGAGGTGCTGTCCATCGATCTCACCTGCACCAACCGCTCGCTGCCCGCGCGGCTGCAGGTGGGGGACATCACCCAGTCCACCCCGGCCTCGCCCACCAACGCCAAGTTCAAGAACATCACCCCGGTGAGCCGCCCGGCCCGCGCGCCTTTGGGCACGGAGCTGCACTGGCGGCTGCTCTCGCACCTGGCCATCAACCAGCACTCCATCGCGGATGGCGCCGCGCTGCGCCGCCTGCTGGACCTGTACAACTTCCAGGCGCTGGCGGACAACCTCGCCGCCCGCGCCAGCCGCCTGCGCATCAACGCCATCCGCACCGTGGAGAACAAGGCCCTCACCCGCTTCCTGGAAGGCTCGCCCGTGCGTGGCAACCGGGCCCTGGTGGAGCTCGACGAGACGAATTTCATGGGGGTGGGAGACGCCTTCCTCTTCGGGTGCATTCTCGATGAGCTGCTGGCCTCCCACGTCACCCTCAACTCCTTCAACGAGCTGGCCATCCGGCTCCAGCCCTCGCAGACAGAGTTCGCATGGCTTCCGAGGAACGGCTTCCTGACCCTCTTGTAGAGGCGGCCCGGTTGCTGGGGGGAATGGCCAAGGAAGTCGGCTTCTTCCAGCTCGTGGCGTACATCGAGCGGCTCACCGCCGGGGCGGCCCGCGTGGGCAGCGTGGGGCCGGTCATCGAGGAGATGATCCGCTTCCGGCATGATTCCTCGCTCGGCTTCTCCTCGGGGGACGTGAGCGAGGTGACGCTGCGCAAGGTGCCCGTGCGCCCGGAGGAGCCGTACGCCCGGCGCCAGCTCTTCGAGGTCGTCACCCACTTCCTCGGACTCACCGGCTCTGTGAGCCCGCTGCCGATGTACATCGCCGAGGAGATCGCCCAGGAGGACCCGGACCACGCCGTGCGCCGGGAGTTCCTGGACCTCTTCCACCACCGGCTGCTGTCGCTGCTCTACCGCATCGAGTCCAAGTACCGCGTCACCAGCGAGTCCAACTCCACCAACACCGACCAGTGGTCGCGCCGGCTGCTGGCGCTCGCCGGTTTCGACACGTACGAGAGCCAGCGCACCAGCAAGCTGCCCACGCGCAAGCTGCTGCGCATCGTCCCGCTGCTGACCTCCCGCGCGCGCACCGCGGAGAAGATGGAGGCGGCCCTCGAGGACGTACTCGGCGACAGCCTGGAGGGGGCCCGGGTACGGGTGGAACAGTTCGTGGGCCGCTGGGTGGACATCGACGCCCGGCTGCAACTGGGCCGCAACAACCACATCCTCGGCAGGAATACCGTCCTGGGCGGCAAGGCCTTTGATCGCATGGGGAAGATCAAGATCCACATCGAGCCCCTGCCCACCCACCTGTACCGGAAGATGATGCCGGGCGGAGACCTGCTGCCCCAGGCCCGCGAGGTGGTGCGGCTCTTCCTGAAGGATCCCCTGGAGTACGAGTTCGAGCTGGGCCTGACGGAAGGCGTCACCCAGACGTTCAACCTTTCCAGCACGCAGTCGGCCCAGTTGGGGCGGGACACGTGGCTGGGCAAGGGCAGGCAGATCCGCCTCTCGATTCCGGTCGTGTGAAACACGGCCCCGGGAGCGCCGGCAACCGACGGCGCTGACGCTCCCGCCAGACATTCCGCCGTCCCCTGTTGGAGGGTGCCGCCATCCGAGTCGAACCGAAAGCCCTCGTCCGCCGCCTCACGCCTACGGCCACCCGCACGCTGGAGGCCGCCGTCGCGCGTGCCAGCAGTGGGCGCTTCTATGAAATCGTCCCCGAGCACATGCTCGCGCAGATGCTCGAGCCGGAGGACTCGGACGTCGCCCGCCTGCTGCAGCACTTCCAGGTGGACCGCCGCCGGCTGGCCGCCAGCATGGAGCGCGCCCTCCAGGGCCTGCGCTCTGGCAGCGCGGGCCGGCCCGTCTTCTCCGAGACGCTCTTCCAGTGGTTCGAGGACGCCTGGTTGATCGCCTCCGTCGAGCAGGGCGCCACACGCCTGCGCTCCGGAGCGCTCTTCGCCCAGTTCGTCGCCCGCCGCAACCGCTACACCGCCGAGCTCTTCCCCGAGCTGGACGCCATCTCCCGCGACGAGTTGATGGCCGCGCTGGACGCGGTGCTGCGGCCCTCTCCGGAGACGATGGAGGTGGGCCCCGAGTCCGTTGCCGGAGGCGCCACGCCCTCCGCGTCCGCCCAGGGTGGCGCCGTGGGCGGCGAGGCACTCGGCCGCTTCGCCACGTCCTTCACCGGCCGCGTACGCGAGGGGAAGATCGATCCCATCTTCGGCCGCCACCGGGAGATCCGCCAGATGGTGGACATCCTCTCGCGGCGCCGGAAGAACAACCCCATCCTCGTGGGCGAGCCGGGCGTGGGCAAGACGGCGCTCGTGGAGGGCCTGGCCTGGGCCATCGTGAAGGGCGAGGTGCCCGACGCGCTGAAGAACGTGGAGCTGATGGGGCTGGACCTCGGCGCGCTGCAGGCCGGCGCGGGCGTGCGCGGTGAGTTCGAGAACCGCCTCAAGTCCGTCATCAACGAGGTGAAGGCCTCGCCCACGCCCATCATCCTCTTCATCGACGAGGCGCACACGCTCATCGGCGCCGGGGGCACCGCGGGCGGGAGCGACGGCGCCAACCTGCTCAAGCCGGCGCTCGCGCGCGGAGAGCTGCGCACCATCGCCGCCACCACCTGGGGCGAGTACAAGAAGTACTTCGAGAAGGACGCCGCGCTCGAGCGGCGCTTCCAGCCCGTCAAGGTGGATGAGCCGGGCATCGAGGACGCCGAGCTGATGCTGCGCGGCCTGCGGCCCACCTACGAGGCCTCCCACGGCGTCACCATCCGCGACGAGGCCGTCTCCGCCGCGGTGCGCCTGTCCAGCCGCTACATCTCCGGCCGCCAGCTCCCGGACAAGGCCGTGGACCTGATCGACACCGCCGCCGCGCGCGTGAAGATCGAGCTGTCCACCAAACCCGACGAGCTGGTGGCGCTCGAGCAGGAGATCTCCGCCCTGGAGCGCGAGCGCGATGCACGCCAGCGGGACATCGCCGAAGGCCACCCGGGAGATGCCAGCGTGGTGGAGGCGCTGGAGCACAAGCTGGCCTCCGTGCGTGACAACCTCGTCTCGCTGCAGGCCCGGTGGGAGACGGAGCGCACCGCAGTGAGCGCACTGATGGAGGCGCGCAAGGCACTGCTCTCCGCTCCGGCCGAGGCGGACAAGGCGCCCCTGAAGGCCGCGGTGGAGCAGGCCGCGGCGAAGCTGGCCGAGGTGCGCGGCGAGGAGCCGCTGGTGCACTCGGACGTGGACGCGGACATCGTGGCCCGCGTGGTGGCCAGCTGGACGGGCATTCCCGTGGGCAAGATGCGCAGCGACCTGCTCACGGCGGTGCTGAGCCTCGAGTCGCGGCTCACCGAGCGCGTGCGTGGCCAGGAGCCCGCCCTGCGCAAGGTGGCGGAAATCATCCGCATCTCCCAGGCGGGCATCCGCAACCCGGACACCCCGATTGGCGTGCTGCTCTTCGTGGGCCCCAGCGGCGTGGGCAAGACGGAGACGGCCCTGGCTCTCGCCGACGTCCTCTACGGCGGCGAGCGCTTCATGACCACCTTCAACATGAGCGAGTTCCAGGAGAAGCACACCGTCTCCCGGCTCATCGGCTCGCCGCCCGGCTACGTGGGCTACGGCGAGGGCGGCCTGCTCACCGAGGCCGTGCGCCAGCGGCCCTACTCCGTCGTGCTGCTCGACGAGTGCGAGAAGGCCGACCTGGAGGTGATGAACCTCTTCTACCAGGTGTTCGACAAGGGCGTGCTCAACGACAGCGAGGGCCGCGCCGTCGACTTCCGCAACACCGTCGTCATCCTCACCAGCAACCTGGGCTCGGACATCCTCATGAAGATGCACGAGACGGGCGCCACGCCCACCGCCGAGGAGATGATCGCCAAGGTGCGCCCCGCCCTCAGCAAGCACTTCAAGCCCGCCCTGCTGGCCCGCATGACCATCGTCCCCTACGCCCCCGTGGCCACGGACATCATGCGGGAGATCGTCGCGATGAAGCTCGACAAGCTCTCCCAGCGGCTGTTCTCCGCCCACGGCGTGGAGACGACACTCGCGCCCGAGCTGCTCGACGAGCTGGCCCGCCGCTGCACCGAGGCCGAGACAGGTGCCCGCAACGCCGAGCACATCCTGCAGGGCTCGCTGATGCCCGCCATCTCGCGCGAGCTGCTCGAGCGCATGGCCGGCGGCTCGGTCCCCAAGCGGCTGAACATCTCGCTCGACCCCCAGGGGGGTTGGGATATCCGGTTCGCCGAGGCATGAGGAAGCCCATGAAACAACGACTCCTGGCCGCAGCCCTCGCACTCACCCCACTGGTGGGCTGCGCCACCGTTCCGAGACCCCAGCTGTGCGAGGCCACGGTCGGCGCCCGCGAGCGCTCCTACCCCACGCCCGACACGTGGTTCGGCCTGTTGCTGCACGGCTTCGACCCCCAGCACGGCGCCGCCCCCCGCCCGTCCGTGGACTGCTCCGGCGCTCCCGTGGCCTGGGAGGAGCCCGCGGCGGACGAGTGCGGCGAGGGCGGCCCCCAGCCCAAGCCGCTTCCCCCCAAGGAGCGGCTGGACGAGACGGACCTGGTTCTGGAGACCACCCAGGCCAACGAGCGGCTGGTGTGGGTCATCACGCGCCGTTTCGACAATGGCGAGGGCCTGGGCCCCGTGGCCCTGGTGGAGCGCACGAAGCTGGGCTTCATCGTCCGCGGCCTGGGCTCGCTGCGCGGCATGACGGAGAACGTGCGGCTGCGCATCGAGCATGTGGGCTCCACGGACGTGCTGGTGGCCGAGGGAGACTCGTGCACGAAGGAGGAGCCGCAGGTGTGCCGGCGAGCCGCTCGCATCCTGCCGCTGCGCAGCGGGCGCTTCTTCGCGGAGGCCGTGTCCAACTCCGAGCGCGCCTGCCTGGGCCCCGGCTGGTTCCCCCTCAGCCGCGTGCAGACCTTCGAGATGCCCAGTGGCCTGCGCCGCAAGTTCGAGCTGACGTCCACCCTCGTCTTCAACTCCGGCGACATCACCGTCCAGGAGCAGGTGTCGGTGAGCGACTCGGACCCGAAGCAGCCCTCCATTCCCGAGCGCCTCTACCGCCGCGCCCAGAACGAGCGGAAGCTCAAGGTGGAGGAGAACGTGCTGGTGGGCAGCGCGCCCTCCCTGTGGACGCGCATGGTGGAGCTGCAGCTCCAGGCCGGCGCCAAGGCGATGCCCGACGCGCCCACCGTCGTGCCCGCCCCTCCGAAGGAAGATCCGAAGGCGACGGGCACGGCCAAGGACATCCCCTGAGGAGACGCCGCCGGCTCACAGGCCCGCGGCGAGCCCCTTGCGCAACGCCTGCGCGGGCGGCACGGGAGCGGAGGGATCCACCGAGACCTTCCCCGTGTCGCCCTCGAGGGCCGCCACCGTGTTGCGGCCCTTCGCGAAAGCCACCCGGGCGATGCGCCGCAGGTTGTCCCGGCCGTTGGGCTCCTTGCCGATGAGCCGCAGCGCATGCGCCACCGAGTTCATCGCGTCCTCCAGCGCGCGCCGCCCCGGCTCCGTGTCCAGCTCCACCCAGTCCACCTCGAAGCTCAGCGGCTTGCCGCCCAGCTTCTGCTCTCCGGGCCAGAACTGCTCGGTGATGCCGTGCGCCAGCCGGTCCGCGTGCCGCAGCAGATCCTCCCGGTTGAGCGCGGGCCGCAGCAGGAAGGGCACCTGGTTGAGCACCGCCGGCGAATCGACCGTCACGGCGATGACCGAGGTGAACTCCACGTACGTCACCGACTCGCTGCGCGACAGCAGCCCCTCCTTCGCGGACGCCAGGAGGATGGCCTCGCGCGGGAGGTAGTCCAACAACACCCCCGACAGCCTCACGCCCTGCGCCAGGTGCAGGGTGAGCGTGAAGGTGGGGACGTCCTCCCCCGCCCGCCCACGCGCCACCTGCGCGGCGAGCGCATCCAGCATCTTCTCCACGCGACGTGCGACCAGCCGCTGCACCCCTTCCATGCGCTGCGCCTCCTGTGTGTTGGGTGTCCGGTGCCGCTTCAGCGCCCGCCCCGGCGGCGGGCCTCGGCATCCATCACGCGCTTCTCTACCTTGACCCGGGCGAAGTTGGAGAACAACCCGTCCGGCTGCACGCCCTGCAACGCGCGCATCTGCTGCCGGAGATCCTCCAGCGTCTTCTCCGCCCGCGCCCGCCGCGTGGCCAGCTCCGCGTTCGAGGCGAAGCGGATGGACAGCATCGTGTCCACGTCCACACGGCCATCCAGCTCGCGCTCCTGAAGCTCGAGGGAGATGGGGCTCGGCGCCGGATCCTCCAGCGTCCTGGCCACCAGGGTCCGCAATTCCTGGGCCCTGGCGCGCAGGGCCTCCGCGTCCGTGGCGGCCTCCAGCCGCTCCATGCCCGCGGCCAGTGCATCCACCAACGGCGTCACCGCCTGGCGGCCCGGCGGGGACAGCAACTGCGTGACGTAGGCGTCCATCCCATCCCCGCCGGCCTGTTCCACCACCTGGCGCAGCAGCGGGAGCCAGTCCGCCTTGAGCTGCTCGCGCACCAGCGCCACCGGGGCCCTGGCCTGCCCGGCCTTCTGGAGCGCCTCGTCCAGGCCCTTCAGGACGGCCTCGGCCGGGAGCACGCCCCGGGGCGCGGCCGAGCGATCATGCCAACGGCTCTGCCGGACTTCCGGTGCCACCCCGGTGAAGGCCGGAGAGCCCGGGCTCGTCGTCTCTCCGTTGAGCGACGGCATGCCCACGTTGCCACGCGACTTGTCGAAGACCGGGCGCCCCGGGTTGGTGGGCACGTCCGATGTATCGAAGCCATCCCCTCGCGAGCGCGCGGGCACTCTCGGCAGCCCGAGCCTGCGCGGCTCGATCGTCGTCGGCTCGTCGTCGTCCTGCCCCAGCGGCACGCCCCGGATGGGACCCTTTGGTTTCGGCGGAGGTGGCGGCATGAGGCTCCTGGGGCCATGTTGCTACGGCATGGCACGGCAAGCAAAGCCGCCCGGGGTAGGATGGAGGCGGATGCCGCGTGCCCCCCATGCTCCTCCCGTCCTCGACGAGGAGGCGCTCGTCCATCAGTTCCCCGGTCTCGACCGGCGCGCGCTCGGTGCCTTCTACACCCCCGCGCACCTCGTGGAGCGCACCCTCGCGCTCGCGCTCGCCCATGCCGGGGACGGGCCGCTCGCCGTGGTGGACCCCGCCTGTGGTGCCGGTGCCTTCCTCGCCGCCGCCGCCCGCGCCCGCCCCAAGGCACACCTCTCCGGCCTCGAGCTCTCTCCCGACGTGGCCCGCCTGTGCCAGGAACGCGTCTCCGGTGCCGACATCCGCGTGGGGGACGCCCTGCGCGGCGGGCTCGAGCCCCTGCTCGCGAGCCTCCCTCCCGCTCGCCAGGAAGTGTGGATCGGCAACCCGCCCTACAACGGCACCTCCTCGCTCCTGAAGGACCGCGACGCCTACTCCCGCCTCCGCTCCCTGCTGCCCCTCGCGCTGCCCCAGGGCACCAGCCTGCGCGATGACTTCGCCTTCTTCCTCCTGCTCGCCGCCCACCGGCTTTCTTCACGCCCCGGCGTGCTGGCCTTCATCACCCCCACCAGTCTTCTCGACGCCTTCCTCTACGCCCCCCTGCGCGAAACACTGCTGCGCATGCTGTCCCTGCGCGAAGTCGTGGACCTCGGCCCCGGCGCCTTCGCTGGGACCCAGGTGCGCACCTGCATCACCGTGTGGACCTCTCCTCCGGCTCCTGGGGTCCGGCCCGTGTTCTCACGGGCCTTGGATTCACGGGCCTTGGATTCACGGCCCGAGTACTCCCGGCACCCTCACCCCGTCCCTCTCCCGGAGGGCGAGGTGAGTTTGACGCAGGGGATGTCATTCGCTCCCGAGGCCCCCGAGTGGCGCCTCGCTCCCACTCCTCCTGATGCCGCCGCGCTGGATGCCCGCTGGCGCTCCGAAGGAGAGCCCCTCGATGCCCTCGTTCCCGTCAGTCTCCCGGGGGTGAAGACCCGCTTCGATGAGCTGCTCGTCGATGACGATCCCCAACGGCTCCTCGCCCGTCTCGAGGACTTCGCACGATCACCCCTGGAGGCGCTCGAGGACTTCTCCCTGCGCCATGCCATCCCTTCCGCACTGCTGCCCAAGCTGCGCGCCTTGAAGGACGGGCCTCCCTTCACGGTGGACCCCTCCTGCGTGCGCCCCTTCTTCCGCTACGCCGGTGCGCGCCACCGCGGCACCCTCCCCCCAGAGTCCCGCGCCTTCTGCTATCTGGACCGGCGCCTCATCCCTCGCGGCGACCACCGCCTCCGCGGTCCGTGGGATCCCCATCGCGGCGCCGTGAAGCTCCTCTTCAACGTGCGAGAACTGCCCCTTTCCGCCGCGCTCCTGGAAGAAGAGGGCTGTGTGCACGATCACCGCCACGCCCGTTTCGCTCCCCTGCTCGTGCCCCAACGCGTGCGCGACGAGGGACTCGACATCACCCGCGTCACCCGCTCCGAGACCGCCCTGGGGCCGCTCGTGCCCAACCTCTCGCCCCGAGGGCTGGCCTGGGCGGAACGGCTCGGCGGCCCGCTCGCCGCCTACCAGCGCATCGTTCACTTTCTCAACAGCTCCGACGTGCAGCACCGCTGGGCTCCCGTATACGGCGCCTCGCGCGTCGTGCCCGTTCCCCTGGCCGCTCTCCAGCCTTGAGGAACACGCCCAGCGCATTAGTGTCCACCTTCACTCTCGTTCCGGAAGTCCGGAATGGGAATTCCCGCCGTGAAGGAGACATCGTTCATGAAGACTCGCGCGCTGCTCACCGCCGCTGTGCTCTGCCTCGCCGGCCCCGCGTTCGCCCAGGGCAAGTCCCCCGCCGCCAAGGAGAAGGCCGCCGCCAAGAAGGACGAGGCCGCCGCCAAGAAGGACGAGAAGGCCGCCGCCGCTGGTGCCACCGCCAAGGCCGAGCTGAAGGACCAGAAGGGCCAGTCCGTGGGTGAGGTGACCCTCACCGAGACGCCCCACGGCGTCCTCATCAAGGGCTCGCTCTCCAACATTGCCCCGGGCGAGCACGCCATCCACATCCACGAGGCGGGCAAGTGCGAGGCCCCCTTCCAGACCGCCGGTGGCCACCTCAACCCGAACAAGAAGAAGCACGGAGTCCTCGCGGCCGAGGGCAAGCACGAGGGTGACCTGCCCAACCTCCATGTCGGCGCCGACGGCAAGGTGCAGTTCGACGCCTTCGCCCACGACCTCAAGCTGAAGGACGTGCAGGACCAGGACGGTGCGGCCGTCGTCGTCCACGCGGGAGTGGATGACTACAAGAGCGATCCCGCCGGCAACGCGGGGGACCGCATCGCCTGCGGCGTCGTGCAGGTGCAGAAGTAGCCTCGTCGCGACGTGAGGCGTGAGGGGCTGGGAGCCGGAATCGGGTTCCCAGCCCCGGCCTACAACGGCCGCGCCTGGGGCCCTCCCGCCACGGCGGAGAGATCCACCCGCGTTCCCTCCGAGGGTGGCGTGAACCGGCGCAGCGTCCCCTCCCGCCAGTGCAGGAACACGAGCGAGGGGTCCTCGAGCGGCACATCGAACTCGAAGCCCAGCCGTGTCGGGCCCTGGGCGTCGGAGGCCAGCACCGTCACCCGCATTCCCTCCAGCTTCACCTCCGCGCCCCGCGCCAGCATGTGCTCCGGAGAACGCAGCATCTGCTCGGCCTCGGTGGCGAGGAAGTGTCCTCCCCGGGGCAACTCCAGCGCCAACGCATTGGGCCCGGTGCGGGTGACGATGGGCGGCTCCCGCACCAGCGACAGGGGCCACCACGAACGGGGCATCTCCTGCCCCTGCAAGGCCCACTGGACGGGGACGTACAGCAGCACACCGACGTCCCTCGCATCGAGCACCACCACGCGCTGGGACGCGAGGCGCGCCGGGTCCAGCTCGCGCCTCACCTTCTGGGCCATCTGCTCGGAGTCCACGCCGAGCTGACGGATCATCATCGGCATCACGGGCCAGCTCAGCGGCGCGAGCACGAGGTGGAACAGCACGAGCACGGCCCCCGCCACGGCTACACCCCGAGGACGCCAGCCCCGCGCCCGCGAGCGCCACGCATGGCGCAGCACCACGGCCAGGAGCACCGAGGCGCCCAGGCTCGGCACGAACAGCAGCCGGCCCATGGGCATGCTCGAGGTCACGGGCAGCAGGGACAGCAACGCCCCCGCGGAGAGCCAGCGGCAGTGCCTCCGCTCCTCCTCGGAGAGACCGGGCCAGGCGGAGCGCACCAGCACGACGAGCACCCCGAGCCCGGCCACTCCCAGGGCCACCAGCGCGGGCCTGCTGGCGGGATTGATGCCCCAGAGGTCCACGGGCACACCCAGCAGTCCACCGATGAGCGCGGGCACGTGGCCGAGCGCGGCCACCAGGTAGCGACCCGGCTCTCCCACCGGATCCAGGTACATGGCGGACCCATACGCGCCATACCCGAGCGCCTTGTACACACCGAGATAGACGACCGCGAGCACCGCCGCGGGAGCAACGGCCCGGAGCCGCTCCACCACCGTCCCCCGGGCACCGGACAGCTCATACGCCAGCACGTAGGCGAAGACCCCCAGCGCCGACTCCCCCGCCGTCAGGCTCACGGCGAGCGCGAGGAGCGACAACGGCAGGGCCCAACGCCTTCCACCCTCGCGCCACTCGAGGTGCATCCACAGGCCCACCAGCGCCAGGGCAGTGGACACCAGGGCGTTGCGGTTGGAGATCCACCCCACCGGGAGCAGGTGCGAGTCGTCCACGACGAACAGCAGCAGCGCGAACACCGCGAGCGAACCGGGCATCACGCGCCGCAGCAGCGCCCCGAAGAGGGCCACCACCCCCAGGTACCAGAGCACCGAGTGGACGTGATAGCCCACCGCGTTGCGGCCGAAGAGGCGGTAGTCCAGCGTCTCGAGCGCGCTCGACAGGGGACGCCAGAAGGCGATCTTCAGCTCGGGCAGCGTCCACCAGGGATAGGGCCCCTCCTGCACGATGCGGCGCATACCCTCGGGGTCCCCTCCGGCGAAGCGGAAGAGATCCATGGGCGAGCCCAGGGGCCACCTGCCCTCGAAGATGAGCAGGTGCAGGTTGTCATCCAGGGCGAAACCCATGCCCAACGTGGGCAGGGCCAACACCAGGGCCACGGCGAGTGAAACCCAGAGAGCCCGGGGAGAATCGAACCAGCGCTTCGAAGAGGAGTCATCCATGGTGGCGTGGCCACCGACAACGCAGCCACGCACCGGGTTCCCAGTGGAAGCTCAGTACCACCGCTCCTGGCCCGCCACCCACGTGGCGAGCACCGTGAGGTCCTCCCGGAGCAGCGTGAGGTCGGCGCGATAGCCTGGCGCGAGCCGGCCCAATTGTCCGTCCAGCCCGAGGTAGCTCGCGGGATGGAGCGACGCCATGCGCAGGCACTCCTCGAGCGGCAGCCCGAGCAGCCGGACGCAGTTGCGCACCGCCGTCACCATGTCGATGTCGGCACCGGCCAGCGTTCCGTTCCCGGTCACGAGCCGGCCCTCCCGGCGCAGGATGGTGCGGCCATACAACGTGAACGAGGACGCCTCCGTGCCGACCGGGGGCATGGCGTCCGTGACCAGGAAGACCCGGCCGGGCGGCTTGACCTTCAGGAGCAGGCGCAGCATCGCCGGATGGACGTGGATGCCATCCGCGATGACCCCGCACCACGCCTCGTCCGCTTCGAGCGCGGCCACTACCGGCCCTGGCTGACGGCTCTGCGCGGGCGGCATGGCGTTGAACAGGTGGGTGAACCCTCGTACACCCGCGGCCAGGGCCTCGCGCGTCCGCTCATACGTCGCCGCCGTGTGGCCCGCCGAGAGCACCACGCCCGCCGCGGCGAGCCGCCCGATGACAGCATCGTCCACGCACTCCGGAGCCAACGTCACCACCAGCCGGCCCCCCTTCCCGGCCAGGCGCTCCGGCAGCGCGCTCAGGTAATCGACCTCCCCGGAATCGGGCACGCGGATGAAGCGCGACTCGTGCACCCCGGGCCGCTCGCCACTGATGAAGGGACCTTCCAGGTGGATGCCGAGCACACCACTCGCGGGCCGGTGCATCGCATCGAGGGCGGCTTCGCAGGCCTCGCGCATCCTGCCCGGCGCATCGGTGATGAACGTGGGCAACAGCCCCGTGGTGCCCGAACGCCGGGCCGCCGCCGCGATGGCGAGCGCGGCCTCCGGGGTGGGCGTGTCGTTGAACAGCACCCCTCCGGCTCCGTTGACCTGGGCATCGAGGAAGCCCGGCACCAGCAGCGTGCCCTCGGGCAACCGCTCCACCTGGGCTCCGGCCGGCACGGCGTCCACAGGCACCACCGCACGGATGCGCTCGCCCTCGAGCACCAGCCCGTGGTCCTCGAGCATGCGCTCGCCGGTGAAGAGGCGTGCTCCCGTGAGGATGCGCGTCATCACACCGTCTCCGTCACCTTGCGCAGATGCGCGGGAACATCCGGGTCCATCCCACGCGCCACCGCCAGCCTGTGGACCGACATGTAGAAGCTCTGCACCTGGCACAGGGGCGAGATGGCGCTCGGCACACCCGGGACCACGGGCAGGAGCTCGGCTCCCGGCACCGCGAGCACCGAGCGGACATCCGCCCCCAGCTCCACCATGCGGCGCACCACGCTCCGCGTCCCCTCCGCCGAGCTGTCCTCCTGCCCCAGCGCCAGCACGGGGAAACCCCGGCCCACCAGGGCGAGCGGCCCGTGGATGACCTCGGCGGTGCTGAAGGCCTCGGCGTGCAGCCGGCATGTCTCCTTGAACTTCAGCGCCATCTCGAGCGCCGCGCCGAGCCCCACTCCCCGCCCGAGCACGAACAGATTGTGCGCCCCCGTGAGCCGCTCCAGCGCCGGCCACCAGTCCAGCGCGCGCGCCGTCTCCAGCGCCTCCGGCAGCCGGGAAACAGCGTCCCGCAGCACCGCCTCCCCGGACCAGTGCGCCACCAGTTGCAGGAAGGCGAGACCGGAGAGGATATAGGACTTCGTGGCGGCCACGCTCCGCTCGGGACCGGCGCACAGCGGCAGCCCGATGTCGCAGAGCGAGAAGAGCGGCGAGTCCTCGTTGTTGACGAAGCCGATGACCAGCGCGCCTCCCGCTCGGGCCGCTTCCGTCAGACGCAGGAGGTCCGGACTGCGGCCGGACTGCGAGACGGCCACGAAGAGGCACTCCCGGAAATCGAAGCCCCGCGTGTTGTAGACCGAGGCCACGCTTGGCCCCACCGAGGCCACCGCGCGGCCCAGCGTGGTCTCGATCAGGTACTTGCCGTAGCTCGCCGCGTGGTCGGAGCTGCCCCGCGCGCAGGTGACGACGAAACGCGGAGGACTCTGGCGCAGCCGCTCACCCAGCCCGGCGAAGGCTCCCTCGCAACGGGAGATCTGCTGGCGAGCGGCCTCGGCCGACTGGGCGGCCTCGAGCGCCATGGCGGGAAGGGAGGAGGTATCCACCCTTCCAATCTAATCCCCGCGGCGGCCCCGGGGAGACCCCACGGCCGCGAGCGTGCTCAACGGCACACTGGCCGCGAGGTGGCACCCGCGTTGGAGGCGAGGAGGCCGAGGAGCTCGATCGCCTGGGGCTCCTGGCCACTGGACCAGAGCGCGGACTCCGCCCAGCACTGCACCCACGGGGTGCTCCAGTCCGCCGGGAGCGATTCGCACTGGCCCCGGCGCCAGGCGCCACGGGCCGCGGCATCCCGCTTCACCGCATCCACCACGTAGGGCGTGAGCTGCGCGACGAAGGAGTCCGCGTAGGACTGCTCGGTCGGAGGCACCAGTGGATCCGGCGAGAGCCCACCGGGCCGGAAGCCCACGTGCTCCTGGTCCTGGAACTGCAGCGCCCCCTCGGCCCTCACGGGCTCGGTGGACCCCGGCGTGCTCGCCCGGAGCTTGAACCGGTAGGGCGACGACCAGTAGTAGGTCCACACCGAGTAGGTGAAGGTTTCGTACACGTCCTCCATCACCGTCTCGGGGGTGTTGGACAGATCGCGGCGCGCCGCCTCGAGCTCGCGGGAGTTGCTGTTGTACTCGTCAGAGGCCCTCCCGAATTCGTCGCAGACGGTCTTCTTGTCCGGAGGCGGGGTGCAACCCACGCAGCTCGCATCATGGACGCCGTCCGAGGCCTTCTCGCACGCGGCCCGCTTGTCATCCTTCACCGTCTTGGATTGCTCGAAGGCGCTCTCGGCGAGCTCGAGACGCTCCCGGGCCTTCCGGTAATCGGGATTGCGGACCTCCCGCTTGCCACTGACGTAATCCAGGGTGCGCACGTCCTCGGTGCTCGTCTGCACGGCGCGCTGGATGAGCGCATCCACCCAGACCTGGAAGACATCCGGCTGGCCGGACACCGTGCCCGTGGACGCGCACCGCGCCCAGCCAGGCAGCGACGAGGCCATGCGCTCGCACAGACCCGAGAGCCCGTTGGCGATCCGGGGAGACATCGAGCCGTCGAGGTGGGCCATGACGGGGATGGCGCTCTGGGCGTAGAAGCTCGAGCGGGCCGAGCCGATCCGCGAGGACGTCTCCGAGGAAGGCGCGAGGCACTGCGCCGCGGACATCAGCACGACGGAAGCGCCATGCGCGTTCTCGCCCCGCGCGGTGGTGGCGAGGTCCACGAAGCGCGAGGACAACCCGGCCGCTTGATTGGTGAGCAGCGTCTGGAAGCTCGGGACGGGGAGCTGCTGGGCGCGGGACTGGAGACAGGCCAGCCCGGCCACCGCCGTGCCCAGCGGCCCCTCCGGCTGCCATTGCGAGCAGTTCTGCACATGGAGCTGGCTGGCCTTTTCGAGCAGCCCGTTGACCTCGATATGCTCGGGAATGAGGTCCTTGGCGTCCAGCAGCGGAGGGAGGCACCGGTCGAGATCCCCCGCTTCGCACGGAGGACGGGCGGTCTCGAGGGCCACGCCCGTCGCCTTCTTCGCGAAGATGGGGAAGCGGCCACACGCGTCCTTGTCATCGGGAGAGGCTTGACAGGCCGAGCGGTAGGCGCGGGCAGCGGTCAGGAAGTCACCACGCACCGCCGCATCCTTGGCCTGGGCCATGGCTTCACGGTAGGCGGTGTTGCAACCACTCGCGGCGAGGAGGACGAGCAACGAGGAGAAACGCGAGAGCAGGGGATGGGTACGCATTGCCCCGCCATCCTAACGCCTACCGGGGGTGAATGGATCTCACCCCTTGTCCAACATACCGCTCCGGTAGTCCTCGATGGCCCGGTGGATCTCCGCCTCGGTATTCATCACGAACGGGCCGCGCTGGACGATGGGCTCCCGGAGGGGCTTCGCCGCGGCGACGAGCACCGCGCTCCGCTGGCTCGGCGCATGGATGCGGAGCCGCTTGCCCGGGCTGAAGAGGGCAAGCTCGCCTGCTCGCACCGGCTTCGTCTTCGACTCCGGGCCGAAGCGAACCTCTCCGGTATGGACGAACGCGAAGGCCGTGTGCCCCTCCGGCAGCTCGAGCTCGAAAGGCCGGTCATCCTCCAACGCCAGGGTGAAGAGGGCCGGCTGCGTCGGGCGCTCGCGCACGGGACCCGCGAGCCCGTTCGGCGCGCCGGAGATGACCCGGAGCCGGCTCCCCGAGGACGAGAGCACCGACTCGGCGAGCAGCTCCGGCCCGAGGTCCTGGTAAGCCGCCGGGCACATCTTCTCCTTCGCTGGCAGGTTGACCCAGAGCTGGAAGCCAGACATCAGCCCCTGGACCTGCTCGGGCATCTCGGAGTGGATGATGCCGCGCCCCGCCGTCATCCACTGCGAGCCTCCGCCCCGGATGAGCCCCGAGTTCCCCCGGCTGTCCCGGTGGCGCATGTGCCCATCGAGCATCACCGTCACCGTCTCGAAGCCGCGGTGGGGATGGGACGGGAAGCCGGCGATGTAGGCGTTCGGGTCGTCCGAGTGGAAGCGGTCGAGCATCAGGAACGGATCGAGGTTCCGCAGGGCGGGCTGGCCGATGACGCGCGTCAGCCGCACACCCGCGCCGTCCGTCGCCGGGATGCCCGCCAGCGTCCGCACCACGGTCCGGTCGGACGTGGGGATGTACGCGCATCCCGCCGCCAGGGACACCGAAGCCAGCATCGAATCGCGGAGGAACTGTCGGCGCGTCGTTCTCATGGGCTCCGGGATGATAGCGCAGGTCACGCGTGTGCTAGGACTCGCGGCCATGCCCAGGTATGTCGCACTGCTGCGCGGAATCAACGTCGGTGGGAACAAGAAGGTCCCGATGGCCCAGCTCCGCGAACTGATGGAAGGGCTCGGCTACACCGGGGTCGCCACCCTGCTCCAGAGCGGCAACGCCGTGTTCACCTGCAAGGAGAAGAACCCGGCCAGGGTTGGCGCGCAGCTCGAGGCGGCCATCGTCAAGGAGTTCGGATTCGAGGTCTCCGTCCTCCTCCGGACGAGGGACGAGCTGGAAGCGGTGATCAAGGCCAACCCCCTGCCCGGCGCCGAGGACGCCCCCTCCCGGTTCCTGGTGACGTTCCTGTCCGAGGCGCCGGATCCGAAGCGCTTCGCGCAATTCGACCCGGCGGATTACCTGCCGGACGAGTTCCGCCTGACCGGACGGGAGATCTACGCCCGGTTCCCGGATGGCATCGGGAACTCGAAGCTGGCCACCGTGCTCAGCGGGACGCGCCTGGGCGTCATCCCGACCGCCCGCAACTGGAGCACCGTCACGAAGCTCCTGGAGCTCGCCGACGGCTGAGCGGGGGGCAGCCTCCGGGACATCGATGTAGGCAGGGACCGAAGTGAAGGGGGGATGTCCTCTCCACTCACGGCTCCGCTATTCTCCGCCCCCCGCCCTTCAACGCGAGACGGAGCCCGAGATGACGTCAGTTCCCCGCCCCACCGAGGCCACGGCAGCCCGCCCTTCTTCGACTCCCGGCGAGGCCCGCGCCGTTCCCGCGGCTGCCGCCCAGCGGCGGCTCTGGGTCATGGACCAGTTCGAGCCGGGCAGCTCCTTCTACAACCTGTCCACCTCCGTGCGGCTGCCGGGCGCCCTCGACGTCGCCGTGCTCGAGCGCAGCCTGGATGAGCTCCTCCGCCGTCACGAAGTGCTCCGCACCACCTTCGCCTCCGTCGACGGGACGCCCATCCAGCGGATCGCGCCCCCGCGGCCCTTCTCCCTGTCCATCATCGACCTGAGCCACCTGACTCCCGCCGACCGCGAGGCCGAGGCGTCACGCCTGGCCGCCCAGGAGGCAGGCGGGGCCTTCGAGCTCTCCACCGGTCCCCTCATCCGGGGCACCCTCCTGCGGCTCGGCGAGCAGGAGCACCAGCTCCTCCTCACGCTCCACCACATCATCTCCGACGTCCACTCCCTGGGTGTGCTCCAGCGCGAGCTCCGGACGATCCACGATGCGCTCGCCGCCGGCCAGCCCGCGCCCCTCCCCGAGCCCTCCACCCGGTATGAGGACTTCGTCCGCTGGCAGCAGGAGTTCCTCCATGGTGAGGCCAAGGAAGGCCTGCTCGCCTGGTGGAGGAAACAGCTCGCCGGAGTCCCCAACGTCCTCGAGCTGCCCACGGATCGCCCTCGGGGTACCGTCCAGAGACTGGAGCGCGCCAGCCATTCCGTGACGCTCCCCGCGTCCCTCACCCGGGGCCTCGAGGCACTCGCCCAGCGGGAGGACGCCACGCTGTTCATGACGCTCCTCGCCGGCTTCAGCACCCTCCTCCACCGCTACTCCGGCCAGGAAGACGTCGTCGTCGGCACCCGTGTCACCGGCCGCACCCGGCCCGAGCTGGAGAACGTCGTTGGCCCCGTCGCCAACACGCTCGCCCTGCGGAACAACCTGTCGGGCAACCCGCGTTTCGTGGAGCTGCTCGCTCGCGTGCGCGAGGTCACGCGCAGTGCCCTGGCCCACCAGGAGCTTCCCTTCGAGACGCTGGTCGAGGCGATCCATCCAGAGCGCAACCTCGGCCACGCGCCCATCTTCCAGGTGCTCTTCAACCTGCGGGACGAGCTCACGGATGGGGCGCAAGTGCTCGCCAGGAGCGCCAAGAACGACCTGACGCTGTTCATGGCCAGGACGGCCGACGGCCTGAGCGCCACCTTCGATTACGACACCGACCTCTTCGACGCCGAGCGCATCCAGCGCATGGCGGGCCATTTCCAGCTGCTCCTGGAGGCCGCTGTCTCCCAGCCCTCCCAGCCCATCTCCACGCTCCCGCTCCTCACCGAGGCCGAGTGGCACACCCTGCGCGAGTGGAACTCCGCCACCTTCGACTTCCCTCGCGACCGGTGCGTCCACGAGGTCTTCTCCGAGCAGGCCGCCCGTACGCCCGACGCTCCCGCCGTCACCTACGGCCCGAGGTCCTTCACCTATCGCGAGCTCGACGAGCGCTCCAACCAGCTCGCCCACCACCTGCGCGCCCAGGGTGTGGGCCCCGAGGTCCTCGTTGGCCTGTGCGTCGAGCGCTCCGTGGACCTCATCCTGGGCATCCTGGGCATCCTCAAGGCGGGAGGTGCCTACCTGCCCCTGGATTCCGCCTACCCCGCCGAGCGTCTGGCCTTCATGCTCGAGGACGCCAGCGTCAGTGTGCTGCTCGTCCATCAGGACAAGCTCCGGCGCCTGCCGCCCTTCTCCGGGCCCATCGTCCGGCTCGACTCCGGCTCGGACCTGGAAGTCATCGGCCGCCAGTCCACCCAGCCTCCGCCCCCCACCGCCTGCGCCGACAACCTCGCCTACGTCATCTACACCTCCGGCTCCACCGGCAGGCCCAAGGGCAGCGCCATCTACCACCGCACCATCTTCGCGCTCTCCTACGACAGGAGACTCCAGCCCTTCTCCCCAACGGACCGCGTCGCGCAGACATCCAACATCTCCTTCGACCCCAGCGTCTTCGAGATCTGGGGCGCGCTGCACCACGGCTCCCACCTCATCGGCATGACCGCCGACCCCGCCCGTGCGCCCGAGGACTTCACGGCCCAGGTGCGTGATCAGAACATCACCGTCATGTTCTGCAGCACGGCGGTGCTCAACCTCCTGGCCCGCCAGTACCCGGCGACCTTCCAGAACGTCGACGCCCTCTTCTTCGGTGGCGAGGCGGCGGACCCCGTCGCCCTGCGCGAGCTCTTCAAGCACGGCCCTCCGCGCCGGCTGGTCAACGGCTACGGCCCCACCGAGTGCACCGTCTTCTCCACCTACCACGATGTCGCCACGTCGCCGCCCGCCGGCTCGTCCGTGCCCATCGGCCGGCCCCTGGCCAACGGCCCGCTGTACATCCTCGACAAGAACCTTCAGCAGGTCCCCGTCGGTGTGCCCGGGGAGATCTACGTCGCCGGTGAGCGCCTGGGCCGCGGCTACTTCAACCGTCCCGATCTCACCGCCCGCATCTACGTGCCCGACCCCTTCAGCGCCACCCCGGGTGCCCGCATGTACAAGACGGGTGACCTGGCGCGCTTCCTGCCCGACGGCCGCATCGAGTACCTGGGCCGCATCGACCACCAGGTGAAGATTCGCGGCTTCCGCGTGGAGCTGGGCGAGATCGAGGAGCAGCTGCGCCTGCACTCCAGCGTCAAGGACTGCACCGTGCAGGCCGTGGAGGCCGGCGGAGACCGCAAGATCGCCGCCTGGTTCGTCCCCCGCGAGCACGCCGCTCCCACCGCGTCCGAGCTGCGCTCCTTCCTGCGCGAGCGCCTGCCGGAGCACATGCTCCCGGCCTCCTTCACCGTCCTCTCCGAGCTGCCCCTCACGCCCAATGGCAAGGTGGACCGCCGCGCCCTGCCCGCTCCCGACACCCGCGGAGACGAGGGCAGCTATCAGCCTCCGAGCACCCCCACCGAGAAGACCCTTGCCCGGCTCTGGAGCTCGCTGCTGGAGCTGGAGCAGGTCAGCATCCACGACAACTTCTTCCACCTCGGTGGCCACTCGCTGCTCGCCACCCAGCTCCTCACCCGCGTCAACGAGACGTTCCGACTCCAGCTCCCCTTGCGCCGTATCTTCGAGGCCCCGACCCTCGCGCAACAGGCGGAGGTCATCGAGGCCGCCCTGAGCAGCGGCACGGCGGAGCTGCTCCCGGAGATGCGGCCCATCGCCCGCGGCGGCGACCTCCAGATCTCCTCCACCCAGGAGCGGATCTGGCTCATGGAGCAGCTCCACCCGGGCAACCTCGCCTACCGGATCCTCGTCTCCTACCGCATCACCTCGCCGCTCGACGTCGCCGTGCTCCAGCGCAGCCTGGATGAGCTCCTCCGCCGTCACGAGGCGCTCCGCACCCTGCTCGTCGCCACCGGCGAGGGGGCACCCGTCCAGCGGATCGCTCCTCCTGGGCCCTTCTCCCTGCTCGTCAGCGACCTGAGCCACCTGCCCCCCGAGGAACGCGAGGCCGAGGCCTCCCGCATGTCCCTCATGGAGCTCCATCGGACGCTCGACGTCACCACCGGCCCGCTCATCCACGGGACCCTGCTGCGGCTCGGCGAGCAGGAGCACCAGCTCCTCATCACGGTCCACCACATCGTCTCCGATGGCTGGTCCCTGCGCGTGATGATGCCCGAGCTGCGCACCCTCTACGGGGATTTCGCCGCGGGCCGGCCCTCGTCCCTCCCCGAGCTCCCCTTCCAGTACGCGGACTTCGCCGCCTGGCAGCGGCAGTGGTTGAAGGGCGAGACCCTCGAGAAACTGATCGCCTACTGGAAGAAGCAGATCGTCGGCGCTCCCCCCATCCTCTCGCTGCCCACGGACCGCCCGAGGCCCCCCGTCCACCGCTACAAGGGCGACATCCTCACCATCCGCCTGACCGAGACGCTCACCCGGGCCATCGAGAACCTCTGCCGCGAGAAGAGCGTCACGCTGTTCATGACGCTCCTGGCCGGCTTCAACGTCCTGCTCCAGCGCTACACGGGTCAGGAGGACATCGTCGTCGGCTCGCCCATGGCGGGCCGCAACCAGCCTGGTCTCGAGCGCATCATCGGCATGTTCATCAACACGCTCGTGCTGCGCAGCGACCTGTCGGGCGACCCGACCTTCGTGGAGCTGCTCGCTCGCGTGCGCGAGACCACCCTCGGCGCCTACTCGCACCAGGAGGCGCCCTTCGAGAAGCTGGTCGAGGACATCCAGCCGGAGCGCACCCTCAGCCACTCGCCGATCGTGCAGGTCACGTTCGTGCTGCAGACCGTGCCCACGCTGGAGCCGGATCCCTCCGCCACGCTGCAGATGACCGCCACCGCGGAGCCGTGGGAGCTGCACAGCGGCGCGTCCAAGAGCGACCTGACGCTGTTCATGGCCCGGTATCCGGAAGGCCTGAGCGCCACCTTCGAGTACGACACCGATCTCTTCGACCGTGAGCGCATCGAGCGCATGGCCCACCACTTCCAGATGCTGCTGGAGGCCATCGTCGCCCAGCCCCAACAGCCCATCTCCTCGCTTCCGCTCCTCACCGAGGCCGAGCGGCGCAGCCTGCGCGAGTGGAACTCCGGCACCCGCGACTACCCCCGCGACCGGTGCGTCCATGAGCTCTTCTCCCAGCAGGCCGCCCGTACCCCCGACGCTCCCGCCGTCACCTACGGCCAGCACTCCCTCACCTACCGCCAGCTCGACGAGCGCTCCAACCAGCTCGCCCGTCACCTGCGCGCCCAGGGTGTGGGTCCCGAGGTCCTCGTCGGCCTGTGCGTCGATCGCTACGTGGACCTCGTCGTGGGCATCCTGGGCATCCTCAAGGCCGGCGGTGCCTACCTGCCCCTGGACTCGTCCTACCCCTCCGAGCGTCTGGCCTTCATGCTCGAGGACGCCAGCGTCAGCGTGCTGCTCGTCCACCAGGACAAGCTCCAGCGCCTGCCCGCCTTCTCCGGGCCCGTCGTCCGTCTCGACGCCGGCGCGGACCAGGAAACCATCCGCCGCCAGTCCTCCGAGCCGCTTCCTCCCACCGCCAGCCCCGACAACCTCGCCTACGTCATCTACACCTCCGGCTCCACCGGCAGGCCCAAGGGCAGCGCCATCTTCCACCGCGGCATCTGCGCCCTGTCCTACGACAGGGACTTCCACCCCTTCTCCCCGGCGGACCGCGTCGCCCAGGCCTCCAACGCCTCGTTCGACCCCAGCACCTTCGAGCTCTGGGGCGCGCTGCTGCACGGTGCCCACCTGGTGGGCATCACCGCCAACCCCGCCCGCGAGCCCGAGGTCTTCTCCGCCCAGGTGCGTGACCAGGGCATCACCGTCATGTTCGTGACCACGGCGGTGCTCAACCTCCTGGCGCGCCAGTTCCCCGCCACCTTCCAGAACGTCCACACCCTCGTCTTCGGTGGCGAGGCGGCGGATCCCCTGGCGCTTCGGGAGATCTTCATGCACGGGCCTCCGCGCCGGCTGGTCAACGGCTACGGCCCCACCGAGTGCACCGTCTTCTCCACCTTCCACCACGTCGCCTCGCCGCCTCCTGCCGGCCTTCCCGTTCCCATCGGCCGGCCCCTGTCCAACGGCCCCGTCTACATCCTCGACAAGAACCTGCGGCAGGTCCCCGTGGGCGTGCCCGGTGAGCTCTACGTCTCCGGCGAGCGCCTGGGCCGCGGCTACTTCAACCGCCCCGAGCTCACCGCCCGCATCTACGTGCCCGATCCCTTCAGCGCCACCCCGGGTGCCCGCCTCTACAAGACAGGCGACCTGGCGCGCTTCACTCCCGACGGCCGCATCGAGTACCTGGGCCGCATCGACCACCAGGTGAAGATTCGAGGCTTCCGCGTGGAGCTGGGTGAAATCGAGGAGCAGCTGCGCCTGCACCCCGGCGTCAAGGAGTGCACCGTGCAGGCCGTGGAGGTGGGTGGAGACCGCAAGCTCGCCGCCTGGTTCGTTCCTCGCGAGCAGGCGCCCACCGCGTCCGAGCTGCGGGCCTTCCTGCGCGAGCGCCTGCCGGAGCACATGCTCCCGTCCTCCTTCACCGAGCTCGCCGCGCTGCCGCTCACGCCCAACGGCAAGGTGGACCGCCGCGCCCTGCCCTCGGCAGAGCCCACGCGGAGCGACGACCAGAACCACGTCCCTCCGCGCACGCCCACCGAGGAGGCCCTGTGCCGTATCTGGGCCGCCCTGCTGGAGGTGTCGCGCGTCGGCATCCACGACAACTTCTTCCACCTCGGTGGCCACTCGCTGCTCGCCACCCAGCTCATCTCCCGCATCCGGTCCGAGTTCGGGGTGCAACTGCCCCTCCGGGTGTTGTTCACGGGTCCCACGGTGGCCGAGATGGCGGAGCACCTCGGCGAGCGGCCGGGACAGGTGGTTCCCGTCGTGGAGCTCCAGCGCCCGATCCCGCCCCTGGTCCACGCGCCTCGCGGCGGTACGCTCGCGGTGTCCTTCACCCAGGAGCGCTTCTGGCGCTTCTACCAGCGCGCTCCCGAGTCCAGCGCCTACAACGTCCCCTGCGCGTTCCGGCTGCGCGGCCGGGTGGATCCCCGCGCCATCCGGGGAGCCTTCCAGGCGCTCATCGCCCGGCACGAGTCCCTGCGCGCCACCTTCTTCGAGGAGGAGGGCCGCCCGAGGCAGCGGATCTCCAACTCGGTCGACTTCCAGATGAAGGAAGTGGACCTGCGCGGGCGGGAGAACGGTGAGGGCGAGGCCCGGAAGCACATGGCGGAGGGAGCCGCGCGCCCGTTCGATCTGACGCGCGGGCCGCTGCTGCACGCCTCGCTGCTGCGGCTGGAGGACGAGGATTACCTGCTGTTCTTCTGCGTGCACCACATCGCGTCGGACGGCTGGTCCATGGGCGTCATGGCCCGCGAGCTGGGTGAGCTGTACTCGGCCCTGGCCGATGGCCGCGCGCCCTCGCTCCCAGCGCTCCAATTCCAGTACCCGGACTACGCGGTCTGGCAGCGCAGCTGGCTGGCGGGAGAGGAACTGGAGCAACGGCTCGGGTACTGGAGGAAGGCGCTCGCGGGCGCGCCCACGGAGCTGGCGCTCCCCACGGACAAGCCGAGGCCTCCGACGCGGACCTTCCAGGGCACCTACCGCGAGGTCGTTTTTGGCCGGGAGCGCAGCGCCGCGTTGCATGCGCTCTGCCAGCGGGAGCGGGTGACGCCCTATATGGCCATTCTGTCGGCGCTCGGCACGGTGCTGGCCCGGCGCTCCGGTCAGGAGGAAGTGGTGATCGGCTCGCCCATCGCCAACCGGCTCCTGTCTGATGTCGAGCCGCTCATCGGAATCTTCGTCAACGGACTGGCGCTGCGCGTGGACCTGCGGGGCACGCCGGGCTTCCGCGAGCTGCTGCGGCGGGTGCGCGAGGAGACGCTGGGCGCCTTCGCGCACCAGGAGGTGCCCATCGACCTGGTGGCGGCGACGGTCGCGCCGCAGTCTCCACCGAACCGGTCTCCCCTGTTCCAGGTGATGTTCGTCCTGCAGAACGCCCCGGTGTCGCCGCTGGAGATGAAGGGACTCACGGTGCAGCCGTACGCGGTGGACCGCGGCAACGTCACCTACGAGCTCGCGCTGTCGCTGCAGGAGACGTCCGAGGGGTTCGCCGGCGTGCTGGAGTTCAACACCGACCTCTTCGAGCCGGCGACCGGCGAGAGCATTCGCTCAGAGGTGATCCGGTTGCTGGACGCCGTGCTGGCGAATCCGGAGCTGCCGGTGGGCCCGGGCATGCGGGAGGTGTGAGGTCGCGCGGGCTCCCTCTCCCTCTGGGAGAGGGCGGGGGGTGAGGGTCTTCGCCGCGTGTAGACCCTCACCCTGACCCTCTCCCAGAGGGAGAGGGGACGACGCCTACTTGTGCAGCGAGGTCGTGGCCTCGTCTGCGGAGACGACCTGGATGCGCCGTGGGCGCTCCGCGATCCGCAGGAGGCGCGCGAGATCTCCGGCCAACTGCTCGGTGGGGCTCGGCGTGCCCGCCACCGTCAGCACCATCTCGTAGTCATCCCCCTCCGAGCCGGAGATGATCTGCGTACGCGCGGTAATCACGCCCGGCAACGTCGTGGCCAGGCGGCGGACCGAGGCCATGCAGATCTTCTCGCCGCCCTTCACGAGGAAGTCCGAGAACCGCCCCTGGAAGTACAGGTAGCCATCCGCGTCGATCTCGAACCGGTCTCCGGTGGCCAGCACTCCGGGAGCGCGCAGGGCCAGGAGCTTCTCGCCCTCCACGTGGCCGATCCGGCGCTTCATCACCGTGTCCGAGGACACGATGAGCTCCTTGTGCCCACCGGGCGAGCGGGGAGACAGCGATACCTGCACTCCAGGCAGCGGCAGGCCCACCGAGGCGAAGCGGTGCTCCGGCTCCGCATGGGCCGCCAGCGTCGCGACACGGGGCCCGGCCTCCGAGAGGCCATAGGTGAGGTACAGCTCGCCCTTGGGCCGCAGGCGGAGCAACTGGGCCACGTGCTGCGGGGAGAGCACGTCCCCGCCGACGCCCAGACAGCGCGTCTCCTCGGGCAAAGGCGCGCCGTGCTGGAGGAGCGAGCGCACCAGGAGCGGCGTCAGGGCGGAGACGGTGATGCCGCGCTCAGCAAGGATGCGCAGGTACGAGGCGGGCTGGAACGGAGGCCCCCGGATGATGAGGTCCGCGCCCCGCAGCAGCGAGGCGAAGGCCTGCGCCACCATCGAGTACGAGTAATACAGCGGCAGGTCCACCAGCACGCGGTCCCCCGCGCGCAACCCGACGGCATCGGCATGCCGGAGCGCATTCCGGAAGAGCGCCTCCAGGTCGAACACACAGCCACTGGCGAAGCCCGAGGTGCCGGACGTCAGCAGCACCATCTCCCCGGGCTGCGCCCCCGGAGGCAGCGCATCGGAGAACAAGGCCACCTCGGCCCTGCCCAGGGAGAAACGCTCCACGTCCTGGGCCTGGGGAGCCGGGCGGCGCATGGCCACCAGCGCGCGAGCCGGGAGCGCCTCCACGAGCGACTGCTGCCGGGAAGCCGGTGCGGACGGGGACACCAGCGCGGGCACGCCCCGGGCGAGCAGGATGCCGAACACATGGGCCAGCAGCCCGGCACCATTCGGGAGGGCCACGAGGACGACATCTCCCGGCCGCAGGCCGTGCTCCCGCCACGAGGCGGCGAGCTGCTCCACCGAGTGCTCCAGGGGCCCGGAGTCGGTCAGGTCCTGGATACGGTCCAGGAACCCCTGAATGGAAGACAGGGACACACCAGCCAGGGCAGCGGGCGATTCGTTCATGGTCACGAGGCTCGAGGAAGGAGGGTCCGTACGACGAGCTCCGGGGCGACGCCCGGTCCTGTTCCCCGGGTGAGTACGACACAGCCGGCGTGCGGCGGCCCCCCGGGGACGGAGGCCGCGGTTCCGATGAGCGCGTAGTCGACGACGCCGCGCGAGAGCCACGAGGCGGAGAGCGCCAGGGCAATGCCCACGCCGTCCTGCACGGGCAGGGTCAGGGCGAGCGTCGGCCCCCGGAGGCCGTGGACGATGCAAGCCAGGCCGGCGGGAGCGCTCGGAGTGGACGAGGGAAAACGGATGGGAGAGGCGAAGCCGCGCTGCGCCTCGCTGGCGACCTGGGCCATGGCCTCGCGCGGGCCCTCGGGACCCAACTGAATCAGCGAGCACCGGTCCTTCACGGCCTCGAAGGCCTCGCCCAGGGGCGCCGTGGCCTCACCGACGGCGAGCACCAGGGCCCAGGCCATGGGGTCCGCGTACCGCACGATCGTCTTCACCCGCGCCGCGTACGGGTTGGGCACATCCCCGCGCACCACCGCGCTGCCAGACAGCACGAGCGCGCTCTCTCCAGCAATGGGCTGGCTCATCGCGGCACCTCGAAGACGAGGGAGGTATCGAAGCCTCCGAACCCGAGCGTCAGGCTCAAGCCGAACCGGGCCTGATGGCGGACCGGCTTGCCCACGGGGAGAGGACAGGGGAAGTCGGGGTCCGGCTGCTCCAGGCCGACGACGGGGGGAACCACGCCCTCACGCAGCCCGAGGATGAGCGCGATGGCCTCCAGCGCACCGGTGGCGCCGAGGCTGTGCCCGAAGGCCCCCTTGGTGGCGAACACGAGCGGGCACGCGCCCGCGCTGAAAACAGCCCGGAACGCCTCCGCCTCCGCCCGGTCGTTGAGCGGGGTGGCCGAGCCATGCGCGTTGATGAGACCGATGTCCCCGGGAGTCAGCCCCGCGTCCGTGATGGAGCGGGAGATGGCGAACCGGGCGCCGGCGGCGGACGGGTCGGGAGACGTCATGCTCGCCGCATCGTTGGCCGAGCCAGCGCCCCGGAAGACGGCGAACACCGGAGCCGAACGGGCCCGCGCATGCGCCATGGACTCGAGCACGAGGAATCCCGCCCCCTCGCCGAGCAGCATGCCGTCATGGCCCTGGTCGAAGGCGCGCAGCCGCGTGGGAGACATGGTGGAGAGCGCCGAGTGCGCCAGCCGCTTGCTCTGGGCGAGCACATCCACACCGCCGCAGACACACACCTCGGCGATACCCGCGCGGATGAGCTCCGCGCCCACGAGGATGGCATCCGCGCCCGAGGAGCAGGCGGTGGAAATGGAAACGGGCGGAGCGGCCGAGCCCACCGTGCGCGCGACCTCCTCCACCCAGGCGTGGAGCGGACCCTCCCGCTCCTGCGCATCATCGAGATACGCGCCCAGGCTGGTTCCCAGCACCAGACGCGTCTTGTCACCACCCGTCGCCAGACCGGCCTCGGACAGGGCACGGCCCAGCGTCTCCACCGCCAGACGGCGCAGGCGGAGCGCGGGGGCGTCCTCCGAGGGGCGGACCACCGCGGCCAGCCCGTTGCGCAGACGATGAGGAGATGGGACCTCGACGAAGCCGTGCTCACCGGCCAGCAGCCGGCGCCACACCTCGTCGAGCCCATTGCCGAGCGCCGTGCTCCACGCGGCGCCGGTCACGGCGACGGGCGTTACCATAGGGGCGAGCCCAGATCCGAGACCTTGGTGCGGACCAGACTGGCGCGGAACGCCGCCACGCGGTTGCCCTCCACCGTCATCTTGCCGGAGTACTGGAACATGTTGCCCACCAGGCGGTTGGCCGTGATGCGCAGCACGATCTGATCTCCCGGCACGACGACCTTGAAGAAGCGCGAGTCCACCGAGCCGATGAGCGTCAGCTCGTCCTCGGCCAGCATGGACGTGCTCATCTGGTAGAGGATGATGCCCGCCTGGGCATTGGCCTGCATGAGGTTGCTGCCCGGGTAGATGGCGCGCTCGGGGAAGTGGCCCGCGATGCAGTCCACGTTGCCCGAGATGGAGATGAGCGCCTCGAGGAACTTGCCGGGCTCATGGTCCGTGATGCGATCCAGGAGGACCATCGGGTGGCGGTGCCGCAGCCACTTGCGCAGGTCGGTGAAGCCCAGGGGCTTGGGCTGACGGACTTCGTTCGCGGGCGCGGCGCTCACGGGGACGGGGCCTGCTGCAGCGCGGCCTTCAGGTTTTCCGGGATGCATACGGGTGCTCCACTCTCATGGTTGACGACGGCGAAGTCCAAACTGCCGGAGGCGAGCAACACGGGCTCGGGTGCGGTGCCCTCGCGGTACACCTTCACCACGACCTTGAGGCTCGCGGGCCCCACGTTCTCCAGGGCCGGGGCGAGCAGCAGCCCGTCCCGGAAACGCGCGGCGTTGCGGTAGGTGACGCGCAAATCCCGCACGCGCAGCTCGAGCCCCTGGGCCTCGAACACGCCGAGCCCGGCGCCCCGGTGCTCCAGCTCGTCCAGCGCCGCCGTCTCCATCAGCGAGGCGTAGCGGGAGAAGTGGACGACGCCGGCCGCATCGGTGTCGACGTGCTCGACGCGGTGACGCACTTCCATTACGCGCCCCCCTCGGCGAACTTCCGGACGCCCTTCTGGATGCGCGTGACCAGCTCGCGCAGGTCATCCGAGCCCGCGATGAGGGGCGGCGCGATGCGCATGGCGGGGAACGTGTAGCGCAGCCCGTGCGAGCGCTTGCCCGCGCCGGCCATGAACTCCACGAAGACGCCGGACTCGATGAGCCGGTTGCGCATCTTCGCGAGGCCGCCCGCGGACTTGTCGGTCAGCTCGATGCCGTTCATGTAGCCCAGGCCACGGACCTCGCGGAAGAGCTCGGGGAAGACATCCACCACGTCCTGCTTCAGCCGGCCGCGCAGCTCCTCGCCCAGGGGACCGGCGCGCTCGATGAGCCGCTCCTCCACCAGGAACTTGAGGCCAGAACGCAGCACCGCGCTGGTAAGGGGCCGCAGGTCCGACGTGGACACCGCGCCGCTGGAGCGGACGGACAGCTCGCGCCGGGCGATGACCATGGACGTGGAGACGACGCCCATGCCGAGGCTCTTGCCGATGACGGTGATGTCGGTGGGGATGGGCCCCTGCTCGTCCGTCATGCCGAAGAACTGGCCCGTCTTGGCGAAGGTGAGCACCTCGTCGGCCACGAGGAGCACGTCGTGCTCACGGCAGAGCGCGGCCAGCCGCCGCAGGTAGCCGGGAGGAGGCACGATGATGCCGCCATCACCCTGGACGGGTTCCACGAAGACGGCGGACAGCTTGCTGCCGTTCTCGGCGAAGAAGCGCTCGAGGATCTCCGGCTCGGCGTACGGCAGGAAGGACACGTCCAGGCCGTAGGGAGCCTCGGTGCTCGGCTGGGGCAGGCCGATGCGGTAGTGCCGGCGATTGAGCAGGCTGAGCAGACCACCGGTCCACCCGTGCCAGGCGCCCTCGAAGGCCAGGATGGTCCGCCGGCCCTCACGGCCCGCCTTCGGCGACAGCCGGCGCCGGTCGAAACCCGTCTCCAACACCAGCCGCAGCGCGAGCTCCAGGCCCTCGGAACCGGAGTTGCGGCCGCTCGCGTGGTACTGGTCGCCCGGGAAGCGGTCCGCCCAGAGACCACCCGGGCCGAACAGCTCCTCCAGCAACTGCACGCGCGCCAGCGAGCCCAGCTCGTCCGTGACGTAGCCGGTGCTCTCCAGGCCATCGCGCAGCGCCTGCTGCATGCGGGGGTGACCGGCGCCCAGACAGGCGCTGGCGTAACCGCCGCTCGCATCCATCACCTCCAGCACCAGCCCCGCGTCCGGACCCTCGAGCGGCACCATGTGCTGCACGAGCCCGCGCGCCTGGAGACAGGAGAACGGCAGACGCCCACCGGCATAGTGGTCCATCTGCAGCGCCATGCCGGCGCGCAGCCGCTCCACGTCCTGGGCGCTCAGCCTCTCACCCACGGCGGGCACCTTCATCGCGCCACCCCTTGCGCCGTCTGGAGGTTCGAGATGAGCGACGCGAGCTGGTTGACCGTCCGGAAGCTGTCCGCGTTGAAGTCCTCGTCGGAGATGCGGATCTTGAACTGGTCCTCGCAGATGACGCGCAGCTCGAGGAAACCCACCGAGTCCAGGCCGATGACGGACTGCAGACCATCATCCAGACCGATCTGATCCTCGGGAAGCTCCACGAAGAGGTTGGTGACCAGGATCTTCTTGATGCTCGACGTCAGTGCTTCGTTCATGGTGTGCGAATCCTCGCTTGGGGAGTTACCGGCTCACGCACCCGAGGGTGCCTTTGGTCACACGCAACAGCTCCTGGGGCCGGATCCGGAGCAACAGCTCGGGACGGCCGCCACCGCCGTACCCCTCGGGGTACTGGAGCACCGCCTCATCGAGGATGACGCGGAGGGGCTTGGGGTAGCCCAGTGGCGGAGTGCCGCCGGGAGGATACCCCGTTTCCTGCAGGGCGAGCTCCTCGCTGGCGAACGACACCTTGGCGCACCCCGCCACGCGGGCCACGGCCTTGAAGTCCACGCGCTTGTCGCCCGGCAGCACGGCCACCAGCACCTCGCCGGTGTCCGCGCGGAGCACGAGCGACTTGAAGATGCCGCCCACCGGAATGCCGAGTTGCTGCGCCGCGGCATCCGCCGTCTTCATGGGCACCTGGAGCTCGATGAGCTGCGCGTCCACGCCCTCGCGCGCCAGGAAGTCTTTCAAATCAACCATGGCTCAGAACGATCTTCCCGATGTTGCGGTTGGATTCCATCTCCGCCTGGGCCTCCGAGAACCGCTCGAACGGATACTCCGCGTGAACCACGGGACGCAGCTGCCCCCGGTCGAGCACCTCCGCCCAACGCCGGCGGAAGTGCGCGTTCACCTGGCGCTTCTCGTGCATCGGCCGCAGCCGCAGCGACGAGCCCTTGATCTGCAACCGGCGCTGCACGAGCCGCAGCAGGTCCAACCCGGCCGACAGTCCCTCCAGCAACCCCACCACCACGAGACAGCCCTCGTGCTTGAGCAGGGACAGGTTGCGCTCCAGGTACGCGCCGCCGACGAAGTCCATCACCAGCTCGACGCCCTCGCCCCGGGTCAGCCGCATCACCTCGCGCGCGAAGTCCTGTTCCTTGTAGAGGATGGCCTCATCCGCGCCAATCGCCCGCAGGGCCTCCACCTTCTTCTGGGAGCCCACGGTGCAGTACGCGGTGGCCCCGATGTGTTTGATCATCTGCACCATGGTGGTGCCGATGCTGCTGGCGCCCGCGTGGACGAGCACCGTGTGTCCGGGCTGGAGCCCACCCAGCGTGAACAGCGTCTCATTGGCCGTCAGGAAGGACTCCGAGGTGGCCGCGGCCTCGCGGAAGCCGAAGGACTCGGGGATGGGGTTGGCCATGCCCTGGTCCAGCAGGCAGTAGTCGGCGAACGCGCCGCCCTCCACCACGCCGTAGACGCGCTGGCCCCGGACGAAGCCCTTCACGTTCTCGCCCCAGTCCTCCACCGTGCCGGCGATCTCCACGCCGGGGATGGGCGACTGGCCCTCGGGCACCTGGTACATGCCCTGGCGCTGGAGGATGTCCGCGCGGTTGAGCGCACTCGCGTGCACCTTCACCAACAACAGGTCCCCCGTGGCCACCGGCTTGGGGACCTCGCGCAGCTTCACCACCTCGGGCCCGCCAGGGCCTTCGTAGACAACGGCTCGCATGGTGCTCAGTACCCCGCCTTTTCCTCGACACCCTTCTCGCGGGTGGGCACGAGGAAGCTGCGCTCGAACGAGAGGAACTTCTCACCCGTCGACTTGAGGCCCACCGTCTCGCAGGTGATGATCCCCTCACCCGGGCGCTTCTCGGAGAGCCGCTTCGCCAGGATGCGGCTCTCCGCGTAGAGGGTGTCTCCCGCGAAGACGGGATGCGTGAGGCGGATTTTATCCCAGCCGAGGTTGGCCACGGCCCTGCCGCTCGTGCTGCGCACGCTCATGCCGCACACGATGCTGAACGTCACCAGCGACGAGATGAGAGGCTTGCCCCACTGCGTCTGCTCGCAATAGGCCGCGTCGATGTGGAGCGGTGACGGGTTCATGCTCAGCAGGTTGAAGAGGAGGTTGTCGGCCTCCGTCACCGTCCGGCCGGGACGGTGCTCGAAGACATCCCCCACGGTGAAGTCATCGAAGTAGAAGCCGATGACCTCGCGGTACCGCTGAGGTCCGACCTGCTTGTATCCCGTGATGCCGGTGCCATCCATGAGCGCTCGTCCTCGCGCCACCGCGGGCGGTGGTCAGAAGTTGGAGGTGATCTCCTTGACGGTCGCACAGAAGGTGCGGACCTGCTCCAGCTCCATGTCGGCGCGCAGCATGAGGCGCACGCCCGCCTCGCCCTTGGCGACGATGGGGAAGAACACCGCCGAGCAGTAGTAGCCCCGCTTGTACAGCTCCTTGGACAGCCTGACGGCCTTCTCCTCCTCGCCCACCTGGAGCAGGCGCACGGGCATGCCGTTACCGGCCTGCTTCGTGGGGAACTCCTTGTCGAAGCACTCGATGTTGCGCTGGAGCTTCTCCTGGAGCTGCCCCAGCTCGGGCGAGCGGTGCAGCGCGATGCTCGCCAGCGAGGCGCCGATGGAGGGGATCTGCATGTTCTGCGACCAGGCCAGCGGACCGCCGTTGCGGTTGACGAAGTCGAAGATCTTGTCGCTGCCCAGCATGGCCACGCCACCGGACGTACCGAACGCCTTGGCCAGCGAGGCGACGATGAGCGTCAGCGGGTTCATCTTGATGCGCGAGCGCACGTAGCCCTCACCGTTCTTGCCGGTGATGGACAGCGAGTGCGAGTCGTCGAAGTAGAGGAAGAGCCCGTAGCGCTCCTGGAGCTGGAGCAGCCCCTCGAGCGCGGTCAACCCGCCCATGGAGTAGGCGCCATCGGCCACGTAGGCCACGCGCGGGTACTTCTTGCAGACGTCCTCCAGGAAGTTGAGATCGTTGTGGGGGCTCGTCAGCACCAGGCTCTCATCGCCGCAGATGGGCTTGATGTAGGCCATGGAGAAGTGACAGAAGCGGTCGAAGACCATGACGCGCGGCTTGCCATCCTCGGTGAGGTGGCCCGAGGCGATCAGCGGCAGGATGCCGGCGGACAGCGCGCTGCACGTGGCGCCGAGCACCGCCGGGCCGCCGTAGAGCGAGCTCAGCTCCTCCTCCAGGCGCACCAGCAGGTTCGGCCGGATGCGCACGGTGGACAGGGACAGGCTGGTGGTGCCGCACTCCTTCAGCGCGTCGATGGCGCCCTGGATGATCTTCGGGTGGTGGTTGAGCCCGAGGTACGAGCACGAGCACAGCACCATGAACTCATGGTCGTGCTGCCGGTCGATGAGCCGGTTGTTGGAGTCGAAGTCCACCTTGATGCCAATGAGCCCGTCCTCGGCGGCGCGCAACCAACCGCGGTCGCCCAGGGCGATCATCTTCTCGTTGTTGCGGTACTGCCGGGGGCCCACGACGTTCTGGGCGGTGCTCGACTCCATGGAGACTCCTCTCACGGGTTGGCTGACGTATGTGTGGTGCTGCCAGGGTGCGCGGGGCTCAGCCCTCGCGATTGCCGAACTCCTCGAGCATCCGCCGGGCCGCCTCGATGAACGGGGTCCCCATCATGGTCCCATCCACGACGGCGATGTTGAAGTCCTTCGCCTGGCTCTCGGCGAGGATCTTCCGGGCCTTCGCCAGCATGCGCTCGTCCGGGGAGAAACCGGGCTGGATGATTTCAATCTGCCCCGGGTGGATGGCCACCTTGCCGCTGAAGCCCATGTTCCGGGCGAGCGAGACCTCGCGGCGCAGCTCCTCCACGTTGGGGATGTCGAAGAAGGGCGAGTCGATGACGTGCAGGTTGGCGGCACGCGCGGCGGTGACGAGCCGCGCACGCGCGTAGTACAGGGGCTCCCAGGACAGGGACGCGCCGATGTTGAAGGAGAAGTCCGCCGAGCCGAAGACGAAACCCTTGAGCCGCGGCGTGGCGCGGGAGATGGCGTCGACGTTCTCGATGCCCCGCGCCGTCTCCACCAGGGCGAGCAGGTCCACCTGGGCACACTCGGAGCCGAGCACCTGCTCGACGATCTCCAGGTCCCGCGGCGACTCCGTCTTGGGCAGCATGATGACGTCCGGCTTGGAGGCGTAGTCGCGGATGGCGAGCAGGTCGCGCATGCCCTCGGGCTTGGTGATGGAGTTGATGCGGATGGCCCGGCGGCCGCGAGCGGTGCGCGGCGCGGTGAAGAACGCCTCCGCCTTGCTCCGCGCGGCGTCCTTGAAGGGCGCGGCCACCGAGTCCTCCAGATCCACCAGGGACATGTCTGCACCGGACTGCTGCCCCCGGGCGAAGCGTTCGACCGCCAGCGCCGGAGTGAACAGGATGGAGCGGCAATACGTGGTGAATCTCATGGCTGCCTCCGAGGGTGAGAGGACTGCCCCCGCCTTGCCCGCCCCCCAGGGCAGGAGCCGCCGGAGAATACGCGGCGCGGTGGTTACCGGGCATTCGTTGAATTGCCGATTGTCTGGCTACCCTTCATTTCGCGCGGCGTCAAGGACGCCCCAAGCCTCCTTCAGGCACGTCCACGCCGTGACGTATTGATATAATTTTACACTTCCAGACAGCGCTCTCCGCAGGGTGCGGCCCCCCTCGGCCAACGCACCGCGCATTGACCTGGGCCGAGGCAGTTGTGGTATGCGCCGTCGCTCACGACACGCGGCGCTGTAAATGCAGACATCGAGCGGCGAGCGATGGCTGAACGATGTCTGTGTCTGGTTTGAGCGGTTGCCCCATTGGACGCACAAGCGCATGCCCTGCCGCCCGCCCTCCAGGCAGGCGTTGAGAAGGTGGCCCCGCGCTCATCACGAACGGCTCGCCCGCGCTCCCTCCGCATGAACCACACCCAGACGGAGCAGCCCCTCCGCGCCTGGAGCTCCCGGGCTTGCTCCCAGGAGCCCTCGAATGAGTCAGGAAGCCGTACCCGTTGATCCCCACGAGACGCTGTACGTGCCCATGCGGCGTCGCTTCACGCGCGAGTACATCACCACCCCCGAGGGCAACCGGGAGCTGCATCTCTTCTTCGGCATCAAGGAGATCACCATCGACGAGCCGGACCTGCACTCCTTCGGAGAGGCCCTGCTCCAGCAGGACCAGTTCATGGCCGGCAGCGCCACCACCTGGAGCGGCGGAGAGCCCTATCCCTGGGAGCGCGTGAGGGAACTGCTCGAGGCCCTCCTGTCCGAGGAGATCCTCTCGCGCGAGGCCCCGAAGCCCTCGTCGCGGGGAGACATCCATCAGCGGTTCCTGGAAGCCGAGGCCCTGAGAGAAGCCCCCACCGAGCCCCTGTGGTGGAACCCGGACTGTCCCCGCGTGATGGAGCGGTTGACGGGACGTCCGTTGGAGCTGGGCTTCCTCGAGGCGGTGCTCCCGTTGCATCGCATCGCCCACCCGGCGCTCGACGCGGAGGGACGCCATGTCGGGGAGATGAACGTCTTCCCCGTGGCCATGCGCATGAAGCTTCCGACGGAGTGGAAGCCGTGCCCCTACCCGGGCAGCCGCTTCCGGGACGAGGCGATGATGAACGTGACGGCGCTCCGGTCGATGACACGGCACTGGAAGTCCGTGCTGCGGGGAGTGCTCGCGGTCCGGGAGGAATACCTGCGCCGCCGTCCCCTGCTCCCGGATGGACGCTGGCGGGTCGGGGATCTCCACGCCTTCTGCGTGGCCGTGCTGGCCCTCCCCACACTGTTGCTGATGCGCGGCAACAACCCCGTCCCCAATGGCGAGCTGGATCCCGTGCTGTCCTCCATGTTCCGGGTGACGGATGGAGTGCGGATGGTGGCGGCCTATCTGCTCTACCACCCGGAAGAGCCGAGGCCGTACGACACGCCCATCACGCCCGCCGAGCTGTACCGCATCAGCGAGCATGAGAACCAGTTCCTCTCCAGCCGCGGCGTCTGCGCCGGCCCCCCGCACATGGTGGAGGAGTTCTTCGCGACGTTGATGGATGGCAAGCCCGTGGAGGGTCCTCCCGTGCCCCTGCCGGAGTGGGCCGCGGACATCCCCGCCGCCGTGGACTACGCGATGCTGGGGCTCCTGCTCTATTCGCTCCAGTTCAACCTCTGGGGCCGCATGTGCGGAGCCTACGACGCGCTCCGCTCGGCGCTCCTCCCGGTGGAGGACGAGCCTGATGGACTCCTGGGGCGGCTGCGCGCCCGGGTCGAGATCGACTGGCGGATGATCGAGACCCTGGGACTGAACCAGCCCTCCACCCGGGCTCAGGTCGAGTCCCGCCGCGTCGAGCAGTACGAGAACGCCTTGCACATCCTGAAGGGCTTCCGGGAGGACACGCCGCGGCACCTCCAGGACGCCTTCATCCCCGCGCACGACGCGGTGGATGCGCGGGCGCGTCTGAGGCTCCGCGAGTTGCTCCGCTCACGCGCGGACGCGGCCCCGGAGGCCCGGAGTGACGTCCTGGAGGCCATCGCGGACGCGCTGGCGGAGTACCTGTCCATCGAGCGCCCCGTGCTGCGCGCCCTCGAGGGTATTCAGAGCCAGGTCAATGCGTTGCTCCAGCGCCCCCACCCGGAGCGGAAGTTCTCCAGTGCGGCTCTCTCCCTCAGCCACCGGCTGCGCATCGGCATCACGCGCCCGCTGCCCGACCTCATGGAGCTGCTCCGGGATGCGCTGGAAATCACCGTCGAAAATACGGAGGAAACCACGCGCATCACAACCGCGCCCACCCGCTCTCAATAGGAATGAAGTCGATAACCCACGAGGAACACACAAATGAAGATCAAGACGAACATCCGCGGCGGTCTGGCTAGCTCTGGTGGCTATTTCGGTGGTGGCAACTGCCGCGACTACGTCCTGGCCTGAAGCCGCGAGCCACGCGGTTGATCGAGGCGCCAGCGGACGGTACACCGCCCGCTGGCGCCTCGGTGCGTTGCGGGGTCACTCGCGCTCGTAGAAGTTCCCCCGGAGAAGGCACGCCACCCCACGCCGGCTCGCCTCGAAGTGGGGCTCGGGAAGCTGGCGCGGATCGTACCAGCCCCAGCCCGCGCACTTGCCGGGCTCCATCACCACGGGCTCTCCACGGAACCACTGGGTGTACAGGATGACCGAGACGTGGTGCTTGCCCGTCCGCCGGAAGGTCTCGAGGTTGTTGGTGACGGCGATGACCCTCGGGTCGATCAACTCCAGGCCCGTCTCCTCCCGGACCTCCCGGATGGCGCCCTCCTCGAAGCTCTCTCCCACCTCCAGCAGCCCGCCAGGAATGGAGTAGAAGCCCCCCTGCCAGCCCTTGCGCTGGCCCAGCAGGATCTCCTCCCCCCGTTGGATGATGACCCCGAGCCCGACGGCCGGGTGCTCCGGTTTCTGGCTCATGTGCGCACCCCCTCGTGACGCTCAGTCACACTTGTCGGAGCCACCCTTCTGGGGCGTGCAGCCCTCCGAGCAGGCGGAGGTGGCGGTCACGAGGCCGTCCGTGCAGGTGTAGAGCGTGTCCGCCGCCCCGCCGGAGAAGCCGTTGTCCGTCGAGGAGCCGCAATAGGTGCCGTTCGTATAGCGGAAGACGTGGCCACAGGGGTTGCCATCGGCGCAGTAACCCCCCACCGTCGAGGTGTAGCGCTGGGTCACGCAGTTGGAGCACGTGGACTTCAGGCTGAACACGCCGCCGCGGCAGTTGTAGACGTTGTCGTAGCTCAGCGGGGCGGTGACGTTGGCGCCGCAGCCGAACCACGCCTGGTGGTCGGCGATCGCGAGTCCGCAGTAGTCCCCCTCGCCATCGAAACAGCCACAGTCGGGCGGGTTGGCCGGCGGGGGGCTCGCCACCGGCTCGGGGTGGATCCAGCAGAGCACCTTCGACTTGGAGAACCACGACTTCCTGGCATCCCAGCCGGTGCTGCCGGTGGGGTCGTTCATGTTCTGCTGCATGTAGTAGACGTTGCCGGCGTCCATACCGGTGACCACCGCGACATGCGCGATGGCCAGGCCGTTCAGTTGACCCGAGAAGACGATCAGATCACCGGGGAGCGGCGCCTTGCCCCGGGTATCGCGGTAGCCGGGGCCCCAGACGCTGTACTGGGGCATGGCCGCCGCGTTCGGGCACATCGCGTCCGCGAGGTCGGTGACGACATTGTCGAGGTTGGGGTGCTGGTAGGCGTCCCGCATGAAGCGGTTGCCCAGCTCATCGCACTGGTAGAAGCCGCCGCCCGAGGGCTGACAGTAGGCGGGAATCCCCTTGAACGTGGCGCCCACGACGCCCACCGCGCCGGGTGGACAGCCGTAGACGACCAGCTCCGGCGAGCTCAGGGCCGCCGCGTTGCCACCCGTCTCCAGGGGCGCGTTGGGAAGCTCTCGCGGATCCGTGGTGCATCCACACACGAGCGCGGCGATCGCACTGAAGAGGGTGCTGGAGCGTGACATGGCGTGTTCTCTCCTGGCCCGCGAGGTCGGAAGCGGGGCTTTCCAGGATGCCAGCGATTCCCAAGTTGGGATATGCTTTTCCCAATTCGCGAGAGTCCCCGTCCATGGCCTCGGTGGACCGGGGAGGAGGCTGCCCGCTCGGAAGCACTCCAGCCCCGTGTGGGGGTGCTTTTCGAGGGGAAGTGCAGGATGCTCGTGGGTCGATCCGACCGCTTCTACCCGAAGGAGCCCCATGAGAAGACCGCTCGCCCTGCTCTCGCTGCTCGCCCTGACGAACACGGCCTGTCCCGGCACCGTCGATCCTCCGGAGCCGAGGGATGACTTCGCCCTGGACCCTGTCCCGTCGGGTCAGGGGTTCCAGTACATCACCCGGGAGACCGAGGTCCCCCAGGGCATCGAGCAGCAGGACTGCTACTTCTTCAAGGCGGGAGACATCGCCGCGGCCAACGGCATGCCGGCGAACGAGCCCATCAACCTGCACCGCATCCAGATCTCCCAGCGGGATGGCTCGCACCACATGAACATCTACCGGGTGCGCACCATCTTCGGGCTGGATCCGGCCAACGGTGAGTTCCAGCCGGCCTCCAACGGCTCGGGTCCCTGCTTCAACAGCGCCAACTGGGCGGACTGGCCGCTGCTGGCCAACACACAGCAGGATGGAACCATCGACTGGACGTATCCGGAGGGGGTGGCCAATGTCATCCAGCCGGAAGAGTGGCTGATGTTGCAGTCGCACTTCGTCAACGCCTCCACCCAGAAGACGCCGCAGAACTACGGCCGGGTGTGGGTGAACTTCTGGGCCATCCCCAAGGAGCAGGTGAAGCACGAGCTGGGGACCATCTTCGCCACCAAGCAGTCCATCCGCGTCTGCACGAAGAACCCCACGCCCACCTTCGATGGGACCTGCAATCTCAACAACACGAACCCCGTGCAGATCATCGGGGCCAACGGCCACTTCCACAGCCGGGGCAAGCAGTTCCGCATCTACGCCTGGGATGGCATGAGCCTCGAGCGGCCCCCGGAGGATCAGCGCTTCTACACCTCGGATGTGTGGGACGATCCGCCCATGACGCGTTCGCCCGAGCTGGACCGCACGCTGCCCGCGGGCGGAGGCATCTGGTACACGTGCAACTACGAGTGGACGCCTCCTCCCATTGGATGCGCGGCCCTGGATGCGTTCGACAAGGAGAAGTACTCGACGCCCGACCGGCTGCTCGACTGCTGCTACACCTTCGGACCGCAGGTGGATCAGAACGAGCACTGCAATGCCTTCATCTATTACTACCCGAAGCAGGACAACGTGAACTGCTTCTGACAGGGCCGCAATGCGAGTGCATCTCATGAAGTCCATCCCCGTCGTCCTGCTGTCGCTCTGTCTGGTCATGAGCTGTGACCCGGATGGCGGCGACCCCACGCCGGACGCGGGGACCAGTCAGGACGCCGGCACGACCGAGGACGCGGGCATCCCCGATTCGGGCATCCCCGACTCGGGCACGAACCAGGACGCGGGCATCCCCGATTCGGGCACGGCTCCCGACTCGGGCACGGCCGAGGACGCGGGCATCCCCGACGCTGGGACGGCTCCTGACGCGGGCACGGCTCCTGACGCGGGGACTTCCACCCCCGACGCGGGAACGACTCCGGATGCGGGCACGACGCCCGACGCGGGGACCATTCCCGACACACCATGCGGCGTCCCCTACCTGGGGGATCCCAATGGGGCGCTCGACTTCAAGATCAAGGCGCTGGGGCCTGACTGGACGTCCTATCCGCTCACCACGGGGAGCACCCTCACGGTCATCGAACCGATCCAGGGCGGGCGGGTGTCGTTCGTCGGAGTGTACGACGTGATCAACATCGATCCCTGTGGTGTGAGCATCCTGGGCGCGCTGAAGAATCCCGAGACCGGCAGGCTCACGCTCGACTCACGGACCGCCAACCTGCAGCGAGGTCCGGACGGCCGGGGATCGAACATCGACCTGGACGACGCCTCGTTCTCCAACGTGACGCTGTGTCCCAACCAGTGGTCCAACAAGGACATATACGATCAGAACTACGAGCTCATCGTCATCCTCAAGGATCGTCTGGGCCAGAAGGTCCTCCAGAAGACCCTCATGGTACGTCCCGCCTGCAACGTGCCCGGGGAGGATGCGTTCTGCCGGTGTATCTGCAAGGCGGGCTACGTGTTGGGCTCGCCCTGCCCGTAGCGATTGAAGGACCCGCGCTCCAGGACTCACCTGGAGCGCGGCGCTCACCGCGCGCGCCGCCCACGCCGGCGCAGCAGGATGGAGAGGAGCAGCGGGGCCATCCCCGCGCTCCCGGCCGTGGCGCCGCACCCGTCTGACTTCGGAGGCACTTCCCCGTCTGGCGTTCCAGCGTCCGGTGGCACGGGGTAGACGGGTGCACCGAGCTGCTGCGCGAGCTGGGGCCAGAGGGGCGTGCACAGATCCTTCACAGGCGTCCCCGCTGGACATTGGTGGACGCCCTGGAGGTCGCGAAGGCTGAAGAGAGGCTCCCAGGAAGTGCCCTCGTCGGTGCTGCGCGCCAGGGCCCACTCGTGCACCCAGGTGGAGCCGCAAGCGAAGAGGGTGCCGCCCTCACGCGTCACGCACGCGTTGCCCGTGGGCAGCGGCAACGGGAGCATGGACTCTCCCTCGCGGCCCCGGAACAGGTGATTGTAGGTCGCCACCCAGGTGGTCCGGCCATCGGCCGAGACGTCCATGTTGACGAGCGGGTCCTCCTGCGCCAGCACGGTCGTGAGCGTGCGGCCCCCATCGTCACTGCGCAGCACGGTGTAGAGGATGCCGCCCGCCGGAGTCCGTGAGGACACGCGCATCCACAGCACGTCTGGATTGGCCGGGCTCACCGCCAGCAGCTTCAAGTCATACGCGCCCTCGAGCCCCGCGGGGAATGTCTGGGGCAGGTCCTCCCACGTCTCGCCCTCGTCACCGCTGCGGAAGAGGTACATGGCGTAGCCCTTCCAGCCACTGAGGTAGAGGCGCTTCGGGTCGGAGTGAGCCACGCGCACCGCGGAGAAGACGGCCTCACGGCTCAGCGCGGTGGGCGTCCACGTCTCCCCGCCATCCCGCGAGCGGAACAGGAGGTTGGTCATCGCGGGCCTTCCGGTGGCCACGTAGAGCAGGGAGCCGTCCGTGGGGTGCTCGGCGAGGCTGGAGACCCAGAGGTCCTGGAACGCCGTCGAGGCAACCCAGGTGCAGCCTCCATCACGCGAGCGCAACAGCGCCTTGCCCGTGGCCGTGAGGATGTCCCCACTCGAGAGCCACACGTAGCGCTCTGGAGGCCAGCTGCCATAGCCCATGGCCTCCGCGCACACCCAGCGCCAGGAGGCACCGTCATCACGGGAGAGGAGCGTGCCCCGGGTGAAGCCCATCAACCGGTCTTCCGGGTGTCCCCGGCGCGAGGTGTAGCTGTCGGTCTCCATCAAGCCCCCGTGTGCATGCACGGAGGCCGCGGACAGCAGGCCCAGGCAGGTGAGGAATCTCCAGGAAGAGGCCATGGCGTGGAGCTTCATGAACCCCTCTATTCGAGCACGGCGCCCTGTTGGATCCACAGCTCCAGCATGTCGAGGCTCTCCTGGGGAAGAGGCGTGCTGCGTTGGGGCATGCGCTCGCCACAAGCGCTCGGAGCGCACGGCAGGCCCGTGTAGTCCCCCGTCACCTTGTGCAGCAGGAAGCTTCCCGAGGGATTGCCCGGGTCCACCAGCGGCAACGAGGGCTCGCGGACGCTCTTCTCCTTCAACCGGGCCAGGAGCGTGGCGGCATCCCCGGAGCCGAGGGTGAGCTGCACATGGCCCGCCGGCTGGGCCGTGCCGTGACACCCCGAGCCGAAGCCGCACGAGCCCTGGAAGAGGGGAACCACGTCCTTGCTGAAGGTGGGGCGCTCCTCTGGCTGCACCTCTCCTCCATCACACCCGCCCATCAGCGCCAAGCCACCCAGGAGGAACACCCAGCGCCGCAGCTGCTTCTCCCCGGGCAGGAGAGAGCGCATCACATCTCGTTCCGTGTCATCGAGCCGCATGCGCCCTACCCTACCAGTCCGCGCCGCTCCAGCCACGGACCCGGGAGGACGCCCGCGTCACTCATCTAAGCCATCGGAACAAAGTCCTTTCAGGGGTGGGTGAGTCCGCCTGCCGGGCGCGCTCTTCACGAACTTGTCCAACTGTTGGACAAGTCTGGCGAGACCGTGCCCGGAGGGGTCCCTCCTGCTTTCGAGCTGAGGACAAACCCCTGAACGGACTTACTTCGGCTGGCTTAGCGCCACCTGGAGCAGCACGGTCTCGTCGAGTTGCTCCGGGGGCAGGAGCTCGCCCTCGGGCCCTCGCCTGCGGAGCTGGCTGTTGGCGATATAGACGAAGGTGTTGCCCACCACCGTGCCCGTGGTGGGGATGTCGAATAGCGGGTTGCCGGACTCGAGGGGTTCCTCGCGCTCCACCCGCGTGGGGTCCGCGCCGAAATGGAAGCGGACGATGCGCCCCCGTCCGAAGCCGTTCTGTACGCCAATCAGACTGCTCCGGTAGATGGACATTCCATCGAGGCCCGCCAGCAGCACGCCCGGTGGCGCCCGGACGGGAGTGTGCCGTCCCGTCGAAGGATCCACCGAGGCGATGCCCTGGGAGTGCGCCACGTAGAGCCGGGCCCCATCCTCCGAGAGGGCGATGCCGTTGGGATAGGGCAAGGAGCCCTCGGGCATGAGCGGTACGAGCGCCTCCGTACCCGCGCGCAGAACGCTCACCGTGCCTCGCTCGCTGTTGGTCACGAAGACGTCTCCCGAGGCGTCCAGCGCGATGTCATTGACCAGGTTCGCGCGGGGCTGGTTGCCCAGGGCGAACCGGCGGAGCAACCCACCGGTGCGCAGATCGTACTGGAAGAGTCCGGAGTGTCCCCGCTCCTCGGGCTGCGCGTTCTCCATGCCCCTGCTGGCGTAGCTGGCCACCCAGAGGTGACGGCGCGCGGCATCCACCTTCATCCCGAGCACCCCAGGAGGCCGTCCTGCCCCGAGCCCGTGAAGTCACGCAGCTGGCCATTCCGGGCCAGGGCAACCACCTTGCGCTTGCGGATGCTGCTCACGAAGAAGGTGTCGGTGACGGGATCGTAGGTGATGCCCTCGGGGGTGAGGGCCTTCTCCGCGAGGGTGAAGACGGGGCTGCTACGGGCCACCAGGGGATGGAGGGTGGCGAGCCGCGCCGCGACCTCGCGGTACTCCGGCGTCCGCGCGAGCGCACCGAAGTGCGCGTCCCCGACTCCGTAGCGCCAACGCAGCGCCTCGAGCCGCTCCATCCACCGGAGCGCCTGCTCGTTCTCTCCCAGCCCGGCGTAGCGAGCGGCCAGCTCGTACGTGGCCAGTCCATCGTCGGGAGTGGCCCTGAGCCGCTGGAGCAGCCCGGCGACCTCCGGATCGAGGGGTGGAGAAGGGTTCGAGGCCGTCCGGCAACCCGAGAGGAACAGCAGGAGCAACGCGGCACGAAAGAGGGAGACTGGCATGGGGCGTCCGAACATAGCGCCCCCCACAGGTCCACCAGCCTCCCGAACACCTGACGCGGCCGCTACCAGCGGCCCTGGATGCGCTGCATGAAGTCGTACGGGTAGCCCAGCTCCAGGGCACTGGCCTCATCCAGCCGCTTGAACTGGGCATCATCCAGCTTCAGCTCGGCGGCCTTCAGGTTGTCCTCGAGCTGCTCCACGGTGCGAGCGCCGAAGATGACGGAGGTGACGGCGCGCTTGCGCAGCAGCCACGCCAGGGCCACCTGGGAGGCTGAGGCGTTCAGCTCGCTGGCCACCGCGTCCACCGCCTCGAGGATGCGCCAGTTCCGTGGGGTGTCGAAGCCCGCCAGCCGGTCCTTCCACTTCGCCAGACGCGAGGAGTCCGGCGGGGGCTGGCCCTTGCGGTACTTGCCCGACAGGAAGCCGCCGGCCAGGGGAGACCACGGGAGGATGCCCAGGCCGAACTGCTCACACACGGACACGTGCTCGCGCTCCAGCTCGCGCACCACCAGGCTGTACTGGGCCTGCAGCGCCACGAAGCGCGAGAGGTGCTGCGTCTTGCTGGTCCACAGACTGTCCACCAGCCGGTAGGCGGCGTAGTTGCTGGCGCCGATGTAGAGCACCTTGCCCTGGCGCACCAGGTCCTCCAGCGCCCGGAGCGTCTCCTCCTCGGGCGTGTCGATGTCCTGCATGTGCACCTGGTACAGGTCGATACGATCGGTCTGCAACCGGCGCAGGCTCCCCTCCACCGCCGAGCGGATCTGATAACGCGAGGCCCCCGTGTCATTGGGCCCCTTGCCCATGCGGAAGCGGAACTTGGTGGCCAGCACCACCTCGTCGCGCCGCTTCGTGCGGGTGAACCAGTTGCCCAGCACGCGCTCGGTGAGCCCGTCGTTGCCGTAGACGTTGGCCGTGTCCCAGAAGTTGATACCGGCCTCGAGCGCCCGGTCCATGATGGCGAAGGACGTCTTCTCGTCCGATGCCACCCCGTGCATCATCGAGCCCTCGGCGGGCTCACCGAACGTCATCGTTCCCAGACACAGGTTGGACACCTTCAGGCCGCTGTGGCCCAGCTTGCGGTATTCCATGATTCCCTCCTGCGGCGGCAGGCGCCGCGATGCCCTCGGCCTAACCCGGGCGTGCGTCCCCCGCCACAAGCAATGACCGCGAAACTCCGCTTTGTCAGAGCCGCAACCAACGCGTCACGGACATGCCAGCGGGCGATAGAGTGGTGGAACATGCTTCGCCCTTCACCCCTCGGGAGAACCTCTCCATGACCGACCATCCTTCCGCGAGCAGGCCCCCGCCGCCGGTCATCGCCCCCATCACCCGGGACGGCGTGCGCTACGAATCCCGGTGGTCACACAACGGCGTGCTCTTCGCGGTCGACGAGAAGTCCGGCAAGCCGCTCTGGCAGGTCGAGGTCTACAAGTACCTCGTCGACGAGCAGGTGGAGACCGGCGTGCAGGTGGTGTTCTTCAAGTCGATGGCGCTCGACGCGACGGGAACGTCGATGCTCATCGAGGACGAGGTGGGCGTCCGCCACCTGGTCGACCTGAAGACGCGCGAGGCGAAGCTGTTGACCTGGCCCGTCACCGTCAGCCTCTTCGAGGCGACCCCCGGCCCGGACGGGTGGAAGTACTCCGTGGAGCTGAAGATCTCCAACTCGCTCACGCGGACGCTCCAGCTCGACGGGCCCAGCGTCGCCGAGAAGGGAAAGCTGTCGAACAACCTCTTCCAGGTCGAGGTCGACGGCCAGCGCATCGCCTATCAGGGAATGATGGCCAAGCGGGCCCCGCCCGGCCGGTTCATCGAATTGAAGCCCGGAGCAACCTACCGCACGGTGGTGGAGCTCTCGTCGGAATACCCCGTGCCACCCGGCAAGCATCGGCTGACGGTGAAGTTTTCGCACCACAATCACTTCTCTCCGGACGACTGCCAGCTGGAGTCGAAGCCCGTGACCAGTGAGCTTGGCGACAGTCCCATCCGCAGGACGCCCAAGCCGCCCAAGCCGTAGAAGCTCTCCCGCCCACCACGCCACGAACCGGGCTAGGGTCGCGGCCCCAACCCCAAGGAGCAAACCATGTCCGACGAGCTCGTTTTCTATACCAACCCGATGTCGCGCGGCCGGATCGTGCGCTGGATGCTGGAGGAGGTCGGGCAGCCGTATCGGACCGAGGTGCTCGAGTACGGCACGACGATGAAGGCGCCCGCCTATCTGGCGATCAACCCGATGGGCAAGGTCCCGGCGATCCGCCACGGCGACACGGTCGTCACCGAGGCGGCGGCCATCTGCACCTATCTCGCCGATGCCTTCCCGCAGGCGAACCTGGCTCCCGCGCCGGGAAGCCGCGAGCGCGGCCCCTACTACCGCTGGCTGTTCTTCGGCGCCGGCCCCGTCGAGTCGGCGATCTCCAACAAGGCCATGGGCTTCCAGGTTCCCCCCGAGCGGGCCGGGACGGTGGGCTATGGCAGCCTCGACTCGGTCCTCAACGCGCTCGAGAACGTGCTGTCGAAGGGCGACTACCTCACCGGTGACCGGTTCACCGCCGCGGACGTCTACACCGGTTCGCAGATCAGCTGGGGCATGCAGTTCGGCAGCATCGAGAAGCGTCCGGTCTTCGAGCGCTATGCCGCACGCATCAACAGCCGCCCCGCCGCCATCCGCGCCCGCCAGATCGACGACGCACTGCTGCCGAAGAAGTAGCCGTCACCTCGGAGCTCGAGCCAGTCCCCGGCGGAACCGCTGGCACTGATGATGTGGGCCCTCTGATGGGCCCGCCTCTCAGGCGGGAGCGGAGCGGACCAGCAGGAGCACCACGGTGAAGTGGAGCACCGCGCCGACGATGGTCAGCGCATGGAACACCTCGTGGTAGCCAAACACTCCGGGCCGGGGGTTCGGCCGCTTCAAGGCGTACGCGAGCGCGCCCGCCGTGTAGGCCACCCCGCCCGCGAGGATGAGCGCGAGCTGCGCCGCCCCGAGCGAGCGGTACGCCTCGCCCATATAGGGCACCAGCGTCCAGCCCACCCCGACGGCGAGCGCGGCTGTGATGGCTTTGGGTGCGTTCACCCAGAACAGCGACTGCAGCACTCCCAGCAGCGCGCCGGCCCAGATGGCACGCAGCAGGCTGTTGCCCACCGCTTCCGGCAGGCCGATGAGGGCCACGGGCGTATAGGTGCCCGCGATGAGGATGAAGATGGACGCATGGTCCATCCGCCGCATCCATGCCCGCGCGGGCACGGACCAGTTCACCCGGTGGTAGGTCGCGCTCACTGCGAACAGGGTGATGAGGCTGACGGAGAACAGCGCCGCCCCCGTGGCGGCCCGCGCGCCAGGCGCCATGGAGACGAGAACGAGTCCCGCCCCCAGTGCCACGGCGGCCGCGAACTGGTGCAGCACTCCCCGCATCCGGGGCTTCCCGCCCACGGCCTCCGCGGCGCTCATGACCGCGCCTCGGCCTCGAAACCCGCGATGGCGAAGACAGCGAAGCAAGCGGCGAGGTACACGAGGACTCCCTCTTCCACGGCGGGTTACCGCCGAGTAACTTTCGGTCCGGTAACCTACCCAAGCGTAGGTTCGAGGTCAACATGGCCAGGAAACAACGCCTGTCGGGTGCGGAGCGCCGGGTGCAGTTGATGGAGGTAGGACGGTCGGTCTTCGCCTCGCACGGCTACGAGGCGGCCTCCATCGAGGAGATCGCGCAGAAGGCGGGAGTGTCCAAGCCCATCGTCTACGAGCACTTCGGTGCGAAGGAGGGCCTGTACGCGGCCATCGTGGACCGGGAGATGGACAACCTGGTGGCGCGCGTATCGGAGAGCATCGCGAAGGGCATCCCCCGCGAGCGCTTCGAGGCCGCGGTGATGGCCTTCATGACGTACGTGAAGGAGGAGCCGGCGGGGTTCGCCGTGCTCACGCGCGACTCGCCGAACGACGAGGCCCGGCGAGGATTGACGCGCGTCATCGACGACCTGGCCGAGCGCGTGGGAGACATCTTCCAGAGCGAGTTCGAGCAGGCGGGCTACAACCCGAAGGTCGCGCCCATCTACGCCAACGCGCTCGTCGGGATGGTCACCCAGGTGGGACAGTGGTGGGCGGCGGAGGGCCGCGCCTTCTCCATCGACCACGTGGCGCGCCACGTGGCCGCACTCGGCTGGATGGGGCTGAGACACCTGCCGAAGGACCCGGTCCCGCCCGGCGCCAAGAGTGGGACGAAGCGGCGGGGCTGAGCCGTGCTCCCGCCAGGGACGCTGACGCGCCGGAAACCCTCGCGCGTCAGTCCTCCAGCGATTCACAGACTTCATTGAATCGGGACAGACGTGCATGGTCGGCGAGGTACATGCCGTCGTCCTGCGTCCATGGACCGTTGAAGAGCCGTCCACTCCAGAAGCCCACCGAGTCGTTGATGCGCTCGTATTCGATCGTGAAGACCTCCGAGCCCAAGGAGAGCGTGAACTCCAGCGTGTTCTTCGAGGGTCTCTGGACATCGGCGATGCGGTAGAAGCTGCTGTCCGGGCCACCGACGATGATGAACTGGGGCCGGATGTCGCGGCTCTCATCGTTGGCCAGCGAGAGATGGATACCGAAGAACGACTCGCCCGAGCAGCCATGCACGTAGGTGTAGTTCTGCCCACTCTTGCGGAGCAGACTCAGTGACCGGGTAGTATTAGGAATTGGTTTTCCTGTAGGTGACTCCAGGCGTCAACTACCCTGACACAGGGGAACAGCGACCCCATCCATCTCAAGCTTCCTTCTATTCGCGTTGCCGCAGCGTCAGATAAACGCTATTCGTTAGACTAAAGGACATATGCGTAGAGATCCAGAAGCCCAATTGATAGACTCGTTGCGTCTCTTTCTTGAGAAGAAGAATCTAATCAATGCATCGGAATCTCATTTCGGCCGAGACAATGACGAGCGCGCGGATATCGAACTGGTTTTGAACCGCGCAATGTGGCCAGTGGGCATGCCGACGAAGATATTGCTTGAAGCAAAGTCCAATCATTCCACCGACTCTGCGAATACGATAAATAAGCTATTCGGTCAACTTCTCAAGGAAACCGGAAAAGTCTCCCGAGATGCATGGACCTCATCGTCGTTCTGTCTTGGGGTCCTTATTCCGTCAGATCCTGGCGAATGGGAAACACTCAAAGGCAAAAAAAAGAAAGCGGGTTCAGGCCTTGATTACTATAGGGAGGGCTTTTCTAGGATTCCACGCCATATATTTGATGCGTTCGGTGGATTGGTGAATGCCAGGTATGTATTCTCATATTCGGAAAGCCTAAAATCCCTATCGGTATTCACGTGGTCTGGCTTTCGCAATTCAGAGGAGCCATTCTTGAAATTCAGCATTATTGACGCGCCGCCCAAACGCAGAACGTAAAATGCTCGGATGAAGACCGACGCAAGAAAGCGCTCGGAGGAGGCAGCAGCTCGACGAAACTTTCGACGTCGATGCTCCGCCTGTTCCGAGACATAAGGAAGTAGTCCATGAGGAACAGCCTCTCTTCCAACACCGAGTGGAGGCAGTGGGGATGGAACCCGAGTTCTTCCAATACCCTCACCCCGTCCCTCTCCCGGAGGGCGAGGGGTGATTGGCTCCACGGATGATTGGTTCCGCGGAGTGTTTGATCAGGAGTGATTCTTCACACGTACCCGAAGCGGCGGCGCAGGAACCACTCGGTGCCCAGCAGCCCCACCAGTGCCACCAGGTAGTACCAACGGTCCCACAGCGGCCGATCCTTCGCCCGGCCCACTTCCACCACCGGCGGGTCCAGCAACGGCACGTCATCCGGCAATCCATCCATCGGCAGCCGGAACGCCTTGCCTCCCGTGTACTTCGCGATCTGCTCCATCAGCTCCGGCCGCACCGACGCGTCCGACAGCTCCGGGCCCACCGCTCGCACCGCCACCGCGTCCTCACCCTTCCCCAGGTCCGTCTCGCCCTTCTTCGCCGTGGCCACCAGCTTGTACGGCCCCGGTGCCGGCGGCGCGAACTCCAGCCGCACCACTCCGTCCGGACCCGTCTGTCCCGTCTGCACCGCCACCGGCTTCTGCGAATCCACAGACACCAGTTCCACCCTCACCTGCGCGTCCTGCGCCGGCTGGTAGTCCGCCGTCCTCGAGGACACCACCACCCCCACCGCCTTGCCCGGCTCCACCGCGGGAGGATCCGCCGTCACGTTCAGCGTCGTCAGGTCCGGATCCCTCACCAGCCACCGCAGCGCGTTGCTCCAGAACCGGTCATACGCTCGGCTCGGCGAGCCTCCCTTGTGCGCCGTGAAGGCCCAGTACCAGCTCGCGTCCGTCGCCACCACCATCGACCGGCCTCGCCCGTAATCCCACACCGCCACCAGCGGCGCGTTCTTCCCGTCCACCGTCATGAACGGATGGTCCAGCAGCACCGTCGCCCCATTCTTCGCCCGCGTCTGGTTCGCTCCCGGAATCGTCGGCAGCTCCGCCCATACCGTCTCCGTGCCCGCCCCTCCCGACGCCATCGCCGTCACCGGGTGACGCATTCCCTCCGGCGTCAGCCGCGCCTTGAAGGGCTCCACGTTCGCTGGACCCGCTCCCTCCACCGGCAGCGTCTCGTACAGCGTGGGCATGCTCGCGCGGCCCTCGCCCAGCACGCTGTCTCCTCCAATCATCACCAGCGCACCGCCGTTGTGCACGTAGCGCTCCAGGTTGCGCTCGTACTGGGCAATCGACAGCGACGTGTCCGTGTATCCAAAGTTCTGGAAGATGACGACGTCGAACGTGTCCAGCTTCGTGTCGAAGATCTCCTCCATCGGGAAGGGAATCAGCGACAGCTCGCGCTCCTGGCTCACCACTCCCGGGTCGTCCGACATCGTCCGCAGGATGTAGAAGGACACCAGGTCCACGTTCGCGTCCTGCCTCAACAGCCCACGCAGGAAGCGCTCGTCCCACGACGGCCGCCCCACCACCAGCAGCACGCGCACCCGGTCCCGAATCACCTTCAGCACGAACGAGCGCGTGTTGTTGTCCCCCACCGCCTCGTCCGGGAACACCGGCATGCTCACCGTGTACACGAAGCGCCCCGTCTGGTCCGGCGTGAAGGTGAAACCCACCGGCTTCATGTCATCCGAGGACTCGAAGCGCACCGACTTGCTCGCCACCACCTTCCCTTCCTGCTTCAGCACCACCGGCACGTCCTGCCCCGAGAAGCCCCGGCCGTGTACCTCCACCTCCACCGTGATGGAGTTGCGCACGAAGGCGAAGTCGTCCACCTTCACCCGATCCACCGACAGGTCCTTCAGCGCCTCGCGCCCCACCAGGAACGTGGACACCGGCACGTTCAGGTCCGCCAGCGCCGCTCGCGCCCGGCCCACCGCTCCTCCCGCCAGCTCCACGTTGTCCGCGCCGTCGCTCACCAGCAGCACGCCGCCCAGCTTCTTCGTCCCCTGCGCCCCCGCTCCCACCGAGCGCAGCGCCGACAACAGGTCCGACGTCCCCGCCCGCGCCGGCTCCTTCGCCAGCGCCTCGGCCGACGTGGGCGACAGCTCCGGATCGAATCCGTACACCTCCACCGTGTACCGGTCCTGCAACCCCGCCAGCCCCGGCGCCGCCTTCTCCAGGAAGGCCGCCGCCTGCGCCGAGCGCGTCACGCCTCCCGGCTCCACCGGGAAGTTCATCGAGGCCGAGCGGTCCACCAGCACCGCCAGCCGGTTCTTCATCCGCGCCACCTGCAGGTTGCGGATGCCGGGCTCCAACAGGAAGAAGAGCGCCGCCAGCGCCGCGCCCGCGCGCAGCGACCACAGGGCCCACCGCCGCAGCCGCGCCGGCTCCCGCCGCACGCCCCACGCCGCCAGCCCCACTCCGAGCGCCAGGCCCACGCCCAGCAGCACCAGCACCCATACGGGCAGCGGCGAGAGGCTGACGAGCTTCCAGGCATTGAAAGGCGTGGTGTCCATGAATGAGTCGGGGGCCTCGTGTCAGCGGCGCTTGTTGAGGATGAGGTTCAGGTGGACGGCGTCGTCCTTGTAGTCCAGGCAGAGCGCGTACATGCAGAGGTTCACTCCCAGCCGCACGGCCAGCTCGCGCTGGGGCTCTCCGCCCGGGGAGACGTCGAATTCATAGTCTCCCGCCTCGCTGCGGTTCCATGCCCCGGCCAGGTCGTTCTGCGAGTACATCACCGCCGCCCGCTTTCCGAGGTTCGCCGACAGCAACTGTGGCTTGTTGAGCAACCGGCCCGGCGCCGAGTCCAGCAGGAAGAAGCTCTTGAAGACGACATGGCTGGAGGGCACCGGGGTGAGCGGGCTCTTCGGCAGCACCCGCGCCAGCTCGCGGCGGAAGCTGGCGTCGAAGCCCTCCCCGTCGCTGCCGTCATTGGCGTCCGCCAGCAGGAAGCCGCCAAACGTCAGGTAACGCCGCAGGTTCTCCACCTCCGCCTCACTGAAGGGCGGAAACGCCCCGTCCCCGCCCAGGTACAGGAAGGGGTAGTCGAAGAGGTCCGGACTGGAGAGGTCGAAGGGCCGGGCGTCCGGCAACACCTCCACCGAGGTACGCCGCTGGAGCTCCCAGGCGATTCGTCGGAGCCCCGACAATCTCGTGTCCCACCGGCCACCATGCCGGGCCACGGCGGGGATGAAGCGGCTCTTCTCTCCGAAGGCGGACGCACGTCCGGACAGCAGCGGGACGAGCGCCGCGCTCCCGAGCAGGAGGGTACGACGGCTGAGGGGGCGCACGGGCATAGGGGGTTCTATATACCGTCGACGCGCCCTTGCATTCCCCGCTATAGAGTTCCCCCATGGCGAAAGGCGGACAGACGCCGAATCCTGCTTCCCCCCGGATGCAGGCGGCGTGGAAGCTCAAGGACTCGGGGGACGTGCTCTCCGCCCGGCGTGAGGCCGAGCGCATCCTGGCGGACAACCCCACCCCGGAGGACAAGGCGCAGGCCGAGGAGCTGCTGCGCCGTGCCTCCACCGCTCCCGCGCTCTACGGCTTCGCCATCCTGGCCGCCGTCCTCCTCGTGCTGCTCGTGGTGCTCGCCGCCACGCGCTACTAGGACACCGTCGTGGACTCGTACCTCGAAGCCCTCAAGGCCTACCAGACGTTCAACCCCGCCGGCTGGGTGGCCATCTACCGGCTGATGCCCATGTGGGCCGGCATCGTGAGCTGTGTGGTGGGCCTCGCGATGCTGCTCTTCGGGGGAGGCCGCGTCTTCCGCATCGTGGCCGGGCCCCTGGGGGCCCTCATCGGCCTGGCGTGGACGAGCGTACTGTTCACCAAATTCGGCATGTCCATGGACCCGCGCATGCCCGCCGCCACCGCCGCGGTGCTCGCCGTGCTGGGCTTCATCTTCCCGCCCGCCATCATCTACCTCGGCGTGGGTGTCCCCATCGGACTGCTGGGCGGGCAGATCGCCGGCCCCAGCGACTTCCTCGTCGGCTTCGCGCCCGGCCTCATCCTCGGCGGCCTCGTCGCCGCGGTGCTGCACCGCCACGTGGCCGCCATCATCGCCTCGCTGCTCGGCGGCTGGCTGCTCGTGCTCGGCGCCATGGCGGCCCTGCACCAGTTCGGCGGGCTCGTCAGCGCCATGGCCAGCCAGCCCTGGGGCCTCATCATCGCCGCGGGCCTCTTCGCCATCGCCGGCAGCGTCTATCAGATCGCCGTGCGCCCCTCGCCCGAGGAGGAGGAGCGCCAGCTCGCCGAGCGCCAACGGTTGAAGATGCGCCAGGCCGAGCTCAAGGCCACCGAGAAGCGCTGGAGCGCCCCCCGGGGCGGCAAGTAGCCGGGCTGGAACCAGCCTTTACCTCCACCGGGGCCGCGCATACAGTCCGCGCCCCCCTCCACCCCCCCGGGACGAGCGACACCCATGGGCCAGGCCAGACGCAAGGAGAAGAACCCCGAGAACCGGGACTCCAAGAGCCCGGAGGCCGATAGCGCTCCCGCCGCGGACGCCGAGGCCACCGTCGCCTGGAAGAAACCCGAGGGGTTGTCCCGCCGGGGTTGGGCGGTGCTCGCCGCCATCATCCTCGCCATCCAGTTCCCGCTCATCCACTACGCCCTCTTCCGGAGTGAGCCCGCCACCACCGCCACCGTCCCCTACAGCCAGGACTTCTCGGACCCCAACGTGGTGCAGCGCGACTTCTTCTCCACTGGCGGCCACTGGCGCGTGGTGAACGGGCAGCTGCTCTCACCGGGTGTGAAGAACAACCCGCTCTGGCTCCAGGCGAAGCTGCCGCGCGACGTGGCCGTCGAGTTCGACGTGCGCTCCCAGTCCCCAGAGGGCGACATCAAGGTGGAGATCTTCGGCGACGGCTCGGACCATGCCTCCGGGTACATCCTCATTCACGGCGGGTGGAACAACTCGCTGTCCATCATCGCGCGGCTGGACGAGCACGGCGCGCCCCTGGACGCGCTCCAGCGTCAGGCGCGGCAGGTGGCCGAGCAGAATGGTGGCAAGGGCTCGGGGCTGGTGGAGACGGGCGTGTTCAGCCAGAACACGCACATGCGGGTGGAGGCCCGGCCCTACCCGGTGGAGATCGGCCGCACCTATCACTGGCGTATCGAGCGCAGGGGCTCGCTGTTACGCTGGTCCATCGATGGGAAGCCCTTCATGGAGTTCGATGACCCGCTGCCGCTCGAGGGCAAGGGTCACGACCGTTTCGGGTTCTCCAGCTGGGAGGCCCAGCTCTTCTTCGACAACCTGAAGATCGAGCCGCTGTAAGGCGGTGGCTCGAGGGTTGGCGGCGAACCAGGAATCAGAGGTCACAACGTGCGCAGAGTGGGAATCTTCGGCTGGGGCGTGGTCGCTCCCAAGTCCCGGAACATCGAGGCCTTCGAGAGGAACCTCGCATCGTCGGAGAGCTGGCTCTCCCCCTTCAACGGCTTCGGTCCGGACAACTTCCTCGTCGGCAATCCGGACTTCGACTTCGCGGAGTACAAGCCGTGGATCGACGCCCGCTTCCCCGCCACGCGCTATGCCCAGCTCGAGAAGAAGATGGGCATGCCGACGAAGATGGCCATTGGCTCCTTCATCCAGGCGCTGGGCCAGAACCCCGGCCTGGAGCAGGAGCTGCAGGCGCTGGGCGCGCGCTCCCACGTCTACGTGGGCACCGGCCTGGGAGATCTGCCGACCATCCACGACATCACCCTGAACCTGCACCGCGCCCAGCGGCGGTGGGACCGGTTCTGGGCCTCGCCCGAGCGCAACGGCACGCTGCGCCGCTGGCTGGAGACGCGTGAGCCCCTGCCCGGCCTGCCTCCCGAGCCCTCCACCGTGGACGAGGCCGAGCGGGACGTGGCCGAGGAGAACTGGTGGCACTTCTGGGCCGGCCAGTCCCCGGAGCTGCGCGAGTACCTCGCCGAGCAGAAGGAAATCGAAGGCCTGGGCGTGCAGCAGGGCGGCAACGTGGAAGCCGCCAAGCTGGCCGTCATCAAGGAGAAGCGGACGCGCAACCAGCGCCTGCAGAAGAAGTGGAGCGCCCCCGAGCCGCCGTGGAACGCGGTGCCGTCGGAAATCCTCTGGAACATCCACAACACCCCCGCGTCGCAGATTTCGATGATGGGGAAGATCACCGGCATGACGTTCGCGCCGGTGGCGGCGTGCTCGTCGTTCGGCTACGGGCTGAAGCTGGCGCTGGACGCCATCAACTGCGGCGACGCGAAGGCCGTGGTGATGGGGATGACGGATCCTCCGCCGCACCCGCTCACGGTGGGTGGCTTCTACAACGCGCGCGTGGTGAGCGCGGACGGCGCGGTGTCCAAGCCGCTGACGCAGCTGCGCGGCACGCACGTGGCCGGTGGCTCGGTGGTGTGGATCCTCGGGGACCTGGAGCACTTCACCGCCAAGGGCTTCAAGCCGCTGGGCATGGAGCCCATCACCGTGGGCGTCACGGCGGACGCGGACCACATCATCACGCCCTCGAAGGAGGGCCCCACCGTGGCCATCCACGAGGCGCTGCGCAAGGCGGGCGTGGAGCCGTCCGAGATTGGCAGCTGGGATCTGCATGCCACCGCCACCCCGGGTGACTACCTGGAGGTGGAGACGTTGCGCGCGGTGCTGCCCGAGACGGTGCTGGTGACGGCGCGCAAGGGCACCTTCGGCCACGGAATGGGCGCCGGTGGCGGCTGGGAGCTGACGGCCCAGTACCTCGGCTACGCCCGGGGCCAGGTGTTCCCCACGCCGCTGTCCGAGGAGGAGCTCAACAAGGACATCGGCCGCGTGCACCCCCGCTACGTCTTCGACAAGGCGGTGGCCACTCCCCAGGGCTGCGCTGGCAAGCTCTCCATGGGCGTGGGCGGCATCAACGCCTGCGTCATCTCGCGCCCCTGGCGCTGAGCGCGGAGCGGCCCTACCCGTAGTGGGGTCATGGCCGCTCGTGTTCGCGCTCCCGCGGTGGCGGGCTCCTTCTACCCCGCCACCTCCTCCCTCCTCGCCAGTCAGGTGGACCAATGGCTGGAGCAGGCGTCCGCCTGTCCGCCTCCGTCTCCCGCGGCGCTCATCGTCCCCCATGCCGGCTACATGTACTCGGGCCCGGTGGCCGCGAGCGCCTATGCCTGCCTGCGCGCGCTGAAGGGCCGGGTGAGGCACGTGCTGCTGCTCGGGCCCTGCCACTTCGTCCTGCTCAACGGGCTGGCACACCCGGACGCCGAGGCCCTCCGCACCCCGCTCGGAGACGTGCCCGTCGACGGCACGCTGCGCGCGCGGGCCGAGGCCACCCCGTACGTCACCGCCTCGGACCTCGCCCACCGCAAGGAGCACTCGCTCGAGGTGCAACTCCCCTTCCTCCAGCGCGCGCTGGGAGACTTCGAGGTGCTGCCGCTCGTGGTGGGCTCCGCTCCGCCCGAGGAGGTGGCCGAGGTGCTCGACACGCTCTGGACCCAGGACGTGCTGCCCATCATCAGCTCCGACCTGTCGCACTACCTGCCCTATGAGCTCGCCCGGCGGGTGGACCGCGAGACGGCCGATCACATCCTCCAGCTCGAGGGGCCCCTCGAGGACGATCGCGCGTGCGGCGCGGCGGCCATCAACGGCCTGCTGCTCGTGGCGAAGCGCCGGGGCCTGAACGCCGAACTGCTCGATCTGCGCAGCTCGGGGGACACCGCCGGAGACAAGAGCGAGGTCGTCGGCTACGGCGCGTTCGCCTTCTACCCGCGGGCCTGAGTCATTCGATCCACACCCCATCGTCCTCGGCGTGCACCTTCTCGATGCGGATGCCCATCATCTCGTCCAGCAGCTCCTTCGCCAGCTCGCGGGACTCGCGCGTCAGCTCCGAGCGCCCCTTGTCCCGCCCCTCGTTGTAGAGCCCGAGGATGATGCGGCTCGCGAGCACCACCGACTCGTACAGCTCCTGCTTGTCCCGGTCCGACATGCGCCGGTCCTGGAGCCCCTTGGCGATGGCCGCGTTGATCTGCTGCAACATGGATTGCCGCTGCACGCTAGTCAGCTCCTGGCCATTCTTGAGCACGTAGAACGAGGCCGCGAAGAAGGAGTTGAAGGCTCCCGCCAGGTTGTTCTTCAGCAGCGTCTCGTCCTGTTGATCCAACGTCTGCTCATGGGACTTGAGCAGCTGTGTCAGGGCGCCCTCGAGCCCCTCGCGCTCCTCCGAACCGAGCGACTTCACGCTCTCGGCGAGCCGCTTGGGCACGGTGGGGCCTGTCACGGTGCGAAACGAGGACACCGAGAGCGGCAGCAACGGCGGGTCCTCTCCTTCGGGAGGAGGGTTCTTCCGGCGCTCGGCACTGGCCTTCCACTGCTTCTGGAAGGCGGGCCTGAAGTTGCCGTGGATGAAGACGTTGCTGTCGTAGTGTCTGAAGGGACTGAGGGACGGTGCGCCCTCCGGCCTCGCGGCACCGAGCAGGAGGAGTCCCGCCAGCATGACGGGAACCATCCTGAAGAAGCTATTCATCTCCCCCTCCACAAGGTGACGGGAACTTAGAGCCTACCGGACGCGACAACCCTCTCCCTCCGGCCCCTGCTCCCGGTCGGCGCGGAGCATCATCGGAAAGGATGGGAGCGAGCAAGCAAGTCTGCTAGCAGCGTCCCCATGCGGCTCACCCTCCACCGTGGCGTCAGCCTCGCCGTCCTCGCCTCCGCCCGTACCGAGGCCGAGCACCACGAGGACCTGGGGTGCAGCATCCAGGGCCCCACCTCGAGGCCCGTGCGGCAAGCCCATGTCCCCCTCAAGCAGCGGCTCGCCGAGCTGGGGCCGGAGCGATCGCTGCGCGAGGCGAAGGCGCTCGTGCGCTGGCTGGAGGAGACGCCCGGCTATGCCGCGCTCTGCGACGAGGGCCGGCGGCGCGGAGGCCGGCGCCCGCTGCGTCACGAGGTGCTCTTCCCCAACGCGACGCGGCACAAGCCCCGCGTCCTCCACCTGCGCCAGGAGGAGCTGGGACTCGATTTCCCCGTGAAGTCCGGCGAATGGCCGGCCCTCGCCGAGCTCTTCGCGTCGCTGGCGCGCGGTGCCACCCGGGCCGAGCTGCGGGCCCTCTCCGCCGTGCCCGCCGTGGGGGAGCTGCTCGCGGACATGTCCAGCGCGGGCTGGCTCGTGCGCCACGACGGCCCCGTGGACGTGCCCGCTCCCGGCGCCCTCTTCGTGGGCCACAACACCGTGCTGGTGTCGAGCACCCAGGCGCGCGTCCTGGTGGACCCCTACTTCCGCCCCGCGAGCCGGCTCGACCGGCCGGACTATCCGCCCATGCAGCCGAGGGACCTGGGCCAGGTGGACGCGGTCGTCATCACCCACTCGCATGGAGACCACTTCCACCTGGGCTCGCTGCTCCAGCTCCCGCGCGACACGCGCATCTTCGTCCCGGCGGTGGAGCGGGAGAGCCTCTTCTCCACCGACTGCGTGCTGCGGCTGCGACAGCTCGGCTACACCCGCGTCGAGGCGCTGCGCTGGGGCGAGGAGCGGCTCGTGGGTGACATCACCGTGCGCGCCCTGCCCTTCCACGGCGAGCAGCCCACCGACGGCGAGGGCCTCTACCCGGGCCTCTTCAACGAGGGGAACACCTGGCTGGTGCGCGCACCGGGCTTCTCCGCCGCCTTCTTCGCGGATGCCGGACACGACGTGCGCGGAGACATGCGCACCGTCTGCCGCGCGCTGAGGAAGGAAGCGCCCGTGGACGTGCTCTTCTGCGGCGTGCGCGGCTTCCGGCTCGAGCCCCTCTTCTTCGGCTACACCACGCTGGACGCCTACCTCGTCGACGTGCCCGTGGAGTCGCTCGGGAAGCCGCAGCAGCTCATGGCCGGGCCAGAGGAAGCCCTGCATTACGGCGAGCTGCTCGGCGCGCGCTACGTGGTGCCGTGCGCGGACGGGGGCGCGCCCTGGTACTGGCGCGAGGGCATGGGCCCGCGTTACCCGGGCTACCCGGGCGAGCCGGTGAGTGGCGCCAGCACGAGGGACGAGAATCCCGACGCGGACCCATATCCCGAGCGGTTGAAGCAGGTGCGCCGGCAGGTGGGTCACGGACCCCAGGCACTGCTGATGCGCCCCGGAGAGGCCCTCGCCTGGCGAGGCCGCACGGCACCGGAGCTGGTCCGGTACCCGGGCTTCGAGTGGCCCTTCGGCGGCATGCCGGCACGGCGCCGGGCGTGACACACCCGCTCAAGTGCCGGGAGTCTGGGGGGCCTGGGGCTCGAGCTCCCGGAGGGGCTCCTCGGGGAAGGACTGCAGCTTGAGCAGGCCCGAGAGCAGGTGGAGCTTCTCGTGCACCGACTCGTTGCTGAACTCGTGCAGGTCCATCAACGCCTGGGCGTAGTCCGTGAGCGCGCTCAACCACTCGCGCAGACTCTCCTGGCTCGTGGGTTTCGCACGAGCATCCTCGATACGGGCGAAGGCCTCGTGCAGCCTGTCGGCGGCGTCGTCCAGGTGCTTGGGAAGTGCCATGGTCGTCTCCCTCCGTCCCCACACCATGAGAACGCCCCGCCCCCGGGTGCCAGGGCCACCGCCCATGCTGGAGGGCCCGGCGGACACGCCGCGAGGCGCTCCGACGCCCCGTGGGAGCCCGGCGGCCATGCACTCACGCGCGCCAGGCCGATGGGCGGGCATCCGAGCCTCCACCTCCGGCCACAGCATGCAGCGCCGTTGGAGCGGACGAATCCTCCACCCTCGTGACGCGGTCCGTCATGGCCGCGACGAAGGATGAGGAGACGACCATGAAGGGACGCGAGCGCGTGTGCAAGAAGCACATCAAGCAGGCGGGCTGGAGCATCGCCAACGAGGGCCAGCGGGAGCGGGGCTACCACCTGGAGCTCCACGGCCCGCGCGGCGAGCAGATGAAGGTGGATGCGCCCAGCAAGGCCCGCGCCTACCGCCACGCGGAGCGGCAGGTGAATGGCTCGGAGCCGGGAACGGCGCTCTGGGCGAACCCGAGTTGATGTCACCCGCCTGGGGAGCGGCCGGGCAGGCTGGCGCCACCGTGGACCGTCCTGCCCCCGGAAATCCCCATCCCTAACCTCCCTGCCAGGACACCGAGGGCGTGGAATGACCGTTCAACAGACCGACAATCCGACCGAGGGGCAGGACAGCAGCCAGGACTCCTCCAGGCCGTTGAGCAAACCGAGCAAGGCGCCGCCTCCGATGCAGGCGGACCAGCGCCCTCCCATCGAGCGGGGCGCGCACCTGCTCGCGCTCAGCACGCTCAAGAACGCGGAGATTCCCTTCGTGGTCGCGGGCGCCTATGCGCTGCACCTCTATACGGGCATCTACCGCGACACCAAGGACCTGGACCTCTTCCTCAAGCGCGAGCACGTGGAGCGCGCCATGGAAGCCCTGGGCTCCATGGGCTTCCAGACGAAGATGCATGATCCGGTGTGGATCGCGAAGGCCTACGCCAACGACGAGTACTTCGCCGATCTCATCTTCAGCTCGGGCAACGGCGTGGCCATCGTCGATGACCACTGGATCGACGCGGCCCACCCGGGCGTCATCCACGGGCTGCCCATCCTCGTGGCGCCACCCGAGGACATCATCTGGTCCAAGGCCTTCGTCTGCGAGCGCGAGCGCTTCGACGGCACGGACATCAACCACCTCATCCTCGCGCGCGGCAAGCAGATGGACTGGAAGCACCTGATGCGGCGGTTCGACCCGCACTGGGAGGTGCTGCTGGCCCACGTCACCTTCTACCGCTTCAGCTACCCCGGCCAGAGAGACCACGTGCCCCGCTGGGTCTGGGACGAGCTGCTCGAGCGGGCCCGCAACCAGCACAACGAGCCCGAGAAGAAGAAGCTCTGCCGGGGAATGTTGATCGCCAAGGGGCAGTACAACGTGGACGTCGAGCACTGGGGTTACACCGACGCCCGCCTCGAGGAGGTCGCGACGTTCCGCGACTACCACGAGCCGAAGAAGGACTGAGGCACACGACGAGCCCCTTGCCTGGCAGGCCGTTCACCCCTAGCAAGGGGGCTCCTCGCTCCCCGGAAGCCGTGCCCCGATGTCCCTCTCCACGCTGTGCCTGCGCTGTGGCCTGTGCTGCGACGGCACCCTCTTCACCCATGTCCCGCTCCGGCCCACCGAGGCCGGGCCCCTGAAGGCCCTGGGCCTGCCCGTGAAGGAGCGCGAGGACGGCACGCCCATCCTCCCGCAGCGCTGCGCCGCCCTGGAGGGACGCACCTGCACCGCCTACGCCCAGCGCCCCGAGGGCTGCCGCCGCTACCACTGCCACCTCTTCAGCGCGCTCTCCGAGGGAGAGGTGTCCCTCCAGGAGGCGCTCTCGGTGGTGGACGGGGCTCACGCCCTGCTCGCCGCCGCGGGTGGAGAGAAGGGCCCCGAGCTGGAGGACTACCTCGACAAGCACTTCCGGGGCCGGCACCGGCGCTACACCGCGCAGTAGCCCGCCCGCTCACCCCTTCGGGTTGGCCACCAGGTCGAAGTCCGGAATGTGCTCGCGCATGTACTCGCGCATCCGGTTGATGAGCGCCGCTTCGATCTGCCTCGCCCGCTCGCGGCTCACCCCGTACTTGTCACCGATGTCCTGGAGCGTCAGCGGCTCGTCGGAGATCAGCCGGTTCTCGAAGATGTAGCGCTCCTTGCCCTCGAGCGACTTCGCGAACTCCTGCATCTTCTCGCGGAACAGCGCCTTGAGCTGCTCGTTGCCCAGCCGCTCCTCGGCGCCCACCGACGAGGACGGCAGGAAGCGGTCCGCCCGCGTCGCCCCCGAATCGTCCCCTCCCACCGGCGCGTCCAGCGACATCTCGTCGTGGCCCAGCCGCTGGTCCATCTCCACCACGTCCTGCTCGGTGACGTCGAGGCGCTCGGCCAGCATCTTCGGCGTCACCTCGAAACCCTGCGCCATCAACTTGTCCTGCTCCTGGCGCAACTTGAAGAAGAGCTTCCGCTGGGCTTCCGTCGTCCCCAGCTTCACCATCTTCCAGTTGTCCATGATGTAACGCAGGATGTAGGCGCGTATCCACCATGCGGCGTAGGAGCTGAGCTTCACCCCGCGCTCGGGGTCGTACTTCTTCACTGCCTGCATCAGCCCGATGTTGCCCTCCTGCACCAGGTCCAACAGTGACAGGGGGTTGCGGTGGTACTCGTGGGCCAGCTTCACCACCAGTCTCAGGTTGGCCGCCACCAGGCGGTAGGCCGCCTTCACGTCCCCCGTGTCCCGGAAATGCCTGGCCAGCGACACCTCCTCCTCGCGGGAGAGCAGGGGGTGGCGCTGCACCTCGTTCATGTACGCCTGGAGGGGGTCGGTCCGGGCCAGCCCCGTCTCCCCCGCCTTCACCAGGGCCGCCCTGGGGGGGCTGGGAGCCTCCTCCACCTCGGCCTCCACCTCCTCCAGCTCCTCGGGGGCGGGCTCCAGGGCGTCCGGTTCCGGCTCGGCGGATTCGGCCTCCTCGACCTCGGCCTCCTCGGGGGGCGGGGCAGCGGCGGGCCGCTTCGCCCGGGTCCGGGTCCCTGTCCCTCCCGTCTTCTTCCTCCCAATCGCCATGAGGAGTTCCTTAAGCAAAGTGAGCCGATTGTTGCCAGAGCCTAATGCAGGGGTTATGCCCCAAGCTTGATGAGCGACATCCAATCTCCGGAGCAGCCGGAAACCACTGCCGAAGCCCCGTCGCGCCCCGCCGAGTACGTCGCGGACGTCAGCTTCGATGACCTGAACCTGTCCGAGCCCCTCCGTCGCGGCATCGCGGACCGTGGCTATACCAACCCCACCCCTGTCCAGGCCAAGGCCTTTGGCCCCGTCATGGCGGGCAGGGATCTCATCGTGCGCAGCAAGACCGGCACCGGCAAGACGGCCGCCTTCGGCCTGCCCCTGCTGGAGAAGATTTCCGCCGAGGACAAGAAGGTACGCGCCCTCATCCTCTGCCCCACCCGCGAGCTGGCGCTCCAGGTGTCCGAGGAGCTGGCCGCCCTGGGCAAGCACAAGGGCGTCAAGGTCGCCGCCATCTACGGCGGTGCCTCCATGAAGCAGCAGGAGGACGCCCTCGAGGAGGGCACGCAGATCATCGTGGGCACGCCCGGCCGGGTGTTCGACCACATCAACCGCGGCAACCTCAAGCTCGAGGGCTGCACCCACGCGGTGCTGGATGAAGCCGACGAGATGCTCAACCAGGGCTTCTACGAGGAAGTCACGCGCATCCTCGACCGCCTCCCGAAGGACCGGCAGGTGCTGCTCTTCAGCGCCACGGTGCCCACGGACATCCAGAACCTGATCGCGCGTTACACCACGAACGCGGAGACGCTGCTGCTCTCCGGCGACGTCTTCACCGTCGAGCACATCCACCACATCCGCTACGACGTGTCGGACGCGCTGCCCAAGCCGCGCAACCTCATCTACGTGCTGGAGGCGGAGGAGCCGCCCAACGCCATCATCTTCTGCAACACCCGCGATGACACGGCGCTGGTGACGGCGGTGCTCAACCGCAACGGCTTCGACGCGGAGCTGCTCAACGGAGACCTGCCGCAGAAGGAGCGCGAGCGGGTGATGGGCAAGGTGAAGCGCGGGGAAGTGGCCTTCATGGTGGCCACGGACATCGCGGCGCGCGGTATCGACATCTCCGGCCTCGAGTACGTCATCAACTACTCGCTGCCCGAGGATCCGGCCGTGTACCTGCACCGGGTGGGCCGCACCGGCCGCATCGGCAACAAGGGCACCGCCATCAACCTCTTCTCCGGCCGCGAGCTGGCCACGTACACCACGCTGGAGAAGAAGTTCGGCATCAAGTTCGAGAAGCGCCAGATGCCCGCCCCCGAGGAGGCCATGCGCCTGTGGGCCGAGCGCCACGTGCGTGAAATCCGCGAGGCCGCCTCCGGTGCCATCTTCGAGGGCTTCCTGCCCCTGGCCGCGCAGCTCAAGGCCCGTCCGGACGCGGATGACCTGATGGCCTTCCTGCTGAAGTACTTCTTCAGCCACCTGCGCATGGAGAAGGTCCAGGCCGCCCAGCAGGCCGAGCGCGGCGAGCAGCAGGAGGCGAAGCCCGAGGGCCGCCGCAAGGAGCGTGAGCGCGACCGCGAGCGTCCCCGTGACCGCGAGCGGGATCGGGACAAGCCGCGCCGCGAGGAGCGCCGGGAGTCCCGGGGTGAGGGTGAGTCGCGCGAGCGCGGTGAGCGGGGCGACAGGCGCCGCCGTGACCGTCCCGAGCGGAGCGAGCGTGGCCCTGCGTCCTTCGAGGCCGGCCCCGGCGAGGTGAAGCTGTGGGTCAACCTGGGCACCGAGGATGGCCTGGGGCCCGGCAGCATCGTCACCGCCCTGGAGGAGGCTGGCGCCCCCGCCAACAAGGTGGTGCGTGCCGACCTCAAGCCCGGCTTCTCCTACGTCTTCATCGCCGAGGAGGACCTGGCGGGTTTTGAGGCCCTCACTGGCAAGGCGTACAAGGAGAAGACGCTGAAGGTGGAGAAGAGCCGGCCGCGCGGCGAGCGCGATCCGAACCGGCCGCCGCCCTCTCCCGACGCCGGCCCCGGCGAGGTGAAGCTGAAGTTCAACATCGGCATGGACGATGGCCTGGACGAGGCGAAGTTCATCGCCGCCCTGGAGGCCGCTGGCGCTCCCGCGGGCAAGGTGAACAAGGCGTTGCTCCGCCCCGCGTACGGCTACGCCTACGTGCCCGAGTCCGAGTCCGAGGCCTTCGAGGCGCTCACCGGCAAGCAGCACGGCGAGAAGGCGCTGAAGGTGGACAAGCACCGGCCGCGTGGCACGCGCGAGCGTCCGCCGCGCCGTGAGCGCACCGAGCGTCCCGAGTCCACGCCCGAGGTGCCCGGCCAGGCACGCCTGTGGGTGGGCCTGGGCCGCTCCGAGGCGCAGGACGAGGCCGCCGTCACCAGCACCCTGGAGTCGATGGGGGCGCCGGCGGGCAAGGTGCAGCGCGTGGAGCTCAAGCCCACGTACGCGTATGTCTTCGTCGCCGACGAGGACGTGCCGGCCTTCGAGGCCCTCAACGGCAAGCAGCACGGCGAGAAGACGCTCAAGCTGGAGCGGGCCCGCCGCCGGTAGCCAGCAGGCGAGGACTCCCTCGCAAACCCCCTCTCCCCCCGGGAGAGGGTGGGGGTGAGGGTGTCTGTCCCCGTGCTCCAACCCGTGGAACACGGTGGGTCGAGGGTTCAACCCGGGATCCGGGCACCCTCACCCCGTCCCTCTCCCGAGGGGAGAGGGGATGGAAAAATAATCGAAAATCCCATGTCGATCTCGCCGGCCCTCGTTCGACGTCAGGGTAAGAGCCCGGGAAAAACCCCGGCATCCACCCACGAAGGAGCGACGCGATGAAGGTCATGGTTCTGGTCAAGGCCACCAAGGACAGCGAAGCGGGCGCCATGCCGAGCACGGAGATGCTGGCGGCCATGGGGAAGTACAACGAGGAGCTGGTGAAAGCCGGCATCATGCTCGCTGGCGAGGGGCTGGACCCGAGCGCCAAGGGCGCGCGCGTCCGGTTCTCCGGCACCAAGCGGACGGTGATCGATGGGCCCTTCACCGAGACCAAGGAGTTGGTCGCCGGCTTCTGGATGTGGCAGGTGAAGTCGATGGAAGAGGCGATCGAGTGGGTCAAGCGCTGCCCCAACCCCATGCCCGGGGAGAGCGAGATCGAGATCCGCCGGGTGGTCGAGTTGGACGACTTCGGTCCCGAGCTCACGCCCGAGCTCCGGGAGTCGGAGGAGCGTCTGGCCGCGGAACTGGCCGCGAAGAACGCGAAGAAGTAGCCGGAGCCGGAGCAACCCCGTTCTTGCACGGGCGGCCGAAGCTGTTCTGATCGGCCGCCATGACGGCCACCGAGACGCAACGCGCGATCCACGCGGTCTGGAGAATCGAGTCGGCCCGGCTCATCGCCGGTCTCACGCGGTTCGTGCGAGACGTCGGTATGGCCGAGGAGCTCGCACAGGACGCGCTCGTCGCCGCGCTCGAGCAGTGGCCCACGTCGGGTGTTCCGGAGAAGCCGGGCGCCTGGCTCATGGCCACCGCGAAGCGCCGGGCGATCGATCAGTTCCGCCGCAACAAGCTGCTCAAGCGCAAGCACGAGGAGCTCGGCCACGAGCTCGAGACCGAACGGACACCGGACCTCGAGACGGCGATCGACAATGACGTGGGCGATGATCTCCTGCGCCTCATGCTCATCGCGTGTCATCCGGTGCTCTCGACCGAGGCCCGCGTCGCGCTCACGTTGCGGCTGTTGGGAGGACTGACCACCGAGGAGATCGCCCGGGCCTTCCTGGTGCCGGAGCCCACGGTGGCCCAGCGAATCGTCCGGGCCAAGCGGACCCTCTCCGAGGCGCATGTCCCCTTCGAGGTTCCCCGGGGGGAGGAGCTCGCCGCGAGGCTGTCATCGGTGCTGGAGGTCGTCTACCTCGTCTTCAACGAGGGCTACTCGGCGACCGCCGGTGACGACTGGGTCCGGCCCGCGCTCTGCGAGGACGCGCTCCGTCTGGGCCGCATCCTGGCCGAGCTCGTTCCGGAGGAGCCGGAGGTCCACGGTCTCGTCGCGCTGATGGAGCTCCAGGCCTCGCGGCTGAGGGCGCGGGTGGGCCCATCGGGAGAGCCCATCCTGTTGATGGAGCAGAACCGTGCGCGCTGGGATCGCCTCCTCATCCGCCGGGGGCTCGCGGCGCTGGAGCGGGCCGGAAAGCTCGGGGGCGAGCGGGGCCCGTACGTGATGCAGGCCGCGATCGCCGCCTGTCACGCACGGGCGCTCACGCCGGAGCAGACGGACTGGGCCCGCATCGCGGAGATCTACGAGGAGCTCGCCCAGCTCACGTCCTCGCCCGTCGTGGAGCTGAATCGCGCGGTCGCCGTCTCGATGGCGTCCGGTCCCGCGGCGGGACTGGAGATCGTCGATGCGCTGACCTCGGAGCGCGCGCTGGAGGGCTACCACCTCCTGCCGAGCGTGCGAGGGGATCTGCTCGCGAAGCTCGGACGCCTCGACGAGGCCCGTGCGGAGTTCGAGCGCGCGGCCTCGCTCACGCGCAACGTCCGCGAGCGCCAGTTGCTGCTCGAGCGCGCGGCCGCGTGCACCACGACCCCGAGCGAGTGACGTATCCACGAAGTCCTGGGACATGCTCCGAGGACCCGTGGATGTCCCCTCTCCCTCTGGGAGAGGGCCAGGGTGAGGGTCTTCCCCGTAAATCCGGGAATATTCTTTTTCTGGGATGGCAGGCCGGACGGAGCCTCTCTGGATTGAAGGGCAGAAGACCTTCGAGCCATCTCCATTCACGAAGAGGCGCCATGACCATGAGTCCCCATCCCGCATCCCTGATGAAGCGATTCGCCACCCTCGCTGGAGCGGCACTCGCCGTGCTGGTGGCCTCCGGTGCGGCGCTCGCCAGCGTTCGGTCTGCGACCACGCCCACCACGGCGGCCACGCTCTCGGCCCCCGCGCAGCTACGTGTGGTGACGGCCAACCTCGCCTTCCGCGGCAACCCGGGGGTGAAGGAGGACTGGAAGACGATCGGTCCCGAGGCCGACATCGTGTTCGTCCAGGAGGCCAAGAACGTCGTGCTGCGCGACATCCTCGATCTGGACACCTGGATCGTGCGCCAGGACACGTCATCGGATGCCGTGCAGGGCAGCGCCGTGGTGATCCGCCGCTCGGTGGTCCAGGCCGCCGATCAGCTGGTGCTGGTGAAGGGGGTCGATGCCAACGACTGTGACGATCCCGTGCTGGGAGGCATCATGACCCGGTGGATCGCCCGGGTGGACGTGCAGCTGAACAACGGCCGATGGCTCCGCCTCGCGTCGCTGCACATGCCCCCGCTGCGCTGCCAGGACGGCATTGGCAGCCCCTATGCCGTCATGGCGGACAATGTCGTGGCGTTCGCCAACCGCAGCGAGCGCCTGCTCGTCCTGGGCGCGGACTGGAACAAGGTGGTGGACGACGACCCGAACAACATCGGCGCCCGCACCGGCCTGAAGCCGCGTGGACCCGATGAAGGCACGCGCATCGACGGCTTCTACGTGTCGCAGGCGATCGGCACCACCGACCTGCACAAGCTGGCGCAGACCGGCAGCGACCACCGGCCGGTGAAGATGACCATCACCGTGCCCGCGCCGTAGCACGGCCACGAAAAGCACCTCGCCTCCCAGGGGCTCGGAACCACCCGCCGGTTCCGGGCCCTTCGTCTGTCTCCCCTCCCCCGCTCGAGTCAGGAAGCGGGCGGCTTCGCCCGGCGAGCCCGGTGGTAGTGCGCGGCGCACAGCTCCTTGGCCAGCACCGGCTTGCCACAGTCCGGCTCCTTGCAGCGCGGCGTCTCCACGGCGGGTTCCCCTCCAGGCGCCCGCACGGCGAACATCGCCTCGGCCACGGCCAGCAGCCGGTCCACTTCCGTCCGCGTCAGCTGGTGCGCCCGGGCGAACTCCACCAACCGGTGCGCCCCCACCGCCTCGTCCTCCTCCACCCGGAAGAGCTCCGCCAGGGGCACCCCCAGCGCCCCGGCCACCTGCACGAGCGTCTCGTAGCTGGGGCTGCGCTCGCCCCGCTCCAGCAGTGAAGCGAAGCTCACCGAGATGCCACTGCGCTCGGCGAACTCCTCCTGGGTCAGGCCCCGCCGCTCTCGCAGGCCTCGAATCCGCCGCGCGAGCCCCTGCAGGTGCCCGCTCGCATCCTGGGCTGGCGGGGAACTGGAGCGCATCGCCAACCCATGCTAGCGCACCCCATCTGTTAAGGTCTCGCGCCGTCGTCGGTCCCCTCCGTGGGAGCCGGCCCAGGAGAGCACTCCGGACATGCACGCCCTCGAAGGGATTCACTACTACTTCCGCAAGGCCGCGCGCATCATGGACGTGGGTGAGCGCATCGAGACGCTGCTCGCCACCCCCCTGCGCGAGGTCAAGGTCCAGGTCTCCATCGAGCTGGACAACGGAGAGATCCGCACCTTCATCGGCTACCGCACCCAGCACGACAACAGCCGCGGCCCCATGAAGGGCGGCCTGCGCTACCACCCCACCATCACCCAGGACGAGTGCGTGGCGCTTGCCTCGCTGATGACGTGGAAGACGGCCGTGGTGAACCTGCCCTACGGCGGTGCCAAGGGCGGTATCGCCGTGGACCCCACCCAGCTCTCCATGAAGGAGATGGAGCGGCTCACCCGCAAGTACGTGGATCAGATCCAGGACGTCATTGGTCCCACCCGCGACATCGCCGCCCCCGACGTCAACACCAACCCCCAGGTGATGGCGTGGATCATGGACCAGTACTCGCGCTACCACGGGCACTCGCCGGCCATCGTCACCGGCAAGCCCGCAGAGCTCTACGGCACCCGGGGCCGTGACTCGGCCACGGGGCGCGGCCTGCTCTACATCACCCGGGAAATCCTCCGCGACGCGGGCATGCCCATGAAGGGCACGCGCTTCGCCATCCAGGGCTTCGGCAACGTGGGCAGCCACACCGCGCAGCTCCTGTGGCAGGACGGGGGCGTGGTGATCGCCGTGTCGGACGTGTACGGCGGCGTGTACAACCCGCAGGGCCTGGACATCCCCGGCCTCTTCGAGCACGTGAAGCGCACCGGCACCGTCACCGGCTTCGGCGGCGGTCAGGCCTGCGCCAGCGAGGACGTGCTCTTCTCCGACTGCGACGTCCTCATTCCCGCCGCGCTCGGTCATGCTTTGAACCGCAACAACGCCAACGCGGTGCGCGCGCGGCTCGTCATCGAGGGCGCCAACGGCCCCACGGACCCCGAGGCGGACGAGATTCTCGACAAGCGCGGCGTGCTGGTGGTGCCGGACATCCTCGCCAATGCGGGCGGTGTGACGGTCAGCTACTACGAGTGGGTGCAGAACCTGCAGCACCTCTCGTGGGAGGAGGACCGGGTAAACGCCGAGCTGGAGCGGACGATGAAGGAGGCGTACGACCGGGTGGCGCAGCTGGCGCGCTCGCGCAAGGTGACGTTGCGCACCGCGGCATTCATCCTGGCCATCGGCCGCGTGGGCAAGGCCACGGTGCTGCGCGGCATCTGACAGGGCGGCCGGGCAACCGGCGGCCCGGGGCGCCCTCCCCTTTCGCCCCGGCGGCGCTTCGGTTATCAGGCGCCTCACACGCCCATGGTCACCCTCCAGCAAATCGAAGACGCCCAGCAGCGCATCGGTGACGCCGTCTACCGCTCGCCCTGCCCGAAGTCGGAGCAGTTCAAGGAGCTCACGGACTGCGCCACGCTGAACTGCAAGTTGGAGAACCTGCAGCGCACGGGTGCCTTCAAGGAGCGGGGAGCGCTCAACAAGCTGCTCACGCTGTCGCCGGACGAGCGGGGCCGTGGCGTCATCGCCGCCTCGGCCGGCAACCACGCGCAGGGGCTCGCCTACCACGCGGGGCGCCTGGGGGTGAACGCCACCATCGTCATGCCCGAGCGCACCCCGCTCATCAAGGTGACGCGCACGCGCTCGTACGGCGCGCGGGTGGTGCTGCACGGGGCCAACTTCGACGAGGCCTACGCCGAGGCCCTGCGCATCCAGGACAAGGAGAACCGCGTCTTCGTCCACCCCTTCAATGATCCGCTCATCATCGCGGGCCAGGGCACCATCGGGCTGGAGCTGCTCGAGCAATGCCCGTACATGGACATGGTGGTGGTGCCCATTGGCGGCGGCGGGCTCATCTCCGGCGTGGCGTGCGCGCTCAAGGAGACCAACCCGCGCATCAAGGTGATTGGCGTGCAGGCCTCGGCCATCGCGAGCATGAAGGCCTCGGTGGACGCGGGGAAGCTGGTGGAGCTGCCGGCGGGGACCACCATCGCGGACGGCATCTCGGTGAAGCGCCCGGGCGACTACACCTTCGAGATGATCCGCCGCTACGTGGACGACATCGTCACGGTGGACGAGGAGGAGATCGCCAACGCCATCCTGCTGCTGCTGGAGCGGGAGAAGTCGGTGGTGGAGGGCGCGGGCGCGGTGGGCCTGGCGGCGCTCATCCACGGGAAGATTCCCTCGGCGCGCGGGCGCAAGGTGGTGCTGCTGCTGTCCGGCGGCAACATCGACGTCAACCTCGTCAGCCGCATCATCGAGCGCGGCCTGGTGAAGGACGGGCGCCTGGTGCGGCTGGTGGTGCGCATGCCGGACCGGCCGGGAATGCTCGCGCGGCTCACCGCGGAGATCGCCCAGGCGGGTGCCAACGTGGTGGAGATCTACCACAACCGTGCCTTCTCGAAGGCGGGCCTGGGTGAAGTGGCCGTGGAGGTGACGCTGGAGACGCGCGGCCGCGGCCACATCGAGGAGCTGATGGGCGGCCTGGGACAGAAGGGCTGGCAGGTCTCGGAAGAGACCTGATTTCATTCCGGAGCGGAGGCTCGGCGATACTGCGGGCCATGCGCGCCCTGCTCCTCCTCTCCCTGCTGTCCGCCAATCCGCCCACGCCCGCGCAGGCCCAGAAACTCGCGGCCCAGCGTGCCTGGGAGGACCTCTACCTCGCCTGGTCCTCCGTGGACCCCAAGGGCTACTCCCAGCCCGATCGCCGCACCATCGCCACCTCGCTCCTCAAGGGCTGCGAGGCCCTCGCCAGCTCCGATGGCGTGATGGCGTACTCGCTCGGCGAGCGCGCCGTCCTCTACGACGAGACGGCCCCGGGCCTGCGCTGCCTCGCCCGCACCGCGCTCGCCACGGACCAGCGCGGCACCGCCGAGGACGCCCTGCGCCGCGGCCTGGAGCACTTCCCCAAGGAGGGCCACTTCGGCCTGGAGCTGGGCAAGCTCCTGCTCGAGGACAAGGATCCCCAGGGCGCCCTCGCGGCACTGGGCAAGGTGCCCCCGCGCTCGCCCGAGGCGGCCAAGGCCAAAGCGCTCATGCAGAAGGCCCGCAGCGCCTCCAGCGAGGAGAGCGCCGCCATGGCCCAGGCCCGCGCCATCGAGCGGCGCTTCACCGGCGAGACCGAGGACAACAAGGGCTCCGTCCAGCCCGCCTCCGGCTCGGCCTCCACCGGCCTGTCCTATGAATCCGGCGTGGCCTCGGACGGGATGCGCACCCGCTCCAACAGCCGCTTCGTCGTGAAGTACTTCAACAACGCGCGCGACTTCGGCCAGCGCGCCGAGTACGAGGGCCGCATCGTCGCCGCGCTCGACGAGGCCCACTTCCACACCCGCCAGGTGCTGGGCGAGACGCGCGAGGCTCCCGTGGACGTCATCCTCTACACCCGCGAGGAGTTCCGCACCCACCAGGGCTCGGCCCTGGCGCGCATGGCGGCCGGGCTGTACTCGGACGGCGCCATCCGCATCAACGACGCCGCCGAGCTCACCCAGCAGACCAAGGCCACGCTCGTCCACGAGTACGTGCACGCCGTGGTGGATGACCTGGTGCGCGCCGCCGAGGGCGGCCAGCGTGTCCCCATCTGGCTCAACGAGGGCCTTGCCGAGTACGTGGAATGGCGCTACCTGGGCAGCGACAAGCCGCCCCACGCGCTGGCCACCCGTATGCGCGGTGCCGCCCAGAACGGGCAGCTCCCGCGCCTCTCGGACATGGCCGGTGGGGCCCTCATCCAGCAGCGCGACCCGGCCCTGGCCTATGGAACGTCGGCCGTGGCCGTCCGTGAGCTGCTGAACGAAGGAGGGCCCGCCCGGCTGCTCGAGCTCATCCGCGAGGTGGGCCAGGGCGCTTCCTTCGAGGAGGCCCTCCGGCAGCGCTATGGCCGCGGCGTCGCGGAATTGGAGGCCTCTGTCCAGGCCACTCTCTCGCGGAGGTAGCGAGCAGGCGGATTCCGTGTTCGCGAAGTTTACCCCTCCCCTTGAGTCCCCTACACTCGCCCACGGAAATTTTTTGATATGGCGCTGCGGCAGGAGTCCCGGCCCCGGGTCCGCAGCGAGGTGACGATGTCCGACACGCGCGCGGCGATGAGGGAGTTTCGCTTCCTGGACGAGAAGCGGACGCGGGGGAATCTTTCCCCCACGGAGGAAGCTCGTTTGAACGAGCTGCGAGGGCACCTGGGTGACCCGGCGCAGGAGCAGTCCGTCCAGGACCCCGCGCAGCAGCCTCAGGGCTACTACGGCGACGACGGCCAGTGGTACGCCTACCCCGCTGGGTACGACCCCAACCAGGGTTACGATCCCAACCAGGGCTACGCCGGCTACGACCCCAACCAGGGCTACGCTCAGCAGCCCCAGGGCTACTACGGCGAGGATGGCCAGTGGTACGCCTACCCCGCCGGTTACGACCCGAACCAGGGCTACGACCCGAACCAGGGCTACGATCCCAACCAGGGCTACGCCGGCCAGGGCTACGACCCCAACCAGGGCTACGCTCAGCAGCCCCAGGGCTACTACGGCGACGACGGCCAGTGGTACGCCTACCCCGCCGGTTACGACCCGAACCAGGGCTACGATCCCAACCAGGGCTACGCTGGCCAGGGCTACGACCCCAACCAGGGCTACGACCCCAACCAGGGCTACGCCGCCCCGCAGGGTGAGGCCTACGCGGCCGATGCGCCACAGGCCTACGCGGCCGATGCCACCGCGCAGCAGCAGGAGCCCGCCTACAACTCCCCGGTGCCCGGGTACGTGCCGCAGCAGCCGCAGCCGATGCCGGATCCGGTCAAGCTCAGCCTCGAGACCGAGAACCTCGAGGTCCCCGCGCTGAACGAGCCCGCGCCCTGGGAGGAGCCCACGCCGGAGCCTCCCGCCGAGTCCCAGGCCCAGGCCGAGGACGATCCGATGAGGTTCGACGACGCGGAGCCCGCCTCCGCGGAGCCCGCCTCCGAGGACGTCTTCGAGGTAACGGACACAGACGTCTCGCCCGTCAGCGAGGCCATCCCCATCCCCGAGAGCGTTCCCGAGTCGGTCGACATGAGCGACTGGAACGACGTCACCGCGCCCTCGGCGGCCTCGCTCTCGGCGCGGACGCTGGAGCACGACGTCACGGCCGAGCCGGAGAGCTCGGGTCCCCTCGAGCTGGGTGAGGACGACTTCTCCTCGCTCAACGCCGACGCGCAGACGCCCACCGCCTCCTTGGCGCCGCCCGTGGCCGAGGAGCATCCGCGCGCGCCCCTGCGCACCATCGAGATCCAGCACTCGGACATCGAGCTGATCGAGGAAGAGGCCGAAACGCCGCTCGCCGCCGAGCCGGTGTACGCCGAGGAGCTCTCGCCTCCCGTCTCCGAGGAGTGGGCCTCCGCGCCGCTCGCGGTGGACGCGGAGCAGGGCACCGCGCAGCAGTCCGAGGACGCGTCCGAAGAAGATCCGATGGAGATCACCGCGTCGTACGCGATCCCCGTGTACGAGACCGCGCCCGACGCGGTGCCCGTTCCCACGCAGGACCCGAACGACGTGCGGTCCGAGCCCGCCTCGGCGGGCGGGGCGCCCACGTTCGACGTCTCGGAGCTAGAGGCCTCGCCGGAGCCGGACGCGGCCGCCGCGGCCGAGACGCCGTGGGAGACCACCACCGAGGAGCCCACGGCCGAGGCTGGCGTGGAGCCGCCCACGTTCGACATGGCGGAAGTCGGTGCCGAGATGGAGTCCCCGGCGCCCGCGCTGGACCCCGCGTACGGCACGCACGTGACGACGTTGGAGCTGAACCCGGTGCAGGTGGCACCCGATCTCCAGGCGGACACCGTCGAGGTCGCTGACTCGTTCGAGCCCGAGGCCACGCGGCCATCGGACTGGGGCGTGCAGACGGACACGCTCGAGGCGGCGCCCGCAGACGAGCAGACGTACGACACGGGCAATCCGGGCGACGCCGTCCCGCTGGCCAGCGCCTCGGACTTCCTGGGGCACTCGGAGCAGCCGGGCGCGTCGGTTTCGGACGAGCCCGTGCCGCTGGAGACGAGCGAGGCGAGCTGGAGCGGGAACGAGGCCGGAAACACCGGTGAGGGCATCCCGCTGGAGAGCGCCGCGGAGTACATGAGCACTCCGGAGTTCGCGACGGCCAGTGCCACGTGGGGCCACCAGCCGGAGACGCCCGCCGAGCCCGAGAACACCTCGGCGTACGGCACGCCCCTGAGCGAGGACGCCGGACTGCCTCCCGTTGAGACCCAGCCGGAGTGGACGACGTCCGCCGACGGGCAGGCCGCCATCGAGGTCCAGGGCGAGTGGATGACCTCCGAGCCCGCCGCTGCCACGGAGGCTCAGGCCGAGTGGGCTACTCCCGCCGAGGAGCAGCCGGTGATGGAGGCCCAGGCCGAGTGGGCCACTCCCGCTGAAGAGCAGCCCGCCGCCGAGGCGCAGACTGAATGGGCCACTCCCGCTGAAGAGCAGCCCGTCATGGAGGCCCAGCCTGAGTGGGCTACGGCTACCGAGCAGCAGCCCGTCATGGAGGCGCAGCCCGAGTGGGCCACTCCCGCTGAAGAGCAGCCCGCCGCCGAGCAGCAGCCCGAGTGGGCCACTCCCGCTGAAGAGCAGCCCGTCATGGAGGCTCAGGCCGAGTGGGCCACTCCCGCTGAAGAGCAGCCCGCCGCCGAGCAGCAGCCCGAGTGGGCTACTCCCGCCGAGGAGCAGCCGGTGATGGAGGCGCAGGCCGAGTGGGCCACTCCCGCCGAGGAACAGCCCGCCGCCGAGCAGCAGCCCGTCATGGAGGCCCAGGCAGAGTGGGCCACTCCCGCTGAGGAGCAGCCTGTTCTCGAAGCGCAGACTGAATGGGCTACTCCCGCTGAAGAGCAGCCTGTGATGGAGGCCCAGGCCGAATGGGCCACTCCCGCTGAAGAGCAGCCTGTTCTTGAGGCGCAGACTGAATGGGCCACTCCCGCTGAAGAGCAGCCGGTGATGGAGGCGCAGCCCGAATGGGCCGCTTCCGCCGAAGAGCAGCCCGTCATGGAGGCTCAGGCCGAGTGGGCCACTCCCGCTGAGGAGCAGCCTGCCACCGAGCAGCAGCCCGTCATGGAGGCGCAGCCCGAATGGGCCGCTTCCGCCGAAGAGCAGCCCGTCATGGAGGCTCAGGCCGAGTGGGCCACTCCCGCTGAAGAGCAGCCTGTTCTCGAAGCGCAGACTGAATGGGCTACTCCCGCTGAGGAGCAGCCTGTTCTCGAAGCGCAGACTGAATGGGCCACTCCTGCTGAAGAGCAGCCCGTCATGGAGGCCCAGGCCGAATGGGCCACTCCCGCTGAGGAGCAGCCTGTTCTCGAAGCGCAGACTGAATGGGCCACTCCCGCTGAAGAGCAGCCTGTTCTCGAAGCGCAGACTGAATGGGCCACTCCCGCTGAAGAGCAGCCCGTCATGGAGGCCCAGGCCGAATGGGCCACTCCCGCTGAAGAGCAGCCTGTTCTCGAGGCGCAGACTGAATGGGCCACTCCCGCTGAAGAGCAGCCGGTGATGGAGGCTCAGCCCGAATGGGCCGCTTCCGCCGAAGAGCAGCCCGTCATGGAGGCTCAGGCCGAGTGGGCCACTCCCGCTGAGGAGCAGCCTGCCACCGAGCAGCAGCCGGTGATGGAGGCGCAGCCCGAATGGGCCGCTTCCGCTGAAGAGCAGCCCGTCATGGAGGCTCAGGCCGAGTGGGCGACGCCTGCTGAGGAGCAGCCTGCCACCGAGCAGCAGCCCGTGATGGAGGCGCAGCCCGAATGGGCCACTCCCACTGAAGAGCAGCCCGTCATGGAGGCGCAGCCCGAATGGGCCACTCCCACCGAAGAGCAGCCGGTGATGGAGGCGCAGCCCGAGTGGGCCACTCCCGCCGGGGAGCAGCCTGTTCTCGAGGCCCAGGCCGAGTGGGCCGCTCCCGCGGAGCAGCCCGTCATGGAGGCCCAGACCGAGTGGGCCACTCCCGCTGAAGAGCAGCCCGTCATGGAGGCCCAGGCCGAGTGGGCCGCGCCTGCGGAGCAGCAGCCGTGGATGGCCTCCGAGCCGGCGGAGAACGCCGAGCCGCAGGCGGAGTGGGCTTCCAGTGGCGCCACGCAGGACTGGAACGCCGCTCCTGCCGCCACGCCGGGCACGGACTGGAACGCCTCCGCCGATGGCCAGAACGGGTGGAACGCGCCCGTCGAGGAGAGCCAGCCCGAGTGGGCGACGACGGAGTCCTCCGAGGCTCCGGCCGTTGCTCCCGAGTGGGGCGCCTCCGCGGAGCAGCAGCCCGTGATGGAGGCGGCGCCCGAGGAGCAGGCCTCGGCCTGGTCCAGCGCTCCCGCCGAGACGTCGTGGGGCGAGCCCGCTCCGGAGGCGTCGAGCTGGGAGGAGCAGCAGGCCGGTGGCACGCAGACCGACTGGAACGCGCCCACCACCGAGAACCAGGGGGAGTGGGGAACCTCGGCCCACGACGCCGAGCCCGTGAACGCCGGCCGTGATCCGTCCCTGTTCGGCACGAACAGCGCCTGGTCCGCCGAGGAGCCGGAGCCCGAAGCGCAACCCCACTGGTCCAGCCAGGAGCAGGCCCCCGCGTGGGGTCAGAGCGACGGCCTCGCCACTCCCACCGAGGAGCTGGCCAGCGCCCAGCCGCCCGCCTTCGATCGGCCCACGACCGAGAACGACATCCCCATCATGGAGGCCGAGCCCGAGCCCGAGCTCCCCGTCATGGAGGCCGAGCCCGAGACGACGGAGATCGATCTCACGGAGGACAGCGTGGAGCCGCCCGCCGTGGCGGCACCGGTCTTCGCTCCGCCTCCGCCGCCGGCTCCCGTGGCCGCCGCTCCGGTGGCCCGGAGCGCACCGCTGCCCGTGAATCCTCCGGCGTCTCCGATGGCCTCGCGAATCGCCGCCCCTCCCCCGGCACCTGCCGCCGCCGTGGCAACCCCAAGGGCTCCCGCGACCGCGTCCGCCGCACCGGTGACTCCTCAGGTGCTGGTGCCTGGAGCGCCACCGCCTCGCCCGACGCTCAACACGATCCCGGCCGTGCGGTCCTCCTCTTCCGCCAGCGCCGTCATGGCCCCCGTCAACGCCTTCATCGAGGGCGAGCACCGGGTCATCATCCACACGGTGGAGGGCCAGGTGAAGCGCGGCGCCATCCGGGACGTGGACCTGCTCGACGAGGTCATCCCGCTCGAGCAGCAGACCGGCTTCGCGCCCGAGCGCATCCCGGTCAGCCGCGTGAAGGCCATCTTCTTCATGCTCGCCACGGGCAGCCGTCCGCCGCAGACCGAGGGCCAGCAGAAGGTCCGCGTCACCTTCACCGACGGGCGCCAGGTGGCCGGCTTCTCCGATGACTACAAGAACCCGGGCCAGGGCTTCTTCGTCATCCCCGCGGACATGCGCACCAACACCTCGCGCATCTTCATCTACCGCGCGAGCGTGCAGGCCGTCGCCGAGGGCTGAGCCCCTCCTCCACCGCCGGTGGCCGTACGCACCGGCGGTTCCCGCAATGAAAAAGGGGCCTCGTCTCCGAGGCCCCTCCGGGCTCACGCCCCGTGCTGCTTCAGCCGGCTACTTCTTGGCCGGGGCCGGCTTGGTGGCGGGAGCCGCCGGGGTGGCCGCGGGGGCCTGCTTCTTGTTCAGCTCGAGGTCCAGCGTGATGGTGACCTCCTCGCCCACCGCCACGCCGCCCGTCTCCAGCACGCTGTTCCAGCCCAGGCCGAACTCCTTGCGGTTGATCTTCGTGGTGGCCGAGCCGCCGCGCTTGGTGTTGCCCCACGGATCCTTCGCCTCCGTGGTGAAGCCCTCGGCCTCCAGCACCACCGGCTTGGTCACGCCGTGCATGGTGAGGTCGCCCGTCACCTTCAGGCCCTGGCCGGCCTTCTCCACCTTCGTCGACTTGAAGGTGATGGTGGGGTACTTCGCGGTGTCGAAGAAGTCCGCGCTGCGCAGGTGCTCGTCGCGCTTGGGCTCGTTGGTGTTGATGGTGGTGGCGTCGATGACCGCCTCCACGGTGGACTTGGTGATGTCCTTCTCGTCGATGTTGGCCGTGCCAGTCACCTTGGAGAAGGCGCCGCGCACGTTGGACACCATCATGTGCTTCACGGAGAAGTTCGCGGCCGAGTGGGCCGAGTCGATGGTGAACTCGGCGGCGAAGGCCAGCGACGGGGAAGCGAGCACGAGGGCGGCAATGGCGGGCTTGAAGGACAGCTTCATGGTGTTTCTCTCCAGTTGAACGACGTACAGCGGGTTTCATCCACGCAGCGAATCGCTGCGCATGGACAGACGTGAATGACGGAAGCCCTCGAACACCGGGGTGAGCCGATCCTCGAGGTGGGCCGCACCGGAAACGAAGAAGCGCGGCGGGAAGAACTCCACACTGAGATGCGCGAGCCGTGCGTGCGGTGCGGACGCGCGGGACTGTACCCCCGCGAAATCTCGGGCCGCGAGTTTCTGGCGGACCCGGGCGGCCACCGCCGCTCCCCTCACCCGCTCGCGCTGTTCCAGGTCCGTGCTCATCTCGGGAGAACCATTAGCAACCCCCGGGCCAGGAAACCCGGCCTTTCAACCCCTCGAAATTCCTCACCTCTCCTACTTTGGCTCGCGCCCGGGCTCTCAAAACGATAGAGAGACGCATCATCCTGAGAGGGAGTAGCCGATGGCGCCGAGGCTGGAGCTGAACCTGAACGAGCTGCTGACGTTCGACCCGAACGGAGGGCTCATCCACTTCGCGGGCCAGCGGGTGCTGCTGTTGGATCCGGTGGCGTTGGGGCTGCTGCGCAAGGAGCTCATCGGGACGGTGGGGATGACGGCGGCGCGGGGCATCCTCACGCGGCTGGGCTTCGCGCACGGCTGGCGGACGGCGGAGACGATGAAGAGCTCCTTCCCGTGGGAGGACGAGTCGCAGTGGCGCCGTGCGGGAGGGCGGCTGCACACGCTGCAGGGGCAGGTGGTGCTGGAGCCGGTGGAGCGCCACGCGGAGGATGGACCGGAGCCCTTCGCGGAGGCGCTGTGGCACCACTCGTACGAGGCGGAGCAGCACCTGCTGCACCTGGGGAAGGCGGAGGAGGCGGTGTGCTGGGCTCTGACGGGTTTCGCCAGCGGCTACATGAGCTACTGCAACGGCAAGCCGGTGTACTGCATCGAGACGCGCTGCGTGGGCAAGGGAGACCCGGTCTGCCAGATCCTGGGCAAGCCGGAGGAGGAGTGGAGCCCCGAGTGCAAGGAGGCGCTGCGCTTCTACGAGACGCAGTGCATGGAGGGGGCGCTGGCGCAGGTGACGGAGGCGCTGAAGCAGGCCGAGCGCAAGCTGAGGGCGAAGCGGCAGACGCTGGCGCGGGTGTCGGGCGTGCCGGAGGACCCGGCGGGCATGGTGGCGCGCACGGAAGCGATGAAGCAGGTGCTGAGCCTGGCGCGGCGGGCGGCGAAGGTGGACTCGACGGTGCTGATCACCGGAGAGAGCGGCGTGGGCAAGGAGCGGGTGGCGCGGCTCATCCACGAGGAGTCGGGGCGGGCGCACAAGGCGTTCGTGGCGGTGAACTGCGCGGCGGTGACGGAGAGCCTGCTGGAGAGCGAGCTGTTCGGCCACGTGAGGGGGGCCTTCACGGGGGCGACGCACGACAGGCCGGGGCTCTTCGAGGCGGCGCACGGGGGCACGCTCTTCCTGGACGAGGTGGGCGAGGTGCCCGCGTCGATGCAGGCCAAGCTGTTGCGCGCGCTGCAGGAGAAGGAGGTGCGGCGCGTGGGGGAGAACCAGAGCCGCAAGGTGGACGTGCGGGTGGTGGCGGCCACCAACCGCAACCTGGCGGCGGAGGTGGTGTCGGGACGCTTCCGGCAGGACCTCTACTACCGCCTACGGGTGATTGAATTGAGGGTGCCGCCGCTGAGGGAGCGGCGCGACGACATCCTGCCGCTGGCGCGGATGCTGTTGGCGGAGGCGACGGAGCGGCTGGGGCGGAGGGTGTCGGGGCTGTCACCGGAGGCGGCGGACCAGCTCTTGCGGTACGGGTGGCCGGGCAACGTGCGCGAGCTGGGCAACGCCATCGAGCGGGCGGTGGCGCTGTGCGAGGGCAACCGGGTGGAGCGGGACGATCTACCGGAGGAGGTGCGCGCGGCGCCGCCGAGCCTGGTGCCCGGGGACTCACCGCGGACACTGGAGGCGATGGAGCGCGAGTACATCCTCGCGGTGCTGGCGCAGAACGGAGGGAACCGGGCGCGCACGGCGGAGCAGCTCGACATCGGGGTGGCGACGCTCTACCGAAAGCTCAAGCAATACGGAGAGCCCGAAGCCCCCAACTGAGTGCCCCCCCCGCGGAGCACCTGGTCCAGCGAAAGCACCCTGCTCAGCGAAAGCACCCTGCTCAGCGAAAGCACCCTGCTCAGCGAAAGCACCCTGCTTAGCGAAAGCACCCTGCCCCACCGAGCCAACCACCCCTCGCCCCCCGGGAGAGGGACGGGGTGAGGGTGCCTGGGCCCCGGGTTCCCCCCGTGAGCCCCACCCGGAATCAATTCAGATACCGGTCGTCCGGGCGATCCTCGGAGATGACGCGCAGGTGGCGCGACCGCCCACGGAGCTGCCGCTGGAGCCGCCAGTGCTGGAGGCGGAGCATGAGGGTGCGAGGACTCCCGCCGCGCACGGCGATGAACGTAATGGCGAGCGCCAGGAGTTCGGGAACCTGGGTGCGCCAGCCAGCCGAGAGCCCGTTGAGGATGACGAAACCGGCGCCGATGCCGGCGAAGACGTTGCCAGTGATGGGGATGCCCCAGAAGTTCGTCTGCCCGCGCCCGATGGACAGGCCGTAGGCCACCCAGGCGATGGAGCCCATCACCCAGCCGCCGGTGTACGGCACACCCCGCAGCTGGGGGAAGAAGAGGGAGAGCACGATGGTGAGGAGACCCGCGAGCACCGTGCCGCCGAGCACCACCCACAGCATGCGCTTGGAGCCCCAGCTCATCTCCAGGCCGCCGCCAATGGAGTAGAGGGCGAAGGCGCCGAAGATGATGCCGAAGGGGTGGAGCTCGACGAAGCCGTAGGTGAAGGGCTGCCAGAGCATCAGCCCGGGGAACACGGCGCCCGGGGTGAGCACCAGCATGGCGCCCAGGGAGCGGACCGCCAGGGACAACACCGAGCCCACCACGAGCCCGATCGCCAGCCTGGCCGCCGTGGATTCCACGCTGGGGAAGCCAAATCCCCCGCCTCCGCCGCCGCCAAAGCTACGCATCGGTCGCATCCAACCCTCCTGACTCGGAACACCCGAGAGTCGTCCAAAGGTGGTGGAACACCGCCCGCTTCGCAACCGTTTCCGTCCACTTCCGGGCGTGCCAAAAGCGAAGGGCGCCCATCCCCGCTTCAGGGGAGAGCGCCCGGGGCCCGTGTCGTCACCGACAGGACGTCCCGCTCAGGACTTATGGCGGTAGAACAGGGTGATGGTCAGGCAGTGGAACTCCTTGTCGGAGGACTGCGTGACGATCTTGTCCACCACGTCCAGGTTCGAGTTCTCCTTGAGCCACTTGGTGATGTTCTCGCCCATGTTCTCGCGATCGCGCGCGAGCGTGGTGGAGAACACCTTGACTCCCGTGAAGTTGATGACGGCCATTCCCGACCCTCGTGTAGCCAAGAGATTCCGCAGGTTTACCGCGAGTCTTGACGGCCATCAAGGAAACGGCCCGAAATTCCGGCCTTTTTCCTGCCCAGCGCACGACACTCCTACCCGGCAGGAGGGGAAGGCGACCCGGGACGTAGGGCGCCTCCCCGGGTACGTCTCACCGCGAGGCGGCGGCGCGTCGAGCCTGACAGGTGAGCTCGTCCTTGCACGAGGGCCCGATGCCGTCCGGGTGGGCGCCCAGCGGCGTCTTGTCACTCTCCTCCACGCCACACACCACGCACTTGCGCTTGCGGTTGCGGCGCTCGGCGCGCCGCTGCTCGGCGATCGCCTTGGCCCGCTCGCGGGCCGCCTTCGCATCCAGCTCGTTGCTCATCGTCATGGGTTCCGTATTCGTCTGAGAAATCAGAGGGCCTCGATCAGCAGCGCGATGCCCTGGCCGCCGCCGATGCAGGCCGAGCCGATGCCGTAGCGGGCGCCCCGGCGCTTGAGCTCGTAGGCGAGCGTCATGGTGATGCGCGCGCCCGAGGCCCCCAGCGGGTGGCCCACGGCGATGGCGCCACCATTCACGTTCGTCTGCTCGCGCGGCAGGCCCAGCTCCTTCTCCACCGCGAGGTACTGCGGGGCGAAGGCCTCGTTCACCTCGAAGAGCTCCACATCCGTCAGCTTGCACTGGGCGCGCTCGAGCAGCCGGCGGATGGCCGGGGCCGGGCCGATGCCCATCACCTTCGGGTCGCACCCGGAGATGCCCCAGTTGACCAGCCGGGCCAGGGGCTTGAGGCCGTGCTTCTCCACGTAGCTCCGGGTGGCCATCACCATGGAGCCCGCGCCGTCGCTGATACCGCTGGCCGCGCCCGCGTGCACCACGCCGTCCTTCTTGAAGACCTTGGGCAGCTTCTTCAGGCCCTCCACCGTGGTGTCCGGCCGGTTGTGCTCGTCCTTGGCGAACTGCGTCTCGCCCTTCTTCGTCTTCAGGGTGACGGGGCAGATCTCCTGCGCCAGGCGGCCCGACTCCTGGGCGGCGGCGAAGCGCTTCTGCGTGAGCACCGCGTACTCGTCCACCGCGTCCTGGGACAGCGAGTAGTCCATCGCGAGCTGCTCGGCCGTCATCGCCATGGGCGACCCGGTGTAGCTGTCCGTGAGCGCCGTCCACAGCATGTCCTCCATGCCGCCCTTGCCCAGCGGAATGCCCCAGCGGGCGCCGCGGATGACGTGGGGGGCCTGGCTCATGGACTCGGTGCCACCGGCCAGCACGCAGTCGGCCTGCTCGGTGAGCATCATCTCCGCGGCCGTGACGAAGGCCTGGAAGCCCGAGCCACACAGCCGGTTGACGCCCAGCGCCGGCACCGGCACCGGCACCCCGGTGCGCAGGCCCACGTGCCGGGGCAGGTAGATGGCGTCCGCGCTCGTCTGCACCACGTTGCCGTAGATGACGTGCTGGATGGACTCGGGCGATACCTTCGCCTGCTCGAGCGCGGCCCGGGCCGACTCCACGGCCAGATCGGTGGCGCTCAGCTCCTTCAGCGAGCCGCCGTACGTACCGAAGGCCGTACGCTTACCGGACAGGAAGTAGATTTCTTCGCTCTTGGACACGCTCTTCATCTCGGGACGGCTCCAGACGGGCTGAAAAGATTCGTTCTTCCTACTCCCCAAACGGATGCGGTGCACGCTCCAGGTGCATCAGACCGGGCGGTCGCCCCCCAGGAAGAGACCGGCGACGATGGCAAGGGCCACAACCGTCCACAACAACCCTTGGAGGTTCTGTCGACGAATCTCCCTTTGTCCGAGCCCCCGGTACCATGCCTGCCCAGACCGCAACCGATCTTCCCAGGTGAAATCTTCCGAAGGTTGGAGCCCCAGCAGACGCACGCGGTGGAACTGGAGCAGCCGCTCGGGAGAGGACTCCAGGAAGCCCCCAGAGCGATAACGGCCGGGGATCTCGAAACCCGGCCGCGGGTAACCGGCGGTGAGCACGAACCCCTCCGGAGCGAGCGGGGTGAGGAGATAGACGCGGGGCTCGCCCCGGGGTGAGAAATGAAGGGTGGCGAAGGTGTGCTCCCCTGCGTGTGCGAAATCGTAGGAAGGGGTGCCCTTCTGGAAGCGGGGCTTCTCCACGTGGCTGCCCAGGGGAACGAAGCCCAGGGCCTGGAGCTGGCTCGCCAGCGGAGCGAGTCCGGGCGGCACCTGCATGCCCTCGGCGGAGGACACGGGCAGGAGGCGGACGCTGCCGGGGGACACGAAGAGGACGGCCCGCCAGAAATTGAGGAGCAGCAGCTTCACGGCCATCCCCAACACGACGAGCACGAGGAGCAGCTCGGCGAGGGGGCTCATGGCGGGACTCCCGGGGACATGGGGCGCGCACCCTAGCCCGGCCCGGGCCCGGCCGCACGCCCGCTGAGCGGACCGGCGGGAATAGCCACCGTTCAGGCGTGCACATCGTCTCCAGCAGCGGAGCAACGGCTGCGCCGCGGGAGGACGGTGATGCGAGCGAAGAGACTCTCGAGGCTGGCCGGAGTGCTGGCGGTGGTGGCGCTGGCGGGGTGTGGCTCGTCGAAGAAGCCGGAGGCCGAGAAGCCGGAGTCCGAGGACGGCACGAGCCAGGCCTTCACCGCCCTGAAGGACGCCACGGTGACGCTCTTTCCCGGGCAGTGCGCGGGCGTGGTGGTCGAGGACGGACGTCATGCACTCACCGCCGCGCACTGCATCGACGTGGCCCCGGGCGAGCGCCAGCCGGTGGTGCTGCGCAGCGGGCGGATGCTCAGCGGCGTCGTGAAGGTGGTGGACTCCGTGCGGGACGTCGCCGTCATCCGCTTCGACGAGGCGGCCCCGGTGCGCCCGCTGCACGTGGCCACCGCCATGCCCCTTCCCGGAGAAGGGCTCCTCTTCTTCGGCCGCACCGATCGGCCCAACGAGCCGCAGGAGGTGGAGCTGAAGCGGCTCGGACGCTGCCCCTCGTTGCCGGGCGTGCCCCAGGCACTCTTCACCAGCCTGACGGGAGAGAAGGGAGACTCCGGCGCGCCAGTGGTGGACCGTCAGCTCCAGGTGGTGGGCCTGGTGCATGGAGGCGCGGCGTGCAGCATCGCGACGCCCACGGCCGACATGGCGCCCGTGTTGAACACGCTCGTCGCGGAGCTGGCCCGGCCCGGTGCCGAGCAGGGCGTCGGCGGAAGCGGTGGCGCGGGCCAGTAGTCCCCGCGAAGGAGACCGTCACACCCCGTGCAGACCGACCCGGACGCGCGCCTGGCTGGCCCGGTATTCCGCCAGCTTGCGCCGCACCTCGTCCATGTCCAGGGCGAGCGCCTGCCGGATGACGTCCTCCAGCATGGGCTCCAGCAGCACCCCCACGTGGTGGAGCAACAGGAAGCCATCGCGGAACACCATCAACGTGGGCAGCACCTGCACCCCCATCACCTCCACCAGCTCCGGCTGCCCGTTCACCTCCACCCGGGCGAAGGTGATGTCCGGGTACCGCTCGGCCATCCCCTCGAAAACAGGGCCGAAGATGCGGCAGGGCGAGCACCACCTCGCCCACCAGTCGATGAGCAGGGTGCCGGGCCGCCCCAACGTCGGTCCGAAGCTCCTGCTGTCCAGGGACACCACCGCCATGGGACTCCTCCAGAACGGGCCGCACCTCACCCGCTCTAAAGGTAGGGGCCAGGGAACGAGACGGTAGATTCACCCCGCCTCCCTCTTCCTAATCCCCAAGAAGCGAGCGAAACTGAACACGTCCGCGCTCGTGGGTATGGGCCCATGAGCACCCCCGGTGAAACCGGGGCACGGATGCAGGCCCGTCATCCTGGAGAGCCCCGTGAAGCCCAGAGTCCTGATCGTGGATGACTCGTGGTCCATGCGCCAGACGCTGCGGCTGTTGCTGGCCCCGGAGTTCGACTGCGCGCTCGCCGAGAATGGCATGTCCGCGCTGGAGCAGGTGCGCCAGAGCCCGCCGGACCTCATCGTGTCGGACGTGAACATGGACGGCATGGACGGGTACGAGCTGTGCCGCCAGGTGCGCGCCGAGCCCGCGCTCCAGGCGGTGCCCTTCCTCTTCATCAGCGGCCACCCGCCCCGCCCGGGCATGCCCGAGGCCGGTGATGCCTACCTCATCAAACCCGTCCAGCCCGCCGTCCTCATTGCGCGGATGCACGAGCTGCTCCAGCCCCGCCCGCTCGCCGCCGTGGCCCGGAGCTGAGCGGACCTCAATTCCACAGGAAGCTGTCCGCGCCCCGGTGGGACACCGCCAGCTGCGCCAGGTACTTGCGCTCCTCCCGCACCATCCGCCGGAAGGCCTCGAGCTGCATCGCCACCGCGATGAACGCCACCGGCATCCACGCCGCCCAGGCGATCAGCTGCAGCAGGATGGCCACGTAGATGGGATTCTCCAGACGGCGGTAGAGCCCCGTGGTCTGCGGCTGGGCCGGAAGGTTGGCCGACATCGAGAACGACTGGGCGCGCGCGAGCTGGAGCTCTCCGGCGATCTCCATCCCCAACCCCAGGGCCTGCGCGAAGGCCGCGAACCAGCCCCACCCGCCCGGCAGCTCCATCGCGAAGAAGAATGGGGCGAGCAACAGGAGCACCGGCAAGGGCATCGCCCGCGGCATGATGATGCGCTTGCGCTCCTCGGGAGGCGTGCGCGCCAGGACGACGGCTTCGTTGATCAAAAAGCACACGAAGAGGATGCGGCTGACGGTGAGGGCAGTCATGCCCCAGGATTCCACCACACGGCGCCCTTGCCCTCGATGGCCCGCGCCGCGCGTTGGCGGACATCCGTCATCTGCTCAGCGGTGAGGGGCTGGAAGGCCGCGGCGGCGTGGAGCGCGGCGTCCTGTTCGTTGGGGAAGCTCATCCCCATCAGTGCCACGTCTGGATCCACCGTGAGTGTATAGCGCACGCACTCCTCCACCCCGAGGTGGGGCAGCGAGGGCGCATCCGTCTCGGCCCCGCCCGAGCTCACCTTGCCGCGCGGACGGGCCTGGAGCGGCCGCCCGTAGCCCTCGGTGTCCCCGAGCAACTTGCCAGCCCCGAAGGTCTTGAAGGTCACCGTGCCCACGCCCCTGGCCTTCGCCAGCGGGAGGATCTCCTCCACGTAGCGCGGGTGGACGAAGGGCCCCACGGGGAACATCACCACGTCACAGCGGCCGGACTCGAGCGCGGCGCGCAGCACGTCCGGGTGGTGGCTGGAGATGCCCCGGAAGCGCGCCTTGCCCTGGCGCACGCAGCGCTCCAGCTCCTCCAGCCCCCCACCGTGCGCGGCCAGCCGCTCCCATGTGTCCAGCTTCGAGAGGTTGTGGAAGACGAAGAGGTCCACCGCCTCCAACTGGAGCCGGCGCAGACTCTCCTCCACCTGCGGGGCCACCGGCTGGTCCAGGAAGTCCACCTTGTCGATGACGAACATGCCCTCGCGCCGGCCGCGCAGGGCCTCGCCGACGATCTGCTCGCTGTAGCCATCCTCGTAGCCGGGGGCGGTGTCCACGACGTTGAGCCCGGCATCCATGGCGCGGTGCAGCGTGGCCACGCACTGCGCCAGGGGAACGGAGCGGTCCGCCAGGTCTCCGATGCCCACGGCGGTGGCCCGGAAACCAGTGCGCCCGAGCTGCCGCCGGGGCTGGAAGCGGGGAAGCGATCGTTCATCTGCCATGGGAGCCTCAGTCAGGGTGATGGATGTGATGTGCCCGGGTACGGGTTTTACATACCCCGAGGATTCAACCCCTGGGACGACGGGCTATGCTCCGCCGCCCTTTCCCCGATTTCTCCCCCGAGGAGCTCCGCGTGATCAACGCCAACGTCCGCGTCCCAACGCCGCAGAACGAGCCCGTGCTCTCCCATGCGCCCGGCAGCCCCGAGCGCGCCGAGCTGCAGGCCACGCTCAAGCGCATGGCCTCCGAGCAGATCGAGATTCCGATCGTCATCGGCGGCAAGCGCATCAAGTCCAGCAAGACGGACACGGTGCGGATGCCGCACAAGCACTCGCACGTGCTGGCCACGCTGCACGAGGCGGACGCCAGCCACGTGGAGCAGGCCATCCAGAACGCGCTGTCGGTGAAGGACGAGTGGGCGCGGATGCCCTTCGTGGAGCGCGCGGCCATCTTCCTGCGGGCCGCGGAGCTGCTGGCCACGAAGTACCGCCCCATCCTCAACGCGGCCACCATGCTGGGCCAGTCCAAGACGGCGCACCAGGCGGAGATCGACGCGACGTGCGAGGCGGTGGACTTCCTGCGCTACAACGTGCACTTCGCGCAGCAGTTGCTGAGCGATCAGCCGGTGAGCCCGGCGCAGACGTGGAACATGATGGACTACCGTCCGCTGGACGGGTTCGTGTTCGCGGTGGCGCCGTTCAACTTCACGTCCATCGCGCTCAACCTGGCCGTGGCGCCGGCCATCATGGGCAACGTGGTGCTCTTCAAGCCCTCGAACACGGCGGCCTACAGCAACTGGTACAACATGGAGTTGCTGCGCGAGGCGGGCCTGCCGGACGGCGTCATCAACATGCTGCCGGGTGACGGCCCCACGGTGGGCAACCCGGTCATGGCCAGCCCGCACCTGGGCGGCATCCACTTCACCGGCTCCACGCCCACGTTCCAGGGTATGTGGCGCACGGTGGGCGAGAACATCGGCCGCTACAAGCAGTACCCGCGGCTGGTGGGCGAGACGGGTGGCAAGGACTTCATCTTCGTGCACACCTCGGCGGCGGATGACCTGGACGCGGTGGCCACGGCCATCGTCCGCGGCGGCTACGAGTACCAGGGCCAGAAGTGCTCGGCGGCCTCGCGCATCTACGTGCCGGAGTCCATGTGGCCCAAGCTCAAGACGCGGCTGCAGGAGATGATCGCCGAGCTGCGCATGGGCGACGTCACCGACTTCCGCAACTTCATGGGCGCGGTCATCGACGAGAAGTCCTTCAAGCGGACGTCCTCGTACATCGAGCTGGCGAAGAACAGCGGCTCGGAGGCCACCATCCTGGCGGGCGGCGAGGCGGACCGGAGCGAGGGCTGGTTCATCAAGCCCACGCTGGTGCAGCTGACCAATCCGCGTCACCGCATCATGCAGGAGGAGATCTTCGCGCCGGTGGTGGGCCTGTACGTGTACCCGGACGCGAAGTTCGAGGAGACGCTGCGCGAGTGCGACACGAGCGCCACGTACGCGCTGACGGGCGCGGTGTTCGCCCGGGACCGCAAGGCCATCAGCACGATGATGCGCGAGCTGCGGCACGCGGCGGGCAACTTCTACATCAACGACAAGCCGACGGGTGCCGTGGTGGGCCAGCAGCCCTTCGGTGGCTCGCGCGCCTCGGGCACCAACGACAAGGCGGGCTCCATGCTGAACCTGGTGCGCTGGACGTCTCCGCGCACCATCAAGGAGAACCTCGTCCCGCCTACTCGCGTCCCGTATCCGTACATGGGGCAGTAGCCGCGGCCGGACTCGCGCGGGGGAAACGGACCGTGAACGTGGTCCCATCCCCCCGCGAGGAGCGCACCTCGATGGAGCCCCCGTGCGCTTCCACGAGCTGCCGGCTGATGAAGAGCCCCAGGCCCACGCTGCCCATCGCACCGCCGCCCGCGCTCCGGCCCCGCCGGAAGGGCTCGAACAGGGTGGGCAGCACCTCGGCCGGAATGGGCGGGCCCTCGTTGTGGATGTCGAGGCACACCGCCCCCTCTTCTCCCCTCGAGCGCACCCGCACCGGCGTGTCCACCGGGCTGTGCTGCACGGCGTTGCCCACCAGGTTGGTGATGACCTGGGCCATGCGGTCCGCGTCCCACGCCCCCTGGGCCTCCCCTCCCGTCTCGAAGTGGATGTGCCGCTCGGGGTGCGCGAGCTGGACCTCCTCCACCACGTGCCGGGCGAGCTCGTGGAAGTCCAGCGGCCTGCGCTCCACGGGAATCCCTCCCACCCGCGCCTGCGTCGAGTCGAGCAGGTCGCGGATCAACCGGATGGCCCGGTCCGCCGCCGAGTAGATGCGGCTCAATCCCTTCGCCTGCCAGTCCTGGAGCCCCTCGCGCTTGAGCATCGCGCCGGCGGACATGGAGATGGCCGAGATGGGATTGCGTAGATCATGGGACACCACGGCCACCAGGTCCTCGCGAATGCGGGCGGCCTCCTGTGCCTGCCGGGCGAGCACCTCCAATCGGGCCCGATCCTCCTGCACCTCCCGCAGCAGCCGCTCGCGCTCCTGCGTGGCCTCCTGGAGCGAGCGCGCCATCTTCGTGAAGGTCTCGGCGAACGTCTTCAGCTCCAGGGGCCCCTCGGCCGGCACCACGATGTCGAGCGCGCCCGCCTGGAGCGCCCGGGCCCGCTCCGTGAGGTGCGACACCGGGCGTGAGAAGCGTCGCGCGAAGACGAAGGAGAGCCCCACGGCGAGCGCCGCCAGCACTCCGGCGAGCTCGACGAGCCGGGTCCGGAGCATATGCACCGGAGCGAACGCCTCGGCCTGCTCGACGTGGGCCATGATGCAGCCGCCACCGAGCTCCTCGATGTAGCGGAAGCCGTGGATGACCCCCACTCCACGGTAGTCCGAAGCCAGGAGCTCCGCGTCCCGGCCCTCCAGGCATGCGCTCATGGGACGGACATCGATGGGATGGCTCTGGCTCTCCCCCGAGGGCCCCGGATACTGCGGCGCCGTGACGAAGCCGCCCTGGCTGTCCGTCAGGAACGCCTCCCCCGACTCGCCCAGACCATAGCGATCCCGGAAGAGAGGCTCGAGCTGCGTGGTGGCACTGAAACGCAGGCCCAGACTCATCCCTCCCCGCTGGACGAGCATGTCGTAGACGCGCTCCGGCCCTCGCTTGGGTTCGACACTTGCCAGTTGCCCGGCGGGCAGCGGGGTCAGCGACTCCAGCGACCGTGCCTCCGCTCCTACCAGGAGGGGTTGCAGCCCGGGAACCACCAGCCTCGCGTCCCGCACCCCCTCGGTGGCCACGAAACCATTGAGCACGCCCTGGAGGCAGCGGACCCGCTCCGGGCCCTGGCCGGGCACGCATTCGCCGGTCCTGTCCAGCAAGGCGCTGGCGCGCTCATGCTGCCGGTGCAGCCGCGTCAACAACACCTGCTCGCGGGCGTTCGCGGCGATCCCCACCGCCTGGATGGCGTTCTCGCGCACCGCCTCGCTCGCCGCCCGGTAGGCCAGCCCACCAAGCACCCCCGTCGTCACCAGCACGGGAGCGAGCATCAGCAGCAGGAGTTGGGCGCGGAAGGAGAGCGTCTTCATGTCCTGCGGGAAGAATGCTCATGCGCGGGACTCGTCCCACCGCCCTGGCTGGGGATTCCCGGATGCTCCCGGCCGATCGCCCGGCGGCCAGCCGGAACCGCTTCGCCTGGACGGCGAAGGGGCTATGCTCCCGCGCCATGCCTACTCCCCATATCTCCGCCGCGCCGGGAGACTTCGCCGACGTGGTGCTCATGCCCGGCGACCCGCTGCGCGCCCGCTACATCGCCCAGCGCTTCCTCCAGGACGCCCGCGAGGTCACCTCGGTCCGCAACATGTACGGCTTCACCGGCCAGAGCCGCGGCCGCAAGGTGTCCGTCATGGGCCATGGAATGGGAATCCCCTCCATCTCCATCTACGCCACCGAGCTCATCCGCGAGTACGGCGCCCGCGTGCTCATCCGCGTGGGCAGCGCCGGCGCCCTGCGCCAGGACGTGAAGCTGCGGGACGTCATCGTCGCGCTCGCCGCCGGCACCGACTCCAACGTCAACCGCATGCGCCTCAAGGGCCAGGACTTCCCCGCCGTGGCGGACTTCGCGCTGGCCCGCCAGGCCGTCGAGGCCGCCGAGAAGCGCAAGCTCCCGGTGCGCACCGGCTCCGTCTTCACCTCGGACCTCTTCTACGCCCCGGGCGGGGAGAACTACTCGGTCCACGAGCAGATGGGCATGCTCGCCGTGGAGATGGAGGTGGCCGGCCTCTACGGCCTGGCCGCCGAGTTCAACGCCCGCGCGCTCGCGCTGCTCACCGTGTCGGACCACCTGCGCACCGGCGAGAAGCTCAGCGCCGAGGCGCGGCAGACATCGTTCGACGAGATGATCGAGCTGGCGCTCGACGTGGCCGCCGCTCAGTAGGCGCCGGTGCGCCGCAGCACGGCCGGCAGCGTCCGCAGCAGGATTTCGAGGTCCAACCAGAGCGACCAGCGGTGGATGTACTCGCAGTCGAGCCGGACCACGTCCTCGAAATCGGTGATGGAGCTGCGGCCGCTGACCTGCCACAGGCCGGTGATGCCCGGCAGGGCGCCCAGCCGGCCGAAGTGGTGCTCGCGGTAGTTGACCAGGTCCGACTCGAAGAAGGGCCTGGGCCCCACCAGCGACATCTCCCCGCGCAGCACGTTGAGCAGCTGGGGCAGCTCGTCCAGGCTCCACTTGCGCAGGAAGGCGCCCACCCGGGTGACGCGAGGGTCGTTGGGAATCTTGAAGAGGCGCGCGTCGCCGCTGGTGTTGAGGTGGGCCAGCTTGGCCTTCTCCGCGTCGGCGCCCACGCGCATGGTGCGGAACTTCATCATGCGGAAGATGCGGCCGCCCTGCCCCACCCGCTCCTGGGCGAAGAAGACGGGCCCGCGCGAATCGAGCTTGATGGCGATGGCGATGAGCGACAGCAGCGGGGAGATGGCCAGCAGCCCCAGGCCCGCGCACACCAGGTCCACCAGGCGCTTGACCCACATCTGCTGCGCGCGCAGCGAGGGGACGGTGAGCTCCATGAAGGACATCGAGCGATAGGAGATGGGCGAGGGACGCACCCAGCCGAGCCGGTCATAACGGGACACGGCCATCAGCCGGACGCCAGCGGACACCACGGCCTCCGTCAGCACCTTGATCTGCTCATCGTCCACGAGGCCGCACAGCACCACGGTGTCCACGGCGTTGTGCTGCAACACGTTCCACAGGTCATCCACGGAGCCGAGCACCTTGTCCGGACCTTCGCTGGGAAGCTCGGGCACGGTGGGGGAGACCCAGCCCACCACCTCCAGCACGCCGAAGTGCTCCAGCCGCTTGTGCACGCGCTGGCAGGTCGGATCATCCGGAGAGCCGACCAACATCACCCGCTCGGCGGGGGAGTGGAAGGCGGGGATGCGGATGAGCCGGGCGATGAGCTGGTCGAGCACGAAGCGGTTCACCATGACGGCGGCGCCCAGGCCGCCCACCGCGGTGAAGTAGTGCACCATCACGGGGGCGATGCCGCGCACCCACAGATCGCGCCAGAGCACCAGGCCCACCGCGAGCAGCACGCCGCTGACGACCCGCCGCAACGAGCGCCAGTCGTCTCCCGAGCGATAGGCCCCGGCGATGAGCAGGCCCACCACGAGGGCACCCCCCATCTGCCATCCGCCAGCGGAGCCGAGCGGCGGCACGGCCCACCGGGTGGCCGCGTCGAGGGGCTCGAGCTTGTGGCTGGTCTGCACGACGTTCAACGCGGCGCGGACCATGAGGAAGGCCGCGATGTCGGCGACGAGCAGCAAGAAGACGCGCGAGGTGGCCCTCAGGGCGTGCATGAGCAGCGTGCGGGAGGCACGGCGCTGCAGCACGACGCGAGGAGGAACCAGCCAGAGCGGCTTGGAGGGGACCGCGACCGCGAGGAATCGGCCAGACGCGGTGGTCGTCCCGGGGGGAGGGACAGGCGAGGCAGGGGGACTCACTCTCATATTTTGCCACTCGCCCGGCAGCCGAGTCCATGCTTGATCTGGAATAAAGACCCGACCTGGGGGGTTGGGGCGCCCTCGTGCTCGCCCGGCTGCTTCATGCCGGACGGCATATTCCGAGCACGCCGGGAACCGCGCACCGGGGGTGTTGCGCCCCACACTTCCGCCATCACGGACATCCTGTAGAGCGGATGTCTTGACAACATAGCGGAGGGGGTTCATGTTGGCGGGCATCATGACCTTCGCGCCCTTCGCCTGTCGTCGAATGCGGATGCCGAGTGGTGGGCCTCTGCCCGCCGCCGGTTGACCGACGTTCGTCGACCCGTGGCGAAGCAGAGCGGAGCCCACCATCCCGCGAGGGTCGGTGGGCTCAGCCGTTTCATGGCCTCCGGTGCCCTCGTGGCTTTTTTCAGCCCACCCGAGGAGCACCTCCATGAGCACGAATCCGTCGCAGTCCAAGCACTTCGAGACCCTGGCCCTGCATGCAGGCTACGAGCCCGATCCGACCACCGGCTCGCGCGCGGTGCCCATCTACCAGACGACGAGCTACCGCTTCCGCAACGCGCAGCACGCGGCGGATCTGTTCGCGCTCAAGGAGCCGGGCAACATCTACACGCGCATCATGAACCCCACGACGGACGTCTTCGAGAAGCGCATCGCGGCGCTCGAGGGCGGAGTGGGAGCGCTGGCGGTGGCGTCGGGACAGGCGGCGGAGACGCTGGCGATCCTGAACATCCTCAAGGCGGGTGACGAGCTCGTCTCGGCCACGAGCCTGTACGGGGGCACGTACAACCTGTTCAAGGTGACGCTGCCGAGGCTGGGCATCCAGACGCGCTTCGTGGACGCGAACAAGCCGGACGAGGTGAAGGCGGCCATCGGGCCGAAGACGAAGGCGCTCTACATCGAGTCGGTGGGCAACCCGCGGCTGGACATCCCGGACTTCGAGGCGCTGGGGGCGATTGCGCGCGAGGCGGGGATACCGCTCATCGTGGACAACACGGCGCTGTCGCCGGCGCTGTTCAACCCGTTGAAGCACGGGGCGGACATCGTGGTGCACAGCGCGACGAAGTACATCGGTGGCCACGGGACGTCGATTGGCGGCGTCATCGTGGATGGGGGCACGTTCCCCTGGGACAACGGACGCTTTCCCGAGTTCACCGAGCCCAATCCGGGCTACCACGGGCTGCGGCTGACGGAGGCGCTGGGCGCGGCGGCGTACATTGGCAAGGCGCGGCTGGAGGGATTGAGGGACCTGGGCCCTGCGCTGAGCCCGTTCAACGCGCACGCCTTCATCCTGGGGCTGGAGACGTTGAAGCTGCGGGTGGAGCGGCACTCGGAGAACGCGCTGGCGGTGGCGAAGTGGCTGCGGCGGCACCCGAAGGTGGAGTGGGTGCGCTACCCGGGGCTGGAGGAGGACCCGTCGTTCGCGAACGCGAAGAAGTACCTGCGCAACGGAGCGGGCGGACTGGTGACGTTCGGGGTGCGAGGGGGAGTGGAGGCGGGACGCAAGCTCATCGATGGAGTGAAGCTGTGGAGCCTGCTGGCGAACATCGGTGACACGCGCTCGTTGATCATCCATCCGGCGAGCACGACGCACCAGCAGTTGACGCCCGAGGAGCGGCTGAGCACGGGAGTGACGGACGGACTGGTGCGGCTGTCGGTGGGACTGGAGCACCTGGACGATCTGCGGGCGGACCTGGAGCAGGGGCTCGCGGAGACCTGAGCCAGGAACCCGCCCCATCTCGCCTCATCTCGCCGTGAATCCATCTCACGAGGAACCCCGCCATGTCTCCGTCGCCCTGTGTCTTCGACCTCTCACTGCCCGACCTGCCGCTCGAAGCAGGGGCGCGGGTCATGTCCCACGTGGCGCGAGGCTGGTGGTGGGGGCCCGAGCAGGACCTGCCCTGGCTGCGCTCGAGAGCCCAGATACTCCCGAAAGAAACGGTGCGGGAGAACGCGTTGCGAGTCGTGCGCCGCACGAAGGAGGATCTCCACCGGCTCACCACCCCGCCAGGAAACCAACCCCCGGTGAATCCTGACACGGCGGTGCCCACGGTGCTGCTGGTGCACGCGCTGACGGGAGACATGCGAGCAGGAGGAGAGGGAGGGTGGTGGGAGCCGGTCATCGGGCCGGGCCGAGCACTGGATCCAGAGCGGGTGCGGCTGCTGTGCTTCAACAACCTGGGCTCCTGCTACGGGAGCTCGGGGCCGGCGGACGAGGGCTTCCCGAGGCGCGTGGACGACCACCGCTTCACCCCTCCCGAGCCACTACCCAAGGGAGACCTGCGGCAGAACGAGCACCCGTTACCGGCCACGGTGACGCCGTGGGACCAGGCGCGGGCCATCCTGCAGGCGCTGGACGCTCTGGGAGTCGAACGGCTCTCCCTGGTGGTGGGAGGCTCCCTGGGAGGGATGATCGTCCTGTGCCTCGCCGTACTGGCGCCGGAGCGCTTCGAGCGAATCTGTCCCATCGCGGCGGCGGAGGAGGCGAGCCCGTGGGTGGTGGGGTGGAACCACGTGGCGAGGCAGGCGCTGCTGCTGGACCCGGAGTTCCCCGAGGCGCCCGCGCGAGGCCTGGAGCTGGCGAGGCAGCTCGCGATGCTCACCTACCGGGCGGAGCCGGGCCTGCAATCGCGGCACGGGAGGAACCAGCCGCGCCCGGGAGCGGCACAGTCGGCCGGGTGGTCCTCGCGGGCGCTCTACCCCATCCAGAGCTACCTGGAGTACCAGGGCGCGAAGCTGCGGGCGCGCTTCGACGCGCGGACATACCTGGCGCTGCTGGGAGCGATGGACCACCACGACCTCGCGCGCGCGCCGGAGGGAGACACGGGTGAACCCTGGGGAGTGGCCCGCATCCGCGCGAGCGCCCTGTGCGTGGGCATCGACAACGACCAACTCTTCTACCCCGAGCACATGGAGCGGCTGACGAACCGCCTGCGGACGCTCGGACGCCACGCGGAGTACGCGGAGCTCTCCAGCGCGCATGGGCACGACGGCTTCCTCATCGAGTGGGAGCCGCTCGACGGGCTGCTGCGGCGCGCGCTCGCCCTGCCTCGTGCTCCGGGCCCGGGGTACGAGGGCACGTCCACGGGAGGGGACTCCCCCTCCACGCCAGGAACGGTGGAGGAGGTGCCGCCGGCCGCCCTGCACTCTGCGGCGTACGCATTGTCCACTCGGCCCGCTCCTTGCTGAGAAGTAGCGCGGGGGCAGTTGACCGGAGAGGTCACCCGTCGCAGGCTTGAAGGCATGGGACGGCACACACACGAGGGTGAGGACGCCTTCCCCCGGGCGCCCACACAAGAGGAGTGGGAGGCGATGGGGCCGGAGGAGCGGGAGCGGGTGGTGGAGTCACTGCCCGGAGAGGTGACGTGGGACGAGATGGCCATGCCGGAGGGCGACAAACACCTCCGGGCCAAGGTGCGTACGCTGGACCTGCTCGAGGGCTACTTCAGCCATCAGCGGCGCAAGGTGTACATCGGTGCGGAGCTGCCCATCTACTACCCGGGCGAGCGCCGTTTCGCCCCGGACCTGCTGGTGGTGCTGGATGTGGAGACGCACGAGCGGGAGAAGTGGGTGGTGAGCCACGAGGGCAAGGGGCTGGACTGGGTGCTGGAGGTCCACGTGGGCGGCGACCGGAAGAAGGACGCCGAGCACAACGTGGAGCGCTACGCGCGGTTGGGGATTCCCGAGTACTTCATCTACGACCGGGCCCGGGAGCGGCTGGAGGGCTACCGGTTACCGGATTCAGGGGTGAAGCGGTACGAGCGGATGGAGACGAAGCAGGGCCGCTACACCTCGGAGGTGCTGGGGTTGGAGCTGGAGGTGGTGAACGCGCGATTGCAGATATGGGCAGGCAACGCGCTGCTGCTGGAGTCGGGAGAGCTGGTGGAACGAATGCGCGAGAAGCTGGAGGAAGTGCAGCAGCGGGTGGACGAAGAGGCGCGGCTGCGCGAGCAGGAAGCGCGGCGGCGCGAGGAGGCGGAGCGCCGCATCGCGGAGCTGACGGCCGAGTTGGAACGCCTCCAGCACCGCGAGGAATGAAGGCCGGGCTCAGCTCTCGCGGTGATGGGCGTAGACGGGAGCCTCCGCCTCCTGCGTGAAGGCTCGCAGCTTCTGGTAGTCCGGGTATTCGGCCTGGAGCGTCACCGCGTCTCCCACCTCGATGCGCGTATCGCCGGAGGGGTGCAGCAACTCGGCGCCCTTGCCGCCCCGGCGCATGGACAACGCCAGCCCTCCGAAGCGGTCCCGCACCTCGGAGATGGTCAACCCTGGCAGTCCCTCACGCGCCTCGAAGACGGACACCACCATCAGGTGCGTGCCGATGCGGAACGAGTGGACGATGCGCGGGTCCAACGCCGCCAGCGCCATGGCGGGAGCCGCCAGCGACGAGCTGCTCAGGGCCTCGGCCTTGAAGGTATCGCGCACCTTGGCCACCAGGTCGTCGTCGAAGAGCCGGATGACCACGCGGATGTCCGGGTTCATCTTCCGCGCGTCCAGCGCGATGTTCAGGTTGGCCAGGTCATCGTCCGTGGCGCAGACGATGGCCGCCGCCGTCTTCACGTTGGTGCGCGGCAGGCACTGATGGCTGCGGATGTCGTCGATGAGCAGCGGTACCTGCTCGTCGCGCAGCACCGACACGAAGGCCGCCTCCTCGCGCTTCTCCACCACCACCACGTCCATGCCCAGCGAGCGCAGCTGCACCACCACGCGGTACCCCACCCTCCCCGCGCCGCACACCACCACGTGCCCCTTGAACGTCTCGGCGATCACCTCGAACCACTCCTTGTCCTGCCGGTGCCTGGCGAAGAAGAGATAGGCGAAGCGCACCACGCCGTCGACGAGCACCGCGATGCCCACCGGCGGGATGACCATGTCGAGGAACATCAACAGGCTGTCATCCACGTCCAGATAGGGCTGCCCGTAGAGCAGGAAGTAGACGTGGCGTAGCGCCTTGCCCAGGCTCACCCCGTGCCCGTCCGGCGCGACGAAGCGCCAGCGGTACACCATCGGCATGCAGCCGAAGAGCAACACCGCCATGAGGACCGTCGTGCGGAAACGGCGCAGCAGCGCGAACAGGTAGCGCAGATTCATCGCCAGGCGGCGGCGGGGAGTCACCATCGGCTGCCTGCGTACCACGGCCGTGGCGCCTCGACCACCCACGAGGCGCATGACACGATGTCAGGCATGAGCATCCTGGTGGGGGCCTTCGCGATACTGGTGGGCCTGAGCTGTGCGTACTGGCTCCTGGGCGCGTGGGGCTTCGTGCAACTGGAGCGGGGGCTGCCGCGCCTGGGAGCACCCGGCGTTCCCGAGCCGGTCCGCTGGCCCCGGGTGTCGCTCGTCATTCCCGCCTGCAACGAGGTGGACACGCTGGAAGCCGCCGTGGCCTCGCGCCTCGCCCAGGACTACCCGGACCTGGAGCTGGTGCTCGTCGACGACCGCTCCAGCGATGGGACGAGCGACCTGGTGGACCGGCTCGCCGCCACGGACGCCCGGGTGAAGCCCCTCCATATCACCCACCTGCCCGAGGGCTGGCTCGGCAAGCTGCACGCGCTCCACCGGGGCGCCGAGGCCGCCACCGGCGACTGGCTGCTCTTCTCGGACGCGGACGTGCACTTCGCTCCGGACACCGTGCGCCGTGCCATGGCCCTGTGCGAGGCCCGCTCCTGGAACTTCCTCACCGTGCTCTTCCGGCTGCGGCCCACGTCCTTCCTCCTGGACACCGCCGTCTCCACCACCATGCGGATGATTGGCACCGCCGCACGGCTCCACCGCGTGGCGGACCCCGGCTCTTCCGCTTCGATGGGGGCCGGCGTCTTCAACCTCGTGCACCGCGACATGCTCGCGCGCACCCGCGGCTTCGAGTGGATCAAGCTGGAGATCGCCGATGACGCCGCCCTGGGGCAGATGGTCAAACGCGCCGGGGGCCGCTGTGGGGTGGCCCACGCGCTCGGCCACGTGAGCGTGGAGCTCTACCCGTCCCTGGGCGCCATGGCCCGGGGTTGCGAGAAGGCTGGCTTCGGGGTGATGGGGCAGCTCAGCAACACGCGCCTCGTGCTCTCGTGCCTGCTCTTCCTGCTCATCGAGACCGCGCCCCTGCTCGCGCTGGCGCCCGGGTGGCCCGCGTGGCTGCGCGGGCTGGGGATGGTGGGCACGGGGGCGGCGCTCGCCACGTGTGCCCTGGCCAGCCACGTGCTGCGAAGGCCCCTTCTGCCCACGCTCGCGTTCCCGGTGGGCACGCTGCTCTTCGTCACCCTCCTGCTGCGCTCGGGTTGGCTCGGGTGGCGGCGCGGCGGCATCGTGTGGCGCGGCACCCTGTACCCCACGGAGCTGCTGCGCACGGGGATTCGCTTCGAGACACCGTTCTGAGCGCCGCCCCTACTCGTCCCGGGTGAGGACGCCACAGGCCACCCGGTCTCCCGAGTTGCCCGATGGATCCGTCACCTGATCATCCACTCCCGCATGGATGACGAGCGCGGTGCCATTCGCATCGAAGAGGGAGAGCTGCCCCTCGCCGAGCACCACCCGGTCCGTCGTGACCTTGAAGGCGGCCCTGCCGCTCGAGTCCGCCTCCAGGTTGGGCAGGTCTCCCGCGTGCGCGCCGTTGGGTGACTCCAATCCATGCTGCTTGCCCAGCGGGTTGAAATGGCCGCCCGCACTGGTGAAGCCCGGCGCCTCGCACAGGCCCACCTCGTGGAAGTGGATTCCATGCGTGCCCGGCTCCAGTCCGGTGGCCTCTACCTGGAGATCCACCTCGTCTCCCCGCTCCACCAGCGTCACCGTGCCGATCTTCTGGCCGCTCGCGTTCATCAGTTCCGCCGTCGCGCGCGTCCCACCACACCCCACCAGCGCCAGTCCGCCTGCCAACCACAGCAGCTTCCGCATCGCCATTCCTCCCAGTGTCTCCGTGTGCACCGGCAGCATGGGACACCGGACCCATTGGGGAACTGGCATCGTGACGGCTCTGTCCAGCGCCAGACGCGGACCTCGTTCTATCCTCCCGCGCATGACAAGAGACCTGTTGGCTGTACTCACCGCGCTGATGGTCGTGGGCACCGGGTGTGACCAGGAGCCGTCCGGAGAACCGCCCATCTCCACCCCCCAGCACACGTGGAGCTGGGTCGACTTCTCCAACTCCACCTGCGACGAGGGCACCCCCACCGGGATCGGCACCAACCTCGGCGACAGCAAGAACCTGCTCATCTTCTTCAATGGCGGCGGAGCCTGCTGGGACGCCATCACCTGCCTGCAGCTCAACACCTCCACGCACGGCCCCTTCACCCAGACCCAGTTCGACGCACTGTTCGCGAGGATCGGCCCGGGCACCGTGTTCGACCGGCAGCTCGCCAACAACCCGTACAAGGATTGGAACTTCTTCTTCCTCCCGTACTGCACCGGCGACCTGCACATCGGCAACGCGGACGCCGTCTACACCAACGGCTCCACCTCCACGACGTTCCACCACCGTGGCCGCGCCAACACCGAGGCCTTCCTCGCCCGCATCGCCGCCACCTTCCCCAACCCCGAACAGGTCGTCGTCACCGGCTCGAGCGCCGGCGGCTTCGGCGCCACCCTCAACTACGACTTCATCCGCTCCACCTTCCCCAACGCCAAGGTCTTCCTCCTCGATGACTCCGGGCCGCTCTTCAAGAGCAACGCCATGTCCGCGGACCTTCGCGCCTCCTGGGCCAAGGCCTGGAACTACGACGCCGTCATGGACGCCCTCGACCCAGCCGTGAAGGCGGATTACGCGGCCATCTATCCCGCGCTCGCCAGGAAGTACCCCAACGACCGGATGGCCCTCCTGTCCTCGGCGCAGGATCAGACGATCCGGACGTACCTGCGGCTCACACCCGCCGCCTTCGAGACCGCACTGCTCGACCTCGACAGCACCGTGCTCGCGCCCCTGCCCAACACCCGCTCCTTCATCACCGCCGGCCAGGGGCACACCATGCTGCTCAACCCCGGCTCCCAGAGCTCACAGGGCGTGGTGCTGCTGGATTGGTTGAATCAGATGCAGAGTGCCAGTGATGAGGCGTGGAGGTCCTTGCGGCCGTAACCTGGGGATCGCAGACCCTCACCCCGTCCCTCTCCCAGAGGGAGAGGGCTCAACCCGGGAGCCTCGATACCTTCACCCCGGGGGGCTTGCCCCCCCTTTGAACGACGGGGGGCTCCTCTCCCGAGGGGAGATCAGGCTCCCGTCGTCGGGGTGATGCTCGTCTCGGCTTCCTGCTTCGCCCGCCTGCGCTCGATGAGCCACACCGACAGCACGCCCAACTCGTAGCAGAGCAGCATCGGACCGGCCATCAACGACAGGTTCACCACGTCACCCGTCGGCGTGAGGATCGCCGCCGCGATGAGGCACACCACGAACGCGTGCCGCTGGTACTTCATCAGGAAGCCCGCCCTCACGATGCCCACCAGGCCCAGCAACGCCATCACCAGCGGCAGCTCGAAGATGATGCCGAACGACAACAGCAGCAACAGCACCAGCGACAGCTGCTCGTTCATCGTCAGCATCGGCTTCGTCCACGACGCCGCCACGTGCCGCGCCTTGCCCAGCGCCAGCTCCTTCTCCAGCCGCCACAGCCCCGCCAGCTCCTCGGTCCGCGTCGGCGCCACCCCGGCCAGCAGGCTCGCCGCCTCGTCCATCGCCTTCGACGACGCCCCGTAGTCCTCCTTCGCGTACGCCTCCACCGCCTCCGCCCGCTTCTCCACCGTCTGCCGCAGCACGCTGCGCGCCTGCACCCCGAAGCCGTCCGCCGACGCGTCCAGCAGCCGCCCCAGCCCGTCCAGCCGCGCCTCCAACTCCACGCTCTCCGCGGGCGCCCGCGTCGCCTCCGGCATCTGCCCCATCCCGTCCGCCTTCAGCCCCGTGCTCGCCTCGCGCGCCAACTGCCCCGCCCGCTCCGCGTCCCCAATCCGCAGGAAGCGCAGCGCGTCGTCCGCCCGCAGCCTCGCCACGTCCAGCCGCTGGGAGATGGCCAGCCCCTCCTCGTCGTTGAGGAGGAACTTGAACATCGACGGCAGCACCGCGAAGTAGCAGAACAGCGCTCCCGCCAGGAACGCCGCCGAGCCCAGGAACACGAATGGTCCCGCGTAGCGGCGCTCATCCGGATACAACCCCGGCGCCACGAAGCCCCAGATCTGCATCAGGATGACGGGCGTCGTCAGGAAGATGCCGCAGTACACGCCCACCTTCATCAGGACGTTCAGCTCCTCGATGCCCGAGGTGTAGACGAGCGAACGGCCCTCGGCCGGCAGCGCGTCCAGCACTGGCTTCATCAGGATGCCGAAGATGGGCTTGGCGAACACCAGCGCCGCGCAGCCCAGCACCAACACCGCGATCGTGCATTTGAGAAGGCGGGAGCGGAGCTCCGTCAGGTGCTCCGCCAGACTCATCCGAAGGTCGTTATCCACGGGCGCGAATCTCGAGGGCTAGCCACTCTTGGGGGCGTTGCGCGCCACCGTTCCGGGAATGGGCTCCAGACGCGGAAGGGCGTCCGGCTCCGCTGCCGCGGCGGCGGACGGCTCGGCGGTGGGAGAAGCGGTGCTGGCGGCCTGGGCCACGGCCTCGGCGGCCTGCGGCTCGGCGGCCTGCGGCTCGGCGGCCTGGGCCACCTCCGGAGCGCCGAGAGCGGACGGCGGCACGGGCAGGGGCGCGGGCACCGGAGAGGGCATCACCGCCGGGGTGGCCGGGTGCACCGGAGGACGGGGCTCGTCCAGGATCTCCTGGTCCATCTTGTAGAACTCGCGCTCCACCACCGTGCGGACCTCATCGGTCTGCCGGCGGAACTCGCGCACGAACTTACCGATGGTCCGCGCGAATTCGGGCAGCTTCTGCGGCCCGAGCACGAGCAGCGCCACGACCACGATGAGGATGAGCTCGCCTGCGCCGATGTTGAACATGAGCGGATGGATCCAGGGGGAACCGCCCCCGGGTTATCGCGCCCCGGGCGGCGAGGTGCAACCCGATTGGACGGTGTCCCGTCCGCCTGCCTCCCCGTCCCCCGGCCCCCTGGGGCGGGCACGGGGCAAATCGCCCCTCAAGACCGGGGACTCCCACCCCCGGTGGGCACGGGCACCACGGCGAGCGGGGCAGCAGCCACCCGGTCGCGCGCCAGCAGCTGGCGCTCCACCAGGAAGAACATGACGGGCGCCATGAGGGTGAGGGCCATGGACACGAATACCACCTGGTTCACCCCCCCAAGCTGCCCGCCGGGCAGGTCCATCAGCATCTGAGAAGACAGGAAGGCCCCGGCCGCGGCGCCCAGGTGCTGCACGGCGGACTGGAAGGACATGAAGCGGGCACGGATGGACGGTTCCGGGACGCGCGAGGTGAGTGTGCTGTAGGCCACGTTGCGCATCCCCATGGACAGGAAGAAGCACGCGAAGATGGCCACCAGGGGTACGCCGGCCGGCGGGTGGATGAAGACGATGTAGAGCGTGCCGATGAACAGCATCGAGCCCACCGTGCCCACCCGGAACGAGCCCAGCAGGTCCACCGCCTTGCCCGCCACCCGCAGCGTCACGAAGCTCACCATCCCGCCCACGAAGTAGATGAGCTCCAGCTCCTCGCGCGGGTACCCCAGGTTGTGCTGCACGTAGCCGGAGATGTTGGGGATGATGATGAAGCCCGCCAGGTTGAGCAGCGACGTCATCGAGTAGGACAGGAGCACGTCCGTCCGGGTGAACAACACCTTCGCGCTGACGAGGGGGCCCCGCTGGAGCTCCAGGTGTCCGCGAATCGGCGGCAGGTAGAAGATGGCCCCGGCCACCAGGAGCAACCCCAGGCCCGCCACCGCGAAGAAGGGCATGCGCCAACCCGCCCAGCCCGCCAGCTTCAGCGCCAGGGGGATGCCCAGCACGGACGCCACCGAGAAGGCGCCCATCACCGCGCCCATGGCCCGCCCGCGCCGCTCCTCCGGGATGAGGTCCGCGATGATGGACATGGACAGCGACGTGGCCGGGCCGCCGAACAGGCCCGCCAGCGCCCGCGCCACCAGCAGCGACGTGAGCCCCGTGGCCAGTCCTCCCGCCGCCGTGCTCACCACCAGCCCCAGCATGGCCACCGCCAGCGCCTTGCGCCGGTCGAAGCGGTCCAGGAAGTAGCTGCCCGCCACCCCCGCCACGCACCCGGCCGCCGTGTACGCCGCGCCAATGGTTCCGATGTGGCTGGTGGCGATGCCCAACCCCGTCGCGAAGTCGGGGCCCAGCGGCATCACCATCACGAAGTCCAGGATGTTGACGAACTGGACCGCGCCAATCAGGAAGACGACCGCACGCTCTGAGACCGCTCGGGGCGAGGACATGTGCCCCTCCTATTTGGGTGCCAGAGCGGGCGCACGGGTTTCCTCCCGCGCGCCCCGCTCTCACACCTTGAAGCGCCGGATCTCGGCGCGGAGCACCTCGGACTGACGCTGGAGGCTGTCGATGGCCTCCTCCAGCCCCTTCACCGAGCGCGTCTGGTGCTCGGACACACCCTTGATGGCCTCCACCGCCTTGAGCACCTGCTCGCTGCCCTTGGTCTGCTCCTTCTGGGCGCGGTTGAGGTGGGTGACCATCTCGTTGATGTTCTCGATGGAGCGGGTGATCTGCTTGCTGCCGTGCGCCTGCTCCTGGCTGCTGCGCTGCACGTGCGCGGTGATCGCCTTCATCCGCTCGGCGCTGTTCATGATCTGCTCGCCGCCCTTGGCCTGCTCGTTGGAGGCCTTGGAGATCATCTGCACCGTCTCGGAGATGCGGTGGATGGCCTGCGTCACCTGCTTGCTGCCGCGCGCCTGCTCCACCGTGGCCCGGGCAATGGCCTTCACCATCTGCGTGGACTTCTGCGCGCTGTCGTTGATTTTACGCAGGGTGCCCTCGGCCTCGCGGCCCAGCTGCACGCCCTCCTCCACGTTGCGCACGCCCTGGTTCATCACCTGCACCGCGTTGCGGCTCTCCTCCTGCACGCGGCTGATGAGGTCGGCGATCTCCTTGGTGGACGCGCCCGTGCGCTCGGCCAGGTCCTTGATTTCGTCCGCCACCACGGCGAAGCCCTTGCCGTGCTCGCCCGACTGCGCGGCGATGATGGCGGCGTTGAGCGCCAGCAGGTTGGTCTGCTCGGCCACGTCGTCGATGACGTTGAGGATGTTGCCGATTTCGGAGATGCGCCGGCCCAGGCTGTCGATGACGCCCGAGGCCCCGAGGCTGGACTCCTTGATGCGGTCCATGCCCTGCATCGTCTTGCGCAGCGCGTCCACGCCCGTCTTGGCGTCCTCGGACACCTGCTCGGACAGGCGCGCCGTCTCGTTGGCGTTGGCCTCCACCTGGCCGATGGAGCTGTCCATCTGGCTGATGCTGGAGGACGTCTCCTGGGTGGAGTCGCGCAGCTCGTCGATGTTCTTGGCGACCTCCTTGATGGAGAACGTCATCTCCTCGATGGCGCTGGTGGTCTCCTCCACGCTGGCGGCCATGGCCTGGACGTTCTCGGCCACCTCGTCGTTGGTGGCGGCCATCTCCATGATGGAGGAGCTGCTCTCCTCGGCGCTCTGGTAGAGCACCTCCACGTTCTCCGCGATGCCACGCAAGCTGGCGAGCATCTGCTCCATGGACGAGGAGGTCTCCTCCACGCGGCCCTGGATGGTGGAGGCGCCCGAGGACACCGTGGTGCCCGCGCGAGAGAGCTGCTCGATGACGCCGGAGACGACCTCGGACACGCCGCGCACCTGACCGAGCGTCTTGCGCAGCGACTGGCCGATGCCGTCGAGCGCCTCGGCCAGCTGGCCCAGCTCGCCACCACCGCCGGTGGTCTCCACCGAGACGCGGCTGGTGAGGTCCCCCTCGGCCATCCTGCGCGCCACCGCCATCATCCGGTCCAGCGGCTTGAGGATGAGCTTGTGGGTGACGATGTAGATGAGACCCACCACCACGGCCAGGCCGATGACGAAGGCCGCCGCCAGCAGCAGGGTGAGCTCACTGAGAATGTCGCGCAAGGGCGCGAAGTCCACCGCCACGATGATGCGGCATCCCCCCGCGCCACACCGCGGACCCTGCGCGGCCTCGGCCAGGAGCCGATCCCCGTTGGGCAGCGTGAGGGACGAGGGCGACTCCGGCCGGAACAACTGGCCGATCAGATTGTGGAGCCGCTCGGGCCGGACGCCGCCCTCCAGGAGGATGCTCTGGTCGCTGGAGACGATGGCGGCGTAGGTGAAGTCCTTGTCCACGTCGGACACGCCCACGATGGCCCGCATGGCCACCGTATCGGCCTGCATGTCCATCGTGTCCACGCCCGGCCGGGTGAGGACGCTGGCGAGCTCCCGGGCCTTGGCGTGGCCGTGCTCCACGAGCCTGGACTCCAGGTAGTTGGAGACCATCCAGGAGATGGAGAAGTGGAGGGCCCCGAGAATGAAGATCAGGGCCAGGGTGAAGGTCGCGAAGAGGACGACCCGGAGACCGGGTTTTGGCAGGCGTCGGAGCAAGGCCTCGGGACTGTAGGAAGGTTGACCCTCGAAGGGCAAGAAACCGGCGGTGCGCCCCCCGGAGAGAGAGGGAGCAGGCGCTGGGAACCCATCCGCTCCATACTGGATGGGTGGGAGCCCCCTCCATGACCCAGACGCTGCTGCTGACCGACCCCCTCTTCCTCCGTCATGACCCGGGCCCCGAGCACCCCGAGTGTCCAGAGCGCCTGTCCCGCATCCTCGATATTCTCAATGAGGAGCCCATCCGGGGGGCCGAGCGGAGGGCACCCCGTCCGGCCACCGAGGAGGAGCTCGCGGCGGTGCACACCCAGCGGCTGCGTGACTCACTGAGGGCGATGCGCGGCCGGCACGAGGTGATCGACCCGGACACGCTGACGTCGCCGGACACGTATGACGCGGCGGTGCTGGCGGCGGGGGCGTCGGTGCAGGCGGTGGAGGAGGTGCTGGCGGGGCGGGCGCGCAACGCCTTCGCGCTGGTGCGGCCCCCGGGGCACCACGCCGAGCCGGACCGGGCCATGGGCTTCTGCCTCTTCAACAACGTGGCCATCGCCGCGGAGGCCGCGCGCCGCCAGGGGGCCGAGCGGGTGCTCATCTTCGATTGGGACGTGCACCACGGCAACGGCACGCAGGCGGCCTTCTGGACGCGGCGCGACGTGCTGTACATGTCGGTGCACCAGTACCCCTACTACCCGGACTCGGGAGCGCCCTTCGAGGTGGGCGAGGGCCCCGGGGCCGGCTACACGCTCAACTGCGGGATGGAGGGAGGCGCGACGGACGCGGACTACGGGGCGTTCTACCAGGACCTCTTCCTCCCGGTGGCGCAAGCCTACAAGCCGGACCTGGTGCTGGTGTCCGCGGGCTTCGACGCGCACCACGCGGACCCGCTGGCGGACATGCGGCTCACCGAGCGGGGCTTCGCGGCCATGTGCACGGCGCTCCGGGAGCTGGCGGAGAGCACCTGCCAGGGGCGGCTGGTGTTGATGCTGGAGGGCGGTTATTCGCTGGAGGGCCTCTCACAGTCGGTGCACGCTTGCGTGGAGGTGATGGCGGGAGAGAGGAAGGACGGCTTCCCGATGGGGGTCTCGAGGGAAGCGGCGGCTGCGCTGCAGCGCAGCCGTGAGGCGCTCAAGCCCTACTGGTCCGTGCTGGGCCGGTGAGGCGCGCCGGAGTGGAGATCCGGATGACGTTCACAGGTGCCGGGGTGAGACGTGGATCGTGAAGCCGTGGAGAAGTTGCAGCGCGCGGGCCTGAAGGTGGAGCAGCCGGAGATGCTGCGCGTGGCCATCCAGCGCGACGAGAACAAGCGGGTGGTGACGGTGCGCAACGAGGTGCCGGTGATGGGCAACGAGGGCCTCGTGCTCGTGTCGCTCAAGCCCATCTCGCAGTTGTGGACGGGCTCGGCGGTGCCGCCGGACCTGTCGCGGACACCGCCGCCGCAGTACCAGCCCTTCTTCCTGCTGCTGGAGTCGACGGCCGCCAACTACTGCGCGGCCCAGGGCCGGCCCGAGACGGATGAGGAGTTCGAGCGGCTCTTCCGCCAGCTCCGCCGCAGGCCGGACGGGACGGACGCGCACCCGCTCTTCTCGTACCTGCAGGGAGCGACGCGGCTGTACATGTCGCTGCGAGACGTGAGCCAGGCCGAGTTCGAGGCGGTGGTGAACCGGCTGAGCCAGTCTGCGAAGTGGCATTCCACGCACACGGGCAGCACCAACTACCACCGCGAGGTGCTGCAGGGGGTGTTCGGCGCATGATCGACCTGTACACGTGGGCGACACCGAATGGGCACAAGGTGTCCGTCACGCTGGAGGAACTGGGGCTGCCGTACACGGTGCACCCGGTGAACATCGGCAAGGGCGAGCAGAAGCAACCGGGGTTCCTGAAGCTCAACCCCAACGGGCGCATCCCGGCCATCGTGGACCGCGAGGAGGGAGACTTCGCGGTGTTCGAGTCGGGCGCCATCATGCTCTACCTGGCGGAGAAGACGGGGAAGCTGCTGCCGGCGGACCGCAAGGGGCGCTCGCGGGTGACGCAGTGGCTGATGTTCCAGATGGCGGGCGTGGGCCCCATGCAGGGGCAGGCCAACGTCTTCTTCCGGTACTTCCCGGAGAAGCTTCCCGCGGCCATCGAGCGCTACCAGAACGAGACGCGGCGGCTCTACACGGTGCTGGACACGCGGCTGGGCGAGAGCGAGTACCTGGCGGGCGAGTACAGCATCGCCGACATCGCGAACTGGGCGTGGGTGCGCGTGCACGACTGGGCGGGCGTGTCCGTCGACGGTCTGCCGAACCTGCAACGCTGGCTGGCGGCCATCGAGCAGCGGCCCGCGGCGCAGAAGGGACTGACCGTGCCGCACGTGGTGAAGCTCGACACGTCCGCCGCGCAGGAGCAGACCATCAAGTCAGCGCAGAGCATCGTGCAGCGGTAGAGCCGAGCAGATGGAGCAGGCCGGCCTCGCGAATATGCTGGGCCGCATGCGCCTCCTGCTCCCGCTCCTCGTGCTGCTGACCGCTTGCGCGACCCCAGCGGTCACCCTACCGGAGGACGAAGTACCCGAGACCGTGTCCTCCTCCTGGGAGGAGGCTCGCGCGGACCCGACCTGCGTGGTGCCAATATGTGACGGGGAGCGCTGCGCCATCTGGCATTGCCAGGATGTGGCGGACGTGGAGGAGGAGAAGGCACCTCCCATCATCCTGGCGAGGGGAAACCTCCCGGTAGCCCGCCCTCCCATGGTGTTCCGGCCAGTGCCGGGGCTACGTCCCCCAACGGACTCCAACATCTCGACGGAGTTGCGCTCTCCGCTCGCGGACACGCCCGAGCGCTGGTGGGGACACCCCGTGGCGGCGCCCACCTACGCGGATCCCGTCTTCGAAATCCCCTGGCACAACTGGAAGACGCGCGACCCATTCGTGCCCAGGCAGTTGCGCCACTGGATGTGCAACATCCCGCCGAAGGAGCCCTACGAGAAGCACCACATCTTTCCTCAGCAGAAGACATTGGCCAAATGGGTCACGAGCAAGGGCATCGACATCCACGCTTTCACCGTCCGCCTGCCCAGGAGCTTCCACCAATGGATCCACAGTGGCGGACCTGAAGGCGGGCAATGGAATGAAGCCTGGCGGCAGTTCAGGAGCAAGAATCGCTCCGCCAATGCCGAGGACATCTGGCGATTCGCGGGCGAGCTCATGATGCGATTCGGCGTGAACGGCCCGCTCGTCCCCTATTATTGCGACTAAGGCTGGAAGCGAAGAGTTCCACGCATGAACTATTTCCGTATCCAGGAAGACGTGTCCACGGGTTACACAGGCTCGATTGACGCTTCGCACAAATGGGGGCTCCCAGGCGTTCTCGACTGCCCCTCGTGTAAGGCGACCTGGGGGGACAACTCCAGAACGTATCCCTCGGTGAACCTCACTCCCGTGACATCCCTGGCCAACTTCGAGAACGCATGGCCAAAGCCCATCGAGGAGTATGAACGGATGTGCGAGCTGGTACGGCCCCTGCTGCCTCCAGGTGCGCGCCTGGAACCGGGAGCGGCTTTCGGCCCGCTCGAAGGCAAGGCGCAGGGCCGTTTCGGGCAACTGTTCACGGACTTCTCCGGGCTGCTGTTGGTTCAGCGCGAGGCCCTGGGCAATCTCCAAGCCGAGGGACTCCGAGGACTCAAGGGCTGCCGTACCGCCCTGCGCTTCCGCCAGCGCAACTCGCCCGAATTGCTTGAGCTGGAACTCCTCCCCGTGGGCCGTTTGCACCCCGAGTGCCTTCCCCCCAATCCTCAACCCCCCTGCCCTCGCTGTGGCCGCCTGATACACCCCCTCCCAGACGTCCTGATACTGGACGCCTCCACCCTTCCCGAGCACCTCGACCTGTTCCGGCTGGAGGACTACTCGAACGTCAACATCTGCACCGGGCGCTTTGTCGATGCGTGCCAGCGCCTGGGATTGGATGGCGTGGTCTTCCAACCGCTGGAAGCAAGGGATTGAAAAAGGAGCCTCCCGAAGCATGGCTCCAGGAGGCTCGGGCATCCGCGCGGACACTTCACCGTGTTCAGCGCCGGTCCATGAAGATCCGCAGGATGTACCAGAACAGCAGGGCCACCGCGGAGAACAGCGTCAACGCCGCCGCCACGTGGGAGCCCACCGGGTAGTGATGCAGGACGTTGGACGTGTAGTAGAGGATGTACCCCGCCGCGACCACCACCATCACCGCCGCGAAGAGCGTCCCCAGCGTGAAGCCGAAAAGGATCGACACGACGATCAGCCCCAGGGCCGCGAACCCGGCGACCATCAGCGCGGGACGCAGCCACGAGAAGTCACGCCGGGTGATGAAGACCGTGCCCGTCAATCCCACGAAGACGAGCCCCGTGAGCACCCCCGCCTTGGCGATGATGTTCGGGTCCCCGGAGAAGTAGGCGGCCACGTACAGCAGCGGCAGCATGATGATGGCTTCCGCCACCACGTAGAGGCCGAGCCCGAGGTACTGCATGGCCTGGGAGCTCGCGGACCGCGCCCACCGGTCCGCCACCCACCCCACGACCATGAAGGCGCCCAGGACGATCAGCCAGCTCATCCGCCCGCCGAGCATCGTCCGCACGAGCGGCTGCGCCAGCGGTGAGTTGATCAGCGCCGCCTCCAACGCGATGAAGGCCAGCACCGCGCCTCCCAGGTGGAGGTACGTCTTCCGGATGAACGCCATCCGCTCCGAGATCGGAGCGTCCGCGGCGATCATCCCTCCCGTCGCACTGTCCCATGCCATCTGTCGTTCCTCCTCTCGTCACACGTCGAAGTCGCCCAGGTCGCCCCCGAGGTCATCCCCGAAGCCCGCGTCATCCCCCGCGGCGGCGTCACCCAGTTGATCCGGCTCCAGGGCGGCCTCATCCCCCCAGCCACCACCGTCGAAGCCACCCAGGAACTGGTGCGCGATCGCCGAGCCGATCACCGTCCCGGCGATGCTGCCCAACAGGCTCCCCGCGAACATGCCCCCGAGGCTCGGTCCCCCGAAGGAGCGCTCCAGCGTCCCGGGCTGACGCAACTCGGCTCGCGTCGCCATTCGCGCCAGCGTTCGAGGATCCGGGTCATTCGAGGCCACCGCGCTCCGCTCCGCCGGAGACACTTGCTGGCCCAACTCCCTGAGCGCCTGGGCCCGTTGCGCCGGCGTCAGTTGAGCGAAGGCTTCGGCATGAGCCTGCTCGATGGCGTCCGGCGGTGCCGTCTTCAGCAGATACCGGTAGCGGGCAAGGGCCTGCTCGTCAGCGGTGGGAACCGAGGCGTCCCTCCGTTCCGTCCTCGAGGTGGGGGAGCTCCCACCGAAGATGCGGTCTAGAAATCCCATGATGAAACCTCCTCACCGGCCCCATGGGGCGCAGTCTCCACACGGTGGAGATGTGCGAGAGGCTTCGCTCGGCAGCACGACCGCTCACCGCTGATCGCCCGCCCCAGGAGTGCACCGTGGGCCGAGCGCCCGGATGGCCGCCTGCCGCTCCCATGCCGCACCGCGTCGTTTTCCTTCCCCACAGCCTCCCGTTCCGTGGCAGGAAGTCGCCCGCACATCCGGAGGACACACACATGGCGGAGTTGAGCTATCGCACGGCGCTGGTGACGGGAGCCTCGAGTGGCCTGGGACGCGGGATGGCGCTCTGGTTCGCCCGGCGGGGCGTCAAGGTCTACGCCGCGGCCCGGCGCCGCGAGAACCTGGAGGCGCTCGCCAACGAGGCCCGTGCCGCCAACGCCTCCGTCGAGCCCGTGGAGCTCGATGTCGCCGACGCGGACAACACCCTCGCCCGCATCCGCGAGCTGGATGCCGCCTGCGGCGGGTTGGATCTCATCATCGCCAATGCCGGCTTCGGCCAGGAGACGTCCGGCAAGCGCATCAAGTGGGACACGGTGAAGAAGGTCATCGACGTCAACGTCACCGGTGCCGCCGCCACCCTGAGCGCCGTGCTTCCCCAGATGGTGGAGCGCAAGCGCGGTCACGTGGTGGGCGTGGCCAGCCTCGCCGCCTTCCGTGGCCTGCCTCGCAACGCCGCCTACTCCGCCTCCAAGGCCTTCCTCCACATCTTCATGGAGAGTCTGCGCGTGGACCTGCGGGGCACGGGCGTCAACGTCACCTGCATCTACCCGGGCTTCGTGAAGAGCGAGATGACGGCCCAGAACAAGTTCCAGATGCCCTTCCTCCTCGAGACGGAGGAGGCCGTGGAGCTGATGGCGAAGGCCATCGTGCGAGGGGACGCGCAGTACGCCTTCCCCTGGCAGATGGCCAGCGTCATGGGCCTGCTGAAGCAACTGCCCAACGCCATCTTCGACGCCGCCATGCGCAAGACGCGCTGAGGCACACGGCGGCGTCCCGGAGCGCGCCGGGGACTACGGCGCGCCCATGATGAAGTCCTGCACGCCCACGGAGCCCTTCTCGGGCGCCACGTCCTCGGGCTGCGTGCCCTTCTTGAACCAGATGTTGGTGGCGTCCTTCGTCCCGGACGAAGCGATCTTCCCCGTCTTCTTGTCGATGCGCAGCAGCCGCATGTTGTCGCGCAGCCACTCGGGCGGCCAGAACTCGGACTGGGGACGCGCCGCCAGCGCCGGCTTCATGTAGTTGAGCCAGATGGGCAGCGACGCGCGGCCACCCGTCTCGTAGCGGCCCAGCGGGTGCTCGTTCTTGTCGTAGCCCACCCACGTCACCGTCACCAGGTCCCGCGTGAAGCCGGCGAACCACGTGTCGAACGAGTCGTTCGTGGTACCCGTCTTGCCCGCCGCCGGCTTGCCCAGCTTCTGCGCGGGGCCACCCGTGCCCTCCGCCACCACGCCGCGCAAGAGCGACGTCGTGATGAAGCCCGTCTCGGGGCTCATCACCTGATCGCCCGGCTCGAACAGGCGCGCGTAGCCCGCGGCCACCCGGTCCTGGAGCGGTGCCCACGCGTCGTCGTACGCCGTGTGGTCCTCCAGCGTGCGGCCGAAGCGGTCTTCAATCTTGCGGATGAAGTACGTGGGCTTCTTGCGGCCATAGCGGTTGAAGACGGCGTACACGTTGGCCAGGTCGTACGGGTACACGCACGAGGAGCCCAGCGCCGCCGAGAAGTCCTGGTTCATCGGCGTGGTGAGGCCCAGCTTCGTGCTCCACTCGGCCATGTTCTTCACGCCCACCGCCGCGAACGTCTTCACCGCGGGGATGTTCATCGAGTTCACCAGCGCCGTGCGCAGCAGCACGTCCCCGAGGAACTCGTCGCTGTAGTTGTCCGGCTTCCACGCGACGCCGTTCTCCGGGTCGTGCTCGACGATGGGCGAGTCCACGATGATGGTGGCGCCCGTCCACCCCAGCTGCTCCAGCGCGGCCGAGTACACCAGCGGCTTGAAGGAGCTGCCCGGCTGGCGGCACGCCTGGAACGCGCGGTTGAACTCGTTGGCGTCGAAGTCGTAACCGCCCACCATCGCCGTGAGGTACTGGCGGTGCGGGTCGATGGACACCAGGGCGCTCTGCAGCTCCGGCTCCTGCTCCAGCCGGAAGAGCGGCACGCCCTCGGGAATCTCCTTGTCCATCTTCCGGTCGAACTGGACGTTGTCGTCCGTGAGTTCCTTCTTCACCACGTGGCGCACGACGATGACGTCGTCCACGTTGAGCACCCGCCTGGCGGAGGTGAGCATCAGCCCCGGGTAGTAGCCCTCGGGGTTCACCTTGCGCGCCCAGCGCATGCCCAGCAGCGGCAGCAGGCCCTTGTGCGGACCCACCTGCACCTCCACGCCCTCGGGCTCCACCTTCGTCACCCGGGCCACGTACAGCTTGTTCTCCTGGAGCTTCTCGTCGCCCATGGCCTTCATCGACTTGTCGATGAACTCCTTGCGCTCCTGCTCCGTGGTCAGCTGCTTCACCGGCCCGCGGAAGCCCTGGCGCTTGTCGATGGCCATCAACCCCTCGAGCACCGACTCCTGCGCCGCGCGCTGGCGCTCGCTGTCCATGGTGGCGAAGACCTTCAGGCCATCATTCAGCAGCGTCTTGTTGGTGTAGCGGTCCACCACGTCCCGGCGCACCTGCTCCGTGAAGAACGGCGCGAACTCGTGGAACACGTCCTCCACCGGGTACACGTTCACCGGCTCGTTGTCGGCCTGGGCGCGCTCCTCCGCGGAGATCATCCCCTCGTCGAACATGCGCCGCAGCACGTACGAGCGGCGCTTCTTCGCCGCCTCCGGCTTGGTGAAGGGCGAGTAGCGGCTGGGCGCCTGCGGCAGGCCGGCGATCAGCGTCATCTCCCCCAGCGTCAGGTCGCGTACGTCCTTGCGGTAGTAGTTCTCCGCCGCGCTCTGCACACCGTAGCTGTGGTGCCCGAGGAAGACGTTGTTCAGGTAGAGGTAGAGGATCTCCTCCTTCGTCAGCGCCTCCTCCAGGCGCCGGGCGAGGATGGCCTCGCGAACCTTGCGCGTGAGGTTCTTCGCGGTGGCGCTCTCGTAGCCCTCGGCGGCGATGAGCACGGCCTTCGCCGTCTGCTGCGTCAGGGTGGAGCCACCCTGCACGCTGCCGCCCAGGCCCAGCTTCTTGCGGATCGTCTTGGAGGCGGCGCGCGCGGTGCCCAGCACGTCCACGCCGTGGTGATCGAAGAAGCTGGAGTCCTCGCTGGCGATGAACGCCTGCACCAGCCGCTTGGGGATGCGCTCGTAGGGCACCACCTTGCGCCGGTGGTGGTAGAACTCGCCGGCCAGCACCGCGTCATCCGTGTAGACCTCGGTGACGATGGGCGGCCAGTACTGGTCCACCTTGGGGATGTCCGGCAGCCCCTGGGAGTAGTGGTAGTACACGCCCGCCACGGCCACCACGGCCGCGGTGGCGCCCGTCAGGGTGGCCCAGGCGGCGAACTTCAGCAGGCGCACCCAGATGGGGCGCTTGGGCGGAACACCGTCGAGCACCAGCTTCGACTCGGAGCGATCGGTCTTCTCGGGATTCTGACTCATGAGGGTTCCAGCGCGGCGCGCTTGAGCACGTCCTTCAACTCCGGGGGCATATCCGCCTCCACCGCCACCTTGCCCCCGTGAGCCGGGTGGGGAAACTCTATGAACTCGGCATGCAGGAACAGGCGTTTGAGCCCCCAACGGGCCCGCACATCCCTGTTGAAACCGAAGTCACCGTATTTCTTGTCCCCGGCCACCGGGTGTCCAATGGCGGTCAGATGCCTTCTTATCTGATGAGTGCGTCCGGTCTCGATGACGCAGGAGAGGAGGGCTACCTCGCCCGATTGCTTGATGACCTTCCATCGAGTGACGGCCTCCTGCATGTTCACCCCGCGACGGGCCTTGGACTCGGCCGTCTGCTGGTGCTCAGCGAGCGGCAGGTTAATGACCCCCGAGTCCTTCGGCATCCGGCCTTTGACCAGTGTCAGATACCTCTTGCGCGGATGTCCGTTGGTGAAGAGTTCCGTGAAGTGGACCATCGCCGGGCGGCGCTTGGCCACCAGGATGACGCCGCTCGTCTCCCTGTCCAGCCGGTGGGCGGGGCTGGCGGCGAAGTCGTTGCGCACCGCCTTGGGCCCCAGGTAGGCCCGCACATAGTCCACCAGCGTACCCCCGGTGATGCCGCTGCCGGTGTGGACGGCCATCCCACTGGGCTTGTCCACGGCCATCATCCAGTCGTCCTCGAAGAGGATGACCAGCTCGCTGGGGTCCACGGGGGGAGGGGG
>NZ_MPOI01000025.1:0-100475 GCF_001896145.1 Archangium sp. Cb G35
GGGCGGGTTGGGGCGGTGGGGGTTGGGCGGGTCGGTCGGGGTTGGGCGGGTTGGGGTTGGGTGGGGCTGAGACGGGACGGGCAGTACGGGGGCAGGGAAGTTTGCGGGGAGGAGCTGCCGTGGGGGCGGCTCCTCCCCGATTCTTTTTCGGAAGGCGCGCTACGGAACGGTGAAGCGGACCACCTCGATGCCCTTGTCCGTCCCCACGGCGAATCGGCACCCGGTGGGGTCCATCGCGAGCGGCGGCTGTGGCGGGAGGCCGCGGATGATGCTGCTGCCCTGCTTCCCCGTGGCGAGCCCGGGCCAGCTCCGCACGACACGGCCGGTGGCGAGCTCGATGAGTTTGGGGTGATCGAAGAATCCCACCGCGTGGTTCTCCATCACCATCAAGGCTCCCACGGGCTCCTCCACGGGCACCATGGACAGGAAGCGCCGCTCGGTGAGTGAGTAGACCCCGAAGCCCGCGGCGTCCTCCGGCTGTTCCTTCTTGGAAGGCATCGCATCCCAGTCCACGCCGGAACACCAGACGACGAGCGTATCTCGCGCTCCCAGGGCCGCGGTGTGGATTTCCAGGAAGGACTCGCCCAGCTCGAGGTCCTGAGGCCGGTCCAACGACTCGGGCTGCTCGAGCGCCCGGGTTACGTCGAAGGCATACGCCACGTCCACGGGATGCCAGAGCCACCCCGCGCTGAGCAGGAAGCGCCCGTCGCGGCTGAACTGGAGCCGGGAGTGGAAGACGTCGGGGGAGTCGTCGCCCCGCCGGGTGAGACGCTCCCCGGTCTCCGCGTCCTCTATCTCCAGACGGCAATACTCCTCGGGACAGTGGGCCAGGAGCGTGCGGCCATTCGGCAGGGTATGGAGGGCGATGGGATATTCGTAGGCATCCGCGTGGTAGTAGCTGCGGTTGAGCTCACGCACCTGCTTCCCGTCGCGCAGCAGGATCGCCTTGGTCCCCAGCTTCTCGTAGAGGGCGGCGTACCGGCCGTCCTGGGACGACACCGCGGCGTCGAAGCGGTAGCCATACCGGATGGACGGATCGGCGACGCTTCCGTCCAGTCCGTAGCGGATGCCTCCGGAGACCCAATCGATGAGTGCGTCGCCACTCCAGCAGAGGGACTCGGGAGTATAGGGAGCCGTGGGAATGACGAGATGTTCAGCTTTCATGGGGCCCGGGACGAAGGGAGGCCGGGGAACCTGACACGTGGTCCTTCCCGCGCTCGAGGCCTCCCCAGCACCACGCCCGGTCCTTCCGGTCTCGCGGGGGGAGGAGCCGTCACCAACCGCCGTAGGGGACGGTGAGGGCCTCCATGTAGTGGCCCGAAGGATCCTGGAAGTAGACCCCGCGGCCCCCGTCGTTGGTGTTGATCTCATTGCGGCGATGGCCGCGCGGATCGGCCCAGTGCTCGATTCCGCGGGAGCGGATCTTGGCGATCAGGGAGTCGAACACGTCCTCCGAAACGAGGAAGGCGTAGTGCTGGCCGGTGAAGTCGTCGGTGGTTTGGATGTAGTCGATCGTCGCCCCATCCGACAGCTTGACCACCAGGAAGTGCCCGAGGGGTTGCGGCTCGGGGAGTCCGAGGAGCTCGGCGAGGAAGTTCGCGGAACGCACCTTGTCCTTCGCGGCGACGATCGTGTGATTGAAACGGACGCTCATGGATGGGCTCCTTCTGGGATTGTCGACATCAGGCTCCTGGGGCGTACGGCCCTAGGTCTGGCACCATCACTCCCACCTGTGGTGCGTTTTCTTGCTCTTGCTCACCCGGGTGACAACGAGCTTTCCGTTGCTCGTGGTTGCTTCATAGGTCGCGGACTGCCGGTCCGCCACGCCTGCGGCGTGGTGTCCGTACATGCAGTCTTGCTCGATGAGGAGCTTGCCAGCGGCTGGTTTGAACTCGTAGCCGCAGCCGGTGGAAAGCTCCTGCTTGTTGAATTGCTCGAGCGGGCTCTCCTGTCCCAGGTCGAGAGCACCCTTCGGTGGAGTCCAGGTGTCCAGGACCTTGCCCGACGCGTCTTCCAGAGCGACCCGAGCATGCTCGAGCTCCAACCCCACGAACGGTGCTCTGAATTCATAAGCCCGGATCGTCTCTCCCGATGCCGTCGCGAGCTCCGCTACGGGGGCGGCTTCCGCGGGGCAGCTCATGTTCCCATCGGGCACCTTCACTTCTCGCGCATAGATGCCCGCGTCCACTGTCTTCATCAAGGGAAGAAGCGCGTCCTTGTCATCATGCTGGAGTCTCGGCGGATGCCACCATGGGTGGAAGGAGCATCAGCAGGCCACAGAGGAATTGAGAGTGGATGCGATTCATCGTGCCTTTTCTTGTCTTGTTCATGCCTGACTCCTCGTTACTTCGGGCTCGCGAGGATGAGCCATCTGGACGCGGAACGTTACTCCCTTCCGGCCGATTTCGCTCGCTGGCCCTCATCTTCGAGGATGAGCCGAAGGACTCATTCCGGCACCGGGCCTGCCTCCGAGTTCGCTGAGCGGATTCAAGGGCCTTGGGCCCTGACCTTGACCCCAGGGGTCGAGTCATGCGAATCACTCACATCTTCACGGCGCTGCGAGCCTCCCCGATGACGTCCGTCCCGCCTTCTGCCCCGTCTCGCTGGTTTCGTTTCAACCTCTGGGTCCACCGATGGGCGAGTCTGGCCGCGACGGTTCCGTTCCTTGTTCTCTGCCTGACCGGAACGGTCCTCATCTTCCACGAGGAGATCGACGCGCTGCTCGGCGTGGTTCCCACATCACAGACGCCCACGCAGGCACGCCTCGCGGAGTGCATGGAGACGCTCGCACGCGAGCTTCCAGATCAACGTGTGCTCAGTGTCGGGTTGGATCCCCAGAACCATCCCGGAGTGATGCTCGCGGTGGTGGGGCCGCCGGAGGACACGGGCTTCGACCGTGCCCGCCTCGTCTACCTGGATCTGGGCACGGCCAGGCTCCTGGGTAATCAAGAGCCGGGCAAGTCGTTCACGGGCATGGTTCTCGAGCTGCACGCGAACTGGTTCCTGGGACCCGCGGGCGAGTTGATCGGTGCGCTGATCGCCTTGTTGGTGCTCGCGTCGCTCTTCTCGTCGGTGGTGATCTACAAGCCGTTCATGCGCAAGGTGACGTACGGCGCCGTGCGGAAGAATCGCGGTGCGCGGGTCTTCCAGTTGGACCTGCACAACTTCATCGGGGCGATCATTCTGGGCTGGGCGCTGGTGGTCAGCGTCACGGGGCTCGCGCTCGGGTTGGGAAAGGTGGCCTTTGGTCTGTGGCAGTACACGGACCTCGCGACGCTGCGTCAGGACTTCGCGCACGAGGCGCCCGTGGACTACCGGAATCCGCCCGCGAAGGTCACGGAGGCGATTGCGGCGGTCGAGGCAGTCGCGAAGCCCGGGTTCCACGTGACATCGGTCTTGTATCCCGGGACGGAGTTCACGACGCCGCGGCACTATGGGGTTCTCTTGAACGGAAGCACCGGGCTCGACGCGAAGCTTCTGGACGTGAAGGTCGTGGATGCACAAACGGGGAAGATCGTCCGGGACATGAAGCTGCCGCCCTACCTTCAGGCGTTGTACGTGGCGGAACCGCTCCACTTCGGGGACTACGGCGGGCTGCCGCTGAAGATCCTCTGGTCGCTGTGCAACCTGCTCACGCTCTTCATTACCGCGAACGGGGCGTGGCTCTTCTTCGACAAACGCCGCGTGCGGAAGCTGCATCCCGCGATGGAGTGGAGCGAAGCATGAAACACCGCGAGCCTTATCTGGGGTTTCTGACCGCCATCGGCCTGGTGGTGATGCTTCTGGGCGAGGGTGTGGTGGACCTCGCCGGCCTGCTGCTGGCCGCCACGCCGCTGGGTTACGGCCTCGTCTGCTGGCTGCGGGCTCCCCCCTCAGCCTGAGTGGCCTCGGATCTTTACTGCATCGAGCCCATGACCGAAGCTGGCACGAATGGCGAAATACACGGTCAAGCTTTCCAAGGCTCCAAGAGGTCATGCGGTTCCGCAGTTGCTCGAGGACGTCGGCGACTGGATGCGTCAGCAGACCCACGGAACGCTGGGCTGGTTCGATGCGCTCGCGGCCGAGGCCATTCCGAAGGAGTGGAACCCCGAGCAGGCGGACCGGCTTCGCCGCGAGGCCTTCTCGTTCCTGAGTCTTCCTGACGGTTCGCTGCTCGCGCTCGTGAACACCGGAGCCAAGGCGCCGCACGCGGTGGCGCTGCTCGGTTCGGAGGGCGAGGCGCGGACGGTCGCGAACAGCCTCGAAGAGTTCCTGCTCCTATGGTCCAAGGGCGAGACGGAGATCGACGAGCTCGACGACGAGGAGGGGGCGTCCGGGCGGAAGGTGCTGGCTTCGTGGCTGAAGGCGAAGAAGGTCAAGGCGCCGAAGGCGAAGGACTTCGATTTCGCGGCATGGCTCGACGGTGACGCCGCGCTTCCTCCCACGGCGGAGGCGCGGGCCGTTGCCGTACGCACGTTCGCGCCAACCCCGGTGATGAAGAAACTGGGCCCGAAGACGCAGCGGCTGGCGTCACTCCTCGGACAGCGCGCGGACGCCCCCGAGGTCATCGGCTACGTGACCGGGGTGCTCGGCAAGAAGGTGCCGCTGTCCACCAGTGAGAACAACGACTCGGTGAACGTCTCGGCAACCAAACACGGCGTCGAGTTCGTCTTCTCTCACGACATCCTGAACGATGCCTATCCGCCCATTCCGAAGACATCCAAGACGTTCATCCCCTACGTCTCCTACGCATGGGTGCGGGCGGGGATCGGCGAGAATGTCCTGGGCGTGCCGTGGAAGGCGGCCTCGGAGGCGGAGGTCACGAAGTTGCTCGGCCCGCCCACCGGCCGCCGGGCCGCCTTCACGGACGAGGATGAGCTCACCGTCGCCTACTGGGCCTACTCGCTCGACACCGCGGCGCACGTGTGGCTCGAGCTCGCGTTCGAGGACTCCCTCTCCGTCACTCTCTCCGTGAAGAGCGCGGGCGCGCTCATGCGGGATCCAGACGTCACGACCGGGCTCTTCGTCGGTTATGCCGCGACACGAGGCCTGCTCGACACGTCGCGCTTCCCGTCGCATCGCGCGCTGCTCACGGCGGTCGCGACACGCAAGGCGAAGGGATCGGAGTTCGTGAAGCAGGCGCTTCCGCGTGGCCTCTGGAACGATCACCTCCGCGATGTGCCGGGGCTCCGCCAGATGGCGTGGCGCTGGTTTCACAACATGAACGGTCTCTGGATTACGGCCGACCTCAAGAAGACGTTCGGAAAGCGCGCGGGCCCGTTCGGCCATGACGAGCCGAAGCTCGATGATGACACCTGGGACGCCGTCGACAAGGCGGCGCCGATCCTCGACAAGCGCTTCGCGGCGTGGCTGAAGAAGTAGACCGGGTCCGTTGAAACCTACCCAGCTGTACTGAGTGCTGTCTGGAGATCCTCGTGACCACCCAACGCGTGAACATCCTGGCGCCAGAGTTCCAGGCCAATCCCTATCCCCGCTACGCCGAGCTGCGCCGCAACACCCCCGTCGTCCAGGTGGACCCCGCTGGGTTCTGGGCCATCTGCCGGTATGACGACGTGGCTTTCGTCATCAAGAATCCCCAGCTCTTCTCCTCCGAGGGGTTCAAGGCGGCGTGGCAGCCCGCGTGGGTGGGGTACAACCCTCTCGCCAACTCGATGCTCGCCCTGGATGGGACGAATCACTCCCGGCTGCGGACGCTGGTGAGCCGGGCCTTCAATGCCAGCGCCATGACCCGGCTGGAGGCGCCCATCCGGAAGTGCGCCCACCGGCTCGCGGACGAGCTGGCCCAGAAGGGCGAGGCGGACTTCGTCTCCACGTTCGCCATGCCGCTGCCGGCGTTCGTCATCGGCGAACTGCTCGGGCTGGACGGCTCGCTCCACCATCGGTTCAAGGCGTGGTCGGACGACTTCGTTGGCGTCACCCCCGAGCCCCAGGGCCCCGAGCACGCCCAGCGCACGCTCGCCTCGATCGCGGATCTCTCGCGCTACATCACCGAGGTCATCGAGGCACGCCGCCGCTCACCCGCGGATGATCTGGTCAGCGACCTGATGCGCGCGGAGGTGGGGGGACAGCACCTGACGGACCGGGAGATCGTCGACTTCCTGGTGCTGCTGCTCATCGCGGGCCTGGAGACGACGGTGCACCTGCTGGCCAACTCGCTGCTCTTCCTGGCCGAGCGCCCTGACGAGTTGGCGCGGCTGCGCGCGGATCTCTCGTTGGTGCCCAGGTTCATCGAGGAGATGCTGCGCTACGACACTCCCGTCCAATGCGTGCCGCGCATCGTCATGTCCGACGTGATGATTTCCGGAGTGAAGATTCCCAAGGGGGATGTGGTGCTCGCCATCATCGCCTCGGCCAACCGGGACGAGCGCCAGTACACCGAGCCGGATCGCTTCGACCTCCACCGCGGGCAGCCCGGTCTGGCCTTCGGGTATGGCGCCCACTTCTGCATCGGCGCGCAGCTGGCCAGGATGGAGGTCCGCTGTGGCCTGGAAGCACTGCTTTCGCGCTTCAGCGGCCTCGAGCGGACCTCCGCGAGTCTGACCTGGAGCCAGGCCATCACGGTGCGGGGGCCGCGCACCCTGCCGCTCCGGTTCATCCCGGCTTGATGCGCACCCCGCTCCTCGTGCGTGAGGCTGGGTGAGCGTCGCTTCGGTTTGGGCGAGAAAGGTGTGTTGCCTCTGGATATGCGGAGCAATGGCATGGGAGAGTGGAATGTCTCCCAGACCCAGACACCGCTGGAGTCACCACGCCATGATGAAAATGCTTCGCGTTGCCTCGATGGGGTGGGTGCTGTGTTGCGCCTCACCAGCACTCGCCGCTCCTTATTGGGGAACCTTCCAGTCGGATGCCTGCACGGGCCTCGGCCAGCGTCAGAAGTCCTCTGTCCTCTGGGGCATCCCCTCGGGAACCTCGTGGGAAACCACCTGCGCGAATACGGGCGCCACCATTGATGGGCGCTGGTACGCACGGCCGAATCGCTGCGTGCGGACCAGCACCAACATGTGGGGCCAGTTCGACGTACCCGACACCTCGTGCAATCCCACCTGGAGCACCTTCAAGCAGGATCGGTGCACGGACTCGGGCCGGCGCCAGCACTCGGCGCAGTTGCTGAACATCCCTCCCAACACCTCCTGGGAGAGCGCGTGCCAGGCCACCGGCGCCACCGTGGCCGGCTACACCTTCCTGCGCCCGACCCGCTGTGTGAACAAGGGCACCTCCGGCATGTGGGGCGAGTTCGAGGTGAATGACACCACCTGCAACCCGGTGACGGAGTGCAACTCCGCCCTCCCGGCGGGCACCTTCACCAAGCCCGGGAACAACGGCTCGGTGAGCTGTGAAGCCTTCTGCGCCAACCGTGACGCCAACTGGGGCCAGCGCGGCACGTGTGTGAGGGGGCTCGTCACCAGCGGCCCTCATACGGGCAGCTGCCTGGCCTGCACCGACGTCGCCGCCGATCAAGGCGACACCGGCGTCACCTGCACCTGCAAGGCGCCCGCGAAGGGTTACGCGGATCTCCATGCGCACCCGTTCGCCAACCTCGGTTTCGGCGGCCAGGCCTTCTACGGCAAGGCCTACGGTCCCCTCAGTTCCACCCTGCCGTGGTGTGACACCGTCCACGGGCCGGGGGGCACTCGGGACTTCTTCGGCAGCATCATGGCGACCCTCGGCTACGGTACGGGCGGTTCGGGCCATCGGGTGGGCGGCTATCCGCAGTACGACGGCTGGCCCCGCTGGAACAGCTACACGCACCAGTCCATGTATGAGGATTGGCTCTACCGTTCCGTGCAGGGCGGCCTGCGGCTGCTCGTGATGCTGGCCGTCAACAACCAGGACATCTTCGGCTTCCCCATCTACGCCACCAAGGCGCCGGGCCGCACGGGAGAGGACATGGAGGCGGTGGATCTCCAGATCGCCGAGGCCTATGCCATGCAGAGCTACCTCGACAACAAGGCGGGCGGCGCGGGGCGCGGCTGGTTCCGCATCGTGAAGACTCCCGCGGAGGCCCGCACCGTCATCGCCCAGGGCAAGCTGGCGGTGGTGCTGGGCGCCGAGGTGGACTACCTCTTCGACTGCCGCCGCGACAGCTCGTGCACGAGCGCGTACGTGGAGGAGCGGCTGAACCATTACCATTCCATGGGCCTGCGCCATCTCTTCCCCGTCCACTTCAAGCAGAACGCCTTCGCCGGTTCCGCGCTCACCAGCATCACGACCGAGGGAGACTCTCGCGACTGCAAGCAGGAGGGCTATGTCTACAAGCGAGACATCGCCAGGGATCCCATCTGTGGCGCGCAGGGGCTCACGACGCTGGGCCGCACGCTGGTGCGCGGAATGATGCGCCGGAAGATGCTGATCGACATCGACCACATGTCGAAGCTGGCCTTCGATGACACCCTGGGGATGGTGGAGCCCTACGGCTACCCGGTGGTGAGCGGCCACACCACGCTGTTCGATACGGCCCGGGGCAACAAGCGCCACGAGGGCAGCCTCAAGGCGGAGCAGCTCCAGCGCATCCGCAACGTGGGCGGCATGGTGTCGCTCATCCTGGACCAGGGCAATCGCGAGGAGATCCCCACCTGGCGCGGCGCGGGGCAGCCGGTGGTGGAGCACCAGTGTGGCAGCACCTCGCAGAGCTGGGCCCAGGCGTACCTCTATCTGACGAAGCAGCTGAACGGGATGCCGGTGGGCTTCGGCTCGGACTTCAACGGCTTCGCGGGCCTGCCGAGTCCCCGCTTTGGCGCCGAGGCGTGCCACGGTGGCAGCACCGCCGCACAGGTGGCCCGTACGAGCTACCCGCTGAGCATCGCCGTGGAGAACAGCGTCACGAAGCTGGAGCGCAGCGTGGTGGGCAACAAGGTGTTCGACATCAACGAGGATGGCGTGGCCCACGCGGGCATGATGCCGGACTTCATCTCGGATCTCCGCCGCCAGGGTTTGCGCAGCCAGGATCTGGATCCGCTGATGAACTCCGCCGAGGGCTACCTCCAGGTCTGGGAGCGCGCCGAGGCCATGGGAGCCACCGTGCCCTGAGCGGGTGGAATGCGCTGTGGGAGATTCAATGACAATGAGATGGATGACGGCCTTTTTCGGGGTGCTTGTCGCTGTGACCCTCACTGTGAGCGGCACGGCCCGCGCTGATGCGGCGGGTGACAAGGTGCTCGCCGCCATGGACGCGGCCATGAACCGCGCCAAGACCCTGACCTTCGATTACGAGGTCATCAACCAGGAGCCCGGCAAGGCGGAGCGGAAGCTGGGGATGAAGGTCCAATGCAAGGGAAGCAAAAGACGCAGTGAGTTCCTTGCTCCCGCGGACATGAAGGGGACCAAGGTCCTGACCCTCTCTCCGACGGAGATGTACGTCTACCTGCCCGCCTTCGGGAAGGTCCGGCGCATCGCCAGCAGCGCCAGCGATCAGGGCTTCCTCGGCCTCGCCTACAGCCTGGACGACATGTCCACGGCGTCGTACAGCGGCTCCTACACCGCCCAGATCGCCTCGGAAACGCCCACGCAGTGGAAGCTCATCGCCACGCCCAAGGCCGGCCAGGCGCCGACGTACTCGAAGATCACGTTCACGGTGAGCAAGGACAGGACCTTGCCGAGCGAGATCCAGTACTTCAATGCGGCGGGCACGAACATCAAGACCGAGACCCGCTCCCAGTACACCTGCGAGGGAAACGTCTGCAGCCCGGCCGAGCTCAAGATGGTCGACAACACACGGGGCAACTGGACCCGGCTCGTCCGCAAGAGCTGGAAGGTGAACGAGGCCATCGCCGACAGCGTCTTCACGTCCCGCAGCCTGGGGGAGTAGGGCGCCCCCGCGCCCAGGAGAACCCTCTGCCTGGTCTGCTGAGATCAGCTACCCTGCCGAGTGGCGGCCGCACCCGGCCGCCTTGGAGCACCCCATGCTTCGCATCCTCGGCAGCGTACTGGTTGTCCTCACCCTGAGCGGCTGTGCGGCGGCGCCTTCTCGCCCATCCGCCATCGCTCCGCCCACAGGAGCCGCACCCATGAACCTCGGCAACTTTTCCGTCAGCCTCGCCGTCAAGGACATCGCCGTCTCGCGCGCGTTCTACGAGAAGCTCGGCTTTCGTGTCATCGGCGGTGACCAGGCCCAGAACTGGCTCATCCTGCAGAACGAGACCAGCACCATCGGCCTCTTCCAAGGCATGTTCGACAAGAACATCCTGACCTTCAACCCCGGCTGGGACCGCAACGCCCAGTCGCTCGCCGACTTCGAAGACGTCCGCGAGCTCCAGCGGACCCTCCAGGCCCGTGGCATCACCCTCGTCTCCGCCGCCGACGAGTCCTCCACGGGTCCCGCGAGCCTCATGCTCATGGACCCCGATGGCAACCCCATCCTGATTGATCAGCACGTCCCGAAGCCGAAGCGCTGAGGACGCGCTCACGGCCCATTGCCAAAGCCAGGAGTGGGTTCGACTCAAGGCGGCGGGAATCGAAGCCGCCAAGGGCGGATCCCCCTCCGCTCGGGAGCAGTGCCGTGCGAAGTGATTCTGACTGCCCCGCAGCATCCTCGGCCGGATCCAGTGCCCAGGTGCCCCCCTCCGCGGCCTTCCTCGCCCCCTCCGCTCCCTCCCTCACCCTCCACAGGGCCCTCATCCCGCCTATACTCCGGTGTGGTAAATCGTTCCGGATGAGCGTCACAATCACCGAAGAGCCAGGAGCGACAGTCGTGCGGAACGTGTGCCCGCACAACTGCCCGGACACCTGTTCCATTCTGACCACGGTCAAGGCTGGTCGCGCTGTCGAGGTACGAGGCAATCCCGACCATCCGACGACTCGGGGCTTCCTTTGCGCGAAGGTCTCTCGGTACCTGGAGCGTACCTATCATGCCGGCCGCGTGCTCCACCCGATGCGCCGCGTGGGCGCGAAAGGTGAGGGGCGCTTCGAGCCGATCTCCTGGAAGGAGGCGCTCGACGAGATCGCGCGCCGGTTCAAGGGGATCATCGCGGAGTGGGGGGCGCAGGCAATCCTGCCGTACTCGTTCAGCGGTACGCTCGGGCTCCTGCACAACAGTTCGATGGATCGACGGTTCTTCCACAAGCTCGGCGCCTCGCTCCTCGATCGCACCATCTGCGGCTCCGCCGGCGTGGCCGGCATGGCCTACAGCATGGGTAGTTCCATGGGCATGGATACAGAGAGCTTCGAAGGAGCGCGCACGATCCTCCTGTGGGGCACCAACACGCTGACCTCGAACCCCCACCTCTGGCCGTTCGTCACCGCGGCGCGCAAGAGAGGGGCGAGGGTGATTGCGATCGATCCACGGAAGACGCGGACCGCGGAGCAGTGCGATGAGCATATCGCGCTGCTGCCGGGGACTGACGCGGCGCTGGCGCTCGGGATGATGCACGTCATCTTCCGTGACGGCCTGGGCGACGAGGATTATATGGACCGATACTGCGTGGGCCGGAACGAGCTGGCAGCGCGCGCCGCCGAGTACCCGCCTGAGCGGGTGGCGGCCATCTGCGGGATCCCAGCGGCATCGGTCGAGGCCCTCGCGGTTGAATACGCGACGAGCAAGCCCGCGGCCATCCGCCTGAATTTCGGGATGCAGCGCCACACTGGCGGAGGGATGGCGGCGCGCGCCATCTCGTGCTTGCCAGCGGTGACCGGCGCATGGCGCTCCGCCTCTGGCGGTCTCCAGCTATGGACCTTCGAAACCTTCCCGGTCAATCATGCCGCGTTGCAGCGTTTTGAGCTGATCCCGCCCGGCACCCGCACGCTCAACATGGTCGAGCTCGGGCGGATCCTCACGGAGGTCTCCGACCCACCCGTCAAGGCCCTGTTTGTCTACAATTCCAATCCAGCCAGCGTGGCTCCCGACCTGGAGCGCGTCAAGGCCGGGCTCCGGCGCGAGGATCTCTTCACGGTCGTTCACGACCAGTTCCACACGGACACGGCCAACTTCGCGGATCTCCTCCTCCCGGCGACCACGCAGCTCGAGCACGTGGACATGCACATCGGGTACGGCCACCTGTATGTCATGTGGAACGCGGCGGCAATCGCGCCGCTCGGCGAGGCCATTCCGAATACGGAACTCTTCCGGAGGCTCGCGGCGCACATGGGCTTCAACGAGCCGTGCTTCCAGGACAGTGACGAGTCCATGGCGCGGCAGGCGCTGCAGAGCGAGCACCCATGGCTCGCGGGGATCACCTTCGAGCGCGTTCAAGCTGAGGGCTCGGTGCGCCTGAATGTTCCGACGCCGTTCGCGCCGTACGCCGAAGGCGGCTTCTCGACGCCCTCCGGCAAGTGCGAGCTCTTCTCCGCGAGGATGGCCCGTGACGGCCATGACCCGCTGCCGGCATGGACTCCCCCACGGGAGAGCAGCGCGTCGAGCCCTGAGCTCTTCGCACGCTATCCGCTGACGCTGATCTCACCGCCCGGTCATTACTTCTTGAACAGCACGTTCAGCAATGTGCTGACGCGCTTCGAGAAGGGCCCGCATCTGGAGATCCACCCCACCGACGCGGCGGCGCGCTCGATCATCAACGGCCAGAGGGTACGTATCCGCAACGATCGCGGCGCGTTCCTGGCCGATGCCGTCGTGACGGAGAGGGCGCGACCGGGGGTCGTCGTCGCTCCGTCGCTCTGGTCGAGCTCGCTCACACCTGATGGGCGGAACGTGAACCACACGACTTCGCAGTCGGTGACCGACATGGGCGGCGGGGCGACGTTCTACGACAACCTCGTGGAGGTCGAGGGAGTGAGCTGAGGGTTGTCCGGCTCACGGATGCGCCTGCACTGGCCCGAGGGAGAGGCGGCTTGCTTGCCCTGTACCGGCTTTCCAGCAGGCTCGGATGGCCAGCCGCCGCGGTGTCGTTTGAGCTGAAATTCTTCAAGTTGCTCAAGCGTCACCTTGCATGCTCTCCAATGGACCATTTGACGTCACAGAATTGTGTGCTCTCCCCTGATAGGGGGAACGGCAAGGAAGCGACCGAATCCATCCATCCTCGCTCACAGGAGGACCTGGCTGACTTCGTCGACTCGGCTGCCCTGGGGCTTCACTGGGTCGCGCCCGATGGAACCATCCTGTGGGCGAACAAGTCGGACTATGAGCCGCTCGGCTACACGGCCGAGGAATACATCGGCCACAACATCACCGAGTTCCACGCGGACAGTGAAGCCATCTCGGACATCCTCCGGCGGCTCACGCGGGGGGAGAAGCTCGTGGAGTACTCGGCGCGGCTCCGATGCAAGGACGGCTCCGTGCGCGAGGTCTCCATCACCTCCAGCGTCCGCTTCGACGAGACCGGGAAGTTCCTCCACACCCGGTGCTTCACGCGGGACGTGACCGAGCACCTCCGGGTCGCACGAGCGCTCCGCGAGAGCGAGGAGCGCTTCCGGATGCTGCTCGCGGGGGTGAAGGATTTCGCCATCTTCATGTTGGATGCGGGGGGCCGGGTGGAGACCTGGAACCTGGGCGCCGAGCGTCTCTACGGGCATTCAGCGGAGGAGATCGTCGGCCAGCACGTCTCGGAGCTGTACACGGAAGAGGCCCGGCGGGCGGGAAGCGTGGAAGAGGATCTCTCGACGGCGAGCCTCCATGGCCGGCAGGAATCCGAGTGCGAGCGCGTCCGGAAGGATGGGAGCCGCTACTGGGCGCATGTCGTCACCACGGCCCTGCGGGACTCGGACGGAAGGCTGCGCGGCTTCGCCAAGGTGACGCGTGACGTGACGGACAAGCGGAAGGCGGAGGAGGAGCGGGAGCGGCTTCTGCAGGAGCTCAAGGAGGCCGTCGCGGCCCGGGACGAGTTCCTGTCCATTGCCTCTCACGAGCTCAAGACTCCCCTGACCTCGGTGAAGCTGAACCTGCGCGCCCTGGAACACCGCACGGAAGTGGCTGCCGGGAAGACGGAGGGGGAGGGGGGCCGCAAGCTCGTGCGGATCCACGGGCAGATCGATCGGCTGGCGAAGCTCGTGAACAGCCTGCTGGATGTGTCCCGCATTACGGCGAACAGGCTCGACTTCCATCTCGAGGAGGTGGACCTCGGAGAGGTCCTCCAGGACGTGCTGGGACAGTTCAAGGAGGAGCTCGATCGGGCGGGATGCTCCCTGCACCTGAGGACGGACACGGGTGTCATTGGCAAGTGGGACCGGCTCCGCGTGGATCAGGTCGTCAGCAATCTGCTCTCCAATGCCATCAAGTACGGACCGGGCAGACCCGTCGAGGTGGACCTGCAGCGGTTGGGGAAAAGCGCGCGCCTCGTTGTCCGGGACCATGGCATCGGCATCTCGGCGCAGGACCAGGAGCGCATCTTCCAGAGGTTCGAGCGGGCCGTGTCGATCCAGCATTACGGGGGCTTCGGCCTCGGGCTCTGGATCAGCCGGCAGATCGTCGACAACCTGGGGGGCTCCATCGCCGTTCACAGCGAACCGGGTCTGGGCTCGACCTTCATCGTCGAGCTCCCCCTGAGTGGGCCCACGGGGGGATGATCAACCCTTGCAGGAGCAAGACAGGCGCAGGCCCCAACCACGTTCCAGGGGACTCAGGCCGCCGCCGCACCCCGGCGGCGTCCGGACACGGCGCGTGCCAGGACGAGCAGGCCCAGCAGCAGGCCCGCGTCACTCCCGGACGTGGCCCCACACCCACAACCCTGGGCCTGGGTGGTGACGCTCACTGGCGCGGAGGTCGCCGTGTTGCCCGAGCCATCGGTGATGACCGCCGTGAGGGTGTGCTCGCCCGCGGGCAGCTGGGTGCTGTCCCAGACGGTGCTCAACGTGGTGTCCGTGCCCTGGGCGAGCTCCACCCCGTCCACGAGGATGGCGAGCCTGGCCACCGTGGTGCCCGCGGCCACCGAACCCCGGGCGGTGATGGTCACCGCACCCGAGACGGTGCCTCCCGTGGGCTCGGTCAATGCCACCGTGGGCGGGGCGAAGGTGTCCACGCGGATGTCCGTGGAGCCGGTGATGCTCGCGTTCGCCGTGTCCGTCAGGGTGAGGGTCGTCTGGCCTCCGGAGCGGAACGTCACCTGGGTGCCTCCGAGCAGACCGTCCGCGAAGGTCGCGGTGGCGGGGAGGGTGGCCTTGGAATCCGAGCTCGAGAGCTTGACCTGGCCCGCGTAGGACGTGGCCACGTTGCCGTGGGCGTCGAAGGCCGTGGCGGACAGCGTCGTCTCCTGGCCCGCTTTCACGCTCGGAGCCAGCTCCAGCACGAGCCGGACCGCCGGGCCCCCCACCACCGCGAACGCCGCGCTCGTGGCGGCGACCGTGCTGGGGGCGCTCGCCACCAGCGTGTAGCCACCGCCAGCCTTGCGCAGGCTCAGCGTGTCGAACGTGGCCACGCCGTTGACCAGGGTGACCGAGGTGGTGCCCAGGAGCGTGTCACCTCGCGGGTTCTCCCCCAGCCCCACCGTCACGGTGCGGGAGCTGTCGTTGATGAGCGCGCCACTGGCGTCACGCAGCTCCACCTGGATGCCGCCCATGGCCAGACCCGCCGTCGCGCGCGTGGGGCTGGATTTGAACACCAGCCGGGCCGCGCCCTCCGAGGTGAGGACGTTGAAGGCCGGGCTCGTCACGGAGAGGGAGGGGGCCGCCGTGGCGACGAGCGTGTAGCCCGTTCCCGCGCGGTCGATGCCCAGGCTGCCGAAGGTGGCCACGCCGTCCACGGCCGCCGCGGTGGCGCTCCCCTTGAGTGAGCCGCCGCCCGGGTTGTTGCCCAGGGACAGGGTGATGGTGGAGGTGGCCGAGCTCACGGTGTTGCCGAGCGCGTCCGTGATGGCCACCTGCACCGCCGGGAAGAAGACGGAGCCGGCCACGTGCTCGCCAGGCGGCACGCGGAAGACGAGCGCCGAGGCTGCACCCGGGGTGATCTCGAAGGCCGCGCTGGTGGCGTCCGCCGCGCCGGTGGCCTGGGCGAGCAGGGTGTAGCCCGTGGCCGCCCGGTTGATGGACAGGTCCGGGAAGGTGGCCACGCCGCTCACGGTGCTCCGTGTCGCCGTGCCCGAGAGTGTTCCCCCCGCCGGATTGGCCCCGAGCGAGAGGGTGATGGTCCGGGACGTGCTGGTGACGCGGTTGCCATGGGCATCCAGGAGGGCCACCTGGAGGGCGGGGCTGATGGCCGCGCCCGCGACGGTCCGGGCCGGGCCCATGACGAAGGAGAGCCCCGTCACCGCCCCGGGGGTGATGTCGAACGGGGCGCTGAGCAGGTCGGGCAGGCCGCCCGCGCGCGCCAGGAGCCGGTAGCCCACCGCCGCCCGGGTGATGGACAGCGAGTTGAACGTGGCCAGGCCGGCGCTCGCCGTCACCGTGGTGGTGCCGCCGAGTGTGCCTCCCGAGCCTCCCTGGAGCGTGAGGGTGACGGCGCGCGTATCCGCCACGCGCCTGCCCTCGGCGTCCTGGAACTCCACCGCGATGGTGCCCAGGTTGCCCGCCGGCGTGTTGACGGGGCCCGGCTTGAACACCAGCTGGGTGGCCCCGGCCAGGGAGACGATGTCGAAGGCCGTGCTCGTGGCGGAGGAAACGCCACTGGCGGAGGCCACCAGCGTGTAGCCCGTGCCCTGCTTGTTGAGGGAGAGGTTGGAGAAGGTGGCCACGCCGCTGACGGCCGCCACCGACGTGCCCCCCCCGAGCACTCCGCCCGAGGGGTTGTTGCCCAGCGCCAGCGTGACGGTGCTGGACATGGACGTCACGCTGTTGCCCCATGCGTCCACGAAGCCCACCTTCACCGCCGGGGCGAGGACCGTGTCCACGCTGGTGCTCGCCGGCTGGACGGTGAACGCCAGTGCCGAGGCGGCGCCCGGGGTGATGGAGAAGGGGACGCTGGTGGCGCTCGTGAGCCCCGGGGCGCTCGCGGTGAGCGTGTAGCCCGTGGCGGCCTTGTCGATGGAGAGGGTGGAGAAGGTGGCCACGCCGCTGACGGCATTCACCGTGAGCGTGCCGGAGAGCGTGCCTCCCGAGGGGCCGCCCAGGCTCAGGGTCACCGGGCCCGTGGAGCCCGTGGCGCGGTTGCCCAGCGCATCCTGGAGCTCCACCTCGAGGGCGGTGAGCTGCTCGCCCGCCACGCCATTGGCCGGGGCCGAGCGGAAGACGAGCCGTGTCGCCGCGCCGTCCGTCACGTTGAAGCCCGCGCTGGTGGCGGCGAACGCGCCGAAGGTGGCTCGCAGCGTGTAGTCCGTGCCTGGCTTGTCGAGGGAGAGGTTGGAGAAGGTGGCCACGCCGTTGACGGCCGCCACCGTGAGCGTGCCAGCCAGGGTGGCACCCGAGGGGTTGTTCCGCAGCGCCAGGGTGATGTTGCCACTGGAGGACGTCACGGTGTTGCCCAGGGCGTCCTGGAAGGCCACGCGGACGGCGGGCGAGAGGGCCTCCCCCGCGGGGGTGTTGCCCGGCTGCGAGAGGAAGGCCAGCGCCGTCACCGTCCCCGGTTCCACATTGAAGGCGGAGGACGTCCTGGCGGGCAGGCCGGTGACGGTGGCCTGGAGGGCATAGTCCGTGCCCACCCTGTCCACGGAGAGGTTGGTGAAGGTGGCCACCCCGGCCGTGGTGCTCGCCGTGGTGGGGCCGCTGAGCGTGGCCCCCGCGGCGTTGACGAGCGACAGCGCCACCTGGAAGGGCGAGCCGGTCACGGGCGCACCCGCGCTGTCACGCACCTCCACCTTCACTGAAAAGGCCGCCCCCACGGCCGGGCGGGTGGGGGGCTGCTGGGTGAAGACGAGCTGCGTGGCCGTGGTGGCGCCAATGTTGAAGCCGGTGCTGGTGGCCGGGGTGAGACCGGGGGAGGTGGCGGACAGCGTGTAGTTGCTGCCCACCCGGTCCACCGCCAACGTGCTGAACGTGGCCACGCCCGCCACCGCGCTCTCGGTGGTGCTTCCTCCCAACACGGCGCCGGCCGGGTTGTTGGCGAACGCGATGGAAATCGCGTTGGTCGCCTCCGTGGCCGGGTTGCCGTACGTGTCCTGCAGGGCGACCTTCACGGCCGGGGTGAGGGTGCTTCCCACGACGGTGTGGGTGGGCTGCTGGGTGAAGACGAGCCGGCTCGGTGCCGCCGCGGCGATGGTGAACGTGCCGCTCGTCACGGGCGTGAGTGTGCCCGAGCTCACCGCCAGCGTGTAGCCCGCCCCCGCCTTCTCGATCTCCAGGTTGAAGAAGGTCGCCACACCACTCACGGCATTCACCGAGAGCGTGCCCGAGAGCGCGCCGCCGCTCGGGTTGCTGCCCAGCGACGCGGTGACGGTGGAGGTGGCGCTCGTGGGGTTGTCGAATTTGTCCAGCAGCGCCACGCGCACCTCGGGCGTGAACGCGGCCCCGGCGACGCCGTCCGAGGGCGGGGTGAGGAAGGCGAGCTTGGAGGGGGCGTCCGCGGTGATCTGGAACGTGGAGCTGGTGGCGCCCGTGAGGCCCGTGGCGCTGGCGGCCAGCGTGTACCCCGCGCCCACCTTGTCGAGAGACAGGTTGCTGAACGTGGCCACGCCCCCCACCGGGTTCACGGTGAGCGTTCCGGACAAGCTCCCCCCGCTCGGATTGCTGGCCACGGAGAGGGTGACGGCCTGCGTGGCCTGCGGCGCGGGATTGCCCGAGGCATCCAGCAGGGTCACCTTCACGGCCGGCGTGATGGGCTTTCCCGCCACGGTCGTTCCGGGCTGCACCGTGAAGGCGAGCTGGGTGGCGGGAAGGTAGGTGACGGTGGTGCTGGCGCTGCCCCTCACCGCGCTCCTCGTCGTGTCCACCGCGGTGATGGACTGGGTGCCCGAGGTCTTGAAGCTGACGGACACGTTGGCCATGCCCGCGCTGAAGGCCGCGGTGGCCGGGAGGACGGCCAGGGCATCGGTGCTGGTGAGGTGGGCGGTGCCGGTGTAGCTGGTGGCCGTGTTGCCCGAGGCGTCCAACGCCGTCAGCGTGACGGGAATGGACGTGTTGGCCAGGACCGGGCTGCTCAGGCCCGACAGCCGGTACGTCACGGCCGAGCCCGTCGGCACCGAGCGGGGAGTGCAGGCAGTCCCGCCCCCCTTGACGCGGACGTTGTCCACGTAGAAACCCTCGTATCCAGAGATGTTGTCCGAGGTGAAGCGGAAGCCAAGCCAGAGGGTGGAGTTCTGCAGCGCGTCCAGGTTGACGGTGACGGCCTTCAGCGAGCCGTTCGCGCCCATGTTCGTACCCGAGCTCGTGTTCGACCAGACCCTGATTCCACCCACGGTGCGGTCATAGCCTCCCGAGGAGATGTAGGGCGCCGAGCTGGTCGCCGCATCGCCGACAGGGGTCCAGGGGCCGGTGGCGCCATTGACGCTGTAGACGAGCGAGGCTCCATCGTAACCGCTCTCCACGCTGTACCAGATGTTGAACGTCATCTGGTTGCCTGACCCGGGGGAGAGGCGAAAGCCGTTGATGCCACTGCTCACCGTGCCGTTGCCTCCCAGCGACAGGATGGCCTGCATGTCGTCTGGGTATTCTCCTCCGCACGTCAGGTTGTTCGCGCCGAACCGGTACGCGTTCGTGGCCGACTGATAGCGGCAGTTGCTGACGATGTTGAGGGTGTCCGTGCTCCCGCTCGTCGCCGTGGGAATCCAGTACGCGGAGGCATTCGGGGGGCGGTTGCCATCGAAGTCATCGAAGTAGTTCGCCATGGGCAGGACCGTGCGCTGGACCGTGTTGGTCTCCTCGATCGTGCCGGCGGCGGCCTCTGCGGCGCGCACCACGTAGTGATACGCGGTGTCGTTCGCCACGTTCGCGTCATCCGAGAAGGAGGTCGCGCTCATGCCGGTGGCGATGCGGTTGGCCGCCGAGGGGATGAAGCCCGGGGTGGTGCTCCGGTACACCGAGTAGGACACCGTTCCGCCGCATCTGGCGGTCGCCGGGGACCAGGACAGCGTGTTGGTGCAGGTCGACGTGGCGGCGCTGCTCGCGCTCTCGAGCCCCGCGAAGGAGGGGGGCTGCGAACACGTGCCGTTGGCCACGGCCGAGACCTCGGCGGACCTGGGCGACTCCGAACACACGGTGGCGGAGACCGTGTAGTAGTACCGCACGGAACCCGGCAGGCCGGTATCGGAATAGGACGGCGTCGCCACGGTGGCCACCGGGGTATGGGGCCCGCCCGCGGTCGTGGAGCGGTAGACGGTGTAGCTCGTGGCCCCGTTGGCGTTCCAGCTCAGGTCGATGCGGTTGTTGCCCACGGCGCTCGCCGTCAGGCCCGTGGGCGTCACCCCCGCGGTGCAGATGGCCGGGGTCGCGTTGTAGACGACGAGCGCGAAGTCCTGGTCCAGCGGGCTGCTGTTGCCGGGCACTCCGTCCGAGGAGATGTTGGACGCCATCACCGTCACGGTGAGGGGGCCCGAGATGCCCGCGGGAAGGAAGACGCTCTCCACGTTGTTGGCGCCGTCCGCGGCCCCCCCGGTGGTGGAGTTGGCACCGGCGAAGACGTTGCCCCTGTAGGTGGTGCCGTTGTGGACCACGGTGAGGTCCAGGTTGTTGTTCCAGGCCGCGCCAGCGGTCGAGCCCGGCGCGTCCGTCCAGGCCAGGGTGATGCGCACGGGCTTGCCGCTGTCGGCGATGGTGCCGAGGAAGGTGCGCGACTGGCCGGTGGCGGTGAACATGCTGGCTGTCTTCTGGTCATCCAGGATGCGCGCCGTACCGTCGAACGCCCTGCCCAGGTCCACCGCTCCCATGCCCTGGCTGTTGGAGAAGAGGCTGTCCGCCGCGCCCGTGCCCGTGAGGTAGCGGCCGGAGTTCATCAGGTAGGCCTTCGTCATCGCGGGGCTGGGCGGCGTGCTGCCCTGATTGATGAAGTGCTGGCGCACGAGCGCCGCGCCGCCCGCGACCACCGGGGTTGCGAAGCTGGAGCCCGTGGAGGCCACGAACCACTGCTGCCCGGCCGGGTAGAAGACCGTGGAGGGTCCGCCGCAGATGCCATCGCCCGTGAAGCAGGTGAGGGCCTGCCCGGAGGCATTGGGCGGAGTGTTGCTGCGCTGCGCGTCGGATTGGGGTGCGCCGCCCACGATGTGCGTGCCAGGCGCCACGAGGTCCGGCTTCTTGCGGCCGTCCGCGGTGGGGCCTCGTCCGGAGAAGCCCGCCATATCCATCGCGCTGTCGGCGAGCGTGTCGAAGACGCCGCACTGGTCAGGGCCACCGAAGGGGCGCACGTTCTCGGAGGCGCCTACGGTGATGACGTTCTTGGCCGTGCCAGGGCTGGCCAGGCTGTTGGCCGCGCCGCCATTGTTGCCCGCGCTGAAGACGATGACCATCTCCTGGTTGCCCGTGGCGGGCACCGCCGAGCCCGTGGGCTGCGCGTCACGCACCAGGGCGTCGTAGCGCTGCGATTCCGAGGTATAGCCGTTGTCGGTGCTATCCCAGCTGTTGGTGCTGATGCGCATGCCGTCGCCATAGGCGCGCGACTGGAGGTCCTCGTAGTCGGGATAGGTGAAGTCGTCCGGATCGAAGATGACCGAGGAGCCCATCCGCACGAAGGGGGCCACGCCCAGTCCGTGGTAGAAGCCGCTGCTGTCCTTGAACTGGGAGGCGTCCCGGGTGGCGTGCCCGCCGAGCACATGCGCCACCATGGCGCCATGGCCGTCACACCCCTGGAGCGAGCTGGCGCTGTTGGGCGTTCCCACCAGCCGGGTGTAGGCCACGCGGCTGGCCCTGGTGACGTCGCCCCCCGTGTACAGACCGAAGTGGTTGGGCACCGTCGAGCCGTTCTCCAGCCCGCTGTCCGTGATGTCCACGCCAAAGCCCGACGCGGTGAACTGCGCCTGGGTGAAGCCCTTGCTCCCCAGCCACGTCAGGTAGCTCGTGGTGGCGGGGCCCGTGCCCGACAGTTGCCCGGCGGCGATCAGCGCCTGCCGCTCATCCGCCTTCCGGGGCGTGAAGCGGGGCTGGATGGACACCACGTCCGGCCGGGTCGCGATCTCGAAGAGCCGCTCGCGCTCCAGGGACACCACCACGTTGACGTAGCCCAGGGCCTCCTGGATGACGGCCTCGCGCTTCTGGTGCCGGCGTACCCATTCCAGCGTCTCGCGGTTCGCCTCGTCGTCCTGGAGCAGTTGGAGGGAATACGTGTCCGTCCGTGGTGCCGAGGCCAGGGAGGGCGCCAGCTTGTAGTCGTTCAGGTACTCGCCGTTCCACTGGATGGCGGGTGTGTTGCTCACGTGCGTCCTCAGCCGCTCCAGGGCCGCCGCATCGCCGTACACGAGGTAGGCGTTGTGGGGGATGTACGCCACCACCCGCACGCCCGCGGCCGTGAGTCCCGCGTACCACTCGGGCTGGATGGGACCCACGAACTGCACCAGGTGCATGCGCTTGCCCGCCCCCCCCGTCTTCATGCCCCGCAGGGAGTGCCCATGCGCGGACGCCGTGTCGATGACCCCCGCGTTGAGCAGCAGATCATTCGAGTCGTCCCGGACGTCCACGCCTTCGCCCTCGGGCAGGGTCCCCAGGGCCGCGTCCTCCACCTCCACCAGCCGGAAGGCGCCATAGTCGGCGAGCGTCCGCGGGGCCTTTCCCGCGCGCTCCAGGCGCAGCGCCTGCTCGGCGCTGAGCTGGACCTTGTGCCGCGCCAGGCCCGAGCGGACGCCCTCGCGCGTGGGCGCCGTGGGGACCTGTTCCTGGGGCCCGCACGACAGGAGGAAGAGAACGAGCGTCGCACCGAGCCAGGGCAATGCGCCCGGACCGGCGCCCCCCTGGGGACGCCGGGTTGCGGAGATGATCATGGGTGAGGGCCCCCCAGCGCCGCCCATCGGGCCCGGCGCGAATCGTTGAGGTCGAGCGGAAGGCAGGTATCAAATACCCGACACTCGACGAAACATGTTTTTCACTGGGAGCGTTTGTTCGCGTGGCGGAGTGTCGAGAAGTGGACGAAGCAGCGCCCCTTCAGCGGTTTCAGCGGGGGTTTTTACGCGAATGGGTTGACGCGGAGGTTCCCTGTGTCCTCGCTGCTATTCTTTTTCAACCCGGAAGGTGGATCTGCCCATGAGCCAGGAGACAACGCCCCGGCTGTTCACGCTCCAGACCCACGAAGAGTACGGCTTCCATACGGGAGTCCGGGCCGACGGCACCCAGGTGCTCGCGGGCGGATTCCACGGCCATATGGTCGCCTATTTCTTCGATGCCCAGGGGGCCATGTGTGGAGGTACGCGTCAGGCCTGGAAGCACACGTCGACCGTCAATCCGCGCACCGGGCTCCTGTTGACGCTTCCCTCCACTCTGCGCAAGGAGAACGAGCAGCAGTTCTCCGCGTGGTTGAAGCGGCTGGACTTCGCGCCGGGTCCCATCCGCGTGCAGGCGTTCGGCGACGAGGAATACCAGACGGGCATCGAGGAGCTGCCCTCCCACCTCCGCGAGCTCGATGAGCAGGATCCGGAAGGGCGCGCGGACGACGAGCGCATGCGGGACGAGTGGCTCGCGCGGGGCAGCTTCGTCTTCTTCTGGAACAACGACTTCTTCATGAACGCGGATGGCACGGTCTCGAGCAGCTGAACGTCGCGCCAGAAAATCTCCACGGAGGGAGCCGCCTGGCGGAAACTGCCGTCATGTCCATGGATGCGTTCTGGCGCGTGTATTCGAGCCTCCCTCGAGCAGGCCCCGGAAGTGACGCGACGACCCTCGAGGCACTGCGCCGCCTCCAACCCTGGCTCCCCGCCTCCCCCCGGGTGCTCGATCTGGGCTGTGGTCCCGGACGGCAGACGCTCGCCCTGGCACGCGCGCTCGGCTCGCCCATCACCGCCGTGGACATCAACGCCTCCTTCCTCCAGAGGTTGGAGGCGGAGGCCGCCGCCCAGGGAATCAGGCACCTCGTGAACACGCGGTGCGCGGACTTCGGGGCGCTGGAGGAACCACCCGGACAGGCGGATCTGCTCTGGTCCGAGGGCGCCATCTACAACCTGGGCTGGGCGGAGGGGTTGCGGCGGTGGCGCCCGTTGCTGAAGCCCGGCGGCGTGATGGCCATCACTGAGGCCACGTGGCTCACGGACTCACCCCCGGCCGAGATCGCCGGCTTCTGGCACGAGGTCTACCCGGCCATGGGCACGGTGGCGTCCAACATGGAGCTGGCCCGCCAGGCGGGTCTCGGGGTGATCGACACCCTTCCATTGTCCGCGTCGGATTGGTGGGAGGGCTACTTCGAGCCCCTCCAGGAACGCGTGGCATTCCTGCGGGAGCAAGCCCGGGAAGATTGGGTCCTGGCTGCTGTCCTGGACGATGCGGAGCGGGAGATCGCGCTCTACGCTCATCATGGAAGCACCTACGGGTACGTCTTCTACCTGTTGTCCGTCCCTGGACCAACATGAGTGAGCGAATCGCGCTGCTGTACGAATCCGGGGCGGGGCTGGCTCCGCTCGACGGGTGGCCCAGCTGAGGGGAACGCGCGCGCAGGTCCGAGACTTCTCGGTCGACGTCCTTGGCAAGACCCGGGAGACTGCGAACGAGAGGAGGATGTCATGTTCAAACGCGCGTTGGCTGGTGCGGCTCTGCTGGCAGTGGCGGTAATGTCGGGCTCCCTGGGGTGCCGGTCCGCTCAACGGTTGGGGCCCGACACCAGGACAGAGGGAACTTCAATGAAGGCCATTTACTACCTGGAAATCGTCAGCAACGACGTCGACGCCCTTTGTGGGCTCTACGAGCGCGTGCACGGTCTCACCTTTGGTCCCCCGGATGCGGACCTCGGGCAAGCCCGTGTCGCGACAGCGCGGGATGGATCCCTGGTGGGCATTCGCAAGCCCCTGGCCGCGCACGAGGCGCCCATCATCCGGACCTACGTCGCGGTGGAGGACATCCACCGAGCAGCGAAGGAGGCCGAAAACCAGGGCGCCATCGTTGCCTACCCTCCGACCCGGCAGGGGCAGCGGGGAAGCTTCGCAATCGTCATCCAGGGAGACGTGCAACACGGCCTCTGGCAGCCCTAGCGGAACCGCGGTGAAGGTCGCTCTCAGGCCTTCATCAGCCCGTTCACCTGCGGATAGGGCATCGACTCGGCGGTGACCGGGGCCGACAGCCCATCCTTCAGGAAACCGCCCGCCAGCCGCGCCGCATGGGCGTACATGGCCTCGGAGATCGTGCTGCCCGCCGTGATGCGCCGCACTCCCAGCTTCTCCAACTCGGCGGCGGGGGCGAGGGTGGGGCGGGCCATGATGTTCACCGGCAGGCGGGTGCCCTTCACCATGGCGGCGATATCCCCCAGGTCGGTCATGCCCGCGGGAAAGATGCCGTCGGCGCCCGCCTCCTCGTAGAGGCCTGCGCGGCGGATGCATTCGGCGGCGCGCTGTCCCTCGGGGGCAAGCCCACGCAGATAGACGTCGGTGCGGGCATTGATGAAGATGTCGAGGCCTTCGCGCTTCAGGGCGGCGCGGATCGCCTTGATGCGGGCGGCGAGGTTTTCGGGCGGCAGGTCGGCATCCTCGATGTTGAGGCCCGCGACGCCCAGGCGCGCGACGGCGGTCACGGCGGAGGCCACTTCCTCCGGCGTGTTGCCGAAGCCGCGCTCCATGTCGAGGGTCAGGGGCACATCGATGGCGCGGGTGATGGCGCTGGCGGTCTGCAGCAGGCGCTCGAGCGGCAGGGCGTGGCCGTCCTTGTAGCCCCAGGCCCAGGCGACCCCGGCGCTGGTGGTGGCGACGGCCTTGCCGCCCAGGCTCTCGATGAGGCGCGCGCTCCCGGCGTCCCATGCGTTGGCCAGGATCAGGATGCCGGACTGATGCAGGCGGCGGAAGTCGGCGGTCTTGGTCATTGTTTCCTCCCAGGTGTTCGACTGGCCGCTTCTATCGCACGGACCGCGGCGCGGTGCTGGCCGTTTTCGGACCTGGTGAGGGCTACCGCGCGCTCCACGGCCGCCCGGGACCTACTTGGCCGCCGCGATGGATTTCCGGAAGAGCGCCAGGCTGTACGTGAAGAACCCGAGGCCTATCGCACTCACCATCAGGAACTGGGTCCAGACCGCGCTCAGGCCGCCGCCGCGGTAGATGATCACCTGCGAGAAGCTGACGAAATGCCGCGCGGGCAGGAGGTAGGTGAGGTACTGCAGCCATTTCGGCTGACTCTCCACCGGTGTGCTCCCGCCCGAAAGAAGCATCAGCACGAGGATCACCAGCGTGATCAAGAGCGCGAACTGGGCCATCGACCGCGAGACCGTCCCCAGGAAGATCCCAAGCGCCGTCGCGAAGAAGAGATAGAGGACGACCCCCAGGAACCACAGGAGGACCGACCCGGCGAACGGCACCTTCAGCGCCATCCGCACCACCAGGAAGAGCGAAGCCCCGGTTGCGACGAGAATCACGAGGCTGTTGGCCCACACCTTCGCCATCGCGATCTCGAACGAGCTCAGCGGCATCACGAGCAGGTGTTCCAGCGTTCCATGTTCGCGTTCGCGGATCACCGCGGCGCCCGTGAGAACGACCGTCAGGAGCGTGATCTGATTGATGATGGCCACCACGCTCTTGAACCACGAAGAGACTCCGTTCGGGTTGAACAGCTTGCGAACGACGAGGTTGACCGGCTTGCTGGGCGAGGCTTCCGTGCGCGAGAGGAAGGACGAGACACGGTCGTTGATGATGTTCTTGATGTAGCCGGCGCCGATGCCCGCCTGCTGCATGGCGGTCGCGTCGATGTTCACCTGGATGGCGGGATTGCGCCCCGAGCGAAGGTCATGCTCGAAGCGGGGTGGGATCACCACGACGAACATGTACTGGCCCCTATCCATCCTCCCCTGGACTTCGTCGGCCGAGATATTCTCCGGCAGCTTGAACCGCGGTGGATAGAAGGCGTTGAACAGCTCCTTGGACAAGGCGGAACCGTCCTCGTCCACGAAGGCAATCGATGCGTTGTTGACCTCGCTCGAGGTTCCCGTCGCCTGGACGTAGATCGCGAAGCTGAACGCATAGATGACGAAGGCGACCATCACGAGATCGCTCGTCAAGCTGCGGATTTCCTTCAGCCCAAGCCAGAAGATGTTCAGCAGTGCTTTCACAGCTACTTCTCCTGCTTTCTCAGGCCAGCGACACTGATCGCCCAGAAGATTGGAATGCAGCAGGCCAGGAAGGCAATGTCCCCTAGCAAGAGGGACGCGCCGAGGCCCTTGGTATAGGCACCCACACTCGTGTGCATGTAGTAGGAGGCCGGCCAGATCGAGCCGATGAACCCGGCGCTTCCCTCGAGCGTCGAGACGGGCTGCAGCAGCCCGGAGAACTGGATCGTCGGCACGATGGTGAGAATGGCCGTCACGAAGACGGCCGCGACCTGGCTGCTCGTGAATATCGACGTGATCATCCCGAGGCCCGTGGTCGCCGTGACGTACAGCAACGTGCAGAGCATCAACATCAAGAAACTGCCCTTGATGGGGACACGAAACACGATCAGCGCCAGGAGGGTCAGGATGAGGAAGTTGATCATCCCGATCGCGATATAGGGAAGCTGCTTCCCCAGCAGGTACTCGAACCTGCCGGTCGGGGTGACATAGAAATTGATCATCGAGCCCAGCTCCTTCTCACGCACGATGCTGACCGCCATGAGAATCGCCGGTATCAAGAGCAGCAGCAGCGCCGGAACGCTCGGCACGATGGAGTAGATGCTCTGGAACGTCGGGTTGTACATGTACCGCTCTTCGATGCCCGCCTGGCCTTTCTGGGGTGTGGCCGTCTGCAGACCACTGGCGGGATCGCTCAGCGCGGTATTGTGCACCCCCTGGACGTACTGCTCGACCGTATCGCCGCGGAAGGTCATGGCACCGTCCACCTGAGCCATGATCTCCGGCCCGACGCCGCGGCGGAAGTCCCTGCCGAAGTTGGGTGGGATCTCCAGGACGACCGAGATGTCATCCGATTGCAGGCGTCTGAAGGCTTCCTCGTCCGAGTAGGCCGGCGGGGTAGGGGAAAAGAACCGGCCCGAACCGGCGAATTGCTCGAGATACATCCGGCTATCGGGAGACTGGTCGAGGTCGAGCCATGAATAGCGGATGCGCTCGACATCGGTGGTGATCCCAAATCCGAAGACCAGCATCAACAGCGCGGACCCCAGGAAGGCAAACGTCAATCGAATGGGATCGCGAAGGATCTGCATCGTCTCGTTGCGGGAATACGCGAGCATCCGGCCAACCCGCAGCCGGAGGCCGGACTGCACCGGCGGAGGTGCTGAGGGGGTACCCGCCTTCTCCACCGCTGTTTCCTGGACGGGAGCTCCGCGGCGTGACGCGGCGTCGGCAATCGCATCTTCCATGTAGCCGATGAAGGCCTCCTCCAGGCTGGAGGCGTTCCGTGCTTCGATCAGCTTCTGTGGCGCGTCACAGGCCAGCACCCTTCCCGCGTTCATGAGGGAGATGCGGTCGCAGCGCATCCCTTCATTCATGAAGTGCGTCGTCACGAAGATGGTCACGCCCTGCTTGCGCGAGAGATCGATCAGCAGCTCCCAGAAGCTGTCCCGAGCGACGGGATCGACGCCCGAGGTCGGTTCATCCAGGATCAATATCTGGGGCTCGTGCAGAACGGCGACGGCCAGGGAAAGCCGCTGGCGCAAGCCCATGGGCAGGTCGTCGGCCAACGCATCGAGGTGCGAGCGCAGCCCGAACCTCTCGGTCAACTCATCGATGCGGGCTTTCGCCTTCTCGGGCTCGATGTGATACAGGCGCGCATGCAAGGCGAGGTTCTGGTTGACGCTCAGCTCGCCGTAGAGAGAGAAGGCCTGCGTCATGTATCCGAGGTTTTCGCGCACCTCCATGCTGCCGGCTTCGACCGAGCTGCCGAAGAGCTTCGCGCTTCCCTCGGTGGGCGGCAGGAGCCCGGTCAGCATCTTCATGGTCGTCGACTTTCCGCAGCCGTTGGAGCCGAGGAAGCCGAAGATCTCGCCGCGCTCGATCGCCAGGGTGACATGGTCCACCGCGGTGAAGTTGCCAAAGCGCATCGTCAAGCCATTGGCTTCGATGGCAATCTCGGACGTGCCCGAGACCCGGGGCGGAATCGACAGCTCCGTATGCCCCCGCCGCATCTCTTCCGGAAGCAGGGCGATGAAGCATCGCTCCAGATCCTTCGTGCCCGTCCGCTCCATCAGCTCGGCGGGAGACCCCGTTGCCAGCACGCGCCCGGCGTCCATGGCCACGATCCAGTCCCAGTTCTGCGCCTCGTCCATGTAGGCGGTGGATATGAGGACGCTCATGCTGGGGCGTCCCGCCCGGATCTCGTCGATGAGCGTCCAGAACTGGCGCCTGGAGAGCGGATCCACGCCCGTGGTGGGCTCGTCGAGAATGAGGAGGTCCGGCTCGTGGACCAGAGCGCCGCAGAGCCCCACCTTCTGCTTCATTCCGCCCGAGAGTTTGCCGGCCGGGCGATCCGGAAATGGGTCGAGCCCGGTGGCGGCGAGCAGCTCGTTGATCTTGCTCTGACGCTCCTGGGCCGACAACCCGAACAAACGCGCCATGAAGTCGACGTTGTCGTAGACGCTCAGTTCGAGATAGAGATTCTTTCCAAGGCCCTGCGGCATGTAGGCGACCCTCGGGCCAATGGCGCGCCGATGCCGCACGTCCCGCATGTCCCCATCGAGGACCATGACACTCCCGTCCTGGATCTCCTTGGAGCCGGCGATCAGCGCCATGAGCGTCGACTTGCCGACGCCATCGGAGCCCACGATTCCCGCCATGATGCCGCTGGGGATATCGAGGGAGATTCCATTGAGCGCAACGACCTTGCCATAGCGGTGGGTCACGTCCTTGACGGAAACAACTGGCTTGCCGCTCGCTCCGGCGGAAGACACGGATGAGACCATGGATGAGTCTCCGGGCTGCTCAACGGATGGCGCTCACTACCGGGACGCGACGACATTCTGGAGCCAGCCAGGCCAGCGCGCGGAGGAGTCGGTCTTGACATAGCCGACACCTCGAACGCCTGTCTTGACGCTCTCGACGTATTGGCTCGCCAGTTCCTTGGGCACCTGAATCTTGACGCGGAACATCAGCTTCTCGCGCTCGCTGCGCGTCTCGACCTGCTTGGGAGTGAACTGGGCTTCCGGGGACACGAAACTGACTTGTCCGGGAATGGAGCGGTCGGGAGCGTGGTCCAGGGTGATCCGCCCTTCGGCCCCAATCGCCACGCGGGCCGCTTGTTCCGAAGGGAGGAATATCTCCATATAGACGTCCTCCAGATTCACCAGCGTCAGCGCCTTTCCGCCGGCGGCGAGAACCTCCCCGGGCTCGGCCAGGCGATAGAGGACTCTCCCGAGAACGGGGGACTTCAGCGTCGCGTCGTCGATGCGCGTCTGGATCGTCGCCGCGTTTGCCCGGGCTACCTCCACCTGCTGCTTGGAGGTCTGCAGCATCGCTTCCGCTTCCGCGAGGCTGGCCTTGGCCGTCTCCACCTTCGCGTTGCGGACATCGAACTCCCGCTGCGAGCCTGCGCCATCCTTGACCAATCGACGGGAACGTTCGAGCTCAATCTCGGCGAGCTCGATCTCGCTCTTCTGCTTGACGATGGAGGCCTTGGAGAACGCCAGTTTTTCCTCGGCGGCCGCGATGCTCTCGTTGGCCTCGGTCAGTTGCGCCTGAAGGGTGGTGGTGTCCAGCCGACCCAACACCTGTCCGGGTTGCACGATGGCTCCCTCGTCCACCAGGAGCTCGAGGACCCTCAGCGGTTCCTTGGCGGCTACGTCGACGAGCTTCGCCTCCAGCCGGCCGTTCCCCGAGGCGATCCCCTCTGGCAACGCGGATTGCTTCCCCTTCCAATACCGGAAGCCCAAGAGCGCGGCCACCGCGACCACGGCCACCACCAGGATCCACTTGAAACCCTTCTTCGAGAAAATCTTGGACACGTTCGACCCCTTAGTGCTTCGCGGGCTCGGGAGACTGCTTGGTTTCGGGCGCGCTTGGCTGCGTGAGCATCTCGCCCCAGTTGGTCCGTTTCTTCATCTCGTCCAGCGTGGGCTCGGTGACGATGGGTTGGTCCTGGCGCGACTCCCAACCTCCGCCCAACGCTTTGTAGAGGGCTATCAAGCTGGTCGCGACCGAGGAACGCGCCTGCGCCAGGTTGTTCTGCTGCTGCAAGAGTGAGCGCTGCGCGTCGAGCACGCGCTGGTAGTCCACCGCGCCTTCCCGGTATTGCACGAAGGAGAGCTCCACCGACCTCTGGGCGGCATTCACGGCCCGTTGCTCGAAGACCACGGTCTCCTGCGCGTTGAGGTAGCCGGCCAGGGAGTTCTCCACCTCCTGAGCCGCCTGGAGCACGGCATTGCGGTAGCCCACGAGCAATTGCTGGAAGCGTGCGTCCTCGACGCGCACGGTGTTCTTGATGCGTCCGTAATTGAAGAAGGGCCAACGAATCCGAGGACCCAGGGAGTAGAACAAGCTGTCACCCAGATTGAAGGATGTGCCCGCGCCGCTGGTCGCTTGAAGACCGATCGTGCCGAACAGGGTAAACGACGGATAGAGTTCCGCCTTGGCGACGCCGATTCGGGCACACTGCGCGGCGGCGAAGAGCTCGGCGGCGCGGATATCGGGACGCCGCCGCAGTATCTCCGCGGGCACGCCGACGGCGACAAGGGTGGGCGCCTGCGGAATCTCCTGGGGTCCCGCGAGCAGTTCCTCGACCATGCCCGGTGGCTGTCCCAGCAGGGTGCTCAAGGCATTGCGGGCTTGTTGCAGCCCGGTCTGGAGCACGGGGATGGACGCCCGGGTACTTTCCAGGAGGGTGGTGGCCTGGGTCACATCGAGCTCCGAGGTCGCGCCGTTGCGAAAGCGCGATTCGGCGATCTGCAGGCCCTCTTGCTGAATTCTTTCGTTTTCGCGAGCCTGCCCGATGAGCACCTCGAAGGTCCGAATCACGGTATAGGTTCGCGCGACCTCCGCCGTCAGCGAGACGAGTGCGGAGTAGTAGTCAGCGACCGACGCGAGGACGATGTCGCTTTCCGCTTCCACGCCCCGTCTGTATCTGCCCCAGAAATCCAGCTCCCAGACCGCATCGAACCCCAACTCATAATTGACGAAATGGGTGTCGAGCCCGGACACATTGGCGGCGTTCTTGCTGATTCCCTGCGCTGTCACGTTGCCGAAGGCCGCCTGCACCTGCGGATACTGCTGGCCGGTGGCGACCCCCAACCGCGCACGCGCCTCCACGATTCTCAGGCCAGCGACCTGCAAGGGCAGATTCTGCTGGTTGGCGAGCTCGACCAGGCGATTGAGTGCCGGATCGTTGAAAGCCTTCCACCACTGACTGTCGGTGGCGGTCTGGGCAGCGACCCGCGGATCGCCTTTCGCACCCCAGTTCTCGGTCAGTGAGACTTCTGGCCGCGTGAAATCGGGCCCCACGGTGGTACACCCGCCGAGCGCAACGACGACGACGAGCAGTGGCGCCATGCCAAGGAAAGAGGGACCCCCTCTGGATTTCGCCCGCCTGGCACCGTCATGACCACTCATACCTGAATCCCCCTGTGGCGGGAGAAGGGTGGGCGTGTCAACGAGCGCGCCCGGAGCTGTCTGACCTTCCCCCCCGCAGCGACCTTTGCCCTTAACCGCGCGTGCGAGCAAGAACCCGTTTCTCCCGGCCCGAGGTTGTGTCCACAACCCGCCACGCTTGACCAGGCGGGTGTCCTGAATCTCCAAATACGCAAAAGCGTTGCAGGCTTCCGTTTGGCCAGGGGCTCAGTCGCCCAGGTTGATTCCCAACGCGCGCGCGGTGAGAACGGTGTCGCTGTCGAGCGGCACGGCTCTCATTCGTTCGATGGCCGAAGCCAGTGGGATGGTCCTCACCGTGGGAGGATCGAGCACGACCATCACATCGACCTGCCCCTCCGCGAGGGTGCGCACCGCCGCGGCGCCGAAGCGCAAGGCGATCAGGCGATCGAAGGTCGTGGGGCCGCCGCCGCGCTGCAAGTGCCCGAGCACCAGGCTGCGCGTCTCCTTGCCCGTCCTTCGCGTGATTTCGTCGGCGACATACTGGCCAATGCCACCGAGCAGGACCTCACGGCCGGCTTCCTTGGGCCCGCGGACCATCAACTGTCCACCCTTGGGTGTGGCTCCCTCGGCGACCACCACGATGGAGAAGGTGCGGCCGGCGCGCTCGCGCTGCATGACCTTCTCGCAGACCTTCTCGAGATCGAATGGGATCTCCGGCATGAGGATGACATCGGCGGTCCCGGCGACGCCCGAAGCCAGCGCGATCCAGCCCGCGTACCGGCCCATCACCTCGACGACCATCACCCGCTCGTGTGCCTCCGCGGTGGAGTGCACCTTGTCGATGGCATCGGTCGCCGTGCTCACCGCGGTGTCAAAACCGAACGTCGTCACCGTGCCCGAGAGGTCGTTGTCGATGGTCTTCGGCACTCCGACGATGGGAATGCCCTTCTTGATGAACTTCTGCGCGAGGCGCATCGAGCCGTCGCCACCGATGCAGATGAGGGCGTCGAGTTGCTTCGCACGAAAGTTCTCGACCACCTTGTCGGAGATGTCGGTGAGCCGGACGCCCTCGGGCGTCTGGATGGGGTACTCGAAGGGGTTGCCCTTGTTGGCGGTGCCCAGGATGGTGCCACCGAGGTGCGTGATACCGCGCACGGTCTCGCGGGTCAGCGGGATGAGCTCCCGGGTGTCGAGGAGGCCGCGGTAGCCGTGGCGGATGCCGTAGACCTCCCAGCCACGTTCGATCGCCGCCAGGGTGGCCGCCCGGATGACGGCGTTGAGACCTGGCGCGTCGCCGCCGCCGGTATTGATTGCGATTCGCTTGATTTTCTTGGGGTCAAGCATGACCGTGCATCCCCTTTATTTCAACCGCTGTTCATGTTGGCCATCGTCCCCACCTTGAACAAGGAAGGGGCCTGCCGGCGCTAAAGGGCAAGGCGGGCCGCCAGCGCTGCCGCGCCGAGCAGTCCAGCGTCGCTGTTGAGCACGACCTTCACCGGTGTCGTCTCGAGCAGGGGGCTGAGCCGGCCCTTGGCGACAAAAGAGGAACGGAAGGTCCCGTCGAGGAGTTTGGGCAGGATCTTCGGGGCGATGCCTCCCGCGATGAAGACCCCTCCGCGTGCCACGACCTTGAGCGCGAGATTCCCCGCTTCCGCGCCGTAGATGGAGACGAACAGCGATAGCGCCTGAGCGCAGAGCGGATCGTCGCCGGCGAGCCCGTGGCGGGAGATGATCGGGGCGGCGTCGCCGGACGCGCCGGCGATCTCCTCGCGCACCATGCGGGACTCGGCCCCCGGAGAGCGGCCCCGCATGAATTCGTAGAGTGCCACCAGGCCGCGCCCGCAGACGACCCGCTCATAGGAGACGCGCGCGTGGCTCTTCAACAGGAACCTCAACAGCTCGATCTCCAACTCGTTTCGCGGCGCGAAGTCCGTGTGGCCGCCTTCGGAGGCGAGCACCTCGTAGCCGTTCCCCGTGTGGACGACGATCGCCTCTCCGAGCCCGGTCCCGGCGCCGATCAACGCCCACGGCCCCTTGGGATCCGACGGTGAGTCGTTCAGGACGGCGAGGTCGGATGCGGGCAGAACGGTGATCCCAATGGCCAGGGCATGGAAATCATTGACCAGGGTGACGCGCGGTATCCCGAGGGTGCGCTCGAGGCTCCTCGCCTCGACGACCCAGCGCAGGTTGGTGGTCCGGCAGCTGTCCTCGCTCACCGGGCCGGCGATGCCAAAGCACGCCCGCGAGATTTCCCGGCCCCGCTGGCCCAGGAACTCGCTCACCAATGCCTCGAGGCTCGCGTACGCGGCGCTCGGATAGACGCGCCGTTCGATGATGAGCCCGCCTTGCGCCAAGGCAAGCGCGGTCTTCGTTCCGCCTACATCTCCGGCAAGTACCAGCATGCGGCGTGACTCCTCTCAAACTCCGCCGTCGAAAACGAAGCACACCTTGGCGGCCTCGCCCTGGTCGGCCATCTTGTAGCCACGTGCCGCCTCGCTCAGCGGCAAGCGGGTGGTGCAGATCTTCTCCGGATGCAGCCCCCATCGGTCGAGGCGGTCCAGGAGATCGCTCATGTGCCTGAGCGAGGTCACCCAGGACCCGAACAGGGTGATCTGCGGATGAATCAGCAATGGCGAGACGTCGAACTCGATCTTGCCGCCTTCACCGACGAACGCGCATCGTCCCCACTGCCGGGTGGCTTGCAAGGCCAGCAGCCTCCCCCCCGCGGTCCCCGAGCAATCGATGCTGGCCTCGCATCCCCGCCCGCGTGTGAGGTCCTTGATCCGGGACAGCGTTCTGTCATCCACGTCCAGGGCCTCGTCGACCAGGCCAAGGTCCATGGCCAGCTTTCGCCGCACCGGCGACATTTCCGTTCCGATGACCTTGTTGGCGCCCAACGCCTTGCCCAGCATCGCGACGCCCATGCCCACCGGCCCCAGGCCCGTCACCAGCAGGGCGTCCCCACCGTTGACGCCAATGCGCGTCAGGGACTCCCATGCGGTACCGACACCGCAAGCGCACATGGCGCCGTCAACGTATGACAGACTCGCGGGCAGCGGGATGCAGTCGCGCTCGTCCGCCAGCATCCACGGCGCATGGCCTCCATGCCTTTGCCAGCCATACGCCGCCCGCACCGGGCTGGTGCAACTGATTTGATAGCCGTGGCGGCAGTCGTCGCAGACCCCACAGCCGCTGATATGGTAGACGGACACGCGATCGCCGACCTTCAGCGCCTGACAACCCGGTCCGACCGCGGCGATCTGCCCGCACGGCTCGTGTCCCGCGATCATGCCGGGGATGTAACGCTCGGCCCCTTCTCCGATGTGAGCCCGATAGATGGCGCGGATGTCGCTTCCGCAGATGGCCGAGGCCATGATCTTGACCAGCACCTGCCCGTGCTGCGGCTGGGGGACGGGGAACTCCTTGAACTCCACCGTCCTGTTGCCGGGAAGGATCACGCCCCGCATCACTTCTTCTCGTTGCCTGGCGGCTGCTTGTGCCATCGCTCGTGCCTCCCCGAAGAGTTCTCGGTCAAACCAGGGACATCATCACGGAGCTTCCAGCCCGGGAGCGGAGTCCCGCTCGCCGGTATTGATGAACTCGAGGCGGTAGTTCGCCCGCGGGTCGCTCTTCGAGGGACCCGAGACGAGCATGACCAGCGGTCCTGGGACCTGCTGCCGGCGGACCCAGTCCAACGAAAACCTTCGCCAGTCCGCCGGCTCGTCAGGCTGCAGGACGGCCAGCACTCCGTACGAGAATGCCAGGCCACGGCAGACCTCAGGGTCGCTGCTCGCCGCGACCACCCACACCGCTGGCTTGAACCGGGAGATCATCCGGGCGGTCGTCCCACTCTGCGTCGGCACCACCACCGCCGCGCATGGGGCGGTCTCCAGCGCGTCTTCCACGACCGACGCAACGGCCTCCGCCGCCGTCGTCGGCTTGTACTCGGGAGAGAGCTCCCGCAGGTGGACGAGCCGCCTGGCCGGGCGCTTCGCCTCGGTCGCGGCCGCGATGCTCGCGAGCATCGCGACGGCCTCCACCGGATAGAGGCCCATGGCCGACTCGGCGGACAGCATGACGCAGTCGGTGCCGTCGAGGATCGCATTGGCCACATCCGTGGCCTCCGCGCGCGTCGGGAGGCGGCTGGACACCATGGACTCGAGCATCTGCGTGGCGGTGATGACCGGCTTGCCCGCGAGGTTCGCCAGGGAGATCAACCGCTTCTGGATCAAGGTAACCTCCTGGATCGGCACCTCGACGCCCAGGTCTCCGCGCGCCACCATGATTCCGTCAGCGGCGTCCAGGATCTCCTCGATGTGCTGGATGGCGCCGGCGCGCTCGATCTTCGCGATGATGAAGGGCTGCTTCCCACGCGCGGCGGCCGCCTCGCGCACGACCCCAATGTCCGCCGCCGTTTCCACGAAGGATTGGCTGACGGCGTCCACCCCGTGCTCCAGGGCGAAGTTGAGGCAGGCGTGGTCCCGGTCGGTGAAGGCGCTGATTCCCAGGCGGATTCCCGGAAGGTTCAGCCCCTTGCGGGAACGAAGCTCGCCGCCCACCGCCACCACGCACTCCACATCGTTGCCCGTCACGCGCTCGACGACGAGCTGGACCAGTCCATCGTTCAGGAACAGGCGGTCACCGGGTTTGACCACCTTCGGCAGCGCCTCGAAGCTCATCGAGACGCGTCTCGCGTTGCCGGTGATCTGCTCCGTGGTCAGGGTGAAGCGGTCGTTCGCCAGGAGATTGATGGGCTCCGGGTCGATCTTGCCGAGCCGCATCTTGGGACCGGGCAGGTCCGCCATGATGGTGACCGGGCGCCCCACGGTCTTCTCCGCCGCCCGGAGGCGGGCAATCGTCGCGGCGTGCGTCGTGAACTCGCCGTGTGAGAAGTTCAGTCGTGCGATGTTCAACCCGGCGGCGATCATCCGCTCGAGCACCTCGGGCTTGTCGGAAGCGGGCCCGATCGTCGCGACGATCTTGGTCTTCTGAGCAGGGAGTGGCATGGAGCCTCCGTATCGAACTGAACAGGGTTTCCCGAAACCGGGTTCCGCTATTGGATGGTGGGACCTTCGGCCAGCGCGGAGCTGGTGAAGAGGGGCGCGCCCTCGGTCAGCACGGAACCGTCGACGAAGGGACGGCCCTCGGCCAGCGCCTCCAGGTTCGCCACCGTCGTCCGGGCGATGTCATTCAGTGCTTCCTGGGTCAGGAACGCCTGGTGGGCGGTGGCCAGGACCTTGGGGAACGTCAGGAGCCGTGCCAGCGTATCGTCCTGGAGCACCTGGCCGGACAGGTCCTCGAAGAAGATGCCTTCCTCCTCCTCGTAGACGTCCAGCGCCACGCCGCCCAGCTTGTCTTCCTTCAATGCGGCGATCAGCGCCGTGGTATCGACCAGTCCTCCACGGCTCACGTTGATCAGGATGACCCCCGGCTTCATCAGCGCCAGGGTCTCACCGCGGATGATGTGCCGCGTCTCGGGCGTCAGTGGAATGTGGAGAGAGATGACATCACTCTCGCGCGCGAGGGTTCTGGCGTCGACGTACTCCACACCCGTCTGCCGCGCCCACTCAGCCGCGGGGTACGCGTCGAAGGCCAGGATGCGCATGCCGAAGCCGCGCAGGATCTGGGCGGTGATGCGGCCGATCTTGCCGGTGCCGAATATCCCGGCGGTCTTGCCGTGCAGGTCGGTGCCAACCAGGCCGTTCAGCGAGAAGTTCTGCTCGCGTACACGGTTGAATGCGCGGTGGATCTTCCGATTGAGCGTCAGCAGCAGGGTCACCGCGTGCTCGGCCACGGCGTAGGGGGAGTACGCGGGCACGCGAGTGACGGTGATGCCCGCCTCCCGTGCGGCGTGGAGATCCACGTTGTTATACCCCGTACAACGAAGGGCGAGCAGCTTCACGCCCAGCTCGCCGAGCGTTCGCAGGCACGGCCGATCCACCGCGTCATTCACGAAGACACAGACGGCCTGTGCCCCGCTCGCGGTCCGCGCGGTCTCGGCGCTGAGCCGGAAATCCCAGAACTGCCACTGGAGGATGTCCCGAGGAGCCGCCGCGAGCAGGTGTGCCTGGTCGTAAGGCTTTGTGTCATAGACGGCGGTGAGCATGTTCATGCCTCCATTCAAAACACCCTAGCTGATGAGATAGAGCACCAGCACGGTCGCGATCAGGAGCTGCAGGGCCACCGTCCAGGCCGTGACTTCTCCGAGCGGGAGGAGAAATCCCTCCCCGGTCTGCTCGCGCTCGAGCTGCGCCCTCATCTTCCGGCCCTTCTTCAATGCCGACCACATCAGTGCGTAACCCAGGAAGACGAAGCCGGAAGAGAGGAGGAGCACCACCCAGCGGGGCCACCCCTTGATGAGCAGTTCTGTGACAAGCGCGCCGCCGCCCGAGATTGCCGCGCCTGTCCTCACCATCGAGAGGAGGGTCCGCGTCGCCGCCATGTGGGTGTTTTCGAGCGTGAGCCGGGAGGGCTTGTCACTCGAAGGCGGAGAGGAGGTGTCCATGCGCGAGCAGCTCGATTTTCAGGCCTACGTATACATCGTGGCTTGGCGCTCGTCTTCGAGACTGTAGGCGCTGTTCACGAGCGCCAGGTGGCTGAACGCCTGGGGGAAGTTGCCGATCTGCCGGCGCGCCCCGGGCAGGTACTCTTCCGCGAGCAGCCCCACGTCGTTGCAGAGCCCCGACAGCTTGTCGAAGAGACGCCGCGCGTCCTCGTCCCGCCCCATGAGGTAGTAGGTATTCACCAGCCAGAAGGAGCAGGCGAGGAAGGCTCCCTCCTCTCCGACGAGACCGTCGACACTCTCCTCCGTCCGGTAGCGCAGCACCAGCCCGTCCGGCATCAATTCCTCCTCGATGGCCCGCACCGTTCCAACGACACGGGGATCATCCGCCGGGAGGAACCCGGAGAGCGGGATGACGAGCAGGCTCGCGTCCACTCCCTCGGAGCCGTAGTACTGCGTGAACGTGTTGCGCTTGGAGTCGTAACCCTTGCTGCACACCTCATCGAAGATGGTCTGCCGCAGCTTCACCCACGGCGCCTTGTCTTCCTTCAAGGCGTACTCATCGATCGCACGCACCCAACGATCGACGGCGATCCACGCCGCCACCTTGGACGCGGTGAACGAATGCTTCGGGCCCCGCATCTCCCAGATGCCATGGTCTGGCTCCGTCCAAACCCTGGAAGCCTGGGTCGCGATGGCCTTGAGGGCCTTCTGGCCGCGTTCAGGCAACGTGCCCACCAGTTGCGCGTGGAGGTAGACAACCCAGGCGAACTCGCCCAGGACGTCGAGCTGGAATTGCGAATAGGCACCGTTCCCGATCCGCACGGGCCGAGCACCTTCATAGCCTTTCAGCCAGCCCAGCTCGACCTCGGTGAGGCGCCGCTCGCCCCGGATGCCGTACATGATCTGCATCTGGCCCGGCGCGCCTCCAATGGCGTTCACCAACCAATCACCGAACGCCTTCGCCTCCTCCCCGAGGCCGGCACGCATGAACGCGTTCAAGGTCAAGGCCGCGTCACGGATCCAGCAGAACCGGTAGTCCCAGTTGCGCTCTCCGCCCGGGGTCTCCGGGAGCCCGAACGTAGGAGCTGCGACGATCGCCCCCGTGGATTGGAAGGTGCATGCCTTGAGGGTGATCAGCGATCGGATGACCACGTCCTCATGTTCCCTGGGCGGGCGGATCCGCGCGGCCCACCCCTCCCAATAGGACTCCGTCTCGCGCAAGGCCGCCTCAGGGTCGATCAGATCCGGGATTCCCTCGTAGGGCCGTGCCCAGGAGAGCACGAAGGGAATCCGCTGGCCTGCCTGAACGGTGAACTCCGAGTCGAACGGTGGTGGCGCTTCGCCGGTCCCGCCGCGCAGGTAGACCGCGTCCGGGCCGGCCACGGCGGCGAAGCTCCCGTCCCGCCTGCTCACCAGGGGAACGGTGTAGCCATTGGCGAATCGAGGGCGAAGCTCCGAGCGCATCGTCACCTTGCCCCGGACCCCCTCCACCCACCGCACCAGGTGGGGGCATCCCTTCCGCAGGGGCATGAAGTCCACGAGCCGTACCACGCCCTCATCCGTCACGAACTCCGTTTCCAGGATGAGGGTCTTGCCGCGGTAGCGTCGCCGCACGTCGCGTACAGCCACCTTCGGAGCAATCTTCCACCGCCCGTTGTCGGGTGTTCCCAGCAGCGACGCGAAGCACGCATCCGAGTCGAAATCCGGGAGGCAGAGAAAGTTGACGGACCCATCTCGAGCAATGAGCGCGGCCGTGTACAGATCTCCGATGAGCGCATGATCTTCGATGAGGGCAGCAGGCTCTGGCCGGGTATCGCTTCCCCATCCAGTCCGGTGCATTTCCCTGCCTTGCGTCGTCTCTATCGTAGACATATTCTCGCCCTCCAGCGCCTGGTCTGCTTCGCCTGAAAAAAATGGGCCGACCCCACCGGGGCGTCAACTTGCACTAAGGGCTTGCCCTGACGCAGCCTCACCTCTTGGACCAGGCAGGCACCAGGCTGAGAGACTTCTGGCGGCGCACCAATCGTCTGGCAGCCTTCCCGCAGGGCAGTCTCACCTGCCTTCGAGGCCGCACTGGCACTCTCCTGGGAGTCGACTCAAGGTGAGAGCCATGGCGACCATCGAAATTGGCAAGGACGACTTCAAGGACATCGTGTCGAAGGAGGGAATCGTCATCCTTCACTGGTGGGCCGTCTGGTGTGGCCCGTGTCACTCCTTCTCCCCCGTCTTCGAGCAGGCCAGCGAGCAGTATCCGGACATCCGCTTCGGGAAGATCGACATCGAAAAGGAGCCCGAGCTGGCAGACGCGTTCGCGGTCCGCTCCCTTCCCACGGTGATGGCCCTCCGCGACGGCCTCATGCTCTTCGAGCGGGCGGGAGAGCTGTCGGCGGCGGAGCTCGAGGAGCTCATCCGCCAGGTGCGCGCACTGGACATGAACGAGGTCCGCCAGCGGGTCGTGGAGCTTCGGTCTCAGCAATGATAAAGCCATGACGACAATCACTCACACGGAACCCCTGAAGCGGAAAGCCTATGAGAAAGAGCTTCGCAAGCTCCAGGCCCAGCTCTGCCTGCTTCAGGATTGGGTCAAGCAGAAGGGGTTGCGTGTCATCGTGGTGTTCGAAGGACGGGACGCCGCGGGCAAGGGCGGAACGATTCGCGCCATCACGGAGCGGGTGAGTCCCCGGGTGTTTCGCGTGGTGGCCCTCCCGGCGCCCTCGGACCGGGAGAAGACCCAGATGTTCCTCCAGCGGTACGTGCCCCATTTCCCCGCCGCGGGCGAGATCGTGATCTTCGACCGCAGCTGGTACAACCGGGCGGGAGTCGAGCTCGTGATGGGCTTCTGCACTCCCGAGGAGCACAAACGCTTCTTGAAAGGCTGCCCCGTCTTCGAGAAGTACATGGTCGAGAGTGGAATCCTCCTGCTGAAGATCTGGCTCGAGGTCGGCATGGAGGAGCAGCAGAAGAGATTCGAAGCACGGATCTCGGACCCCCTCCGGCAGTGGAAGTTGAGCCCGATGGACATCGAGTCCTGGACGCGCTGGTACGACTACTCCCGTGCGCGTGACATGATGTTCGCCGCGACGGACACGCCGTATGCACCCTGGTTCATCTTGCGGTCCGACGACAAGAAAAGGGCGCGGCTCAACTGCATCCGCTTCCTGCTGGACAAGATTCCCCACAAGAAAGTGAAGCGCCAGAAGGTCAAGCTGCCCCGCCGTTCCATGCGCGAGGCCTATGACGATGGCGCTTCACTCGAGGGGAAGAATCACATACCCGAAAGGTACTGAGCGTCCACCCATCACGGGCAGTTGAGCTCGTAGCGCTTCGTGTCTCCGTCGGGGCCGGTCACGTTGACGGTCGAGGAGCCGTTGAACTCCGTGGTGAAGGCGCCGTCCTTGCTTTCCACCGTCACCCTGCCGGCGGAGGGGCACTGGTTCTGGCAGCGCTGGAAGTTGGTGACGGTCGCGGTGGTGGTCATATCGTCGCGGGTGCTACCGCCCTGGCCATTCATGGTCACGCACCCGCTTCCCTGCTCCCAGTTCATGGTGATCTGCTCATTCCGGGAGTCAGCCGTGTCTGGAGAGCGGCTGCGTGACGTCATCGTCACCACTCGCTGGGTGCCCGAGCGCGTGGCGACCGCGTTCAGATCGAGGATATAGGGGCGTCCATCCGCGGTCAGGTCCGTGGAGGTGGCGACGAGGACGAGCTGGCCGTTGACATCAGAGAGCTCGAGCCGCACGGTCCCGGAGACCGAGTTCAGCCCGAAGGCGCCAGAGCAGTTGTTGAAGTTGTAGGTCACCGTGGAGCCCGAGGCCACCGCCCCCGCGCACCCGGCAGGGGTGTAGTACGTGTTGGCCCGGTCGGCGATCGCCGTCGCGGCCGCGTTCACATCGACCTGAGCCGTGACCGGGGCGGAGAAGTAGTAGACGCCATAGGGATCGACCCAACTGTAGGCGTAGTAGGCGTCGTAGCCGTACCAGTATGGGTCGTAATAGGCGTAGTCGTAATAATAGGGGTCGTAGTAGGCGTAACACCCGGTCATGGTCATCGCGAAAAGAGAGACCATCGCCTTGAAGCGCTTCATCGTTGGCTCCTTGCAGAAGGTAGAGCCCTCGTTTTCGCGCCTTCGCGGATTCCGAGGCAGAGGCCGCAACGAGGGCGTCTATTCGTCCTGTGTGCGAGCAAGATAGTGAGCGGGTTCGGGGCCGTAACGGGTCCTTGGGGATGAGACCCCCGTTGCCCTGGAGACGGCACCCAGGTGCTGCGGTGTTGGAAGGCGCTACTCCCAGGCCAGCGCGAGCTCGGTGAGCCACGAGGAAGCGGGTGTCGTGCCCGCCCCCAGGAACGTCTCGCGCAGGGGGAGGGCCGGGGTGCGCTCCCGCGCATGAAGGTGGGCGAAGAGACGCGCCCAGGAGGGACCCACCGAATCGGGCGGCCCGGTATGTACGAGCGTGGCCACCTGCACCTCGGGCAGCTCCTCCACATGGACGCCCTCCGGGTGGGCCCCGGAAGCCAGTGGCACGCACCAGGAGATGTCCGCGTCCTCCTCGCGATACTCCGCCTCGTGATAGAGGCAGAAGGGTGGACCCGCCACCCGCGGACCGCACGCGGCGAGCAGGCGCGGGAAGACCACCGCGGCGTCCGAGTAGCGCCCCCGGGCGCGGTGCACGGCGGCGCGAATCGGTGGCAACCACCGCTCGAGCAATGGCGGGGGCGCGCGCAGGTACGCCTCCGCCTGCGACTGCTGACGCAGCAATGTGTCCAGGGCCGTCACCGCCCGCTGCGCGCTGGCCGCCTCCGCGGCGAGCCGGGCGCGTACCCGCGTCAGTTGCTCGGTGAGCGAGGACCCCTGCTCCAGGTGCGCGAGCACCCCGCGGATCTCCTCCAGCGACAGTTGCAGGTCCCGCAGCGCGCGCAGGGTGTGGGCCTGAGCGATGTCACGCTCGGTGTAGTAGCGGTAGCCAGAGGAAGGATCCACGTGCGAGGGAGGCAGCAGCCCCTTCTCCTGGTAGAGGCGCAGCGCCTTCACGCTCAGTCCCGTGATGCGCGACACCTCTCCGATGGCATACAGCGGTCCACTCAATGCTCTACCTCCGCGAGAAAGGCGCGCAGCGTGGCCGCGAAGGCCTCGGGCTGCTCCTCGAAGGGGAAGTGTCCGCTGCCCGGGAGCTCCACCAGCCGTGCGTGGGGCAGGGCTTGTACCACACGGGCGGTGGCGGCACGCGGCTGCAGGTCCTCGGCCCCGTGGATGACGAGGGTAGGGGAGCGCACCCGGCGCAGCCAGGCACTCCAGTCGTGGTGGCGTCCCAGGCTCAGGTAGAGCCCCAGGGAAAGCCACCCCCCGGGGGCGCCGGAGCCGGGCAGCAGCGCCTCGGGACGCTCCCGCTGTATGGCCTGGGCGTAGAGGGGACCGAAGTCCGCGAAGTGCCCGGCCAGCTTCGCTTCGTCCTCCTTCAGGCGCGAGGGGAAGTCGAAGGTGTGCTCCATCCATGCCTCCAGCGCGCGCTGCCCTTCCGGATCCAGCCGGGCCCGCACCTGCGTGAACAGGTCGCCGTCGCCGGCGGGCATCGTCACGAGCGGCGCGGGCGCCACCAGCACGAGGGCCCGCACCCGCTCCGGCCACTCCGCCGCATAGAGCGCGGCCACCAGCGCTCCGAAGGAGTGCCCCACCAGCGTGAGGCGCTCCTGCCCGAGGAGGCGCCGGATACGCTCCAGATCCGCGAGCTGTGCGGCAAGCCCCAGCCGTGCCTCCACCTCCTGCATGGCCTGCCACGTGCCTCCAGGCGGAGCGTGGAGGAGGGGACGGGAGGAGGCACCACAGCCGCGCTGATCGTAGAAGTGCCAGCGCAGGGTATCGCTGGCGAGGACGGCCGCCCGCCACGGAGCCGCCGGGGGCAGGCCCGGGCCGCCGTGCACGACGACGAGGTCTCGCCCCTGGCCCACGGCCACGTGGTGCAGTTGCACGCCCGGGGCTACCTGCCAGCTCGAGGCGTCGGCTCGCTGTCCGGGTGGCACCTCCAGTGTCTCGCCCCGCTCCGCCAACGCTTGCTCCACGGTGCCCGGCTCGAAGAGGGCTCGCCCCATCCACCACCAGGTGCCCACCGCCGCGCCCACCAGCAGGGCGAGTGCTCCGAGTGCTACAACCATGATGTTCCTCCGCGACCTGTCTCTGGGTGACATGCGCGAAGGGTGGAGGTCTGCCCCTGGGGCAGAGTCAAGCGCGTGCGGGAGTTCCAGCTCAGCTCCCGCACGTCCGGACCCGGATGAGGTTGCCGAGCCCCTGGGTGTTGGTGCGATAGTCATGCAGCATCTGGGCCAGGAGGCGCGTACCCTGGGGCCCGTGCGTCCGCCTCACCAGAACACGCTCATGAAACAGAAGCTCGTCGACTACTTCCGCCGCATCGCACCGCTGTCGGACGAGGAAGCCCAGGCCATCCTGGACAGCATGGTGGTGAAGTCCTGGCCGAAGGGCACGCACCTGCTCATGGCGGGCCAGGTCTGCACCGAGGCCTACTTCGTCCTCCAGGGCTGCGTCCGCCAGTACTACGTCGTCGACGGTGAAGAGCGGAGCAACGGGTTCTTCACCGAGGACGACTGGGTCCTCTCGATTCACAGCCTGATGAACCGGACCCCGGCGGATCACTTCCTGGTCTGCGCGGAGGACACCACGGTGGTGGTGGGCAACGAGCAACGCGAGCAGGACCTGTATCGGCGCTTCCCGCGCTTCGAAAGCATCTCCCGGATGGCGATGCAGAAGGTTCTGGGGGAACAGCAGGAGCGGCTCGCTTCCTATCTCACCGATAGCCCGGAGCAGCGCTACCTCAAGCTCTCGAAGACGCGGCCGGACATCTTCCAGCGGATTCCCCAGTACCAGCTGGCCAGCTACATCGGCGTGAAGCCCGAGTCGCTGAGCCGGATCCGAAAGCGCATCGCCACGCGCGGCAAGCCGGCTACGCCGCGACGGAAGGAGTGACCGCGACGGAAGGAGTGACCGTCCGGAACCCCTTGGCGATGAGCCAGCCGCCGAGGAACAGCTCGAACAGGCCCCCGGGCCCGGAGAAGAGGACGCCCCACGGCAGCCCGAAGAGCTCGAACACGGACCCCAGCGCCAGAAGCCCGTAGCCCACCGCGCCCAACAGCGGGAGGAACGAGGGCAGCAGCCGGGACTGGTACAGCGACAGGAAGAACGGCACGCTTCCGGCCCCCAGGATGATCATCGCGAGCTGGTACGCCCAGAAGTTCCCCTTCGAGAGAAGTTTGAACAGGGTGACCAGCTCCGGCGTCGTCTGCCCTTGGGCGGATTCTCCGAGTTGCAGGATGGACAGAAGGAACACCACCCCGACGAGGAGGAGCACCGCCTCCATCACCCGCGTGCAGACGTACGCGACGGAGATGCTCGGGCTCCGCTCACGGAGTATCGGAAAGAACAGAACACCAATCCCGACGACGATGATGGAGTTCAACAGGAGCAGCAGCGCGCCCCCGACGAATGGAGTCCTCTGACCGGCCACCGCGGCCAGGTTCACCGGCTCCTTCAGGACGGAGGTGACGAGCGCGGTGCCGATGCCGTAGGCGAAGAACGGAAGGATGAAGAGAATCCCCAGGGTGCGGGAGTGAAGGCGAGTGGTGTTCATTTCGAGGGTTCTAGAACGTTCAGCGACGGTGTGGCCTGGAAAGTAGGGGAGGGGCGCCCTCGCCCGCATTGACGAGGGTCAATAAATGCGAGCCGCGCTTCCTACGGTGGCCGGGTCGAGACCTGGCGCGGTGGGTGTGCAGGCTCCGCGGCTCGGAGTGATGGCGGAGAGAAGCCGGCCTGGGCCATCGCCACCGGCGGCCCAGGTGCCGGCGCGCTCGGCGGGGTGACGAAGAGCAACCTGGTGAACAGCCTCTTGCACTTCAGGCCCGGCTCTCCTCGCGAGCCAACTCGGGCATGCTCGTGGGCTGCTCCAAACGTGGAGCGATACGCGAGGAGGGGGGAATGAAGCTCTTCACCATGGGAGACAGTCTCGCGCAGGGGTTCCGCTCCCTGTCGAGCGCCCGGACGGATCAGTGCTACTCGACGTTGATCGCCCAGGTGCTTCAGGCCGGCCCCTATCGCTACCCCGTCTGGCCGCACGGCGGTCTGCCCGTGGATCTCGAGCGCGTCATGCGCCGGTTGGAGGCGCGCTATGGAAGCAACATCCGCAGCTTCGAGTGGCTGACTGTTCTCCAAACCATCAACGATGTGCTCGACGAATCGGAGACCTTCTACGAAAGAGGCGAGGGCAGCGAGAACACGCCCTATCCCGGCGGGGACCGTTTCTGGCACAACGCGGCGTTCTGGGGGGCCACCGTCGCCGATGCCTGGCAGGTGACGCCCGCCGTCTGCAAGCAGGCCATCCGGGCCGCCAACGGCCGCCGGGACGAGTTCCTGGGCGTACCGAATGCCTCGTACTACCGGACCGCGCTCAAGGTACTGAATCCGCGGCTGGAGCCGGCGCTCGATGGCATCAGCCAGCTCGGCTGGCTGGAACATCATGCCCGGGCCGAGGGCGTGGAGAACCTGCTGCTCTGGCTGGGCGCGAACAACGCACTGGCCACGGTGATTCAGCTCCGCATCCAGCAGACCCCGAACGATCCCAGGAATCGCCCCTACCAGCTCGGCTATTTCGAGCGTGACTCTTTCGGCTGGAATCTCTGGCACCCCGACGACTTCGCCCCGGAGTACGAACACCTCATGACCGAAGTCACCCGGATCATGGCCGCCAACAAGGCGCACGACTGGCGCGTCTTCGTGGGGACGGTGCCGGAGGTGACCATCGCCCCCCTGGCCAAGGGAGTGGGCGAGACCTACGAGATCGACGGCTCCATCTATTACAAGTACTACACGTACTTCCCCTTCGAGGAGGATTTCGCCCACACCTCGAAGTACCAGCTGTCCCTCCAGGATGCGTTGCACATCGATCGGTGCATCCACCGGTACAACGACACCATCAAGAGCCTGGTCAAGGCCGCGAACGCGCGAGCGGGGAAGCCGAGATTCTTCATCGTCGATCTCTGCAAGGCGTTTCACGACATCGCCTGGAAGAGGAACGACGCCCAGCCGCCTTATCAATATCCGAGTTCCTTCGAATTCATCTACCCCAAGGTCGATTCCAAGTATTACCACGCGGACGAGACCGGCCGGCTCCGTCAGGGCGGGTTGATCGGTCTCGACGGAGTCCACCCGGGAGCGATCGGTCATGGACTCATGGCCTGGGAGTTCTTGAAGGTGATGCGAGACGCCGGTGTGAAGGTCAATGGCGCGAATATCAATCCAGATGCCCTGGATTGGTCCGCGATCTTCGCCAGCGACTCGCTCTACTCGTCGCCCATCCGGATCATGAGGGAGATCTACCAGAACACCCGGCTGGCGGAGACCCTGCTCACGCTGCTCGGCGCCTGGAAGGACTGAGCTCCACGTCCATGCCCAGAACTCTTGCCCACTCCCTCAGCAGGCCTCCAGTCCTTCCCTATACGCCAAGCTGAATGAGGGGTCTTCGGGCGGGCAGGGGACGGAGAGCGCCGGGCACGGTCGAGGTTCCCTGTCTTGTTGAACCTCATACCGGGCGCGTGACTCGCGTGCGGACTGGAGGACTGAAGCGGATGCCTACCCACCCCCTCGGCACGCGGGAACAAGCGTCGACCCCCGAATCCACCCGGCGGGCCTGGGCCCGCTACGTCTCCACGGGCCTCATCTCCGACTCGCTGCTTCGCGAGCCCGTGCTCCGGGCCTGGGAGCGGGCGCATGACCTGGGGGTGAACCCCAAGGCCGCGAAGGCGGAGCGGCTCTCGGTGCTGGACACCGAGCGGCTCGTCGAGCAGCAGCAGGCGTTCATCACCGCTGCCCGGCCCTACATGGAGGTCCTCTCCTGGGCCGCGGGGCTCGAGCGCCATGCCATCCAGCTCAGCGACGCCGACGCGGCCGTGCTCTCCGTCCTGGGGGATGAGGGGAGCTTGCACGGACCCGAGCGGGTGCCAGGTCTAGGGTCTCTTTTGTCGGAGGAGGTGTGTGGCCCCACGGGCCTGGGGAGCCCGCTGGCGACGGGGGGCTACTTCGAGGTGATGGGGCCCGAGCACTTCATCAGTGGCTTCCATATCTACACCTGTCAGGGCATCCCCATCCGGGACGCGGAGGGCAAGGTGGCCGGGGCCCTCTGCTCCTCGGTCCGGCGGCCGGCGGCCTCGCGCCGGCTGCGCGACATGCTGATCTGCGCGGCCCATGGCATCGAGGCGGAGTTGCTGCTGCGCCAGCTCGAGCGCGACATCCGCGAGGTGATGGCAGCTCCCGGGGACGAGCAGGCGTTGCGAGTGTTGCGCGAGGAGGTGGACCGGTGGAGGGAGTCCTCGCGCGAGGGGCTTCGGATTGGAGCCCGTCAGGCCGGGATGAGCCGTTTCGAGTATGCCCTCCGCCTGCTGAGGCTCGCCGAGGAGACCGCCCAGCACATCCGTCACCGGGCGCTCGTCTGGCGTTCCCTGGCCTCGTTGGAGGAGGGGCAGCGCCGCCCGGTCGCGCTCACCGAGCTGGTGCGGGAACTGAGCGGGTTGCTCCGGGAAGAGGCGCTCCGCCAGCGGGTCGGGCTGGTGCTGGGCGAGCAGGAGCCCGTGCACGTCGAAGCCGACGTCCATGTGCTCTCGCGCCAGTTGCTTCATGCAGCCCTGCAGTCCCTGGCGCTGGCGGGTCCTGGCGGCGCGGTCCGGATTGACGTGCGCTTGGAGCGCCAGCAGCAGGCAGGGAAGGCCACCTTCCTCCCCCTCCCGGCCCCCGAGCAGGCCCAGGTGGCCCCGCTCCCGCGGAGTGTGATGAGCCCGGCCCTCGGGCCCGGGGAGGAGTTGGAGCCACTCCTCTGGCACCTGCCCGCTCTGGAGACGGCCCCTGGCGAGGGGCGTCCGGCATCAGGCCCCGTGTGAGCGCGTCCCGAGGGAGCAACGCTGGATGAGGGGCCTTCGGGCGGGCAGGGCGCGGAGGGGACGGGGCACGAGTGGGTCACCCTGTCTTGTTGAGCCCATGCCCGGCGCGTGATTCGCGCGCGAACTGGAGGTCTGAAGCGGATGCCTACCCACCCCTTCGGCACGCGAGAACAAGCCTCGTCTCCTGAATCTGCCCGGCAGGCCTGGGCCCGCTACGTCTCCACGGGACTCATCGACGGCTCACTGCTTCGCGAGCCCATGCTCCGAGCCTGGGAGCGGGCGCATGAGCTGGGGGCGAACCCCAAGGCAGCGAAGGCGGAGCGGCTCTCGGAGCGGGACTTCGAGCGGCTCGTCGAGCAGCAGCAGGCGCTCATCACCGCTGCCCGGCCCTACATGGAAGTCCTCTCCGGGGCCGCGGGGACCGAGCGTCATGCCGTCTATCTCGGAGACCCCAATGCGGTCGCGCTCTCCCTCCTGGGGGACGAGGAGAGCTTGCACGGACCCGAGCGGGTGCCAGGTCTGGGGTCTCTTTTGTCGGAGGAGGTGTGTGGCTCCACTGGCCTGGGGACCCCGCTGGTGACGGGGGGCTTCTTCGAGGTGGTGGGGCCAGAGCACTTCATCAGTGGCTTCCATATCTACACCGGCCAGGGCATCCCCATCCGGGACGCGGAGGGCAAGGTGGCCGGGGTCCTCACCACCGCGGTCTGGCGGCCGGAGGTCTCGCGCCGGCTTCGCGACATGCTGATGTGCGCGGCCCATGGCATCGAAGCGGAGCTGCTCTTGCGCCAGCTCGAGCGCGACATCCGCAAGGTGATGGCAGCTCCCGGGGACGAGCAGGCGTTGCGGGTGTTGCGCGAGGATGTGGAGCGGTTGAGGGAGTCCTCGCTCGAGGGGTTTCGGATGGCCGCCCGTCAAGCCACGGTGAGCCGTTTCGAGTATGCCCTCCGCCTGCTGAGGCTCGCCGAGGAGACTGTCCAGGACATCCGCCACCGGGCGCTCGTCTGGCGTTCCCTGGCCTCGTTGGAGGAGGGGCAGCGCCGCCCGCTCGCGCTCACCGGGTTGGTGCGGGAACTGAGCGGGTTGCTCCGGGAAGAGGCGCTCCGCCAGCGGGTCGAGCTGGTGCTGGGCGAGCAGGAGCCGGTGCGCGTCGAAGCCGACGTCCACGTGCTCTCGCGCCAGTTGCTCCATGCGGCCCTGCAGGCCCTGGCGCTGGCGGGTCCTGGAGGCGCGGTCCGGATTGACGTGCGCTTGGAGCGCCACCTGGCGGTGGGGAAGGCCACCTTCCTCCCTCTTCCAGCCCCCGAGCAGGCCCAGGTGGCCCCGCTCCCGCGGAGTGTGACGAGCCCGGCCCTCAGGCCCGGGGAGGAGCGGGAGCCACTCCTCTGGCACCTGCCCACTCTGGAGACGGCTCCTGGCGAGGGGCGTGCGGCATCTGGTTCCGTGTGAGCGTGGAAGGGCCGGCTCATCCGGTGCGCGGCAACTCCACCGTGAAAGTGGAGCCCTCGCCGGGGTGGCTCTCCACGCGGATGCGGCCGCCGTGCTCGTCGATGATCTGCCGGGTGACATAGAGCCCGAGCCCGAGCCCGGCGAACTGGCGTCCGGAGACGGCCCGCTCGAAGCGGCCGAAGATGTGCTCGATCTTGTCGGGCGGGATGCCAATCCCGTGGTCGCGCACGCTCAGCATCACCGACCGTTCGTGCTCCCACACCCGCACCTCGATGGGCTTGCCCACTCCGTACTTCAGCGCATTGGAGAGGAGGTTCGTCACCACCTGCTCGAGCCTCATCCGGTCCCATTGGCCGGGAGCCGTTTCCGTGAGCTCCACGTGGAGCTCGCAGCCGGCGGCGCCGAGCGACTCCCTCATGCGCTCCACGACATCCTTCACCAGGGAGGCGAGGTTCAACTCCTCGGGCTCGAGCTGGAGCTGACCGACCCGGATGCGGGAGATGTCCAGCAGGTTGCCGATCATCCGGGAGAGCCGATCGGCCTGTTGGGCGATGACCTGGATGCCCTCCCCGAACCGGTTGTCCTGCTCGAGGGCGGGCTGCTTGTGCAGCGAGCGTTGGAGAACCTGGGCCTTGAGGTGCAGGGCGTTGAGCGGTGTCCTCAGCTCGTGGGCCGCGATGGAGAAGAGCTCGTCCCGGGCGCGGATGGCGTCCTGGGCCTGCTGGTAGAGCCGGGCATTGTCGATGGCCAGCGCCGCGCGGCGGGCCAGCTCCTCCACGGTTGCCAGCTCCTGCTGGCCGAAGGGGCTCTCCGGGCGGGTGGAAACGTAGCCGATGACCCCGATGATCCGGCCCCGGGCCACCAGGGGGACGACCACATAGGAGACGAGCGGTGCCTCACGGAACTGGCGCAGGTGCTCCTCGTCCGGCGCGAGGGCCCGGAGGTGCTGCTCCCCCACCTCGGGTACCAGCAACGGCCTGCCTGTCTCGAGCACCTCGCCCACCGTGTGCCGAAGGACTGCGTGGAGCAACGTGGCCCGGGCAGGGGGCACGTCCGCCGAGAGCCGCTCGGGGCTCCCATCCTCCTCCAGGAGCAGGAACCCGCACCCGTTGGTGCTCTGGTGGAAGTCCAGATGCTCCAGCCGCGTCAGCGTCTCCTCGAGCTCCAGCGACTCGCCGAGGATGCGGCTGGCCTCCGCCAGGAAGCGCTGGGCCTCTTCGGCCTTCTTGCGCTCGGTGACGTCGATGACGGTGAGCACGGCCCAGATCGGCTGTCCCTCCGCATCCCGCACGGGCGCGGCGCTCACGAGCACGACGCCTCGGGTCCCATCCCCCCGCTCGATGATCATCTCCTCGTCCTTCACCACCTCGCCCGTCAGGATCGTCCGCGCCAGGGGCAGCTCGTGCGGCTGGTAGGCCCGGCCGTCCGGGTGAAAACGAAGGATCCGGCGGTGGTGTTGGTACTCCTCGAGCGAGGCGAAGGGCTGGAAGGGCAGGCGCGTGATCTCCTCCATCTGCCGGTTCCAGAGCACGGTCCGCCCGCTGGGGATCTCCGCGATCAGCACGCCAGCGGGGAGCTGTGTCAGGACGGCGGCCAGGCGCTCCTCCTCCGCGAGCTGCTCCACCAGCCGTCCCCGCTCTTCTTCCGCCTGCCGGAGCGAGGTGCGGTCCTTCATCACCAGGGAGAAGCCCCGGAGGGCCCCCCCAGGGGCGTGCAACGCGGTGAGCACCATGTCCGCCCAGAAGCGCGAGCCGTCCTTGCGGACACGGTAGCCCGTCTCCTCGAAGCGCCCCTCGGCCTCCGCCATCCCCAGTGCGCGGCCGGTCTTCCCCCGGGCCACGAGCTCGGCGGGGTAGAAGCGGGAAAGCTCCTGGCCGAGAATCTCCTCGGCCTTCCAGCCAGTGAGCCGCTCGGCTCCGGCATTCCAGTCCGTCACGTGCCCGGTGGGACTCAGCAGGCAGAGCACGTAGTCCCGGAGCTCTTCGGCGAGCAGTTGGAGCCACTCCTCGAGCCGCCGCTGCGCCTCGAACTGCTGCTGGAGCCGGATGGCGCGCGTGAGCACCCCGGCCGCGCTCCGGACGAATTGGAGCTCCGCCTGGGTGAAACTCCGCCGCGTCCGGGTGTACGCCCCGAGCACGCCGAAGGAGGAGTCCACTCCCTCGATGAGGACACACAGCCCACTGACGGCCCCGTGGTCGCGGAGCCGTGGAGGCACCTGGAAGCGCTCCTCCTCCTGGAGAGCCTCGATGAGGACTGGCTCGCGCGTGAGCAGGGCAAAACCCGCGGGCGAGCGCTTCCCCATCTCCTGGCTCAATTGGCGCGCCCCCTCCTCCTTCCAGCCTGCCCCCGCCCGGAGGTGGAGGGCCTGGCGATCGCTGCTGAGTTCCAGGAGCTCGACGAACTCTACCTCGAGGGTATTGGCCAGCAGGAAGACCGCCTCGTGGAGGAACGAGGGCAGATCCGGGCGGGAGACCAGACGCTGGCCGAACTGCTCGATGGCGGAGTGGAAGAGAGCCTGGTCCCGTTGCTCCTTGCTCGAGGCCCGCCGGAGGGACTCTCCCTCCGCGTCCAGCCGCGAGGCGAGAGGTTTCCTCGAGGTGCTTCGCGCGTGCGCGTTGAAGAGCGAGACCCCGATGGCCAGGGGGACGAAGATCCCCATCTGTGTCACGTTGGGGACGAAGGCGAACATCAGGCACTCGAGCGCGAGGGTCAGAAGCGCCGGGACGAGCCCTCCATACGAGGCACTGGCTGCCACCATCGCGAGTGCCACCAGGAGGAAGGCTGGCTCGCGCGGCTTGAACAACATCCCGATTCCGAGTGCCGGTCCGGAGGCCAGAACGGCGGCGGCCCATCGCGCGATGGGGAGCTTCAGTATTCGGAGCCAGAACATGTCCTGTTAACCCGATGCCAGGCGCATGATTTGCGTGTGGGCTGGATCCAATGCCTGCCCACACCCTTTGCGAGCGAGGATGAGCGTTGACCCCTGAATCTGCCCGGCAGGCCTGGGCTCGCTACGTCTGCCCTGTGCTGGGCCTCCACAACCGAGGAAGCGGAGGCGTCCATCCGGCGCAGCAGCCTGAGAGGGCGGGCCGCCGACACCTCGGGAGAGTCCCAGTTACGTGAAACTCCTCATTTACGAAAAGCGACAGGCGTTTCACATTGGCGCGGCTGTTCCCCACCCAAAAGGAGCAACCATGCGCACGATGCTGAAGTCCCTGCTGGCCGCCACCGCCCTGCTTTTCCTCGCGCCGCTATCTGCTTCCGCCCTTCCGGAGCAGTGCTCCGAAATCTGTGAGGCCGGGGCGTCGTGCTGCGGTGACCCTTGCGCCATCGGAGGCACGCTCACCACCTGCGGGCGGTACATCCCCTCCTCCTGTGATGCCACCTGCGTCGCGCCCGCCCCGATGGAGGACCTGGTGATGCAGGGGGAGTCCCGCCAGGACGATGCGTCCTCGCTCGTCTGCAGCGCGGAGAACCAGGCCGCGGAGCAGTCCGCCGCCGAGGGCTGAGCTTCCGCTCCGCCCACGAGGCCTGGGACTTTCACTCCCGGGCCTCCCGGTCCGGCATCCCAGGACACGCCGCCACCGAGGGGAACCTGCTTGCCCTCGGCGACGGTCTTCAGCTGGGCGAGCCCCTTCTCGATGTCGGCGCCGAGCATGTTGTCCATGTCCATGAACATGCCGACGGCTTTGCCTATGAAATTGTGGTTCCCATCCATCGACCACGTCACGAGCGAGCCGGTCGGCGTACCCGCAAGGGTGTCCCTCCGAGAGGCACAACCTACTGCGCCAGCTCACGCAAGAACGACGCGGCCACCTCGCCCAGGCGCTTGGGTTGTTCGAACGGAAGGCCGTGGCCCGCGTCCTGTACCTGTGCGATTCGCACGCGTGGGTTGAGTCTCCGCAGCTCCGTTGCCATCTCGAGCGTGACGACAGGGCTGCTGTCTCCGATGACGAGCAGGCTCGGGACGTCAATCGCGCTCATCACGGCGCGATAGTCGGGCATGGGGGGCGTGAGAACGTCGAAGGCGCCCAGAGGGGTCTTCAGTCTCGCCTCGGCAAGAAGCTCGACGAGCTCGGGTGAGCGGCGCGGGTGCCGGGCTCGGAGCTGCGCGACGAGCTCTGACTTCCGCATGCCGAGGGTTCGGCGGTGTTGCTCGGCGACATCGCTGTCGCGCACCTCGCGCTGGCGCTCGGGGCTCAAGAACGTCGGATCGACCAGGATGAGGCCGCGGAGGCCTCCCGCCCATCGGCTCGCCACCACCGCGGCGGTCATGCCGCCCATCGAGTGGCCAAGCAGAACTGGACGAGGGAGCTCCAAGCCGCGGATGAGGCCCTCGACGTCGCTCGCGAGATCGTCGTACCGGTAGCCGTGGAGCGGCGCGCTCGAACCGCCGTGCCCTCTGGCGTCGGGCATGACGACGTCGAACTCACCCTCGAGCGCGCGAGCCAGGGGCGTCCAGCAGGCACCATTCCCGGTCAATCCGTGGAGCAAGACGACGGGAGGCCTGGCGCCTCCGGTTCGGAGGTAGTGGACGTTGATGCCGTTCGTTTCGCAGGTTCCACTGCGCCAGGTCGTCATGGTGTCCTTGCCGGCAAGGGCAGGGGGTGAGCGGAGGGCGGCCCCGAGGACCGCCTCCCGCTGGACATCCATCAGCCCGCGATGTCCGCCGCGACCTTCAGCGAGACGATCTTGTCCGGGTCCCGCACCGGCTCGCCGCGCTTGATCTTGTCCACGTTCTCCATGCCCTCGATGACCATGCCCCAGAGCGTGTACTGCTTGTCCAGGAAGGTGGCGTTGTCGAAGACGATGAAGAACTGCGAGTTGGCGGAGTGGGGATCCTGCGCCCGCGCCATCGAGCACGCCCCGCGGGTGTGCTTGGCGTTGTTGAACTCGGACTTCAGGTCCGGCTTGCTGGAGCCGCCCATGCCGGCGCGGTTCGGGTTGAAGTCGGGGCCGGAGGTCTTGCCGAACTTGACGTCACCGGTCTGGGCCATGAAGCCCTCGATCACGCGGTGGAAGACGACGCCGTCATAGGCGCCCTCCCGCGCCAGCTCCTTGATGCGGGCGCAGTGGTTGGGCGCGAGGTCGGGGCGCAGCTCGATGACGACCTTGCCCTTGGTCGTCTCCATCACGAGGGTGTTCTCGGGGTCCTTGATGTTCGCCATGTTCTTTCCTTCCTTTTATGGAACGGGTGGGGAAGCGAATGTACGCGCGGAGCATGTAGTCCAGGTCTGCGACTGTTCCAGTTTGTAGACCACCGCGCGCTCGTTACCCAGCGCCATCGCGCGCCGGGCCGGCCAGGGAGAACGGACGTCCGGTCGTTGACACCGCCCCGGGGAGGCCCGAGAAGATGGCGCCATGAGCCTCGCGAAGAAGTTGAACATCAAGGAAGGCATGAAGATCCGTGTCCTCGGCAAGCCCAGGGACGTGGACCTCGACGACGTCACGACCACGGCCTCGGCCAAGGAAGGCGTCCTCGTCTTCGTCAAGACGCTCGCCGAGGTGGACAGCAAGTGCGCGCCCCTTGTCGAGGCCGCGAAGCAGGACCGCATCGCGTGGGTGGCCTACCCCAAGGCGGGACAGCTGGACACGGACCTCAACCGGGACATTCTGTGGAAGCACCTGAAGCACCAGGGCATCGAGGGCGTGCGCCAGGTCGCGCTCGACTCCGTGTGGAGTGTCATGCGCTTCCGGCCGGGCAGTGGCGAGACGCCCCGCGCGAAGGCCGTCCCGAAGTCCCCACCGGCCAAGAAGGGCGCCAACAAGCCCTCCAGCATCGACGCGTACATCGCCGCGGCTCCCGAGGACGTCCAGGCCATCCTCGGGAAGGTGCGCAAGACGATCCGCAAGGTGCTCCCCAAGGCCCACGAGAAGATCAGTTATGGGATGCCCGCGCTCATGCTCGACGAGCGGAACGCGGTGTACTTCGCGGCCTGGAAACACCACATCGGGCTCTACCCGGTCTACCGCTCGGACGATCCCATCGAGAAGGAGCTCGCGCCGTACCGCGACGCGAAGGACACGCTCAAGTTCCCCCTGAACGCGCCCATTCCGTACGCGCTCATCGAGCGGGTGGTCGCCTTCCTCCAGAAGCGGCGCGCCCAAGCAGCGAAGTGACCGGGGAGCATGGACGTCCCCGCCGCTGATGCCTGCTCCGCGGAAGGCGAGCGGAGGTGTCAGCTCCGCTCCAGGCCCGGCGTCCTCTGACGACCATGGTCATGCGCTTCCGTCCATACGCCAAGATGCCAGCCTCGGGTGAGCCCAGGGCGCAGCCCGCACCCGGAGGGTCCTGGGTGGCCCTGGAGAAGCTCCATGGTGCCCAGCTCGTGGTGGCGGTGGGAGCGGGGCAGGTCCACTTCGGCAAGCGCAAGGCCTGGCTGACCGAGGAGGAGCCCTTCTTCGGGTGGCAACTGCTGCGCGTGCAGCTTGGCGCCGCGGCTCGGACCATCGCCCGCTCGGTGGGGGCTGAAGGGGACGCCGTGTACATCTACGGCGAGCTCTTCGGCGGCCACTACCCGCATCCGGACGTGCCCGCGGTGCCGGGGATGTCTCCGGTGCAGACGGGCATCTGGTATGCGCCGGACTTGCGGTGGTCCCCGTTCGACATCCTGGTGGCGCGCTCGGAGGAGGACGAGGGCGTGCTGCTGGCCCACCACGAAGTGGAGGCGGCGGCCCGCGAGGCGGGTTTGCTGACGCCGCCCGTGGTGCGGCGGGGGACCCGCTCCGAGATGGGGGCGGTGCCCACGCGTGCGCCGGCCCGTATCCCCGCGCTGCTGGGACTTCCGCTCATCGAGAACAACGTGGCCGAGGGCCTCGTCATCAAGGTCGATCAACGCGCGGCCCCAGGCCAGCGAGTCTCCTTCAAGCGGAAGATCGACGAGTTCAACGAGGGCCGCTTCGACGAGAGCGAGGCCTGGAATCCCCACCAGCCGCTGTCTCTCGACGAGCTGGTGGGGTGGGCCGAACGCCTGGTCAATCCGGCGCGTCTCGCCAGCGCGGTGTCGAAGGTGGGACGGAGTGACGCGGGCCAGGTGCTCGACGAGCTGGTGCTGGATGTGCGCGTCGACCTGGAGCTGGCCTTCCCGCTGGCGTGCCGCTCGCTCGACACCACCGCGGACGAGGAGCTGTCCACCCGTATCCGCGGGCTTGCCATGCCGCTCGTCCTGACGGCGCTCGGCCTGTCCACTTCGAGCCCGTCCCGCTGACCGATAAGCTGAGCGGAATGTTGACCACCGAGGACTGGCTGGCGCGTGCGCGCGAGGGCAAGGACGTGGCGTCGTGCCTCGCACAGGGGGAGCGCGCGGCGCGGTGGCCCGACGACTGGCTGGGGCTCGCGGCCGCGTGGCTCGATTCCGGGGACGTGGCGGCGGCGCGGCGGTGCGTCGGGACGGCGCTCGAACGCGCCCAGGGCGAGCACTGGCCATGCCGCCGGGCCGCCGAATTCCTGCTGACGCGGCTGGGCGATCGAGCGGCGGCGGGTGCGGCGCTGGGCTGGATCGAAGCGCGCCTCTTGTCGCCGCCGTCGTACATGCCCACGCAGACCTACCAATGGGTGCTGCTCGCCCGCGCCTACCAGGAGGTTCTCGGCGACACGGAATCCGTCCACCGGTGTCTCGCGAGCGCGGCCACGGGTGCCTCCCAGCCGAAGGATCTCGAGGCTCTCGCGGAGGGCTACGTCGAGTTCCGCGGTGACCTGGAAGAGGCTCGTGGCCTGTTGGAGCGCGCGGAACGGCTGTCTCTCGAGCGCGGCGATTATCGGGAGTTGTGGTCGATCGCCTTGAAATGGAGCGAGTCCCTTCACGACAAGGAGCGCGCGCGGTCGCTCCTGGAGCTCGCGACTACTGGGACCTCCGACATCCAAACGCTCACCGCCCTGACGATCGCCTGGCGCTCGATGTTCCAGGACGAGGATGCGCTGCGTGGCGCGCTGGTCCGAGGGGAGACGCTCGCGAGGACGCTCGAGGATTGGCTCGTGCTGGCCGAGGGCTACCGCGACGGCGGTGACAGCTCACGCGAGGGCACGTGGGATCCGGTGGGGGTCCAGCGCTGTCTCGAGGCGGCGCTGGCGGCTGAGCCCGCGCCGTCGGACCCACAGCGCGAGCAGCTCGCGGTGGCGTTCCGGCGCTGGTTGGGGGATGAGGCGCGGGCGGCACAGCTCGCCCCCACGATGCGCTCGCTGGAGAGCGAGGCGGTGCCCTGGCGCCACTTCGAGGGGTGGGAAGCCCGCGACCCGCGCGCACTTCTGCATCGCCTGCGCACCCGACTCCGTCCCGAGGATCTCACGGCGATGGCCAACGCCGACTACGGCAGCGGCGCGGGCAAACACCACCAGGCGCTCCTCGAGATCCAGGCCACGGGCACCTTCCCGCTGCCGCTCCCGTGGGAACCACGCGAGGTGCTCGAGCTCACACGATGGACCCGGGGAGCGGACACACCCCACGTCCGGCGCGCGTTCGCGTGCACCGTGCTCGCGCTCGACGTGGTGCTGCCCATCAGTCAGCAGATGGGTGAGCTCGAAGACTCGCTGGCGCCCCTGCTCGAGAGCGCGTGGGCGCTCGGGCTCGATGCCGAGCTGGAGCAGCTCCTGGTGTGGCTGGCGGACGTCATGGAGCCGGCGGCGGGATATGCGTGGCCGCTGTTCGCGCTCGTGCTGACGCTCGCGCGCCGCGCGCCCGGGGATCCGCGGCTCGGTCCGCTCGTCGCGGCTTTCGAGGCGGTGGAGCCCGAGGCCTCGGACCCTCACCCGGATTTCGGAGCACTCTTGTGCGCGACCGGGAATGAGCGTTACCGGGACCTGTGGCACGAGCTCGCCACCGAGGTGCTCGACCCCGCGCGGGGGCTGCCGCCGCACCTCGAACAGCTCGCCCGCCGCATCCGCTGAGGGCCCGTACAGCCGCTCAGGCCTCCACCGGCGGAGGCACGCGGCGCGCGGTGAGAGTCAGAGCGGCGGGCAATCTCTATTGGAGTCGGCGGGAATCGAACCCGCGCCGGGCGGTGCGAAACTCCCAGCAGAATCGCGCCCTTACCTCGCAACCGCCCGGAATGCTTGGGAGTCGGTATCCCGCCGCGTCCCCTCCTGTCCCACCTTGTTCCGGCCCATTCCGCACGCTCCTGCCACATACGTGCAACATGGCGGGGGCTGCCCACCTCCCGTCGCTAGACATCCTGGGCTGTGTGGCTCGCCGCTTCCGTGGCAAGCGGTCCAGCGGTCCCTGTCCTGGCACTGTCCGCGAGCGCGCGCCCCCTGGCACGGCTAGCGCCTTGGGAGCCATCCATAGGACCGAGCTGCGGCTGCTGCACCCTCTTCCCCCTGCCGCTCCCCTTGCGAGCGGTCGTGACTGTAGGGGCACGCCGCCATACTCCGAACCGCCCCGCCAGGACCATTCAGGTCTTGAATCGGGTGGAGGGTCCGGCCATGCGTCTCCGAGCGTGCATCGCACTTCTGCTCTTTCTCTCAGCCTGTACGACGACACCGCCCAGCCCAACACAGCCAGCGGCCCGGGACCCGAGGCTCGCCAACCTCCAGCGAGCGGCGACGCTGCCCTGGACGGACGGGGGCCGGTGCGCCGTCCAGGAGGCTTCCGAGCCCTGGCCCGTGCTGGCGGAGAGGTGCTACCACGCTCTGGACCATGAAAGGGTTCGGTTTCGGGACATCACGGGCAGATGCGCCGTCGCCTCCGCAGGTGTGGCAGTGGGCGTCGGACTCTGTGTCCTGGCGGCGCCGGAGATCATCGTGGGAGCGGTGATCGTCGCGGGCGTGGTGGTGGTGGGATTCGCCCTCCAAGAGGCGCTGGATGCGTATGAGCTGTTAGGAGACGAACCCGAGGTCGTAATCCCCGCGCCTGAAACGCGGCCCGTGCCTGAAACGAAGCCCGCTCCGCAGGAACCCTTGCCGGAAAAAAGGCCCAAGCCGGAGCCAAAAGGGCCGGACTTCCCTCCCGTGGGGCCAACCGAAGTCTCGGAGCGGGAGCGCCGTCCGGAGTGCAAGCCTCGACGGGTGCCGCCCAAGGGCGGGAACAAGCTGCACAACAAGTGCGCTGACGGGATCAAGTTCAACGCCTACCGTGGGGCTAACGCGCTGGTCAACGGCAAGGCTTTCGACGCATTGCAGGTTGTCGCGGGCGTGCTTTGGGAGGTGAAAACTGACAACTACGACTCGTACCCGCTCGAACTTCAAGACATTGTAGTAGGAAAGCACGTGCGTGATTTTCTGATCGAGCGTGAGCTTGCGAGGGCGTGCGGATTTGATTTTCGGGTCGGCGTTCGAAGTGCCGCACACAAAAAGGCGCTGGAGTACGCCGAACCGGCGCTCGAAAACCTGATCGTCGTCATGGATTGGTGCTGAAATGCCAGCTACACGAGAGAATCAGATCGGCATGATCGTCTACGCGCCTGCGCTTGCGGGGGATGATGGCCGAACTTTGGCTGTTGTTCATGCGATGGAGCGCGCACACCCCGGCTTGCGCATTGGGTTGATGATTTCTGACGAGGGGAAGCTTATTCCGTTGCCGGATCGCGACGCATTCGTCGCCCGCGAGTCTAGTCGTGGGGAAATGCCACCGCTGCGCAGCACTGATGACAACTTCCGGGTCAGCGTGACGGGATGGGGAAAGCCGGCGGGGATTTCTCCTGGCGGTCGGGCTCAATTCGAATTCCATGTAGCGCTACCTCTGTCCGCTGCCGGCAGCGCGGCTGCGGCAGCCTTACTGGAGGCCGTGGCGGAGGACGCACGCGCGTTCTGGGGTCACGCGACGCCGTTCAGCGCGGGGGTGGACATTGCACGTCAGACGAAGAATCGGCCAGACGGCCTGGAGCCGCCTCCTCGCGGCCTGCCGGTGATCAAGTCCCCTGTTGCCATGCGCTCGCCTGAGATTCCGCATCGCCTCGGATGGCTGAACTACTGGTCGGATGCTGCCGCACGGGCCATCGGCTTTCCGGACCCCGCCCGCGATGCGGAGCTGGTCTCGCGCTCACGGCGTACCGCGACAGGCGGGTGGGTTGTCATGCTCACGGATGCGCCGCTCGACCTGGACAACCCCGCCCACCTGGACGCGCTCAAACGGGCTTACGAGCGCTTCCCGGAGATTGGCGGGCGCTCCACCCCTTGAGGCTCGGCACGGCTCGCAGTGGCCGGGCTCAGGGCCTCGCCTGCTGGCTCACCGGGAACGTGACGCTCCCACGGGTGACGGTGCGCGGCCCCTGCGCTTCCCACAGCTTGAGGGTACAGGGCCGGGCCTTCGTCGCGGCCTTCCGAGAGGCGGCGGCACGGTGGAGGCGAGGGGATTTCTCGGCACGCTTTCCGCTCTTCTCTTTTCCGCCGCGTGTCGTGCCGGGTTGCGTCACTCAGAGGGGATTCCTGGCCCTGAAGAGGTGACGGTGACGCGGGTGACAGATTGGGAGGAGAGGGCCTGGCTCACGGAGAGCGCGAGCTGGGCAGAGCCTGTGGCCTCGTCCTGGCAGCCCGCGGCTGCGAGTGCGAGTGCGAGGCACATGAGAGCAAGGCGTTGCGTTGAGTGCATGGTGCCCTTGTCAGAGGGTGAGGGGTACACACGCACGCTCGCTCGAAAACCGCTCAGCACCTAAAACATGGCGGGGGCGGCGCCGGGCGCGCAGGAAGGCCCATGCTGGGGTGCTCCACAAACGTATCCGTCCGGCCAATGACGTGCTGCGGAGCTTGGCCGGGCTGAGGGAGCCGACGGACCCTGCTGGGCATGTCGAAGCAGAGTGAGAAACCGGAGTGGGTCCGCGTCGCCGAGGAGTACGAGGCGAGCGGACTGACGCAGAGGGAGTTCGCGGAGCGTCGGAGCATGACGCTGAGCACATTGTTGGCCACCCCGCCGGTGGACATGCGCAATTCCATAGACGGGCTCATGGCCCTGGTGCGCACCGCCTGGGGCGAGGACGTGTACTCGGGGCACCTCTTCGTCTTCGTCAGCCGCAAGGGCGACAGGGTGAAAATTCTCACCTTCAGCCGCGGCGGCTTCGTCCTCTACTACAAGCGCTTGGAGTCGGGCCGCTTCCGCCTGCCGCGAGTGGACGCTGAAGCGCAGGCGGTGCAGCTGGACGCCACGCAGCTGACCATGCTGCTGGACGGCATTGATGTGGCACGAGTGGAGCGCCCGCGTGCCTGGACTCCTGCCGGCCAGCCTTCCGCAGAAGTCGCCTCGGAAAAGCAACCGCTGCACCTGCCCAAGGGGCCCATGGGACAGGCCATTGCCTACGCACTCAACCAGTGGGACGCCCTCTGCCGCTTCGTGGAGGACGAGCGGCTGCCGCTGGACAACAACCGCTCGGAAGGCGCGCTGCGCAAGGCCGCTGTGGGCCGCAAGAACTTCCTCTTCGTCGGGCACGAGGCGGCGGGTGAAAACCTCGCGGGCCTCTACGCCCTGGTGGCCACCTGCGAGGTGAACGGAATCAACCCCGAGGAGTACCTGGCGGACGTGTTGCTGCGCGTGCAGACGCACCCCAACTCGCCGTCCGGCTGCACGCCTTCACCTTTGCCTCCAACCACTTCCACGTGCCCGGCGGCGCCAGCCGAGACAGAGCAACGTGAGGAGCCACGGGAGAATCTGTGGCACCGCATCCGGTGCCGCGGTGCACCCGAGATAGGGCTTCGTCGGCTCCTTCCGGGCCACCGCCGTCCAGGGGGACTGACAGTAGTCGTTCGCGAGGGTGCAGCCCTCCTCGTATCCCATCCAGCGGTCGAGCATGGCGTCGACCTGGCCGGACCCGGCCATGGCCGCGAGGAGGAGGTCGGCCGACGCTTCCGTGGCCGCGTGCACCATCGGCACGGTGTCGTCGCCACACGTGTCCAGGCTCGAGGAATGACGCAGCCCATCCCGGTGCTCGTCGAAGTGGCTGGAAATGGCGTCTCCATAGTTGAGCACGTGGCGGATGCGCCGGAAGTCGTCGGACCGGATGGAGTGGGAAAAGGAGTCCTGGAGGGCGTGTAGCGCCTCCCCCAGGTAGAAGGCCGGGGTCCAGGCCTCGAGCTCGATCATCCCGTAGTAGTCCAGATAGTGCCGGGTCCGGATGAACTGCTCGTCCCGGGGCTTCTCCAGCTCCGCCCGGAACTGCTCGAGCAACCCCTTGATGTGGGCCCGGGTTCCCGCGATGGCGGCGCGGTCACCTTCCGGTCCGTCGTCCTCCGGTGCGCGGAGCGCGTGGGCGTACTGGTCTCCAGGGTCCGCGTGGATGGTGCGTGTGTTCTCCAGCTCGAGCACCGAGTGCCCATGGGTGTCCGGCGCCTGTACCCCGAGCACCAGATTGAGGACGAGGTTGCGCTGCCGCTCGTCGTAGGCGGAGACCTGGTGCTCCCGGAGGACATGGGCGGAGAGCAGCTCGGCCGTGTTGCCGGGCGGAGGTGGAATGAGGCCCGAGGGGCGCTCGGCGAGGGCGCGCGACCAGGCCGCGAGAGTGATCCGCTCGTGACAGGCCTCGGAGAACCCCGTCGCGACGGTATAGGCGGTGGCGGGCCCTGCGATGAGCAGCGAGGCCAGCATGGCGATGAACGGGGTGGGCCTCATGGGAAGTCGAACTCCATGAGGAGGGTGGTGCGGTACTGCACCCGGACGAGGGGAATGCCCGACAGCACGGGCGCGACGATGGCGAAGGAGAGGGGATCCACCCCGAGCGTGAAGTGGGGGCTGAGCCGCCAGCGCAGTCCCAGGGGCCGTGCATCGAGGAACACCCCGAGATGACCGGCCTTGTCGAGCTGGGTGTCGAAGAGCAGCAGGGAGGGGCCGAGGGTGAGGCTGGAGCGGACCAGTCCGTTCGCGAAGCGGAGCTCGCTTCCGATGCCCAGGTTGAGGGCGCCGGGCACCATGTGAGCGCCATACTCGGTGCCGCGCCAGAGGCTCTGCTCGACCTGGAGGAAGGTGCCCCAGCCCCCGCGACGCACACCGCCGCGCACCGCCCAGCCCGAGTTGATGTTCAGCAACGGCGCGCCCGGTGCCCCATTGAGCAGGGTGCCGTGGACCTCCACGTGGGCGAAGCTGCTCCAGGTGGACTGGGCGCGTGCGGTACCCGAGAGGCAGAGCATGAGGAGGAGGACGGCTCGGAGGCCCGTCGATCGCGTCATGCCGCCTGAACACCGCCGCCCGGGCGAGGTGTCACTCGCGATGTGAAGCTCGTGTCACTCTCTCAGCCTGGACCGCTGAATCGCTCCGGGTGGGCCGTGAGGTAGACCGCCACCGTGGCGACGGCGAGCAGCAGGGGGGCGGCGCGAGCGAAGGCGCGGTGACCGGAGAGCAGGGCGAAGCCCACGGGCACGCCGAAGAGGAAGCCTCCGAGGTGTCCGGCCCAGCTCACCCCGGGCAGCAGGCTGAGCAGCGCCACCTGGGCCAGCCAGACGAAGAGGCTCTTGCGGAACTCGCGCGTGGCGATGACGACCATGGCTCCCGCCCAGCCCAGGATCATCCCCGATGCCCCCACGGTGGGCACGTCGAAGTTGAAGAAGAGGGCGAAGGCCGAGGAGCCGAGCGCGGCCATGAGGGACAGCACCAGGAAGCGCCCGCTGCCGATGGCCCGCTCCAAGGGGAAGCCGATGGAGTAGCCCACCCACATGTTGAAGGCCAGGTGGAGGGCGCCTCCGTGAGAGAAGACGCAGCTCAGCACCCGCCAGTACTCCCCGTTCTGGACGAGCGGCCCGAAGAGGGCAATCCGCTGGAAGACGGGCCCGAGCGCCCCCGGGTTGGCTCCGGACGGGGCGAGCAGGAGGTCCAGGACGAAGAGGGCCACCGAGCCCCCGAGGACGGCCGCGCACACCGGAGGCCACGGCTGGCGCACCGGGGGAGGAGCGGCTGGCTCGGGTTCCGCCTTGTACGGGCCTTGGGGCAGGTCTTCGGGATTCATCCAGGGCTCGGGGCTCGTGGCGGACGACGGTGCCGCTCTGGGTAAGGTGGCCACCTCGCGGAGGTTGCGCAACCCGAGCTGGCTCCGGCCCATGCGCCCTCCGCTGCTGGGGTTGGGATAGTCTCCCCGCCCGCCCCGGCGGTCCGGGGCCTCGGAGGCTCGGATGGCGGCACGCAAGGCGATGGCGAAGAAGACACCCAGGAAGAAGACACCCACCAAGAATCCCCCTGCGCGGAAGAGCGCCGCGAGGAAGACGCCCGCGAAGACCCCGGCGAAGGGCGCGGCTGCGAAGAAGGCGCCTGCGAAGGGCGCGGCCGCCAAGAAGACCCCTGCCCGCAAATACCTGCGCCGCGAGGATCTCGGCGCCCCGGCGGACGCCTTCTTCGAGCAGCAGCCTCCGGAGCGGCGCGAGCACCTCGAGGCCCTGCGTGCCCTGGTGAAGAAGGCCGCCCCCGGCGCCCGCGAGTCCATGAAGTGGGGCATGCCCTACTTCGAGCTGAAGGGCGGGTTCTGTGCGCTCTACACCTCGCCGACCTACGCCGCCCTCAGCATCATGGCGCCCCCGGAGAAGCTCGACGACCCGGAAGGAAAGCTCGAGGGCACCGGGAAGACCATGCGCCACCTCAAGGTGCGCAGCGCCGCGGACATCGACGAGGCGAGCATCCTGCGCTGGGTGAAGGCCGCGGTGGCGCACCACTCCTGAGGGAGAGGGGGGAGGCCGCCCGCGGAGAGTTCGCGTGGTGAGGACCACTCTCGATAAAATTCGGGAACCTTTCGCCCCTCATGCTGTCTCTGCGGCAACATTCGGGAGGGAAGAATGGCCACCGCACGAGTTCGCCGTCAGCCAGGAGCGATCTTTCTACTCACACTCGTCATGGGGCTCGCCGCACATGCGGCCCCCACGGCGGAGGACGCTCCGGAGCTCGTGGAGGCCACTCCCGATGCGCGGCTCGCGGCGCTCTGCCGCATCTGGGGTGCGGTGGAGCACTTCCATCCGTCCCTTCCCTCCCGGGGCCTCGACTGGGACGCGGCGCTGGTGGAGACAGCGCCCCGGGTGATGGAGGCCCGCTCTCCCGAAGCCCTCTCCGATGCCCTTCAGGGGATGCTCGGCAGGCTCGGAGACCCTGTCACGCGGGTTGCCCGGCAGACACCGCCCGCGCCCGTTCCGAGCGCGCAGGCCACGCCCCTCTCACGCCAGGTGGGGGACGTGCTCGTGGTGGATCTCGACCGCCGCTTCGGGAACTTCCAGGAGCTCTACATGGCGGTGTCCTCACTGGGCCCCGAGCTCGCGAAGGCCCGCCGCGTCGTCGTGGACCTGCGGGCCCGTGGCACCGATGAGGCCGTCTGGATGGACCAGGCCCTGGGCTTCCTCGCGGGCGCACTGCCCTCCGAGCCGGTCACGGGCCCCGGTGAGCGATACCTCCAGCACTCGGGCTATCGCATCCAGTTCGGCGCCACCTCGGGCGGCTACGGCACCACGATGGACCTGAGGCTCGCCGAAGGTTTCGCACCCGCCCCCGGCACCCCCAAGCGCTCCATGGCCTTTCTCGTCAACGGGCGTACCCCGCTCGTCCCCTTGCTGCTGGCCATGGTGGGCTCCTCGTCCCGCACCTTCCTCGTGGCCCAGGGAGCACTCGACGAGAGCCCCGCCGTCAAGACGATGGAGCTGCCGCTCGCCGGTGGCCACCGCGCCGTCGTGCGCACCTCCGAGCTCGTCTTCCCCGAGGGCTCGCAGGGCCTGCGCGCGGATGTCACCGTGCCCGCGAACGCCGATGAAGGAGAGCAGGGCCCCGCCTTCCAGGCCGCTTTGAAGCTCGTCCGCTCGGGCAGGGCGAAGACTCCCGCGCGCAATGCCTCACAACGAACCGGACTGCCCACATGGCGCGCGGACGAGACCTACGCGAACCAGGAGTACCCCTCCCCCGGGCTCAGGACGCTGGCCGTCTGCCGATTCTGGAATGTCATGCACTACTTCCACCCGGACCCGAAGGCGCTCGGCGACTGGGACACGGTGCTGCCCGAGTTCCTCCGCAAGGCCCGCGAGGCCTCGGATGCCCGAACCTACGCGCTCGCGCTCTACGAGCTGTCCGCCCGCGTCCATGACGGCCACATCTTCCTGGCCGAGCGCGGCACCGTCTTCCGCACACTGGGCGAGGCGACTGCCCCCATCCTCCCCCGATACGTGGAGGGCCGCCCCCTGATGACGGAGATTTTCGATGCCAACGTGGCCCGCGAGGCCGGGCTCTCCGTGGGAGACGAGCTGCTCACCGTGGATGGACAGCCCGTGGAGGAGCGGGCCGCGTTCCTCCGCAGTCACCTCGCGGCCTCGACTCCCGCGGCACTCTCGCTGAAGGTGGCGGAGATGCTGCTCGCCGGGCCGGAGGGCTCGCAGGTCTCGCTGCGCGTGAAGTCCGCGGATGGCAGGCAGAAGGAACTGAAGCTGCCCCGCTCCCGCGCCTGGCTCGCCCCCTTCCGGCAGCCCTCCTCCGAGGGTGAGCCCTACCGGAAGCTCGAGGGCAACCTCGGCTATGTCGACCTGCGGCAACTCCGGGTGGAGCAGATCGACCCGATGCTGGAGGCCATGAAGGGGACTCGCGGCATCATCTTCGACATGCGCGGCCAGCCCCGGAGCACTGCGTGGGAGCTGGCGCCCCGCCTCAACGTGAAGGGGGCCGAGCACGCGGCGGTGGTCGCCCGGCCACTCGTGTCCTCCGGCAAACGCCAGGAGCTGCGGTTCTCCGACTCGGAAATCTCCCGAGCCACCCCACCGCGCTATACCGGCCGCACCGTGATGCTCGTGGACGAGCGCGCCTCCAGCCAGGCCGAGTACACGGCCATGATGCTCCAGGCCACGGCGGGCACGCGGATCGTCGGAGCGCCCACCGCGGGTGCCGTGGGAGACACCACCAACGTGTGCCTGCCTGGAGCCATCTGCGTCCTCTTCACCGGCCAGCTCCTGCTCTACCCGGATGGCCGTCCGGTGCAGGGCGTGGGAGTCCCTCCGGACGTGGAGGTGCGACCCACCGTGCAAGGCATCCGCTCGGGGAGGGACGAGGTCCTCGAACGGGCGATCTCCATGCTTCGCGAGTGAGACGTGAAAGGCGTTGTTGTTGCGCAACGCCTAGAACTCATCCCTCCATCTGTACAGCGTAAACCATCCACATCTGGCGCACTTGATCTCGCTGCATTCGTTGACGCCGTCCAATCCCGCACACTCGTCCATGAAGATTTTGACGTTGCCTTCAACGTTGCCGCAGCCGTCGCGTGCGCAGGGCGACTGAGTGGGCTCGCCCGCGCTCACCCAGCGGCTGCCGTACGAGTGTGTCTGGTCAACGCGATTCGGACCCATGGACGCGTAATTTGCTGGCGCCCTCTGCGGCGTCTCCGACGCACTCGCCGATCCGCGGTGGTAATAGCTCTTCGGGGCATGTGCCACGCCGCACGCATGGCACATGGAGATCTCGGCAGCGTTGCTCTGTGACATGAGGAAGACGCAGGATCCAAGCTGTGTAGAGGGCGGAAACGGGCAACTTTCCTGCGAGCAGACGAACATACCATCACGTGAGGCGCCTGGTGCCGTGCCCTGACTCGGGTGGGGTCCAGCTTCGCCGCCAAAAGAGGCCGGGGGCCCACCTGACTCGGTGGACCCCCGGGGGTCTTTCAGGGACTGCTCAGCCTCAGCGGCGGTTCCTGCGGCGCAGGCCCAGCAGGCCCAGCAGCGCGAACCACGACGAGGCGGGCGCCGCGCTGCATCCACCACCGGCGAAGGCACGGGTGTCCTCCACCGTCCACGTGTACACGGCGGGCGTGGCGTCCACGTTGCCCGCGGCGTCCACGGCGCGCACTCTCAGCGTGTGCTCCCCGGGCTTGACGTCGTAGGCGTCCTTGCAAGGAGCGTAGGCCGTGCCATCCAGGCTGCACTCGTAGCGCACGCCGTTCTCGCTCGACGAGTAACCGAACGCCGCGGCGTTGTCCTCGGTGTGCGAGGCGGGGCCGTGGCTGATGGTGGTGTCGGGCGCCTGGGTGTCAGTGGTGAAGGTGACGGAGTTGGACACCGGGCTGGTGTTCCCCGCGGCGTTGGAGGCAGTGGCCGTCACGGTGTGTGGGCCATCGGCGAGCGGCGTGGACGGCGTGCAGCTCCACTTGCCGCTGTCATTGGCAGTGACGGTGCACAGCACCGTCGAGCCCTCGCGCACCGTCACCAGGCTGCCCGGGTCCGCCGTACCGCTCAGCGCGGGCGTCGAGGTGGCGAGCACGGAGTCCGGCTTGGGACCCGTGATGACGGGCGCGGCCGGCGGCGTCAGGTCGAGGGTGAAGTTGATGGCGGGGGCGGTCTCCGTGGCACCCACGATGGTGGAGGTGACCACGGCCGAGTGCGGCCCCGCCCCGACGCTGGAGAGGGTGCACGTCCAATGGCCGGAAGCATCGGCGGTGGCGGTGCAGGCCGGCGTGGTGCCGCCGTCGATGTACACGTGCACGGTGGCGCCCGGCGAGGCGGTGCCCCCGATGTTCGGACCCGAGAGGCCACCCGAGGAGGGGCTCGTGATGGCGGGAATCCACTGGCAGATGGACAGCGCGTCCACGCGGTAGGTGACGGTGGTGTCGCTGTTGTTGCCGAGGCCGCAGTCCGTGCCGATGAGGGCCAGGCGCACCTCGCCCGTGCCCGCGTCGAAGTCGCGCAGCAGCGGGAAGCCGAGTGTCATGGCCTCATCCCTCGTGGCGGAGGGCGGGACGGCCGGGGAGTCGATGCCGAGCGAGAAGCGCTGCACACCGGCGCCCGCGTCGACGTTGACGCCGAGGATGCCGGGGAACCAGTTGACACCGCTCGAGTAGCTGACGGCTCCCGAGACGTAGTGCATGCGGTAGCGGCCCGGCACGCTCAGCGCGGGCTGGGACGTGCTGGAGGCCAGCGACGGAGCGGTGATGCTCGACACCTGCGTGCAGTCGGTGCGGCCGCGGCGGGTGAAGAAGGCCTGCACGCCCGTGTTCTGGCAGCTGAAGCCGCTCTCCACGGCGCAGGCGGAGTCGCAGCCGTCACCGGAGACGGTATTGCCGTCATCGCAGGCCTCGGACGCGGCCTTGACGCCATCACCGCACCTCACCGCGCACACCGACGGGTTGCCGGTGCAGCTGTAACCGGCCTCGATGGCGCAGTGGGGGGCGCAGCCATCACCGGCCGTGATGTTGGAATCGTCGCACTGCTCGCCCTCGCCGAGCCTGCCGTCGCCGCAGTTCGGGTGGCAGATGGACGGCGCGTTGCCGTAGCAGCTGGACCCGGGCTCGCTGGCGCAGGTGGAACCGCAGCCGTCGCCGGAGGCAGTGTTGCCGTCGTCGCAGCTCTCCGAGCCCTCGACGAAGCCGTTGCCGCAGACGTTGGTGAGCGCACAGGTATTGGTGGTGGGGTTGCAGACGCCGTCGCAGACGCCGGAAGCCGTGCAGGCCTGGCCCACGTCCCACAGGCAGCGCGGGGAGCACGTGTCGCCCCCGGACAGGTTGCCGTCGTCGCACACCTCGGTGCCCGCCACGATGCCGTCACCACACGTGGTGCGGCAGGCGCTGGGGGCGCCGCTGCAGGAGTAGCCGCTCTCGACCTGGCAGGTGCCGCCGCAGCCATCGCCGGCGGTGGTGTTGCCGTCGTCGCACCTCTCGCCGGACTCCACCGTGCCGTTGCCGCACGTCTGGAAGCATACCGTCCCGGGCGCCGGGCACCTCCAGCCGGTCTCGATGCGGCACGACGCATCGCAGCCGTCATCGGCGGTGGTGTTGCCGGTGTCGCACTGCTCGCCGCCCGCCATGATGCCGTCGCCACACACGGTGGAGCAGGTGCTCGGCGCCCCGCTGCAGGAGTAGCCGGTCTCGATGCGGCAGCCCGGCGTGCAGCCATCACCGGCCTTCGTGTTGTTGTCATCGCACTGCTCGTTCGGGTCCAGCGCGCCGTTGCCGCAGGTGGCGGCGCACACGGAAGGCGCGCTCGAGGGCGTGCTGCAGGCGTAACCCGGCTCGACGCGGCACTCGGTGCCGCAGCCATCGAGGGGCTCCAGGTCGTTGTCATCGCACTGCTCGCCGGGGTCCACCGTGCCGTTGCCGCACGTCTTCACGCAGGGCTGGCCGACGGTGGGGCACGCGTAGCCCAGCTCCAGGGTGCAGGCATTGGAGCACCCATCCCCCCGGGTGATGTTGCCGTCGTCGCACAGCTCCCCGCTGTCCATCCGGCCGTTGCCGCACAGGGGGGCGCAGGCGGACGGAGCGCCGGCGCACTCGTAGCCGCGCTCGGTGAGGCACGCCGCGGAGCAGCCGTCGGAGTTGTACCCGTTGCCGTCATCGCACTGCTCGCCGGGGTCGATGGCGCCGTTGCCGCAGGTCTTCACGCAGGACTGGCCGGCGATGGGGCACGCGTGGCCGGCCTCCACCCGGCAGCTCCTGTTGCAGCCGTCACCCGCGGTGGTGTTGCCGTCGTCGCACTGCTCGCCCGCGTTCTGCACGCCGTTGCCGCAGGTGGCGGCGCACTTGCTGGGCTGGCCGGTGCAGGCGTAGCCGGGCTCCATGCCGCAGCTCGCGTTGCAGCCGTCGCCCGGGGTGGCGTTGCCGTCGTCGCACTCCTCGCGCAGCGAAATCACCCCGTCGCCGCACTTGTCGTCGTACGCGTCCACGAAGAGATAGCGGAAGGCGTTGGGCTCCTGGTCGGGATCGTTTTCATTGCACAGCTCGATGCGGTTGAGGCCGGCGCGCCAGGCCGCCGAGGTGCCGAACTCCCGGAAGACGTTCTTCTGCCAGGACTCGCCGGGCGGGTTGTTGACGATGATGGGCGTGAAGCCCACGCCGTTCACCTTGGCGCTGGAGAAGTCGTTGTCGTTGAAGGTGGCCAGCTGCAGACGGAACTGCGGGATGTTGGTCGTCGAGGGCACCATGAAGTCCTGGTACACGCAGGTGAACGAGCCCTGCGGCGCCATGAAGCGCGCCGTCTGGCTCTCCTGCGGCCAGTCGCTGGCGTTGCGCGGGCCGGGGTCCGCGCCCGTGGTGGTGCCCACGTAGAACCAGTGGGGATCCTTCCCCGTCTCCAGACGGCGGTTGTGCGCGTCGACGCCGGTGTTGAACAGCGCCACGCCCGCGCGCACGCAGCGGCTCGGGTTGCCCGCGCAGGCGAAGCCGGGCTCCACCTCGCACAGCCGGCTGCACCCGTCGCCCTCGAAGCGGTTGCCATCGTCGCAGGTCTCCTGCGCGAAGGACGGGTACTGGCGGTTGTTGAACACGCCGTTGCCGCACTGCGACAGGTCGCACGTGGCCGAGCAGCCGTTGCCGTTGTCCGTCGTGTTGCCGTCGTCGCAGGCCTCGCCCGGGTCCGCCGTGTTGTTGCCGCACAGGCTCGCCAGGGAGCAGGCCCGGCCGGGGACATGACACAGGTAGCCGGACTCGATGACGCCGGTGCTGGAACAGCCGTCACCGTTCGTGGTGTTGCCATCGTCACATTGCTCGCCGGGCTGGAGCTTTCCGTCTCCGGCAAGGGGCCGAGACTGGCTCGCCAGCGTGGGCCCGGGGGGAGGGGGCTGCGAGACATCCGTCCCGCAGCCGGTGAGGGTGGAGAGGAGGGCGAGCGCGAGCGCCGCCGCGGAGATTCCCGCGCGCGAGCGCTTCACGGCCGCCGGCTCCCGGGAGAGAGCTTCAATGACATACGTATTCATGAAATGTCGCCTCACTTCTCGAGGGTGCCGGAGGTGGGCGCGCCCTGCTGCGTCTTCACGCCCTCGACGTCTCCGACGATCTTGAACTCCACGCGGCGGTTCTTCGCGCGGTCTTCCTTGGTGTCATTGCTGGCGATGGGCTGGGCCGGACCGAAGCCCTTGGGCTCCAGGCGCTCGCGCACCACGCTCTTGCCCACGAGGTACTTCACCACCGCCTCGGCGCGGCGCTGCGACAGGTCCAGGTTGTACGCGGCATCGCCCTGGTTGTCGGTATGGCCCTCGATGCGCAGCTTCTGGATCTCCGGGTGCGACTGGAGGATGGCCGCCACCGTGTCGAGCAGCTTGTAGCTGCGCGTGCTGATGACGTCCGCGTTCTGCTCGAAGAAGACGGACTCGAGCATGCGGATCTGCCCCTCGTCGATCTGCGCCAGCTGCTTCTCCTTGCAGCCCTTGTTCTTCTCGGGGCCCTTCTCGCCGGGGCAGTTGTCGAGCCGGTCGACGAGGCCGTCCCCATCACGATCCTTGTCGGGGCAGCCGCGGTTCTCCTTCGGGCCCGCCTCGTTCATGCAGGCGTCGCGTGCGTCGGCGAGGCCGTCCTGGTCGTTGTCCGGCTCCGGGCAGCCGTTGGCGTCCTCGAAGCCGTCCAGGTCCTCCGCGTCGCGCGGGCAAGCGTCCTTCGAGTCGGCGAGGCCATCCCCATCCGTATCCGGATCATCCGGGCAGCCGTCGTCGTCCTGATAGCCGTTGGTGTTCTCCGCCTGCGCGGGGCAGCGGTCGGCCAGGTTGAGGATGCCGTCCTTGTCGTCATCGGTGTCGGCGCAGCCGTTGAGCTGGGCGAGTCCCTTGTCGGATGGGCAGCGGTCGGCCACGTTCTTCACGCCGTCGCCATCCGCGTCGAGATCCGGGCACTGGGCCAGGACGTAGGGCTGGCCCTCCACGCACCGGCTCACGGGAGCGGCCTCGGGGGTGAACGAGACGCCCGCGAGCACGCGGAACAGCGGAGTGCCGGGAGTCTGTCCGAAGCCGGGGCCGCCCAGGGCGTACACCTCGGCTCCAGGGCCCAGGGGGGCGCGCAGGCCGAGCAGCACTTCCAGGGAGGAGGGCGAGCGCGCCACGGGCAGCGCGCCGCGCACCACCAGCTCCTCCTTGAGGCCGAACAGGGCGGCGGAGAGGTTGAGGCCGCCATTCACCTCCACGCCCAGCTCGTCCCGGGGGTTCTGCGTGTTGCTGGAGAGCGAGTACGTCTTGGTGCGGACGAGCGCGCCCACGTCGGCGCCCACGCGCCAGGTGCCGCCGAGCTGCTTGCCGAGGCCCAGGCGAGGGGAGAAGACGAAGCCCTGATCCCGGGTGAGGGCCTCCGAGCTGCCCACGGGCAGCGCCGCGCCGAGGTGCACGCCCAGGTCGAGCGGTCCACCCGCCCGTTCGGAGAGGAGGCCGGCGCGTCCCTGCAGCCAGGGGGTGCCGAGTGCCAGGGTCTGGGGCGCGGACAGGCCCAGCTCCGAGATGTTCGGGCCCCACTGGGCCACCACGGGCACCTGCGCGCCCAGCTCGAGCCAGTCGGTGATGGCGTAGGCGCCACTCAGGTGCGTCGTCACGCGGTCGGAGATGATGGTGGCGCTCTGCTCGCCGCGCTCGATGAGCACGAGCGGCTCGCGCTCATAGTGCGCGGTGAGGCCGAGGTGGTACTGGCCCCGCTGCAGCAGGTCGCCCGTCGACAACACGAGACTGTCACGGGCGCCGGGATTGAGTTGCAGCCGCTCCAGCTCGAGCCCGGGAATGTCGCGCAGAGCCTGTGCCTGGGCGGTAACGGCCCAGAGGAGGGCCGCTCCTCCGATCCACGGGTTGTACTTTCTTGAAAGCAAGGTTTCCTCCACACCCATGTGCCCGGTTTTCGGAGCACGGCGCTCTGGACGAGCGGGTGGGTGGCGGGCCCATTGCATGCTCCAGGCCACCGCACAAGGTAATACTCAGAGTGTGGGGGACGTTCCGGGCTCTCGCGCAATCAAATGAAGCGGACGGCGTACCGGCTCCGCGCTTGCGTGAGCGTCTCCGCGTCCAGCAGCGCCGCCGTCTTCTCCTGCGTGGAAAGAGGCCCGGGCGTTCCTTCCAATAGCTTGCGGCGTGCCGAGGCGAGTACGAGCGGCGCAGCCCCCGAGCCCGGCAGCGACTCCAGGAGTGCCAGGTGCAGGGCATGGGCGCGTGGATCCGTTAATACCCGATCCAGTCCGTCCTCCACCGGCTCCAGTGGCCGTTGTGCGAGCTCGAGCGCCCGGGTCAGCACCGGTGGAGAGTCAGACTCCTCGGGGATGAGGAACAGGCCGTGCCGCCGCGCCCACGTGCCCAGCGACGCGCGCGCTGTCCACACCGACAGTGGAATGGACAGCAACAGCCCCGCCACCACGGGCGACAGCCACGCGAGCAGCCCCGGGGACAACACGAGCACCACCGCCGCCAGCACCACTCCCACCAGCGTGTGCACCGCGTGGCGCCGCGCCGCCTCCGCCCACGGCAATTCCTCATCATCGCGCTGCTGGCTCGTCCAGGACACCCGGTAGCCGAGCAGCGTCCCGAAGACGAAGTGCGACTGGAAGAGCATCATCACCGGGGCGAGCAGCGTGGACATCCCAATCTCCGCCAGCGCGCTCAGCACCAGCCGCACCCGGCCGCCCATGCGCTCCGCCTCTTCCTTCCGAGCTAGAGCCAGCACCAGTCCGAACACCTTGGGCAGCAGCAGCATGGCCATGGACACGCCCATCAGCCACAGCGCGCCCTCGCTGTCGAGCATGGAGGCCTCCAGGTCCACGACGCGGCCGTGTAGCGCCGCCCCCAGTCCCGCCAGCAGGAAGAGCAGCCACAGCGGCGAGGCCACGTAGGACATCACCCCCATGAGGAAGTGGGCCCGGCTCACCGGGTGCAGCCCGCCCGCGAGCACCAGCCGCAGGTGCTGGAGGTTGCCCTGGCACCAGCGCCGATCCCGCTGCGCGTACGCCAGCAGGTGGGGCGGGGACTGCTCGTAGCTGCCGTCCAGCTCCGGCACCAGCCACACCGTGTAGCCCGCGCGCCGCATCAGCGCCGCCTCCACGAAGTCATGGCTGAGGATATGGCCGCCGAAGGGCTGCTGCCCCGGCAGCACCGGCAGCCCGCAGTGCTCGGTGAAGGCGGACACGCGCAGGATGGCGTTGTGGCCCCAGTAGTTGGACTCGCCGAGCTGCCACGCCGCCGCGCCCGCCGCCACCACCGGCCCGTACACCCGCCCGGCGAACTGCTGCAGCCGCGCGAAGAGCGTGGTCTTCCCCACGCACCGCGGCGGCGCCTGGAGGATGCCCGCGCGCGGGTTGAGCTCCATCAGCCGCGCCATCTTCACCAGCGTCTCGCCCGACATGATGCTGTCGGCGTCCAGCACCACCATGAAGTCGTAGCGCCGGCCCCAGCGCTCGCAGAAGTCGGCGAGGTTGCCCGCCTTCTTCCCCGTGTTGTCCGAGCGCCGCCGGTAGAAGATGCGCCCCTGTCCGCCCACCCGCTGGCACAGGTCCGCCCACGCCAGCTCCTCGGCCACCCAGGCCTCCGCGCGCGTGGAATCGCTCAGCACGTAGAAGTCGAAGCAGTCCAGCCGCCCCGTGGCCGCCAGGGACTCGTACGTGGCCTGCACGTTGGCGAAGACCGACGCCGGATCCTCGTTGTGGATGGGCATCACCACCGCGGTGCGGCCGTTCAGCGGAGCGGCTTCCTCCTTCGCGTCCGGCCACCGGAGGCCCGGCGCCCGCCCTCCGAGCGCGAGCTCGAGGAAGCCCGCCACCGCCGTCCAGAAGGACAGGGAGATCCAGGCGAAGCACAGGGCGAAGAGGCCCAGCATCACCGCCTCGGGAGCGGTGAGTCCCCAGTCGCTCAGCAGCCAGTACATCTCCCACGTCCCGAGCAGGGTGGAGCCCGCGGCCAGGCCGAGGACACACCCCCGCCGGAGCCCGGTGGTGTCGGGCGAGAACGAATGCGCGTGCATGGTGCTCCCGAGGCTCAGCGAGAGATGGAGACGTCCGGCTCGCCCGCCCGCCACCAGCGGCGGAAGAGTTCACCCAGGGGCCACAGCACCAGCTGCTGCTCTGGCATCACCGCGGGCAGCTCCCTCGGCGCGGGGACGGGCACCGCGGCGCGCAGGGCCCGCGTGAGCTCCGGCGGCACCTCGCCCGGGCCCTCCGTGAGGACGTCCGCGCCCCAGCGCGCCGCATCGCTCAGCACGAAGGCCGCACGGCCGCGGGACAGCAGCGCGCCACCCCTCGCGAGGCCCGCGCCGAGCACTCCAGACAGCCAGTCCTCCATCCGGGCCCGGGCGAGCTCCACCGCGTCCCGCGTCTCCTGGCCACGCGTGCCGAGCACCCACGCCGACAACCGGGAGAGGTCCGCGTCCGTGGTGAAGCCGAAGGACTCGAAGAAGGCATCGAGCGCCTCGCGTGCGTCCGAGGAGGAGGGGAAGAAGGTCGGCGTCATCACGGGGTCCATAGGTAACTCCAAGTCTCGGTGAGGGTTTCGGATCCACGTCGGAGGAAGCAGCGCAGCTCTGCGGGGGCGCCTGTCCCGGGTAGCAGCTCGAAGGTGACCCTCCAGCCGCCGGTGACGTCGTTGTGCTGCGCGGTGGGGCGGAGCACCTGGCCCGTCGAGGTGGTGACGACCGCCTCCACCGGGCCCGTGCCCTCGGTACCGCCGCGCGAGAACTCGAGGATGAAGCGCCGGGCCCCGGGCGTACTGCCCGCCGCCTCGCGCGTGGCGGTGGTGTGGGCCACCGTGGAGGGCTCGGGCGGCGTGCTCCCCCAGTGCAGCCGCCAGCCCAGGCGCAGCTCGGTGCCGGGCTTGAAGGGCGCCTCGGGCACCCAGTAGGCCACGATGTTGTCGTGCACCTCTTCCGGGGTGGGGATCTCCACCAGCTGCACCACGCCCCGGCCCCAATCGCCCACCGGCTCCACCCAGACACCAGGACGCTTGTCGTAGCGCGCCTCGAGGTCCTCGTAGCTGGTGAAGGCCTGATCGCGTTGCAGCAGGCCGAAGGTGCGCGGGCCGTCCACCTGGAAGCTGGAGACGCTCAGCTGGCCGGGGTTGCGCAGCGGGCGCCACAACTGCTCGCCGCCCCTGGTCCTCAGGAAGAGCCCGTCCGAGTCATGCACCTCGGGCCGGAAGTCGTCCGGGGTGCCACGGTCGTTCTCCCCGAAGAGATACATGCTGGTGAGCGGTGCCACCCCGAGCCGCTTCACCGCCTTGCGCGCGAAGAGCGACGCCTCCACCTCCATCACCGTGCGCTCGCCGGGGATGATGACGAAGCGGTACGCGCCGGTGACGCTCGGGCTGTCCATCAGCGCGTGCACCACGACACGGTCCGCGCCGGGCGCCGGCTTCTCCAGCCAGAACTCGCGGAACGAGGGGAACTCCTCGCCCTCGGGGAGCGCCGTGTCGATGGCCAGCCCGCGCGCGGACAGCCCGTACACGTTGCCTCGGCCCAGGGAGCGGAAGTAGCTGGCCCCGAGGAACGACACCACCTCGTCGAAGTGGTCCGGCCGGTTGAGCGGGTGGGTGAGCCGGAAGCCCGCGAAGCCCTCCATCCGCGCGGGGGCCGGCGCCAGCGCGCCATGGTCATAGAGGTCCGGCGAGAACCGCACCGTCTCCACGCGCCCGCCCACCACCTCGTGCACCGTGACGGGCGAGGTGTAGAGGAAGCCGGGGTGGAAGAACTGCGCCTGGAAGGGCAGGCCGGCGTCGCGCCACCGGGCGCGCTCGTTGCGGTAGCGGATGTCGCGGTACTGGTCGTACGAGAGCCGTGCGTACTCGGGAGGGAGGGCCGCCACCGGGGCCTGGTAGGGGCGTCCGGACAACTCCCGGGCCCGTTCCCGCACCCGCTCGGCGCTGAACGCGGGCTTGGGTGTGGCCACGGCCACCACGGACCACAGAGCGCCGAGCACACAGGCCACACGCGCTCCTCGTACAGCCCACTTCATCGACTTCAATTCCGACTCCCTCCGGGCGGTGACGCGTTGCGTTCGGGCACGTAGCAGCCCCCGTGCCATTCACCGCGCGCACTCCGGATGTCTGGGAATCCCCGTTATTTTTCCCAACACAGCGTGAGAATCTCGTTGTTGCTCAAATAAATTCGGGGGGTTGGCGTGGCGCCGCCGTGAGGCGCGAGCGGGGAGCGGAGGGCGAGGGGTGTGGAGGAGAGGAACAGCGCCAGGCGAGGCGCTGTCCGTTTGGTCCACAACAGCGAGACAGCGTTGGCGGTGGTGGTGCTGCACAGGTCCGGGAGTGATCCGTTCTCCAACCGGCAGGGCCTGCTCACACGCGGAGGTGGGCGCTCGCATGCCAGTGAACCGATGTTTACCCCGGAGGGCTCCTAGGAGGAGTGCCTGTGGACAAGAAGACCCCGGAGACGGTGAACATCAGCGAGCACAGCAAGGACCAGGAACTGGAGAGGAACCGTTCGGACCCCACGGGCCAGCGGATGACGACGGGGCAGGGTGTTCCCGTCGAGGATACGGACAATTCCTTACGGCTCGGGGCCAGGGGTCCCGCGCTGCTGGAGGACTTCCACCTCCGTGAGAAGATCATGCGCTTCGATCACGAGCGCATCCCGGAGCGGGTGGTGCATGCGCGAGGCTCGGCGGCGCACGGCTACTTCCAGGTCTACGAGTCCCTGGCCGAGTACACCAAGGCGAAGGTCTTCCAGGATCCGTCCAAGAAGACGCCTGTGTTCGTGCGCTTCTCCACCGTGGCGGGCTCGCGAGGCTCGGCGGACACGGTGCGGGACGTGCGGGGCTTCGCCGTGAAGTTCTACACGGAGGAGGGGAACTGGGATCTGGTGGGCAACAACATCCCCGTCTTCTTCATCCAGGACGGCATCAAGTTCCCGGACGTGGTCCACGCGGCCAAGCCCGAGCCGCACCACGAGATGCCCCAGGCGGCCACCGCGCATGATTCCTTCTGGGACTTCGTGTCGCTCGTGCCGGAGACGGCGCACATGATCATGTGGACCATGTCCGACCGGGCCATTCCCCGCAGCTACCGGATGATGGAGGGCTTCGGGGTCCACACCTTCCGCCTGGTCAACGCGAAGGGCGTGTCGCGCTTCGTGAAGTTTCACTGGAAGCCGGTGCTCGGTGTGCACTCGCTCGTGTGGGACGAGAGCCAGAAGCTCGCGGGCAAGGACCCGGACTTCCACCGCCGCGACCTGTGGGAATCCATCGAGAAGGGCAATTTCCCCGAGTGGGAGCTCGGCCTGCAGATCATCGAGGAGAAGGACGCGGACAAGCTGGGCATCGATCTGCTGGATGCGACGAAGATCATCCCGGAGGAGCTCGTACCGGTGCGGCGCGTGGGCAAGCTGGTGCTCAACCGCAATCCGACGAACTTCTTCGCGGAGACGGAGCAGGTGGCGTTCTGCACCGCGCATGTCGTGCCGGGCATCGACTTCACGGATGACCCGCTGTTGCAGGCGCGCAACTTCTCGTACATGGACACGCAGCTCACGCGGCTGGGCGGGCCGAACTTCACGGAGATTCCCATCAACCGCCCGATCGCGCCGGTCCACAACTTCCACCAGGACGGCTTCCACCGGCAGACCATCGACGCGGGGCGGGCCAACTACTTCCCCAACTCGCTGGGGGGCGGCTGCCCGTTCATGGCCGCCGCGGAGAAGGGGGGCTACCGGCACTTCCCGGAGAAGGCCGCGGGCGAGAAGGTGCGCCAGCGCGCGGAGAGCTTCCAGGATCACTTCAGCCAGGCGGGCCTGTTCTTCCGCAGCATGTCCAAGCCCGAGCGCGAGCACATCATCATGGCGCTCCAGTTCGAGCTGGGAAAGGTCGAGCGGGAGGAGGTGCGCAAGCGCGTGATCGAGCAGATCCTCGCGAAGATCGACGCGGAGCTCGTCACGGAGGTGGCGCAGGGCCTGGGGATGACGGTGCCCGCGATGACGGCGGTGAAGGGCAAGCTCGAGAAGGTGGCCGACACGCTGGGGCTGCCGGTGATCGACAAATCGCCCGCGCTGAGCCAGGAGAACCAGAAGAAGGACTCCATCAAGACGCGGCGCATCGGCGTGCTCGTGGGGGATGGCTTCGACGCGGCGGATCTCCAGTCCACGAAGGCGGCCATCGAGCAGGCGGGCGGTGAGCTGGTGATCATCTCCCGGCGCCTGGGGACGGTGAAGGGCTCGGACGGGCAGCCGGTCAAGGTGGACAAGAGCGCGCTCACCACGGGCTCGTTCGAGTACGACGCCGTCTTCGTGCCCGGAGGCAAGGCGAGCGTGGCCGTGCTGAAGAAGGACGGAGACTCGGTGCACTTCATCCAGGAGGCCTACCGTCACTGCAAGGCCATCGGGGTGACGAAGGAGGCCGCCGAGCTGTTGCAGACCGCGGGCGTGTCCACCCCGGCGCTGGGCGTCGTCGTGGGTGAAGCGGGAGGCCAGGACTTCGCCACGAAGTTCATCGCGGCCATCGCGCAGCACCGGCACTGGGCCCGTCACGACAAGGATGTGATCTCGGGCTGATCACACCCGGAGGATGACCTCCCGGCCCACGCGGGCTGGGAGGTGCGGCCCCTCGCTAGAAGTTGCGACGAGGGGCGGGATTGGCTGCCGGGTGCTGGACGCGGTGTCACTCCCTCCGTCTGGCCGTGGTGATGAGGAAGGCGTCCCGCTCGCCCTCCTGGGCAGAGGAGGAGAGCAGGGTGCCCGTCGTGTAGCCGGCGATGAAGATCTCTCCGCACGCGTCCACCGCCACGGCGTTCGGGTGGTCATCTCCCGCGCTGCCCCATTGCTTGACGTCGAGCCGGTCGCCGTTCACATCCAGCTTCATCATGAAGACGTCGTAACTGCCCTTGTTGGCCGTGGGATCCTGCTCGAGGACCGAGTCCAGCGTCTCGCCCACCACGATGATGTTGCCCTGGGCGTCCACCGCCATGTCCGTCACGAAGTCGGCTCCCGGTGAGCCGTACTGCTTCGTCCAGAGGGGCTCACCGATGGCTCCCTTCTCCGGGTCCATGTTGAGCAACCGCACCACCACGTCCTGTCCGCCGGAGGAGCGCGGCCCCATCACTCCGAACGTCGAGCCGGCGATGAGCAGATTCCCATCCTCCCGGAAGTGGGCGGCCTGCATCGAGTCCATGCTGATTGCCGACTGCCGCCAGAGAGGACCCGGTTCCCCGGTGCCGGGGTCGATCTTCCGCACGAACGAGCCCCGCGTGGAGCCATTCTCGGCGTTGCCCGTGACGTAGATGCTCGAGTCACTCCGGGTGTCCACGGCCAGACCGCCCAGCCGGTCGAGCGCGCTGGTGTCGAACGATCGGAACCAGCGCTCGTTCAACGTCAGCCCCTCCGTTGGCCGCTCCAGCTTGATGAAGAAGGGGTCATCCCACCGCTCGACGTAGGTGGTCCCGGAAGGCACGTAGTAGTCGTCGAACCCGCTGACGATGAGCGCTCCCTGGGCATCGAAGGCGATCCGGTTCGGGTGCTGTGGGCGTATCGAGCCCCCCTGGTACAGGACTCCGTCCTGCTCGGAACCGGCGAAGACGTCCTGCTGGCCCAGGTGGGTGAAATCCGCGGAGGCACCGTGCGCCCGGTCGAAGGCCCCCGTGGTGCGGCCCGCGAAGTAGAGCGCGCCCGTGACCGGGTGGAAGGTCAGCGCATCGAGGGACTCGGTCGTGCCCGGGAGGTCGAAGCTTCTCGAGCCATCGCTGGCTCCGGCTCCCAGCCTCCACAGAACACCCCTCGAATCTCCCGAGGGATCGAATCGCTCCGTTCCGACATCTCCATTCTCATACCCGGCCAGGTAGAGCCGCCCCTGGGCGTCGATGGCCACGTCCAGGAACTCCTCGCTCTTCGCCGCCCCGGTCTGGAATCCCTCCGTGCTCCAGCTCCAGCCCAGGGACTCCGTGGGCACCTGGAAGCACCCGGCGGGCGCCGGCTTGACGTTGTCCTCGCAGGCCGTCAGGGCCAATCCCAGAAGCACCACACCGAACCGGATGGACATGCGTACCCCCCCAAAGAAGAACCCCGGCTCGCCTGATGGCGGCCGGGGCCCTTGCTACCTCACCTCGAGAGCGGATCTCTAGTAGCGGTAGTGGTCGCTCTTGTACGGCCCTTCCTTGGTGACGCCGATGTACTTCGCCTGCGAGTCGGTGAGCTCGGTGAGCTCCGCGCCCAGCTTGGTGAGCTGGAGGCGGGCCACCTTCTCATCCAGGTGCCGCGGCAGCATGTACACGCCCGGCTTGTACTTGCCCGGGTTGGAGAAGATCTCCACCTGCGCCAGCACCTGGTTGGCGAAGGACGAGCTCATCACGTAGCTGGGGTGGCCGGTGCCGCAGCCCAGGTTCACCAGACGCCCCTCGGCCAGCAGGATGATGCGCTTCTTGTCCGGGAAGATGATGTGGTCGACCTGGGGCTTGATGTTCTCCCACTGGTACTGCTTGAGGCCCGCCACATCGATCTCGTTGTCGAAGTGGCCGATGTTGCACACGATCGCGTTGTTCTTCATCCGCTTCATGTGATCGTGGGTGATGACCTGGAAGTTGCCCGTGGCGGTCACGAAGATGTCGGCCTTGTCCGCCGCGTACTCCATGGTGACGACCCGGTAACCCTCCATCGCGGCCTGGAGCGCGCAGATGGGATCGATCTCGGTCACCCACACCTGGGCCTGGAGGCCGCGCAGCGCCTGGGCCGAGCCCTTGCCCACCTCACCGTAGCCGCACACCACGGCGACCTTGCCGGCGATCATCACGTCGGTGGCGCGCTTGATGGCGTCCACCAGGGACTCGCGGCAGCCGTAGATGTTGTCGAACTTGGACTTGGTGACCGAGTCGTTGACGTTGATGGCGGGGAACTTGAGCTTGCCCTCCTTGGCCATCTGGTACAGGCGGTGCACGCCCGTGGTGGTCTCCTCGGTGACGCCCTGGATGTTCTTGAGGATCTTCGAGTACCAGCCCGGCTTGGCCGCCAGCTGCTTCTTGATGGAGGCGAAGAGGATGGTCTCCTCCTCGCTGCCCGGGTTGTTGAGCACGGAGGGATCCGTCTCGGCGCGGGTGCCCAGGTGGATGAGCAGCGTGGCGTCGCCGCCGTCATCGAGGATCATGTTGGGGGTGCCACCGTCGGCCCAGTCGAAGATGCGGTGGGTGTACTCCCAGTACTCCTCGAGCGACTCGCCCTTGTAGGCGAACACGGGGGTGCCGCCGGCGGCGATGGCGGCCGCGGCGTGGTCCTGCGTGGAGAAGATGTTGCAGGACGCCCAGCGGACCTCGGCCCCGAGGGCCTCCAGGGTCTGGATGAGCACCGCGGTCTGGATCGTCATGTGGAGCGAGCCAGCGACGCGAGCGCCCTTGAGGGGCTGGGTCTTGGTGAACTCGTCGCGGATGGCCATGAGACCGGGCATCTCGGTCTCGGCGATCGCGATCTCCTTGCGGCCCCAGTCGGCCAGCTTGATGTCGGCGATGCGGTAGTCGGTGAACTTGGACAGATCGACTGCAGCCCTCATGCGGTGCTCCTCGGCAGGGGGCTGGATGTGGGCGACGGGACCTGCTCGCCTCCCGGGCATCCAGCCACGAGTCAGCGAGCGCCGTTGCACGAACCTGAGCCTGGCGGGGAGGGACCCCCGTTGCAGCGCTCCTCAGGGTGGGCGGACCCTACAACAAGAGGGTGGGGTGCCGCCACAGAAGTGAACCCCCCGAGGCGCCGGGCGAGGGGGTGGACGAAGACTTCCTCCGGGCGGGCTTCTTTGTCACGGTGGGTGGAGCCGGCCGGAACAGCGAGTGGCCGGGAACTGGGGGAGACATCCATGAGCAGGAGATTGGAAGGCAAGGCAGCGCTGGTGACGGGGGCGGGCTCGGGGATTGGCCGTGCGGCGGCGGCGGTGTTCGCGCGCGAGGGGGCGAGGGTGATCGTCTCCGACGTGAACGTGGAGGGAGGGGAGGAGACGGTGGCGGCCATCCAGAAGCAGGGGGGCGAGGCGCGCTTCATCCGTTGGCTCGAGCGCGGCGTCCTTCATCACGGGAGCCGCGCTTCCGGTGGACGGGGGAATCGTCGCGCAGTAGCTACCCCTGCTGTGGGACCATTCAGAACATCCGGCGCAGGGGCCGGGCTGGCTTCGTGGGGAACTGGTAGTTGATGCCCACGGAGAACCAGCTCCCGCCGGCATCGAAGGAGCCGATGTCCTCCGCTTCGCCCCGGCCGGTGACCAGCCGGTAATCGAAGCGCAGGCCCCACACGTCGGAGAGGCGCAGAGTGGCTCCCGCTGTGACTCCGAAGGACTGCGAGCCGCTCTCCACCGCATACCCGCCATCGAAGAACGAGGCCACGAACGTCGGCCCCAGCAGGATTCCCGCCGAGGGAACCAGCCCGTAGCGGCCGAACTCGAATTTGTGCTGGAAGCGCACGTCGATGATCGCTCCGACGCCGACGGCGTTGAGCCCGGGCTGGCCGGTGAACTCCATGCGCTCGTAGGTGGTGAAGAGATCGATTCCCACCTCGATCAGGTTGATGGGCGAGAACGCGAAGCAGCCCATCAGCAGCGGCCCCCCGGTGGCGCCTCGAGAGCGCTCCAGGCCCTGGTGTTTCGGGCGCGCGTAGTACATGTCGTAGAAGCGGCCGTTGGGCGCATACCGCCAGCCGGTCATGAGCGAGAAGCGGCTGGAGCCCTCGAGCTCGTCTTGAGGCATCTCCTCGGTCTCCTCATATCCGTCGTCATACCCGTCGTCGACAGGTGGGGCAGCGGCGGCGGCAGTGGCCGCGAGGGTCGCGAGGAGGAGGAGCAAGGGGCTGCGGGGCATGGAGGGGGCCTTTCGTCGCGGTTCGTCGCCGGACTGCATGACGTGGGCCAGCCCTGAAAGTGGTGATTTCAGGAGCGCCGGGGGGAGGGCAAGGGACAATTTGCGTCACCTGGGGGACGAATATCGTCACTGCGCCCCTTCGTGAATCGGGCCATGGCTCACAGCTCGTGGGCTCCCGTCAGCGGCCTTCGTCTGCCATTGAATCCGGGAGAGAGTCGCCGCGAGAATGCGCCCCCTCGCGTCTCGCGGCGAAGGAACTGCCATGCCCCACGACCTCGCATCCCTCACCGAGCTCTCCACCCTCGAACACCTCCTGAGCACCCAGGGCGTGGAGGCGCTGCTCGCCGCACTGGACTCGGCGCTCGCCCAGACGCCCGAGGACGCCCGCGTGCCGCGGGAGGACGGGCCCACGGTGGGCCCGAAGACGCTGCGCGTCTTGCGCAAGGCCATCGCACTCGACGCCGGCTTCCTGCGGGCGCACCCCGAGGCCCTCTTCCAGTGTCTCTACAACCGGCTGCGCTGGTACGACGCGCCCGATGCCGCCGCGCACTACTCCGGGGCAGGCGCGAAGCCCTGGAGCGACCCGGAGGCGCACCTGCACTCGCTGGCGGCGCAGTGGCGACGGCAGCGCGAAGCGGCGGGTGGCTCGTCCTGGGTGGAGTCCCTGCTTCCGCTGCGCGGCGCCCTCGAAGGCGTGGACGAGGTTCTCTGGCACGACTCCCAGGTGCTGTGCGCGGCGTTCGACCCGTCTGGGACGCGGCTGGCCACCGGCTCGTGGTCGGATGGTCACAACGTGCGCGTCTGGGACGCGGCCACCGCCCGAAGCCTCCAGGTGATGGAGGGCCACGAGGGCGAGGTGCGAGGGATTGCCTGGAGCGCGGACGGCAAGCGCCTGGCGTCGGGCTCGAGGGACCACGACGCGCGCATCTGGGACGCGGAGACGGGAGCGCAACTGCATGCCTTCACCGGCCAGGAGGGCCAGGTGACGTCGGTGGCCTTCAGCCCCGAGGGGACGCTGCTCGCGGTGGGCAACCTCGGCTGGAGAATCCATCTGTACGATGTGGCCTCGGGCAAGAGGGTCCGCACGCTTCAGGGGCATCAGCAGTCGGTGCTGAGCGTGGCGTTCCATCCCTCGGGGCGCTGGCTGGCCTCGGGTGCCTCGGACGACACGGTGCGCGTCTGGGACGTGGAGACGGGGGCGCAGGTGGCGCGGCTGGATTCCGACACGTCCGTCGGCACGGTGGCCTTCAGCCCGGATGGCGAGTGGCTGGCCTGGGCGGCCCTGGACGGCGTCGCCGTGGCGCGGACGCGGGACTGGAAGCGGATGGAGGGATTGAAGGGGGAGGGGCGCTACTCCCAGGTGAGCTGGCTGGGGACGTCGCGCCTGGGCCTGCTCCGGTATGACCGGCTGGAGTTGCTGGAGCTGGGCGACGGCGTCACGCTGTGGACGCGCCCCTATGCCTCGGATGGCCACGAGCGCGGCGCGGCCTTCTCGCCGGACCTGAAGCACTTCGCGCTGACGGCCGCCGACGGGGGCGTGCTCCTGAGCGAGCTCCACGCGCCCACGCCGCCCACCCTGCTCGCCGAGGAGCACCGCGTGGTCAACCTCTGGGGGCGAGCGGAGGGGAACATCGCCATCGCGAAGCGGTACGACGCGGCCTTCGCCATCGATGCCCGGGGACACATGCGGGCGGTACCCGCCGAGGCCAACGAGTCCGGCCTGCAGCCCTGGCGCTTCAGTCCGGACGGCGCCCTGGCCGCCTACCCCGTCCTGCATCTCCACGAGGAGCCTCCCAGGCGGGGCGTCCAGTTGATCGACGTGGAGCGCCTCGTGCCGGTGCGGGAGCTGTCCGTGCCACCGCTGGAGGGGCGTGATGCGTCGAAGAAGCTGACGCTGGAGCCGCCCATGGCCTTCTCGCCGGACGGGCAGTGGCTGGCGGCGGTCATCGAAATCGGCGTGGTGCGGGTGTGGCGCGTCGCGGACGGGAAGCTGCGGCACACCCTGAAGGGGCCGGTGACGCCCGTCTCGCTGGTGGAGTTCACGCCCGATGGGGCCTACGTCGTCTCGGGCCATGCAGAGGCCTCCCGGCTCATGGTGCACGACATGGGCACGGGGGCGCTGGTGCTCGACACCCAGGCGATGCTGAAGCCCGCGCCCGCGTACGCGGCGGCGGCCCGCGCGCCCCGCATCGCCGTGGGCCGGGCCTCTGGGGAGTTGGAGGTCTTCGACCTATCCGCGGGCTTCCGGCGCGTCCTCCAGCCTTCCAATGAGCCTGTCATCGCGGTGCGGCTGTCCGACGATGGCGGCCGGGTGGCCGCGTGCAGTCTGGACGATCGCGTGCGCCTCTTCGACGCGGGGACGGGAGGGCTCCTGTACGAGGTGCCGCATCCGGCGATGCCGTTCTCGGTGGCCATGGAGGGGGATTGGCTGGTCACCCGCTCCGATGACCAGACCACGCGCTTCTTCGACCTCGCCACGGGGGCGCCTCGCGCCGTGATTCAGGGCAACGCGGAGCCCGAGGAGGTAACGCGCCGCCAGTACTGGGAGGTGCTGGGGGAGGGCCCCGTCGCCTTCCATCGCCGGACGGACCCCGTGCCCATGGCGTACTTCCCGGACGTCTTGGAGGAGGACCTCATCCTGCGCGATGGGCTCGTCGTGGCCCGGGGCCGCACCCTTCGGGACTTCCTGTATGTGTTGCGGCTTCACGATGCCCAGGGCGGGGCGTGAGTCCAGGACCCGTTGCCGTGCTCGACGTGGCCCCTCCAGAGGTGCCCTCTCCCAGGGGGGAGAGGGCGCGCGCTCACTACGGTACCGAGCACTTCACCGGGCCGCGCGTGGCCTGGAAGTAGTAGTCGTAGACGCTGGGCGTGAGCGAGAAGTTGCACGCGTTCACGTCGTTGGGGTCCACGCCGGGGTGGTTCTGGAGGTAGCGGGCGACGTAGTCGCGCACGCCATCCGCCGAGGTCCAGAGCACCCGGCCCTCCTTGAACATGGAGTAGCCGCCTCCGCCGCCGGCCCGGTAGTTGTTGACGGCGACGTGGAAGACGTCGTCATCGCGCACGTCCGCGCCCTTGAACCTCAGGTGGGTGAGGCGCGAGCCCAAGGGCTTCGTGAGATCGAACCCGTAGTCGATGCCCGAGTAGAGGTCCCAGTTGTAGTGCTGCACGCTGCTCACCCTGGCCGCCTCCGGTCTGGAGGCATCGGGCGGGGCACTGGGGTTCCACTGGACGAAGTACCCGGCGTTGTGCTCCAGCGCGCGGCGCAGGATGGAGCCGTTGATCTCCATCACATACAGCGTGTTGTCATAGATGTAGATGCTGTAGGCGTCGCGCAGGGTGATGTCGCCAGCGGGCAGGCCATCATCGGTGAAGAGCGCGGCGATCGAGAAGTCCACCGGGAAGCCAGCCTCGTCGGCGGCCTGCTCCTGCACGGCGTTGATGAGATCGGCCAGCGAGCTGTCCACGTAGCGGGCGGCGTAACCCCCGGGGAAGGCGGCGCGGGTGGTGCCAATCTTCCTGCTCACGTAGTTCAGGGTAGTGTCGTGGTGGCCCTGGGTGAGCTGCGTCACCCGCGCGTCCTGCTCCACGCTGGCGTTCACCTCGAGCAGGCGCGAGTCCTTGCCCTCCACCTTCCAGTGGCCGTCCGCGTGGACGAGCGAGAGGTCCACCACGCCCAGGTGGCTGCCCCAGCGGTTGGGCTGGATGAGCAGCACGTCCTGGCCCTGGGTGTTCTCGAGCAGCATCTTGGGGATGGGCTGGTGGGTGTGGCCGGTGAGCAGCACGTCGATGCCCTCGACCTGCTGGGCGATCTGCACCGCCTGGTTCTCGCCGGGCAGGTTGCCGCGGTCGGCCCACTTCGTGGGGTCGGCGTAGTCGGTCAGCCAGGAGGCGGGATCGGTGGCCCTGCCGGTGGGCTGCTTGTCCGGGCCGCTGTGGATGGCCACCACCACCACGTCCGCGCCGGCCTGCCGCATCCTCGGCACGTACTCCCGGGCCGTCGCGAGCGGATCCTCGAAGCGCAGGCCGGGGATGTTCTCCGCGCGCTCCCACGTCGTCACCCCGGGCGTCACCAGGCCGAGGATGCCCACCTTCACTCCGCACACGTCCTTGAGCAGGTAGGGGGTGAAGGCCTCGCCGCCCGAGCTGTGGCGGATGTTGGCGCCGAGCAGGGGGAAGCCCACCTCGCCCTTGAACTTGGAGAGGACGTCGAGGCCGTAGTTGAACTCGTGGTTGCCGAGCGCCATGGCGTCGTAGCGCAGCTCGTTCATGGCCACGGCCATGGGGTGCTGGGGAGCGTTGTCCACCAGGGCGTAGTAGGTGCCCAGCGGCGTACCCTGGATGGTGTCGCCCGTGTCGATGAGCAGGTTGCACTCGGGCTGCTCCGCCCGGGCCTGCTTCACGAGCGTGGCCACCTTGGACAGGCCGCGCAGGGGGTCCGGCTTTCCGGTGAAGTAGTCCCAGGGGAGGATGTTGGTGTGCAGATCGCTCGTCTGCATCAGCCGCAACGTGCGCGGCGAGGTATCCACCGGCGGCGGGGGCTCGGGCTGGGGCTCGGGCTCGTCGCAAGCGGTGAGGGGGAGCAGGGCACAGGTGCCCAGCAGGGAGAGGAGGGCCGAGCGGCGACGGCTGACTGGAGAACGTGGAGACATGACAGGTGACCTCGCAGGACCCGGGATGGAATTCCCGGGCGCGTTCCTCCTACGAGTCCCCACGGGTCATTGCAATCGCATGTTTCTTCTGCCCGGGAACGTTCGCGCTCATCTCCTTGCGGAAGGAACATGTCCATGCACAAGAAGCGATGTCTGTCTTTGCTCGTAGCGGGAGTCGTCTGTGTGAGGTGTGGAGGCAGGCGGCGGGTGTTGGTGTACGTGAAGGGAGCGGCATTGGCGGTCCGCCGTGCCGGGCTTCAGCTCGCCGGTCATCTCCCCTGACTCACCAGGTGGAGCGCCGCCCCTCGGACCAGTCGAGAAACCGGGAGAACCGCTCCCGGCCCTCCAGCAGTTTGACCCCATCCCGAGTCATCCACCGCTCCTCGCTCCGGCGGTCCCGCGCCAGCGCCTGCTCGGAGGAGAAAGGCGGCTCGAGTCCGAAGGCGATCTGATCCTCCAGGCTCTGCGACTCCACCTCGGAGGGAAAGTTCCCGCTGTCGCAAATGATGGGTCGCGGATGCTCATAGGGCCGGAAGCGCCGCCGGTACACCTGCTCGGCCAGTTCGAGGGCCCCCCCGAGGGGCCAGTGCCAGGCGCCCTCCCTGAAGCGGCTGGCGGGGACCTTCAGCAACCACCCGGCCACCGCGCGCTCTCGCCAGTCCAGGGGGAGCGTCCTGGGTGACGAAGCCCCCTTGACGAGGGTATCGATGGCTGCCCCCACCTCTCCGGCTCATCGCGCTGGAGCACCTCGAGGAGGGCCTCTCGAGCCGGGACATGCTCCCGCGCCAGCGTCCCCAGGGCGGGGATGATCTCCACCCGGACCTTCTTCGAGGAGGAGCGGGAGAGGGCGACCACTTGCGCCACCTCCTGCGTGGACATGCCCTCGAGGCAGCCGAGCAGCGAATACACGGCATCGGCGCTGCCGGCGGCCGCGAATCGCAGAAAGACACCCCGGAGGCGCGGCTCCTTACACGAGAGCCCTCGGCCGTACAGGAACCCGTTGTAGAGGCTGAAGTCGGACGGGTACACGGTGCCGCGCTCGGCGTCCGCCTCGACCTGCGCGATGACCCGGGAGTGGAACACGGGCAACGCCTGGAGGGTCTGGGTGACGAGCTTCGGAAGCTGGCGAGCCGACTCCAGCTCCGGAAGATAGGTGCCCCGGGTGCGCTGCGCGAGGTAGCACCCCCAGAGGACCTCGATGGCGCGAGTGGAGACCGCGGGCTCCCTGGCGGGGTCGGGCTCCTGCTCCAGGAGCACGAGGCTGGCGGCGATCGCCATCGCGTCCTCACCCGCGAAGAGCCGCTGGACGAGCAACGCGCGCCCCTCGGGGAGCTTCGCCAGGGACTTCAGCAGCTCCAACCCCCACGGGAAGGGCTCCGGTTTCGGCGACCGCAGTTCGTGCTCGGCGAGCGCGAAGAGGCGGCCCATCAGCTCGGGGGGCACGTCCCCTCGGGAGGGATTCGCGACGGCCTCTTTCAGCACGCCATGGAGCAGGGGCCAGAGCTGCTCCTGGACGCGCCGGGTCACCGTGGGGCGCTCGTGCTGATAGTCGAAGCCGTCCACCAACGTGGAGAGGGACGGCTTCACCAGCATCCTCTTCAACGCGAGCGAGAACACCTCGGGCTCGCGACTGGCGATGGCGACACACTGCGGCACCGTGTCACAGCGGGGGGGAGGCTCATGGAAGAGCCGATGGAGCGACTGACGATCCCTCCTCGCGGCCTGCTGTGACTGGCAGGCGAGCTGGAGAGTGGCCAGGAGGACACAGGCGAGAAGACGGTGAGCGCTCATGGTCCACGAGCGTCCCATGAGCACCTTCCACCCCTCGTCATGCGGGCCACATGACTCCATCATGAAAGCGGCATGCCTCCCCATCATCACCCTGGTGGAGGCGGCGGGAATCGAAGCCGCCAAGGGCGGAGCCGCCCCCACTCGGGACCAGAGGCACACCCCCGTTCTCCCTCTGAACATGGGGCGCCCATCTGTCCGGGAGAGTCCAGGCGCGTCCGTTCGATTTGGTCCTTTTTTGGTCCCTTTTGCCGCTTTGTCGAACGCGAGCGACGGGCCCAACGATCCATCTATATCCTACTAAGCTGCATCACCAATGCTAATCCGCAACGTAGCATTTTGTGGCTCAATCCACGCAGCTAACGGCCCCATGCATCCCACCGCGCTTCCAGCAACACTGTACAAATGCACGAGGACGACGATCGCCCGCCCCACAGACATGGGCACTGAAATTTCGCCGTCACACAGTTTCTCAAAAAATCAAAGATATGGCCAAAGTTGGTTCCAAGCTAATATCTATGCATGACCCAAACGCTCAAACCCGGATTTTCCACGACCGAGCCATTGCTCCCTCGTGTTGTTTTGTCACCCACCTACTTCACGTCGCTTCATTTGGATGGTCTTTCACTTGAGAAGGCTATTCATGAGTACCTGGATTGGGTTGAAGGAGTTAGAGCCTACAAGAAACGACGGTCTTCTCGTGAGTTGCAAGGCGTACCTTCAAAGTTCAATCGAGAGGCACTGCTCAACGGCACGAGTCCGATTTTGTCGAATGGATGCGAGCTTACCGTGCGACATAACGCAGAAAAATTTCTTCTGCGATTCGTGCACCGAGACGACCAAAAGCCCGACATCTGGTGGCACTCAGTTGTTCGCATTACCAGTGAAACCACATCAAAAGGCATTCTTGTTGAACATGCCACTGGTAGAGCTTCACCACCGCACCTAAACCTTCGGCCTGTCGCCGGGGCCCCTATTGTTGTCGGCAATCTCTGCGCTCTGCCAAGCGCAAAACCACGCGCACGAGATCTTTTCACGAAAGGCCCGATTCACATCCGAAAGGACGAGGCGAAGACATTTGTGCGCCACGTGCTCATGGATGACAATCGCTCCCATCCCTATTTGGTTGTGTCGGCGCTTAAAGACTCAAACACCTTTCTCGTCGACCCGGACGTGCTAGCGAAACGCCTCTCCACTCAAGCCGTTGTCGTCAAGCTTGATGATGACGCCACATGGCTGTTTGCGGATGCATTTGAAGAGTTGGGTTTTGATCGTGAGTATGGTCACTGTTTTGATGGAGCAGCGCGGGTTTATCAGACCGGCATCAAGAAAAGTCGGAGCCCTCGCGACCACTATCTGTGGTTTCCTGAGCGGTTTGAGACTTACGGCTCGACTGCCACCGAACGGCTAGCTGGAGAAGTTGCCGAAAGAATTACTTGGCGTGCTCTTCCTCCTAGATTCTTTGCAATTCTTGAGGAGTGGGATCGCAATGAAAGTCGTGCACAGGCCGAGACACTCCTGCAACGAGAGACAGCAAACGCAAAAAATCTTCAACTTCAGAGTGAGATTCATGCACAAGAGATCGCCGAACTTCGGCATCAACTTAGAACGGCACAAGAAGAGCGAACAATTTGGGAGCGTGACGTCATCCGTCACGAAGCCGAGATCAATGAATTGCGCCAGCTTCTTGAGATTGCAGAGCAAGAACGTGACCAATCAAAACATAAAGAGCAGCTTGCCTCAGTTCACTTGGCAAGCCTTCTGAAAACAACCAACAATGGCCTGAACGCCCCACAAAAAGAGGCTCTGCGCGACGTGCTGCGAGGTGGTCCTCGGTCACTTGAGCAAGCTCTTCATGTATTGAACGCATTGTTTTCGGATCGGGTGATCATTCTGCCATCCGCATGGAGTTCAGCAAAAGAGTCCGCAGCTTTTCAGAAGCCGGAAAAGGCATTTGAACTCATGCTTGTTCTCGTCCAAGAATACTTTGTGGAGATCCAAAACGGCGGTGACTCGGCTGGCAAGAAATGCTTCTCAAGTGCTACCTTTGCTTCAAGGGAAAGTGAATCTGTCGAGGGTCGCAAAGGTGCTCAAAAGCTTCGTACTTTTCAATACAACGGCAATCCAATCGTCATGTGGAAGCACCTGAAAATTGGCGTGAAGGATAGTGTCGCCGAGACATGGCGACTGCATTTTGAGTTTGACCCGGACGCAAAGAAAATTGTGATTGGTCACTGTGGACGACATCTTGACTTCAAGTGACAGGGGATTGAGTTTTCCATCCTTCCAGCGCTCGTCGATTGAATTAGGGCATTTGTTCGGCTCTCCTGTAGCACCCGTGGGTTTCCCTCGACGGATGGTGGTTCACAGCGAGAGACGACCAATGTGATGCGCAAAGGGCTGCTCCCCTCTGAACCAGCGCTGGCGGTCGCCTTGCATAACGCGCCGCCCCGGTACGGACAGGGAGGGACGAAGAGCGCGGCGGGAGAGGCGGACGATGGCGCGGATCGGGGTGGAGAAACTGCTGGGGGTGAAGGGCCTGCGAGTGAGTGGAGCCCGCTTCGAGCCCCATGGCGTGGTGGAGGTGAAGCCGCCCCGGCGCAAGTCCCGCTGTGGTGTCTGTGATGCCCTTGCCCGCGCTACGACGCCTGGAGCGCGGATTCCTGGCCCTGGGTACTCGTTCGGCCAAGCATCGCAGCACGTCATTGACTGGACGGGTACCCCTGGTGGCCTCCAACGGCCCGAGGTGCCCGCCGTGGCTGCCGGGTTGCTGGCACCCTCCACCGGCCCGTGCTTCGTGCATGTCCTCGCGGGCCTTGGGGTGGCTGCCATGGCCACCACCGGCCCGTGCTCCGATTATCCGAGTAGCACCACCCCGAGCTTCGGCTGCCGGGCCCTGTCCGCCACTGGCCCGTGCTTCGGGCATCACCCGGGATCCAAGTTCCAGGTGCCTTCCTCCCAATGTTTCAGGGCCATGATCGCATCAATAGCCGCAACACCGTCTCCGGTGGCGGCAGCCTCCAGCACTGCTTTTGCTTCCGCCGTTCGATACCGCAGCAAGAACCCAGCAGCACTAACCCGTACATCCGCGCGAGGATGCTTGAGCAGAACGGCGAGCGCATCACGTCCGGCATCACCCTTCAACCGCAGCTTCTTGAGCGCAGATATATAACGACTAGCGTGCTTGTTGCCCGTCTTTGCGTCTCCTCTCCTTATCGCCTCCGTCTGCGCGGCCACGTTCTCCGCAAACTCCTCTACAATCCTCTCTATATCCTTCGCCATCACCACTCCCCTGCTCTGATCTTTTCCATAGCAAGCAGCGCAAACGAGCGCTGCTTCTCATAACTTTGAGTTCTTATCCACTCTCGCACGGTCAAGTCGTATGAGTTTGTGATATTGGGTCTCTTTGAGGAATAGAACGCACTGACCTCCGCATGCAGATCCTTGTTTAGTGGAATGATATTCTCAGTATTATGAAGAGCCTCGGCACCGAAACGCTTGAGGTTGAATTTGTGCTTCTCGACGAGATGATGCCATTCCAGCCCGTCGCCAGCCTTTCCCATGTAACGTTTGAAGGCCCTGAACGAACTAAAGGCGCGATGACCATTAGGAAGAAGTCTGCCGCCTTTCGTGGGCTCATTGGATTTGAGTGCAGGGCGCGCGCCTCCTCCGTTCCGCGCAGTCATGGACACGGCATTGACTGGCAGGACAATGCGGATCGTGCCCTCGTTTACGGAAAGAATGACTCGCTCGGCATCGGCTGCCGCATCCATCAGGCGAAGCCCAGTGTTTGCCTCGACGGTGCGCGAAGCTTGCCCGAAGCCCGGCAGCTTCGGCCCTTTCGACATGAGCGCCGCCGTTTCACCTACCGCCGCCGTCGCCACCATGACGAGAATTCGCACGCTATTGGGGCCGATGACTCTTCCGAACCTGTCACCCACCTCCCGCAACTCCGCAAAGCTAGAAGCTCGCGGCGCATCTTCGTAAAGCTGAGCATAGGCTCGCAGTAGATCGAAGAATTCCCATCCGAGATAGCCCCACATGAGCACGGAGAACGCGAGCGCAACGCCCTTCGTGACGGGCTCGGGTGCAAGCAATAGAGCCATATAGGCTGTAATCGTGAGGCTGAGAGTAGCAAGTACCCGCGTCGGGTTGAGCATGGCCCGCACTTCCGCATCCACGCCTTCCAGGGCGGGCCCCACCGCCAGGGCAAGGGCGATACTGCGCTTATCGTTGGCTTGCAGGCGGGGCCCATCGTCAAACAACGTTAGACAGTCGCCAGGATTACCGCGCCGCTCACAAAATCGCCCATAGGACTGCGCCAAGTCTGATTGCCACGCTTCGCCGCTCAAAGGCGCGGACGCTAGCGCCAGCTTCCGGCCGACGTACAACGGGGGGCATGAGGTGGACACCCGCAGCGGGACTTCGAGCCAAAACGTTGCCAGAGCGGCCCTAAGCTCGGAGTCACTGACGCTCACCGGCTGAAAGTCCGTGGGCAGGTTGGAAAAGATGGCTTCGCCGTCGCCTGTGTCTTCTTCGTCGGCTTCCGCCTCCAGCGTCCACGCCTCGGAGGAGCCCTCGGGAGTGGGCAGGCTGGAACGGTACGCCGTCAGCCCTCCGCCTGAGGGGGTTCCCGTGGCGCACGCTGTAACCAGCATCAACGCCGCCAGGGCCAGCGCCCCCACTCGCAAGGGCTGCCGTGTGCCCATGGGGCGAGTATCGATGGCATGCCTAGACATTTACGCACCTCTCCGGGCGAGCCGCCCGAGTTGGAAGCCAAACCCGCCGATTACAGAAAACGGCTGATAGCTAGGTCAAGCCGTCGGGTCTGGTGAGGTGCCCAAAACCCATCGGGTAGGTTGTGCTTCCCTCGGGCCCCATGGGGCGACGGCGCCACTCACTCGCGCTCGCCTCCTTGCTCTACAGGCGGGAACGTGACGTTCCCGAGGGTGACGGTGCGGGGCCCCTCTGCCTCCCACAACTTGAGGGTGCAGGGGCAGGCGAGTTGCCCCGCCTCCCTCTCGGCGCCCACCACGACAAAGCCAGGGGCCCCGGCGGGAATTGCGGCCTCCTGCCATGGTGAAAACTCCACCTCCGCGCCCGTCGAGTCCTTCAACACCGCCCCCGCCGCTGTCCAGGGCTCGGCCCCAGGGTTTAGGAGCTTCAGCCGCACCGCCACGCTTCCCGGGTGGCTGTAGCTCCTGGCCTTGGCCAGTTCTAGCGCGTTGCCAGGGTACTGCCTCAAGTCTCCGAGAATGTTCTTTGATTGAACGGCCCTTGTGCGCTCCAGCCATGCGGCGCCCATGAGTCCGCCCGGCTCGGTGCGCTCGGCCAGCAGCCGCGCCTTGTCCTCTTGGCACTGGCGAGCTTCGGCTCGTGCCTCGGATGCCTCCCTCTTGAGTTCATCCGCCGGGCGCGAGTGGCGGAACACCTCCACGCGCCGCGCCCCCAGCACCGAGTGTCCCACCAGCCAAAAGCTTGCACTCTCCGGGGCCGAGCCATCCGCGAAGCGCACCGTCAGCTTGACTCGCTCCCCAGCCAAGAGGCTCCGCTTTGGGTAGACAGTCACGAAATTATCGACTTGCGCGAAGCTTATTGAGCGGTTGTCGGACAGCACCACCGCCCCGGGGGGCAGCGGAGCACCAAATACAAAGGTTGTTGGCTCGTCCGGGGTGACACATACGCCGGGCGTCTGCTCGGTGGACTCGGCCGTTAAGGCAAGCCGAGAGGTGGCGGAGCACTCGGAGACGCCGGGCGGCTCGGCGGCCTCTGCGGTGCCAGTGAGGAGGGCCAACGCCAGGAGTGCACCGGGAAACGGGGGCAGCACGGAAATCAACCTCCAGAATGCAAACGGAGCCATGTCCGACTACCGGGGCCCCTGTGAAACCGCCGGGCACGGTGGCGCCCGGCTTAACACCGCACCGGGCCAACCCGGGCGGCTCTATTCAAAACGGCTTGTTGTCTGTACTTCCAAGCGAGGGAAAACCTTGAAAGCATCCGGCTTGCTGCCGGGCATGAGGCAAAGGCCCACGCCTCTGTGGCAGTCTGGACCTTCGCGCATGCCAGTCAAACCGGAGGTGTAAACCTGAACGCAAACCGGGTAGGTCTGCCGGTCTGGTGTCTGTGCTTGAGTGAAGCGGCCGAAGAAACGCTTTTCCCCAACCGTCAACGTCCCGGTTAGCAGCGTGCCGGGGGGCAGCTTGTCCCACCAATCATCGAGCACCACGGTAACGGGGCCCTCTTTCATGGTGGCGAGTTCATCTCCACCATACCCCTTGTGCCCTTGCAGAACGACGTCTTGGGTCCCGCCAAGGTGAAACTTGGTGTGTGTCTCCCTCGAACCGGCGGGGCACTCCATGGGCGCGGGCTCGGGGCGTACCTGGGCGCCAGGGCAGCCGGTGAGCATGGGTGAGCAGACACCGGCCGCCGTGCATACCCATTTAAAAATGGGGACGCAGCGCCGCGCCTTGTTCTGCGGCTGGGGGGCGGGCTTCTCTTCGGGCTTCAAGCGGGATTCTTTGCGAAGCATGACGGTAGGAGTAGGCGCGGGGGGTTGGGCCCTCACAGGCGCCGCGCCCTTGTTAGCTTCGGCTGGGTTGTGCGGCTGCGCCACTTCGCGGATGGGTGAGGCCCGTTCCGTCTCCCCATCGCTGGCAGACGCGCTCGGTGGGGGCGCCGTCTTCCCTGGAAGCGGGGCGGGCGGAGCTTCCCGGGCGGGTGCTGGCGAGCGCCGCGCGCCCACGGAGCCCACCACGAGCGCCACCAGGGCGAGCACCGCCACCAGGGACAAAGGGGGCCGCTTGAGCAAGTCCAGCAGCAGGCGCCCCGTGGGGAAGGGCCCCGCGCCCAACACCCAACGGCGCACGCCCGAGGCCCCCCGGCGGGCGGGCGGTGCCCGAGCTTCGGCCCGCCCCTGCACCGGGGGCGCGGCTGCGCCACCCACCGGCCCTGCGGGCTCCCCCCGGGGCGGTGCGGCGCCTGCGTCCTCCTGCACCTCCCCAGGGGCTACGTCCACGGCGGGCACGTCGGGCAAGGCCCGCGCTTGCCCTTCCAGGAAACCCACGGGCGGTAGCAGCTTGCCCGGCGCGGGTGGCTGGAGTGCATCGCCCTCCCTCCAAAGCCCCCGCCGGGGCTTCTCGCCTATCCACTGGGCTACCTCCTTCTCTTGCTCATTCCTCGGCTTGTCCGCGTTCGGCCCCCCCACGGTTGTCACACGATTTGGGGACTCCGGATCAATCAACGGCACATCCCAGCTCGCATCCCCCTCATGTGCGGACAACAGCGCCTCAACGGCGCCACATATCTCGTCGTGGTTTTGAAAGCGTGACTGCGGGTCCTTCTCCAGCATGCGCAGACACAAGCGGCTGGCCGATTCGGGCAGTCGCGGATTGGCGACGCAAGGATGCGGCGGGGAGTCCAAGCGGATGCGAGCATTAAGCCCCGGCTCCCTTCGATTTCCAAACGGCAGCACGTCCGTAAGCAGCCAGTACAGAGTCACCCCCAGCGCCCACAGTTCGTCCGAGAGGCTATATGTATAAGAA